>JAZSIE010000027.1:0-46115 GCA_045533655.1 Acutalibacteraceae bacterium
TCGTTTGCTTCGGTCCCGTGATACGACCACCGGGGGTGGTATTTTGAGAAAACGGTTATCGAATTAACGTGACCCGTTATCAACGCCTGCTGAAATTGTTCTTTTGAAAACTTCTTGCCGACGGGCAGCGTGCCGTTGGTATGGAAATCAAGGTGTACCTGTCTTTTTCTTAACATAAAAATCTCTCCGTTATTCTTCAAATTCTATATCATTAAAAATCAATCTCAAATAGTCTCTACGGCTATAAAGAACACGATAAATTGAAATATATTCATTATCGGTTTTATAAAACACAAGATAATTCCCACTCACTATAAACCGAAAATCAGTCTCAAAACCAACTTTTTTAGAAAGTGGTATGCCAATATTATGCATTGTTTTTAATCGGGTGTAATCACTTATTATCTTTTTAATAACATTTTCTGCTGCAGTAGGATTAGATAAATCTTGCTCGATATAATCTTTTATTTCTTTCAAATCACTTACTGCTACTGGGGAAAGTCTTATTTCCATTATTTTACCCCCAATATATCACTCACATCTTCGCTTGATATCCAACCATTTTCTTGTGCAGATTTTTCTGCTTCAGAAAGTTTACCCATAAGCTTTATAATCGCTCTTGTTTTTTCATATTCTTCTATATCAACAATTGCATAACATCCTCTGCCATTTTTTGTAAGAAAAACAGGCTCGTCAAATGATATTTCTTTTAAAACCTCTGCATAATTTCTTAAATCTGAAACAGGTCTGATATTTGGCATACAAAATCCTCCTAAAACATTTGTCGTAATTATTATACCCTAATTTTAAGTAAAATTCAACAACAAATATAAATTTACGCTTTACTTCTTAGAAGTTTTGCGGTTATAACCCGAAAAACTGTTTCGTTTTATATAGTTTTGCGGTTATAACCCGAATACTATTTATCATTTGTGATGTTTTTCGCTATATTTACGAAGCAAACTTCACTTCGTAGAAACTTCTCTATGTAAACAACTTCACTTGCCATAAGGCAAACTTAGTTCCACAAAAAAACCAGTCCGCTCGGACTGGTTTTTTATTGTTATTAATCACCCAAAAGCCCATAATATCTACCCATCCAGTATGGAAGAAGGTAGATATATGGCATTGCAGTACCCATACCGTTTGCACCGTCTGTTGAAGGTAATGCTGCCGCTCTGTTTGCGTTTTTCTTGTTTACCTCAACAAATTCTTCAACACCTGAGTCACAAACAAACTGGTTACCATCATAGTTCATCAAAACTCTTGAAGAATATTCAACAGGCACTTTTAATTGTGGTGCGCAACCTAATTCTGTTGGTGCAAAATCAACTTCAATATCTTTTCTGTAACTGTTATAAGTTGGCCATACAATAAGGTCAAGATTCATTTCAGAAAGTGATTTTGCGGCATTTTCAATATCGCAAGGACGATTTGTAAGCGCACCGTAAACTATATTAAAGAATGGTGAACGCTCGATTCTTTCGTATTCATAATGGTGAGTAAGACCCATTTTGAAAATCTCTTTTTGTGCTTCACTGTCTGTGTAAACAATAAGTGGATAAATGTTAGTAAAGTCGAGCTGGTCGTCAATGTGTGCTATGTGAGCATCTTCTACCTTATATTGCATACAGTTCATAGCGTAGTGATGCTTTGAAATGAGCATATCAAATACCTTGTTGTATTTTTCGTCACCGGTTACGTGATATGTAGTTTTTAAGAATGAAAGTATTTCTAAAGAGTTTGTACCTTTTTCAAAATACCAACGGTCGTCGTTGTTAAGAAGGTCTGGTTCCCAGTTTGCCCAAGTAGTTGGTACGCCGTCAACGTCGCAAAGGTGGAAGTTGTTTTCTATAATATGGTCTGTAATTTTCTTTACAACTTCTGCAATTTTCTTCTTTTCTTTTTTATCTGCAACTAAATCGAAATAAATACCGTAAGCGAAATAGTGACCAGTCATTTCGTCACTTGAAGTTTCGCCTAACCATTCGCAGTTAGGAATATCTTTACAAGCGTGCCATTCTTCACGGTTACCCGTGCCGAAATATGGGTCGTCTGTATATCTTGTAGCTCTTGCAGTAAAGCCAGATTTACCGGTAACTTCTGTAAGTTTAATCATAGCTTCTACTGCTTTTTTAGCGTTTGCTTTTGCATCCGCCTCGCCAGTTGCGGCATAACGGAAACACTGGCTTGCGCAATAAAGACCTGTAAAGAGACCATCGTTGTCAGAGTTAGGAAGCCAACCTGAATCTAAATCACCATATTTTCTTAAAACTCTGCCTACGTGGTAGCCTTCGTTTCTTGTAGTATATTTAACTGAGAAATCGTCAAAATGCTTTGCTTTTTCTGCGAGTGTCATATATTGTGAAGTAATAACACTAATACCCCTTGGAGTTACCGCCGCAATTGTACCGCTTTCTGAAACAGCGAGTTTTGTAACTACTGGGTGCATAAGCCATGCGCCGTAAGAGAAGTAAGAAATTTTACCTTCAATAAGAGTTACAACACCTGTATTTGTAGCAAAATATTTTTTACCGTCTTTTGCGAAATACATATCGTTAAAAGCACCGCTTGGAACTGAATAGAAGTCATCACCTTTAAACCAGTAGTTTCTACCATCGTAAATATTAAGACCATCGTCGGTACCAACCCACAAGTGACCGAGAGCATCTATCTCTAAACAGTTGATTTTTCTTGACATAACGCCTGTATTTTCAGGAAGAAGCTCTGCCCAGTGACGACGTTTACCTTTCATAGATAAAAGCCCTTCAACCGAAGAACCAACGTAAACTGTTTCAGAATATTTTGCTTTATTATCAAGTGCCGCAAGAGTTACAACTTCTGATGGAAGACCAACAATTTCCTTGAATTCGTTATCTTCTTTTAAGTAAAGTGTATCTTCTGTAATAAGCCAGAAAGAGCCATCAATACCAGTTGAAATATCTATAACTGAACTATTAAATTCTGCAATCTTTTTTGATTTACCATTTTTTATTTCTGAAAGAACTTTACCCATTGAAGCATAAAGTCTGCCGTTTTCTGAGAATAATTTTTCTGCCTTAAATGAAAGTTTCTTTAAAGCACCTTCAGAATATTCAAACGTATTTTCAGTTGTTGCAATATAAAGTGCTTCGCCACAGAAAGCAACAGAAGTAACACTGTTACCATCAATTTCTGTAATGAACTTTTTATCATACTGCAAGAACTTGCCAAAATTAAGAGTATATTTTTCCATAACAACGCTCCTGAAAAATTTATTTGTATAATAATATCATATATTTGTTTTATTGTCGATAGGTGAATTTGGTTTTATTAAACATCGTTACTTTTTAACCAATTTTTAATTTCTTCTAAAGGTGCAGTTGTGTCCAGCCAATAATCTGGTTCGAACCCCTTGCCTTCTTCAAACATATCCAAAAATGTAACATTCGGTAAAAATATCGCCATATATGTTTTTGGCAGAACACACACCCACAAATTAGTAAAACAATTACAACCATTTGTATTAGTACCTACTCTTATTACATTTTTCAGAGACTTAGTAAAATTAATCGTTTCTTCTGCTGATGATGCACAATAATAGTCAGTTAAGACTATCAATTTCCCGTTAAACGTCGCTTTTTCTAATTCTATATTATTTTTATTATGTACTACCCAATCCTTCGTTTTTAGCTCTTTAGATTTTTTGTGTAACGGTGTTATAAGTTCTATTGTTGTGTAAGGATTTTCTTCACAGTAACCATTCAGATTTTTAATAAACTCTGCTGAATAAAGTGAATTACCGCCACCATTACCACGAATATCTAAAATTATTCCTTTACTATTTCTTAATATCTCGCCTAAAACACCACAATCACTAACGGTTGTTTTATCAATGGTTGAATTAAACGTATTACTTCTGATAATATCAATTTCATTATCTTTATAATGAGAAAACACTATATCTTTCTCTTCTTTTTCAGCAACTCTGCAAAGATGTGTTTTTACAGAAATAGTCTCATTGTTACAAACAATCTTTATATTTTCGCACTTTTCCCAAGAACGACAACCTACAAGAAAATTCCTTTTTTTATTCTGTGGTAGTGTTTCAAACATACAACCCGTATCTTCAATAACATCGCCCACTTTTACATTTTCACATTCAGATGATATAACTATGTAATCATCACCAACTTTTTCTACTACTATATCTGTAAAATATGTCAGATAATTCTTATGAGTTGGGAGTCTAACAGGATTATTTCTATCCATAGATAATTGAAAATAAAAATGATTATCGACAAATTTATTTTTAAATGCTTCTGCATATTTTTCGCATAAATCTTTTGTTGTGATTTCTTTTGTTGTATTTATATACTCTTCTATTTCTTTATAAATTGTTTCTAAATTAACACCAGATTTTTCGTGAATAGGTTTACCACAATAAAGATTATTAATTGTAAATTTAAATGCATCAAAATCCGTTAAAGCATCTTTCTTTGAAAGCAGTTTATTTCTTCTATGTAATTTGAACTTTAATAAACGTTTATTCCAATCACACGCTTGAAAAAACTTAACATTTTTATTTTCAGAAAAGTCTATTGGTAAATTTAAATCATTGTAAATATTATCTGACATATTTTCCCACCAACTTTTTAAGTTTTTCACTTATAACAACACTCAATACGATTTTTAAAATGTCGGGAATTATAAATGGTAAAACACATATCATGAGAGCACTTGCGAAACTTATTGAGTCACCATTTTTTATGAATAATAAAACGTACCACAGTGTACCGAAAATATAACAAACAATAAGTCCTGTAAACGAAGCGATTAAATTTACAATTTTTCTCGTTTTTTTGTTAAATGTTGCAGTAATCAACCAGAACACAAGTCCAGAAAAAATAAAGCCGACTATATAACCGCCAGTTACGTTTAAAAGAGCACCAATTCCACCACTAAAACCCGAAAAAACAGGAAGACCGACAACACCTAAAAGAATATAAATCAAAATAGAAATTAAACCTTTTTTAGCACCAAGAATATTAAGGCATAAAAATATAGCAAAGGTTTGTAATGTAAACGGAATAGCGGACGGAATAGTAATAAGTGAACAAATAACAATAATCGCACTAAAAAGTGCAATTAAACTTATATCTTTTGTTTTTCTGCTACTCATTCTGCCACCGCCTTTCGTATATCGCCATTTATTATATTAAATATTACATAATTTTACAATATTCAATTGACGATAATTTTTAATTATGTTAAAATAAATCGCACATTCGTAGTTACGCATTCCGAATTACGAATTAAATAAGCAGGGGTGGCGGAATTGGCAGACGCGTTAGATTCAGATTCTAATGGTAGAAATACTATGTGGGTTCAAGTCCCATTCTCTGCACCACGACTTTGGTAGAAATATCAAGGTCGTTTTTATTTTAATTTTTAAAATAAAGAGTGAGTTTTCTATTTATGAAAACCCACTCTTTTATTATTACTTTTTTGTTTTATTAAGCATTGGAATTGCAACTTTGCGATTGAAAAAGTCTATTAACGGACCCATAAAGAATGCGGTGAGAATTGTGCCGACACCAATAAAGGTTGGAATTTCTTTTATTTCACCTTTACCAAGAATGAAAAGCACGGCACCTAAAATAACACAAACTAAATCGGTTGCAATTCTTATATATTTGAATTTACCCAATTTCCATTTATTTGTAAGAATAAGTGCAATTGCATCGTAGGTTGAAACACCTAAATCTGCAGTCATATAAAGTGATGAAGCAAAGCATAAAACTACAAAGCCGAAAATGAAACACACAATTCTTACTACCATAGATGCTTCAGGGAAAATTGTAAGCAAGGTGTTGTGAGAAAAATCTACAACGTAGCCTAATAAAAACAAATTTACCATTGTTGCTATATTTATGTAATGCTTGTCAAACACAAGTGCAAAAAGTAAAAGACAGGCGTTTACTATTACATAAAGTGTTCCAAAATCAATAGGAATTAACTTCTCAATACCACTCATAAAAGACTGGAATGGGTCAACGCCGAATGCCGCAAGTTTAAAAAAGCCAACGCTTATTCCACCAACTATAACACCAAGAACGGACATTAAAATTCGTTTTGTTTTCATATTGCAACTCCTTATCAAATAAAAAAACCTTGGTCAAATAACCAAGGTCTTGGTGCGAGAGACGGGACTTGAACCCGTACGGGATTACCACACGCCCCTCAAACGTGCGCGTCTGCCGATTCCGCCACTCTCGCAAGTGCTTAAATAATATAACACCAATTTTTTCATTTGTCAACATATTTTTTGAAATTTTTATAAAATTATTTTTCTCACGGGACTTGAACCCGTCTCTCGCCATTTTTATTTTCTTCTATAACAAAAATCTGATATTTTCTATTGACAAATTCTTCCTACAGGTGTAAGATAAAATCATACTACAACTGTAGTAAATTTAGAGTGGTTAAATCATACGGAGGAATTATTATGAAATTATCTGAAGCTGAATGGTCTGTAATGGAAGTTCTCTGGCAAGGCGAAAGTTTTGCTCTTAAAAGCATTGCAACTATGCTTAACGAACTTAACGGTTGGAGTAAAAACACAGTTTTTACATATCTTAACCGAATGGAAGCAAAAGGGCTTGTTAACATTGACCGCAGTAGTAAAACTCCATATTCTGCTGCTATAAGTCGTGAAAAATGTGCAAAAAACGAGAGAGATGAGCTTTTAAGCAAAGTGTATTCTGGCGCTACATCTGACCTTATTGCTGCTTTTCTTAAAGAATCCCCTATTTCAAAGCAAGAAGTTGAAAGATTAAAAAAGCTTCTTGATGAAATGGAGGTATAAACATGGTAAATATTTGGGAGTTTCTTCTTCAGACCATTTCTGTAAGTCTTGTAGCGGGTCTTATACTTATTGTTAAAAATATTTTTAAAGATAAGCTTACACCTCGTTGGCAATATGGAATTTGGGGTTTATTAATACTCAGAATTTTTCTGCCTGTAAAAGCAGATAAATTAGTGCTTTTGCCTTTTGGCGTTTATCTCGAAATGCTGAAAAGCTACGTTGAAAATTTACTTAGCTCGACTTATACTCGCCCACTTATAGCAACCGAGCCTTCAAGCGTTATTCCTTACATCAGCTCTGCGCCAAAGAGCATAACAGATATATTATTTATAATCTACATTTTGGGCGTTGTTGCTTTTTTGTGCTTTTATTTGTTTTCTTATATAAGGCTTCGCCTTATTCTGAAAAAGGGTAACGATATTTCTTCAGAAAAAAGACAAGAATTACAACATATTCTTTCTGAAAACAAGATAAAAAACATTAAGATTATATCTGTTAAGGGCATTAACAGTGCATTTATATGTGGCATTTTTTCACCAGTTCTTGTTTTACCAGCTGAAAGAGAAACTGATGAAAAAATTCTGTTGCACGAAATTATGCACCTTAAACATCTTGATTCTCTTCAAAATATATTCTGGTGTTTACTTCGTTGCTTACATTGGTGCAACCCATTTATGCATTACGTTTTTAACCTTATCGGCAACGATATAGAAATGCTTTGCGACCAACGAGTTCTCGAAAACCTTGAGGGTGAAGACCGCAGAGAGTACGGCGTTCTTCTGTTAAATGAAGTTAACCAGAAATATGCCCGTATGCCTGGAACTACGTCTGTTTCAAACGGTGGTAAAAATATTTCTAAAAGAATTGAAGCAATTGTAAGATTCAAAAAATACCCTAAAGGTATGGCACTTGTGAGCGTTTGTATTGCTATTATTCTTTCTTTACCGTGTCTGTTTGTAAATGCAGGATATTCTGCAAGCAACAATATATATTACCCACAAACAGAATATCAATACCAAAAAGCGTTAGCTTATGTGCGGATAAATCGCCCTACTACCATTGCTGGTGCAATTGATACTTATGCAAAAGCACTTATAGAAAATAACGGTATAATGCTTCTTGCGGCTTCTCCTGTAGAAAAACATCAGGAAATAATAAATAACCTTTACGGTTATCATTTTATAAATGACGTTTTAGATTTAGATTTTTATGAATCAGGTAGCCGTCCTTTCTCTGTATTCAATCTTACAAAAATAGCTGATGAAAAATATTCTGCTACGCTCGTTTTCAGCATATATGAAGAAGACGTTGAAAATTATTCAAAAGAAATTGAATACGGCTTTGGTGATACTCTCTTTGTTCCTATTGAAGTTTTTAAAGAAAATAACTGCTGGGTAGTAAGAGAAACAGGCGAACGAAAAAAATCGAAGAATTATCTTGATGATTCCCCACTGGCACAGATTTACTGTTTAAAAGACGATGCCCCTACCCTTTTTGAAGATGTTAAGCAAGGTGAAAATGGCACTCTTACTGTTAAAACGTCTTCTGTTTACCAGATAGAATATGATACATCTTCAGGAAACGACACCTTCTTTTCTAATAGTAAAATTTATGACAACAACGTAAATCTCAATGCAGATTTTAATGGTTGTCACGTCGAAACAAATTATATTTACAATTATAATGGTGACGATTACAAAAAAGTTGAGCGTGTAGCTATAGAATACTCTGCAGACCCCGACGCAGAATTTGAAGCGACAGGTGGCTCTCTTCTTGATTTTAGTAGTAGCTCCACTGATGGCAGTGGCAAAAGCAGCCACGGCGTAAATAATGGTAGTGAATGGGATAAAACCATAAGCATCAACGAAACTGACAGTAACTACGACTACAAAAAACTTATGGGGGGTTACAATTCAAACCGCAAAATTGCAGTTTATGTTGATGGAAAACTTGTAGATGTATTTACCGTGGAGGTGGATATTAATGGAAACTAAAACGCTTTCTTCTGCTATTAAAAAAATTGCTATTAGTTACATACTTATTTACTTACACGTAAATATTTCTGTAATTGACATATTACCTGACTGGCTCGGATATTTTCTCATTGTTTCAGTATTGCCTATTATTTCTGAAAAAGAAAAGTCTGCACAACTACTTAAACCCTTTGGTATTGCAATAGGTGTCTGGAATATAGCAGAAGCTATATTGTCTCTTATGGGTGCCGAATGGAATCTAACTATTATAAGTCTTGTATTCAACGTCGTAACAATTTATTTCCATTTTCAGCTTATTACAAATATTGCTAATCTCGATATTGAAGAAGCAAAAAAGAAAAGGTTACTTAATTTAAGAACTGCAACTGTTTTGCTTCACACGGTAACGTCTTTAGCGTTACTTGTACCGACTATGTTTGATATTGATTATGAAATATATTCTTACTTTGTAATAGTTATGTTAATTCCTCAACTTGTTATCTGTTTCTGGATATCGGGTGAACTTTTCAAAATTTCAAAAGATATGAAAGAAAAAGAAGTTGAACTGTCTGAAACAACGGAAGAAACAGCAAACTCCGTGGAAGAAACAAGCGATAACGAATAATTCTCTATATAAAAACAGAGCCTACACCTTGTGTAAGCTCTGTTTTTTATTTACTCATTGTAAACACAAGTTCTCCGCCTTGCATAAGTTCATTATGAGTAATATATATATCTTCAAGTTTTTTACCGTTAAAGGTAACCTTTTCAACATAAATATTTTCATCACTCTGGTTTACGGTTGATATTTTAAGTGTTTTGCCGTTGTGAAGCGCTATTTCTGCACTATCAATATTAGGTGAGCCGAGCCAGTATTTATCTGTACCGGCAAGTGGATAAAAGCCCATAGACGAGAAAACGTACCACGCACTTATTGTTCCGCCGTCGTCGTTGCCGTCGAGTCCGTCAATATCTGTGCTAAAACGATTTTTGAGCGTCCAGCGTACCCACTTTTGTGTAAGGTCACGTCTACCTGCATTATTAAATAAATATGGTGTATGTATATCGTGCTGGTTACCAATCCAATAACCTGCCCCTGGATTCCAGTTCGCTCTTTTTGGTGCGGCATCTTCCATAAATTTCTCGAGTTCCGAAACAAAATATTCTTCGCTACCAAAAAGGTCTATCATTCCGTCGATATCTTGCATTACGCTATATCGCCAATGTTGTGCACTGCCTTCGCAATAGCAACCAACGTATTTATCAAGAAAACCTAAACCGAAATATGAGTTTATATTTGTCTTGAAGTTACTGTCAAAACCACCATCTTTATTTTTGGCTCTGAAATATTTTGTTTCACCATCAAAAATATTTTTATAATACGTAGATTTTTCTGTGTACTTTTCTGCATCCGCTGTTTTTCCCAAAGCAGTGGCAAGAGTTGATAACGCACCATCATACCAGGCGTATTCAAGAGTATGGCTTACTGAATCGTCAACACCTTCCATATCGTTAGGAACGTAACCATACTCATTATATGCATCAGCATATTCTCTGCCCGCCTTTTCAAGTTTGCTGTCAGATGCTTTTTTCATATATTCGTAAGCGGTTTCTACATCAAAATCTCTGTAATTTTTAAGGTAACTTTCTGTAATTACTATATTTGCAGGGTCACCAATCATTGAGCCGGCATAGCCTGCACCCATTGGCCAGCGTGGGAGTGTGCCACCCGTTTCTGCCATTTCCACAAGACTTTTAAGGCAATCGTTCTGCACGTCGGATTCTATAAGCATATATAACGAGTGGGTATTTCTGCAAGTATCCCACAAAGACATATCTGTTCTGTAAGTATATCCGTCTGCAATATGTACCTTTTTGTCAAACCCTAAATATTCACCATTCAAATCAGTAAAATTTGTAGGCATTATCATCGTATGGTAAAGTGCTGTGTAGAAAATTCTCTTAATCTCTGTATCGGTACTTTCAATTTTTATATTAGAAAGATGATTTTCCCAATTTTCGAGTGTCTTTTCTCTTACTTTATCAAAATCAAGGTCTTTTGTTTCATTCTCAAGATTATATTTTGCATTCTCTACACTGACAAAACTAATAGCAACTTTTAATTCTACACTTTCATTTTCAAGTGAACCAAAATTTATATCTGCAACAAGATTTGTTTCATCGCCTGTAATTTCACAAGATTTAATAGGTTTATTTGCTTTTGCGGCAAAATATACCGGTAACCCGTCATATCTCTCTGAAAAAACTGCTCTTAAAACTGCACCACCAGTAAGAAGTCCTGTTTCTTCATCAAACGAAGCAAAACCATCGGTACAACCGTTATCACCTGCGGCACTTGTAACGTCAAGAGAAAGACGAGCATCTTTTGAGTGATTGAAAGTGTATCTGTGAACGCCTGTGTGTTCGTCGGCAGTCATTTCTGCAAGACAACCGAGTGTCTTTAAATAAACTGCATAGTAGCCAGGCGCGGCAGTTTCATTTTTATGTGAAAACGGAATTACGTCTGCTTTTTTGTCGCCTACTGCGGGAGTAACTCTGAAAATGCCGTAATCTGTTGCGCCTGTTCCTGAAAGTCTTGAATGACTGAATCCTTTTATATGTGCATTTTCATAATAATAACCCGACGTATTTGTTTTCATAACAAATGCGCCACCCACAAACGACGTGTCGGGACCGAGTCTTACTGTGCCAAATGGAGCACAAGCCGCAGGGCTTAACATACCACAAGTCCACGGTGTACCACCCGTTCCTGTAAAAAGGTCAACGTTCTGTGTATATTCACCCGTAGTAACTTCTGGCATAGTTACGTTTTCAGACGAAACACCGTTTGAAACAGTCCCTAAAAAAGTTTCAACTGCTATAAATCCCGAAACTAATATTCTTATAAATTTCCACATAAAATCACGCCCTTAAAGGTAGTCAGATAAATTTATGAACTTATTTTACCATTGGTGGCAATTATATTCAAGGTTTTTGTGAGATAAATCGAGCAACAAACATATTCTTTCAAGTCCTTTTAATATTCACCTATTTTCTGGTAACAATAATAACACTAATACTTAAAGGAGTGTTATTATGTTCAAACACGAAAAACAACTTTTTCACCCTGTTGAAATTGAAAGACCAAACCCGCAATATGCTGCACTTTTGCAAGAGCAATTAGGTGGTGCAAATGGCGAACTTAAAGCCGCAATGCAGTATATGTCACAAAGTTTCAGAATTAAAGACCCTGAAATAAAAGATTTATTTTTAGATATTGCCGCTGAAGAATTAGGTCATATGGAAATGATTGCGCAGACTATTAATCTTTTAAATGGTCACGATGTTGATGCTTCTAAAGTGCCTGCAGGAGAAATTCAGACTCACGTTCTTTTAGGACTTAACCCCGGGTTAATAAATGCTTCTGGCTACTCGTGGACTGGTGACTATGTTACTGTAACTGGTGACCTCTGTGCAGATTTACTTTCTAACATTGCATCTGAGCAGAGAGCCAAAGTAGTTTATGAATATCTTTACAGACAAATTGACGATAAAAAAGTTAAAGAAACTATTGATTTTCTTTTAAACAGAGAAGAAGCACACAACGCTATGTTCCGCGAAGCATTCAACAAAGTTCAGAATAGCGGTTCAAATCAGGATTTTGGCACGACCAAGGCTGCTAAAATGTATTTCAGTATGTCAGAGCCGTCGCCAAAGGACAGTAATTTTGAAGAATTCAAAAGCACACCACCATCATTCAACTAAAAATAGTCCCCGAAAACAGTTTTCTGTTCTCGGGGATTTTTTATTTTACATAATCACCATATATTTATATAAAATTTTGTAAGAACTATTTATTCAAATTTTTATATAAAGTGATATAATATATACATTCAAAAATATTCGGAGTGATTTTATGAGTGACAAAAAACTCTACATTTTAACTTATGACCATGGTGGTTATGTTCTCTGGAAAGACGAAGTTAAACCACGACTTTTAAAAATCTTTGATTGGTTAGAAAAATATCCAAAACTTAGAATCGGTCTTGACTATGAATCTTTCACATTTGATGAATTTTCAAAATATGATGAAGAAGTTGTCAGATTAACACAAAAATTACTAAAAGAATACCCTGACAGAGTTGGTCTTGGTGCTACTACCTACGGTCAACCGTTGTCACTTACAATAAATGATGAGTCTAACGCTCGTCAGCTTTCTTATGCAGTAAAAACAAACTTAAAATATTTTAATAAAACACCCGACGTTTATGCAATTTCTGAATTCGCTTTAAACAACCAAACGCCACAACTTATTACTCTCTGTGGTTACAAGGCGGCTCTTTTACGCTCTCACGTTATGGGTTACGGCTACCCTAAAACTTATGACAGTTCGTGGGGTAAGTGGATAGGTAAAGACGGCACAGAAATACCCGCCGTACCAACGTATGACAAGCAAGGCAGAGGTTACAACTGCACAACTGTTGACAACTGGATTTTGTCACGCTGGCCAGTTGATTCTGACCTTTATTCTCTTGAAGATTTTAAAGAAATGTTTAAAAAATATTCTCCACTTTTAGCTTCAAGATATGACGATTTAACTCAACCTATTGAAGAAATCACCGCAGAAATAGAAAAACACGATGATTACGAATATGCACTTCTTGAAGATGTTCCGTCTATTTATGGTGAACCTGTTGACGAATACAGAACAACTGACAACGACTTCCACGTGCAGATGCCTTGGGGTTACTGCGGTAACGAAATTTTTAATGGTTGCCGTCAAGGTGAAGTCAACGCCGTAGAAGCCGAAAGACTTAACGCATTCTCTCTTTTACTCGGTGGCAAATCTTTTGAAGAAAAGAGCGAAGAAGCGTGGAAATACATTCTTGCGGCAGAGCATCACGACGTTACAATCTGTGGACTTTTAGACTTGTCTCGTAGATTTATTCCAACATCTTTGAATGCATCTTCTTTTGTTAAAGAGAATTCTTTAAAATACATAAAAGAAAAGTTTGCCGATAACAACGGCGACTCTGTTATTGTTATAAATCACCATTCATTTGACGTTTGTGAATATATAGAAGTTCCTATAGAAGCAGATGCTATTTTCTTTGATGGTAACAAAAAACTCGAATGTGAAATAATCGTGAAAAATGGCAAAAAGACGATTGTAGCAAAAGTAAATATTCCTGCATTTACCATTAAACGCTTCACCTTAAAAGAAGCGGAAGTTGAGAGCAATAATTTATTCTGCTACAATGAAGAAAGCGGTGAACTCACCACACCTTGCTATAAAATCAAATTAACTGAAAATGGTATTGCATATATCAAAGACGTAAAAGCCGAAAGAATTATTTGTGGCAATACTGTGGGTGAACTTTTCACAGGTAACGTTAATGGTGTGGATTGTGTTTCAAAAGGTAACTGGACTGTTAAAACCTTCAAAAATTCCGCTATTGCGACACAAACGGGTGAAATTGGTGGAATTCCGTTTGAATTTACTATGACACTCGTTGGCAATTCAAAGAGAATCGACTGCAAAACAAAAGTTACAATGAATAACGAACTTGTTGGCAGAACTGACGTAACGCAGGGCAGACCAGTTCCATTTACACTTAACGGTCACCACCACGAAGATAAACTCTGCCTTAGTCTTAACGTGAATTTAAGAAAAGACCGTAAAATGTTCAGAGATTTACCTTACTCAATTTCAGAATGGAACGGTGCTTTAAGAAAAACCGAAAAATATTGGTATCCGAATGACGATATTCTTATTGACACAGAAGTGTCAGCAGAAGAATCATTTAACAACACAACGTATTTCCACGGAATTTATTGGCTTTGCCTTCGTGACAAAGAAAATGGTCTTGCTATATTTAATAAAGGTTGTATGGGTTCAGCTCTAAACGGCAACCACCTTTTAATTCCACTTATTTATTCAAATGAATATATGTGTGGCACAAGAATTTTAGAAGGTGTTTTTGAAAACGAATTTGCAATTTTCCCTTTCAGTGCCAAAATGAATAACGTAGAATTACACAAAGCGGCACTTTGCTACGTTCAGCCGTTAGTTTCTGTTACTGTAAACAAAGGAAACGGCAAATTTAATACTATTAAATTTATTGATTTTAAAACAGCTAATGAGCAAGTCGTTTTAACTGCTCTTTACCCTGAAAACGATTATATTTTAGCAAGATTCTGTAATTATTCTGACAACAATTCTTCTATTGAAATTAATTCAGAATTCGGCAAAATCGTTGCAGAAACCGACTTGCTTGGTAATGATTTAAAACCTGTTACAAATGGCAAATTAGATTTTCACCCTTGGGAAATTAAAACAATAAAAATTATCAGGAGTTAAGTTGTAATGTCAGATATAAAACCAATCAAAGAGCTTGAACTTTACATAATCCGCCACGGGCAGAGTCAAGGGAATATTGAAAGAGTTTTAGATGGACTTTCTCACGAAGAATTACACGACCCAAGACTCACAGAACTTGGTAAAAAACAAGCTATTGCTTGTGGTGAACGCTTTAAAAATATTGAATTTGATGCAGTTTACTCGAGTGCATTATTAAGGGCAGTTGAAACTGCAACAGAAATTATAAAAAAACAACCAGAAGAAAAAATTTTAAAAGTGTTACCATATTTAACAGAAGCGGGGGTTTCGCCTGAATATAGTCACTCATCATTTACTGAAATAAATAAAATTAATAAAAATGCAGTTTTAGCCGATGACGTTGACCCTACAAAAACTCTTTTTTATTACAATTCTACAAGTGACGAGAGCGATTTGTTTGAAAGAGCCGAAAAAGCGCTTGAATACATAAAAACTCACCAGAAACAAGGCGAAAAAATAGCAATTGTAAGCCACGCCGCTTTTATTACGTATTTAGTTTTTTCAATAATGGGTTACAAAAAAGAATGCCCTTTATATGATTTGGACTTTAAAAACACAGGCGTTACAAAAGTTACCATTTATAAAAAAGGTACTAATAAATATGGCGACACAGTTTTTGAATTTATAAATGACACTTCACACTTATTCAAGGGGGACTTCTGATTATGAAAAAACGCTTTTTTTCACTTCTTATTGCACCAATTTTACTTGGGTGCATAAGCACACCTGCATTTGCTTCTAACACAAAAGCAAATCTTTACGATATGTATTCAGATAATATGCTCTTCCAACAAAATGCAATATCAAAAATTTCTGGTACTGTTACCAGCGGAAGTAAAATTGAAATTGAAATTTATAACAGCAAAAATGAAAAAATCCTGACCGCCTCTTCAAAGGCTGAAAACAACAGCTTCTCTGTTGAATTCTTAGCTCCCAAAGGAAGCTTTGAAAGCTATTCAATTACAATTAAGGAAAATGGAAAAGAATTCAGAACACTTAAAAACGTTGTTTTTGGTGAATTATGGATTGCAAGCGGTCAGAGTAATATGCACTATCCTTTAGGTCAGGAAAAAACTATAAGAACCCTTGAGGATTTAAGTGCATTTAAGGCTTCACCATATATCCGCTCAATGATTATGCCAACCTATGATGCTACTATCGATGGTAAAAGCTATTACGAAACTCTCCCCTACTCTCCACAAAAGGATGTAAAAGGCGCTTCATGGATAACAGGTGATAGCGAAAATGTAGCTGGAATGTCTGCTGTGGGTTACTTTTTTGCAAACAAAATGCTTGATGACTTAAATGTGCCTATTGGTATTATTAATGCACCGTTAGGCGGTACCCCTATTGCAACCTGGCTTTCAAGAGAAGCAATAGATGAAAATGAGAAAATTAAAAATACTCTTACAGAAACCGGATTTTATATAGACAAATCCTCTTGGGGTGCTACTCAGGATATTTACCGTGATTTAACACTTAACTACAACCTGAGAATTGCTCCGCTTAATAATTTCAGCGTTTCGGGTTTAATATGGTATCAGGGCGAATCAGACATAATGCTCAGTCTTGATTCTGAATTTTATTTTGCTTCTTTAGAAGCTCTTCATAGAACCTACAGTAATCTTTTCGGATTCAAAGATGAACTTATGCCGATTGTTTATACACAATTAGCTCCTTATATCTATGCAGATGGTGCTCCTGATTTAATAGAAAGAAATATAGGCTTTACAGAATTTCAGGAAAAAGACCCTAAAAGCAGAGCAGTAGTTACCGCCTATGACATCACACCTACGTTCTTTGCTGAGGTTGGTTGTATTCATCCTGAACCTAAAAAAGATATTGGCGAAAGAATGGGTATAGCGGCTTTGGGACTTGTTTACGGAAAACGAGAAACTTACACTCTTTCATACATAGACTCTACTGAAATTAAAGATAACACAGTTTATGTTACACTTAAAAATGTTGGTGACGGACTTTTATGTGATGGTAAAAATCTTTTTGGTTTTACTGTTTGCGACAAAACAGGAGTTTTTGTTGAAGCAGAAGCAAAAATTGTAAATAAAAATACTGTTGCTGTATCAAGCGACCTTGTTAAAGCACCTGAAGCTGTTTCATACGCTTATAGTGTAACATCAGAAACAGCAAATCTTTATTCAAGTGAAAATGGTGAAAAGCTTTTACCTGTTTCTCCGTTTGTTACAGACAAAAGCTACTCAACTAAATATTGGAAAGAAGCCGTTTGGACTAACTGTGACAGCGAAACTGTTTGGCATAATGACAGTGATTTATTTTCAGGATTTTATGATTCCTGGGCAAGTGAAAATGCCGAAATTTCTTTTTCTAAAGAAAGTGCATTTTCAGGTGAAAATGGACTGACTATAAAATCACAAAATGAAGAATTTTCGGTAAAACCACTTTTGACATACGAGGATGAGAAAAAAGAAGTAAGCTTTAACGATGTAGAAACTAATTACAGTAACTACGGAATTATTAGTTTTTATGTAAAAAATAATGGTGATGAAGAAATTACTTTTGAAGGTGTTAACTTTATTAAAAACTCTTTTATAAGTTACACCCCACAAATTCTTGACAGCAAAGATAATGATTTCACAATTCCTGCTGATAAAGAGTGGCACAAAATGACTCTTGATTTAACCAAACTCAATTTACGCGAGAATGAATGTGGCATTGTTTATGGTAATGAAAAATTAAACGAAATAAAAAATATAGAATTCTGTTTTTCAGGAAATGGAAATTCAGAGCTTTCTCTTGACCATATACGCTTTGCACCGGCTGAAACTTCTGATGATGTAGAATTCATAGCAGATGAAACCTGTGCAGATACATTCTTTCAAAAAGTTTCTGCAAAATTTGTAAACCTTATAGGTAATATAATAAACTAAAAAATAAAACCCGAAAAAGAAGTTTACGTTTCTTTCTCGGGTTTAATTTTTATTCTGTTTTTGTTTTTCTGTATCTGAAAATACCTATAAGTGATGAAATGATTCCTGCTATTTGTGCAAAAATTGAAGTTGAGAACGGTGAAATAAAATAAATTACCCACGAAGCCATATTACCAAGTAAAATATAACGGATTTTCTGTGGGTCCTTCTGGAACATTGCAAGCATATAAAATACAGCCGCAATTATTGGTAATATTTCTTTTGGTCCGGTTAAACCAACCAAACCGCCACCAATATAAAGCACAAAAAAGATTATTTTTTCTATAACTGGAACTTCTGTACCCTTTTTGTCGTGGATATGTGAAACTATTATTTGCACAATAGCAATTAAACAAATTATTACACCTGAATTAAATTCGTTTTTTATAAATAAAACATTTATTGCAACTGCCGCATTTGATATTATATTTACAAAAAGCATGTGTGTTTTGTTTTTCAACTGAAACATCAGAATAGTCATAGCAATTGCTAAAATTCCGAGTGCCTGGCCTATGTAGTATGTCATTTTAGTTCTTCTTTCTTTATTTTCAATGAATAGAATAATACCACATAAGTTTTATTTATTCAACAGTTAAATTAAATTTCAGTTACAAGTTGCAAATGGCAAGTATTTAAATATAAAATCACCCTATCACTTAAAGTTGATTTCTTCTCAACTAAAAATGATAGGATGAATTAATTTTTTTCATATTAAATTATAATCAAGGCGAAGCCTTCCGAAATTTTCAACTTTCAACTTTCAATTTTCAATTATTAATCCAACGCCTTCAAATCAAGCTCACTATTCGCCGACATAAATTGTGGGTATTGTGAGAACATATTAACGTTCGGTTGAACATCACTTTCTAAAAGTGTAAAAGTAAACACGCTGAATTCTGTGTTATAATCTGCCGCAACGTGTGGAGCATCTTTTACAAACCAGGTGTTATCTGGGAAAAGTGCCGGTGTTGCATCAATTACGTAGTCAGGTGAAAGATATTTTTTATTTGCCGCTAACATCTGCTCACCAGAGAGCATCTGGGTGAATGGTGCTACCACTGCAAAGTTAGAGGTTAATTCTGTTTCTAACACGCCGTCACCATTACAATTTGCTCTTTCATAAACTGGTGCAAGTGTTCCGTTGTAGTTTGAAACAAACGAGATTTTAACACCGCTTTCTTTTGCTTTTTTAAGGGTTTCTTCTGTGCTGAAAACGAATTTTTTAGTTTCTTCTATTTTTTCTAAAAGAACTGGGTATTCACTCTCGTGACCACCGAAAATAGTTTTTACACCACCTTCAAAATCATCGTCAGGACAAAGCGCCCAAAAACCACAAAGAGTACCAAAACAGTTTCTTAAAACCTTATCGTTTGCCTCATCGAAGCTCTCGGTTACTATGTTGTTAACCATATTTGTTACGTTATCTAAAACGCCGAGTGTATTTAATACGTTTAAAAGAATAGTTAAGAAAAAATTGCCGTTGGTTGTTTTCTTTAAGAAATCAACAAGCACCTTTTTTTCAAAAACGATTCTGCCGTTTAAAGCATCACCACAAACGTAAGTACCATTTTGTGCGCCTGAAAGGTAAACTGCGGAATTTATATTCTCTGTGCCGTAATAATACATATAAGCAGTTGTAACCATACCGCCCATTGAAGCACAGATTATATTAACCTTGTCTTTACCAGTTGTTCTTTTTGCATCTTCTACAAATGAATTTAATTCTGCTGCAATATCTTTAGGTTGCTTGCGCCAGTCATAAGTAAAGTAATATACGTTTTCTGCACCATATTTTTCTACTGCAGTTTTTACAATACCTTCTTCGCCACCATTAGGAAGTTCTTCAACAAAATCAGGGTGATTTGCCATAGAGCCGTGATACTGCACCATAGAAACATCTTCAATACTGTTACCCTGATTATCACAGGCAAGCGGTGACAAAATATCGTTAGCAATAGTAAAAATACTATCTGTAAGCTTTCCTTTACTCATAAACATTGAAGAAAGAAGTGTAGAAATTATTTTACCTGCATCTACCTGTAAAGCCTTTGTGCCATCTGGGTATGTAAGCCCTGCAAAATCAATACCTCTTACAATAATTACAGGTAACCCATTGTAATTGCTCTCACTTTTTGTTCCTGTTGCGAATGCTGGAACGCACATAGCAAAGAGCAACGTAATAACTAAAATTACAGAAATAACTTTTTTCATGCTTTTGTCCCTTTCATGTGGTAATATATGGGTATTATATTACTTTTCTTTACTTATTTCAAGCAAAAAGTTGCATACAACGGAACTGATTTAATTCCATTTTCAAAACCAAAATTCTTTTGAGATATACGAACTGCATATTCTGGTTTAAATTTATTGACATACGTGTTAAGACTTCTTGAACGAGTATTTACTGTCGCTTTAACTTCTATAGGAATAACATCTTCACCAAGTCTTGTAATAAAATCAATTTCTGCTTGACTACCACTATTCCAATAATAAAGTGCTAATCCGTTTATTGTAAGTTGATTAAAAACATAATTTTCAGTAAGTCCACCTTTAAAGTTATCAAACAATGGATTATCTGCTAAAATATCTTCATAATGAATGTCCTGACTTGCACCACACAACCCAACATCATTCATATAAAATTTAAAATCTGACAAAGAACGATATGCATTTAATGGTAACATAATCTGCTCTATTCTATAATTCTGACTTGCAATACCTGCTAAACACAACCATTCAATTGCACTTTCAAATTCAGAAGCTCTACCACCCTGTTTGATATTCTTATACTGAAATTTTTTATTTTCTTTTGCAAGCTGTGTGCTTATATTTTTGTAAACTATTCGCGTTTTTGGAATTTCACTCTGCTTGTTATATTTACCCATATCATTCTGGTACGATTCTAAAATTGTCTGTTGAATAATTCGCACAAGTTCCGGGTTTTTATTTTTCCCAAATTCTTCAACTGCTTCAGGCATACCACCTACAAAAAGATATTCTTTATAATATTCTAACGCCCTATTGTGAAATGCACTATCAAGAGAAGCGTTGTTGTCAAATGCTTTTCTTATAAGTTCTATTAAATCTTTTTCGTCTCTTGCTAAAAGATACTCTTCAAAATCAAGCGGGTAAAGAGTCATAAACTGAACTTTACCAACAGGAAATGAGAAGTTTTCTCTGTTAACAGAAACTCCAAGTAACGAGCCAAGAGCAATAATATGGTAATCATTTGCTTCTTCTGCAAAATATTTAAGAGAAGTAATTGCTTCAGGACATGCTTGAATTTCATCAAAGATGATTAAAGTGTTTTGTGGAAAAATCTCTTTTCGCTTATATAATGATAATTTTTTTACTATTGTTGATGGTGTTAAATCCTTGAAAAAATCGTGTAACCCTTTATCTTTTTCAAAATTACAATAAATACTGTTAGGGTATTCTTTACCTGCAAAAAAATTCACTATATATGTCTTGCCAACTTGCCTGGCGCCTTGTAAAATCAAAGGTTTCCTGTCTTCAGATTGCTTCCATAAAAGTAAATCTTTATATATCTTGCGTTCCATACCTTAACCCCCTTTTTCAGTATTATAACACAAAAAGTGTAAATTATCAATCGAAATTTACACTTTTTTGGACTTATTTTTCTTAAAATTCACATTTTTCTGGACTTAACTATAAATCAATCTATTTTTTATTTATTAACGCACCTTAAAACTGCTTTACCATCTTCGCAAATATCAACTTCGGTAACAGAAATATTATCAAGTGCGAAGAAGAAGTCACGTGTTTTAATTCCTAATGCTGTTGGAATTAAATACTCCAACATTCCGTGGTGACTGAAAACTGCAACAGTCTGACCGCATTTATAATTCTCTTTTATGTAATCTATTATTTTTTGTGCTCTTAAATTATTATCTTCTATTTCTTCGCAACCGAAGTTATATTTTTCGGTGCCGAAAAGGTTTTTAAGCATCTTTGTGTTTTTATAATACTTATTAAGATATTCTTCACTGCAACCGTAATACCCTGGTGTGCAACCACACTCTATAATTTCGGGGCAGATATTAATTACAGGGTTATTCCCCTGTGCTTTACAAACACCAACACAAGTTTTAAAAGCACGTAAAAGAGAACTCGAAATAAATGCATCTATTTTTTCATTCTTTAACTTTTCGCCTAAAATATTGCATTGTTCTTCACCAAAAGGTGTGAGTTCGCCGTCACTCGGGTCTCTGCCTTCCCAATTATCGTAATTGGTTTCGGCATGACGAATAAAAAGAATTCTTAAAGAATCATAATTTTCCATAAATTAATTTTCCTTTCTTTTCGCCTTTGTTTTTTCTATAAGTTTTTTTGTTATAAAACTTGCAACAAGAACAAATACAATTATAACTACAACAGGAATTGCAACTACCCAAGGCTTCTCGCCCACGCTTTTAAGGGTACAACCGAAAAACGTGTAAACAATTACAAGTGGCAACATACCAAGGTTTGCGCCTATCATATAGTTTTTATAAGAAATACCCATAGCACCGAAAAGAAGGCTCGACAAATCGCCCGGTAAAATACCGGAGAGTTTTACTGCAAACGTCATCTGCATTTCATTTGCACCTGCAAAGTCATCGAGTTTTTTGATTGCCTTGAATTTACCTTTAAGTGTATCTACCATAGATGCACCTGTAAATCTTCCAAGAAAATAAGGAATTGAAAGACTTAAAAATACTGAAATGATATTTATAACTAATGCTATCCAATAATTTGGCATTATGTAACCGCAGATTGAAAAAATTACTGCTGGTGGAAAAACAAGTGCAAATGATTTAACAACAGAAAATAAAATTACTGCAAAAGCAATAGTTAACGTACCACCGGTTATCATTTCTGCAAGTTGTGGAATGTTTGAAACTTTAATATTATATTTATTGGTAAGAACAAGACAAGCCACAACCATTGCAACCATAAAAATTCCTGCTGCAATCTGTAAAACCTTTATGAGCTTACCGTAATTTTTTTCTGCCATAAAAAACCTCTTTTCAAAATTATATATTTATTATAGAAAACCATTTGTAAAAAATCAATATTTAACCGAAAAGTCTTTCAACTTTTGTTTGCCATAACTTGATTTTTTCTTCATCATATATCTGCGGTATTTTCATAGCCTGGTTTTTTGCATTTATTCCTTTTAATAATGCCGAAAGAATTGTCATAACAAAATATGATTTTTTCATACATTTACTTAATTTTGAAACAAGCTCTTGTGGTGTGACTTTAAAAATATTCCCACTTGAAAAATTACACAAATCTTTTTCTGTAATTATTCCACTTTCAAAAATATATTTTATATTTTCGTTGTCTGACGTGAGAAGTGTACGTTTTACGTAATCTGTAAAAAAATGCTCTGCACCGATTTTTTCATAGTATTTAACCTGATATTTCCACAGAGTTTCAACAGAAGCAGAATTATTTTTTATAATTTCTTCTGCTAAAATATGCCCTGCTCTTAATGCATTTGAAATACCACTACCCGTTAATGGTATTGTCATAAACGCAGAGTCACCAATAGTTACGTAACCTTTACCAACCATTTTTGTTAAAGGGTGCCTTACGGGAATGCGCCCGAATTTGCCCCCCATTACAATTTCATCGCTTATAACAGGGTTTGCTTTTTTAAGTTTTAAAAGTGCATTTTTAAATTCACTCTGGTGCATTTCACCAACTCTGCCAATAAGAATATTTATAAGCCCGTCAGGCTCGCAAATACACCAAGAAATTCCCGGCATTCCTAAATATTTTAAATACACCTTCTTTTTATGATTTTTCGGTAATTTTTCGCCGTCCATAATTTTTACAAATGCTCTGTAAACTGTAAAAACGTCGTTTTCGTCTATTTTTTCAGTAATGTTAAATATTTTTGCTACTTCTTTTCTGAATGCGGAATCAATTCCACTTGAATCAATAACAAGGTCAGAAAATATTTTTTTATTATTTACAACAACGCCTTTTACTTCGTTGTTTTCTATAATCAATTTCTGGACGGGTGCGTTGAATTTAATTGTCGCACCAGCTTCCTGTGCTAATTTTACAAGCAATAAAACAAAAGCGTTTCTTTTTATGCTCCATTCATCTGCATTTTCTTCTTTTTCGATATAAAGCGGTGTTTCAGAAAATGGTGCAACAAACGAAGTTCTGCCAGTTTTTCTGCTATTTGGTGGAAGTGTTATATTTAACTCTTCAAACACGCTCGGCTCGACGTCATCCCACCAGTCATAACTCACCTTTTCTGGTGAATTTTTTTCGTAAACCGTAACTTCAAAACCATTTTTAGAAAGTTCTTTTGCCGCTTGTAAACCACCGTGACCTGCACCAATAACAACTATTTTCACAAACACTTCTCCCTTTTTAGTTTATTATTGGCATCTTTAAAAGCTTTATGTAATTATAAATTTCTATTGATTTAATCAACATAATTTGTTAAAATTCAAAACATAGGTGGTGTTTTTATGAAAAAATTCAGAATTGGTATTTTAGGTGCTGGTCGTGGACTTTGTATTGCCGAAAATCTTAGGTTAATTGACGATTGCGAAATTGTTGCACTTTGTGAAAACAATGAAGAAAGAGCAAAATGGGGACTTAAAGAATTCGGTTTCAGTAATGCTCAAATAAACTTACCCGTTTTTAAGGATTTCCAAGAGTTTTTAGAGCAAGATTTAGATGCAGTTGTAATTGCAAACTATTTTCACGAACACACACCGTTTGCTATAAAGTGCTTTGAGAAAAATATTCACGTTTTTTGTGAATGTATAAGTAACTCCACTTTATCAGAAGGTGTCGAGTTAATTCGTGCTTATGAAAAATCAAAGTCAATTTTTATGCTTGCAGAAAACTACCCACAAATGATTTTTAACAGAGAAATGAAACGCGTTTGTGATGGTGGCACTCTCGGCAGAATTCTTTACGCTGAAGGTGAATATAACCACCCACCTGCAACCGCAGATAAAGATTTTATTAAAAACTATTGTTATTTCCCTGAACATTGGCGCCACTACTTACCAAGAACTTATTACGTAACACACTCGCTCGCTCCTATAATGTGGGCAACGGGCGCTACACCAAAAAAAGTTTCAGCAAACGCTGTTTTTGAACCGTTTACTGACAAAGCATGTGCCCGTCAGGTTGCAGACAGAGCCGCAATTATCACTACCGTTAACGATGACGGTTCTGTTTTCAAATTTACCGGTTGTGGTGGATTTGGTGCGCACAGTAACTCTTACAGAATTTGCGGTACAGATGGTCAGATTGAAAATCTTCGTGGTATGGGCGACAAAGTTATGTTAAGATATAACGACTGGTCAATTCCTGAAGGAAAAGAAGAAACAAACCTTTATGAACCTGAATGGAACGACAAAGACGAAGATTTCATAAAACAAAGCGGTCACGGTGGTGGCGACTATATAGTTGCAAGAATGTTTCTTGATTGCTTAAAAGAAAACAAAGAACCAGAATTCCCTTACGATATTTATTCTGCTATAAATATGGCTTCTGTTGCAATTCTCGCTCATCGTTCTGTTTTAAACGGTGGTGTGCCTTACGATATTCCAGATTACCACAACGAAGAAACCCGAAAAGAATTAGAAAACGATACTGATTCGCCTTTCTATTATTCAGACGGCAGAACACCAACAATTCCTTGTTGCTCAAAAACTGATTACAGAGTAACAGATGAGCAGATGAAGAATTATATGGCGTTTATAAAAGATTAAAAATAAAGACGATAGTTGAAAAATCAACTATCGTCTTTATTTTATAATTGTTCTTCTAAATCTCTTGAGCCATAAATTATTCTGATAACATCTACAGATTTTTTATTATCGTCAACAATATAAAATACAAGATATTTTTTCACAGGCATTATATGTACACCACGGCTTTTCCAAGGCTCATTATCAAAACGTTTAAACCTGTTTGGCATTTCATCGAGTGATAATATGCTTTCTTGTAACAATTTAATCATTTTGACCGCGATATTTTCTTCACATAACACTTGAGAAATATATTCATATATTCCGTTTATATCTTTTATTGCTTCAGGAGATATATTTACTTTATATTTCATATCCCGTATTTTTTGTTCATATCACTGAAAGCATCTTTCGCTGAAATTGCTTTTCCATCAATGACTTCACTGTATCCTTTCTCAAGTTCTATATCAATTTCTTCTTTTGAAAGTTTACTGAAATCAAGTGGCTCTGCTGGTAATTTCATTTCAAAAGGAATTCCCCTTTGCATTACTACTTGTCTTAAAAACATTCCGACAGCATTTGACATAGGAATACCAAGTCTTTCAAGAATTTCTTCAGCTTCTTGCTTCACTTCTGGCTCAACACGAGCAAATACATTAGATGTCCTTGCCATAAAAACACTCCCTTTCGCTATTATTATACCACATTTATTGGCGATATGCAAGCGAAATGCAAGCGTTTATAAAATATATGTACTTATGCAATCATACCAATGCACATAAGTTTCACCATTTACAATTAATTTTTCATTGTCAGGCAACATTTCTTCCCAGGTTTTATTATAGTGTTCATATCCCCAATCATTTTTATTAAATCTTCTCCAGAGAACTGTTCTTCCATTTTTATCTATATATTGCTCTGATACAACAGGGTCATTAAAGCAGTTTAAATCCATAACACATACCGTATCGTAAGTCTTTCCGTTTATTGTTACATCATACCTTCCAACAATATCTACAACTTCGGGTTTCAAATTACCGATTACAACATTTTCTCTAACAGAAATCAAGTTTTTGTGTTCAATTAATATCGGATTACCACAATTATCTTCACCATAACCCCAGTTATTTGTAAACTCATCATCGTCAATAAATGTATGCACCATTCTCACACCATCTTCAAAATGAGTTTCTGCAAGAAATCTTGAATGAGTATCGGTAAGTTGAGCAATAAAACGACGTTCATTTTCTTTAACCTTTTCAGTTCTGTAGTAATTATCCATGTCGTGCTCTTTTGCTAAAATTTCAACGCCTCTGATACCATAAATTTCTGCTTCACCTATAACCTTTGCTTCAAAATACCCATTTAATTCCCTACTTGGCATATAATAAAGCCCAACAGACAATTCTTCATTAAGTCTTGGTATGATTTGCCAGCCTACAAGCTCTTGACATTCAACGCTGAATGGCTTCTTTTTTGTCCTTTCAATTTTATATTCAGGTAAAATTTTTGGTAACTTTTTCATAATATCATCTCCTATATATTTTGGTGGATAAGGATATAGCTGTTTAAATTTTTCTTTTGCATAATGCAATCTGCTTTTTACTGTGCCAACAGGAATATTTAATGTATTTGCAATTTCTTTTTGAGACAAATCGTAAAAATAGTATAAATACAGTATTCTTTTATCTGTTTCGGGTAACAAATCAATTGTTTCTGCAACAGCATTTTCAGTTTGTTTCTCAACTTTTAATTCATTTTCTGAAACATTATCAAAAGAAATCGTTTCTATTTTTGACTTTCTTCTGAAATAATCTATACACTTATTATTTGCAATACGAATAAGCCATGCTTTAAAAAGTGATTTATCACGAAGTGTATTAAACTTCTGTGAAGCAACAAGACAAGTTTCCTGAATAATATCCTGTGCATCTTCCTTATTACTTACTTTATAATTTACAAATCGCTCAAGTGCCTTTAAGTTCAACAAAAGCAGTGTTTCAAATTCACTCACTATATCACTCCTTTCAATCATTATGAAACCGATTTCACCTATAAAGACGATAATAAAACAAAAAAGGTTCAATTAACCGAAAATTTTTAAGACGATAGCTACAAAAGCTATCGTCTTTTTCATTAAAACTCATAATCAGGCTTAACTTTTTCCCCTGATTTTGCTGATTCTACAATCGCAAGGCAAACTGCAACTGTTTTTGCGCCTTCTCTTGCATCTGTTAAAACTTTTTTATTGTTAAGAATTGCATCTGCAAAAACGTCGAATTCTTTAACTGCATTGTGATTATTAACTTCAATCTCAATTGTTTCAGGCTCTTTTGTAACCTGATTTTCGTCAACTGTAAAGAGCGTCATTGTTGGTGAAGTGTTATCACAAATAAGTGTACCTTTTGTACCATAAATTACAGTTCTCATTGTGTAGTCGCGCTTACAACCGGTTGAAACGAAAACTTTACCCATAAGATTTTCATTGAATTTCATAATTGCAACCGTTGCATCATCATAAGTAACGTGTGGTAAGAGTCTATGTGTACCATAAGCAAAAACTTCTTGTGGGTCGCCCGCAAGCCATCTTAATAAATCAACCGCATGGCAACCACCGCCGATAACTCCGTGACGAAGTGGGTCACATCTCCAGGGCTCCTGAATTAACATATAATCGTGAGCGTATTCTGACTCTACAAAATAAAGTTCACCTAAAACGCCCGAGTCAATTAATTCTTTTGCTTTTTCAAATGCTGGTGTAAATCTGCAAATCTGACCAACCATAAATTTTGCATCTGATTCGTCTGCCGTCTTTACAATTTCTGTAATATCTTCACGAGTCAATGCGAGTGGCTTTTCACAAAGCACGTGTTTACCCGCACGAAGTAAATCGCAAGAAACCTTTTTATGCTGTTGGTCAGGGATTGCAACTGTAACTACGTCGATATCTTTATTATTTACGATATCCATATAATCAGTTACCCATTTTTCCTCTGGAATATTATATCTTTCACCAGCAAAGCGAAGATTTTCTTCGTTACTGTCACAGATTATTGCAATTTCTGCATCTTCACAGTCACGGGCACCTTCAACGTGGCACATACCAAACTTCATACCAATATTTGCTACTTGTAATTTCTTGTTCATAATATTTTCCTTTCGTTTTGTTGTTCTTTATAAAACTTCTGCACGTTTATAAACGCTACAATTACACAGTAAAGTGCATAAACGCCATAAATTAAATACGTAGTTTCTTTCGGGTTATTCATAACCATCTGAATATTTACAATCAATCCTGTAAAGGCAGATATTATCCAGAGATAAGTATATTCTATATATGCTAACAACGTTAAAATTGACACCGCAAGACCCAATAAAAACGTAACAGTATCAAATATTGCGTATTCATATTTAAAGTAGGCAAGCACACCTGCTGAAATGCCCCACGAAACAAGAAGAGCCACAAGAGAGATTATCCTCATTTTTACCGACATTTTCTTAAAAATAACGGTTTTTTTATATGCATTCTTTTTCCAGTTAAAAAACGTTGCAAGCTGTAACGGAACACTCATAAAGAACGCCGAAGCCGCCGAAATATAAACACCCATATATAAATATGCCACAGTGTAAATCACTGCATTAATTGCGCCTATAAGTGAACCCAAACGATTTGCTTCAGACTGAAACGACATAACAAAAAGTGATACAAATAGTGGTATCATCAAGAAAAACTCTTGTTTAAAATAAATACCACTCACAAGAATTGCGATACCCGTAAGAATTATAATAATTTTTTTATATGTTTTCATATTTTCATCCTCAGAAGCTTTTATAACACTGCACCGTTTTCTAAGAGCTTATTTTGTAAAGACTTAACGTCAACTGTATGAGCATTTTTTTCAGATTTAAATGCTACTGCAACTGCAGTACCAGCCGCCTGACCAAGACACGCACATGTTGGCATTATTCTTACAGAAGCCTGTGCTTCATGAGTTGCTGAAAGGCAACGCCCCGCAACAAGCAAATTATTATATTCTTTTGGTAAAAGTGAGCGATATGGGATTGTGTAATATTCACCATCACCAAAAAATCTGTGACTTGTTCCTGTGCCTGATGGGTTGTGTATATCAATATCGTAATTGCAAAGGGCAATTGAATCTTCAAATTGAGTGCAATTAATGATTTCATCGGCAGTAAGAATATGAACACCTTTAAGCTTACGGCTTTCACGAATTCCTATATTAACTGCAATCGAAATAAGTGCGCTTTCGTCGAAGGCTTTTGAATGCTCCTTTAAAAATGAAACAAGCTCGTGAACCTGACGCCTTGCAATAACCTCTGCCCTACTTACATCAAACGGGTCTGTTGGGTCAAGCTTAATTACACGTGTGGAATTAAAGTGCAGAACGTCTTCACCAACACCAAAGAAAACGAGTATATTTTCTCTTGGATTTGTAATTTCACCTTTAGCCTGTTTTTCTTTATAAAGCTCCTGTAATTTCGGTCTTTCTTCTGTAAAAAGGTCAAGGTCTACACCGCTCATTCTGAAACAAGTTGTCATTGGCTGACAAAGTCCATCACTTTCTCTGCCGAGCTGAAAGTCACACCCTGCAAGGTAGAATAAATCTCCGTCACCCGTTGCATCAACAAAAAAATCTGCTTCTACTGTAAAATGCTGACTTTTTGCAATTATTTCTACTGCAGTTATTTTTTCACCCTGCTTTTTAACATCTGCTAAAACACTGTGAAAAAGCACATTTACCCCTGCTTCAGTGGTCATATCATCAAGTACAATTTTAAAATATTCTGAGTTAAATTCGTGGTCCTTGCAATCAGTTACATATTTGTCGTGGCGTTCTTTCATCTCTTTAAAAATACCTTGAGAAAGATATTTTTTATTTTTTGCCGCTTCGCCCCAATATGGCTTTGTCCAATAAGGCATAAATGGGTAAACAAGGCAGTTTGAAATAGCTCCGCCAAGGCAACCCGACTTTTCAACAATTAAAACTGTTAAGCCTTCACGTGCCGCACTTACTGCCGCAGCAACGCCGGTAAGTCCTCCGCCTACAACAACAAGATTATATTTCATAACTTTTACCATAATTAAGCCCTTTCATCGAGTATTTTTAAAATTTTCTCAATCTCATCTGCTTTGATTTTATTTCCTTTTAGTGCAACCGTCATATTACTTACTCTAAAAATTCCCTTTGCCGCCTGCATTACGTCTTCTTTTGTAATGTTTTTAAATCTACCATAATATTCATCAGAATAATCTAGCTTATCGGTTTTTAATATGTGATTATAATAAGCCATACTCCAGTTTAAATCTTCTGGTCTGTCCGATTCCATTTCTGCGTTGCAAATTTCAGCTTTTAAGTTTACGTCAAAATTAAACTGACCGCTTTTAATATCATTCAATAAGCCTACTATTATTTTAAACGCTTCTTCAATTCTGTCTTTTCTGACCTCAAATTTAAAGTTTATATTACCAACATTATCATATTGCTCAAGCGTACACTCGTAAGAGTATATAATTGGATTATCTTCGGACAAATAGTTATGTAGTAACGCTTTATCCCCCTCAAACAACACTGCATAAAGTAAATCTATAACGCCACCTGAATATTCAGTGCAATCTATATCAAAACCTATTTTTATATAGTGCCAGTAATTATTTCTGATATTAAGTATACATTCTCTGTTTAAAAAGTTTTCATTTACAGTTACGGTATTCGTTTTTTTAGCTTTATTTTCTTGAAAGTTTAACTTTTCTACTCTTTTCTTTAATTCGTCAATTTCCTTTTCAGAAACATTACCTGTTGCATAAATAAAGAAGTTCCCTTTTGAAAAACATTCTTCCCTGAAAACATTTAACTTTTTAATAGAAATATTATCTATTATCTTACAGTAACCCAGAATGCTTTTCTCTGCTTCACTCCCTGCCCAAACAAGCTTATTAAAATAATAATCTATTGTGTTTCGTTCATCTTTTTCTCTTATTTCTGCTTTAATCCTCTTTTTCTCTTTATTCAATTCATCTTTAGTAATCTTTATTTCAGCAAATAATTCACAAAAAATCTCTGTGGCAAAATCGAACTCATAATAAGGTCCTGTTATTGAAAAATGTATAAACTCTTTATATGTGCACCCCTGAACATCTAACCCGTGTAATGCCAGAAGCTCATAGAAATTTTCATATTTATTTTTTAAATTTCTGAAAACTATATGTTCAAATAAGTGACTTATTCCATTTTCTGATTCTTTTTCAAATATGCTACCAGCCCTTATATATAAAGACAGACAAAAAGATTTAAGGGCAGAATTTGTTAAAGAATACAATTCAATTCCATTAACGGAATGCATCTGTTCTTTCATAAACTCCACCTCTATTTCTAAATTTTTCTTTTAATTGTAGCACAACTCTTATGCCTTTTCAATCTATTTATAATTTAACTTTCTTCTAATTGCTTGACTATACTTAAAAAACATTTATAATATTCTTGGTGATTAAATGAATACATATTTTAACGAATTTACAAGTAAACCTGAAAAGCTTCAGGGTAACGGAGCTTATGAAAAAATGCCTGCCGGTGCTCTTTGTGGTAACGGTGACCTTGGTGTTGTCTTCAGTAATGATGAAAACGACCTTATAATTCACATTTCAAAATGCGATTTCTGGAAATTCAACCCGGGCGCACACAAAGACGGTGGTATTAAAACCGTTGGTAGCATCCGCATTAAGAATATTGATTTAACTCAATATAATATCAAGCAATGTTTTGATGAAGGTTTACTTAAATGTAAGTTTGGTAACACAGAAATTGAATTTTTTGTAGCACCACAGAATATCATTTATTTTGAAATTATATCACCAAATAATACTCCTGTTGTATCTTTTGAAATGCCTGACACTTGTAATTCAGAAAATAGTGAATTTATTGAGAATGGCGTAAACTGTTATACCCGTAAATTCACTGGTGAAAATCTTGAAAGAAACTCTGCTGTGAGTATTTGTTTAAAAGAGATTGGCAAAAGTGAAACTGACGATTACAAAATCATTCGCTACGCCGTTTCTGTTGCTACTAATTTTGATGATGAAGACTACGTTAAAAAAGCAACAGAACTTCTTAACAATTCTGATTACGATGCAGACAAAACAAAAACCCGAGAAAAATGGCAAAATTTCTTTAATTCTTCAAAGGTAACACTTGAAGATAAAAAAATAGAAAAGCTTTATAATTTAAGCCTTTATCTGCTTGCTTGTTGTATGGGTAACACAAAGTTCCCACCAGGGCTTTTTGGTAACTTCGTAACAGATGATTTCTTCCCCTGGGCTGGCGATTACCATATGAACTATAACTACGAAGCGCCATATTATTGCATTTTTTCTTCTAACCACCCCGAATTATTTGATGGTTATATGGCACCACTTCACGATATGAGTGAAAATGCAAAAATGTTTGCTGGATTCTTTGGTTGCAAGGGCTACGCTTTACCTGTAAGCTTTGGTCCTAAGGCACTCGACGTTTTCAGTCAGGCAGATTGTAAAGAGCACGGAGTTCTTTTCTTAGGTCAAAAAAGCCACGCCGCTTACGCTTGTGTAATCCCTTTAATGCATTGGTTTTCAACCTATGATAAAGAATATGCCTTGGAAAATTATTATGATTTTATTTTTAACGTTGCATTATTCTGGGAAGATTACCTCGTAAAAGAAAATGGAAAATATGTAATTAAAAAAGATGCCGCACACGAAATTCCGTTTTATCGTGGTGAAAAATTCAGATATACTACTCATTTCGGTCAGGTAAACACCATAAACGCTATAAACTCGCTTGGTCTTGTAAAGCTTTTGTTTAAAGGCGTTTATAATATGGCAAAAGAATTAGGTCTTAATTCTGAAAAATACGCTTTGTGGGAAGATATAAACGAGAATTTAAGCGAATTCCCAACCTTTATTATGAAAGGTAAAAAATGCTTCAGATATTCAAAATTTGGTATTCGTTGGAGAAATGAGAACACAGTTGGTCTTCAGCATATTTACCCCGCTTCACAAATCGGCTTTAATTCAGGTGAAAAGCTTCTTAAAATTGCAAGAAATACATATTTTATAAATGATAGAAGACTTGATGATAATGGTTCTAACTCTTACTTACCTGCTGGTGCACGAATCGGCGTTGACCCTGAATTTTTAATTGAGGGTATTCATCAGAATATAAAAGAATTCTCTCTTCCAAATGGTCTTTTCCGTCACTATGGCGGTGGTATTGAAAACCTTACCACAATTCCTGCAACTATTAACGAGATGCTTATGCAAAGTTACGAGGGAGTTATTCGTCTTTTCCCTTGCTGGAACAAAAAGAGTGATGCTTCATTTACTAATCTTCGTGCAGATGGCGCTTTTCTTGTATCCGCCGAATTAAAGAATGAAAAAATTTCTTCAATTAAGATTAAAAGTCTTAAAGGCAGACCTTGTAACGTAGATTTTGCTGATATAAAATCTGTTGTAAGGAAATCTGATGATAAAGAAATAGAGTTTAAAAGAAACGGTAATATTATTTCTTTTGAAACAGAAGAAAATGAAACGTATAATTTAATATAACAAAAAGACTGAAGTTACCCAAAAGGATAACTTCAGTTTTATTTTACCATCTATTTTCAACGTATTCGCAAAATGTGAAAAGGTCTTTTATATAGAGTTTCGTGCCATCATCAAGTGTTACATCACCATTCCAGACACCATAAATCTGATGGCAATTCATTCTGCCGACTTTAAAATCAACGTCTGAATGGTTATTGAGAGTCGGCACCATTGTCATATTAAATCTGCCATCTTCTGAAATAAACTTCCAAGGCTCCATAAATCGCCCTTTGGGAAACTTTTCAACATCTACTGCACCAATTTTATGAATTTTTCCATCATAAAAAAGGCAAGTTTCAGTTGCATTGCTTTCGTCACCGATAGCCCAGGTTATTTCAAAGCCGAAAAGATGCTTTTCACCGTTTTCATCATATATATACTGGCTACCGCTACCCCAATACCAGACCATTTCGTGTATGGTGTTAACTCTGCCCCAGTCAACAGAACAAAACGCCTTATCTTTTGTAAATTCATATTCATACTCGCCGAATCTGAATTTCCCCTCACAAGGCATACAAAGCTGTTTTGTGGTCATAAAGTATTTTGTTTTATCTTCTTTAAATGGAAAAATAGTTGTTATGCTCTCGAGCCCCTCCATTATTTCCATACTCGCAAAAACATCGACCTCTTTACCTTTATGCTTGCCCTTAAAGCTTAAGGTTCTCTCGTTTTCTTTTGTGTTAAAATCAAATTCTGTTTTACCGATTTTATCCTTAAAGCGACCAGGGCTATCAGCCTTCACATGAGAAACATGCTTATTTGCACCAGCAAAATACTGAACACAATCACAAATTACCTCGCCTGTTTTTAAGTTAAGTAGCTTTGCCGCTACGTAACCGCCGATATTTATATTTGCAAAGCTTATAAGAATCTGCATTTCATCATCAAAAATGGTGTAAAAATCCCACTCTTTTCTGCTGATTATTCCCTTTTTAACATAATCCCTATTATACTCGAATACATTCTTTCTTGCCCAGCCCTTTGCAAGTAGTGTTCCATCAGGAGCTAATAAAGGCGTTTTTTCGGTGTATTCAATTTGCTTTGACTTTTCTTCCCAATCCTTAAACGGAGTATAAGTCCTTTTTAATTCTTCCAACGTTTTCACCTTTTATTTTATCATTTATTAAGAATAGGCATTTCGGTCATTCTGAGTCTTGTGCATCCATAAGGGCAAAGACTTAATGACTCTTTTTCAGAAATCGCTTCTCGTGATTTTGGTGTTTTTCTCGCAATACTTTTATATGGAAATTTAAGTCCCCAGTTTATTTTTTGCATATTCGCTTTTATAGTTACCGGTGGATTTTCCTGTGAAAATGGTACGTCGCCCACTTTATTATAAACCACCTGAAAATCATCATCTGAAAAACCAAAATTCCAAGGCGTTTCTGGTATAAACTGATAATCGCAATAAGGGAATTTTCTCTCGACACCTTTTTTGGTGTATTCTCTCATTTGCTTACTATAACTTACAGGAACTGAGAAAAGCAAAGAGCCCATTTGTAAAGCAAAAAGGTCGTTTGGTCTTTGCTTTAAATATGGAGTCGTATTAAATTCCACTTCAATTTCTGTTTTACCAGTATTTATATTTAATTCAATATCTTTTGTTTCTTTTTCTTCGTCATTCACTTTAAGATTTTTTGCAAAAGATGGAATACGTATTATAAATTTAAACTCTCTCTCGGCATCAATATAATAGTGCATTTTATTATTAAACGGATAATCTGTTTCAAGTTTAATTGTTACTCCGTTATCATTTAAAACAGAAGGCAACATAACAGAATTTATTATTGTGTCACCGTTATGCATAAATGCTGAGAGTGCAAATTTAGGCCACCCCTGGTTAAAGTTTGCAGTACAACAACCAAAATTTGGTTCAAGACCGAATGTATGAGCGTAAGGACCATTTGTGCTCCAAGGTGCCATAATCATAGTTTTCTGACAAGCAACCTGATTAACCTGCTGAATATACTGATGAACCCACATATCTTCACTAAGAGTTGCTGGGAGTGCGTTAAATGCTAACATTTCAAGGCGTTCAGCCCATTTATTATCGCCAGTAGCCTTAAAAATCTCTTCGTAAGAATACATCTGCTCAACAACTGCACAGCATTCTGTTCCTCTTGTAGGGTCAAGTCCCGAAAGAACCTCGTCTCCAGTAAAGCCCTCAAATGCAGTACCGTTATATTTATCGAGAATTGTGCAAAGCTTTTCAGCGTTATCGGTGTATTCTTCACCCAACAATTCATAAGAAACTGCTTCACTTTTAAGCATCATAGTCATATTTACTATATGAGTATTAAACTTCCAGTTATGGCTTGGCTTTTTCCATTTTTCTGTTGCAGTGTTATAGTCAAAGCCCTGATTTTTAATTATTTTTGCGAGTTCCTTTATCCACTCTTCTTTATATTTTTCATATATAAAGTTAAGGGAAATAAAGCTTTCAAACCATCTGTATTCGCCCCATCTGAATAATTTTATTTCGCCATTTTTAAGAAGCTCATAATAATTTTTAAGAACCTTATAAATAACCTCAGGAATTCTTTCGTCACCTGAGCAATCATAATATACCTTAAGTGTTTTACAAATAAGCTGAATTGCCCATGTATCATATTTTGCTCTTTTTTCTTTTTCACAAGGGCAAATCCATCCATCAGCTTGTTGTGAAGAAACAATTGCATCAATATATTTTTTTACAGTAGCAATCATTTCTTCATTTTCTAAAAGATATGCAAGCGGAATAAAGCCATCGAGCCAATAAGGAACTCTCTCCCAGCCTTCACATTTACCACCAATCCAGGCGCTGTCACGAATATCTGGCCAGATTTTATGTAAATTACCGCTCAAGCCGTCTGCTTGTATCTGTAATTGTCGTTTAAGCCATCCGTCAGGACTTATTTCTTTTGATGTATAAAAATTCCATTTGCTCATGCTTTTACACCTGCTTCTTCTTTTGTTTCCTCGTTAAGATTAAAGCCTTTTTTTATAAGGAAAATCAAAGGAATAACTGCTAATATACTAATAAGACCTGCCCATAAAAACATATCCTTTGCGGGAACAATTACTTCTGCATTAGCTTCATTTATTATAGTTTGTGCCGCATTTCTACACGCCATATCACCAATAACAGGGCGCATTTTCTTTTCCCCTTTTTGTCTTTTATTCTGGTATTACCTGATAAGTAACATCCTCATACTGCATAGTTACCTCTTCACGAGTAAAGCCCTCTAAATCATATCTGTCAGAATATAAATTATATTTATCTATATTAAATGTGCCGTCAGGCTTTAAGGTAATCATTGTATTACCACGCTGTGAACCAAGCTTATCAATATTAGAATATGCAAAATAGTCAACACTGTAGCCATAACTAAAGGTAATGCCCTTATATTTAAAAGTAGTATTATTTACATGGTCGTGACCATTATGAATTGCTTTTGTAGATTTAAGCTCAAGCATCTTTTCGAAAAGTGCATCTTCACCATAACCACAACAAACCTGTCTGCCTGTTTCGCCAATTAAGCCCTCAACGTACTCAAAATTATCAGTATCTTTATAACCGTTTTCTTTAAATTCGTTCCAGGCATCATCCATTTCTACTAAAGGAATATGGAAAAATGCGTGTGTTTTTACAGTACCATATTGCTCGTACAATCCACCTTTTTTATTACCCTGAATTGATTGTATCACAGCTTTATTTTCACTGTTCATTCTGTTAATTTCTGTTTCATACCATTCAACCTGATTTTTGTGAATATTATCATAAGTACCTTTAATGCTCTCTATAATAGTGTCGTTAACGTACGCCTGAGAATCAATTAAAACCATAGCCTGAGTAATTATGCCATCGCTATTTTTAATCTCTATGGTGTGGTTACCGTAACCATCAACGTCTTTAGGGCCCGACTCAAATAAACAATGCTCAAATTCATCACTACCATAAAGAGCTGCCATATCTTTTCGGTCAAAATATGAGTAACTTTCAGAATCGTGATTACCAAAGGTAACGTCCCAATAAACGCCAAGACTTTCCATAAGATTTGCAAATGCTTTTGCACCGCTGTAATTGTTAAAAGTACCCGCAGTATAAGGCACAGGAAAAGCAACGTCGCCTGTTACAATAACAAGGTCGGGCTTTTCTTTTGTTACCATAAGAGCAACTGCGTTAAGCGCTTTTTCGTCAAATCCTTTTGAAAGAAAGCCACCGCCGATATGAACGTCAGTAATATGCATTACTTTAAAATCTCCATCGGTTGTAAAATACCAGTTACCATTTTCATCTTTTTCGGGAACAAGTTGGTTTTCATATTGTACCTTACTATATGTATTTCCCTTTTCAAAAAGTTTCTGAACGGATATAACGTTAAGACCTGTTACAATAACCACAATAGCTAAAATTACAGAAATTATAATAAGTGTAACTCTGCCGGATTTTTTGGTGTTTTGGTTTTTCATACTGTGATGCTCCTATTATTTAATTCTTATCATTTTTTAATAATCTGCGAATTTTATCAAAAAACCGTTCTTGCGTTGCCACTTTTTTCTTTTTTGAGATTTTTCTCGTATCAGGGAACGGTTCATCTAACACCCATGGCAACCTGATTTGAAAAACAGAAAAGGTAAAATATTGTCCTGTTTGCTCATTTGGGGGTGCAAACTCATCATTAACAACTATACTCAAAAATAAATTTTCGTAAATATCTATTTCGTATTTGCTATCTTCTATAATTTTGCCACAAATAGTATAGTAAACTGTTGAATAATCAATCTCATTTTCATAAGTGAAACTTGATATTTCATCGGGTTTTGAAATATCTACACCAAACTCTTCTAAAAATTCTTTGAGCTTCGGAAGCATTTCTTCTACTTGCAAATAATAATTTCTGCATTCGCCACAGTCACACAAAGAAAGTTTTTTATAATATTCCTTTGTTTTTTCTATATCAACAGAGAATTTCCAATCATCTATTTCGATTGTTTTCATATTTCTTTCTCCGTCAAAATGCAAAATATATTCTGATTCTTGCTTCATTGATAAAAATGCTTCGTTTTCAGTACCGAAAAAAGAAGTTGCAGAAGATTTGTCTCTCGTCTCCCAGAATGCAGGGTATGCATTATCATCATTACAACAATATTTCCATTCATCTTCATCTAAAACACATATTTCTTCATAAGTATATTTGTAAAAACCATTTGTACTTTTTAAAATTATAAATCTTTTTGTTTTGTCGCTACTGTAAATGGCTTTAACAATTTTCTCATCTGTAAATGACAACTGTTTGTCATATAAAGCATCTGCTATTTCGTTTATTGGGGGTATAGACTTTTTGTTTTTATTAGATATGTGTTTCATTTAATCTCCTTTTTCAAACACAAAAACTATAGCAAGTTCTGTTTCAAACTCTTCAAGTAAATTAAGACTTGTTTTTCTCGCATGATTCTTTATCTCTTCTGCATTATCTGGAAACACTCTGATTTTAGATGTACCCATATCAATATATTCTTCTTGATTTTTATCTATTGATAAAACAAATAAACCACTTTTATTCAATAATTTTGAAACAATATCAAATGCTTTTTGTTTTTCTTTAATATGTAAAAAAGTTAAACTCGAATATATAATATCAAAAGTTTTATTAAAATCATATTGCAAAAAATCTGCACAAATTAACTCTGGTTTTTTAAGAAAACCCATTTTGATATTTTTCTTTGCTTGTTCTATAGTTTTTTCTGATATATCAATTCCCGTAAACTGTTTAGAATACGGGGCAACTTTTACTGCAATTCTACCTGTTCCTACACCTATTTCTAAAACAGATTTTGATTTATCAAGTTGCATTTTATCAATAAAAACTTGCCCATCCCATTTATCCATATAGTCTTTTAATGGTTTTGGGTCGTGAACAGGGTCTTGCCCTTCATCAATTAAAATATCATAGTGCTTTGCAACTTCGTTCATTTAATTTCACCTTTTATTTATAAGCAATATAGCGAATATGGTGCGTGTTTAGGGTCCCCCTGATATTCTGTGAACTCCAACCCTTCATTACCTGAAATAGCACTTTTAATTAAACTTTTACTAAGTTCGGGAACGTCTTCCCTTTGCAACGCTTCTTCAATATCTACCCATAAAACTTCTGAATTTTCTTCACCGTCTGAAATAGCTTCACCAAAAACATATTCAGCCTTAAATGCAATATACCAATCGTGCATATTAAATCTTATACCAATTATATTTAGTGGCTTAACTGTGATATTTGTTTCTTCAAGATATTCTCGTATTAAAGCATCTTGTGGTGTTTCCCCGATATTTACATAGCCACCAGGAATAATAAGCATTCCCTTTCCACCACCATAAGTATGACGGGCAAGCAAAACTTTATTTTCCTTAATAACGACACCTGTCACGCTTTGTCCCCAGTTGGTATTATCCTTTTTATTCTTTAATAATTTCATACAATCTCTCCTTACGTATATCAATAATAGCATAAAATACCAACTATTACAATCATTTTAACACCCAGAAATTACAATCCGCACCATAGCGATTTGCTACAATGCGGATTTTCTTAAATATTTATTTATCCAATATTACTTAACAACTTTTTAAATTCTGGATTTTCTCTGAAATCTTCAGAAAGTGGGTACCTTTCACTTAAAAGATATTTTACCCTACGTTGCATTTTTTCTGTACCAAGATGTGTTTTGTTTTTCTCAAAGGTTGCGCCACGTACAACTGGTGATGTGCAAACTGAAACATCTGGTAAACTATCAAAATCTTTCGCAAGTCGAACTTCTTGCTCAAAGCACTTGATTGCCCCATCTTTATCGCCTTTTAAATACTTTTTCACACCAAGATAGCCATAGTCATAAATAATGTGATTAAAGCTTTTTCCATAATCTTCATCAGGCATAACAGCGTGAAGCAAAGAAATATAACTTTCAAGGATTTTTTCATCATAATCCGTAGGTTCTTCGTATGCTCTGAATAAACTTTCACCAAGTAACCTTAAAAGCTCTGAAACACCATTTGCACAGGCTTGCTTTTTCTTTTCAGGATAATTGTAATAAATATACATAGCTTCAAAATCTCTTGCGTTCTGCATTAAAGGCATACTCAACAAAACATTTTCAGCTTCTTCTATATTCACACCACTACCTGCTATGCTACTTAATTTGCTCAAATATCTGCACATCAATTTTTTTGCCCATATTCTTATACTGTCAGTTGTACAATGCTCCTGAATCATTTCATAAATACTCTCTGCTTCTGTTTTTACAGAAATTAAGTAATCGGAATTATTTTGTGTACCTGTAAGGCAGTTAAGATATTTCACAAGCAAATCAAAATTCCCAGGAAATTCACAAACTGCATTTTTCATAAGTGCTGTTACTTCTTCAAATTTATGTTCACTCCAGAGCCTTGAATATTCACTGCAATAATATTCTTGTTTTCTTTCTTGCTCTATTTTGTTAATTCCAAGAAGATTATCTACACTTATGCCAAAAAAAGATGCAATTGCCGGGAGCATTGTAATATCCGGATAAGTTTCATTTCTCTCCCATTTGCTTATGCTCTGATTTGTAACACCAAGAAAATTTGCAAGTGTTTCCTGTGTTATATCTTTCTCTTTTCGCATTGATTTTATTGTTTCCCCAATATTGATTGTCAATTAAATCATCTCCGTTTTAATAATCAACAGCGCCGTTGTATCTGTATCGTACCAATTTTTTTAGAAAAAATCAATGACTTATTCGGAGATGTTAAATCAACTGATGGTTGGAATTTTTGCAATACAGTTGATTAGAGTGAGTTATCCGAAGCAGGCTTTTAAATAGTTTTTCTGCATCAGGTCTGGTCTCTTCTGATATCAATAGACTTGAATTGGTGGTTTTTTACATACTCATATCCTGCAGATTTGCGTATATAATCAAAGAAATTTTCTGTAGTATCATCACTCCACAGGGTGCCAGTAATACCGCGATTTTCTTCATCTGGTTCAAATATTACACTAACACGAAGCTGGTAATATTCATCCTCACCATCAGGGTATTGCCTTACTAAATCATAATAAAACAATTCTTTTCCTGAAAAACTGTAAACACCATATTCATTCAGTAAAATATCATCTTCAATGGGTGTTTTACACATTTCTTCAAAAACATTTATAATTTCATCAATTGAATTTCTCTTACAAATGTTGCATTTTAAATATCTCAATAATTCCATAATATTCACTTTCCTTTGTTAAAACTCAATTTTTTTCCATCTTTGTAAATAATGCCATCTTTTAATATGTTATCAAATTCTTTGTTCATATCAATTCTTGGCTTTCCACTTTTTGCATTGTTCAATTCTTGCACCTTTTGGATTATCGCCGTGTTCAGGGTCGCAAGAAAATTTGGTTAATAACTCACACGGCATCTCTAGACATTCGCCACAATGAGTAAAACCTTTATTCTGGCAACAACTTGCTAAAGAACATTCTCCATAAAACGGGTGACCATTGGTTTCTATACAACCACCACAGCCACATTTTTCTCTGTATTCACAAGAATAACAAAGTATTCCACATCTTGATTCTACCACAAAATTCACCCACATCTTTTTTAATATTTTCTTTATGATAGCATAAAACAAAAGTTATTTCAATAATTAACCCTACTAGTTATTCATAAACAACTACGACAACATCGGTCAGAAACATTGTCGCCTTGCTTCGTTACTCACTCGCAATGCTCTGTGTTTCTTCCTCTCGAAACCCCGCCTTCATCTACCACTGGCAGCGGCAGAGCTTCGAGCAGTTAACAGCCGAACTCGTCTGTTGTAAACGGGTTGTCGTAAGATTAAGTTCTAATTAAAAAGCCAAAAAAATACACACCCTATTGGGTGTGCATTTTTTTGTGTTCTTACCTCGATTTTGAAGCCAATCGTTTTAAGAAATCAATCACATCATAATAAATCACTTTATCTGCACCACATTAAATTTTATTACGAGGGTTCACTTATATCTGTAACCACCCAATTTCCATCGGTATCTTTTTCTACCTTCCAAAGGGAAATTATTCGCCAACTACCGTAATCTGTTTCACCTTCTGCATTTATACCTTCCTGAGAATAATACACCCACATATATCCCTCGTTATCATCTAGGTGTACTGACCAAAGCTTAAGTGAATATTTTGTTTTAACTGTTTCAGGATAAATATCTGTTGAAGATGCATACATTGAAAGTGCACCATACTTTTTATCGTTTTCATCTTCCGAATGACCGCAGTCACTAAATGCTTCTTTGGCTAAATTCATAACATCTTTGACAGCTGCACGATCCCAAGGAGTGCCGATATACATAACCTGTCTTATTTGTTCCTGACTGTAAAAATTCTGCATATAGCCTGGAAATGTAAGCAATCTGTAAATCGGGAAATTAATAACAATTATTATAAACAAAGCAACAACAGAAAAAAATACAACTTTCTTTTTCATACAGATTCTCCTTTGTTAATTTATAAAATGATTATAGCATATATTTTGAGGAATTAACAGAGGGGTGTTTTGATCTTAAGAAATTTGTAAGAACATCTAACCTGTGGCAACGACTCTTGCGTTCCCAAAATCGGCTGAAAACTCCGAATTGTCTTAGTTTAAGTTCTCCTGAAAAGTAAAAAAACAAATACCGGATGGTATCTGTTTTTTGTATCTATGTAACGAAAATCAAACTACTAAAAGTCAATTCATTTCATATTTTCTTTTGCGGTGTTGATAGATTTTATCAACAAAACTCTAATAGTTGAACATAGTCTATTAAGATGTTTATATTCTTCATCTGAAATAGCCCCAGTTTTATATAACATTTCAATCCATTTACCTGTTTCTGAAGCTTCTTTAAGTGAAATTTGAAGTTTTGCAATAAAATCAGCTCTGCCGTGAGCATACTTACTCTCTGCAATATTGGCACAAATACTTGTTGCGCTTCTGCTGATTTGATTCGAAATTACAGTTTCTCCTTGTTTTTTCAAAACTTTACACATATTTAAAACATCAACAGATAATTGCATTGATAAATCGCCAAGTTTATCTTCTTTCTTCATAATCTCACTCCAATCATAAGTTAATTATAGCACAATAAATTATCCTTTACAATCCGTTTGCCGTCAGGCAACTTAATTACACAGTACTTCATTGCATAGCACTTCATTTATCACAAGATAACTTCATTCATTTATGTCAGAAATAATTTTGTCCACCACTGAAACCGATGAAATATATACGACTTTATTTTCAAAGTTTTCTAACATTTCTTTAATCTCTTTCAAATTTTTATTTTGAAAAGTATCGGTCCATTTTAATAGGTTATAAACTGACTTTACTGTTTCCTTTTTTCCGTTTTCTTTTCCAAATTTTCGTTTTAAAAAACGAATTATAATTCTTCGTTTATAAATATGTTTAGGTATATCTAACACATAAATTATATCTGCTTTTTCAAAACTTTCTAATAACCAAGAATAATATACACCTTCAATTATCCAATTTTCTTTTTCTAAAATTTCTTTTAACAATAAATTGCGTTTTTCAACAGGCATTTTAACACCATAACTATGGGAATTATTATCCCATTGAATATCATCCAAATCGAAATGTGGTATATTATATTTATTTGAAAGGGCATTTGCAAAAAAAGTTTTACCAGAACCGCTACAACCAATAATATGAATTTTCATATTCCATAACTCCTAAAATTTCATATAAACTAATTATAGCATAACAAGCTGAGCTTTACAATCCGTTTGCCGTCAGGCAACTTCATTACACAGTACTTCATTGCATAGCACTTCATTTATCACAAGATAACTTCATTCGTTTATGTCCTACATAATGAAGTTCAGTAATACTGAAATGAAGTTTGCTCAATAAATGTCGCAAAATGAAGTTATGCCCTAAAGGGCATAAATGAAAAAATCCAAGCCTTATGACTTGGATTTTTTGGCGCCTCAAGTAGGACTCGAACCTACGACAACTCGGTTAACAGCCGAGTGCTCTACCGACTGAGCTATTAAGGCAAATATTGCCGGATTATTATCCGGCTTTTGTGTCGGCATCGCCCTATCTTCCCGAGCAGCTTCCCGCTAAGTATTTTCGGCACTGTTGAGCTTAACTACCGTGTTCGGAATGGGAACGGGTGGACCCTCAACGCCATCAACACCGACTATATGATAAACAGATATACTGCTTATTCCTTTTTTAAAATGGTGACCCGTACGAGATTCGAACTCGTGTTGCCGGCGTGAGAGGCCGGAGTCTTAGGCCACTTGACCAACGGGCCATTTAATGGTACACCATCACGGGCTCGAACCGTGAGAACCCTGATTAAGAGGCAGGTGTTCTACCAACAGAATTAATGGTGCATATAACTCCATCTGACAGGGTGATTTTATTGAATGTACCCTGAAAACTGAATAAAGGAAAGCGGGGAAGAAACAAACGAAATGGTCAAGCCCTCGACCTATTAGTACTGCTTAGCTGAACATGTCACCATGCTTACACACGCAGCCTATCAACCTCATAGTCCTTGAGGGGT
>JAZSIE010000012.1:0-34687 GCA_045533655.1 Acutalibacteraceae bacterium
GCAGTTGTTTTTCCGATATTTGTCCACTTGCTATCCCACTTCTTTGTTGAAGCGTTATATGTTTTTCTGTACACCTTATATTCTGCTGCACCTTCTACTGCACCCCAAGTGAGTTTTACTCCACTTGTTGTTACCTTTGCACTTGATATTACCGGTGCTTCAAGATTAGTGTTATACTTAATAACTGCAGTCTCTACTTTTTCATAACAAACAGTACATTCTTTATATTTATAGCCATCGGTAGTTTCTGTTGGCTGGGTTTCTATTATCCAATCGCTTACCTTATGTCCTGTTGCTTTCACCACAGTTCCAGTTTCAACAACAATTCCACAAGAACTACATTTTTTATCACCAGTATAACCATCAACCGTGCAAGTAACAGTTCTTTGGTTTACACTCTTTAATTTATGTTCTTTTTTAGGAATAGCAGTTCTTTCTGCTTCATCGCCACAAATTGTACAAGTTTTATACTTATAGCCTTCACTATTGCAAGTAGCCTCTTTACCTATTAACCAGGTTCCACCCGCTATATGTGTATTGTTAACGGAAATCTTTGTAACGTCTTTTCTGCTATCGCATTTTGTACAATGATGCGATTTTATACCTACATTCATACAATTAGCAGGTACGTCAACTGTCCATTCGCCCGAGTAGTTGTGCCCTGTTGCCTTCACTTTTTCCCATTTAGTTGCCGCACAACCACTGTCTTTACAACGTTTAATTCTTATTCCATCGCTTGTACAAGTCGGTTTTGTCAACGTTTCGTAGGACCAGTCACCCCAATTGTGATTACCTAAAGCCGCAGTTTCTCTTTGTTCAAAAACATAATCACAATTAACACAAGTAATTGCTTCTTTGCCTTTTTTCGTTTCGGTAGAAGAAACTAAAGAAACCCATTTGTTGTCCTTTACGTGAATATCTTTTGAAAACACTTTTTCGGTCTTAGTTGTTGTCTCGTAATTCGGTGTTTTCGAGTATTCACCTTTAAGTGTGCAACCGTCAAATCTCATACCATAGATTGCGTAATCAGTGTTATTACCCGTTACTTTTGCCGTTTCTTCTGGTGTAACAATTATTTTTTCTTCATTTGTTACAGGATTAAAACTATAAACTGTATCCGTATCAGAATAATAAAGTATTCCGTTACCACTTACAAGTTTTGAAAAGTTATATTTCCAGATTGTATCATCTTCAACCTTTTTCCACTCATCTGTTATTTCTTTTAAAACAACTGGTGTGGTATCGTTTATATCATCTAACTCAATAAGTTTACCCGTTCTTTTACTACTATTTTGAGTATTATAATCACTATCAATATAATAAATTTTATTATTAACGAGTTGGAATGAGGTCATAGAATCCTGCCAGAAATAATTATCGTACTTTGTACTTTTTGGTGTTGTTATGTAATCTGTTCTGTCAAAAACGCCATATTTATGACCAGTTTCTTTTATACCTTCTGTTGACCTTAAGAAATTATCGTGAAAAACCTGACCGCTTATATCGTCTGTCGGGTCATCCCATGTAACGTCAACGTGATATGGTTCGTTATCAATATAAACAACGTTCCATGCGTGGTTCATTCTTTGAGATGAGCAATATTGAGAATCAATACCAACTCTTTCTAACAAATAGTCATACGCTAAAGCATAACCCATACAAACTGCTATACCCTCACCTAACACGCCATACATATTAAATGCACTATCCGGAAGAGTATCGTTATCTAAATTAACAACGTCATACTCACAGAACAAAGCAAGTCTGTCGTGTAAAAGTAACGCTTTTTCTACGTCACTTAAACTGTCATTACCTTCAATACCGTAGAGTAATTCATCTGCCTTTTTAATTGCCTTGTTATAATCGTTAACAAAATCTTCAGGTTTGTCATAGATATAGGAACAATTAAGACCAATAATATAACTGTCGTTTTTGCCACCCAATTCAGCCATAAATCCTGTTGACCTGAAAAGTTCGGGACTTTCATACCAAATAAACTCACATATAGATGAATACAAATCCACGTTTACAGGAAGTTTATATTTACTTAAATCTAAATAACCATATCCATCAGGGTCGGTTAAATTACTGTCATCAACCATAAACTGATGAAGCACGTCATTTTTAAAAGCAACTAAATCGGGAATATAATCTTTCAAATTAACACTGCTAACAATACTACCAATGCTGATAGCATTATAACGCTCACAAGTCACCAACTCATTTTCAATATCCGGTTCATTTTCAACCGCAAACGCCACACTCGGCATAGTAAAAAGAAAACTAAAAACAAGAATGAAACACAATATAAGTTTTATATTTTTTCGCATTATTTTCTTCCCCTTTCATTCTATTATATTTTCAGTTTAGCATAACGATATATTTTTTTCAATAGTTAGTTGTTAGGCGTTAGGCGTTAGGTGTTGGTTGTTAGGTATCAGATATCAAAAAAGCTCTATCATTCTCAATTTAAAAAATGATAGAACTTTTTATTTTAATTAACTTTACTAGCAATTAGCCATACCAGCCACACTAGCAACTATTATAATTTCTTTGTCTCTACTTCTTCAATTGCCATTGCTACAAATTCGTCAACTTTCATTGAACCCATATCGCCGTTCTTTCTGCTTCTTACAGAAACTGATTTATTTTCAATTTCGTTATCGCCAAGAATGAGCATATAAGGAATTTTTTCGAGTTGTGCTTCACGGATTTTATAGCCTGTTTTCTCTGCTCTATCGTCAACAGTAACACGAAGTCCTTTTGCTTCAAGTTCTTTCTTGAGTTCGAAGCAAGCATCGTGATGTCTTTCAGAAATAGGAAGAATTCTCATCTGTTCTGGTGCCAACCAAAGTGGGAATGCACCAGCATATTTTTCAATAAGAAGTGCAAGAGTTCTTTCGTAGCAACCAATAGAAGTACGGTGAATAATATAAGGATTTTTCTTCGTACCATCTTTTGCAACGTATTCCATACCGAATTTTTCAGCAAGCATCTGGTCAATCTGAATTGTGATTAACGTATCTTCTTTGCCGTGAACGTTCTTAATCTGAATATCAAGTTTAGGACCATAGAAAGCAGCTTCACCAACACCGATTTTATAATCAATATTAAGGTTATCGAGAATTTCTTTCATAATGCCCTGTGCTTCATTCCACTGTTCTTCTGTACCGATATATTTTTCTCTGTCGTCTGGGTCCCATTGTGAGAAACGGTAAGAAACGTCATCATAGAGACCGAGAGTTTTAAGCATAAATATACAAAGGTCAAGGCAACGCTCGAATTCGTCTGCAAGTTGTTCCGGAGTACACATAAGGTGACCTTCAGAAATTGTGAACTGTCTTACACGAATAAGTCCGTGCATTTCGCCGGATGATTCATTTCTGAAAAGAGTTGAAGTTTCAGCAAGACGCATTGGAAGGTCACGATAAGAACGTGCTCTGTTTAAATATGCCTGGTACTGGAATGGGCAAGTCATTGGACGAAGTGCAAAAACTTCGTTATCTTTTTCTTCATCACCTAAAACGAACATACCGTCTTTGTAATGGTCCCAGTGACCAGAAATTTTGTAAAGGTCGCTCTTTGCCATAAGTGGTGTTTTAGTACGCACCCAACCTCTTCTTGCTTCTTCATCTTCAACAAATCTTTGAAGTGTCTGCACGATAAACGTACCTTTTGGAAGAAGAATTGGTAAGCCCTGACCGATAGAATCAACTGTTGTAAAGATTTCTAACTCTCTACCTAATTTATTGTGGTCACGTTTTTTTGCTTCTTCAATTCGTGCTAAATGCTCTTCTAATTCAGATGATTTAGGGAATGCTGTACCATAAATTCTCTGGAGCATTTTGTTGTTCTGGTCGCCACGCCAGTAAGCACCCGTACAAGCGGTAAGTTTGAATGCCTTTACTTTGCCTGTTGAAATAATGTGTGGACCAGCGCAAACGTCAACAAATTCACCTTGTTTATAAAAACTGATAGGTTCATTTTTGCCTGCGTGTTCTTTAATGAGTTCAACCTTGTAAATTTCGCCTTTTTCTTCCATAAGCTTAATTGCTTCTTGTGGCTCAACAAGGAATTTCTCGAGTTCAATGTCTTCTTTAACAATTTTCTTCATTTCTGCTTCAATTTTTTCGAGTGCTTCAGGTGTAAAAGAAACTTCTGAATCAAAATCGTAATAGAAACCATTGTCAATAGCAGGACCTATTGCGAGTTTTGTTTCAGGGTAAAGTCTTTTTACTGCCTGTGCTAAAATATGTGAAGCAGTGTGCCAGAAAGCGTGTTTACCTTCTTCGCTTTCAACCGTAAGAAGATTAACAGTGCAATCTTCATTTAATTCTGTTCTTACATCTGCCATTACGCCGTTAACAGTACAAGCGCAAAGATTTCTGTAAAGTCCCATACTGATTTCTTTTGCAATATCAGCAGGTGTAGTTCCTTTTGGAAACTCCTTTACTTCGTCACGAAGTGTAACTTTAATCATATATATTCCACCTTTCAATTTTTCCTAAAAAAATACGCTTCATCCCATTTTAATAAAATGGGATGAAGCGATAAACTCCACGGTTCCACCCAAATTGCAGTATAATACTGCCACTCGAGAAGTCTTAACGCGACTTACACGGCTTTATTTATCGTAATTCTACGCTTCACAAAGCACTCTTAAGTGGTCTTCAAAACGGTGTAACTCGTACCTTTCACCAACCGGTACGCTCTCTGAAGAAACATTCCGTCTCTACTCTCTTAATCATAGATTTAAACTATATAAGTCATATTATACCTAAATTTTGGGATTGTCAAGAATAATTATTCTTCTGTTGTTTCAGTTGCAACGTGTTTTGGCTCAATTTTGCCATAACGTGAAGATGTTGCAGCATCAACTTTTTGTTCTCTTGGCTCTTTTGGTGTTTCAGGAACGTACTGTGGTCTTCTTTCACGTCTACCACCATTGTTTCCACGACGGTCTCTTGAGTAACCGCCACGTTTCTGATTATCGCAATTATCAGAAACAATAACAACTCTTCTGTTTTCACCTTCACCAACAGAGTGTGAAGATACGCCTTCAATTTCCTGAACTGCTGTATGGATAATACGGCGTTCATAAGGATTCATTGGTTCAAGCACACAACTTCTGCGATATTTTATAGCTCTCTGAGCCTGACGTTTTGCAAGTGCTTTAAGAGTTTCTTCACGGCGTTTTCTGTAATCGCCAACGTTGAGAGCAACCCTTTTACCATCTTTATCTGCACGGTTAACGTAAAGTCTTGTAAGATATTGAAGAGCATCAAGTGTTTCACCACGTCTGCCAATAATGTTACCGTAATCTTCGTCACAAGTAATTTCGAAGAATAAATCTTCTTCAGTTTCTTTAACAGTTACGTTTGCACCTTCAAAACCCATACCAACAAGGATTGATTTAAGGTAATTTGTAGCATCTGTTTCTTTCGCTTCAATACCTGAAAGGTCAATTTCAGGAGTTTTTTCTTTTACTTCTTCCTTTTTAGGAGCAGGTTTGTTTTCTTTTTTAGGTGCTTCTTTTTTGCTTTCTTGCTTTTTCTCTGGTGCTTTTTTAGGTTCTTCAACACCATCATCATAGAAAGCTTTAACTTTTGCATCAGCACCACCAAAAAGACCTAAAACCTTTTTCTTTGGCATACTAACTATTTCAACCTTAACGTCTGCATCAATAGGTGCATTAAGGTTCTGGGTAGCTATTTTTCTTGCTTCATCTATAGTAGCAGCAATACCGATTGCTTCTTTAATCATCGTAACACCTTATTTCTTTTCGTTTTCTACACGTAATTTTGTAGTATTTTCTTTTGAACGTCTTAATACAGTTTCATCAACCATTTGTTGTGCTATAACTTTTTTAGGGCTATAAACAAATGAAGTGAATATCTGCTGGAAAAATGAGAAAATATTAGAAATAATCCAATAAACACCAACACCAGTTGGGAACATAAATGTAAACATAAGTGACATTGCAGGTGACATAAAAGTCATACAACCCATTGCTGGATTTTTAGCCATTTCTGGATTTTGCTTTCTTTGTTTTAAATACATATAAACTGAAGAAATTAAAGCAGTAAGACAAGCAAGTATCGGAATTAACCAATATGCACTCGGGTCTTTAGCATCTGGTGTAACTGAAAGGTCAAGACCTAAAAACTTGAACTTTTCAGCAAAATCTGCTAAATCTGCAAAGTCTTCTGCACTTAAAACTTCTGAAAGTTTATCTTTGTAGTCATTGTAATTTTTAAGAATTGCAATTTCATACATATTTGCACTTCTTGAGTTTTTGCTACCAGTTTCAATAACAGAAGCCATAATTGTTTTCATAGCTTCCATTTTTTCTGAACTGAATCTTAACACACTTGAAATTGGTGTGTACATAACGCCGTAAAGACCAATCATAACAAGCATCTGAATAGCCATTGGCATACAACCCATATTAGCAGCACCAAAACCCTCACGCTGATAAAGAGCCTGAATTTCCTGTTGTGCTTTTTGTTGGTTGTTTGCATATTTTTGTCTGATTCTGTTTACTTTAGCGTTAAGTCTTGTTTGTTTTGCTGAGTTTTTCTGTTGTTTGATTGAAACAGGTAAAAGCACTAATTTAATTATAAGTGTCAATAATAAAATTGCTAATACGTAACTACCTGTCCACTCATAAATCAAACTAAGCGGAAAACTTAAAATCGGCGAAAAAAACGCTCTTATTGCATCATACATTTGATGTAAGTCCTTTCGTTTTTAATGTCTTCCCTTATGCTCACATTTTTTCTCTCTTTTAGGTGGAACAGGGTCCACACCACCAGGAAAAAGAATGTTACATCGCATAAGGCGACAGATGGCAAGAATTAAACCTTTAAATACACCATGGATTTCAATAGCCTCTTTTGCGTATTGTGAACAAGTCGGGTAAAATCTGCACCTTGGGGGAAAAAGTGGAGAAATACGCCTTTGATAAAAGCCTATCATTTTAAGAAGACGTTGTTTCATCTTTTTCTTCCTTTACATTATCTGCAATTATACCATTAGTAAGCATCATTTCACGCATAACTTTTTCAATATAAGTGCTTTTCTGATACTTAGTTTTACTTCTTGCAACAAAAACAAAGTCGTAAGCACCATCTATATCTTTACAAACAGAACGGAAGGCTTCTTTTATAATACGTCTTGAACGATTACGTTCAACTGCATTACCTATCTTTTTGCCGGTGGTTATACCAATACGGCAAATTCCCGCGCGGTTCTTCATATAATACATAACCAACGCAGGATTCGTTACAGCCTTACCTCTATTATAAAGACGACGGAAGTCGCCATTCATTTTTAGTGTGACGAAGTCTAACACTTGTTCTCTCCAAATACCAGGTTAATTCTAAAACTTAAACTTAATAAGTGAGTTGTTTTCTGCCTTTTCTTCTACGACGAGCAAGTACCTTGCGGCCGTTTCTGTCTGCCATTCTTTTACGGAAGCCGTGTTCCATTTTTCTGTGTCTTTTCTTAGGCTGATAAGTTCTTTTCATTTTTATTTACTCCTATCTATTATTCAGGTAAATTATTTAAGTAGTGAAAGTAGTGGGTAAAATAACAACCTGTTTTACAAAATCATTCGTCTGTTTTCATAAGTACAGACAATCGCACATTGCATTATATAAAAATTAAACAAAAAAGTCAATAGTTTTTCATTCACAAATTATAATTGAATTTTTGCATTTTATAGTGCAATTTGAATTAAAAGATATATTATTGTATTGATATTTTAAACTCTCTATGTTACAATAACTTATAGGAGATGATTTCAAATGAGCGAATGCACACACGATTGTAGCAGTTGTAGTCAGAACTGCTCTTCACGTGACCCAAAAAGTCTTTTAGAAAAACCACACGAACTTTCAAAAATAAAAAAAGTTATTGGCGTAGTAAGTGGTAAAGGTGGAGTTGGCAAATCACTTGTTACTTCTCTTTTAGCCGTTTCAATGAAAAGAAAAGGTTTTTCTACTGCAATACTTGATGCTGATATTACAGGTCCTTCAATACCAAAAGCTTTTGGTATCAAAGAAAAAGCACAAGGTAGTGAGCAAGGAATTTTCCCTTGCATGACAAAAACAGGCATTGAAATTATGTCTGTAAACCTTTTATTAGAAAACGAAACTGACCCTGTTGTTTGGCGTGGACCTGTTATCGCGGGTACTGTAAAACAATTCTGGACCGATGTTATATGGAACGACGTTGACTTTATGTTTGTAGATATGCCACCAGGCACAGGCGATGTTCCTTTAACAGTTTTCCAGAGTCTTCCTATTGATGGAATTGTTATTGTTGCTTCCCCACAGGAATTAGTAGGAATGATTGTCGAAAAAGCAGTTAAAATGGCTTCTCTTATGAATATTCCTGTTTTAGGATTTGTTGAGAATATGTCTTATTTCGAGTGTCCTGACTGCAAAAAACGTCACAGTATTTTTGGCGAAAGTCATATTGATGAAATTGCAAAAAAACATTCAGTTGACACAGTTTCAAAATTACCAATCAACAACAAATTAGCCGCAGCAGTTGATGCCGGTGCTATTGAACTCTTTGAAGGTGATTGGTTAGATAGTCTCGCAGACAAAATTGAAAAATTATAAGTAGGTATTGTTATGAAAAAAGCGGTTAAAAGTTTATTAACTCTTGTTATAGCATTTATCATAACTTTGGTAAGTGCAAACACTTCTTTTGCCGCTTTTCTGATTACCCCCGATTATCATTTATCAGAACCTACAAATTATGATACAGCTTCAGTATCCAGTACGTCTTTAGAAAGTGTACTGGACACTGAAGCTTTTGTTGATTATCTTATTGAACAACTGAAAACGATTGACTGCACCCGTACAATACAAGGAAGTTCAAATCTTTTCGGCTATATCGACGTTTCACAATTTAAAATTCCATTTTCAAATGAAATGTGGACCACTCTCAGCTCTTTTATCTGGTACAATTCCCCCGAACTTTTCAGAATCTACTCTATGGGCTACGCAACCTCATCCGGCAATTTTTCAATAATTGCTTTTGCAGAAAATTACACAAAAGAAGAATACGCTGTTATGTTAGAAGAAATGTATAATTCTGCAGAAAAACTTCTGAAAGGTGTAAAAGACAACGAAAATCTTACTGACGTAGAAAAAGCCTTGCTTCTTCACGACAGACTTGCACTTTTGTGCGAATATGACTACGATAATTATCTTGCAGGGACAATTCCCGAAAGTTCATATAATGCCTATGGCGTTCTCGTACTTAACGATGCTGTTTGCAAAGGTTATGCTCTCGCTTACGATTACCTTTTAGAACAAGTCGGAATAGACTCTGATTACTGTGCTTCTGACGATATTAACCACGCCTGGAATATAGTGTATATAAACAACGTTCCTTACCACGTTGACGTTACATGGGATGACCCTACATGGGATATGTCTGGCCGTGTGTTACATAAAAATTTCTTGCGTTCTACAAACGGCATTATAGAAACCGGTCATATTAAATCGGGAAAAACTACAATTGACTACACCGCAACCCCTACTGACACTACTTACGATAAATATTTCTGGCAAGATTACGAAACAGCATTTCAACTTCTTAATGATAAAATTTATTGTTTCAACAGCGCGGATAAAAACATCAACGTTTTAAACTCTATTGACGGAAGCGATGTTGAAACTATAAAAAATCTACCTTTCGAATGGAGAGCTTCTGCGTTATCTTTTTACTCAACAAGTTTTTCAAAACTTCTTTGTGACGGTGAATTTTTATATTACAACACTCCGGATACCGTTATGAGATTCAACCCCGAAACACAAACTGAAGAAGAAATTTTTAAACCGGATTTAGCAATATATGATGATTACTACTGGATATATGGATTAAATTTAAAGAACGACAAAATCATTTGTGAAATTTATTCTTCCCCAAACTTCAATATTTCAGTTAAAACAAACTATACTCAGACTGGTGAACTTTATCCAACAATTTTAGCAACTGATGAAAACAGTGTTATTGATAAAGCGAATAACGTTGTTTTTTCAAAAAATACTATTTGTCAGAATATAGAAGAAATCTGCAAAACCGCCGAAGATATAACATATAACGTTGAACCAAGCAATAGTTTTGGTGAATACTCTTATTTAGGCACTGGTACTGTTATATCACTTTATAAAGATGAAGAAAAAATCGCCGAATACACAATAGTAATCGACGGCGATTTAGACGGTGACAGTGTCTGTGATGCTCTTGATGTTGCTCTTACAGAAATGTCTATGAGTGGAAATAAAACTCCGTCAGCAATCGAATGCTACGCTGCCAACGGAATGTCTGCGGATGAAATTAACATTAATTCATTCCAATACGTAGTTAACACTGCATTAAAGGAATTCTTATGATAGTTTTACTTGATATTGATAACACCCTGATTGATTTTAATGAATGCGCAAGGCAAAGTATAATCAGAATTTTCAATGATTTTAATTTGCCTTATAGCAACAATGTTTTCAAAACATTTACCGATGAAAATATAAAAATCTGGAAAAGACTTGAAAATGGTGAAATAACAAAGGCTTATTTAAGAGCTAATCGTTGGAACATCATTTTAGAAAAGCTCGGTCTTATAGCTGATGGACCTGCAATTGAAGAGCTTTTTGAAAAAGGAATTTCAGAAAGTGCTTATGAAGTTACAGGTGCAAAAGAGCTGTTAGCCTACCTTTATTCTAAACACGACCTTTACGTTGTTTCAAATGGCTTCAGAGTAGTACAGGAAAACAGACTTAATTTAAGTGATTTCAAAAAATACTTTAAAGGTATGTTTTTCTCAGAAGATATTGGCATAAGCAAACCGCAAAAGGAGTTTTTTGACTACTGCTTTTATGAATTAAACAACCCTGAAAAAGAAAACGTCATACTTATAGGCGACAGCATTTCAGCCGATATAAAAGGCGGTAACAATTACAATATAAAAACAATCTGGTTTAATAAAAACAACGAAAAATGCCCTGACAACGTAACACCTACTCACATCGTCAGAACATTACAAGAAATTAAGAATATCATTTAATTCTCAAATATCAATAAATCAATATTCTCTTCACTGTATTCAATCTGTTTTGACCATCTTTTTGCGTTGTTTATTCTGTCAGTTTCTGAAACAAATCCTTTTTCTGTATAAGTTTTTATATCGCAAAGTTTAATAAATCTTACAGAAGAAATGCAGAAACCAAGGTATTTTTGAACATCTGCAACATCAGAAAAAACAGCTTTTAAAAGATGCCTGAAAATAATATAATTCAATAACTTCCCGTATTTACTATCGCCGTTTGACTCTTCGTCGAACGGCTTTTCTTTTTTATAAATTTCACATTTACTCTTTTTCAACTCTTCAAAATATTCTATCCATTCATTATTTATAGGTTCAGTTTTTTCATAAATCTCAAATATTTCGTTATCGCTTAAAAGTTCAACTTTTTCACCACAGAACTTTTCTGCAACACTTAATATTTTTTCAATCTTATCATTATAACTTTTGGTTGTATTAAGTATTTCAAAAATTTCGTTTCGCAAATCAAAAAGTTTATTGTAGTTTTCTTCTTCAGTTTCATCGGTTTCGTAAAATTCATCTTCGTCATTAAAAACTACAAATTCGAGTGGTTCATCATTTTCTAAAAGTAATCTTACAACTTCTTCGCAACAAAGCCCTAAACCATATTCTGTTACGTTCAAGAAATCATTATAAAAACGTGGATGTTCTTTGCATATATAACAAATACTATCTTCACCACAATTAGTTATAATATCGCAAAGATTGTTTTTGTTAAGAAACGGACAACGCTCACCTTCAAGAAGTTTAAAAGAATATGTATTCTCTTCATTTTTTACAATATTTTCTCTTATTTTTAAAGCGAACTCTGTATGCATATTTTTATAAATATCCATTGTTTCGTTATCTATATTTATTTCCCAACCAACACAACAGGAGTCGGTACACTTATCTGCTATGCACTTAAAATCATCATAAAATGCAGGTTTTATATAAAGCATTTTTAAACCCTTTCTATTTTTAAAACGTAAATACTATCTTTATCACAGCTAAATTTTACCGATAAATCTTTGTAACTCAATCCATAAATTCTCTCATCATCATTCTGATACGATGGTTTGGGGTTAAGCGATAAAATTTCTGAAAGTTCTGTTTTTTCATCTTCTTTTAATATATTTTCGCTTTCATTCATAAAAACCACTTTTAAAAATTCATTTTTATGTTCATCTGAAAAACTACCTGTTGCGTGTGGTACAGAATCAACGTAAGGAAGATATGGTTTTATATCGAATATCGGTGTACCATCAACTAAATCTGCACCGGTTACTACAAGTGTTTTTCCGTTTTTTGTATCTTCAATCTTTATTAATTTAACAACTGTAAGACCCAATGAATTCGGTCTGAATGGTGAACGTGTTGCAAAAACTCCCGTACGTTTATTTCCACCTAATTTAGGCGGTCTTACCGTAGGTGACCATTCGCCAAAATTCTCTGAAAAACCCCATATAAGCCAGAGATGCGAAAAACTTTCAATATCTCTTATCATATTTTCATCTTTGAAATTTTCTTCAAAAACAATTTCAGACACCACAGTTGGTGCAAGACCACTCTGCCTTGGCACTCCGAATTTTTCTTTATAACCATTTTTTATTGTTGCAACAGGACTTATTTTATACTCTTTCATATCATCACCAACAATAAAATTTATAACACAAAACACTTTTTTCGTCAATTCTCTCTATTTTTATTCATTTTGTTAATTTTTTTCGATATTTTTTCTCCGAAACTGTTGATTTTTTATATAGTTTTATAGTAAAATAATGTTGATATATTATAGTATAATATAATTGCGGAGGAAAGTTATGTTTAGCAAAGTAAAAGATTTCTTTATTTCTACATTCTTCTATGCGGGTATTACTCCAGAAGAATATGATGCAATCAGACCACAAAGAGAAGAAAAAAACAAAGGTGTTCTTTTTGTTACGTCTGGTCTTGGAACTGTTGTGTTCCTTGCGTTGTTCGTTTTGTCATTCTTTGAAGATTCTTACAAGCACAATATGATTTTATATTTCTCGCTTTTTGTGTGTGAGTTTTTAGTTTTACTTTGTGCATGGAAGTTTTTAAAGAAAAAACCAGATTTAATAACGGCAGTTACATACGTTTCAATCTTTGCAATTTTTGCTTATGCAATTATTTTAGGTACGTTTAACAGTCCTACAATAACAAGCACAACCTTCTGCGTATTCTTAATTGCGATACCAATGATAATAATCGACAGACCATGGCGTCTTATTGCATTCAACGCGCTTCAGGTTATTATATTCTGTTTATGCAGTTACTACGTAAAAGACTGGTCTGTTGCTTCTGTTGATATTCTTAATGCAGTCAGTTTCTATTTCTTAGGTGGCGTACTTAACACCTATATGATTAAAACAAAAGCAAAAGAACTTACATTAAGAAGATATATTGAACACGACAGAGACACTGACCCGCTCACACTTCTTTATAATAAAGCTGCTGTTGGTAGAGAAATCACAAAGCACATAGAAGAAGGTGGCACAGGCGTATTTATGTTTGTTGACCTTGATAATTTTAAAAAGGTTAACGATACATACGGTCACGCTGTTGGTGATGACGTTCTTCATGAATTCGGTGATTGTATAAGACGTGTTTTCCGTCACACCGATATTTTAGGTCGTTTTGGCGGCGATGAATTTATAATCTTCTTACCAAATCCTATTGAAGATGATGTTGTTTCAACACGTGCACAAGACTTGCTCAGTTTAATGGACGAAAACATTAAAATTGAAGATGCATCAATAGATTTCCACGCAAGTATCGGTATTGCAAAGTGTCCTTCTAATGGCGCTACTTACGAAGAAGTTATGGAAAAAGCTGACCAGGCTCTTTATTATTCAAAGAAAAATGGTAAAAATATGTTTATGTATTACGACAATCTTCCTGAAGAATATTTAAAATCTTTAGAGGAAGAAGATAATAACTAATTTAAATATAGAAGGCGATTTTTTTGAACATCTGGCACGATATTAACCCCGATAGAATTTCACGCTCATCTTACGCTGCAGTTATTGAAATCAGCAAAGGGAGTAAAATGAAGTATGAACTTGATAAAGAAACAGGTCTTTTAAGACTTGACAGAGTTCTTTACACTTCAACTCACTACCCTGCTAACTACGGTTTCATTCCAAGAACTTATGCAAAAGACAATGACCCGTTAGATGTGCTCGTGCTTTGTTCTGAGCAAATCCAACCGATGTCAATTGTCGAGTGTTACCCTATAGGTGTTATTTCAATGCTTGACAATGGTGCACCTGACGATAAGATTATTTCTATTCCGTTTAATGACCCGACTTATAACACTTATAAAGATATAAGTCAATTACCACCTCATGTTTTCGACGAAATGAAACATTTCTTTTCAGTTTATAAAACACTTGAAGAAAAAGAAACGGCTATTGACGAAGTTAAAGGCGTGTTGGACGCAGTTTCAATTATTGAAGATTCGATTCTCGCATACAAAGAAAAATTCGCAAAATAAGGTGAAAAAATATTATGGTTTCAACAAATTTTGAAAACGGTTTATATATTGTCGGTAGCGACTTTAAAATACGCTATGCCAATGACACCTTAAAGAATTTCTTTCCTAAGGTTGTTGAAGGTTGCCTTTGCTACAACGCTATTGCAGACCGTGATGAACCTTGCACATTTTGTCCTGTTGCCCAAGGTCTTGAAAAAGGCAGACTTTTATTCAACTCAGCAAACTTCAGTCGTTATGGTGCGGCATTCACTAATATTGACACACCTGAATTTAAAGATTGTTATTCGGTAATGGTTCAGCAAGTCGCAAGTCCTGAAATGCTTCAGAAATTAGATTCTGACCAGATGCAAGCAATCTTAATGCAACAACAAGAGTTGCAAAACAGAAACTTTATTATAGAAACACTTTCTGCAGAATACGAAATAATTTATTTCGTTTCTGAAGAACGTGGTGTTTTAAGATGCACAAAATATTACGACCAACGTGGTACAAACGCTTTTGAAACGGGAGATATGACCCTTTCGAGTTATTCCGGTCTTATTGAAAACTACGTAAATCTTCACGTTCATCCAGAAGACAGGGAAATGTTCCTCTCAGAAACGCAATTAGATAACGTAAGACTCTGCCTTTTTAAAGATAAAAAACCATTTGAATTAAACTACAGAGAATATCACACTGGCGTTACAAAATATATGCAAATCAGATATATTCCTATTCCAAGAGAAACCGACATTTGTGTTATTATTGCTTTCCGCTGTGTTGACTCTATTGTTGAACAGGAATTAGAAGAACGTGAAAGAACCGAAAACCTTCTTAATAATTCAAACCAACGTTTAAGGGTTATTGGAGGTCTTTGTGCTGAATATGAATCACTTTATTACGTTGATGCTAAACGAGATGTAGGTATACCTTATATTTTGTCAGACTATTTCCCTGAAGATTTCAAGAAAAATCTTCTCAAAGAAATACCATACACCCCTGCATTCCACGCTTATATTGATAGATGTGTGGCATCAAGTCAGTGCGAATACGTTAAAGCACAGACTGAACTTCATTCTGTCACAAACAAATTAAAAATTTCACCTTGTGTCAGAATTAACTACGAAGTTCCTTTTGAAGGTAAAATGCTCCATTACCAGATTTATATTGCAAGAATTGGCGAACCGCACGAGCAAGTATGGGCATTCAAGAGCATTGAAGAAACTGTCGAAGAACAAGTTAAACAACACAAAATTCTTATTGATGCGCTTGACAAAGCAAGAAAGGCAGAACAAGCAAAAACAAACTTCCTTTTCAATATGTCTCACGATATCCGTACACCAATGAATGCTATTTTAGGTTATAACACCATAGCAGAGAAAAATATTGAAGATAAAGAAGTTGCACTCGATGCACTTAAAAAGGCTAAACATTCTGGTCAGCATATGTTGGGGATTATCAATGACATTCTCGATATGGCTCGTATTGAAAACGACAAAATCGAACTGAATAATGACATTGTTGATTTCAACAAATTGGTAGAAGAACTCAAAGAAATGTTCACCCACGAAATGGCTAAGAAGGATATTGAATTTGTAACTTCATTAAAAGTACACACTCCTGCTATCTATACTGATTCATTGCGCATTTCACAGATAATCACAAACCTTTTGAGCAACGCATTAAAATTCACAAAACCAGGTGGTAAAGTTACGTTCTATGTAGCAGAATTAAATGCCCCTGATGACACCGCTCACTTCCAGATAAGAGTTGAAGACACTGGTGTTGGTATGAGCGAAGAATTCCAGAAGCATCTTTTCAACGCTTTCGAACGTGAACATAATACTACAAAAAGTGGTATTCAGGGTACGGGTTTAGGTCTTGCTATTACCAAAAATCTTGTTGAACTTTTAGGTGGTTCGCTTACATATAACAGTATGCTCGGAATCGGTACTGAGTTCACCGTTACTTTCAAAGCAAAAAAAGCAACCGAATTACCTCAAACAAAAAAAGAAGAGGCAACTCTGATTCCTGAACTTCAGGGTGCACGAGTTCTCATTGTTGAAGATAATATGATTAACCGTGAAATTGCACGTGAACTCCTTGAAGAAGTAGGCTTTATAATTGAAGAAGCAGAAGACGGAACTATTGCAGTTGATATGCTCGAAAAAAGCAGTGAAAACTATTACACTTTTGTGCTTATGGATATTCAGATGCCTATTATGAACGGTTACACTGCAACAAGAAAAATCCGTAGTTCTTACAATTCAAATATTGCTGATATACCAATTATTGCAATGACTGCAAATGCCTTTACCGAAGACAGAAAAAATGCACTCGATGCAGGTATGAATGAACACGTTCCAAAACCACTCGATATAGATAAATTAATAGAAGTTTTAAATCGTGTTTATAAAGAAACTCATAAATAACAAAAAAACCGGAAACTTTCAAAAGTTTCTGGTTTTTTTATAATTTTGGGGCACAATACTTCTGGTGATAATATGCCAAAAAGAATTGGAAAAAATGTAATTTTATTAAATAATCGTCCCAGCATTATAGGTAATGCCGCCGTTGTAGGCAAAAAAGAAGGCGAAGGTCCTCTCTCTCACGAATTCGACAAAGTATTTGAAGATGAATTTTTAGGCAAAGAAACCTTCGAAAAAGCTGAAAGTGAATTAGTTAAAGAAGCCGTAAAAACTGCTCTTAACAAATCGGAACTTTCACCAGAAGATATCGACTGTTGTTTTTCTGGCGACCTTTTAAATCAGTGTATCGGCTCATCTTTTGGTTTACGTGAATTTAACATTCCTTTTTCAGGACTGTATGGTGCTTGTTCTACAATGGCACTTTCATTAGCACTTTCTGCAACACTTATTGATTCAGGCGCTTTAGAAACTGCTATTGCTTCAACTTCTTCACACTTCTGCTCTGCTGAAAGACAATATCGAAACCCGTTGGAATACGGTGGGCAGAGACCACCTTATGCACAATGGACTGTTACCGGCTCTGGTGCGTTGGTATTAAAAAATGATATTCCAAATAACCCACGTGTAAATGCCGTTATATTCGGCAAAATTCGTGATTTAGGAATAACCGACGTTAACAATATGGGTGCTGCAATGGCACCTGCCGCGTCGCTTCTTATAAGTGAATTTTTAAATGAAACTCACACAACACCCGACGATTTTGATTTGATTTTAACTGGTGATTTAGGTAAAGTTGGTAGTGATATTTTAAAAGAACTTTTAATAAAAGAAAGCAATATTGATATTTCCGCCGTTCATAACGATTGCGGTATTATGATTTATGATGCTGACACACAAGACGTTCACTCTGGTGGCTCTGGTTGTGGTTGCAGTGCAACTGTACTTTGTTCACATATCATAAATAAAATGAGAAAAAAAGAACTGAACAGAGTATTTTTTGTCGGAACCGGTGCACTTCTTTCTCCTACTTCATCATTACAAGGTGAAAGTGTCCCTGGTATTGCACACGGCGTTTTATTGACTTCAGATTGAAAGGATAAGAAAATATGACTCAATGCTTAAAAACTTTAAAAAATATTGAAAAAATCACAAAAGCATATAAATCTATTTACGTTTTAAAAAAACTGTTATCTATATTTCTTATAACCTACACCGCTATTAAGGTTATTACTTTTTTTATAAATAAATAAAAATAACCGCCCCTTAAATACAAAATGTATTTAAAGGGCGTTTTTGTTATTTTTACATTAATTTCTTATAAAGTTCAACAATTTCTTCAACGCTTGTGTCTCTTGGGTTACCAGGTCTGCAAGCATCAGCGTAAGCACTTTCAGCAAGGAACTGAATATCTTCTTCTTTAACAATTTGTTTAAGGTCTTCTGGAATACCAACGTCAATTGCTAACTTTTTAACTGCCGCAATAGCTGCTATACGAGCACCTTCAATAGTCATTGTTTCAGTACCTTTAACACCCATAGCCTTTGCTATATCTCTGTATTTTTCACCCGTACATTCTGCGTTATATTCCATTACTGTAGGAAGAATAATAGCGTTTGCTACGCCGTGTGGTGTATCATAAAGAGCACCTAAGCCGTGAGCCATACTATGAACAATACCAAGACCAACGTTTGAGAAGCCCTGACCTGCAATATACTGTGCAAGAGCCATACCTTCTCTGCCTTCAGCGGTGTTTTCACAAGCACCACGAAGATGTTTTGAAATAAGTTCAATAGCTTTAAGATGGAACATATCTGTCATTTCCCAAGCGCCTTTTGTAATATAACCTTCAATAGCGTGGGTTAACGCATCCATACCAGTAGCCGCTGTAAGACCTTTTGGCATAGAAGCCATCATATCAGGGTCAACAACTGCAATTTCAGGAATATCGTGAACGTCGACACAAACGAATTTGCGTTTCTTTTCAACGTCAGTAATAACGTAGTTAATTGTAACTTCTGCCGCAGTACCAGCAGTTGTAGGAACTGCAATGGTAAACGTTGCGTGATTTTTTGTAGGTGCAACACCTTCAAGACTTCTTACGTCAGAAAATTCCGGATTTTCAATAATAATACCAATAGCTTTTGCAGTATCCATTGCAGAACCGCCACCAATAGCAACTATTGAGTCTGCACCCGAGTTTTTAAACGCTTTAACACCGTCAAGCACGTTTTCAATAGTAGGGTTTGCTTTGATGTTACTGAAAATTTCGTAAGGAATAGATGCTTCTGCTAAAACGTCTGTAACTTTAGCTGCAACACCGAACTTAATTAAATCAGGGTCAGTACAAACAAAAACCTTTTTATAACCACGAGCTTTGAGTTCGTTAGGAATTTCTGCAATTGCTCCTTTACCGTGATAAGAAATTGTGTTTAAAACTATTCTTTGTGCCATGGGAATCTCCTCCTAAAAATTAACAATTCATTTGTAAAATGTTCACAAATATGTTTTATAATGTAGATAACTTTTATAAGTATCTAATAATAGATTACACTATTTCAGGGCTATTGTCAAGTCTGCTGGCATAAATATATATTATGTTTTTATATTGTATTTAATTACCAATTGTGTTATAATCATTTTATATCATTTCAGGAGATTTTTTATGGAAATTCCAAAAATACTTTTAAACAAAGCAAATGAAATTGAAGCAAAACTTCAAGAAAAATGTCCAGATGCCGCACCATTTTTCAAAGGTTGCTTTTTAAATACTATTGAAACAACTGTCAAAGAACTTTCTGACGGAAGTTACTTTGTTATTACCGGTGATATTCCTGCTATGTGGTTAAGAGACAGTGCCGCACAGGTAAAGCCATATATACGTTATGCAAACGAAGATGATGATTTAAAAAACATCTTAAAAAGCATTATTGAAAAGCACGCTTTTTACGTTTGTCTTGACCCGTATTCAAATGCGTTTAATGCAGAAGCGAATCCGGACTCCGCAAAAGACGAAACAGACTTTTACCACGAGCTTATATGGGAAAGAAAGTATGAAGTTGACTCTTTGTGTGCCCCCCTTTATTTAGCGCACGAGTATTACGAAACAACTCTTGATACGTCTATTTTTACTGAGCAGTTTCACGAAATGCTTATTAAAATTTATGAAACGTTCAAAAAAGAGCAAAATCATTTTACGAACTCTACATATTATTTCCACAGAGAAAACTGCCCTGTTATTGACACACTCTCAAATAATGGTAAAGGCGAAGACGTTTCATACACTGGTATGACCTGGTCAGGTTTCAGACCATCTGACGACCGTTGCAAATTAGGTTATTTAATACCCGCTAATATGATGGCTGTGTGTGCTCTTAAAAAGGCGGCAGAAATGGCAAATATTGGCTTTGAAGATATCAAACTTGAGAGTGAATGCCGTTCACTTGCATTTGATATTGACGAAGGTATTAAAGAATATGGTGTAATTCAGAATGAACGTCATGGCAAAATGTTTGCTTACGAAACAGACGGCAAAGGCAATTACGTTTTAATGGATGATGCGAACTCCCCAAGTTTACTTGCCGCACCATATTTAGGTTACATAAAAGCAGACAACGAACTTTATAAAAACACGAGAAGTTTCGTGCTTTCTAACGATAATCCGTGGTATTTTGAAGGTCGTGCCGCTAAAGGTGTTGGTAGTCCACACACCGGTATTGATAAAATATGGCATATTGCCCTTTCAATGCAAGCACTCACAAGTACCAGCCCGGAAGAAATTAAAGAGTGCATTAATATGCTCATTACTACTGATGCTAATACAAAATTAATGCATGAGTCATTTTATAAACACGATGCAACTGATTTTACAAGACCTTGGTTTGCCTGGTCCAACAGTCTTTTTGCCGAACTTTTAATAAGAATTGCAGAAGGGAAAATTTCATTAAATTAAAAATGAAAAATTAAGTATTAAAAAAACTACATTCTTTCGTTTAAAGATTAAGATTAAATCTAAAATGAACGAGTGTAGTTATTTTTATAATACTAACTCACTGACGACTAACTTACTAACCACTAACAACAAAAAACCTTTCACAGTTTTCACTGTGAAAGGTTTTATTTTTAGTTAATTACAACTTAAGCAGCTGGGGTCTGATTTGCTGTAGTAGCTTCAGTAGTAGCTTCTGTAGTAGCTTCAGTTGTAGCTTCTGTTGTAGCTTCAGTTGTAGCTTCTGTTGTTGCTTCAGTTGTAGCTTCTGTTGTAGCTTCTGTTGTTGCTTCTGTTGTTGCTTCTGTTGTTGCAGGAGCTTGTGTTGTTGTAGTAGTTGTATCATCAATTTCATCATCTTCAGCTACACCAAAGATTTGGTTAACAACACCTGAGAAGTCAGCAACTTCAATTTCGCCATCGCAGTCATAGTCACCTGCTGTTAAGTAAACGCCTTCAAGAGCACTCTTGTCTTGAGAAGCTAACTGAATTAACATACAGTCAAGAGCGTCAACTACGCTATCACCGTTTACGTCGCCTTCAATGATAACAACGATTTCGTCAACTACGTTACCGCTAACGTCTTTAATAAGAATCTTAGAACCAGTACCATAGAATGCGTAAGGTGTTTCATCATCTTCGCCTTCATTGATTACACCTGAAAGAGTTGCTTCAACGTCTACTGTGTAATCAGAATTTTCAGGAAGTTCAATAACTGCCTTAATCTGGTTCACAATTTTTGTTGAATCGTCATCTTCATCTACTGGAGCAAATTCTTTGAAGATAATACCACCAGCAACTTCAACGATGTTTGTTTCTTCTTCGTCGATAACTACGTCGTAAACGTCTTTAACTTCAACAAATGTAAAGTTGTATTCTTCGCCTTCTGCTGCATCTTGTTTTGCATAAGCTTCAGCAGCTGAATCTTTAACACCGTAGATTGTGAAGCCTTCTACCTGAGTAGCAGCAATATTTTCTACGTATTCAACTTCTTCGCCTTCTGCTGGAGTTTCGCCTTCTTCGAGGTCTGGAACCATTGTGATTACTACGTCATAACCGAATGCACATTTACCGATAGTAGTAACTGTTGCAGGGATGTTAACGAGAGTAAGTTTTGAGTTAGCGAATGCATAATCACCAATTTTTGCGATTGATGCAGGAATTGTTAATGATGTGAAGTCTGATTCTACGTAAGTAATTGTATCTTCAGTTGCTTCTTCTGTTTCTGTTGCTGGAGTACCAGGAACAATAACAGTCTTCATAAATGCTCTGTCGCCAATAGCAACTACGTTGTAATCATCAATTACAGCTGGGATAACGAGATTTACGTCGCTACCGTTATACTTTGTGATGATAATATCTGTTGTGCTACCTTCTACTAAAGCATATTCATAAATCTTAGCACCGCACTTGTTAGCACAATCGTTACCAACAAAGTTGTGTTCTAATGCTGCGATTGTTTCTGCATCTGTTTTGTAATCGCATCTTGAACATTCTTTATGTTTAGAACCTTCTTTGCCACAAGCAGCAGGAGTATCTGTAATATAATCGCCTAAGTCGTGACCGAGAGCAAGGATTTTTTCAGATTGAGTTGTTAAGCAAACTTCACAAACGCTCTGTCTGATACCCTTTGTAGTACATGTTGGTTCAACAAATACTTTCCACTCTGTATAGCTGTGACCATTTGCAGGGATTACAACTGTTGCTGAGTAGTTACAATCTTCAGCCTGACATTCAACTGTCTTTTCACCAGCATCAATACATGTTGGAGCAGTTGTGATTGTTTCTTTAAGGTCGTGTTTGCCAGTAGCTGCAATAGCTTCTGTTTCGATTACTTTTGCACAAACTTTACATTCAGTATGCATTTCACCAGCAGTACCGCAAGTTGCTTTTTCGCCGATAATCCATGAGCTTACTGTATGTTCTTCGTTTTCACCTAATTCAGTAGCATTACATTCTTCAACTGTACAAGCTCTGATCATTGAATCTTCTGCTGTACAATCTGTTGCGTCTTCAACTAATTCCCAATCACCCCATGTGTGGTCGAGTTTAGGAAGAACCTGAACAGCATCTGTTGCGTTACATACTGAACATTCACCCGTAAGTGAACCTGTTGAATGACAAGTTGGTTCAACTCTTGTTGGTGTAGTGCTGTACTTATGACCTTCAGCCTCAACTACGCCACCAATCCAAACTTTACATGTCTTACAATATTTATATTCGTAACCATCTGTTGTACAAGTAACTTCTACTTCTGGTTCGTCATCTTCTGCAGGAACTCTTGTAGGAACTTCATCGTCTCCTGTTGCCCAATCGTGACCTGTTTTTGGAAGAACAGTAACGTCAGATTTACCTTTACAACCTGAACGTTCACATGGAAGATATGTTTCACCATCTGTTGTACAAGTTGCTTCAACTGTTACGTAGTCCATAGCCCAGCTATGACCACGAGCAGCAGTTTCACGAGTTGTGTAACCATCAATTGGTTTACCATCTTTGTCAACTCTTACTTCTTTATCTTCGTTACATACAGTACAGAAGTTTTCCTGAACGCCTTCTTCTTCACAAGTTGGAGCTGTTACAGTTTTCCAAGCTGTGTCTGAATAAGTATGCTCTGATTTTGGAATTTCTCTTCTGCTACCAGTTTTCTTTGTTTCGCAATCATCGTAACGTGTACAATGGATTGATTCGTAACCTACTGATGAGCAAGTTGCTTTTGTATCTACTGTATATGTTTCGCCGTATTCGTGACCAAGAGCCTTAACTTTAATAGCACCAGTCTTTTCAGTACAACCTTTGTTTGTACAATGACGTGATTTAACGCCTTCTTCTGTACAAGTTGGTTCTGTATCTACTGTATATTCATCTGAGAAAGCGTGACCTGTTGCTTTTGTAACTTGTTTTAAGCCCGCGCAAGGAATAAGAGTTGGTTCCTCGCCTTCAGCTGCTGGAGCAGGAGTTGTTGAGTCACCTTCTGCACCTTCGTCATCACCTTCATCTGGTGTTGTAGGTTCTTCAGTTTTTGGTGCTTCATAAAGTGAACCATCTGCATTGAAGAGTCTTGTACAAGCTTTAACTTTTACGCCGTCTGTCAAACAAGTTGCTTCTGTACCAACAAATTCAGCATCATCAGCGTGAACGTGACCTAAAGCAGGAAGAACTTTTTCCTGGTCTTTTGCTTCACAACCAGCTTGTTTACAAGCGTAATATTCAATACCATCTTCTTCACAAGTTGGGTAATCTGTTGTTTTTGTTGTTGAGTAATCGTGAGCTGCTAATTCGCCTACTTCTCTTTCTTGTTCTGGTTTTGCACAACCTGAACGAAGACAAGTATTTGTCTGAACTTCTAATTTTATACAAGTAGCTTCAGATTTTGTTGTCCACTTTGTATCGTCATATAAGTGACCGAGAGCAGGTTTTTCTGTTAATGATTCTTCATCATAAACTGTACAACCGGTATTTGTACAATAGTAAGCCTGTGTACCCTTATCTACACAAGTAGCAGGTGTTACGTCTTCAAGAGTCTTACTCCATGAGTGACCAAGTTCATCAATTTCATTATCTACAACTGTTTTACAAGTTGAGCAATATTTATATTCGTGACCGATTTCAGTACATGTTGGTTCGACTTTTGCAGGAATTGTTGTTCCTTCTGGAATAGCATTTGTTGTTGCCCAAGTATGACCTAATTTGTCAACTTTTGTTAAACTTGTTTCATCATAAGCGTCACAGCCTTCAGCTGTACAGTATTTAACTGTGTAGCCTGCTTCTTCACAAGTAGCAGCTTTATAAGTAACTGTTTCAACTTCTGGTTCGCCTGTTTCTTCATCAAGAACTGGGTTACCTTCAGCATCAAGAACTGGAACGTTTTCTTTTGTAATTGTACCTACAACTGGAACTGCAGTTTCAGCCCAAGTGTGGTCTTTCATAGGAATTTCAACAGTTGCATCAGTTTTTTCACAAACTGTACATTTACCTGTTTTAACACCTTTGCTATGGCATGTTGCTTCAGTTGTTACTTCAGCATCATCTGCGAGTGTATGAGCAATTACTGGAATTTCAGTAACTTCTGATTTTTCTTGACAACCTGTTCTTGTACAATGTTTAGATTTTGAACCTACTTTTGTACATGTAGCTGCTTCATCTTCTGTGAATTCTGTTGCGAATTCATGATCTAAAGCTTCAACTTCTTGTACGTCTGTTGCGCCACAAGCACAAGTACCTGTTTCTTCACCTTTTACTGTACAAGTCGGAGCTTTTGTTACTGTGTAATCTTTATATTCGTGTTCGCCTGTTGCTTCGAGAACTCTTGTGATTTCTTTACCATCTTTATCTGTTAATGGAGCACGGCAAGTGTCACAGAACTTCTGGAGTAAACCAGCTTCTGCACAAGTAGCTTCTGTTACGATTGTCCAAGCAGTTTCTTCTGCTTTTGAGTGACCAAGTGCTGGAATTGTACCAATTACAGCATCTTCATCCATATATCCGCAAGTTTCACATTCTTCGTGTTGTGAACCTGCAACTGTACAAGTAGCTTCAGCATCAACAACAGTAATCATTGTGTGACCTTTTTTAGCTTCATCGATTCTCTGTTTTGTATTACAGTTATCGCAAATACCTTCAACGTAACCGTCTTCAGTACATGTAGCTTTAACAACTACATCTGGGTCTGAGATTTCGTGACCGAGAGCAGCAATAGATGTCGAAGAACCTTCAATTTCTTCACCGCAAACTGTACAATCTTTGTGTTTTTCACCGGCAGCTGTACATGTTGCATCTGTTACAATCCAATCGCTTTCAGTGTGACCTAAAGCTTCTGTAGCTCTTGTGTTTACTTTCAAAGCAGTACAAAGTACGCAATCTTGTGCTTCTTCACCTGCATCTGTACAATCAGCTGAAGTTACTGTGTACCAAGCACCACCCTTATGAGCTGTTGCGTCAATTGGTTCAACTGCTGTTTCTACTGGAACGTTACAAACTTTACAATAGAAAGTTCTAACACCTGTATAAGTACAGTTTGGAGCCTGTGTAACTTCACCTTCAGCATCTTCTGCTTCTTCGTGAGTTGTCATACCTTTATGGAAAACAGTTTCTGAAAGAGCTGTATTACCTTCAGCTACTGTTAATGTTTCAACGTTGCCGTTATAGAAAACATAATCAATTGCACCGAGTGCTTCGAATGCATTCTTAGCAATTTTTGTAACTGTTGCAGGAATTGTATATGTTTCTTCTGCATCAGTTTCTGTGCCATAATTTGCTGGGAATGCAAGAAGTGTTGTACCAACAAATAAAACACCATCAGTTACAACAAAGTTAGTCTGGTCAGCAGCTAATTTGAATGAAGTAATGCCTGTGCAACCAGCAAAAGCGCCTTCATCAATACCAACAACTGGTAAAGCTTTAGCCTGGAATTCAGCATTAACTGCAACGTCTTTTGTAATAGTAAACGTATACTCATTCTGAGCATTTACTGACACAGTTTGACCGTCAACTGTTAATGTTTCTAATTCAAAACCATTTGGAGCTGTTACTTTAAGAGTAACAGATTTGTTGTATTCAAATTTGCCTTCTTTATCAGCTGTTGTTGTTACTTTAACGTAATTTTTCACTGCTTCAGCAATATTTACAGAATTATACTTATTTGCATAATCAGCAGAAACACTAACATCTGCTGCAGGCATTGTGAATGTATAACCAGCTGTTACACCGTCTGGAAGTGTACCTGAAACAGCTTCAATATCTTCTACACCAGCAATAGTTAAACCTTTAACTACATAATCAGCACCAGCTACTACATAAATAGTAACTTTATCGCCATAGTTAGCAGTTAAACCAGCACCCTGTGGAACAGCTAATGTAATAACGTCTGTTACGTCATTAAGTGTAATTGTGTAATCCACCTTTTGGAATGTAGCTGTAACTGTTACATCGCCTTCTGGCATAGTAATAGTTTTTGTTTCAGCATTATATGCTTCTGCAGGAGTTACTGTAATTTCATCAATTTCATAACCTTCAGCAGGGACAACTGATAATACTACTTCTGCATTTTTTTCAGCACTCGTAACAGTTTCGTCACCGATTTTAGCTGTTACTGTACCATTTGTTGCAGTAATATCAATAGCATATTTTGTAGCTGGGATTAATGAGAATGTAGCTGTAACTTCTACATCTTTAGCAGGCATAGTAAATGTGCGAGTTGCACCTGAGCCTATTAATTCAACACCTTCACCAGCAGAAATAGCATCTAATTGATAACCTGTAGCTGTTTCAATTGTTAATGTAACTTCTTGACCAACATAAGCAGCTTCTGGGTTTGCAGTTACAGAACAACCATTCGCTGCTTCAGGAACTTTAACATCAAATGTCTGTGTTTCGTCAACAACAAAAGTTGCTGCAACAGTTACATCGTTATCAATCGCATTAATTGTATATTTACCTTCTGTTAATTGAGCTTCTACACCACCAACAGTGAAAGTCTCTACTTTATAACCTGCATTAGCTACAACTGTAAATACAACTTTATCATTTGCAACAACAGCATCGCCAGATGTTAAAGAACGAGCTTCATCTTCACCTGTCTGAGCTGTAACTGTAATTGTACCATTAGTACCAGCTGTAAATGTAACTACAGGTTCTTCCGCACTTAATGCATTTGTAGGATTAGTAATAGTTATAACATTACCATCCTCGTCGAATCCTTCCCCACTTTGTAAAGTGTATTCTTTTGGAATAGTAACTTCTCCTGTTACGTTATTCACATTCTTAACGCCTGTAATGATATAGCCGTCGCCAGCTTCATTAAGACGATAAGTGAAATCGTTTGCATCATTAGCACTTGCAATCATAGGTACGCTAAAGCATACGCCAAGTACAAGAACTACCGCTAATACTGCACTCAATGCCTTTTTCATAAGTATTTCTCCTTAGTTTTAATTTTCGGTGTAGCATAATACACCAATTTTTATAAATTATGGAATAATCCAAACTGTATTTTATCATATCTTTTCAAGTATTTCAAGTCTATTTACAAATTTTTAATAAAAATTCCACAAATCCACAAAGTTTGGTAGGATTTTGTTGTTTGATTTTAGGTGTTGGGGGTTGGGTTGTAGGGGCAGAGCTTTGCTCGCCCGCTACGATAAATTTATTTTTTTGTAATTTTAAAATGAAACAATGCATTTTCATTCATTAAATTTATTATGAATTTTAATTTATTCCATTACTTGCGGGAGACCAAAGGTCTTCCCCTACGGTTGTATGAAAAAACAACTACGTTCTTTCATTTTTAGATTTAACCATAATCTTTAAATGACGAACGTAGTTTTTGTTATACATATTTAAATTTTATCAAACGCGAAGCGTTTCCGAAATTTTCAACTTTCAACTTTCAATTTTCAACTTTCAATTTTCAACTTTCTCCGTCTCACACCAACAATAGTCACTGCAACAATTCCACCGAGTGAACCGAGTCCCATAATTAAGAATGGAATCTGGTCAATTAAGAGTTCCGGCTCGAGGGCGTAAACTGCCACAGCCACGAGTGGCTTAAGGGCAACACGTGTTGCGGCTTTGAGAGTTTCGTGCTCTGCAATAAAATCTGCAATAGGTGGTGAAACTGTGTAATATGCCTTAACAAACATTCTGCCGAGTGGGTTCGTTTTTAAGCATTGGTCTCTGAAATCGCAGAGAATACCAACTTCACCCGTTGCTTCGCCGTAACCGGCAGTAGCAATAAAGCAGAAACTTGCAACAGAAAGCGCATTAGAAGCACCTTCACCAACAATAACAGTATCGGTAGTAACTCTTAACGCCTTGCCCGCCTTATCTACAGATTCAACAGTATCAATAACCGCACCGCCTTCGCCGTAGCGATTTGTCATTGTATGAGTAAAGCCGATATCGTGATAATAGCCGTCATCTTGAACTTCGTATTTGGTGCCAGCCATATTAGCTGCACTTGTAAGGTTAACTCTTACTTCATCGCTTTTATCTACCATATTAGGGAAATGGTAAGAAACGTTAACATCGTAGAAAATATTATCTTCAATCAATTCAGCTTCAAGCTGACTTGCTGTTTTGCCTTCATTCTCAGGTAACAACAGTTGTTCTTCAAGTTCAGCATCTGTCATATAATTGAATCTTTCATCAACTGCAGCAATACGAAATTTAACACCACATTGGTTTGTTATAACGTCTGTGTCTTTATAACGTTCGTCAACCTCTTCGTAAACGTCGATTGAAATATAAATTGGCGCATCCACATTTAAAGGCTCAACAGAACCTTTCCCCTCACCAGGGTTTAAAATATAAAGGTAATAGCCGTCTAATTTGCCGTCGCCGTCACGATCTTGCTTTTCAACGTAAATATAAGCGTAGCCTGTTGTGTTGCTTTCAGCAGTAGGCACAACCGAAGCATCTGGGTAAACCTCTGCCATAGTTGCAGAAATAACAGTAACTGAATTTTGTAAATATTCAGAAACGTTTTTAACCATTTCTTGTTTTATATAGCGTTCTTCAGCTGCATAAAAAGCTTTAAGTGCAACCTGAAAAAGATTCATAAGGGCAATTGCACCAAAGCCCATTAACAAAACAACTATTAAAAGCTCCACAAGTGAAAAGCCTCTTTTGTTTTTTAGCATAAAATTGAACATTTGGTAAAATCCCCCTTTGGTGTTTACGTATTCCGTAGGGGCAGACCTGCGGTCGCCCGCTACGATAAATTAATTTTTATTGGTAATTTCAAAATGAAACAACACATTTGCATTCATTGAATTTGTTATGAATTTTTAATTTATTCCATTACTTGCGGGAGACCAAAGGTCTGCCCCTACGGTTGTGAAATTTAATTTATTATTTCATTTTAACATATTTCGTTGTTCTAATATTCGATACTCTAATGCTATTGGGTTTGATTCAATATATTTTAAGCATTCATCAAAATCTTTTTCGTTTCTTATAATATGGTCATAATAACTTTTTTGCCAGATTGATTTCCCCCACTCTTTAGTTACCTTACCTTTAAACTGAGCAACCATTCGCGAAACGTTCGGATTATCATCATTAGGATTATTTTCGTCAATAACAATTGATACCAACAAATGAATGTGGTTCGGCATTATAACGTAATCTATCATTTCAAAATTATTGTAAGAATTCGCCCATGTTTCAAGATTTCTTTCAACAATTTTACCGAGCTCTGTTAACGGTAAATTATTTCGTTCTATTAATGGTGCAAATTCACTTTTGGGCTTTCTTTTATATACGTCATTCATATCCCAAAAAAGTTTTTCTTTATTGTGGGTGCAAATTGTTAAAAAATATGCACCAAATTCACTATAATCAAAACCTTTATATCGAATAGATTTACGTTTGGGTAACGCCATTTGTTTTCACCCACATATTATAAATTTATTCTCATCCGTTTGGTTGTTTGTAAAATTTAATTTGTTCCGTTACATTCACCGTAGGGGCAGACCTGCGGTCGCCCGCTACGATAAATTAATTTTTATTGGTAATTTCAAAATGAAACAACACATTTGCATTCATTGAATTTGTTATGAATTTTTAATTTATTCCATTACTTGCGGGAGACCAAAGGTCATCCCCTACGGTTGTGGAATTAAATTTATTGTTTCGTTTTGCATTTTGATAATCCAATCCGCCGAAGCGGATTGGATTATTGAATTTTTACGATTTACCAGCAACTGCGTAGACTGGCATATCTAACCTAATTATTCACCTTTTCCGGCTATAGCGTAGAATGATAATTTATTTGCAGTCCAAAGATTTTCGTAAAACAATACGTCTTTCCCAGCACCATACGTTAATTCGCTATTATGTGGTTTAACTCTTAACATATCAAGAGTAGTCGCATAAACACAACCGCTTTCGTAACCACTATTAATATTTTCACCAACACAATATATATAACCATCCTGAATTAACGTGTCATGAATAACGTAGTTTGCCCACGCCCATCTGAGAATCTTCCATGTAGGTGCATTTGTAGGGTTTGCTTTATCTATAACACCGACTGCAACGTTAACGTTACCTGTTCCCTTTGAATGACCTGTAATAACAATTAAATCGTCATAGGTTTCTATTGATTTAATACTTTCAAAATACTTACCGATTTTTTCGGTAGTATCGCCAACAACAATGTTTTGTTCTTCCATATAGCTGACTTTCTCAATTCCCGGTGAACTGCTCTTGTCTGAAATATAATTCACCATTGTAGCAGCCGCATCATCTTTACCACGTGTTGCAACAAGCGAGCGGAAAACTCTACCTTTATTATCAGCATAATAAGCGTAGTAATAAGATGTATCGCCTGACTCAACAACAGAAATATCTACACAAGTGAACTGAACGCTATCACGGCTATTTGAACCAATATTTGTTCCATCTTTACCCCATAATTTATCATATTCACTGTCACCCGTATAATAAGATACATCTCCGTTTGAAAGCGAAGTCTTATCAAAATTGGTAGCATCTTTAAAGTAAAGAAGACTTTTAAAAGCACTATCCTGACCTAAAACCATACCAGAAATAACACCATCGTTATGAATTCCTGATAATGCAGTCGACGAGTTACTTGATACAGCTGGATTGATATATGTATACGTCGAACCTGATACTGCATAACCAACTGCAACAGTAACGTTATCTTTAGTTGCAACTTTTGTTAAGTTATACATTTCACCAGGGAACCAAACATTATAATAGTCGTTATCTGGACTATTGAAATATTGTGAAGTTGCATTAGTGGAACTATTACCATTATCGCGACTCTTTTTATCATAAGCAATTTTTGTGTATTGTGTTTGATTAAAATATCCATTTGCAAAATGGTTTTCATCATTATAGTGCGATAAATAATACAACGGTTCACAATATTTAAATGCTTCTTCTAACACATTATTAACTTTACCATAAACAATCTTTGAATAAACCATTTCTCTGTTTGATGCAAAGCCCATTGTAAAATATAAATCTGTAAAGAGAGCATACTTTACACCCGCAGCATTTGCATCACCAGAACGTGTAATAAAGAATTCTCGTGAGTCATCTGTATTAAGTTTTGCTCCCGTTATTTTTACCTTATAAGGTGACACACCAGGAAGCAATGTGTTCTCGCCTTCGGTTAACATTGGGAAAACGTCTGTTTCGTTCATTAAATTACGATTATAAGTATGATCATATTTACCATCAACATATTGACCTGTACCTTTAACCGGCGCCATATATTTATAAGCCGTTGTTTCTGTTCCATCATCGCTACTCATAAGCCAATATGTAGAAACGTAACCTGTATTATCACTACCATTATTCCAAATACGTGCAGCATCATTCGCACCACTATGTGCATTATCAGTCTGATGAATCAAACCATAAGCTGCAACCGTACCGACATAGAACACACTGCCTTGTGTACCAGCTGTTGCTGATGGAATATAAACAGCATCTGTAACAGTTATTTTAGATTTGTTGCTGTCTTTATTATAAACAAATTTAACACTACTTAATTGGGTATCAATACCATCTTTCTCACCAGAATGAACCCATCTTTCTAAGATGAATCGTGGAGAAAGTGTTGTTAAAGCCTTAATTCTTATTTGTGCGAAGCCTTGGTCACCACGTCTGTACAAATCACCGTCTGAACCGATATCACAAAAGTAGGTAGGAAGTTGATTAAGAGAAACACCCGAATCGGTATAGTTTAAGCCCTCCTCTTTTAGTTCTGTAATCGCACTTCTAGCATGATTTTCCTTAGTGGTACCCCCATTGATTTTTGTATGATAATACCAAGTATCCATCTGATCTTTTGCATTTTTAGTTTCAAAATTTTCACTTGTCCATGAACCATCTGTCTTCTGCCAGTAGTACCTTTCCCATATTCTGTTATGACCGTAGTCGTAGTTACCAGGGTCTTTCATTAAACCGCCGACTCTTAAAGCATTTTCTCTTTCGGTAAGAATATATGATATCTTTTTAGAGTTTTGAGTATAAGCACTGAAAGTCATACCATATCCATTATAATAATAACCATAATTTGCAATATTACTATAAAATCCTGCCTGACCAACGCCAGTATCGGTACCACTTTGTGTATACCAGTTATCTGTACCTTTATAACCTACAGAAGTACCATAAGTTGAATAACCATAAATATGACTGAAGTCACCACCCCAGACTGCTGGGTAAACAACTGTTGAAGCACGGTCATCAAGGTATATTTCAGTATCTTGTATGCCCATAACGTCTTTGCCATTCTGTGTTTTTTTAGTGAAGTTATTTAATAACAAGCCATTAATACCAAGAATATCATTATCTGTTGTATCAAGATTTACTTTACCCGTAATATCGCCTGGGTCAGTAAATGAATAAGTTCTGTAAATAGCACCGTTTGTACCAGTTAAAACGTAATATTCCGGTTCATAAATAGTATTAGCATATTGAACGTTTTCACTACCTGCACCACTGCCACCGGTTGTTCTTGCATACTCAGTAATCCAGTTAATAGATTTAAACACAGTGTTAGATGGCACTACCTGAGTTGAAGCAGCGCCTAAAGAATCTGAACGATCACCTGTTTTAGTGTCGTAACCTATGTTCATTCTTCTGCCTTCTAAATCAAGGGTTCTGTTTATAACATTACCGTCGTTGTCAAGAGTTTCAACTACACCTGCAGTAGTATAATATTGAACGTTACCATTAGTTTCACCGGCAATCATAATTGTAGGTGTTTTAATTGTAAGGTAAGTGTGAACCTTTTTTGGTTTGTGGTTTTCGTCAAGGTAAGTTACTACAATTTTTATTGGCGAGGTTGTAAAATCTATAGGGTATTTATCACTAGATATTCTTATACCAATTCTACCTGCGGCAGGGTTAGTTGAGTCATTAACAAGCGATACCTTTGCTTTTCTTGCATCGGAGTAAACTGAAGCAGCTGTGTTCGCGGCACTGCTTTTTATTGGAAGATATGCTGAAATATCAATTTTTTTGCCACTCTCTTCAGGAGAAAGAAGGTTACCCGCTTCTACACCACCATCGAACCTTATATTGTCAGTTTTAAAAGCAAGGTTCACAGTCTGAAGAACTATTGAATGATATTCTTGGTTATCGTCAACCTCACTACCTGAAGCAATATAAATTCTTACTCTTGCGTTTGTAAAAAGTGCTTCTAAAGAATTCTTAAGTGAAGAAACTGCTCTTTTTGCGTTAACAGAAGCTACTTCACCTAAGTTTTCAAAGTTAACCTGAAAACCAGAGTAGTTTATAATTGAGCTTCTTGTAGCAAGCTGGTCTTCAACCTCTGTTTTTGCGTTATAAACGTTCTGAGTGTACTCACCTGCTGTGTAAAGACCATTATAAGCCTGAAGCATAATAGGAGTAGTTCCCACTATAATAATCATTAAAAGTGAGAGCGCCACGAGTATTTCCATAAGTGTCATACCGCACTTACTTTTTAATAGTCTTTTCATAGAAAGCCACCCTTTCGTTGGATTTAAAATTGCGAGCAATTTTAATAGTGCTGAGTGCTGAGTGCAAAGTGCTGAGTTTCGGGACCTGCGGTCAGCTATTATAATTATAATAACTACGGCGATTTCCTTTTTCAGTACACTCGGGCATTCTTACTCGATGCACATTATTTTCAAATGTTTAATTAA
>JAZSIE010000004.1:0-69844 GCA_045533655.1 Acutalibacteraceae bacterium
TGCCGATTAAATCCTGTCTTTCGCAGGTTTTGAAATGGTATCTGAGATATAAATCATAGGTTTCATCATCCATTTTGTCAACGGATTCTTTCATATGGCAAGTATAACCATTAGTGGCAACGAAATGCAACCTTTCAACACCAAAAATCTTTGTCAAACCAAAAATTTCATCCTTTGTATATACTTTAAAAATTCCGTGTGGTGGAAAATGTGCTTCAAGTGAGACAGGGTCAAATTCGCCGTCTTTAATCAGTTTATCTATTCTGTTATTCTTAAAACAACAGAACATTGAAGGCTCAAGCATACAGTAAGCAACAAATATATATCCATTGGGTTTAGTGATTCTGATTGCTTCTGAAAGAGCTTTCTGTTGTTCCTCGGCTGTGTATAAGTGATACATAGGTCCAAGTAACAGAGTTACATCGTAGCTGTTATTAGGATATTCTGATAAATCAAGGGCGTTACCTTGTTTTATACTGACTTTTTCATCGGGCAATGTTTTAGTTTTGAATACCTCAATATTGTGTTCAATAAGCTCAACTGCTTCAACTGAGAAACCTTTTTGAGCAAAGTAATGAGAATATCTGCCTGTTCCCGCCCCGATTTCAATAATTTTCATTTCATTGTTCAAATATTTCTCAATGTATTTTACAGTTGTCAAAAATTCAACTCTGCCGTGTTTAGATAAAAGACGTACATCCTCATCGTGTGTATTGTAGTAATCAACAAGGTAATCTCCTGTAGTTTTGTGTTGGTTTTTTAAAAACACTCTTCTTAATAAATTTAATAATTTCATTTTTCTACTCCTTAAATAAAAAATTGTATAAAAATAAACGGTGTAAGTTTCTGCAGCAACTTACACCGTTATAAACATATGGAAATATAAAAAATTTTATCTATCCAAAAATGAGTATAAAGGTATAAGCCTGCAAGTATCATAATCATACTGTGCAAGCCACATTTGATTCATATCTTGTTTTTTAAGAAGATATGTGTTCATAGCCTTTACCTCATCTTGTATTTTTTGTCAATATAACACACAAATTTTAAGTTGTCAAGGGAAAAATAATTTTTATATATCATCTTACGTATTATCTTGCTTATTATCTTACCACTTTTATATAAAACTCAATAATTTATTGAATTTTTATTGTATCGGTGTTAGAATTAAAGAGATATATTAGAAATATAAAAATAATAATTATTAATTGCCAATTGCGGGCGACCACAGGTCAGCCCCTACCATAGTAGGAATTAAATTTTTGTTTCATTTATAGCAAGTTAATTCATTTGATGTGTTATAAATGAACAAATAAATCTATTCGTTTTATCGTAGGAATTTGCTTTTTATACCACAATAAACCAATCGAGTACAACGAGTAAAATGTTTGCGAAGCCTAAAAGGTGGGCAAAGTTTGAATAAAGGTGATAAAATGAACAATGAGAATATCATTCGTATAGATGATGGAGAATTCTTTTTGGTAGAGCCAAGTGAAATATATGCAGAGCAAATCAGCGAATATAGACAAGAGTTTTTAGATGCGGGTTCTTCTATGGATGGTTGTGGTCCACTCAGAAGATGTGAAAATCCAATCACCTACATAGAAGAATGTAAAAAATACAAAAAGAAAGAAACAATACCAAATGACTTTGTTGTTTCAACGCAGTTTTTATATGTGCGAAAAAGTGATATGCGTATAGTTGGAATGATACAGGTAAGACATTACTTTAATGATTGGCTTTCTGAATTTGGTGGACATATCGGTTATGCAATAAGACCTGCTGAAAGAAGAAAAGGTTACGCAGTTTCAATGCTAAAAGCGATTCTGCCATATTGCAAAGAACTTGGACTTGAAAAAATACTTATCTCTTGTATTGATGGCAACATAGGTAGCGAGAAAACAATACTCAAAAATGGTGGGGTTTATGAATCAACTGTATGTGAGCCAGACAGAAACCGAAATTTAAAGAGGTTTTGGATTACTTTATAATGTGAAAAAATCAAGGGTGATTTAGTTGGAGAATAAAGATTACATAAAATGGATTCGGGGCAAAGTAGGTCACGAGAAAATTATCATTGTCTATGCTGGCGGATGCATATTTAATGAGAATGGTGAAGTCTTACTTCAAAAACGCGCCGACTGTAACAAATGGGGCTTCCCTGGTGGTGCTGTTGAACTCGGTGAAACACCTGAAATGGCTGCTAAACGAGAAGTTAAAGAAGAAACAGGGTTAGATATTGAAGTTCAGAAACTTATAGGAATATATACAGATTCAGATGTTGTTTGTGCTAATGGAGATAAAGTTCACAGCATTTGCATTGGATATGAAATGAGTGTTGTTGGTGGAGAGTTGATTTGTGATGAAAACGAAACATTAGAACTCAAATACTTTTCATTAGACAATATGCCAGAATTGTTTTGTAAGCAACATGAAGAACTTTTGAGAGATGTAATAAAGGTGAAATAAAATGAAAGTATTTCTAAATGGTGGCGGTGCAGATATTCAGGCAAAAGATGCCTACAAAAAATTGAATCAAATTATTGACCACACAAAACCTTGTCTTTATATTCCTTTAGCAATGAAGAAAGAAAAATATGATGGTTGTTATGAGTGGATAACCAGTGAACTGAAATCCATCGAAGTACCAAATATTGATATGGTGCGAAGTGCCGAAGAACTATCAGCAAAAAACTTGAATGATTATAGTTTCTTGTTTATTGGTGGTGGTAATACATTCAAATTATTGCACGATTTGAAAAAATGTGGAGCTTATGAAAAAATATCAGAATACTTAAACAACGATGGTATTGTTTTTGGTGGTAGTGCAGGTGCTATAATCTTTGGTAAAGATTTAGAAGCCTGTAAACTTGCAGATGTAAATGAAGTGAGTTTGCAAGATATAAATGGGTTTGACGTATTAAATGGTATATCAATTCTTTGTCATTATACAAATGGGACTCCTGAAAAAGACGAAGAAAGCAGACAATATTTATTAGAATTATCACAACACAGAACATCGGTTGCTTTGCCGGAAGAAGTCACACTTTTTGTGAATGACAATGGTGTTGAAGTTATTGGAAATTCGCCTTATTATCTTTTTGAGAATGGGCAGATTTATGTAAAGAATGAGTGGTAAAAGGTACGATAATGAAAGTAGAATTAAAACAATTGAGCGTTAATATGACGGAACAAGAATATGTTATGTTTCAAGGTATTCTTGATATAGAAAATGGATTTACCAATCCTGCATATAACTTAACCTATAATGAATATAAAAAATGGTTACAAGATGTAGATAATCATTCAAAAGGGATAAACTTGCCTGATGGTTGGATACCTTATACCACATATATCTTATACATAAATGATATTTCTGTTGGCTATGGAAGAATAAGACATTCATCATCTGAATATTTAGAAACTGTTGTTGGTGCTGGAAACTTTGGATATGGAATTTCAAAAGAATATCGTGGTAAAGGTTATGGTGATATTTTATTTAAAGAATTGTTGAAAAAGTGCAAGGAGTATGGATACAGAGAAATTAAGTTGTTTCCATTAAAAACAAATGAAGCGACATTGAAAATAATGATGAAAAATGGTGGAAGAATAATCGGCGATTTCAAAAATGAAAAACATATTATATTGCTTCCGATAAAATGATTGTGAGGTAAAAAATGAGTTACATAATGGATTTAAGAAAAATTGTAGGACACAGACCATTATTGCAGGTAGGCGCCAGTGTTATTGTCGTCGATGAAAATAATCGCATTTTGTTGCAATTACGAAGTGATAATAATACCTGGGGTTATGCTGGTGGTTCAGTAGACTTGGATGAAAATGTTGAAGATGCAGCAAAGAGAGAACTTTATGAAGAAACAGGTTTAATAGCTGAAGATTTGATTCTGTTAGGTGTATTTTCAGGAAAACATATGCATAATACTTATCCTAATGGCGATGAAGTATCTAATATTGATATTGTTTATGTTTGCCAAAAATATCATGGGGATTTGCTTTGTCAGAAAGGAGAAGTAGAAAAACTTAAATTTTTTCATATTTCTGATTTACCTGATAATATTTTCAAACCTAATTTACCAGCACTTGAAAAATACATTTCAAAAAAGGGGGGAGATTAAAATGATAGGTAAAAAGTTAAAGTTATGATTGACAGACCATTGGGAACATATCATCCAAAGCATAAAGATATATTTTATTCTGTAAACTATGGTTATATCGAAGGCGTTATTGCTCCTGATGGTGAAGAGCAAGATGTTTATGTTCTCGGTGTTAATGAACCCGTAAGTGAATTTACAGGAGTAATAATTGCTATAATTAAAAGACTTGATGATGTCGAAGAAAAGTGGGTTGTCGCTCCAGAAAATATGACCTTTACAAAAGAAGAAATAATGAAACAAGTAGAGTTTCAAGAGAAATATTTTAAAACAGAAATTTGTATGTGAAAATACAGGGGTTTGATTATGAGAAAATTAGTTGACCAATGGAATAAAGCAGCAGAAAAATACACAAAAGACCAAGAACAGTCAGATTTCGTTGAAAGTAACAAACAAGTCATAAAAACTCGTTTTCAGGATATGACAGGACAGAAAGTATTAGATTTGGGTTGTGGATATGGTTATTATACCGATTATTTCCAAAGTATTGGTGCTCAAGTAATAGGTATAGACGGCTCTGCAAATATGATTGATATTGCTCGTTCACGATATGAAAACTGCACCTTTGAAGTGTGTGACATTACTGAAAAATTCCCCTATGCAAATGAAAGTTTTGATTTAATCTTTTGCAATCAGGTTTTAATGGATATTGATAATATCGAAAGAGTATTTTCAGAATGTTATAGAGTATTAAAGCCAAATGGTGTTTTTTACTATTCTATAGTACATCCAGCATTTTATGATAGTGAATGGGTTAAGGATGAAAAAGGATTTTGTTATGGTAAAATAATCAAGTCATATATTGAGTCTTATTCTTTTACAAATGAGTTTTGGGGAGAAACTGAACATTTTCATCGTTCTTTGTCGTATTATTTGAATGTTGGTGCAGAACAAGGTTTTGCTTTAAAACATATTGAAGAACCTGCATCCTATGATGGTATAACTAAAAACAAAGATTTACCATTATTCTTTTTCGCTGAATATCAAAAATAATAGTAATTAAGATGGGTATTATAAAGGTGAAAACTACGAGTTATTTAAGTGCACTTTGTAAACTATAGACACTGACCACTGACTTAATAACAACTTGCAACTGAAATAAAAAAAGCAGTCTTTCGACTGCTTTTTTGTTTTATTTCTTCAATGCTTCTTGTAATTTTTCATTAGCCTTAGCTTGTGCCGCTTTTTTCTGTGCCTTTTTCTGACGTGATTTATACGTTAAAAGCTCGTTTACACATTCGTCTGGTAAATCGCAATCACCAACTGAAAGAATGTGTTTATTATAAAGACCTTTGAAGTTTGTGCCACCAGTTGTAAGTAACTTGTGTGCTTTTGCATATTTAATAAGTTCTGCTTTTTGTTCTGCAGACATATTAGGTGTGTAAACTTCGATACCGTCAAGACCTGCTTCAACGAGCTTGTCCAACAAATCGGGATTTTTTGAGCGGAATGGGTGTGTTAAAACTGCAATACCGCCAGCATCATGAATTGCTGTAAGAACTTCAAAAACGTCCTGATATTCTGGTGAATGGTTTATTGATTTTTCTGATTCTGGGTGAAAGAGTTCATCGTAGAGTTCAGAGTAAATTTTATCGGTAAAGCCCATTTCAATAAGAGCTTGCATAATGTGAACTTTGTAAACGTTTGTAGAACCAGAAGCACATTTTATAATAAACTCAGGTGTAACAGGGTAGCGTTGAGCAACTTTAAGTGTCATAAAGTGTGAAGAGCGCTTTCTTAACTGTGAGTTTCTGCTACAAAGACCTTCTAATCTGTCAGGAAAGTCGGGTAAATAGCAAACTAAATGAATCTCTTGGTTATTTGTTTTATCGGTTGCAGAAAGTTCTACACCAGGAATAACCTTTACACCCATTCTTTCGCCTATAATTTTTCCCCTAACAGTACCAGCCAAGCAATCAAGGTCGGTAATGGCAATAGTCCCAATATTGCGTTTTTTAGCAAGAGAAATTAAATCTTCAATACCAAGTGAACCGTTTGAGAGTCTTGTGTGGCAATGTAAATCCGCTGACAAATTAATCCTTCCTTTCGTAAACAATATACAAAAAATAAAATGAAATATGAATAAAATAACGGAGATTTTGGCGTTTTTTAACGAAAAAGCGCACAACCCCCTAATATATTAGACTATATACATTTTACAACAAATCTCTTTAAATTGCAAGGGGTTTGGGCGTGTTTTTTCTAAAAAGTCAAAAAATATTGAAAATTTGATTTTTCAATCTTTTATCAGCGAAAATATGCAACTAAAATATGCAAAAATTGCATATATAAATTTATAAAATAAAGCAAAATTTGCATAAAACTATTGCTTTGTGGGGAAAATAATGATATTATTCTATTGAGGTGACGTTATGACATTACGTGAGCTTAGAAAAAATAAGGGTATTACACAAAAGCAAGCTGCTGATTTTGTAGGAATGCCGTTAAGAACGTATTCAGATTATGAAAATGATGTAAAAAAACAATCGACTATAAAATACAAATATATTTTAGAAAAATTATACTCTTACGGATATATAGATGAAGAAAATGGCGTGTTGACATTAGAAGATATTAAAGAAGTCTGCACAAAGATACTTTCAAAATATCCAGTGGAGTATTGTTACCTGTTTGGTTCATATGCTAAAGGTAAAGCCACGCCTACAAGTGACGTTGATTTATTGATTTATACAACAATTACTGGCTTGAAATTTTATGGTTTAGTAGAAGAACTTCGTGAAAATTTAAAAAAGAAAGTTGACGTACTTGACCAAAAACAAATTAAGGATAACTTTGAACTTACAAACGAAATCTTGAAGGATGGTATAAAAATTTATGGATAACATAAAAAATGATGACTATTACGTTAACAAGTTGCTTAAAGATATAAAGTTTATTATAGAAAAAACAAAGGGCATAACACTTAATGAATTGGAAGAAAATGAAGTTTTGTGTGATTCGGTGTTGTTTCGTTTAATACAAATTTCTGAAAATTCTGCTAAACTTACAACCGATTTTAAAATTCTTCATAATGATATTCCGTGGCAAGCAATCAAAGGGATGAGAAATAGGATTGTTCACGATTATGGCGAAGTAGAGTTTACTATTGTTTATCAGACGATTACAGAAGATATACCAGATATCTGCAAAAAACTTGAAAATTTATAAAAGGTGTTAAATATGTCAAAAGTATGTTTTGTTGCATTAAGTGGCGGTGTAGATTCAGCCGCAACTGCCTTAGTTTTAAAAGAACAGGGTTATGATGTTAAAGGTGTTATTTTAAGGCTTAAGCCAGGTGATTTGGCAGATGGCGATATTGCCGATGCTAAAAAGGTTGCAGACCACCTTAATATTCCACTCACTGTGTTAGACAGGCGTGAAGAATTCAAAAAAATCACAGATTATTTCTGTAATGAATATTTGTGTGGCAGAACGCCGAACCCGTGTGTTGTGTGTAACCCTACTATTAAATTTGGTGAACTTATTAAATACACAAAAGAAAATGGTGGCGAGTTTTTGGCAACTGGTCATTATGCAGATATTATTGAAGATGAAAACGGTGTTTTTTATATTAAAAAAGCAGACTCCAGAAAAGACCAGAGCTACTTTTTATGTAAATTAAATCAGGATATTTTAAAAAATGTACGTTTCCCACTTGCAAAATATTCTAAAGAAGAAGTTCGTGAATTAGCCCAGAAAGCAGGACTTAACGTTGCAGAGAAAAAAGATAGTCAGGAAGTTTGTTTTATTCCTGACGATGATTATATTTCATTTATTGAGAAAGAGAAAAATCCAAAAGAAAATTTCGGTAATTTCATTTCTTCAACCGGTGAAGTTTTAGGTGAACACAAGGGGATTTATAAATACACAATCGGTCAAAGAAAGGGCTTGGGCGCATTTGGTAAACCGATGTACGTTTTAAAATTAGATTATAAAAACAACACCGTTACAGTAGGCGATAACCCCGAACTTTTTAAAGATGAAATTGTGTGTTCAGACGTTTCATTCGTTTCAGGTACAGTGCCACAAGAAGATATAAAATGTGAAGTTAAAATCCGTTGTGCCGCAAGACCTGCCGAAGCAGTTCTTACTATGACGGGTGAAAATACTTGTAAAATTAAATTCTCAGAATCTCAACGTGCCGCCGCAATAGGTCAGACAGCTGTTTTTTATAATGGCGATATTTTACTTGGCGGGGGAACGATTGAATAATTCGGAATGCGAAATTCGTAATTCGGAATTATTTTGAAGTGCAAGTTGTCGGATATCAGAAAAAGCAGAATGTGAGAGTGTATTAAATGCGATTCGAAAAAACAAAGGAAATGAAAATAACTGTTTTACCAGAACAGGAAAAAATGTTATCTTCAAAAAAAGAAATTAGAAAAGCTTGCAAGAGAAAAGATGTTATTTCATTCGATATTTTTAACGAAAATACTCTTGTAGGGTTTGTAATGTTACGAAAATTTGCAGAGCATTCATTCTTTTTATGGGATTATGCTATTGATTATAAATATCAGAATTGCAAATACGGAACTATTGCATTAAAAGAATTAATTGAAAAATTAGAGGTTGAATATGGAGCAAAAACTATAACAACTACTTATATTAGTGGCAATATTCAGGCAAAACGACTGTACGAGAAAATTGGATTTACAGAAACAGATATTGTCAATGCAGATACTCAATGTGAAGTGAATATGATTTTAAATTTATAATTGTAATTCATCCTATCATTTTCAGTTAGTGCTTTAAATGATAGGATTTTCTAATCCCTAAAACCCAACATCCAACATCTAACATCTAAAATAGCAAATTCCACAAAAAACAAACGTCAAAATCTACCACTAAAATTATTGAAAAGAATATAAAATATGCTATACTATAAGGTGAACTTTAATGTTTGCAATGCAAATGAAAGGATGATATAAAAATGGCAGAAAACAGATTTATCGGAGATTACCCTGTAATTGGTATCCGTCCTGTTATTGATGCAAGACGTGGTCCATTAAAGGTTAGAGAATCTCTCGAAGAACAAACTATGAATATGGCAAAAGCTGCACAGAAGCTTTTCACCGAAAATCTTAAATATTCAAATGGCGAACCTGTAAAGGTTATTATTTCAAGCACAACAATCGGTCGTGTTGCTGAAGCTGCACAGTGTGCTGATGAATTCAAAAAAGCTGGCGTTGATATTACACTTTCAGTTACACCTTGCTGGTGCTACGGCTCTGAAACAATGGATATGGATAAAAACACTATTAAAGGTGTTTGGGGCTTCAATGGTACTGAAAGACCTGGTGCTGTTTATTTAGCATCTGTTCTTGCTGCTCACGCTCAGAAAGGTCTCCCAGCTTTCGGCATTTATGGTAAAGACGTTCAGGAAGCAACAGCAACAGATATTCCAGAAGACGTTCAAGAAAAACTCCTTCGCTTTGGTCGTGCTGCAGTTGCAGTTGCTACAATGCGTGGTAAATCTTATCTTCAAATCGGTTCAATCTGTATGGGTATTGCAGGTTCTTCAATTGACCCTGACTTCCTTGAAGAATACCTTGGTTTACGTGTTGAATCTGTTGACGAAGTTGAAGTTATCCGTCGAATGGAAGAAGGCATTTATGACGAATCTGAATATCAGAAAGCTTATAAATGGGTAAAAGAAAACTGCAAAGAAGCATTTGATAAAAACCCAGAATTCGTAAGAAAATCTCCGGAACAAAAAGAAAAAGACTGGGAATTCTCAGTTAAAATGATGTGCATTATTAAAGACCTTATGAATGGTAACAAAAACCTTCCAGAAGGCAGAGAAGAAGAAATGGTTGGCCACAATGCTATTGCGGCTGGTTTCCAGGGTCAGAGACAATGGACAGACTTCTATCCTAACGCTGACTTTGCAGAAGCATTACTTAACACGTCATTTGATTGGAATGGTGCAAGAGAACCATACATTCTTGCTACTGAAAACGACGTTCTCAACGGCATTAGTATGCTCTTTATGAAATTACTCACAAACCGTCCACAGATGTTTGCTGACGTAAGAACATACTGGAGCCCAGAAGCAACAAAGAAAGCTACTGGCTATGAATTAGAAGGCAAAGCAAAAGAAGGTAAGGGCTTTATTCACCTTATTAACTCTGGTGCTTGCTGTCTTGATGCTTGCGGTGAAGTTAAAGACGAAAACGGCAACGCTATTATTAAAGAATGGTACAACGTTACTGAAGACGATATTAAAAAGATGTCTGAAGCAACAACTTGGGCACCTGCTGACAATGGTTACTTCCGTGGCGGCGGATATTCAAGCCGTTTCCTTACAAGAGCAGAAATGCCTGCTACTATGATTAGACTTAATCTTGTTAAAGGTCTTGGACCAACAGTTCAGATTTGTGAAGGTTACACAGTAAATCTTCCTGATGAAGTTTCAGACAAAATCTGGAAGAGAACTGACTACACATGGCCTTGCACATGGTTCACACCAATTCTTACTGGTAAAGGCCCATTCGTTTCTGCTTATGAAGTTATGAATCACTGGGGCGCTAACCACGGTGCAATTTCTTACGGTCATATTGGTGCAGATATTATTACACTCTGCTCAATGCTTCGTATTCCTGTTTCAATGCATAACGTTGACGAAAGCAAGATTTTCCGTCCTGCTTCTTGGAATGCATTTGGCACAGCAGAACTTGAAGGCGCAGACTTCAGAGCTTGCGAGGCTTATGGACCACTTTATAAATAAAATTTAATACATTGTATTAAATTTTATTTGTGATATAAATCCTTGCGGATTTGCGATATATCTTACGATGCGATATTTTGCTTTGCAAAGCGATATGCCTTCGGCGTGTTTTGGGATTTATATCATATCGCATACGAGCAAAAGCGAGTATATATCGTAAATGAATGTAATGAATTAATATCGCATTCGCATCAGCGAATATATCGCAAAATTTTAAATTTACAAAAATTCACCCTATCATTTTTAGTTAATACTTTAAATGATAGGGTGTTGTTAATTTCATGTTATTTTAAATTGAATTTAGAACTTAATTAAATAATATCAACATATGAATAACAAAGATATGTGCCATAGAATCTTGAATATGAATTATCTCCATCAAAAGCAATATAAACATTACCATCGTGATAATATTTTACAATAGCATTAGACCTATTTGTCCCACCAAAACCATTTTGTGCAGAATAATCAATCATAAAAATATATTTACAGTCCATATCTACAACTCCACCTTCTGCCATTTCACCAGTTGGTGGAGTATTTTTGCATTGTATACTATTTACTTGCAAACTTTGAGGATTTTTCAAATTATTTCTTAATAGTGCAATAGCAGCATTTTTAGCATTTTCTATATTTTCTGCTTCAATTTGTGCTGCACTTTTTGTAGTTGGTTCACCACCTAATATTGCGCCAGAACAACCAGATGTAACTAATAGTACCGCAATTATTAAACAAGCTAATATTTTTTTCATCATTAAAACCACGCTCCTAACATTTTTTATAAATTGCCGAATTGTTTTGTGCCTTACCTATGTAAATTACATTTGCAATTTTTTCGGTAACAACATGATTTTTGAAATATCTTCCTAAGCTTAATTTTTCACCCCTTTTGAAACTTTTCCAATCTGTTCCATCAAATAAATCTTTTAAGAAGAATTCTGTACCAACCTCTAATATTTCTATTTTATTAGTTATCAATTCCAAAATTTCTTCATAATTCATAACGGTTAATATCTCCTTATATGCCGTTTTGGGATATTAAAATTATACCATTGTGGGATAATAATGTCAAGGGGTGTTTTTATGAGGCTAAGAGAAATTAGAAAATCTAAAAATATTTCACAGCTTAAATTAGCTATGGATTTAAATATGGCACAACATACTATAAGCCGTTATGAAACAGGAGAGCGTGAGCCAGGAATAAATGAACTCATTAAAATTGCAGATTATTTCAATGTTTCAATTGATTATCTGTTAGAAAGAACAAATAACCCTAAAATACAAAAATAACAAATCCTATCATTTTTAAGTGCGAAAGTGATAGGATTTTTATTTTAAGGATTGAAGAATAAAGAATAAAGTAAAAATGAAACAAAAATTAACGCTCACAATGGTAGGGGCAGACCTGTGGTCGCCCGTAGTAGTAAGAGAAAGTTTTTTGTAAAATAAACCAATCGAGTGTTGTAAAATTTGAATTTACCGTTTCATTTTATAATACATTATGAAACACAATGCGTTCTCGCGGGAGAGCAAAGCTCTTCCCCTACGATAAAAAGAGAAACTACATTCTCTCATTTGTGGTTTTTGATAGAATGTAGTTTTTTTATCTTGTCCCTAGTCCCGATTTCTGTTCTATCTATGTATATTCTCCTAAAAATTAACAATACTATTAAAAAAGCAAAGGAGAAAAAGAAAAAATGATTGAACAGGATACTATTAAATTATTACGCGAATGTGATGCTGGTGTTAAAATGGGTATTGCATCAATTGATGACGTTTTAGATTACGTAAAAAGTCAGAAACTCAAAGATTTTTTAATTGACTGCAAAAACGAGCACGTAACTTTAGACAGAGAAATCGGTGAAGAACTTAACAAATTTCACGATGAAGGCAAGAACCCTAACCCCATTGCTAAAGGTATGTCGTGGATAAAAACAAACGTAAAATTAATGGTAAATGAGTCAGACAGCACTATTGCCGATTTAATGACTGACGGTTGTGATATGGGTGTTAAATCGCTCAATAAATATCTCAACGAGTACGAAGCGGCAGAAGAATTCGCAAAAGATATCTGCAAAAGACTTATTAAGTTAGAAGAGAAGTTAGAAAACGAGATTAAGAATTATCTTTAATATTTAAAATAAAAAAGCTCTGTTATTTTAAATGACAGAGCTTTTTTTTATTTACTTTTCTTCCTTGCTTTTCTTCTCTATTGAACCAAATTTGTTAAGAAGAACAATGCTTAAAATAATAACGCCAACAACGATAAAAATACCTGCCATACCTGCTACTGAACAGAGTAAAGATTCAATGAATTCAGGAGCAGTAAAACGTTCAATAATTTTATCTAACATAGTTTACAACCTCCTATTAACCAAAGAAATTAAGAATCATACCACCAGCAATAACTGATGCAATTTGACCCGAAACGTTAACGCCTGTTGCGTGCATGAGAAGGAAGTTCTGGTTATCTTCTTCAAGGCCCATTTTATGAACAACACGAGATGACATTGGGAATGCAGAAATACCTGCAGCACCAATCATTGGGTTGATTTTTTTGTCTTTTGGTAAAAAAATGTTTAAGAACTTTGCAAAGAGCACACCGCCTGCTGTATCGAAAACGAAAGCTACAAGACCAAGACCAAGAATAATGAATGTTTCTTCTTTCAAGAATTTTTCTGCATTCATATTTGTTGCAACTGTAATACCTAAAAGAATTGTAACAAGGTTTGCAAGAACCTTTTGAGCTGTTTCTGAAAGTGAATCAAGAACGCCACATTCTCTTATAAGGTTACCAAACATAAGGAAACCAACAAGAGCAACTGATTGTTGTGAAACAAGTCCGACAATAATTGTTACGAATATAGGGAAAAGGATTTTTGTTCTTTTTGAAACAGCTTTTCCCTCATATTTCATTCTGATTTTACGCTCTTTTTTAGTTGTGAGTGCCTTAATAACTGGTGGCTGAACCATTGGAACGAGAGCCATATAAGAATAAGCCGCAACAATAATAGCACCAATGTTTTCTGATTTAAGCACATTTGCTACATAAATAGATGTTGGACCATCCGCTGCGCCAATAACCGCAATAGAAGCAGCTTCTTTTATAGGGAAACCAAAGAGAGTTGCCATTGCAAGTGTAAAGAAAATACCAAACTGAGCAGCCGCACCAAAAATCATAAGTTTCGGGTTAGAAAGAAGCGGACCAAAGTCAATCATAGCACCGATACCAATAAAGAGAAGTAACGGGAAGAGCTCGTTTGCAATACCAGCATCATAAAGGATTCTGATTGCACCTTCCTCACTTATAACGCCGACTAATTCAGCAAGAGGTAAGTTTACGAGAATTGTACCAAATCCCATTGGTAAAAGAAGTGTTGGCTCCATATCTTTTGCAATTGCAAGGTAAATAAGAAGACCGCCAAATGCCCACATAATAACCATTGGAATTACTTCAGAAGTAAAATCCATCGATGTTGTACCGTCAAAAAGCGCAAGGATTTTTGACCAGATTTCAAGAAGAATTTCCATAATATCTTTCCTTTTCTGATATTTTTTCGATTTGAGAACCCCAAATCATCGCATTATATATTATATTACATTTATTGACAATTTTCAATATTTAGTAGTTACAAAAAAGTATTGTCAAAAACTTGGGTTAATATACAAAAACACAGTTTAATGCGTAATGCGTAATTCGTAATTAAAGAGTCTGCGACGCTATTGTGATTATTTGGTAAAATAAAATATCCCATCATTTAAGCATTAACTAAAAATGATGGGATAAATTTTATTAATTATTACAATTCTGAATTACGCATTACGAATTCCGAATTAGTCTCTTCTTGGTCTTCTGTCTCTGTTGAAGTTTCTTCTTGGTCTGTTTTCTTCAACGTCGTTTTCTGGAACGAGACCTTCAACTTCAATAAGAGCATCACGGCGAGAAAGATTAATTCTACCCTGGTCGTCGATTTCTGAAACTTTAACAATAACTTCGTCGCCAACGTTTACGCAATCTTCAACTTTTTCAACACGTTTAACGTCGAGTTTTGAAATATGAACAAGACCTTCTTTACCAGGAGCAATTTCAACGAATGCGCCGAATGCCATAAGACGGGTAACAACACCTTTGTAAATTGCACCAACTTCTGGGTCGTTAGCGATTGTGTTGATAATATCGAGTGCACGATGTGCATCGTCAATATCAATAGCTGTAACGTAAACTGTACCGTCTTCTTCAACGTCAACTTTACAGTTGCATTCAGCACAAATCTTCTGAATAACTTTACCTTGTTTACCAATAACGTCACCAATCTTTTCAACGTCAATTTTTGTTGAAAGGAGTTTTGGAGCGTATTTTGAAAGCTCTTTTCTTGGCTCAGCAATACAAGGAAGCATGATTTCGTCAAGAATGTAGCAACGTGCTTTATATGTCTTTTCAAATGCTTCTTTAATGATTTCTGGTGTAAGACCGTGAACCTTTAAGTCCATCTGAATTGCTGTAATACCTTTTTTAGTACCAGCAACTTTAAAGTCCATATCGCCGAAGAAGTCTTCAAGACCCTGAATGTCAACCATTGTCATGAAACGGTCGCCTTCAGAAACAAGACCACAAGAAATACCAGCTACAGGTGCTTTAATTGGAACACCAGCAGCCATAAGTGCGAGTGTAGAACCACAAACGGAACCTTGTGATGTTGAACCATTAGAAGAAAGAACTTCTGAAACAACACGGATTGTGTAGGGGAATTCTTCTACTGATGGAATAACTGGAACGAGTGAACGTTCTGCTAAAGCACCGTGACCAATTTCACGTCTGCCAGGGCCACGAGATGGCTTTGTTTCACCAACTGAGTATGAAGGGAAGTTGTAGTGGTGGATATATCTCTTTTCAACTTCTTCATCAATACCGTCAAGAATTTGTGCATCACGAGCAGTACCGAGAGTTGCGATTGAAAGAACCTGAGTCTGACCACGTGTGAACATACCTGAACCGTGAACTCTGCTTAAAAGGTCAATTTGTGCATTAAGTGGACGGATTTCATCAATACCTCTACCATCAACACGTTTGCCTTCGTCAAGAAGCCAACGGCGAACGATGAATTTTTGAAGTTTGTAAAGACAATCATCAATTTTAGCAGCTTCTTCTGGGAATTTTTCATCGAATTCAGCGTGAACTCTGTCATAAATTGGCTGGAGTCTTTCGTCACGGATTCTCTTGTCATCTGTATCAAGAGCAACTTTAACGTCGTCAATAGCAAATGCTTTAATTGCTTCGTAAAGTTCTTCTGAAGGGTCATTTGATTCAAAAGCGATTTTTTCTCTACCGATTTCTTTTGCGATACCCTTAATAAATTCAACAACTTTTTTATTTTCTTCGTGAGCAAACATAATACCATCAAACATAACTTCGTTTGAAATTTCGTTTGCGCCTGCTTCAATCATAGCAACGAGAGAGTCAGTAGAAGCAACTGTAACAGTCATTTCTGTTTTTGCTCTTTCTTCTAAAGTAGGGTTAATAACGTATTTGCCATCAACAAGACCGAGTGAAACGCTTGAAACAGGACCATCCCAAGGAATATCTGAAATAGCAATAGCAGTAGAAACACCCCAGAGAGCAGCGATTTCTGGTGAGCAGTCAGCATCAACTGACATAACTGTTGCAACAACAGAAACGTCGTTTCTCATATCTTTTGGGAAGAGTGGACGAATTGGTCTGTCGATAACACGAGATGTAAGAACTGCTTTGTCTGAAGCCTTACCTTCACGTCTGCCGAAAGAACCCGGGATTTTACCTACTGAATAAAGTTTTTCTTCAAAATCAACTGAAAGTGGAAAGAAGTCAACGCCTTCTCTTGGCTTTGGAGCCATTGTAGCTGTACAAAGTACTTCTGTTTCGCCGTAACGAACGAGACAAGCACCGTTTGCAAGACCAGCCATTTTGCCGGTTTCAATAACTAATTTTCTGCCGGAAACTTCTGTTTCGAATGTTCTGAATTCATTAAACATAATTTTTACCTCTTTTCTTTTTTCTGTCTTTTCTTTTCTATATTTTCCTACTTGTTTTCTGAGGTTTAGCAACAAAGAAAAGTTAAAATATTTTTAGGTTTATTTGAACTTTTCTTTATCGCTAATACCTAAAACAGTAAGGAATTAACTGGATTTTTTGTAGTTAAAAAACTACGAACGGGACAAACGGAAAACCGTTTGCCCCGAATAGTGCAATTATTTACGAAGACCAAGACGTGCAACGATTGAACGGTAACGTTCAATGTCATTCTTCTGAAGGTAAGCAAGAAGGTTTCTTCTGTGACCTACCATTTTAAGAAGACCACGGCGTGAGTGATGGTCTTTGTGGTTTGCTTTAAGATGTTCGTTTAAATCGTTGATTCTTTTTGTAAGAACAGCGATTTGAACTTCTGGAGAACCTGTATCTCCTTCGTGAGTAGCATACTCTTTCATAATTGCTTGTTTTTCTGCTTGTGTCATGTTTTTCACCTCATTAATTTTTTACCAATCGACTCAGCGTAAGGTAGGTGAAGTACTCAAAAAGTGAGTTTACTCCTTATACCGTGTCAAAAGGACTGTGTTATTCTATCACAAATGTTTTCATTTGTAAAGAACTATTTTAAAAATAATTAGTCTTCGTCATCTTCACAGCAATCGCAGTCGCAATCACAGTCTTCAAAATCAATGTCGAGTTCTAATTTTTCGCCACATTCTGGGCATTCAATATATTCTTCGTCGAACATACTTTCATCAAGATAAATTGCTTCACCGCAAGATGGGCATTCTACTTCGTAGAGTTCGTCATCATCATCGCAGCAATCGCAACCGCAGTCGCAGAAATCGTCATCTTCATAGATGAATTCTTCAAGCTCGTCAAGGTCTTCGTCGATGCAATCAACGTATTCTTCAACAGTAGCAAGGTCTTCATCAATTTCGTTAACTGTGAGAGCCATTTCTTCTAAAATATCGAACATAGCTTCAAAAAGTTTTGTTTCTTTAGCGTCTTTATCAAGGTTTAAGCCTTCTGCAAGACCTTTAAGGTAAGCAACTTTTTCTGTAAGTGTCATAGTAAAAACCTCCTTGAATATACAATATTAAAATAAATAATATTATTGTAAACAAAAATTAAATTATGCTCTTGAGAGATATTCGCCTGTTCTTGTATCGATGTTGATGCTTTCGCCTTCATCAATAAAGAGTGGAACTTTAATTTCAGCGCCTGTTTCAAGAGTAGCTGGTTTTGTAGCGTTAGTAGCTGTGTCGCCTTTGAAACCAGGGTCAGTCTGTGTAACCTGAAGAGTTACAAATGTTGGTGGTTCAACACCGAAAACGTTACCTTTGTAAGAAAGGATTTTACAAACCATATTTTCTTTAACGAATTTGAAGTTATCGTCAAGGTTTGCAGCGTCAACAGGAACCATATCGTAAGTTTCCTGGTCCATAAAGTAGTAAAGACCGCCGTCTTCATAAGAATATTCCATTTCTTTTCTTTCAATGAAAGCAGTTGGGAATTTGTCAGTAGGGCTGAATGTTTTTTCAACAACACTGCCGTTGATTACGTCTCTGATTTTTGTACGAACGAAAGCCGCACCTTTACCAGGTTTAACGTGTTGGAATTCGATAATAGAGTAAACTTTGCCGTCCATTTCGAATGTTACGCCGTTTTTAAAATCGCCTGCTGTTACCATAAATATTTTTCCTCCGAATAATAAATTGTATTATTTATTTCATACACCATAATTTTACACTATATTCTCAATATTTTCAAGTGATTTTGAATATTTTAATGAAAATACGTAATAAAACGGTTAATTACTCTTTGTTTTCAATCTCTAAAAGTTTAATGCCGAGTTCTGTTAACTGAATGCCGTCAACTGGTGAAGGACATTCTGTCATAGGCTCAGAAGCGTTCTGAACTTTAGGGAATGCAATAACGTCACGAAGACTTTCTGCTCTTAAAAGTTGCATAATGAGTCTGTCAAGACCAATGCCCATACCGCCGTGTGGTGGTGGACCGAATTTGAATGCATCAAGAAGATAACCGAATTTCTGGTGAGCTTCTTCTTCGGTAAGACCCAAAAGTTTGAAAATTCTGCCCTGAAGGTCTGAATCAGTAATACGGATTGAGCCGGATGAAAGTTCAATACCATTAAGAACAAGGTCATAAGCCTTAGCTCTTACTGCACCTTTATCTGTTTCAAGGTAATCTAAACATTCATCAAGTGGTGCGGTGAATGGGTGGTGCATAGCAACGAATTGTTGTGTATCTTCATCCCAGTCGAAGAATGGGAATTCGACAATCCATAAGAGATTGAAGCCGTCGCCGATAATATCTAACTTTTTAGCGGCTTCACAGCGAACTGCGCCGAGAGTAGAAAGAACCGAATTATTCTTTGTATCTGCAATAATAAATACAACGTCGCCTTTTTCTGCACCCGCTTTTTTAAGAATTGCATTCATTTCATCTTCTGTCATAAATTTAGCGAAAGATGAAGCTATGCCGTCATCTGTAAGACGAATCCATGCAAGACCTTTAGCACCGATACCTTTTACGAATTCTGTTAACTTGTCAATTTCTTTTCTTGTGTAAACGTTTACTGCATTCTTTGCAGTAACACCCCTTACAGAGCCACCGCCAGAAATTGCAGAAGTGAAAACTGAAAATTCTGAAGATTTAACTTCATCTGTAAGGTCAAAAATTTCCATACCGAAGCGAGTATCAGGCTTGTCTGAACCATAACGCTCCATAGCTTCTTTATATGTGAGTCTTGGGAGTGGAAGTGGAACATCTACACCCAAAGCGTCTTTAAATACTCTTGCGATATAGCCTTCACCTATTGAAAGAACGTCTTCCATATCAACAAAAGACATTTCAAGGTCAATTTGTGTGAATTCCGGTTGTCTGTCTGCTCTTAAATCTTCGTCTCTGAAGCAACGTGCAATTTGCATATAACGGTCGAAGCCAGCAACCATAGAAAGTTGTTTGTAAAGTTGTGGTGACTGTGGTAACGCATAGAAACTACCGTTGTGAATACGGCTTGGTACCAAGAAGTCACGAGCACCTTCAGGAGTAGATTTAATAAGCATTGGAGTTTCAATTTCAATAAATCCGTTTTCGTCAAAATAGTCACGTGTGATTTTTGTAACTTTGTGACGGAATAAAATGTTGCTTTGAAGGTCAGGTCTTCTTAAATCCAAATAACGATATTTAAGACGAGTGTTTTCACCTGTTTTACAGTTTTCAACAATATCAAAAGGTGGTGTTTCACTTTTTGAAAGCACCCTTAAATCCTTTACGTCAATTTCAATATCACCAGTTGGTAATTCTGGGTTTTTAGAAGAACGTTCTTTAACAATACCTTTTGCCATAAGAACGTATTCGTTTCTTGCAGAGAAAGCTTTTTCAAAAATTTCTTTTTCAGTATTTTCGTCGAATGCAAGTTGAACAATACCTGTTCTGTCACGAAGGTCAATAAAAATAAGTGAGCCTAAGTCACGTTGCTTTGCAACCCAACCTGAGACAATTACTTCGCTACCGATATTCTCACTGCGAAGGTCGCCACAGTAGTGAGTTCTTTTAAGTCCTGTCATATTATCCATATATAAAATTCCTTTCGGGAGAGTTTTATTTTAAATTGATTTTTTTATTAATTAAAAATGCCATTGGGAACTGAAGAATTACAGAAGCAATAATATTGAAAAGCGCACCTGTAAGTCTGAAGTTCATAGTGCCATCTACCACGGTTGAATCAGACGTGAAAAGAATAGCAGTTTCAGAAACGACTATATTAATCGGTAACATATCTGAAACGGTACCGCTTACACTTAAAAGTCCACCCATTATAACGAAGAACAACACAATAGTTCCGAATTTGCCGAATGAACTTACTGGTTTTATTTGTGAGAGTGTGAGTGATAAATACATAGATTGAACGAGAAGTAAAATAATAGCGGCAAATAAAATACAAGCGATTATTATACCAATTGTTATAGTTCTTACACTCGGTACACCAAAGATTTCTAAAAGACTGTCTAAAGTGTCGGTCATCTGGTCGCCTAAAATAACCTTAATCTGATAAAGCCATAAAACGAGTGAGCCAATAAGAAGTGCATAAATTGAGAATATCCAGATAAGACCAGAAAGTGTTTTAGATGCTAAAAGTGAGTTCATTTTAACAGGCAACGTAAGTGTTAAATAACCTGCTTTGCCGAACATTGTGTTATTGAACATAAGTGCAACGGTTATAAGAGTCGTAATACTTGCAATTAAAAGTGCAAGACATACGCCGCCACCACAAAGTGCAACGTGTTTATCTTCTTTTAATACGTTAGCGCCGATTTCACAAATTACAACTGCAATAAAAGCACAAAAATAAATTGCCGAAACAGAGAACCACTGTGCTTTAAGGTCGTTTTTAAGAAGTTTACCAAACATTAGAAAATACCTCCTTAAATACGTCGTCAATGCTTTTGCCATCCTTTGTAACTTCTTGGGCAGATTTGTTAAGAAGCACTTTACCGCCACCTATAAATAAAGCGTGGGTAAATACTGATTGTAAATCGTTTATTAAGTGCGTAGAAATAAGCATTGTAGATTTTTCTGTGTAGTTTTCCATTATAAATTTCAAAATGGAATCTCTCGTAGCAGGGTCAACGCCACCCATTGGTTCGTCAAGAATGTAAAGTTCTGCTTCTCTTGCCATAGTAAGAGAAAGAAGGAGTTTTTCTTGCATACCTTTTGACATTGTTTTGCATTTCTGTTTTTCTGGTAATGAAAAACGTTTAATCATTTCAAGAGCCTTTGCTTTATCAAAATCTTTAAAGAAGTCGTTAAAATAGTCAACGGCATCTATATTTCTCATCCAGTCGTGAATAAAAGTCTGTTCAGGTAAATAAGCGGTAATTGCTTTTGTTTTATCGCCCGGAGCATTACCATTTATTAAAACAGAACCTTTATAATCGTGAATAAGACCTGTTAAAATCTTCATAAGAGTAGATTTACCGCAACCGTTAGGACCAAAGAGACCTATAATCTCACCTTTTGGTAATGAAAATGAAATATCATTAAGCACAAGGTGGTCGCCGTAAGATTTTGAGAGATTATTTACCTCAATAATTTTCTCGCTCATTAAATCACCTTTATATTATACAATAATAAACTAATTCTATATTTTACACCGAATAATGTAAATAGTCAAGAAAAATGGGTTAACAAATACTCAATTTATTGTAAAATAATATGTAGTATGAGTGTATTTGTTTTAATATATTGCAAATTATTAAATAACTGTGTATAATATTCTTAATTATATGGGGTGAGAGTATGCATATTGATTTTAATGAACTTGGCATAAGAATCAAAAAAAGACGTAGAGAACTTAATTTGAAACAGAATGAACTTTCAGAAATGCTTGGTATTTCTAACAATTACCTTTCCAATATCGAAAACGGTCACTCAATACCAAGTCTTGAAGTGTTTTCGGATATATGTGTAAAACTTAAAATAACACCCGATTTATTGCTTTTAGGTGTAATAAGGGTAGATAATATTCCAGAAAATATAAAGGATAATTTAAAACTCTGCACTAATGAAGAGTTGCAATTAATAGACGGAATTATAAGGTGTATTTTAGAAAACAGAAACGGGGTATAATATGAAATTACTTATTTGTGACGATAGTCAGATAAATATTGATTTAGTTTTGTTTCTCGTTGATATTTTTGAAAAGAAATATAATATTGAATTTGAAAAAGATACACGACTTTCGGGCGATTTTATATTAACCGAGAAGAATAGTTATGATATTGCAATTGTTGACGTTGAAATGCCTGGTATAAGCGGAATAGAACTCTCGCAGAGATTAAAGGCAATTAACCCGAAAATCTGCATAATGATACTCACAGCGTTTGACAATTATCTTGACTATGCTATGAAAATTCAGGTGTTCAGATATCTTTCGAAGCCTATAGATAGAAATAGGTTTATGAGAAATCTTGAAGAAGCGGTTGAAGAATATAACAAGACAAACAAAAAACTCACTTTGAAAAGTAGTGATAGTTTTGTTGTTGTGAATACAAACGATATTCTTTATTTAGAAAGAAAAGACGGTGCAACAAGCGTTGTTACTACAAATGGTGAAATTCTTGTAAAAGAAAAACTTGACGAGTGTAAAGAACTTATAAATCACCCCGACGTTTTTGTTCATTCACATAACAGTATAGTTGTAAATCTTCAGAACGTGGTGAATTTTGATAAGACTATTGTGACTCTCCAGAAGAATGATAAAGAGACGGTTGAAACCTATATGTCACAACGAAAATATAAGGAATTCAAAGAGAGTTTTATGAAATTTGTTATTGGAAAATAAATTTTTTTGAAAAATTTTAAAAATATGCTTGACAACTAAAAATAATTGTGTTATATTGTTCAAGCATTAAGCGCTGGTGTAGCTCAGTTGGTAGAGCAGCTGATTTGTAATCAGCAGGTCGGGGGTTCAAGTCCGTCCACCAGCTCCATTTTTTGGTTTCAGGTTCATCAGGACTTGAACCCTAAGAGGGTGAGACGCGTTAATAAAACGATTGATAATCGTTTTAGCGGCGAAGTGTGAGGACGGTACTGCACACTTGCGGTGTCCGAGCACGGAAGATTTTCCGTAGGAAAAGATTCGTCCGTCCACCAGCTCCATTAATTTAATATGGGAGTGTTCCCGAGTGGCCAAAGGGGGCAGACTGTAAATCTGTTGGCACCGCCTTCGGTGGTTCGAATCCACCCGCTCCCACCAAACAAAAGAGACTTGCTTTAAGCAAGTCTCTTTTGTTTGGTGGTGTTTGTGTCCGCAGGACACAACTTCATTTTGCGACACTTGTGACGCAAACTTAATTTTGGTTTTAACCAAACTTCATTCCGCTTGCGGACGCAAAATGATGTTGACTTTCGGCAAATGAAGTGCTTACGCAATGAAGCACTGCGTATGAAGTTGCCCTTACGGGCAAACGGAATTGATTTATATAATTAATTTATCTTTGTAGGGGTTATATTTCGTATTATTACTTCTTTTTCCAGTAGAACTTTTTTGACAATTTACAATCAATAGAGGGTTATGAATGTCTTTTATTGCATAAGAGTCTTTGTTGCGAAAGCTATCAAATGCCCAATTGAATTCTCCCAAATGTGGATATTCATATTCTGGAATTACGGGACCAGGACGCTTACCATTACTTTCGTGGTGAATTTTGGGATTAAAAATGAGTTTGAAATCGTCAGAATCTCTTCTTTTTATGATGTTTCTTTCTACACAATGCAGTATTTTTAAACATTCATAAGTGTTAGCAATTTCTGAGTTCCCGATTTGTATTCTACCATAATGATAAAAGAATGGTACAAGACCACTTTTTGAAAGCAATAGAAAAAGTACAATGTTTTCAGCAGAAGTAAAAGCATTAGAATGAAATTTAGGTTCCCTCCAAGGTGTATTGAAAAGCTCTTTCCAAATATTTCCATACACATACTCAAGGTCGTCTTTGATTATTGCTAAAATTTCTTGCCTGTAATCAGGGTTTGTTATTTTTTTGATCAGTTCCTTTTCAAAATCTAAGTTTGTTATGAGTTTTTGGTTTTCCGTTTCTTTTGCTTTGTTTTGTTCTGAAGTTAAGCTTGCTGCTATAATTAAACTTAAAAAAATAATTATTATTAAAAAAGTACCAACTTCCATTTTTTTACCTCCTATTTTATGAAAAAATTACTTTCTGGGTTCGAATACTTTCTTGTGCTACAACTACTCATTAAAGATTTGTAGTTTTCGTTTGTAGCCCAAATTTCTTTTTTTCTTGCACGACAACTTGGGCAACGAATGGGTGCTTGCCACCCATTTTCTGAATACGTTTGCTGCTGTTTTACTGTAAAAATAAATTTGTTGTAGCAATCCTGACATCTAATAACTTTATTTTTCATTTACTACGCCTCCTTAAGCTAAAGTTTTTAAAACTCGTTGAATTGTTATGTCAAAGCGAATGTTTCCGTTTGTAAGTGGATAAATTTCAAAGTTATCTGCTTTGTGAACTATATTTGCAAAAAACTCGGGTTCATTAACTGAAAGCATATCAAGTTCAACGGAAATTGAGCCAATATTAAATTTGGGGTCGATTTCTATATTGAGTTCGCCATCTGGTATTGTTTTGCGAAGAAGTTCTGTTAATTGCGACGCTATACTCATTAGTGTATAATAGCGAGAAGGGTTTATTGCCTTAATGGTTTCTTGAGGCAGACATTCAATAAATTCCAATAGAGCATCTATTGTTGTATCAAATTCGTTTTCTTTAAAATCTGGGTTCATTGTGTTTTCTCCTTTCGAATTAAAATAAAAAACAGCTTTTGCCATTAGGAATTTCGGCAAAGCTGTTTTCTTCTTTTGGTTTGTTTTGAATTTGTGTTTCGGTGGTGTGTTGAAGCGTTAGAGAATCATTATTACCTCCCTTCAATGCTTGCCTTTCGAAAAAGGCCTCGTAATTATCTTCAGAATATTTTGCCCAACCCATGTTAACAACTCCTTTCATTATATTTATGGGTTATAAGAATTATTAAATCCTATCCTTAACCACAAAGGGTGCTGAACACCCTGTTTTGTGTCGGTTGCTTACACCCTTAATCGCACCCTCCTACAAGAGCGGTGGCGGTGTGGTGTGTCGGTTGCCTTACACCCTTAACCGCAAAGGTACTCACAAACCCTTGTTTGCGGTTGTGTAGCGGTTGCTTACACTCTTAACCACAAAGGGTATACCCTTGTAGTTGTATCAGTTGCCTGTGCTACTAACCGTAAAGGGTGGGACAAACCACGTTTGTGGCCTTGTTTTGTGCCTTGCCTTACGTTCACTAAATAAGTGACAACACCCGACAAAACCACCTTTGCGAGTGGTTTTTGTTTGCTCTCACTAAATAAGTGGGAACAGTTAACAAAACCGCCTTGCCGTTGTTTGCGGTGGTTGTTGTCGTACATTCTTAACCACAAAGGGGGGTACAAGATAATTTTTTTATCTTGTATTTACTACCGCAAAGGGTAGTCACCTTGTTATTGTTTTCTATGTCTTATTTTCACAAGAGATGACATTGAAGACGAAAAATAGGCGAATTCTTTTGAATAGAAAAAATATATATTGAAACATAAGATTGCTATATGTTATAATCAATCGGAAAAAAGAATTTAACGGAGCGAACAATGAACATCACAGGTGCAATTTTTGATTTTGACGGAACAGTTTTTGATTCTATGCATATATGGAAAGGTGTAAAATTTCAGTTTTTTGACAGAATCGGGTTAGTCCTTAACGAAGAACAACGAGAAGAATTCAAAAAACTTTTTCTTTTAGATGCAATAGAACTTGCAAAAACACGTTTTGATTTAAAAATGACAGATAAAGAGCTTTTTGACGAGTTCTTTACACTTATAAAAGAAAAATATCTTAATGATACAAAGCCTAAAAATGATATAATTGAATTTTTAGAAAAGCTTAAAGCCAAGGGTGTAAAAATGGGTATTGCCACTGCAACAGGCGAACCTGCTCTTATTGCAGTTCTTGAAAAATTCAATATGCTTCATTATTTTGAGGAAATTTATTCAACCTATACTGTTGGTGCTTCTAAAACAGAACCCAAAGTTTACGACGTTGTTTTAAATGAATTGGGCACTGAAAAGGAAACAACCTGGATTTTTGAAGATGCTTTGTATGCCGCAAAGACTGCAAAAAAAGCAGGTTACAATGTAGTAGGTATCTACGATAAAAGTGAACCCGAGCAGGAAGAATTAAAAAAACTTGTAGATATATACATTCACAATTACAGTGAACTTGATTTATAAAGGGGTACGAAAATGAAAAATAACGTTGTTTTAAAAATTCTTGGAATTATTGCTGTTGTAGCAGTTTTGTTTTTTGCTATTACTTCTGTAATAACCGAACTCGGCAACAAAAGCAATATGAAAAAAGTGGAAAATATTGAACAAGTAAAAATGGAAAATCAGTTAGTACCTTATGAAGATGAGAATGGTTACTGGACTTTTACAACTGACGAAGATTTTAAAGTTGTTCAATTTAGCGATATTCATATTGGCGCAGGGTGGATGTGCCACGGTAAAGACTTAAAAGCACTTAATGCAGTAGCGGCAATGGTTACTGCAGAAAAACCAGATTTGGTAATTGTTACGGGTGATATTGCTTACCCGATACCACCTCAGGCGGGTACAGACGATAACTTAGCTTCTGCAACGATGTTTGCAAGTCTTATGGAGCAGTTAGGTGTTTATTGGACAGTTGCTTTTGGTAACCACGACACAGAAAGATACAGTGATTACAATAGGGCAGAAATCGCAGACTTTTATGAAAATAGCGGTTTCAAACATTGCCTTTTCAAAAGTGGTCCTGAGGATGTAGATGGTTATGGAAATAATATTATAAATATTAAAAATTCCAAAGGTGAAATTACCCAGTCAATTTTTACATTTGACAGTCACTCTTATTTAAGACACGACATTTTAGGTTTTGGTCACGGTTATGAAAATATCCGTGAAAGTCAGGTTGAGTGGTACAGAGAATGCGTAGAAAAATTCACTGCATATAATCGCAGTATTTCAGATATGGAAAATCCCGTTCCGAAATCAACTGCATTCTTCCACATTCCGTTAAAAGAATATCAGGATGCTTGGTATGAATATATGGATAACGGCTTTAAGGATACCGAAAATGCAAAACTCATTGAAGGTGTTGCTGGCGAAGGCGGAATAATTGTTTTTTCGGGTGAAGGTGAAGATACACTTTTTGAAACAATGTTAGAGTTAGGTTCAACAAAAGGCATTTTCTGCGGTCACGACCACGACAATAATTTTACAATGGAATATAAAGGTATTCGTTTGTGCTACGGAATGAGTGTCGATTACTTGGCGTATATTGGTATTTCGGGCAGAGGTGCTCAGCGTGGTTGCAAAGTTATTACATATTCACCAGATGGTAACTTTACTACAAAAAATGAAAACTATTATCAGGATAAATACGTTTCGCAATATGAAAAAGAAACGGTTGATATGGAAGAATTGACTTGTGCTACAGTAATTGAAGAATAAAGATTATCGTTCTGCACTTTTTGTGCAGAACGATTTTTTAATTGATTTGTTAAAAACGTTGGAGTATAATGAAGTTGGTGGTGGTTGAATGAATGGCGTGTTTTACGAAAGACCCAAGTCATGGTTTCATGATGTTGTTGGTATTTGTTTGGGGTTAGCTTTATTCATTGGGTTCATAAGATTATTAATTATTGATAAAAATGCAACTATTGATGATAAAATTATAGCTTTGTTTTTTGCTGGTTTTGGTTTATTAATTGTTTTCTTTCGCATAGCAACAAGAATTATAAACCGAAAAGCTTATATTAACATAACAAAGAAAGGTATATCGGCTTTTTGTCATTTTGGTTTATCATTAAATTGTGAATTTTCTGATATTGAGTCAGTTTCATATGGTGGTAGCGTACTTACTATAAATTTAAAAAATGGTAGAAAGTACAGTGTTTCTTATTTAGAAAATGATTTCGAATTGTGTAAATACATACAAAAAAGAATAGGCACAAAAAACGAAGAATATTTTTCAAAAGAATTGTTGCAGGAAGAAGTATACTCTCTAAAGAAAAAAAGAAAAGTATTTTCTATCGCATCAATTGGTAGCTTTTGTCTTATTTTCCCAGATGTATTGATTACAGCTATACTAACAGATGGAAAGGATATAAGTGATTTTGATACAGAAGATAAATTTGTGTTTAGGCTTATGTTAATTTTGGGGGTTTCTATTTTAATTGTTTTCTCTGTAATATTCAAAAAGTTTCTTTCTCAAAACGAGGTTTTAGAAAAGAAAGAAAATTTATTAAAATTACTTGTAATAAAAACAACAAAACCTCAACCAGGGAATCCAATTAAACTGTTTGTTGATGATGAATTTTACCCAACAGGTAGAATAGTTGTTTATGGATATCCTAATTCGGATGATGTTTATTTTATAGGTGAATTGTTAAATGATAATTATGAATTAGATGTTGTTTACGAATCTCCAATTTTTAAAAATATGGGTGATTTATTAGAAGAAATTGGTGAAAAGATAGAAATTGAATTTACACAAATTGACAAAAGGTGATTATAATGTTTATAGAAGAATTAAAAAGCAGAAATTTGCCAGAGCTTAAATCCCGTGAAGAAATGATTGAAATTTTACAGAACGAGATTTATGGTAAAAAGCTTCCGGATCCAGAGAAATTAGAGTTTATAAAAGAAGATGAACCTATGGTTCCACGCTTTTGTGCAAACAAGGCGAGTATATATAAGGTTATTGCAAAGGGCACTTTGAATGGTAAAGAGTTTTCTTTTCCATTCTACGAAGTTTTACCTAATGATAATGAAAAACACCCATTTTTCATTCACGTAAATTTCAGAGATGCTAACCCTGACAGATACCAGCCGACAGAAGAAATTATTGATAATGGTTTTGCTGTCTTAACAGTTTGCTACACGGATGTTACATCTGACGATGGTGATTTTACAAATGGTCTTGCAGGCGTACTCTTCCCAGATGGAAAAAGAGATGAAACTGATTCTGGTAAAATAGCAATGTGGGCGTGGGCGGCAAGCAGATTGCTCGATTATGCCGAAACACTTTCAGATAGATTAGATTTAGAAAAAAGCGTTGTTTGTGGGCACTCAAGACTCGGTAAAACGGCACTTGTAGCGGCTATGTATGACGAGAGATTCAAGTTCAGTTATTCAAACGATTCAGGTTGCAGTGGTGCCGCACTTGCAAGGGGGACTACGGGTGAAACGGTTGAAGATATTTGTAATAGGTTCCCGTTCTGGTTTTGTGAGAATTACAAAAAATATGCAAATAATGAGAGCGAAATGCCATTTGACCAGCATTATTTAATCGCTTCAATAGCACCAAGATACGTGCTTATTGGTAGTGCGAAAGAAGATGCCTGGGCACATCCGCAATCTGAACAATTGGCGTGTGTTGCGGCTTCGTCTGCTTTCAAAAATCCATTCCACTGTGAAAACAGATTTGCAGAAACCGGTGACGAATTCTTTAAGGGTGATTTAGGTTACCATTTAAGAAAAGGTACTCATTATTTCAGCCGTGAAGACTGGCAGAAACTTATTAAATTTGTAAATAGCAAGTCATAAAAATGAGAGTTGTATGCTTAAAAGTGTGCAACTCTCTTAATATTTACAAATTCTTATATTTATGATATAATATATACTGAAAAATTGTGTGGATTGTGAGGGACAATATGTTAGAAGTTAAAAATCTTAAAAAGATTTATAAAACTAAAAATGGTGTCGTTACAGATGCACTTGACGGTGTGTCAATCCAATTCCCTGAAAAAGGCTTAGTATTTTTGCTTGGTAAATCAGGTAGTGGTAAATCTACTCTTCTCAACGTCTGCGGTGGTCTCGATGCACCATCAGAAGGCGAAATTATTGTTAAAGGCAGAAGCAGTAAAGATTTTACCCAAAGTGATTTTGACAGTTACAGAAACACTTTTGTCGGTTTCATTTTTCAGGAATATAACATTTTAGATGAATTCTCGGTTGAAGATAATATTGCTTTAGCCCTTGAGTTACAGGGCAAACCTAAAGATAAAGAGTCAATTAATAAATTACTTAAAGACGTTGATTTAGAGGGCTTTGCAAAACGCAAGCCAAACACTCTTTCAGGTGGTCAGAAGCAGAGAATTGCAATAGCACGTGCACTTATAAAGTCTCCTGAAATTATTATGGCAGACGAGCCTACTGGTGCACTTGACTCTGCTACTGGTAAGCAAGTTTTTGAAACTCTTAAAAAACTTTCGAGAGACAAACTTATTGTAGTTGTTTCTCACGACAGAGATTTTGCAGAAGAATACGGCGACAGAATAATTGAATTAAAAGATGGTAAAATTCTTTCTGACGTTACAAAAACAGAAGTAAAAACAGAAGAATTGTCAGAAAATATCAATTCTTTCGGCGACGTGCTTTGTGTTAAAAGCGGTGCAGAACTTACAGATGGTGATTTTCAAAAAATCAAAGACTTTTTGAAGAATTCAAAAGAAGATATAGTTATTGCAAATGGTGAAAAAGACGTTAAAAAATTCAAAAAAGCAAGTCGCATAAGTGATAGCGGTGAAAAAGAAGTATTTAAAGATACCGACGTTTCAGAGTTAACTGAAAAAGAGTACACAGGTGACGAAAGTAAATTTATTACTTCAAAGTTACCTTTAAAACACGCTGTTAAAATTGGTGTTTCAAGCCTTAAAAATAAGCCAGTGAGACTTGTTTTAACAATACTTCTCTGTACTATTGCTTTCGTTCTTTTCTCGCTTCTTACTACACTTAATTTTTATGATAGTGAAGCAATGTTTTTACAGACGATGGCTGATTCAGATAATTCTATGATTCAACTAAAAAAAGAGTTTAAAACTCAGGTTAAGTGGGTAGATAAAATTGCAGGCGAAAGCGAATACGAATCAGTTGCATCTGGTAAATTTACAAATGAAGAATTAAAAAATCAGGCGAAAACCTTTGGTAAAAATGCGTTTGGTGGAGTTAATTACAGTGCTAATTTCAGCGTTCGCCAGACGACTAATCCATATTGGGTTACAAACGTAAGTGCATTTGCAGTTTTACCGGAAGATAATGGTTTAAGAAAAGATATAATCGGCGAGTATCCGGTAAATGATAATGAAATGATGATTACGTCATACACAGCAGATATGCTTTGTAATTGTGGTGTGTTCAGTAGTCAGAACGAGGCGTTAAATCTTCAGAAGGCTGAAGATATTATTGGCGAAACAATTGTTTTAGGTGGCGTTGATTATACAATTACAGGTATTTTAAAGGTGTCACAGATACCCGAGCAATATGAAGTGTTAAAGACATCGACTGAAGATAGTCGAAATCTTATTATGGATTACAATTTACTTCTTACAGATGGTATTTATCTTATTGCTTTTGTTACAGAAAATCATTTAAAAACGTTATCTCAAGAAAATACCGAGTACGTTGAAAGTCTTTATAACTACACAGAAGCATCGGTAGCTGTAAACCATAATGGAAGTTACAATTTCCCTGACTGGTCAAATGCTTGTTATATGGATTATTCAAATTTCAGATTAAACGATGAAGTGAAATTTGTTTCTTCTGAAAATACTGTTTTAGGTGAAAGAGATGCAATAATTTCTTCAATAGCGTTAGCTTCTGTGGCATCAGAATATTTTTACAACCTTGCAGATAGTGGTTATTATTCAGACAGATATTATCGTCTTGGTGAAATTGCAAACAACGTTTCGCAGGGTGGCGAGTATTCGTTTAGCCCAGAAACAGATGAAGATATATTTACACCGTACACAGAAGAAGAAACCGAAGAAAAATTAGATGAGATTTTAACATATCTTAAAAATAGTAATGGTGAAATAAAAATAGGTATTAAGTTATATGACAGAACCAATAATATAATTTTTGGTGACGTTGAAGAATTTAATATTATTGGTGTATATCCGGAAGAAAAAAATAATTATTCAATGGGTAAAATTTTAATTTCAGATAAATCTTTCAAAACAATTTGGAATTCGCAGAAAAACACACTTGATTATTACGCAGAAACAAAATCAAGTTACGTAGAAGAAATTTCGGCAATATATACTAATATATATTTGCCATTTGAGTATTCTTCCCAGCTTGCTAACGATTTCTGGGCGATTTATGAAAACAAAAACTGGTCTGAAAATGATAGCAGACTTGCTTTAGCAGGTAATTTTATAGACCAGCTTGAAGCGGTCGATTATACTGTAAAACAACTTTCTACTGCTTTTTTATATGTTGGTTTAGTATTAGCAGTGTTTGCAATGCTTCTTTTCTCTAACTTTATTTCAGTTTCTATTAGCAATAAAATTAAAGAAATTGGTATTTTAAGAGCAGTTGGTGCGAGAAGTATAGACGTGTTTAAAATATTCTTTTCAGAATCATTTGTTATTGCGCTAATTTGCATTATTATATCAACTATTGCTACAATAATTGCTTGTAACGTAATAAATCTTTTATTGGCAACTGAAATCGGGGCTTCAATTATGGTATTTGGTTTTGGTTCATTTGCAGTGTTAGTAGGAATTGCTATTGTAACTGCAGTTATTGCAACGTTCTTGCCAGTATTTAATGCGGCAAAGAAAAAACCTGTTGAGACAATAAGGTCGATTTAACAGTTGAAAAACACCGTTGTTTGTGTTAGTATAAATCAGTAATTTAAAAAAGGAGTTTTCAAAATGTCTGAATTATTAATGCCGGTAATCTGGTTAGCAGTTGGCTTTGTTTTACTTATTAAAGGTGGCGACTGGTTTGTTGATGGTGCAACAGGTATTGCCCGTCGTTTCCACTTACCAGAAATTTTAATTGGTGCTACCGTTGTTTCAATTGGTACTACTTTACCCGAAGTAATGGTTTCAGCAGGTGCAGCAATGGGCGGAAATGGCTCAATTGCTTATGGTAATGCAATAGGCTCAATTATTTGCAATACATCTTTAATTGCTGCTATTACTATTTCAGTAAAACCGGGCCCAGCCGCAAGAAAAAGTATGATTTTACCTGTTGCTTTCTTCTTTGGCTCAGCAGCATTTTATTGCGGTACTGCCTACATTACAGGCGAATTTTCTCGTTTAACCGGTATTCTTTTACTTATTACATTCGTTGTTTATATGGTAACAACTGTTTTAAGAATGAAAAAGAGCGCAGCACCTATTGAGGTTGTTGAAAAAGAAGAAGAGCTTGGTGCTCTCACAAGTGAAGAAGAGTTAGAAGCACAAAGCGGTGAAGACCATGTTGTTGAATCAAAAGAAGCGGGCACAAAAGACAGCCTTTTAAAAGACATTTTCCTTTTAGTTCTCGGTGCGGTAGTTATTGCTGTTGGTGCAGATTTACTTGTAGATAACGCTACAATCGTTGCGAAATTCCTCGGTGTTTCTGACGCAGTTATTGGTCTTACAATTGTTGCTTTAGGTACATCACTTCCAGAGCTTGTAACTGCAATTACTTCTCTCGTTAAAGGTCACGGCTCACTCTCTCTTGGTAATGTAATCGGTGCAAACCTTTTCAATTTAGTTCTTGTTAGTGGTACTGCTATTACAATCAATCCGTTTACAGTTCCTTGCTCAGGTTTAATTAATGGTATTAACTCTTCACTCGTTCTTGATATTCCTGTAATGCTCGCAGTAATGCTTATACTCACAGTACCAACAATGATAAAACAAAAGCTTTCTCGTTGGCAGGGTATCTTAATGCTCGGCATTTATGTTGCTTTTATTGGTCTTAGTTTTGTTGTTGGAGTTAATTAAGTTGCAAGGATTAAAAAGATTTTATCCTATCATTTCAGTTTACAAAAACTGAAATGATAGGATTTTTTGTTTTTATAATATATTTGTTGCTTGTGTGCAAATTTAATAATTGATAAATATAGGACTTTGTGCTATTATAATTTTAACTTCAAAATGGGGGCAAAAAATATGAAAAAACTAAAAGATAATTGGGTTTTTGAACTTAGCATTACAACTATTTTATTAGGTTTAATGTGTTATGCGGCGTATTCCTTGTGGTACATATTTGACGGCACTTTAAGTAGTGGCGACGTTCATCTTTACACAGCACTTACAAGTATTGCACTTGGCTGGTTTATGATGATTTTTACAAAGACAATTATTGAAAAAGCTAATTGGTTTATGAAACTCTGTTCATTTTTAACCGGTTGTGTTTTGTTCCAAGTGTTAATATGGGGAATAAATGCAAATATGAACCCTGTAATTAATGACGATACTTTTAATGATGATAACGTTGTTATATACGTGTTTACAGTAGTGTTTATTATGTCTGCAATTCTTCTTTTAGGTACGTTTATAGTAAAGGCAATAAGAAAACCGAGAATTGTAAATATTATTTTTGCTCTTATTTATTTTGTTGTGTCTTGCGGGGGTCTTATTGTGCTTAATGAAGAAAATATTAAAGCACTTGAATATAAGCAAGATATTAAATTCGGCACAATAAATGCTACTGAAATGAATATTAGTGCAGAAGAAAACAAATATTGTTCAGATTGGTTTAACGGAACTTTTATTAACCTTGACGGTGGAAAATTCCCGTTTACGTTTAAAGTTGATGGTAAAGATTTCAGTATTGCAGACTGGAGTAATATAGAAATAAAAGATGCCCCTCAGAAATATCAGGGTGGTAAAACTAAAAATATAATTTTCACCAACAAAAATAACGGGCTTCAGGTAACAGTTGAAGCAACTCTTTTCCCTGAAAACGCAACTTGTCAATGGACTGTTTACATAAAAAATACAGGTTCTGAAAATTCGGGTGTAATAAGCGATTTTTATGCACTCAATTCTTCATTTAACACAGGTGAAGCAGAACTTTACTACTCAATGGGTAGTAACACTGCGGCAAGCGACTTTTCACTTATTAAAAAAGAATTATCTTCTAAAAATTTAAGTTTTGGTGGCGTAGATGGCAAACCAACTGAAGCTTATCTTCCATATTTTAATGTTTTTGGCGAGAATGTTATGAGTATGGTAGTTGGTATCGGTTGGACTGGTCAGTGGAATTCGACTTTCAGTAACGAAAACGGCGAAACAATTATTACTGCAAAGCAAGAGAATTTTAATGCATATCTTCTCCCTGGGGAAGAAATTCGTTCACCACTCGTTTCAGTAAGTTTTTATGAAACGGATAACGCCTTAAAAGGATTTAATATGTTCAGAGAGTGGATAATGGATTGTGTTTACCCTGAGAATGTAACACAAAGTTCATACACAGTAATGGAAGTTGCAGGACCAATGTCAACAAGAACATCTGACGAAATTATTGAAGTTCTTAATGGTTTAGATAAAGAAGTATTTGAGCATACAGATGCATTCTGGATGGATGCTGGTTGGTACAGCTACAACGAGGGCTGGTACGATGGTGTTGGTAACTGGACTGTAGATAAAAGCAGATATGATAATGGTATAATCGAACTTTCCGACTATGCAAAGCAAAAAGGACTTAAACATACTCTCTGGTATGAGCCTGAAAGAGTTTACCCTGGTACAGAGTTCTATAATAAAGGTATGGAAAACCAAGAATGGCTTATTTCTGTAGATGGTGAAGACAACCTTATGTGGAACCTTGCAGATGAAGAGGCTTTCAAATATTATGCTGATTACATTTTAGCATCCCTTAAAGAGAATGGCGTTACAATTTACCGTCAGGACTTTAACTTTGCTCCACTTAAATACTGGCAAAAAGCAGATAGCGAATATTATGACGGCAGAACAGGTATCTGTGAAAACCATTACGTTACAAACGAATATAAATATTTAGATTACCTTACAGAGAATATTGACGGTCTTATAATAGATAACTGTGCTTCAGGTGGTAAACGACTTGACCTTGAGATGGTTTACCGTAGTATTGCATTCTGGAGAAGTGACTACAACTGTTCATATCATTACGATTTATTTGAAGCAACACAGTCACAGACATATGGTATTTCTTTCTGGTTACCAATAACAGGTGCAAATCTTTATATGGCTAATGAGTATGCCTGCAGGTCTGCTATAATGCCACTTATGCTTATGGATTTCTTCTCACATCAGAATCCTGAGTTCCAGTATTACGACGAGCAAAGGTCAATGATGGGCGAAAGATATTACCCACTCGAGTTTGGTAGTTTTGATAAAGATAAAATTATGGCTATGCAGTTTTCAAGTGAAGATGCAACAAGTGGTATGGCGCTTATTTATAAAAGAGCGAATGTTACTGACACCGAATATACACTTTTCTTAAATGGTCTTAAAACTGCTACAGAATATAAGATTTATGATTACGATAACCCTGAAAAAGTTTACACTATGGAAGGCATTGAGCTTATGAATTATGGTCTTACCTTACCTTTACCAGAGGGCGAAAAGGCTATGATAATTATGTTTGAAAAGACAAAATGATAAAAAGAGATAAATGTAAAATAATTCTTGCTTCGGGTGTTATAATTTTACTTTTAATAATTTTTGCAATTGGAATTTCTATTAGCATCTGGAATTACGGGGAAGTGGATGAAAAAGCACCAGCAGATGTTGCAATAGTTTTAGGTGCGGCAATATCTGATGGTGAGGTTTCACCCGTGTATCGTGAAAGAATTAATCACGCTATAACTCTTTATGAAGCGGGAACAGTTGATTTTATTATTTTAACTGGTGGTTTTGGTGAAGGTAGTTACAAATCAGATTCACAGGTTGCAAAAGAATACGCCTTGTCACAAGGGATTCCCGAAGAAAAAATATTAATAGAAGAAAAATCTACTATTACAGAAGAAAATCTTGAGTTTTCTAAAGAAGTAATGGAAGAAAATGACCTTGAAACTGCAATAATTGTCAGTGACCCTTTACATATGAAAAGGTCAATGCTTATGGCAAAGGATTACAATATAAATGCACTTTCTTCACCGACAACAACTTCAATGTATAAATCTTTAAAAACAAAAATACCGTTTTTGTTACGAGAAGAATTTTTTTACATCGGGTATTGTATTGTAAGAGTTTTTAGATGAATTGACAAATATTGACAAATTTTAAGAAATATGTTAATATATTAGTCAATGAGGGAGTAATTCGGTATTAAAAATACCTGATTCATCGTCAAGACAGAGATTTTCTCTCGGTGTATCAATTAAGAATGAGACTCATACATGGTTTTTGCTGTGTATGAGTTTTTTTAATTACTAACTCAGAAACAGACATATTTTGAAAGGGTGGAATTTATTATGAAAAAGAATGTTGTAAAAATCGCGATTTTAGCAGTTTGCGCTGTACTTGTTGTTGGTGTGTGTGCTACTTGTTTTACAGTAGTCAAAGCAGGTCACACAGGCGTAGTTTTAACCTTTGGTGCAGTTGAAGAAAATGTTTTTGATGAGGGCTTACACTTCAAAATGCCATTGGTACAGACAGTTGTTCAGATGAATAACCGTACACAAAAAATTGAAACAGAGGGTAGTGCATCTTCAAAGGACTTGCAGATTATTTCTTATGTAGTTGCAGTTAACTACCATGTAAGAAGCGAGGCTTCTGCAACGCTTTACCAGAATGTTGGTAAAGATTACGGCACAGTAATTATTGTTCCTGCAATTCAGGAAAGCATTAAAGCAGTTACTGCACAGTTTACAGCAGAAGAGCTCATTACAAAGCGTCAGACAGTTGGCGACCAGATTAAAGAAGCATTATCTGAAAAAATCAACTCTTATGGTATAGAAGTTGAAATTTTCAATATTGTGAATTTTGACTTTTCAGAAGAATTCAATGCCGCAGTTGAAGCAAAACAAACTGCACAGCAACAAGCTTTAAAGGCAGAGCAAGACCTTGTAAGAATCGAGGTTGAAGCAAAGCAAAAAATCGCACAGGCAGAAGCTGAAGCAGAAAGTATCAGACTCATTCAGGAAGCGCTTGCAAAATCACCAGACTATGTTGATTACGTAAAATGGAACAAGTGGGATGGTAAATTACCTGAAGTTATGGGTAGCGACGGAGTTCTTGTTGATGTAGGAGACTTAGGCGAATAATAATACATAAAACAGCAAAAACCAAGTGCTCGTAACCATTTGTGGTTACGAGCATATTTTGTTAGTATATAACTATCTTTTTCTTGACAATGTGTATAAATTGTATTATATTTATTTATGTACTTTTAATAATAAAAAATTCACATAACAAAGGGGGAAAAACAGATGGATGCTGGCGGTAGTTGTAGTCACGCGAGAAATAAAATCCGATATTTTGGCGGTTTAAAAACGAAGCCACGAGTGGCATCTGTTTTTTCTATTGTCTGACTGAAAAATTAACGTTTTTCGGTTTTATGGCATTTTGTAAAATTAACCGCCGGGCAGTATGCTCGGTTTTTTTATTTCTTAACCTATTGGTAAAAATACATAGAAAGGGGTTAAGATTATGGATAAAGACATTATAATAAAATTATTTGAGAAAAAAGAATATAAAGCAATAAAAAGCATATTCGGTACAATGAATCCTGTTGATACTGCTACTCTTTTACCAGAATTCGATGAAAAAGAAATGGTGATTCTTTTTAGACTTATTCCAAAAGAAAATGCTGCTATGGTGTTTACTTACCTTGAAGTAGATTCACAACAAGTTCTTTTAGAAGCGTTTACAGATAAAGAGTTAAAGCACATTATGGACGAAATGTTCATTGACGATGCTGTTGACGTTATCGAAGAAATGCCTGCAAACGTTGTAAGCAGAATGTTAAGTGCGGCGGGTGACAAAAGAGAGAGTATAAATAAAATTTTAAACTACCCTGAAGACAGTGCGGGTAGTATTATGACTCTCGAGTACATCACGTTTTTGCCAACTATGACAATTGGTGATGCACTTAAAAAAATTAAATCAATCGGTGCAAAATTTGAAACTGTTTACACTTGTTACGTTGTAGAAAAACATAAATTGTTGGGTATTGTTACTGCAAAAGACCTTTTGACACAAGATGATAATATTATTATTTCAGACGTGATGGAAACTAATATTATTACAGTCAATACTCACGCCGATAAAGAAGAAGTTGCTAATTTACTTAATAAATACGATTTTCTTGCGCTTCCTGTTGTCGATATTGAAAATTGTATGGTTGGTATTGTTACTATTGACGACGCTATGGACGTTATTTTGGAAGAAGCAGAAGAAGATATTCAGATGATCTCTGGTATTACACCAACAGATAAGCCGTTTTTAAAAACGTCTGTTTTTGAAATTTTCAAAACAAGAATTCCGTGGCTTTTAATTCTTATGCTTTCTTCAACGTTTACAGGAATTATTATTTCTGGTTTCGAAACTGCACTTGAAAAATTAGTTGTGCTCACTGCGTTTATTCCAATGATTATGGGTACTGGTGGTAACTCTGGTAGTCAGGCTTCTGTTACGGTTATCCGTGGTCTTTCTTTAGGTGAAGTAGAAATAAGCGACGTTTTAAAAGTTCTCTGGAAAGAAATAAGAGTTTCTGTTCTTTGCGGTGTTGTTATAGCAGTTGCAACGTTCTTAAAGGTTTATTTTATAGACGGATTTGTTATGGGTACGGAAAACGTATCTTTAGTAGTATCTGTTGTGGTAGCGTTAACGCTTTGTGTAACGGTTATTGTTGCAAAAATCATTGGTTGTGTCTTGCCAATTATCGCTAAAAAATTGGGCTTTGACCCTGCAGTTATGGCAAGTCCGTTTATTACAACTTTAGTAGATGCTATTTCGCTTTTAGTTTATTTTGGTATTGCAAAGGCATTTTTGCCAATATAGGAGATATTTATGAGTTTAAAATTCAAAAACGGAAAATTTACAATTTTACAAGTCAGTGACCCACAAGATTTACAATACGTAAGAAAAACAATGATGAAAATGCTCGACAAAGCATACGATATGGTTAAACCTGATTTAATTGTTTTTACTGGCGATAACGTTTTAGGTAATCACTTCAGAGATGCAAGAACTTTAACACCGCTTTTTGTTAAAACAAAAGAAGCAGAATTCAAAGCGATGGAAATTGCAATTGAAAAACTTTTAAGACCAGTTGAAGACAGAAAAATTCCGTTTTCTATGATTTATGGTAATCACGATGATATGAACGAGATTACTAAGAAAGAACAGTCAGATATTTACAGACGTTATCCGCATTTTATTGGTCTCGACAATGACGTTGAAATATTAAAAGACGAAACTTTCAATATTCCGATTTATTCAGAAGATGGTAGCGAAGTTAAATTTAATCTCTGGATGATGGATAGTGCGTGGAAAGATAAAGAGGAAAATAAATGCTACAGTCAGGTGAAACCTGAGGCAATTGAATGGTATAAGAAAAAGTGTGCCGAGTTAAAAGAGCAGAATGGTGGAAAAGTAGTTCCGTCTTTGATGTTCCAGCATATTCCGTTAATTGAAATGCTTGATTTAATGGAAGAATGTAGTAAAGATGATGAAGGTGCAGTAAGCGGTCCAGACGGCAAATACTTTAAAGCAAAACCGTGTGTTGATGGTGAAATAGGTGAATATATCTGCACAGTTTCACAAGGCAACGGGCAATTAGAAGCAATTAAAGAATGTGGTGACGTTAAAGCGATTGTTTTCGGTCATGACCACCAGAACTGCTTTACAACAACACTCGACGGTGTAAATATTGTGCAGACTCCTTGTGCTTCATTCCGTTGTTACGGCAGACGTTCTCGTGGTGTCAGAGTATTCACGTTAGACGAAAAAACCGGCAACTACGAGACAGAACATCTTAATTACAAAGATTTATGTGGCGATGGTTTAAAGGCAGAATTAGAGTACATCTGGGATGCAGATGGAATGTTAAAAGAAAAAATTCTTTTATGCTTGGGTGTAGGTCTTATTACGACAACAATAAAGCATATCTTAAAGAAATAATACATAGGAGTAAAAGAAATGGCAAAAATTAATGTTATTTCACACAGAGGTGCAAATATGGTAGCCCCTCAGAATACGTTACCAGCATTCAAAAAATCTTTCGAGATTGGTTGCGATGGTGTTGAAACAGATATTCACTTAACAAAAGACGGAATACCTGTGTTATGCCATAACTTTACTATTGATGAAACTTCAACTGGTAAAGGTGCTATTAAAGATATGACATATGAGGAGCTTTTACAATTTGACTTCGGTTCATACAAGGGTGAGGAGTTCAAAGATACAAAAATCCCACTTGTAGAAGATTTTATTAAGCTTTGCAAAGAAAATAACGTAGAAGTGCTTAATATTGAATTAAAAAGCGAGGTTCCAGGCGAAGCGCCAATTGAGTTCCCTAAAGTTACAATAGAACTTGCTAAAAAGTACGATATGTTTGATAAATTAATAATTTCTTCATTTGACCCTGCAATTTTAGTTGTATGTAAAAAACTTGACCCGAATTGCAAAACAGGTCTTCTTTATGCACCAGATAAAAAAATCGGCAGAAAAATTATGTTTAAGCCATTTAAGTTTGCAAAAGAAATTAAAGCAGATGCAGTTCATCCATATAGTGCGTTAGTTACTAAAGAATATGTAAAAAAAGCACACAAAGAGGGTATTATGGTTAACCCGTGGACAGTTAATAAAGAAAAAGAAATCAAAAGAATGATTTTTTGCGGAGTTGACGGGATTATTACTGATGACCCAGGACTTTGCAACAAGTTGATAGAAGAGAATAAATAATTATTAAGTGATACCTGAGTATAATAATGCTTGGGTATTATTTAGTTAATGGTGATAATTATGTCAGTATTTGAAAAAATCTATGAAGTAGTTAAAACGATTCCAAAGGGTAAAGTTACAACCTATGGGCAAGTGGCTTTACTTGCAGGTAACCCAAGATGGGCAAGGGTTGTAGGATATGCACTTCATAAAAATCCACACCTGGGAATTATTCCTTGTCACAGAGTTGTTACAAGAAATGGCGAAGTTGCTAAAAGTTTTGCATTCGGCGGAGAAAACGTGCAACGCGAACTTTTGGAAAAAGAAGGCGTTGTTTTTGAAAACGACGGAACAATCGACCTTAAAAAATATGGTTGGTTTGGTTGAATATATTGTAGAAATGTGTTAGAATTTACATTATATTTTAAAGTTAACTGATTTACGGAGTAAAGTTTTAATGGAAGAAAATAAACAAAAATCTGAATTACAACAAGAAGTACCACACAAAAGAAGAAAACGTTATTCGGGTACTCACCCTAAAAAATTCAGCGAAAAATATAAAGAATTAAACCCTGAAAAATATAAAGAAGACGTAGCCCACATTATTGCTCGTGGTGCTACACCTGCTGGTATGCATATTTCTATTATGGTGCAGGAAATTCTTGATTTTTTAAATATTCAACCAGGTCAAATTGGTCTTGATGCTACTTTAGGCTATGGCGGTCACACAAAAGCTATGCTCGAAAAATTGCAAGGCAAGGGGCATATTTACGGACTCGACGTTGACCCTATTGAATCTGAAAAAACTAAAAAACGTCTTTTAGAACAAGGCTTCGGTGAAGATATTTTAACAGTACGTTTGCAGAACTTTAAAGATATTGATAAAGTGTCACAAGAGACAGGTCACAAGTTCAATTTCATTCTTGCAGATTTGGGCGTTTCATCAATGCAGATTGATAACCCCGAGCGTGGTTTTTCTTATAAGGTAGATGGCCCGTTAGATTTAAGACTTAACCCCAAAGCAGGCGTTAGCGGTGCCGAGAGATTAAAGCAATTAACTAAAGCAGAATTAGAAGGAATGTTAATTGAAAATGCCGACGAGCCGTATGCCGACAGAATTGCAACTGCAATTTGCCATTGGAGAAATCAGAAAAGACCAATAGAAACTACAACTGATTTAAGAAAATGTATAGAAGAAGCACTTTCATTTTTACCTGAAAAAGAACGAAAAGAAGCAATTAAAAAATCGTGCCAACGCACTTTTCAGGCAATAAGAATTGATATAAATAACGAGTTTGAAGTGCTTTATGAATTTTTAGAAAAATTACCCGCTGTTTTAGCACCGGGTGGCAGAGTTGCAGTTTTAACTTTCCATTCGGGTGAAGACAGATTAGTTAAAAAAGCATTTAAAGAATATAATCGTGCGGGTGTATTCAGTGAAGTTGCACGTGACGTTATAAGACCAAGTGCAGAAGAATGCTTTAAAAATAGCCGTGCGAAGTCAACAAAAATGAGATGGGCGGTAAAGAATGCAGAATGCTGAGTGCAGAATGCAGAATTTTACTTAATATATAGTTTTTCGGATTTAATTAAAGATTCGGTAAGAATTCGGGTACTTAAACTGAAACCTGTGCAAAAGGCATCTTCAATTAAAAGATTAAAGTATTCTTCTGTATTAGTTGAATATTTTTCTAATATTTCTTTTTGTTTAGTGTTTAGTTCATTGTTGAGTTCATTAAAATTTTGCTGAATGAATTTTTCAAGTTCTTTTATTTCATCAGAATTTTTGCCGATTTCTTCAAATGGTTTAATTTGACCATTTAAGAGTTGATTTAATATGTTAAGCATAAAACCACGACCTCGAGACATTTAAATGAATGTCTACAATATACCATACATTCGTTTGAATGTCAATACTTTAGATGAAAAATATTAAGTTTTAATAGAGAGTGAGATTGAAATGAAACCATTTATACAACAAATAAAAGAAATCAGGACACAAAATAAAAAAACACAGGAAGAAATTGGTAATGTTTTGGGAATAACAAAGCAACAATATCAATTGTATGAGAGTGGTAAAAGAGAGATAAAAGTTAATCAAATAATAACACTCTGCCAATATTATAATATTTCACCAGAATACATATTAGGTTTTACCGATGAGCAGAAACCACTCAAGTAAAAAGTTGGATTGATAAATATGGATACAAGATTAAGAGAATTGCGAGAAGATAACGATTTAACGCAGGAACAGTGTGCAAAAATAGCGTATATTTCAAAAAATTCTTATATAAGATATGAAAATGGTGAGAGAACACCACCATTAGATACAATACTGACATTTGCGAAATATTATGGGACGTCAATAGATTATATAGCCAAAAATACTGATGTTAAAACACCATATAAAAAGAGAGATTAAGAGTGAAAATATTTACACAAAGATTAAAGGAAATAAGAAAATTAAATAATTATAAGCAAAAAGATATTGCCGAGCAGCTAAATATAACAAGAGAACAGTACCAATTATACGAAAGCGGAAAAAGAGAATTACTAGTACACCATTTAATACCACTTTGTGAATTCTATAATGTTTCACCAGAGTATTTTTTGGGTTTTACCGATGAACAGAAACCTTTAAACTAATTCCTAATTCCTACTTCCTATTTCCTAAACTTCATAATAAATTCATCATATTTGCAAACACTAACTTCTGGTGATGAAGTATGAATAAAAATAACAAAAATAATAAAAAGAAAAATTTAAAAGAACAGGGTGTAGATGAATATCAGGTTGAAATGACACCTTCGGCGGTTTCTGTTGGTGATGCACCAGACGATTCATTTCAGTTAGTCAATAAATATGGCACTTATGAAATTCAGCCTACTGCTGACACAGATAACAAGTTCCCTGCAATTGCTCAAGGCTTTGTAAGAAAAGAACAAGAACGAGAAAGACTTGATGAGAAGAACGGTGACAAATAAGTCGTATTGCTAACAATTTTACAATGCCGACCGCAGGTTCCGAAATTCTTAATTTTGAATTTTTAATTTTTAATTAAAACGACGAAAGGAGTTTTTCTATGGGTAAGATTATTGCTCTCGGTGGCGGAGTTTTTGAAAATGGCGAAGTGTTGCCGATTGTAGAAAAAATTTATGAAATATGCGGTAAAAATAATCCGTCTGTGTTGTATTTACCAACGGCGGGTTTTGATGATATGGGCGACTCTGAAATTATTTTAAAACCTTTCAAAGACCGTTCAACTACCGTTAATTCACTTCTTTTGACAGATGAAAGTTTAAGTGAAGAAGATATTAAAAATAAAATTCTCTCTGCCGATATTATTTACGCTGGTGGCGGTAATCTTGAATTTTTAATGAATACTTTTAAAAAGACTAAAGCAGATAAATATTTAAAAGAAGCTTATGAAAAAGGCGTTGTACTTTCCGGTCTTTCTTCTGGTGCTATGTGCTGGTTCGAGATGGGCTGGGACGATTGCGGTGAAGACCATTCATTTGTTTTCGTTGAGTGTCTTGGTATTTTAAAGGGGTGTTTCTGCCCACATTATGAAGGAAAAAGCTGGAACAATTTTAAACACGCTATTAAAACGATTGATTTTGATGGCATAGCGGCAGAAGACGGTGCCGCACTTACATACGTTGACGGAAAATTGGGAACTGTCAATGGTACAGAAGATGGCGACGTTTACATGTTTAAAAGAATGAATAATTATAAAGAGGAAAAGTTTGAATAATAAAAAAGTGGCTGAAAAACACAAGTTTTTTCAGCCACTTTAATTTTATTGGTTATAATTTGTTGGTAATACAGGTTTGCTTTCCATAATTTTAATCATTATATCGGTGAGTTCTTCAGGGGTCTCCTTACAATCTGTTTCAAGCCAGGTTACATAGACAAAAAACAGTGAACCTATACGGTAGCTTTCGTAATAATTTTTTATAGAATCATCTACTTTATAAGAACCTTTAATGAGTAAAAAAGATTCATAAAGCAAAGTAGATAAATTGGCAGAAACAAGAATTTTTGCAATTTTACTGTGTGAGCACAGGTGAGTAAAAACAGCGAGTATGTAGTCGTAGTATGAAGATATATTTTTTTTATTGAGTTCGTTAATAAAGTTTAAAGAAATATAATTAAGATAATTTTTTAAAATAAGATTTTTAGATTCGAAATTTCTATAAATAGCGTTTCTTGAAACACCTGCTTTTTCTGCAATTTCTGTCAAAGTAATATCTTCATATTTTTTTTCTTTTAAAAGATTTATAAATGCTAAAAAAACACATTCCTTTGTGAAAGCTTTTGCTTCATTATTAGAAGAGTTAGACATAACAAAACACTCCTTTTTGTTACAGCGTATTTTATAAATGTTGAAAGATGGGTTCTGCTGGTATATAATGTCGGTGTTACAAATGTTACACCTAATAGTAGCATAATATTTCTTTGTTTTCAAGGAGGCAAATTATGAAAAAAGTACTTTCAGTATTCTTAGCAATGTTACTTTGCTTTTTAGCAGTACCTTTCAGTGTTTCTGCTGCAGATGAAAGTTACCCAGTAGAAGAAAAATTTTCTCAAAATGGACCAAATAGTGTAAAGACTATCGTTTTTGAAAGCGGTGAAACTGCTTACACTTATTACAAAATCTGGTACCCTGAAAATATAGAAAACAGTACAGAAAAATATCCTGTTATTGTTTATTGCAATGGCACCGGAATGACAGATGAAGATGTAAACACAGTAAATTTAATGACTGCATTCGCTTCATGGGGTTATATTGCAATAAGCAACGACCACGAATCTTCAGGTAATGCTGATTCTGCTTCAAAAGGGCTTGGATTATTACTTGATTTAAACGAAAATTCTGACAGCATTTTTTACGGTAAAGTAGATGTAGATAAAGTTGGTATTTGTGGATTTTCTCAAGGTGGTTCAGGTGCAATTAATGGAGCTTCAAAAGGAAAACAACCGAATAGCTCTAAGTTTAAGTCAATATGTGCTTTAAGTGCACCTCATAAAGATTTAGCTGCTTCTATTTTGCAAAATACACCTTATGATGCTTCTAAGGTTTCTGTTCCATCTTTTTTAGTTGCGGGTACAGGGTCTACAGATGCCGGTTCTACAACGTCAACAGGTATTTGTCCTTTAGGTAAAGGTCTTATAGAAAATATGAAAAAAATAAATAATGAGAATGTTATTATCGGAAGATATACCGGTGCTGACCATGGTACTATCCAGAAATCTGCTCAACCATATATTATTGCGTGGTTTAATTACACACTTCTTAATGATTCTTTTTCAAGTACTGCATTTGTTGGAGAAAATGCTGAACTCTACAGTAATAGCAAATGGCAGGACGTGTATAATAAGCAGTCAACTGATTTGCCAGAAAATCCGGATCCAGACGATTCTCTTAATTTACAGGATAAGGTAACGACAAAGCTTCTTACCAAAATTTCAAAGATTTTATCTAAGATTTTAGAGGTAATAGGAAAGTTGCTTTCTTTCTAATGGATGTTTGTGGAGTAAAGGAGCTGTAAAAAACGCTAAGTTTTTTACAGCTCCTTTTGTTTATATAAAAGCACCATGTTCATTTCTTAACCCTACAAGAATTTCATATTGCAGAGAAAGCGAGAGTGCTTTTTGTTTATGGTAGTTTATTTTACCGTTGATTTTTTGTTTTTGGGTTTCATTGGAATCACTTAATTGCTTTTTAAGAAGATTTATTAAAGCCCAATGATACTCAATTTGTAAATAAAACTTTTTTCTTAATAACATTTTATACGACTCCTTTGTTTTTTATTCAGATGAGTTATCTGATGACCTTATTATACAAAAAAGCCTTGTCGAAAAAACTCGCTTTGTGTAATAAAAATCAAAAATTTTGAGAAAAACACAATATTTAGGTAGTTTTTTTAGAAAAAAAGCAGTTTAACTCAATATTTAGGTAAAAAAATAAAAAAGAGACGTTTTGAATTTCACAAAAACATACAAAATGTCAATTAATTATTGCATTGTTTTTGTTTTTTTAGTATAATAGGTTTATATAATGTGTAAGAGGTGGACTTTGTGAAAATGAAAAAGATTATTTCACTTTTATTAGTTTTGTTTGCTTTACTTAATATTTTTTCAATTTCAGTATTTGCAACAGAAAAAGTTTCATATACTATAACCAGTCCTTACGAAACTGTTAACTGGGATACTTTTAACCAATATAAGACACAGCTTCATGCCCATACACTTTATAGCGATGGTGGAATGGACGTCAAAGATGTTGTTGAAGAATATTATAAACAAGATTACGATATTCTTGCTATTACAGACCACGGTGTTGTCAATAAGGGTTGGGACGAAATGCCCGAGATGTTACCAATTATTGGTTACAATAAGCTTTTCTACGATTTAAGCCCTGTTTCAAAAGAACGCTATGAAGAAATTACTACTGGTGTAGGCAGAGATGGCAGACCAATGCTCGACGTTAACCAGGGTATTGAAATGAATGGCGTTGTTATGAGAAAGAACCACGTTAATGGTTTCTTCTGTGGTGCTTACCAAGGCGAATGGGGCGAAGAGGAAGATTATATTACACCAGTTAAAGCAACTCACGAAGCAGGCGGTATTTCTTTTATTGCTCATCCGGGTGATTTTTATGCTGCTAACCGTGATGCAGAAAGAGCAAAAGACCTTAATAATTTAAAAATTTTTATAGACCCGCTTTTAGAATATGACTCTTGTGTTGGCATGGAAATTTTTAATGAAAAAGATACTGCAGCAAGAGCAGACAGAATCGTTTGGGATAACGTATTGATGTACATAGTACCACGTGGCAAAGTGGCGTGGGGATTTTCAAACGATGACTCTCACACAATTGATAAAATAGGTGTTACAGCAGAAATTATGCTTATGCCTGAACTTTCACAGGAAGCATTAAGAACTGCTATGGAAAACGGCACGTTCTTCGCTTGTTCACGAATTGCACGAAACGAAATGGGCGAAGATTTTGAAGGTACGGGAGAATATGCAAAAATTGAAAGAATAACAGTTGACGAAGAACAAGATATTATTACAGTTACAGCGAATAATTATGAAACAATTGAATGGATTTCTGACGGTGAAGTTATTGCAACGGGTAATACGTTCAATTTAAGAGAAAACAGTGAAAATTTAGGTTCTTACGTTCGTTTCCAGATTAAAAACAAAGGTGGTATTGTAATGTCACAACCTTTCGTTTGCGACGACGGAAATATGGAAGCAAAATTGATTGAAGAGCCAACTGGGGAACCACTTAATTTCTTTGAAAAAATAGTAGAAAGAATCAGAAAAACAATTTTAGGCGAATTAATCTACAGAGCATTTTGCCAGTAAATTGTTAAATTTAAGTTTCATTTATAACGCACCTGTAACAAAAAAGTTATAGGTGCGTTTTTTAACATAATGTAAATTCTTAATGCAGTCAGTTGAAAAACTAATAAATATACATTATAATTGTATTAAAATAGATTTTAAAGGAAGTGATATTGTGAGTTTTCAGGACTTTATTAATTATGCAAAAAGTAAAGAGGAACTTGTAAGAGAAAATGACAGAATAGCACCGGAATTATATGTAAAACATTCAGTGAATAAAGGGCTTCGTGATATTAATGGTAACGGCGTTGTTACAGGTCTTACCAATATTTCAAAAATAGTTGCAAGTAAAATAGTCGACGGAGAAAAAGTGCCGTGTGACGGTGAACTCTGGTACCGTGGCTACAAAGTACAAGATTTAATAAATAGTTTGGGCGAGAATGAATTAGGTTTTGAAAAAATCGCATATTTATTACTTCTTGGTGATATGCCGACAGAGAAACAAGAAAAAGAATTCAGTAAGCATATCGGTGATTTAAGGTGTTTGCCGCAAAACTTCACCCGTGACGTTATAATGAAAGCACCAACGGCAGATATTATGAATTCAATTACAAGGAGTATTTTAACACTCGCTTCTTACGATAAACAGGCACTCAATACGTCAGTAGATAACGTTTTAAGGCAGTGTATTCAGCTTATTGCAGAATTTCCGCTTTTAGCGATTTATGCTTATCACGCTTATAATTACTCGGAACTTCAGGAAAGTATGATTATTCATCGCCCTGACCCTGAGCTTTCAACGGCAGAAAATCTTCTTATGATGCTTCGTCCTGATAAAAAATATACTAAGACTGAAGCAAAGGTTTTAGATACTGCTCTTATTCTTCACATGGAACACGGCGGTGGTAATAACTCGACTTTTACAACAAGAGTTGTTTCGTCTGCGGGTTCTGACACTTACTCAACAATAGCGGCGGCTATGTCGTCTTTAAAAGGTCCGAAGCATGGTGGTGCGAATATTAAAGTTATGGAAATGATGGATGACATAAGAGCTAACGTCAGTGACATTACTGATAAAGAAGAAGTTAAAGAATATCTTACAAAAATTATAGATAAAGAAGCGTTTGATAAAAAAGGACTTGTTTATGGTATGGGGCACGCTGTTTACTCGCTTTCTGACCCAAGAGAGCGTGTTTTCAGAAGTTACGTTGAAGCGTTAGCAAAAGAAAAGGGTAGAGAAAGAGATTTGACTCTTTATGAAAATATTGAAGAGTTAGCACCGGTTTTAATTTCGCAAAAACGTAAAATTTATAAAGGTGTAAGCCCTAACGTCGATTTTTACAGCGGTTTCGTTTACGATATGTTAGGTATCCCAGAAGAACTTTACACTGCAATATTTGCTATTGCAAGAATTGTAGGCTGGTCTGCACACAGAATTGAAGAATTAGTTTGTGCTGATAAAATTATAAGACCATCATATTTAAGTATAATGGAAGAAAATTAAACAAATTGAGATAGTGATTTTTGTTCACTATCTCAATTTTTATTTTAAAAATTAGTGGAAATAAAAAGAACTATGTGATAAAATTTACATATTAAAATATAAGGTGGTTCAAATTATGCTTTATAAAAAGAATTTAGAAAAAACTTTAAGTAAAGAACTCTTTAAAAATCCTACAAGCGAATACAGGGGAACACCTTTCTGGGCTTGGAATGATTATTTAACAAAAAATGAATGCGAAAGACAAATAGAAATTTTTAACGAAATGGGTCTTGGCGGTTTCCATATGCACGTAAGAACAGGTCTTAAAAATCAATATTTAAGCGAAGAATTTATGGGACTCGTTAAAGCGTGTGTAGAAAAAGCGAAAAACGAAAAAATGCTTGCGTGGCTTTATGACGAAGACCGTTGGCCATCGGGTGCCGCTGGCGGTCTTGTTACAAAAGATGAAAAATACCGTGCAAGATGTCTCCTTTTTACTACAACTAAAGATGGCGAAGTAACTGAAAATAACGATTCACGTGCAGAAGGTGGCAGAACTGGTAACGGCAAACTTCTTGCTTGCTATGACGTAATTTTAGATAAAGACGGTTATTTAGAAAGTTATAAAAGAATAGAAGAAAACGACGAAGCAAAGGGTACTAAATGGTACGCTCTTTTAGAAATTCACGGCAAAAGTTCCTGGTATAATGACCAGGCTTATTTAGATACTTTAAGCAAAGATGCCGTTAAAAAATTTGTAGAAGTTACTCACGAAAAATATAAAGAAACAGTAGGCGACGAGTTTGACAAAACCGTTCCTGCAATTTTTACAGACGAACCACAATTTACAAGAAAACAGGTTTTTGACAATTCATTTGATACAGAAGACGTTTGTATGCCTTGGACTGACAAGGTAGAAGAACTTTATAAAGAAGCATATAATGCAGATATTTTAGATACTCTTCCTGAAATTTTCTGGGATTTAAAAGACAGTAAAACATCAATTCACCGTTATCGTTATCACGATTTTATTGCAGAACTTTTTGCAAGTGCATTTGCTGATACAGTAGGTGACTGGTGTGGTGAAAATAATATTGCTTTAACCGGTCATATGATGGAAGAACCATCTTTACATAGTCAGACGGCGGCTTTAGGTGAAGCAATGCGCTCTTACAGGGGTTTCCAGCTTCCTGGTATAGATATGCTTTGTAATTTGAGAGAATTCACCACTGCAAAACAAGCACAGTCTGCAGTTCATCAATTTGGTTATGAAGGTATTCTTTCAGAACTTTATGGTGTTACTGGTTGGGATTGTGATTTCAGAACGTATAAATATCAGGGTGACTGGCAAGCGGCACTCGGTATTACAATAAGAGTTCCACACCTTTCCTGGTATTCTATGGCGGGTGAAGCAAAGCGTGACTATCCTGCATCAATTTCATATCAATCACCTTGGTATAAAGAATATTCTGCAATAGAAGACCACTTTGCAAGAGTTAACACTGCCCTCACACGTGGTAAACCTATTGTAAAAGTTGGTGTAATTCACCCTGTTGAAAGTTTCTGGCTCCATTGGGGACCTAACGATAAATCTGCTATTTTCCGTAACAGTTGTGACGAAAAATTCCAACAACTTACCGATTGGCTTATTGAAGGCAGCATAGATTTCAACTTTATTTCAGAATCTCTTTTCCCTACTCTTTGTGAAAAGGGTGGCAATCCACTTAAAGTTGGTCAGATGGAATATGACGCTATTGTTGTTCCTGCTTGTGAGACTTTAAGAAGTACAACTTTAGAGCGTCTTGAAGAATTTAAGAATAGAGGCGGTAAACTTATTTTCTTAGGTGCCGCACCTACACTCTGTGATGCAGTTAAATCTAATCGTGGTAAAGACCTTTTTGACAGAAGCGAGAGAGTTGAATATTCACAAGCAGCAGTTTTAACTGCACTTCAGGAAAATAGAACTGTTACACTTCGTTTCTCTAATGGTAATCTTACAGATAATCTTCTTTATCAACTCCGTCAGGATAACGATTGTAAATGGCTCTTTGTAGCACATTCTAAAGAACCACACAATAAAGATACTGACAGAGGCAGAGACGTAAGAATTACCGTTGAAGGTGAATATATTGTAACTGTTTACGATACACAAAATGGTACAGAATACCCGGCAGACGTTACATATATGAATGGTAAAACAGTTATAAATGAACATATTTATGGCTATGATTCATTCCTTTATAAATTAGAAGATGGTAAAAAGGAAAGTGTATTAAAGAATGCAGAAGCAAAAGCAGAAGAGTGTGACGTACCTTATTACGTTGATTACACGCTTTCTGAAGAAAATGCACTTCTTCTTGATATGGCAGAATACAAATTAGAAGGTGACGAAGAATTCTGCAAAAAAGAAGAAATTTTAAGACTCGATAATATTTTAAGAGAAAGACTCGGTTTAAGAGAGCGTGGCGGTGCAGTTGTGCAACCTTGGGTATATGGCGAAAAAGCACCGGTTACAAAAGTTACTCTTAAATATACGTTCCAAAGTGAAATTGATTATAGCGGTGCTTTGTTGGCACTTGAAGATGCAGATAAGGCAGAAATTATTTTTAACGGTAATCCTGTTAAAAACGAAGTTGTTGACAATTTTGTTGATATTTCAATTTTGAAAGTCAGACTTCCCGATATTGTAAAAGGTACAAATATTTTACTTGTTACATATCCATTCGGCGAATCTGCTAATTTAGAATCAATGTACGTTTTAGGTGACTTTGGCGTAAGAGTAATGGGTAGAGCGGCTACTATTATTAAGTTACCGGAAAAACTTTATTTTGGTGATATTGTAAATCAAGGATTACCATTCTTTGGTGGTAATATTACTTACAAGATTCCTGTTACAGTTAAGAATAATTATATTTCTGTTTGCGCGTCATTCTATCGTGGCGCACTTATAACCGCTTCACTCGATAAAAAAGAGTTTGGCAAAATTATTTATCCACCATATAAAGCAGAAATCAATGCAGAAAATGGTGAGCATACTCTTTACCTTAAACTCTACACAAACAGATTTAACTCCTTCGGTTCTGTTCATCTTTTAGATAAAATGGAACGCTGGCAAGGTCCTGATTCGTGGAGAAGTGAGGGTAATCGTTGGTCTTACGAATATATTTTCAAGAGAATAGGCATCCTTAAGACACCTGTTATCAGTTGTTAGTTATTAGCTGTTAGTTGTTAGCCATTGGCTGATAGCTAACAGCTATTTTCGTCAAAATGCGAAAAAACTTGACAAATTTTTGTGTATGTAGTATTATCTGTATGAATTTGTTACAAATTTGTAACTTTTGAATGGAGAGGAATATGACTAAAAAATTTATTTCTATAATTTTGGCGTTAGTTTTTATCATAAGTTCATTTTCAATTCTGAGCGTGACAGCATCTGCTGCATCAGACGTTAAATTCTCATATAATCCTGCATTAGCACTTAGTTATGCTGAAAGAAACTGGAATAACGGCGTGGGACTTTGTGCCGATTTTGCGTCTAAATGTATTCAGGCTGGTGGCATAAATGTTTATAAACCCAAATGCGTTGATTTGTATAGAGCACTTAACGGTACTTATGGTACTTCGTATAAACTTACATTAACCCGTGGAAACAAAGGTTCAATAAAAATGTCTGATAATGCGGGAAAACTTGCTAAGGGAGATTTGATTTTCTATTTCTGTAACGCTTGCAGAAGTTTTGAACACGTAGTTGTTTGTAACGGCGAAAACGTGTGGGGTTATGCTCAGGACTATGCTCACAATAAGGCACACAATGGTAAAAAGCAAACTTATACATATTATCATTGTGGTCAGGATAACTGGACTATGTATTCAATTCACTTTGATGAAGGTGAAAAATTATATGGCGATAGAACTAACGTTGTAGCACCAAAAATTAAATCCCTTAAAAATGGTGCTGATGGTATAGTTATAAAGTGGAATGCTATTTCTGGCGCAGATAGTTATAGGGTTTATCGTAAAACAACAACTGGTAGTTGGGAATATGTGGGTCAGACAAGTAAAACTTCAAAAACAGACAAAAAAGCAAAAAATGCAACAAAGTATTATTATACTGTAAGAGCGGTGGATAATAATGTTCTCAGTCAGTACTATGGTGGTGAGGAGATTTATTCAATAGGTGCTCCTAAACCATCAATTTACAATCGCGTTGGAATAAAGGTTAAATGGAAAACTGTTTCTAAAGCAGACGGTTATATCATTTATCGTAAAAATGAGAAAAACGAATACGTGAGAATTGGTAAAGTAAAGGGTGGCAGTAAAAATTCCTTTGTTGATAAAAACGTAACACCTGGCGTTAAATATACTTATATAGTAAAAGCGTACGATGGTAGTTTAAAAGGTGCTTATGTTAAGAAAGGTGTTACCATAACTTATCTTGAAAATCCTGCAAATATTTACGCTTCAAATGTTGATGGTGGTGTTCAGATTACTTTTTCTCAAGCAGCAGGAGCAGATAGATATAAAGTTTACAGAAAACTCAAAGGCGAAAAGGACTTTACGGCTTTGGGTTATACAACAACAACATCGTTTTTAGATACAACTTGTGTAAATGGCAAAGAATACGTTTATGCAGTAAAAACAGTTTATAAAAAAACAGGTAGTTATTATAAAACCAATACAATTGAGCACAAATGCGAAAGATAAAAATAAATCTCACATCGATTTTTCGATGTGAGATTTTTATTTATTAATAATTACAAAACAAAGAATGCACAACTACCAGAATTTAACGTTACTTTACCAGAAACAGTCTTACCGGTGAGTTCTGGAAGTTCGTCATTTTCGCCTAAAGTCAATGGTTTACCATTAAGAGTCATAACTCTTGAACGGAGTTTTCCCTGACCTTCAAGAATGTAAGCAGTAGCTTCTTTTGGTAATTCAACGTCAGTTGTATCAGTTCTTGAATTGTTAATAACAAGGTAAACTAAACCGTCTTTGCCGTCTTTTCTTGAATGTGCATAAACGTGAGCACCTTCACGAATTGCTTCGCCTGTTGCATAGACTTCTTTGCCCATAAGTCTGTTCCAGAGAAGAACTGCAAAGTAGTTAGGTCTTGGTAGGAATGTGCCGTGCTCTAAGAATCCATAAGCAGATGAAGCAAGAGTGTTGTGGAATATAATACCGTCAGTAACAGTGGAGAATTCACCGAGTTCATTGAGAGTTCTTGGAACGTCTAAATAAGTTGGTGCCCAGGTGTTACCACCACAACCAGCGTCACCAGACTCTGTAACCCACATCTGACCGCCTGGAACGTATCTGTCACGACGTGCGAGATATTGTCTTGCACAAGAAGCGGCAGTTGCTAAATATTGTTCGGTAAGACAAGCAGATTCTGGCCAGTGACCACCCATAGCGGCACCACGTTCTGAAACGCCGTTGTAGTAGTGGTAGCTGAAAACATCCATTTTAACCTTTTGGTCGCCTAAAAGCTCTTCAGTAGTAACCATTTCTAATGCTGATGCAATACCGCCACCAGCCTGGTCCATATCAATATTAAAGAGATTTATATCACCAACTGTGCAAGGACCAACAAAAAGACAATCAGGATAATTCTCTTTAAGCCAAGCACCGAAAATATCATGGTCACGAGCGTGGTCCTCTGCTGTGTAGCCTTCAGGGAGACCACTCATAACCATCATATTAGGTTCATTTGTGAATTCGGCAGCAGAAATCGGCACGCCATATTCTTTTGAGAATGAAAAAATGAGTTCTGCCTGCTCTAATGGATATGGTTCATTTGCTTTATGAATACCGGGGCAGTTAGCCATAGAAAGTAATAATTTACCGTCAATAGCCTTAACAAATTCAAGAACGCCAATCCATTGTTCTTTTGTTAAAAGATTCTGGAACCCTTCAGGAACTTTACCATTACAGTGACCGTCAAAGTCGTAATATGTTTTATTAGCCCAAGTACCAGAAACACGTACCCATGCAGTGCCGAGTTCTTTAGCCATTTTGCGAAGACGAGGATTGTAAAGGTCAATAGGGTCATACCATTGTTGCAAATTACCCATATCCTGCCAGTTAGTAATTACAGGGAATTCTTCAGTACCATCAACCTGTGCATCTGTGTATGCCGTCCAGAAAGTACCACCTGTAACTTCGGTCATTTCGACATTGTATGAAACTAATCTTTCATCCATTTCACGAATTTTTTCAAGATTAGAAGTCTTGAGCTTAACAAATTCAGCCATAATTTTCACCTTGTTTTTAATATTTTTGTTTATATTATACATAATTGTTTAAAGTGTGGCAAGTGGTAAAAAGAAACATTTATAATTTGTTAAAATTTATTTTTTCTGTGCAAAAAGGGTTGTTGAACTATAAAAAATTTGATAAAATAAAAAGGTAATTTAAGAATTCTTAATTTGTATTAAGATTATATATTTTATAGGAGGTTTAGCCTATGGATTTATCTTTCTCATATTTCTGGGAGCAGATGATGTCAAATCCGCTTCTTTTAATGGCGGTTGTGCTCACTTTAGGCGTTATTTTAGTTAACGGTTGGACGGATGCTCCTAATGCTATTGCAACTTGTGTTGTTACACGTTGTCTCTCACCAAGACTTGCAATTTTAATGGCGGCGGTATTTAACTTTTTAGGCGTGTTTATAATGAGCCTTGTAAACGCCACAGTTGCCCAGACTATTACAAAAATGGTCGATTTCGGCACGAATTCGCACGAGGCAATAGTAGCTTTAAGTGCGGCACTTTTTGCTATTGTTCTCTGGGCAATATTAGCTTGGGTATTCGGTATTCCTACAAGTGAAAGCCACGCTTTAATAGCAGGTCTTACAGGTGGTGCTATTGCACTTCACGGTGGTTTAGACGGCGTTAATGGTGCAGAGTGGATTAAAGTTATTTATGGTCTTGTTATTTCGGTTGTTTTAGGTTTCGTTTTAGGTTTTATAATTTGTAGAATCGTTGTAATGATTTTCAGAAATATTCAAAGGAATAAAACAGAAACCTTCTTCCGTTTTGCTCAGATAGGTGGTGCGGCGGCTATGAGCTTTATGCATGGCGCTCAGGACGGTCAAAAATTTATGGGTGTTATACTCTTAAGTATTTTACTTATTAACGGACAGAGTGCTGATAACGTAAGTGTTGAAATGCCAATCTGGTTAATGGCTGTTTGCTCTATTGTAATGGGTGTAGGTACTTCTATAGGTGGTAAAAAGATTATTAAATCTGTTGGTATGGATATGGTAAAACTCGAAAAATACCAAGGTTTTTCAGCAGACCTTGCAGCATCTGTTGCACTTTTAATAAGCTCAGTTTTCGGTATTCCTGTTTCAACAACACACGCCAAAACAACTTCAATTATGGGTGTTGGTGCAGTAAGAAGGATTTCTGCTATTAACTTTTCAGTAGTTAAAGAAATGGCAGTTACCTGGATTTTAACGTTCCCGGGTTGCGGACTTATAGGATTTATAATGACAAAAATATTTATGGCAATATTCTGATTTTAATTTGTGAAAGGAAGTAAAAATTATGGGTAGTAAACAGGATAAATTTTATTTTAATAATTTTTTAGAGGCAACTGATTGTTGTGTTAGTGCAGCAAAATATTTAAAGGAATGTTTCGATAATTATGACGTTAACAATTTAAAAGATAACATTGTAAAAATGCACGAGTTTGAGCACAATGCAGACGGTGTTCATCACAGAATGACCGAAGCTCTTGCAAAAGCATTCGTTACACCTTTAGACAGAGAAGATATTGCAGAAATAAGTGCAAATATTGACGAAGTTGCTGATACAATAGAAGAAGTTTTACAAAGACTTTATGTTGACGAGGTAAAAGAAATTCCTCAAAGCTTCAAAGTGTTCGCTGGTAAAATAGTTGAATGCTGTGAGCTTATGAAAAAAGTATTCATTGAATTACCAACATTCAAAAAGCCTAAGAAATTAAAAGAAATGATTTTAAATCTTGGTGCACTCGAAGAAGAGTGTGATAAGCTCTATTTAGAGGGAACTCTCAATATCCGTAAAGAAAACGACGACGTTCTCTTAATTATTGCTTTAAGAGATACGCTTTATAAATTAGAACGTTGTGCTGACGCTTGCGAGCACGTTTGTGATACGATTGAATTGATTGTTATGAAGAATACGTAAAAATATCCCCGACAAATTGGTAACAATTTGTCGGGGATGAATTTTTTATTTTGCAACAATATTTATAATCTTACCCGGAACGTAGATTTCTTTGATAATCTGTTTTCCATCTAACATTTCCTGAACTTTTTCGTCGGCTTTTGCAGCGGCAATTGCAGTTGCTGAATCAGCATCTTTTGCAATAGTGACTGTTGCACGGAGTTTACCACAAATCTGAACAGGAACTTCAATAGTAGAGTCAACTGTTTTTGCTTCATCGTATGAAACCCAAGGAGCAACTGCTAACATACCACCGAAGTTCATAATTTCCCAGAGTTCTTCAGAAACGTGAGGAGCAAATGGGTTAACTAAAGTAAGGAATGTTTTGAGTTCGCCCTTTGTAATAGCACCTTTTTCGTAGATTTCGTTAAGGAGTGCCATAAGTGAAGCAATAGCGGTGTTATATTTCATATTTTCAATATCGTCAGAAACTTTTTTGATTGTCTTGTGGAATGATACCTCTAACTCTTTTGAGTAATCATCACTATCAACAACAATTTCCTGAAGATTCCAGATTCTGTCAATAAAACGTTTACAACCTTTAACACTTGCTTCTGACCAAGGTGCCGCTTTTTCGTAGTCACCCATAAAGAGTACGTAAGAACGAAGAACGTCTGCACCGAACTGGTCAACAACTTCATTAGGGTCAACAACGTTGCCTTTAGATGTACTCATTTTTTCACCGTCAGGACCTAAAATAAGACCTTGAGCAGTTCTCTTTGCGTATGGTTCAGCAGTTGGAACAACTCCTAAATCATAAAGGAACTTGTGCCAGAAACGAGAGTATATTAAGTGACGTGTAACGTGCTCCATACCGCCGTTATACCAGTCAACCTGACCCCAGTATTTTAATTTTTCTTCACTTGCGAGCGCCTCTGTGTTGTGTGGGTCAATATATCTTAAGAAGTACCATGATGAACCAGCCCACTGTGGCATTGTGTCAGTTTCACGTTTTGCTTTGCCACCGCATTTTGGACAAGTGCAGTTTACGTATTCTTCGATTTCTGCAAGTGGGCTTTCGCCGTCTGAACCTGGCTGGAAGTTGTCAATTTCAGGTAATCTTAATGGTAATTCGCTGTAAGGAACTGGAACAATACCACATTTTTCACAGTGAACAATCGGGATTGGTTCGCCCCAGTATCTTTGTCTGTTAAATGCCCAGTCTTTCATTTTGTACTGAACACCTTTTTTACCAATACCTTTTTCTTCTAAAACTTCGAGCATTTTAGCGATTGAGTCTTTTTTATTTGTGAAGCCATTAAGGAATTCAGAGTTCACCATATCGCCGTCGCCTGTGTAAGCGGCTTCTTCGATATTGCCACCCTTAATAACTTCAATAATATCAATGCCGAATTTTTTAGCAAAGTCATAGTCACGCTCGTCGTGTGCAGGTACAGCCATAATAGCGCCTGTACCATAACCCATCATAACGTAGTCAGATATGTAAATCGGGATTTCTTTGTTATTAACAGGGTTAATTGCACTAAAGCCTGAAAGACGAACACCAGTTTTATCTTTAACAAGCTGAGTTCTTTCAAATTCTGTTTTCTTTGCACATTCTGCTCTGTATGCAGTAACTTCATCCATATTGCCAATTTTAGAAGCGTATTTGTCAATAAGTGGATGTTCAGGTGCCATAACCATAAAAGTAACACCAAAAAGAGTATCAGGACGAGTTGTGTAAATCTCTAATTTTTCGTCTGTATCTTTAATTGAGAAGTTAACGAATGCACCAGTTGATTTACCAATCCAGTTAACTTGTTGAAGTTTGATGTTTGGAAGATAATCTACATCTTCAAGACCTTCTAAGAGTTTGTCTGCATATTCTGTGATTCTTAAGTACCAAACGTCTTTAGATTTCTGAATAATGTCACTGTGACAAATGTCGCATTTACCGCCTTGCGAGTCTTCATTTGAAAGAACAACTTTACAAGAAGGGCAGTAGTTAACGAGAGTTTTATCACGGAAAACAAGTCCCTTTTCAAACATCTTTAAGAAAATCCATTGAGTCCACTTGTAGTAATCTTCCTGAGTGGTGTCAACAACTCTGTTCCAGTCAAATGAGAAACCAACTCTTTTTAACTGGCTTGAGAATTTCTCAATGTTCATATCTGTAACTTTTCTTGGGTGAATACCTGTTTTAATTGCATAGTTTTCAGTTGGAAGACCATAAGCGTCAAAACCGATAGGGAATAAAACGTTGTAGCCTTGCATTCTTCTTTTTCTTGAAACAACTTCAAGACCTGAATATGCTTTGATGTGACCAACGTGCATACCGGCACCGCTTGGGTAAGGGAATTCTACAAGAGCGTAAAATTTTGGTTTTTCGCTTCCATCTTCAGCGTGGAAAACGCCCGCATCTTCCCATTTTTTCTGCCATTTTTGTTCAACGGCGGAAAAATCATACTTCATTTCAATCATTTCCTTTCTTCTTATACAAATCAATCAATAAATTGAGAAATATCTAATTTAGCAGCATCATCCCAGAGTCTTTCAAGGTTATAATATTGTCTTGAATCTTCCAGGAAAATGTGAACAACAACACCGCCGTATTGCATAAGCACCCAGCCTGTAGCTCTGCCTTCAACGTGGTCAGGGCGTATGTCTTCTTGTTCTAATTGATATTCTATTTCATCTGCCAACGCTCTTACGTGTGTATTTGAGTTAGCAGTTGCAATAACAAAATAATCGGCAACAATTGTAACTTCTTCTGTTTTAATAACTTCAATATCTCTTGCCAATTTATCGTCTAACGCTTTAACAATTTTTTTAGTGAGTTCTAAACTCATATTAATTTCTCTCCTTTTTCGCCTTTGTAGGCAACAAGTGCCGAATTGTATGCACCCATAGTATCAGGATGAACTAACCGTTCTTTTTTTATTAAATCAATCATAGTGAAACTTAAACCTTCGACTATTGCTTCATCAAGCGAACGGAAGGCTTTTTCTCTCATGATTTCAACGCCGTCATAATCACGTTCTTTACCAATGAAATCGGCAATAAAAATCACTTTTTCCAAAAGAGTCATATTACTTCTGCCAGTTGTATGATAACGGACTGCCGTTAAAATTTCTTCATCGTCACAACCTAACTCTTTCTCCGCAAAAACTTTGCCACAAATAGCGTGAAAAAGTTTAGGGGCGGCTAATTCATATTCTGAAAGTTCAACACCGTTTTCGAGTAAATATTTAAGTTGTGCGCTTGTTTCTAAATTTTTACACGAATCGTGAATAAGACCTGCTGTGTATGCTTTTTCGGGGTCTGCACCAAACTTAATTGCAAGTTCTTTTGCACAGTCTGCAACGTTTAATGAATGAATGAAACGTTGTTCTGTCAATCTGCTTTTAATGATTTCGATGCATTCTGAATTGGTTTTCATAAATAAAGCCCCCTTTTTTTGATATAATCAATAGTATCATAAGTAAGGTATTTACTTGTGTCCAATCTGTTTTTCAGCATAGTTCTTAAAAGTGTGGAACTTACTTCAAGCGGTTTTTCTTTAGATATTATATAATCGCCTTCGTGCAATTTAAGTTTTGTAATAGCGTAAGTTTTCATTTCTGCTAAATGTTTCATATCTTCAGTTCTTGCAGCGGTAACAATAGTGCAGAGTGATAAAAGTTCTTTGTACTGATACCAGTTCGCAAGTGAGAGAAACATATCGTCACCCATAAACAAAAACAAATTGTCATTTGGGTAATATTTTTTCAAATCTTTTACTGTATCGACTGTGTAACTTTTATCTTCGTGGTTGAGTTCTATAGCAGAAACTTCAAATATCGGGTCAGTAAATGTGTGTTTGCACATAGCGAGTCTATCAGTTCCGTTAGCCACAGTACCATCTTTAAAAGGTGATGAGTAGGCAGGGATAACCAGAACTTTATCTGCATTACACTCTTTCGCCAAGTTTTTTGCTAACAACAAGTGCCCTTTATGAGGAGGGTCGAATGAGCCACCATAAATTGCTATATTACCCATAAAATCACCCGATTTCAGTTTATTAGATAATTTTATCTAAAATATAATTTATTGTCAATATAACTACAAAATTATTTTGCAAGTTTTTCTTCAATTTCTTTTGAATAATTGTCTTTGTTGAAGTGTTTGAAAGCTTCAATACATTTCTGACAATGTAAAAGGAAATTGTTATTTTTTTCGCCTGAGTAATCTTTTAATGAAAGGAATGCAGAATTAAGACAATTATCAATCATCTCGTTATCATTTGTTTTCTCAAAAAGATGTGATAAATTACAGAAGATAACTGCCATTTCAGAATCGTTGCCTTTGTAGAGCGAAAGAATATTTAATGCTTTTCTGAAATAACGTAATGCCTCGTCATAGTTTTCGCTTTCATATAAAGCCAAAGCGTAGTTGTTGTAAAATCCTGCAAAGCGATAATCGTTCTGTGGAATTGTATTTATATATGCTTCAAAAGCTCTTACAAAAAGAGGTAAAGAGTCAGCAGTTCTGTGGAAGAAATTAAGGGTGGTTGCACAGTTAAGGTACATATTAGCACCTAAAACAGTGTTTTCAAGGCCAAATTTCTCGAGTGATTCTAAAATTTCATTTATAGCGCCAACAGCTTTTTTCTGGTCACCAGTTCTTCTGTGGAATGAAACAACTTCGTTATGAAGAGTCATTTCAGAGAAAGAATCGTTACGCTCTTTTGCTTTTTCAATTTCAGTTTCTAAATATTCGCCGGCTTCTTTAACTTCATTTTTATTTAAAAGTTCGTCGTAGGCGTTTAGTATTACGGCAATATCATCGTCATGATTTCTGTCGAAATTAGTTGAAGTGATTCTTTTTACTTCGATGGTTTTTGTTTCGATGTTTTCAGGATTGTTTTCATCAAGAATAATAAGTCTGCCACCGTGCTCTTTGCCGTATGTAAAGTAACCACAGCCAATTGTCTGGTAAAGACTTATGCCGTCAACTTTAATGTGAAAATCGTTAACGTGGTCGTGACCGAAGAAAGCGGCTTTTACGTCGCCCATCTTTTTCCAACTTTTAAGTTGGGCAGTGTGGTCTTCTTTCATGTATGGTGGACAAGGGTATTCTCTGAGTCTGCCAGAAATGAGTTTGTCACCGAATGAGTAGAATTTGCCGTCGTGCTCAACAACGTTTTCACCCATTTCGGCTACTTCCTGTAATTCAAGAATTTCTTGTTGCACAGGAATATGCTGGAAAAGAATTGCTGGAACAGGTTTGCCACCATTTTCATCTGCTAATTCTTTACTTCTTTTTTCGTACCAGTCAATCTGGTCTTTGTGGACACAATTATAACCGAAGTCACCATCAGGGGTGTTCATATAATCGTTTGAGTCCATAAGCCATATTGAATATGCATTTTTAGTACCATCTGAACTTTTGATTGTGAGATTACAGTTACCACAACCATACATTTCTTCATCGTTAAGATTTGAACGGCAGTTCTGGTAGTCGTTATACATAATCATCTGAATATCTGTGTAAAAACCAACTTCGCCGTCGTGATTACCGAAAACCAATGCAAGTGGAATATTTCTTCTTTTAATAGGTTCAACGATTTTTGTAATTGTTTTGTGAATTAAATCATAGTTGAATTCTTCCCAGTAACCACTTACGTTATCGCCACCGAAAACAACCAAATCAGGTTTTGCTTCTTCAAGACATTTTTCAATAACGTTAAGAGTTTCCTTATCTTTGTTTTCAGGAATTTCTCTGTTATCGTCGTCATCCATTTCTGGCATAACTTCGTGAATATCTGTAAGATGTAATATTCTGAATTTACCATCTTTTGAGAATTGTAAAGGAGCGGGTTCTTCTCTTAAAAATTTATCTGTTCTCCATTTATTTGGTTTACCTGTTGCCATAATCTATCACCCGTAATCTGAAATTTTGAATTTTGAAAATTAGAATGCCCAGTTACCATTTTTGAAAATAGGGTATGCTTTTCCGTCTTTGTAACCGGTAATTGTAAGGTCGTCTGCACCAATCATAAAGTCAACGTGAATCATACTGTCGTTAACGCCTAAGCTCTGGCATTCTTCGAGAGTTTTGTTCTGGAAATCATCAATAGTGTCGCAGAAGCCTCTGCCTAAAGCAACGTGACAGCTTGCATTTTCATCAAAAAGAGTGTTGTAGAAAAGAATGCCTGTGTTAGCAATAGGGCTATCTTGTGGAATGAGCGCCAATTCGCCAAGGTATGGAGCACCTTCGTCCATAGAGAGCATTTTGTCGAGTAAATCTTTATTTTCTCGTGCATCCCATGATACTGCTTTACCGTCTTTAAAAGTAATTTTAAAATCTTCGATTAACTGACCTTGGTAAGAAAGTGGTTTTGTAGAAACCAAAGTACCTTCTGCAAAGCCTTTTTTTGGTGAAGTGAATACTTCTTGCGTTGGTAAATTAGGGTTGAAGAAATTACCAGAAAGTGTTTCTTCACCGCCACCACACCAGTGTGCTTCTGGAATTAAATCTGCTCTGAAATCTGTGCCGTTTGAACTTTTATATTCTAAATAATCAAATTTTTTCTCGTTAAGCCATTTTGTACGTTCTTTTAAGTTTTTGTTGTGATTATCCCACTCTTTAACAGGGTCGTTATCTTTAGTAACGTAAACAGTTTCTAAAATTGCATCCCAGAGCTTGTTGTATGCATTTCTCTTTGTTTCATTAGGAAAAACTTTCTTAGCCCAAGCGTAAGACGGAACTGCAGCAATAGTCCACTGGTCTTTGTTTTCGAGTGCATCGCTGTATTTTTTTGTGATTTTATATCTTGCCATCTGTGACTTCTGCATTTTATCACGGTTAACGCCTTTAAGTCCGTCAGGGTCTTCGCTTTCAATAAAAATTCTGCAAGGAACTTCTTCAACCATAAGTTTTAATTTTTCTTCTTTCCACAATGGAACTTCTGAAAGAGATTTTAAAGTTCTGTATTTGTAATCTGTTTTTGTTATTGGCTGATAGGTCCATTCAATATCAACTCTTGAAGCGCCTAATTTATAGCACTCTGTTACGAGTAAATTAATAAATTCAAACTGGTCTGCTTCTGCGATAATTCTTACGGGTTGCCCTTTTTTTATATTAGCACCAACTCTTGCAATGAGATGTGCATATTTTTTCATAATTGTCTTAGTCATAAAAACTCACCTTTGAAATTTTATATTTATAATATTTTAACACACTTTTTTAAGTTTTACAATTAAAGTGTTAAAATATATTAAAATTTTACAATATTGTCATTTTCATTGAAATAAGTGGACGTTTGTAATATAATATTTACTGACGAAAATTGTCGGATTGAGTTATCAATGAGAGAGAAGATGTTAAATTGAAAAAGAGAATAGCATTATTTTTAATTGTTTCTTGCATTTTTTGTGCAGGATTAGCTATATTAGCATATGCAAATAGCACTACCCAACCAGGGCAACTACCAACAACACAAGTGCAACCTACCACAACTCCTACAATGGTAGCACCTGCGACACCAGAGTTAGTGTATGCAAAAAATAGCGGGTACGGTGTAAAGGTTAAGTGGAAAACTGCCGCTAATGCAGATGGTTATAATATTTACAGAAGAACTGCTGCAACGGGTTGGGTATTAATTGCAACTGTAAATGGTGCAAAAACAACAACTTACGTTGATAAAACAGCGGTTAATGCAATTGATTATTTTTACACAGTAGACGCATTTAACGGAATTGGTCGTAGTGGCTCGAATTCTACTGGTATAAGCATTCACTATATTTCTGCGCCAGAAACAACTATCAATAATTCAAAAGATGGTGTGGTTATAAGTTGGTCGAAGCATCCTACGGCAACAAAATACAAGATTTATAAAAAGGTTGAGGGCACTTCTGAGTGGAAAAGAATAAAAACACTTAAAGGTGACGTTTTTTCCTATACTGATAAAAAGGCAGTGAGTGGTGAAAGAGCGTATTATGGTGTGTCTGCAGTAGAAAGTAACAATATAAGAGGTTCTTTGCAAAAGGATAAGTTTAACGTTTTTGTTTCTGCACCAGTTATTACAAAATATAAAAATACATCATTGGGTGTAAAGGTCTATTGGAAAGCAGTTGAGGGAGCTGAAAAATATCGTCTTATAAGAAAAACTGCGGGCGGAAAGTGGGAAAAGGTAAAAACAGTTTCAGCCAAGACACTTGGGGCAACAGACCAGAAGGCTGTGCCAGGAGTTAAATATTACTATTCTGTAAAAGCAATTGCGGGTAGTGACTCTAATAGAAATCCTTCAATAATTGGCTATAAGGTGGAAGCTCCGAAAGCGATAAAAGCGAAACTTGCAGGCAGTAGTGTTAAGATTTCGTGGCAAGGCGTACAATATGCTGACTATTACGCTGTATACAGAAAAGATGCTTCAGGTAAATGGGTGAAAATACATAGCACAAAAAATAATTCTACTTTTTCGTATAAAGATGAAAATGTTGTTTCAGGTACAACTTATACTTATACGGTTGCAACGTACTACAAAAAAGGTAAAAGTATATATGGAAGCGAAGGTGTTTCAATAACATTTGTGGCTTCTCCAAAGATGATTTCGGCAGTTTATTCTCCGCAGAATACTATTACTGTAACGTGGAGTGCCGTTAATGGCGCAGTTGGATACAAACTCTACAAAAAAGAAATAGGCGGGAAGTATGTTGTCCTTACAGAAACTCCCGCTAATCAGACAACGTTTGTAGATATCGCGGTAGAAAAAAGTAAAACTTACGCTTACGTAGTTAAAGCAAAAACCGCTGCGGGTTTAATAACACCAAAATCAAATTCTAAAAAGTCATCGACCATTGACCCTAATAAACCGATGATTGCGCTCACGTTTGATGACGGACCATCGAGCAGTGCTACAACAAGAATTCTTAACGTTTTAGAAAAATATAATGCTCGTGCAACGTTCTTTGTTGTAGGTTCACGAGTTGATTCATATAGTTACCAGATTAAACGTGCTTATGACTTGAAGTGTGAAATCGGTAACCACACCTATAATCACTCAACGCTTACAAAATGCTCGGCTTCTACAATAAAAAGTGAACTTTCAAGTACAGATGCGAAGGTAAAAGCAATTACCGGTGTGAGTCCTGTTATAATGAGACCACCAGGTGGTTCTTATAAAACAGATACAGTACGAAATAATACAGCATATCCGATTATTATGTGGTCTGTTGATACTCGCGACTGGGAAAGCAGAAACGCTATCTCGGTTGTTAACCATATTAAATCTCACGCTTATGATGGTGCAATTATTTTAATGCACGATTTGTATGACTCTACTGCAACTGCTACTGAAACAATAGTTCCTTGGCTTATAAGTCAGGGTTACCAGTTGGTAACAGTTTCTGAAATGATGGAAGCAAAAGGTATTAAAATGCAGAACGGCGTGGCGTATAGTAGTGCTAAATAAAAATAACTACGCAGATAATGCACAAGTCCAGTAAAAACGGACAATAGAAAAAAACAACCCCCTATGGTAAAATAAAGTACCATAGGGGGAATTTCTATGCCAAGAAGTTACAGACACATTAAGGAATACGAGAAAGAAATTTTGCAGTTAAAAGAACAAGGGTTAACTAAAAAGGAAATAGGACAAAAATTAGGATTGAGCTTTGAGCAGATACACAACTTTATCAGTAGGCACAATGAAAAACAAAGAAAGCTTGAAGCTGGAATAGCTTTGAAGAAGAAAGGCAGACCTCCGAAAGATTATGTTGTGAGAGAAGAAGACAAAGTTGCAGAACTGAGGTATATCCTTGCCCGAAAAGAAGCAAAGATAAAATCATTAGAAATGGAGAACGAGCTGATGCGGGATTTTCTCTCGCTCACAGAAAGGAAGTGAGAACAAGCGTAAAGTTTATGGTTATCTATCGCCACAAGGATAAGTATTCAATAAGTGAAATGTGTAGATTTTTTGATGTATCAAGAAGTGGGTACTATGATTATGTAAAAAGAATGGATATACCAGCAAAGGATTTGTTTTTAGCTGAAAAGATAAAAGAATGTCAAGAAAAACACGGTAAAACCTATGGTTATCGTAGAGTACATATATGGCTTGAAAGACAAGGCATACACCATAACCCAAAGACAGTATTAAGAGTTATGCAGAAATACAACTTGTTATCGGAAGTCAGAAGAAAGAAATATCGTAATTATGGAGATTATCTTCATAGGTATCCCAATTTATTGAATAGAGATTTTAATGCAGACAGACCAAATCAAAAATGGGTTACAGATATTTCATACATAAAAACTGGGCAAGGGACATTGTATCTTTCAGTAATTAGAGATTTGTATGATAATAGTATTGTAGCATACAAAACAGGAACAGAGCAGAACATAAATCTTGTACTGAGCACAATCAGAGCAGCAAAAAGAAAAGAAAAAGTCACTGCAGAGTTGCAGCTCCACAGTGACCAAGGGTTTCAATATACATCCCAAGCATATTTCAACCTAACACAATCATACGGCATAACACCATCAATGTCAAGACGTGGAAATCCGTATGATAATGCTATGGCTGAAAATTTCTTTTCAATTTTGAAAACAGAATGTATCTATCGAGCAAAATTGCGAACCTATGAGGAGGCTCGCCTCCTCATAGGTCAATATATCCATTTCTACAATAACGAAAGAATTCAA
>JAZSIE010000023.1:0-8038 GCA_045533655.1 Acutalibacteraceae bacterium
AACAGAATACGTAGTATACAGAAAGACCTACGATGCAAAGAAAAAGAAATGGTCGAGTTTTAAAAAACAAAAAACAGTTACTACAACAAGTTACAAAGATACAACCGCAAAGAGTGGAGTAAAATACAAATATTGCGTAAAAGCAAAGAGCGGTAACGTAACAAGTGCTTACATTTCATCAGAAACAATAAAAGGATAAAACAAAACACGACAGAGCAATCTGTCGTGTTTTGTTTTACTAAGAGATTAAGGTTTTAATTGTGTTAATAATCGTCTCCGCAACTCTCGGTCCTACCGAGTTCGTTTCTTCGTAGTGTCGTCTTTGTAAGTGGTCTGTTGCACCGTTTATGTAAGGTGTTTCTTGGTTAAGATAAAAGTCATTTGTTGGTATTATGTAACCCAATTCATCGTTACAAAGACCAACAACAAAATTATTTTTTATATCTGTCATTTTTATAAGTGGTGTGTAATCTGCTTCACAACTATTTGCAGAAGTTTCAGTGTTTAAAAATTCGCCGTTATAAAGCTCTGGGAAAAGTTCACCGGGAATTAAAAACATAGCAATTTGTTTGTTGCCTAAAACTAAATATCCCGTTTCAGAAATAACGTGAGCATTTGTTTTTGTTTTAATAAAATCATTATTAAGAACCTTTAAAAATCTTGCGAGAGTTAAAACAAAGTTATTTACTGGTACGTTAATTTGTTTCGATTTAACGTTTACAACAGGTTTAATTTCTTCTTCGTCATTTAAACTCAATACAAGTTTTCCTAATGTTTTACCAAAATCTTTTGTATATTCTTCACAGTCAATTTCGTGGCGATAAACTTTTTTAATTTCTTTAGCCGAAATCATACCACCAATTGCACCGTTAAGATAAACTACTTCGCAATTTTTGTGCTTTTCTTCAATTTCTCTTATCATATAGCAGGGGAAGTCTGCGCTTACTTTTTTTGTTTTACTGCCTAAAAGTTCAGCGTGAGAAGCGAAGTTTATAACAAAAATTTCTTTTTTCTCTTTATCATCCGGAACAAAGTGAATTCTGTTTAAATTTCTGTCGTAAGTTTCAGGCGTTCTGCAGTCATATTGTAAATCTTCTGTTTCAATTTTGCTGAAATATAATTTACCATCTGTACGATTTTTATATGCTTTTATTATAGTGTTTGCGGTTTTCTTTTTGAGTTCATTCATAAATTCTTCATTTTTACCGCTTTTATAAATCTTTTCGCCCCATAATCCTTGAGTATCAATTGCAGAGTGACTATGAGTACAACAAATATTAATTGATTTTAATTTGCCTGTTTCGTTTGATTCTAAAACAAGTTTTCTTATATCGTTAATATCTTTACGGCTCATTCCAACTGCATCAATTGAACAGAATATAACGCCGCCGTTACCTTTGTTGTCATCAATAAAAAATACTCTTGCAAACATATCGTCAAGAACGTCTTCGGCTTTATTGTTTGAATCGTAACCCGCAATAAAATATTTCTGCTCTTTAACGTCTGTTGGTGTAAGAATTGCTTTTGAAAATCCACAAGTGAAATTTTTACCACTTGAAAAATCGAAAGAATTGTCACCTGAAAGCATATATTTACTTGCACTTTCTTCGTTCGCTAAATACTTTTTTGGCATTAATGATACTATCGCTTTACCTAAAAATTCAATTGCTTTTCGTTTAACACTCATTTTTATCACCCAAAAACATTATATATAAAAAATTATTTTCTTTCAACACTAATTTACTATTGCTTTTTTATTTGTTTTTACCTATAATATACAAGGTGATTTTAAAAATGGTAACAATTAGAAAATATGAGGAACGAGACAGTAAGAACGTTAAGTTCGCTTGTCTTAATGCTGAAGGATATAACAGTATTCCCGATGAAGAAACTGCACAGTTGGTTTTACATACGTTTTGCGAATATTATATTGAACGTGAACCCGAAAATTGTTTTGTTGTAGATGATGACGGCAGGGCAGTAGGTTTTATTATTTCTGCCGAAAGTTTTGAGCCTTATAAAAAGGCACTTCACGAAGAATATTGTGAAATGGTAAAACCTTTAGGCGAAGAAAGATATAACTGGTCAAGGGCTTCAACTGAAATTCACGAAAAATTCAAAGAGGAATATCCAGCACATTTTCATATAAATATTTTACCCGAATATCAACGTGTTGGTGCTGGGGGTCAACTTATAAATACACTTTTTGAACATTACAAAAACAAAGGTGTTAAAGGCGTAATGCTTTGTTGTAATGCAGAAAATGAAGTCGGACTCGGTTTTTATAAAAAATATGGTTTCAAAGTTTTAGAAGAAACTAAAGATGATGTTGCATTTGGTATGAAATTATAATAAAATAGATTAACGATTGTTATTTGAAAGGTTTATATATATTATGGAAAACGCTCAAGAAAAGAAAAAGATTGTTTTAAGTTGTATTCAGCCTACAGGTACACCAACTTTAGGTAACTATTTGGGTGCTTTAAAAAATTGGGCTAATATGTGTGACGATTACAACTGTCTTTATGGTGTAGCCGATTTACACTCAATTACAGTTCCTACGTTCCGTGAAAACCCACAGCAATTAAAAAAGAATACGTTAGAACTTTACGCTTTGCTTTTAGCATTAGGCATTGACCCTGAGAAAAACGTTGTGTTTGTTCAGAGCCACGTGCCAACACACGCACAGTTATGCTGGATTTTAAACTGCTACACACAATTTGGTGAAGCATCAAGAATGACACAATTTAAAGAAAAAAGTCAGAAACATAGCGATAATATTACAGTTGGTCTTTTCGATTACCCAATTTTAATGGCGGCAGATATTCTTATTTATAACGCTGACTTTGTTCCGATTGGTGCTGACCAGAAACAACACCTTGAAATTGCAAGAAATATCTGTGACAGATTTAATTCGATTTATGGCGACATGTTAAAAATGCCAGAACCATTTATTGGTAAAGCTGGTGCTAAAATTACTTCACTTCAGGACCCACTCAAGAAAATGAGTAAATCTGACGATAATCCGAAGTCATATATTTCAATGCTCGACGAACCAAACGTAATTATGAAGAAAATCAAGAGTGCTGTTACTGACAGTGAAGCTTGTGTTCGTTTTGCAGATGGTAAAGACGGTATTAACAATCTTATGACAATTTACTCTTGCTGTACTGGTAAATCATTTGAAGATATTGAAAAAGAGTTTGACGGTAGAGGTTACGGTGACTTTAAAACTGCAGTAGGTGAAGCGGTTGTTAAAGAATTAGAACCAATCCAGACAAAGTATAAAGAACTTATTAATGAAAAGAAATATCTTGAAGAATGTATGAGAAATGGTGCAGAATTCGCAACAAAACTTTCTCAAAGAACACTCGATAAAGTAATGAAAAAAGTTGGTTTCTTACCAAGATAATTTTTTCCCCCATAATGAAATTTTAAAATTTCATTATGGGGGAATTTATAAAAAGGAAAAGCCGTGGCACTTTGCCACGGCTTTTCCTCAAACTAATATTAAATTAGTTAGCTTTGTTAAGCTTTGTAACAAGTGCAGACTTTTTGTGAGCAGCGTTGTTTTTGTGAAGAAGACCTTTAGCAGCAGCTTGGTCGATTTTCTTAACAGCAACTTTAACTACATCAGCCTTGTTAGCATCATTTGCATCAATAGCAGCGTTTGCTTTTTTGATTGCAGTTTTAAGAGCAGAGTTTGTAGCTTTATTTTTAGCAGCTTTTGTCTGGTTAACAAGAACTCTTTTTTTTGCAGATTTAATGTTTGGCACGTATTTCACCTCCGTTACCTATTCATACAGTTGTATATATTACCACGAACACTTTAAAAAAGCAAGTTTTTTTTGAAAATATTTCAAGTTTTTTTCTATATTTTTTCAATATATAGTTGAAATTTTTACTTTTAATAAAAATATTGATTATATATAGAAAATATCGTATAATAAACTATAAAAGGAAGTGAAAATAATGGCGGTAAAATTTAACGATGATAAGTCAGTAGTTGAAAGAATTAAAAAAGGTCTAAAAGAAAAAGATGGTTTTTGCCCTTGTAAATTAGGCAAATTACCAGAAAATAAATGTATGTGCGAAGAATTCAAAGCGCAGATAGCAGACCCTGAATTTGAAGGTTACTGCCACTGTATGCTTTATTATAAATCAAAATAACGGGGGAATTAAAATGGTTAAGAAGATTAACGGTAACGAATTTCAAAACGAAGTTTTAAATGGTAAAGGTGTCGCTTTAGTAGATTTATTTGCAGATTGGTGTATGCCTTGTCAGATGATTGCACCAATTATCGAAGAAATCTCAAACGAAAAAACCGACGTGAGTTTTTATAAAGTAAACGTTGACGAAACACCGGATGTCGCAATTAAATACGGTGTTTTAAGTATCCCTACTCTTTTAATTTTTAAAGATGGCGAATTAGTAAATAAAGCTGTGGGTGCTTATCCAAAAGAAAGTATTGTTAAATTGTTGGAGATATAAATGAAAAAAATCGGCAGACAAGTAGAGTTTTTAGGCACAAGTGAATTTAACCAGCGTAATGGTGAAGGTTCCTTTATTAAACTCAAAAACGGCTCAATTATGTTTGGATTTACTGAATTTTTAGGTAACGATTGGGACGACGACTTCTGTGCAAGAATTTCTTATATATTATCAACAGATAATGGCGAAACGTGGTCAGAAAAAAGAGTTCTTTTTGAAAAGCCGGAAGATGCAAAAAATATAATGAGCCTTTCATTTTTGAGAATGAATAATGATGATATAGGCGCATTTTACATACACAAAAACCTTGATGGTACTGATAAAATTGTTTTTACCCGTTCAAGTGATGAAGGTGAAAACTGGTCAGAGCCCATTAGTTGTATGGAGTGCTTAGAAGAACAGGACTATTTCGTTTTAAATAACGACAGAGTTTTAAAACTTCAAAATGGCAGAATTCTTTTTTCAGTTGCAAAACATACTGTTCTTAATACAACTAAAGACTTTGAACCTGGTGAAATTCACTTTTTTTATTCAGATGATGATGGTAATTCGTGGGTAAAAACTAAACAGGTATTTAAATGCCCGTTCCCACAGAATCCCGATGGTTACGAAGAACCAGGTTTATTTCAATATGAAGATGGTAAAATCTGGTGCTACATAAGAACAGGTCTCGGCTTTCAGTATGAATGCTTTTCAGAAGATAATGGTGAAACTTTTACTTTGCCAGAACCAAATATGTTCTTTTCTTCTGCTTGTTCACCAATGCTCGTTAAAAATTGTGGCGAAAATACAGTTGCAATATTTAACCCTGTTCCAGAGCATATTTTAAGAAGTGACTCTGAACCTTGGGGCAGAACGCCTTACGTAATGGCAGTAAGTAAAGATAATGGTAAAACGTTCACAAAAGAAAATCTTTATTATATTGAAGATGATTTAGATAATGGTTATTGCTATCCTGCAATTTATGCGGGTGAAGATTATATGCTTTTAGCGTATTATCATAGCAATAATACTGATATTTGCTTAAACAGTACAAAAATTATAAAAATTAATTATAGTGAGATTGAGTAATGAAAAAGCGAATTAAAATTATATTGCCGTTTGTGTTAGTAATAGTTATTGTTTCAGGTATTTTATCTCTTTCTATAAGACCGGAATATAGCGGTGTTGATTATTCACCGGCAAATACTGTGAACAACACTGATAAAACGATACAATTCAATTCAAACGGAAAACTCAAGATTTTACATATTACTGACACACACTTAAAACTTAACCATAACTTTGACCCTACAATATGGTTAGTTGAAAAAGCGTGTGAATTGGAAAACCCCGATATTGTTGTCTTAACTGGTGATATTGTTACTAATAGTGATAATGCGGAAGATACAAAGAGAATGATAAATGCATTAATGAATATTTTTGAAAAAAGGAATATTCCTGTAGCAGTTACTTTTGGTAATCACGATTCAGAACAAGGCACAATGAGCCGAGAAGAATTAATGGCGTATTATAACACATTCTCTTGCTCTGTTTCGGTAGATGATGGTGAAACTCTTTCAGGTTGCGGTACTTATAATATCCCTGTGCTTTCTTCAAATGGCGAAAAGGTTAAATTTAATCTTTGGGTGTTTGACTCTGGCGACTACGACGAAAATGGTCATTATAGTTGTGTTAAACAAGACCAAATTGAATGGTACAACAAAACGTCTGATAAACTTAAAGAAAATAATAACGGTGAAAAAATAAATTCACTCGTTTTTCAGCATATAATTGTCGGTGAAATTTATGACGTGCTTGAAAAGTCAGACTCTAAAAAACCGTATGCTTATAAACATTTATATAATGACGATGAATATTATAGATTTGACCCAGAGCAGATAAATTACGGCACTATTAGAGAATTTCCGTGCCCAGGTTATGAAAATTACGGGCAATTTAATGCAATGGTTGAAAAAGGCGACGTACTTGCCTTGTTTTCTGGTCACGACCATACAAATGCTTTTGGCGTTAAATACAAGGGGATTGACATTGTAAATTCTCTTAGTACCCGTTATATTGGTCTTTTTCACTCTACACAATGTGGTTATCGTGTAATCGAAGTTGATGAAAATGATACTTCAACCTATGAAACAAGAGTTGAGCGTATTTTTGATATATTTGATTATGAAGCTGTAAAAGCAGAAAAACAAAATGGCGATGAATTCAAATATAAAATGGCTCGTGAATTTTGGGTAAAAGGTAAAGTTCAGAAAATTGCAACGGACGTTTGCAGAGAAATAACCGAAACACTTACACATAGACAAGTGAGTTACGCTGATTAAAAAGTTAAGGTGAGTGTACAGAACGAAAATGTTCAATACACTCACTATAATAAATTATTTTAAAATTTTTGAATAAAACACTTGACAATGTAATATAATTTATGTATAATAGCAAAGCACTTCGGAAGTGCAAATGAATATATCGCGGGGTAGAGCAGCTTGGTAGCTCGTCGGGCTCATAACCCGGAGGTCGTGTGGTTCAAATCCCGCCCCCGCAACCAGTTGATTAAGGATACCTACTTGGTATCCTTAATTTTTTATTTATCAAAATGTGTCTAAAAGGGATTTGAAACACCTCGCCGAAGGCGAACATAATCGGGTGTTCGCAAAGCGAATGATGGGCAGAGCCCATCAAATCCCGCCCCCGCAACCAACAATGCGAACCGATTTAGATATCGGCGCAAGAAATCCAGTAACCACAACGGTTACTGGATTTTTTTATCCCATTTTTTCAAGTGAAACTCAATAGATATCCTAAGCCCAAAACGGCTTTCGGGGAGGACTTGAACTAAATCCAAAACAATATTAGGTGGAAAAGTTTAAAATTTTATGATATAATCAGTTCGATAAATAAGAATTTAGCGAAGGAGTGTAGTTGTATGAAAAAGAAAAAATTATTATTTGCAATATTATGTGCTCTGGGTAGTGGAACAGTAGGATTCTTTGCAAATCAGTTAACCGAGGTATATGGTTGTATATTATTCGGTATTGGTGTTGGTCTGATGGTCTATTCAATGATAAATTTAAGTAAGTAAATTCCAATTTATCGAATTGCTTCACACCGATATCTAAATCGGTGCAACTTGCCAACATTTCGAACCGAAAAAGATATCGGTTCGAAAAACCCCGAAACCACAGCGGTTTCGGGGTTTTGTTATGCCATTTTTTAGAGTGAAATTTAAAGATATCATTTCCCGAAAAAGACCTTTGTGGAGGACTTGAACTAAAACCATATTGCAGTCGAAACATATTTTTGATATAATATATTTGATAAAATAAGGGAAGGGAGAGTAAATATGAAATATCGTGTTGAAAATGAACTTGATTTGTTTGAATTTCATGATGCTGAGTTTTCTTTTATAAGTTTTGAGAAAAATGAGCTTGTTCTCTCAGCAAAGCACCTTAATATACATGAAAATGCGGCTCAAAATCCGCATGACTGCGATATGGAAATTGACCTTGCCGAATTTGTTTTTATCGGATTTGATGTTGTTTCCTTTGA
>JAZSIE010000031.1:0-100000 GCA_045533655.1 Acutalibacteraceae bacterium
TCATGCAAAGCTGTAGCAAAGGTGTGACGGAACATGTGAGGCGTTATATGTTGCGTTACACCGGCTACACAAGCGTAATTGTTTATCATATTTCTTATTGATTGTTCGGACAACCTGTTTCCTAACCGATTAGTGAACAAATATTGTTGATTTTTAGGATTCATTTCAATATATTCGTTTAACAAGGTAATTATTGAATCATTTGTAAGGCACATTATTCGTTCTTTGGAACCCTTCCCGAAAATTCGTATTGTACCATTCAGTAAATTTATAGCATCTGTTTCTAAATGAGAAATTTCTGAAACTCGCATACCAGTTGAAAATAACAACTCAAGTATCAATAAATCTCTCAACCTTGTTTCATATTGTTTTTTTGTTTTGCTATTATCTTTGGTTTTATACGCGCAAATTAAAATCTTTTGAATATCATTTATTGCTATTGTTTTTGGCAATAAAATTGGTTCTTTATATTTAAGTTTTATTTTGTGAAATGGACTGTATTCTATAATTTCTTCCATTTCCAAATATCGATAAAATGCTTTTAAACAAGCAATTTTTCGTTTGGCACTTTTTGGACTGTATGACTTATATAACTTATCGATATAAGTTGTTATACATTCTTTTGAAAGCCAATCCAATTTTTCGGCATATTCATAAAATTGCTTTAAATCAATTTTATATGCCTTTATTGTCAATTTGCTTAAACCTTTTAGATTGTCGCAAACGACAATATAATTATCAATTTCAGTTTGTAAACTCATAAGCAAAACCTCCGTTTTTTTAGAAATATTATGACGGATTTATTTTGCTTTGTCGAGTGAACATAAATAAATTTAAAGGATAACTATAGGTTATTCAGCAGGTTTTAAACTTAATAATCTCATTTCAGTGATAGGTATGAATAATGGGATAGAGTCATTCTTATTATTCGCCAGATGCTGATATTGCAACACAACGAGAAAATATTTTATGTATCGATAAAAACAGCAAAATGGTATACAAATAAGAAATATCGCTATACCATACGTTACTACTTGTTGTGCATATCTTGTATTGAAATAGAATGTGATGTAGAGACAGTAAAGGAAAAAGTTTTAAATTGTGCAAATAAAAACGAAGCGTTGTATAATTATGTTTGTGAAGGACGAATGTTGTCTATGAACAATATAATGAAATATAAGGTAATTGATTAATTTTCGAAAAAGTAAAAGGTTATGTAGTGTAACATTACATAACCTTTTGTCACAAAATAAATGCAACAACCAGTTAAAGAAGTTGAAATCTGCACTGGTTATTGCATAAGGCGTGTACGTATTGTTTCTTTGTTTGGGTTTAATATTAAAATTGAAAGAAGAAAAACGAAACAATACGTACAATTAAATATTATTATGGTATTAATAAAGTATCAAGATATTTAGCAAAGATGATATTAAAATTGACAAAAACGCAGTTTGTATAATGCTTTTTGATTCAAAATAGTAGGAATTTATAAAATATTATCAATCATTCCTGACATTTAGGGCGTTTCTTAAAATACAATATTTTGTTCAGAAGGTAAACAAAATAATAGTTTTTTCTATCAATTACTTTTATTCGTTTTTGCATAATCCTTTATTTAAACTTGAATTTATTATACAACTATTATGTGGAAAAGAAAACTGTGGAAACAAAACTATACTGCCGATGATTTTTACGGTTTTGCATTAACTGGTAACAGATTTATTCAAAATTCTGACGAAGATAAGAAAAAGGTATATAATGATATTGTTGTATTAGCAGAAAAGAACGGCGGTATAATAGAACGCCCATACTTATGTGTGCTTTACATATCAAAGAAATAATAATTTAATCAAGAAGGAAGGATAAAAAATGGCTCAAACAATTTTATATTATCCGAATATTGATATTAAGGACGGGCAGTGGCTCAGAAATGCTTTGCTATATTGGGATAATATTTCCTCAATCGTGCCTTATGATAATTATGGAGAACTTTCGCCGGAATTACTTTTTTTGCAGGATTTAGGGATTTATGAACCAATTTATCCACAAGATTTGTTTTGTTCAGAATATGCTGATGATTTTAGTAAAGCAATTGTAAAAAGAATTTCAAGATATGAAAAACGCCAAGATAAAAATTTCTCAAAGGCCGGTGTCAGAAAGGTTAGGATTCATAAAGAAAAAATATACGCACCTGCACTACACACATTGATACATTATAGAAAATTACCACCTGAGCTTTTTGATTATTTCACAGACAAAAAATACATAAATGACTATAATACTGGCGGTTGGATGGCAATCGATGCGAAAATAGCTCAGATTTATATGAGAACACTTGCTGAGTATTCCATAAAATGTTCTGATAAAGACATTGTTTTAGGAACAGATAAGGTGACAAACAGCCGAGAGATTTATAGCAATTTTACAAGCCATAAAAAAGAGTCTCAATGCTGTAAAATAAATATTCTGAAATGTTTACCTCAACCATCTTTAGATACAAGTTTTGAAGAGATACTTGATTTTAAATTAGCAAGAAAATATGAATTGAATGCTTTTAGAATTAAGATAAGAGAATTAGAGCGAAACATTTATCGTTCCGAAAGCATTGAAGAGATTAAGCATTATGAAAACAGTTTTATTGAAGGTTGGCAAAACTGCAGCAGTGATTATTATAAGGTGTTAAAAGAATCAAATATTAAGTTTGTATTAGGTAATTTAAGTACGTTAGTTGCCCTTCCTTTTGTAGGAAATCTCATAACAGAACATATTGGTCAAGATTTTTCTGAACTTGTACAAACAGGTGGTCCGTTATTACAAATGGCTATAAATTATATTGATTATAAAGATAAAATCAATCCAAACAGATCCGATGGTGGATTTGCATATATTATAAACGCTCGTAAAAGCGGATTAATACAGTTGTAGAATATTATTTAGATGTAGCAAGTGTCCAATCTGCTAATGCAATACAGCAATTATATAACTTTAGGTGGGTGATTATGTGACCATAGAAAAATATAAAGAAGAATTCACTCGAATTATCTCATGTAAAACACTTGGAACGTATAACTATGTTGAAAAAATCACTGCGTTTTTAGTGGACAAATCAAACAACCGAACATACAACTATTACACTATATTTTCTTTTGGTAATTCTTTAAGTCCAACTTTTAAGAAGGAATACTTGACGACAAAGCTAATTAGTATTAACGGCGACGTTTCATTAGGGATAATTAAATCCAATATAACTACAGAGAGTGTGATAGTGCAATTTGATGAGTTGTGCAAACAGGGCAATAATGAAACAGTTGATATTGGAGACGGAAAATTATACAAAGGAGTTTGTGAGTTAATACCCAAAATCTTTGTGCCTCAAAATAACACAAAAGAAGTTCAAATTAATAAAATTCTGAAAAACAATTTTTATAATGGAAGTTACATATTTGAATTTTTCGATATAGATAAAAAGCTCTTAACTGATATATCGTCAAAAAACATAAAGAAGATTAATGAAGAAATATATAAAATAATTCCTATAGATTTGACTTCAGTCTCTGATCGGATAGGAAACTTTGTTTTTCAAATACCCTCTATAAATACACATGTCAATTATGTAACGGATAGAGCGGAAGAGACTTTAACCTATAATGTGATTCTAAATGAATATACCGATGGCATTACAGACATACAATTAATGTCAGAAGTTTGGTATGATGGAAATATTATAGGTTTTGGAAGTGAAAAAATAAAAAGTTGCAATAATACGATTGCCTTTAACATTGGAGACACGTCTACATTGATTAAAACAACTGTTGTCGATTTGAACAATAATGTGGTGTTAAGTGCTCAAGAAACTTCATTTATATTGCAAATGAATTTTGATATGCTTATAGGAACCCAATACGGTGAAAAAAGAATAATCTTTGATAGTGATAAACGAATAGTTGATACAATAGAAATCAGTTTGCTAAGTAAAACAACGATAAATGAACCTGTTATAAGAAAATACAAGAGAAATGTTGAACAAAGACAATATGAAAAGAGAATAGAAGAATTGAGTTCTCACCAAGAATTCAATCAATATGGCAAAACACCTAATCATGATGAAGCAATAAAAGATATACGGAAGCTTATGAATAAAGCAAAAAAAAGGCAAAGTATACCTTTGGGATCCTTATTTGCAGGCAGATGATATTATAGACACATGGTATTACAACAAAATATATGGATTGCCCCTTTATGCAATCACTTCATCAGAAGCAACCATTGGACAAAATGTTGTAGACTGGATTCAAGCTCAAAAGAAAGTTTTTGAAAGCAGAAGCAATAATTATGGGATTAAACTGGAAATGAGATGCCAACATGGAAAAAAGGGCTATCATTTCCATGATAGGTTTATTATGATTTTAAATGAAAATGAAAAACCCAGGGTGTGGTCGTTGGGGACATCTGTAAATAGCGTTGGTAAAAGGCACCATATAATACAAGAGGTGAACAACCCACAAAATATCGTTGATGCGTTTGATGTTTTGTGGGAAGATATAGATTGCCCTGAGTGTCTTGTGTGGAAAAGGTGATTATATGGATGAATGTAAAAGAACGGTTTGGGATGTATTAAATTCTATTGTTATTAATGTTGATGTTGATGAGCGAGCCGATTGTGCTGACAGAAAGTATTTTGAAATATTAATCGAAGGAATAAAAGAAAACGATATAACAAAGATATATGAATTTATTGATGCCGCAGAACGAGGAGGAATAAGCCCACGCAGCAGTAAAATAATAACTTTTTTTGAAAAAGCGTATAGAGAAGATCCGTTCAGATTATGTAGATTTATTGCCGATAAAAATAGTCTATATGATTATTGGGTGTTTTTAGATATGGCAAGTAACGAAATGCTTCTTTCCTTTTCTACATTTGAAATTGAAAATCCACTATTTTTCTATGAGTGTTCAAGGCAATTTTTCAGGCGGTTCCGAGCAGATAATATAGACATAACAAATATGGTTAGTTCAATTATAAAATTTGCAAATTGCGATAAAATGTTGTGGGAACGGTGGATAAAAAAACAGGAATATCACGAGAAATGGCAGACAGTTGTTGCGAAGGTTTTGGAGCAGTTGAATGATGAAGGACTGGTGATTTATGCTGATACGATTTCATTAGATATGGCTTGTCAAAATAACTTGCTTAAAATAATTACTGATGGCTTTAGAGGTATTAGCAGTGGAAAAATGGATCATATTTTGAAGACAATTTCCCCTCGAATAATAGAACGATGGGAAATGCTGGTGACGGAATATAAAAACAATAAGAAATTCATAAATTCAACGTTAATTTGTCCGTACACAAATGTTATTTTGATGTGTATGAATTATAGTTACAGTAAGAAACAGATATTAGAAAGAATAGAACATTATATACAGATTTTTGTTTGCGAAGATGAAATTTGGTACACATCAGTAAGTGACTATAGTTCAAATATTAATTTGAATTTTACAAGTATATTTTATATGCTTATGTGCAAGAGTGAAATAGTAGATATTTTAAAAGGCAGTGAAAACATAAAAGAATACTTGAAATTGTTGCAAAGTTTGTTAAACAAATACACCAAGGTGTTAAGAAGTGAAAATGAAGACTTCATAAAGGTATTAAGTTTGATAAAAGAAGTTTTTTGCACTTCATCTGTTGATAGACAATTAGAGACACTACCTTCAATTGCTTGTAGGTAATGCCTCTGTGTGTACTGGTTTTATACTATTAAGTTTTAATTACAGATTAACTCATTATAAGTAATTTCTCTTGCTCTTGCCTGAACATTGTTCATCCTTTCTACCCAAAGCATCTGATTACCAGTCTTTAACTCCTCTGTTATCCCCTCGGTCTTTGCCGTATCACTAATGAGCCGAGAAAACATTTCCTCTGCCTGTTTGTCAATGTCGGCAAGGTATTGCCAAAATTTACCTTCGGCAGTCATAATGGCAACGGCAACTTTCTTGTTTTTCAGCATATAATCCTTGTGTAACATTCCCCATTTCCCGAGATGTATCTTTGCTTCTTCGGGTGGTAAAATGATATTAGAGATGAGATAATCACCGACTTTGCGATAGTTGATAGAATTTTTGTTTGACATAAAAAGTCCTCCTTTAAATTTTGTACTTACATTGTACAAATTAAAGGAGGCTTTGTCGAATGTGCGGATTTAAAAACGATGCAAACAGGTGGAAAAATAAGCGTTTTTGTCGAAAAAAGGCACATTTTTGCAAAGGTTCTTGAAGATAAAACAATATTGCGATATTTTTAGTATGTGTTGGTGTATGCTTATTACAATTTGTTCCTGTAATTATACTTGTTTAGTACTTGTTTTTTACGCTTAGTTGTTACCTCGGTGTAGATTTCTGTTGTAGCAATACTGCTATGACCTAAGATTTCTTGGACAGAACGTAAGTCTGCTCCGTTAGCAAGAAGATTTGTTGCAAATGTATGCCGCAAGTAATGTGGTGTTGATTTTTCATTAATTCCACAAGCTCTTTTGGCTGAATTGTAGATGTATTCAATACCGTGTATGCTTAGTTGTTCACCAAAACGGTTTACAAATATCTTATCTGTATTTGTTAGTCTGCTTTTACGGATTTTCAGCCATCGGGTAAGATTGTTCCAAGTGTCGTTACAGGATATGTAGATAAGTCTCTGTTTTCGTCCCTTGCCGTGAATGAGAATTGTCCGTTCAGAAAAAATTACATCACTAAGTGCGATATTTGAAGCTTCCGCGATTCTTATGCCAGTACTGATTAAAACATCAATTAATGCGAGGTTGCGATAATTTTTCCAAGAATCAAAATCAGTTGTTTCTTTTTCGACACAGTTTGTTAAATACATAAGCAATTTTGATGTTTCTTTAACAGCCAACGTTTTTGGAAGTCTTCGTTCTTTCTTATAGCGAAAATGATGGTTCTGAAAATAGTTAATATCAGTATAACCTTGCTCATAAAGAAAACTAAAAAACATTTTCAGTGTTACTAATTTTCGGCAAATTGTGTTATCTTTGAACTCTCGCTCTTTAGATAACACTTGTACATATTTCAGGATAACCATTTCATCAAGCTTATTGTCTTGAAGAAATGCCTGAAAATCTTTTAAATCCGAACGGTAAGCGGTTATCGTTTTGTCGGATAAATTTTTTGTTGATTGGATGACTTGTATGAATTCATCACTTGCTGTTTTTATACTTTTCATTTGATCACTCCTCGAAATTTTGAAAATGTGTTCGCAAAATCATTTTAACAGAATTTCGAGGGGGATTTGAAAAAACTTACAATAACTATTTATTATTGCAAGTTGTGTTCAGGAGGACATATGTACGATTTTTTTGTTTCACATTCTTCAAAAGACAAAAATGATATTGTAGAAGAATTATACGAAAGACTATCTTCACTTCAGTATAATGTTTGGTATGATAAAGAAAAAATAGAATTCGGTGATAATATCAATAAAGAAATAGACGAGGGGCTTAAACAATCGTTTTGTCTTTTGTTAATTATTACTAAAAATTTTTTTGATAGCAAATGGGTGTTTTTTGAATTTGGAAAATATTCTGCATATCAAAAATCAAGAATTATACCTATTATTTTCGATATTTCTACCGAAGAGTACTTACAAATAATTCAAATATTAGGTAACATTAAATACATTAATGCTAAAGATAAATCAATAGAAGAAATATCACAAACTTTAGTTGACTCGTTAGAAGCGATCAAAGAAAAAAACGAGGCACTAACTATTAAGGACGAAATATATAAGATACATAATAATCTAAAATCACAAGAGGACATTAATTCGGGTTTTATTTGTATGGCGCTGAACGAATATTTTGAAATATCTGATGAGCATCAGTCGTACTCCGTATTTAGTGCAAAAAAAGTTGCATTAGAAGTGCTGAAAGATACAATTAAATTTTTCGAATTAAAAACAACTCCAGCTTCAAATGATTTTAAATTTTATTTAAAAATATTAGAAGGTAAACTTTCAAAAAATATTTATGATTATTTCTGCTTTATATTAAATTCAGATGTTTATTCATTTGAGAATAACTATATAAATTTAATCAACAAGGCTTTGTTAGCGGTTATACAGTGGTACTATAATATAAAATACTCTTCAAAACCACATAAATTTTCTTTAAGTATTACGTTGCCTGGAGAGATGAATCGTGAAGATTTTAAGGAAACAGATGAAATAGATTATTTGGTCCTAAGAGATGATTTAATAGCTTCTATAGAAACAGCAATAGAATGGTATGAATATAATAATTATTCATATATAGCGGCCAGGGATACAAAAACCGGAAAAATTGCTGGATATATGACTTTTTTACCGATCACAGAAGATACATATAATCAAATACTATCAGGCGATTTTATGGATAAAGATTTCACTAAGGATTCTATTTTGCAATACGATTATCCTGGATTATATACTATATATGTAGCATCAGTAGCAATCCATCCTTTTTATCAAAACTCCAATGTGTTTTTCGAATTATACAATGCAACTATAGATATGTTTTTAGAGCTTGCAAAACAACGTGAAATATATGTAGAAAAAATAATAGCTGAAGCATCTACAAAACAAGGTGAAAAATTATGTAAATTATTAAGGATGAAAAAATATTGCTCAACAACTAGCAATACGGACATCTACACATTAACTTTCATACCACCTGAATTTAAGTTGTTTGGAACCAAAGGAAAAGTATTTATGAATCTTTACAAACAAAAATATGAGGAGTATAGAGAGTATTTTGAAGAACTTTAAAATTCAACAGAAATAATACTACTTATGGAATTAATTCAGTATATTCCAGATTTGCATCGTTTATTGCCGCTAAAATCTTAGGATTTGCATTTATTAGTTGCTTTATTTCAGGGATATGTGATTTGATTTTTTCGAATAAAAAGATATTCATATCACAAAAGTCTTTAATACGATCTAAATCAAAATCTTTATGCATTCTACCACAACGGCCACCACAAATTTTTAAGTATTGGCATTTTTGGCAGTAATCAGATGTAATTGTCATTTCTTTGAATTCTATACCTCTGTATAAATCTCCGATGTAATGTGGACTGTTTTCTATACCATCACAACATCCATGACAAGAACCATCTGTCTGGATATATATTATATCCTCGCCATAACCACAGTAATAATGAATCGGAACCGGCATATCATATAAAATATGTTTTATTATGGCCAAAAAAGGAATATATCTTAAAATTATTCCATGTTCTAAAAAAGCAAACCAGTTATCAAACAATAAACTTACATCGCTAATATAATTCGCCTTATAGCTTTCAATGTTATCAATTTGTTTCTGGTTGTCTAATTGCCAATATATATAGTCAAAAAACAAACTTGACATACTTGCTTCTGTGTAAAGACTTGTTTTAGGCGAAACAGTAAATCTTCCAATCGTAATAACATTATGATATTTTTTCAATTTTGTGATGGTGCTAACAATTTTAGAAAAGTACGGTGTTAATTGTCCATCGTCAAACATTCGCTCATAATTTAACGAAAGGAAAATCACATTAATTTTTGAAATAATTTTTTCTGGTATTTCGTTTAAAAGCAAACCATTGGTATGCAAAACATATGTAATTTTATATTCTGAAACATCTTGAAACTCATTCATAACTTCATATATTTTTTCATAATTAAGTGTAGGTTCACCACCGAAAAAATATATTACAGCATTTTCGTTAGATGGGTATGTGCTTTGAACCTTGTCAACAAATTTCCGCAAATCACCCAAAGGATATTTAATATCTGCAGGAATATTAGTTTTATAATTATCCATCATTACTGAGCAATACGAACAATTCATATTGCACTTATTTGTAATATAAATATAGTATTCCATTCTTGTTCCCTCCTTTTATATTTACTTACAATAATAAATAGTTATTGTAAGTAACTTTAGGGAAAAATTGTATTTTAATTAAAATAGGAGAAATAAAGTCATTTGTATCAAGTAGGATGTTGATGGATATCAGGATGTAAAAATCATTGTATTGTCAAACAACCATGTTATATATTGTTATAACTACATCTTTACAGAGGGGGTCAAAAATGCAAGAAGAAATTATATATTTTTTTCAAAATTATATTTGGGTTCCAATTATAAGTGCAATAATTGGCGGAATATTATCTCTCGGTTCACCTGCTATTATTAAGCGGATTGTTGAACTTTTTAAGAATAAGATTAATAAAAACATTGAAGAGATTAATATTTCTGGTATATGGCATTCTTTTTTTCACGAAGAAGAAATTCTTCAAACTGAAGATTTAGAGTTAAAACAGATTGGTCGTAATGTAATTGGTACAATATCTTTAGATGGCGAAAAATATGATTTTATTGGTGAATTTAAAAACCATATTTTATCGGGTACATACAAATCAATAAGCACAAGTAAATATGAATATGGATCAATAACAGTTAGAAGAATTAATGAAAACTTGATGAGTGGTTATTGTACCTTTGTATTTGATAATAAACAGGTGTATAACAGTCCCTATGTTTTATCAAACGATAGTAAACATAAAGTGAAAAATGGTACATATGCTTTTTGCAATACTTGTGTTGGCAAATTTGACTGTTGTTGTAATTGTAATGAAATTGATATGCCTATATTGTTGCCTAAAGAAGTGGAAAATATAGAAGCAATTTCAAGAATATCAGTTGATGAATTTGCAAACAAACTGACTCAAAATCTTTTTCAAATGAAACGAGCAAATAATGATGATTCGACTAAAGGATGTGTATTTTTTCAAAATAATGGATGTTCGATATATGAAAATCGACCAATTGATTGCAGATTATTCCCTTTTGATTTCAAGGAAATTGATGGAGAATATTGGTTGATATATTACGACAATGTTGCAGTTTGTAAAGCTTTGCCAAAAGACAGAAAAGAAATTTCTCATTGTGCACATAATATACGGCCTCTTTTGGATTTGGTTCTTCCTTATATGTCTGAATGTTCGGATCCTGTCTTTTGTAAGAGACTAGATAAGCAATCGTATAAAAAACTGTTTCCTATTAACAAAATTAGAGATGATATTTATAATTAATGAGCATTTTGGGTGGAACGTAAAGAAATTTGAAGCGAATTATTTATAAGTAAATAACTGTTCATTATATTTTTCTATAATGTATTTGCCTTACAACTAAATATAAACTGAAACACCTATTTATTAGTGCCTGTAGTGAGCCTAAAATCACTATACTGACCTGGAAGAGTATCTGTCCGAGTACTAGGTCGGGAAATATACGGACAATTGGAGCTTAAAGTTTAAGCCGTTACATAGTTTCAGTACAAACTGTGCGAGAAGAAGAAATGTCTTTTCGCTATTTGTGCTGTCTATGTGACGGCTTTTTTGTTTTAGTTTGTAAACAAATTGTAAATTTTTCAGAAAATACTCCTAAAAAGGGCTTTCTAAACGCTTACCCATTGAGGGGATATTTTTTCTCGTGTACTTTTACAATTGAATGACCGTCCGAAAGTGATACCACGCCAAGACCTTTGTTTATGGGGTCCTCAAAAAGCTTTTGCTTTTTGGGGAGAGGAGGAGCAACGAAGTGAAAGAGATTTTCGTGTTTACACGGAAATGATTGATACGGAGTTTGTGACGACGAAGCGAGCGTGAAGACGTTCCGGTGAGATTCCGGGGCAGGAACTATTTCGGGTGAAACGGCGATTAGGTTTTGGAGATGATGTAAGCAAGCCTCTTTAAAAATGTAATTTGTTTATATTTGACTTGAAAGTATTGACAATTCAATATAATAACAATATAATATAAACAAACTGGAAGGGAGTGATAATGTGAAATACTATGAAGATTTTCTGAAACTTGGATGTTTTAGTTTTGAAGAGGCTGTAGATGTTGTAGGGTTGGAAGCAACTGCAAAATCATTATTGCAGCAATACACCAAAAAAGGATATGTAGTAAAGATAAAAAAGGGTTTGTATGCGGCTGTGAATCTTCTTGATAGAGAGCCTGTACCTAATAAGTTTGTAATTGCTACTAAAGTTACTGAAACGGCAGTTGTTTCACATCACTCTGCATTTGAATTTTACGGTTATGCAAACCAGGTTTCATATAATATGACAGTAACATCTGAAAGTAAATTCAATGACTTTGATTTCAATGGTTTTCATTATACTCGTTTGCAACCAGCAGTAAGTTGTGGAATAGTAAATTATCCTACAGGTGAATGTGTAACAGATATAGAGCGAACTGTTCTTGATTGTATAAACGATTTTGAAAAGAATATGGGCTTTGAAGAATTGATACAATGCATATCAGCTATACCATTTTTAAACGAAAAAAAAATGCTTACTTATCTCGAAGAATATAACAAATGCTTTTTATATCAAAAAACTGGATTTATAATGGAACATTTTAAATATGAGTTTGATATAAGTGATACTTTTCTAAAAATATGTAAGACAAAATCGGGGAATAGTTCCAGATATTTAATGAAAGGAATAAGTAAAGATAATATGGATTTTAATAATAATTGGCATTTAACCATACCACATAATTTGTGGAGAAATATAGTAGGTGGAGGTGATGAAGATGCCGAAATATGAGAAGGCTTGGCTTGCTGCAAAAGCAAAAGAATTTGGTGTTCCACGAGATACTTTGGAAAAGGTTTACCGTTTAAGAGATGTTTTAAAATTCTTTGATGAAGTTCCTATTTTGAGAGAAAACATGGCTCTAAAAGGTGGTACGGCAATAAATCTTTTATTTTTCAATCTACCGAGATTATCTGTTGATATTGATTTGGATTTTTGTCAAAACACCTCTCGTGAAGAAATGCTTACCACTCGAAAGCAGATTACAGAAAAGATTAGTAAATTTATGGTAGCAGAAGGATATACGCTGAGTCCGAAATCAAAAGCTCCTCACAGTTTAGATTCATTCGTTTATGAATATATTAACGCCGGAGAAGTAAAGGATAATTTGAAAATAGAAATAAACTATTCACTTCGTTCTCATGTTCTGCCTACACAGAGAATAAAACTTCAATCAGATATGCTTGAAGGCGATTTTGAGGTGAACACAGTAGCACCTGTTGAAATTTATGCTTCAAAAACCGTTGCGCTTATGACTAGGGCAGCTGCAAGAGATTTATATGATATGAATTATATGATTCGTTATGGTTTATTTGACGATAGTGAATTGGAAAACTACAGAAAATGTGTTATTTTCTATCTTGCAATAGCAACAGAAACGCCACCGTTGAAACTTGATTTTTCTGCTATAGATACGATAACACCACATAAAATTACTACTGATTTAAAACCAGTAATACGCATCTTTGATGTGTTTACATTAGACACAGCGAAATCAACTGTACAAAAATTCCTTAAGGATAATTTAAACATAAACGAAAAAGAACTTGAGTTTTTAAGAAAATTCAAAAGAGGGTATTATCGACCTGAATTGCTTTTCGATGAAAAAGATATATTAGAGCGTGTGTCAAATCATCCAATGGCAAAATGGAAAACAAGCAGAAATCTTGACCGCGGTGCAAGGTAATATAAAAATTAAATATTGTGTATTTTCAATTTAATTGAGAAAAGAAACATGTCCTCATACTTGCAGTTTAAGTATGAGGATTTTTATTGCAAAAATTTCAAGTAAAGGAAGTGAAATTATGTTATAGCAAATATGTGAAACAACTATTCAAATATTAAATTAAATTTTATAACGAAAGGGAAATTAAATTGATGACAAATGAAAAAACAGAATATCTTAATCCTAAACTGTTGCATCCGTTTGAAAATAATCCGTTTCAGAGTGTTGATGAAAGTGAATACGATGAGCTTCGTGACAGCATTATGGAGTTCGGAATTATCACACCACTCATTGTTAATAAGTCTGATAACGGTTATAAAATAATCTCTGGTCACAGACGATGGCAAATTGCAAATGAATTAAATCTCCAAGTTGTTCCAGTTTATGTAAGAGAATTTTCAAAAGAAGAAGCGATAATTAATTTTGTTGATTGTAACCTCAGCCGAGAAAAAATCTTACCGAGTGAAAAAGCTCGTGCATATAAAATGAAACATGATGCAATTAAAAAACAAGGAGCAAGGACTGATTTAACTTCGTCACAAGTTGGGACGAAGTTCCGTAGTGATGAAAAGTTGGCAGAAACAATGCCCGATTCAAGAATGCAAATTCAGAGATATATCCGTCTTAATAATTTGCAACCGATTCTTCTTGATATGGTGGATGAAGGCAGAATTTCTTTTACACCTGCAGTTGAACTTTCATATTTAACGGAAGAAGAACAGTGCAATTTAATTGAAACTATTGACAGTGAAGATTGTACTCCGTCGCTTTCACAAGCTCAGCGTATGCATAAGTTAAGTGATGAAAAGAAACTTAGTATGGATGCTATCTTTGAAATTATGCAAGAACAAAAAGCTAATCAAAAGGAGTATGTAAAGATTCCTGTTGTAACTTTTAAGAAGTATTTCAAGAAAGATATGCCACCTAAAAAGATGGAAGAAATAACAGAAAAAGCTCTTGCGAGATATGCTGTGTTTCTTCAAAAACAAAGACAGTGGGAACGGTAAAAGTAGTGGCATCAGTCTTAACAAGCACTGAATTTGAGTACTCACATTTGCTTGTTGCGACTTTTATGCTGTGGCAACAGTCTCAACGAGAATTGGATTTGTATATACACAAATTCGCTTGTTAAGGGTTTTGTACCCCCTAACACCCCGACAGAAATAAAAACAAAAACTTAAATAAGGAGGAATGATAATGACAGAAAAAATAATCTCCATTTGGGAGTATTTTAAATTAACTTTTCATAGAATAATGGATAACACACGGGCAGAATTTAATCCATGGAAAGTTGATAATGCTAATGAATATTTAATTGATGGTGTCCGTTATAAAGTTACAACAAGTTTCAGTGAAACAGAAAACAAAACTATGAAAGAAAAAGTATCAGCTTTTATCGGAAGCGATTTTGCACATTTGACAAATACCGATGATATAAATACACTTAATACAGAATATGTAAATTCGACTGCCGGAGAAGGGAGGATAAATGCAGTCAGATAATTTAGGTATAACAGCTATCTATTGTCGCCTGTCCCGTGACGATGGTACTGAAAGTGAAAGCAACTCAATAGGTAATCAGAAAAAATTACTTTTACAAAAAGCAAAAGAGTTAAAATTCACCAACACAAAGTGCTATGTTGATGATGGTTATACGGGAACTAATTTTAACCGTCCGGGTTTTCAAGCAATGCTTGAAGATATTGAAATGGGTTATGTTACAACAGTAATGGTAAAGGATTTATCAAGACTTGGTCGCGACTATGTTTCGGTTGGTCACTATACAGATAACTTTTTTCCTGAACATAATATCAGATTTATAGCAGTCAATGATATGGTTGACAGTAATGACGGTGATAATGAAATTGCACCATTCAAAAATATTATGAACGAAATGTATGCAAGGGATATTTCAAGAAAAGTCCGTTGCTCACATCGTATAAGAGGTAATCTCGGTGAGCCGTTATCTCAACCGCCGTATGGGTATATGAAAGACCCACAAAACAAAAAGAAGTGGGTTGTTGACCCTGAAGCTGCAGAAGTTGTTAAAAGCATTTTTTTGATGTGTATTGAAGGTAAAGGTAACGAAACTATAGCCCGTATTTTACAGGAAAAGAAAGTGCTGGTTCCAATGGCATATTGGCAGAGTAAAGGTCTTAACAAAGGCGGTAAGAAAACTCAGCCTGACCCCTATAAATGGTGTAAATCAACGGTACAGAAAATTCTTGCACAGCAAGAATACTGTGGTGATGTCATTAATTTCAAAACTTATTCAAAGAACTTCAAAACTAAGAAAAGACTTCTTAACCCAGAAGAAAATTGGAAGATTTTTAAGAATGTCCATGAGCCGATAATTGAAAGAGATACTTTTGAAACTGTTCAGAAGATGAATGCTAAGGCAAAACGTAGAGCACCTAATCCCAAATACGCAGAAAAGAATATGTTTTGCGGATTGTTATACTGTGCAGATTGTGGAAGCCCATTGTGGTTCAATGTTAATCATCCTAATACTGACATCAAGTATTTCATGTGTTCTAATTATAAAGGTCGCCGAGGAACTTGTGAGGGGACACATTATGTAAGGGCAGATTCCTTGGAGCAGATAGTGATGCTTGAGCTGAGAAATCTTGCGAGTTTTCTTATTGAAGATGAAGAAACCTTTGCAGAGATTCTTGAAGTAAAGACAAACAAAATCATTATGGAACAACGCAAGTTTCTTGAAGGTAGTATTGATAAAGCAACAGCAAGAACCAAAGAGGTTGCCATAATGTATGAAAAACTCTTTGAAAAGCACATTAATGGAGTGGTTAAAGAAGAAAGTTTTATGCAACTCTCACAGAAGTATGAAACTGAGCGTGATGAACTAAAAGTTAAAATCCAAAAATATGAAGAAGAACTTTCAGAAATCGAAAATCTTCGTACAAGCAAAGAGCAATTCACAATGGCAATCCGTAAGTTTATGCAGATGGAAACGCTGACACCAGCACTCTTAAAAGAGCTGATTGAGAAAATTGAAGTTCATTCTATTGAGGGTAAAGGTAAAAACAAAACTCAAAGAATAGTAATTCATTATCGATTTGTTGGGGTAATAGAAAATCCCACAAAAGAGGAAAACATAGTTCTTGAAGCAAGACAAGGCGGAGCCGTAGAATATCACACGGTATAATAAAAAAGAGCAGGCTCAAAACCTGCTCGATACATAACAAATTTAACTATGAGGAAATGAAAAAAGTGAGTATTCATTTGTGTTATGAATACTCACAATGGTCCGAGTGACGAGACTTGAACTCACGACCTCTTGACCCCCAGTCAAGCGCGCTACCAACTGCGCCACACCCGGATATTTCAGAAAGAGTTACCTTTTAAGTAGATAACGTAATGTATATTATCACAGAATTATGTGTTTTGCAATAGTTGAGTTTGAAATAAGTCGGGGAGTGGTTTAAAATGCTGGATTGGAAAAATGAAAGGTTGTAAGTGCGAATGAAGAAAAAACGAATGATTTTTTGTTAAGAAAATATGCATTTATAGTTAAGATATACAACACAAAGTATAAAAAGTGAACGAAATCCAACAAAAAACTTGTTTTTGTTGTAAAAATAGACATTTTTTTAAAAAATATCGAAAAAAATACAAAAAAAGTCTTTACAAATGGAAAAAACTGTGTTATATTATTAACAAGAAATCCGAGAGGGTTTCGAAATCTCCTTTTTATTTCATTATAATTCTCCCCCAAAAACTAAGCGAAGCGATGAGAAGAACTCCCAACTTCTCATCGTTTTCGCTTTTCTGTATTTATTCACGATCTTTTAATTCTTTTGTGGCAATATAAACTAATTTTGTTGGTGGTTTTCGCCAAATATTGTGCAAATAATCAACTAAAATGTATGAAATTTGAATTTTTATTTAAAAAATATAGACAACTTATTGAGTTTTTGGTACAATGTATATTGAAATAGGTATATTGTCCCCTAATATACTTGATTCCCCAGTAAAGATTTACTTTGTCGAGGTGTGTTATGAAAACAATTTCAATTAAAAAGCCAAAAGGAGATGCAAAGGCGTCTAAAAAAGTCGGTTTAAAAAAGACTAATGCTGAAAACCTTAAAAAGTTTAAGGGTTTCAAAAAGAAGAGCACTGCAAAGCAAACACGTGAACAACAAGAAGAAAGTCTTCTTATCAAAAATATGATTATTATTGCGGTAATTGCTATGTATTATGCACTAAATAAGGCAAGTAGTGGTCTTGTTACAGAAGGTATTGTTATTGCAGTTGCAGTTGCAGTGGTTATTGCTACATTCTTTATTCTTAAGAAGTTAAAAGTTAAACTTTATGCACGTGGCGCATTGATTACTGCTTCACAGTTGCTTTTAATATTTGGTATTTCGTTCTTCGGAACAAGCCTTACAGACGACTTCATTCTTTATGCAGTTAGTGCTGTTATGACAGGTATTTATTTCAGACCATCATACGTTATTATTCAGGCTGTAATGCTCAACGTTTTCTTATTAGGTGTTTACACTTTAAAACCAGATATGTTCGGATTTAATCCAAAAGATATTCCAATGTGTTGGATTTGTTCAAACGCTTCAATGATAGTTTGCTATATGATGGTTAACCGTGGTAAAACTCACATTGAAAGAGCGCAGAAAGAAGCAGAAGAAAGCGCAAAACTTTTAAGCGAACTTGCAAATATTCAAGCTCAGCTTTCATCAAACGTTTCAGATACATATCACGAAATTATCAGTCTTTCAGCTGCCGGTGAATCAATTCAACAAGCTGGTGACAATCTTCAGACAACTAACGAAGATATCGGTTACACTGTTTCTGAAACTACAGATGCTGTTCATAATCTTTTCTCAGATATTGCTCAGTGCGTAACTTCATCTGATAAAATTTCTGGTGTTGTTTCAGACGTTAACACAATGGTAATTACTAACCACGATAATATTGAAGCAACCGCAACACACCTTTCTTCTGTTGATAATAGTATGGTTCACCTTGATGAACTTATTACAAGACTTCAGGAAGCAATGGAAAGAATTAAAACATTCTCAAATGAAATCGATAACATTGCTCGTCAGACAAACATTCTTTCACTTAACGCTGCAGTTGAGGCTGCTCGTTCAGGTAAAGCTGGTGCAGGTTTTGCAGTTGTTGCGGGTGAAGTAAGAACTCTTGCGGCACAAAGTAAAGAGTGTTCAAATGCTATTAACGAAGTTATCGGCGAACTTGATGCAATGATGGTTTCTACTAAAGAACAATCTGAAATTGGTGTTACTGCTGTTAACGAATCACAAAAACAACTCAGTATTCTTAACGATAGCTTTACAAATCTTAAACAACAAATCGACGAAGTTGAGCAGGCTATTGATGAGCAGACTCTTGCAATTCAGAGAATGCAACAAATCGGTTCTGACCTTGTTGAAAAGATGAAGAAGGTTGACAATAACTGTGTAAGTGGTAAAACTGATGCAGATGGATTGTTTGAACAAATCGTTCTCTTTAATGACAGTATGCAGTTACTTTCTAAGAGTGCTGACAGTATGAAGTGCTTAACAGATTCTATTTCTGCTGAACTTGAAGGCGGAGAAGACGAATAATTATTAAAAATAACGGGGGTTGAGTAAAATCAATCCCCGTATTAAATTTTAAAGGTAATATATAATATTATTATGAGAAATACAAAGAATTTAAAAATTATAATAACTGCAATTATAATTGTTGCAGTGTTAATTGGTGGTGGGCTTGTTGTGGGTAATTCTGACTTATTCACAGAAGAAACTACAACAGAACCTATCGTTCTTGCTACTACAAGAATAACTTTTATTGAAGGTTCAACTCTTACGGAGTGCTTCAAGTTATTAGAAGAAAACGGCGTTGCATCTTTTGATGATTTAATGAACGTAGCGCAGAACTATGCGTTTAATGATTACAAAATATATTCAGATATTCCTATTGATGAAAATCGTTGTTTTAAATTAGAAGGGTATCTTTTTCCGGATACCTACGATTTCTTTTTAGATGAAGCACCAGAAAGTGTTATAGCAAGATTTTTAAGTAATACAGACGTAAAAATCACCGATGAAATGAGAGATAGAGCGACAGAACTCGGTTACACTATGGATGAAATTATAGTAATTGCATCTATAATTCAGGCTGAAGGTGCATTCCCTGATGATGCCGCAACTATTGCGGGTATTATTTATAACAGACTTGACGACGGCATAAAACTCCAGATGGATTCAACTTATTTTTACGCCCATAATGATATTGCTTCTTACGTTGGTGAAGAAAATCTCGGAGAATATGAAGAAATTTATGATACTTATACGTGTTATTCTTTACCACAAGGTCCAGTGTGTAACCCTGGAATGTTCGCAATTAATGCTGCACTTTACCCGGAAGAAACAGATTATTACTATTTCTGTCACGATAATGCTGGTAATACGTATTATGCGAATAGTTATTCTCAACATATTGAGAATTGTAAAAAAGCGGGTTTGCAATAAAAAAAGCGAGATGTTTTTGACATCTCGTTTTTTTGTTGCAAACCACGAAGTTTTATAAAGGTTTCTTCGCTTCAACTCTGTTTATTGAAAAACCGAGACCAGAAAATCTTCTTTCATATTCTGTCATAACGTTGTTTTCCATATATTCAGAGTTATGTAAATCATAGGTTAATTTATTAAGTTCCCAGCCCAATTCTTTAAATTCTTCAATTGAAAAATCAAAAAGTCCACGGTTGTCTGTTTTAAAATGAATTTCACCATCATCTTTTAAAATGGTTTTATAAATTTCTAAAAAACTACGGTGTGTGAGTCTTCTTTTTTCGTGACGTGATTTTGGCCACGGGTCAGAAAAATTAAGGTAAATTCTATCAATTGATTTTTCGTCAAAATATTCTGTTAATTCTTTTGCGTCGCAACAGCATACTTTAACGTTTATAAGACCTGAATTTTTAATTTTTTCTGCCGCCATAACTAAAACGTCGTGCACTTTTTCAATAGCAAGAAAATTAATATCTGGATTCTGAATAGCAGTACCGACAATAAAATCGCCTTTACCACAACCAATTTCAATTCTTACTTCTTTATCATTTGAAAAAAGGTTTTTAGGATTTTTTTCTGCCACTTTTAAATCTGTAATAACAATATCGCCGCAGGCTGCCATTCTTTCGGCGCCGTGCTTTTTCTTTTTTACTCTCATAATTACCTCACAAGATATATTTAATATATTTGATATTATATGTATTGAAAGTCTATTTGTCAATTATAAAAGTATTGTATATATTGAAATTATGTGATATAATACCGAAGATTATTTGAATTTTGTTTTTAAAGGTGTGAAAAAATGAAATTTCCAAAGTATGTGGAACCAGATTTTACAAAAGAGCCATTTATTTCTGCTCCAGATGTAAAAACTGAAAAAGCCGGTAAAAATTATTTGCCGATTAATTTTTATGCAACTACCATTTATCCAGAATATTTTAAAATTAACGGTGAATGGAAAATGATAAAAGAAAGCCGTATGGACTCTGTTATAGTTATAAAAAATGGTGAGCCTGTTGTTACTGAGCCAAGAAGAGTACAAGAAGGCGACCAGGTGGTTGTTGGCAGATGTGACGACGGTACTACGGGTGTTTTTGTTAACGTTAATTGCTTCGTAGAAGAAAGCGAAGAGCAAGAGCACAACTCAACGTTTGCATTTAGAACTGGTCAGTCGAGAGAGACGTCTTTTTCACGTGAATATGATATTCTTTACGACATTCTTAAAAATGACAGAGATAACGGTCACATTGTGTGGGTGTTAGGCCCTGCGTGTGCTTTTGATAACGATAGTCGTAACGCTATGGCAAATCTTATAAAAAGAGGATATTGTCACGCTCTTTTTGCTGGTAATGCACTTGCAACTCACGACCTTGAAGCTTCTGTCTTCCACACTGGTCTCGGTCAGGATATTTACACTAAAAAGCTTATGAAAGATGGTCATTATAACCATCTTCACACAATTAACCTTGTAAGAAAAGCAGGTTCTATAAAGAATTTTATCAATGAAAATAGTATTGAAGATGGCATTATGAGTGCTCTTGTGAAGAATGATGTGCCATTTGTTTTAGCGGGTTCTATCCGTGATGATGGTCCGCTTCCCGAAGTCGTTCACAGTGTTTACGAGTCACAAGATAAAATGCGTGAGCATACAAGAAAGGCTACAACTGTTATTGCTCTTGCAACTCAACTTCACACTATTGCAACGGGGAATATGACACCATCTTACTGTGTTGTTAATGGCGAAGTAAGACCAGTGTTTATTTATTCTGTAGATATTTCAGAATTCGCAGTTAATAAATTGCACGACAGAGGTTCACTCTCTGTTAAAGGTTTAGTTACTAATATTCAGGACTTTTTAGTTCACCTTGAAAGGAATTTAAAATAAAATGAGTAATGAAAAAGTAAGTAATGCCGATAGTAAGGAACTTGGTATTTCGCTCGATAAAAAAACGGTTATAGCCATTATTTCAGCGCTCGTTATTATAATGGCACTTGTGGGTGTGTTGACTCAGGTGTTGCCACGTGGCGAATATGACGTTATTGTTGAAAATGGCCACGAGCAGATTGTTGACGGTACATATAAAGAACTCACAGATTATAAAATGCCTATATGGAAAATTTTCTTGGCGCCAATACTTTGTTTTACAAGTAGTTATGCCGCAACGGGTATTCTAATTATTGTAATGGTCGTGTTAATTGGTGGTGCATTTTTAATTCTTGATAAATGTGGCGTTATGAAATTCTTAATGGCGACACTTATTAAGAAGTTCAGTAAAAGAAAATACACCCTTATGGCAATTGTTATTTTTGCTTGTATGGCATTAAGTTCGGTTGCCGGTGTTTTAGAAGAATCGGTTACGTTAGTTCCGATTGCGGTTGCCGTGTCACTCGCTTTAGGGTGGGATTCACTCGTCGGTTTAGGTTTAAGTCTTGTTTCAATTGCCTGGGGATTTACTGCGGCAACGTTTAACCCGTTTAACGTAGTAACCGTTCAGAAACTTGCTGATTTAGACGTGTTTTCAGGTCTTTCTTTAAGATTAGTGATTTTCGTAGGCGTTTATGCAATTCTTTTTGCATTTCTTTTCTTCTACGCGAAAAAAATCGAGAAAAATCCTAAAAAATCGTTGGTTTATGATTCTGACAAAGCGTTAAAAGAAAAATATAAAATTGAAGATATGGAAGCAGTGCTCAGCAATAAAGATACAAAAAAAGGTGCAAGAGCGTTCCTTATTTGTATGATTATTGACATTGTTGCAATTATAATTGACTTTGCACTTGATTTGGGTGGTGGTCTTTCACTTCCTGCAATGGCAATTCTTTTTACAGTTGGTGGAATTTTAGCGGGTTACGCTACAGGTCTTAAAGGTAAAGCACTTTTTAAAAGTTTTTTAAGTGGTGCTAAAACTATTGCTCCAGTAATTCCGGTTGTTATTTTTGTTGTTGCTATTTCTTACATTTTAGGCGAAGCAAAAATTATGCACACAATTCTTTATTACGTTTATAATTTAATTCAGGGTGTGCCACCGTATGCGGCAATAATACTCTTATTCTTACTTATTGCATTCCTTGAATTCTTTATAGGTAGCGGTACTGCAAAGGCATTTTTGATTATGCCACTCGTAGCACCACTTTCGGATTTGGTTGGAATTACACGACAATCAATTGTAACAACTTTCTGCCTTGCAGATGGTTTTACAAACCTTTTATACCCAACAAGCGGTATTATGATTATTGCAATAGGCTTGGTTGGTGTGTCTTATGGCAAGTGGCTTAAATGGAGTTGGAAATTATTTTTAGGTGAATTTGTTTTCTCTGCATTAATGATGATTTTAATGGTTGCAATAAATTATAATTAAACGTTGAAAATAGCAAAAACCCGATAACTTCAAGTTATCGGGTTTTTGCTATTATTTATCAAGTTTTAAGCATAAGTTTAAAACGTTTTTTGCTACTTGTTGCATTTCTCCTAAAGTAATGCCGTTTTCTTTTTTATAAGTTTCAAGAAGTGTGCCGTCTGGCTTCTTTCTGCCGCTTCGTTTTCCACCAGGCATTAAAACGTCAACACCAGCTCTTACTCTGTAAGCGTTATCTCTTAATTGTGGGAATTCGTGACTATTTGCACTTCTCATCCACCAGTCAGTCATAACGTTGCCGGTGTAACCCCATTCGTTTCTTAAAATCGTAGTGCAGAGTTCGTAATGATAGTGACCCCATACACCATTGATTTTATTATAAGAAGTCATTATGTTGAGTGGCTTTGCAGTCTTTACGCAGATTTCAAAGCCTTTTAAATAAATCTCTCTCAATGCTCTTTCTGAAACACGGGAGTCATTGTAAGTTCTGTTTGTTTCCTGATTATTACAAGCAAAATGTTTAGGACACGCCGAAACGCCTGCACTCTGAACACCTTTAACTACGGCACTTGCAATTTTACCACTGATAACGGGGTCTTCTGAAAAATATTCAAAGTTTCTGCCACAAAGCATACTTCTGTGAATGTTCATACCAGGTGCCAAAAGAATGTCGGACCCTTTTTCTTTCATTTCGTTACCTATAAGAGTATAAAGTTCAGTAACTAAATCTGTGTTCCAGCTACAAGCAAGTGCAGTACCATTAGGAAGAAGTGAGCAACAAGAACGAATTCTTATACCGGAAGGACCATCAGTTGTAACAACTGCTGGTACTTTTTTTGCACGAAGACTTTGTGTGATTCCACCGAATGCACCTGCATTACCTTTGTTGCCTAAAGGACTATCCATTGTGTAATGACCGTGTGAAAGTGCTTCTAATTCTGTTGTATTAAGTTGAGCGATGAATTCATCGAGTGTATTTTTACCTGATTTTACGTCGGTTAATTTAATACCTTTGTCGCCAGTGTATTCTATTTCTTCAGGTAGTTTTTTTAGTATAATATCTCGTAAATTTGTTGTCGAAAGTGGAACGTTTTCAAATTCGGGAACTAATTCGCCACTTTCATTTGTGGCAGTAATCATTCTCCGGAATTTATTTTTAGGTGCACAAACTTCGCTTAAAGTGTTGATAATCTTAAGGTTTTCGAGTGTAAAGTTCCAGACGTTTACAGCGTCACGGACGTTATCTCCTACAAAAATATTATAAATTCCACTCTCTAACACGTAACACGATTTGTTACCCGTTTTTCCACTGTCATCGTAGGATGCACAATAGTAAAGTGGGAACGTAATTGTAATTATTTCGCTTTCATCTGGTTCTAATTCTTTTGTTTTATTAAAACCAACAAGAACTTTTTCTGCTTTACCCAATTTACCTTGCGGAGCATTAACGTAAACTTCTACAATGTCTTTACATTTAAAGTTACCTGTGTTTGTAACTTCGACTTGTAAAGTGACTTCGTCATTATTAAGTTCTGCGTTAATAAATTCTTGCTTGAAGGTAGTGTAAGTAAGACCAAAACCGAAAGGATATAAAACCTTTTCTTTCTGGAACGTTTCAAAATATCTGTAACCAACGTAAATATCTTCAACGTAGTTGGTGTAATCTTTGTAACCAAAGTTTTCACTACAAGGGTAATCTTCGTAATTGTAAGCGATAGTATCTGTTAATTTACCACTTGGTGACTCTTCACCCAAAAGCATTTTTGCAACGGAATTACCGCTTTCCATACCGCCTTGCCAACACATAAGAATTGCTAAATCACTATCAATCAAATTGATGTCATAAAGACTTATAACGTTACCAGTGTTAAGTAAAATTGCAGTCTTTTTAAAATGCTTTGTTACGTTAGAAATAAGATTTTTTTCGTCATCTGTGAGAAGGTAACTACCTTCTTTTAAATAGTTTTCTCTGTCTTCACCAGCAGAACGCCCGATTATAACAACTGCACATTCAGACTCTTTACTGAAATCTTTAATTTCTTCTTCGGTAATTGGCATTTCGTTATAATAGTGTGGCCAGTGTCCCCAAAAACCGTGGTCTGGTGGATTTTTATGGCACCACGCTTTATATTTTTCTTTTAAAGGTTCATTTAAGTTTGCACTTAAATTTTCGAGACCTTCAATAAGATTTACAGTGTATGGCTTAATAACGTCGCCACCTGAACCGTAGCCAACGTAGAACCAGTCGTACTGGCATCTGCCAAAAACAGAAATTTTATCTGTCTTATTGAATGGTAAAACGTCATCATTCCTTAAAAGTACAGAGCCTTCAATACCTGCTTTACATATAAGCTCTGGTGCACCTTCTGTAACAGTTTTTGGAATATCACTCGTGTTACCAGCTTCATTTTGCGCAATACTGTTGATTGCTTTACCGATTATGTTGTAAACTTTTCTCTTTGCTTGTTCTAAGTTCATTTTTACACCCCTTTTTGTTACTGATATTATTATACTGTGAAATCAGAAAATGGTCAATGGTTTTGAAGATACTTAAATGATTGTTCAAAATATCTAAAACAACCTGTTGATTTTCTTGTAAATTGACAGGTTGTTTTTTATTGTATGGAATTGCTTGCTATGGTACAATAAAAGAAAAAGGGGAGTTTTTTATGTATATTGGTCCAAGCTTGAAAAAGTATGCTAAAGAAAAGCAAATGAAATTTTCAAAAGGCTTTGTTTACGGGGAAATTGATGGTTATATGGTGACTATAACCGAAGGTATGGATATAAAAATTCTCTCTATATCCTGCGGCGCATTTGGGAATGAAAAGATAATTGAATTTCTTAAAACTGTTGATTTAGTGAAGGAATATAGGGTTGAAAATTATAAGATTACTGAATCGGGAATTCAGCTTGTTTTTAAAGAAGTGCACTATGTTATACCAGTTGCAGGCATGTCTAATATTAAAAAATTCTTAGAGATAACTCTTCCTGTACTGAAAGAAAATGGTGTTGTCGGTGTGGAATTTTGTGCAGAGTGTTCAGAATCGTTTACTGATGAAGCAGAGACAAAAATTGTAATAAAGGACGGTTTTGCTCGGAGAGTTCATAATAACTGTGTAGAAAAAGCATTGAAAAATGATGAACTTTCTGTTGTACCTAAAGAAAAAAATAATGTTTTTCGTGGAAGTATAGGTGCGCTTTTAGCAACCACATTTGTTGCAACTATTATGTGGTTTTTAATATCAGGTCCAGTAAATACTGGTGCTGTCGGGATTATTTTAGCAAGTATTCTCTTGCCACCTTTAATAGGGTTGTTTTCTTTTAAGTGCTATAAAGGGTTCGGGGGTGGAATTTGTAAATCGGGATTGGTTTCTCTTTGTGTCTGTCAACCAATAGGTTATGTATTGGGTTATCCTTTGATGGTGATAATTTCTTGTGCGTTTTTGACGATAAAAGCAGTTGTGAAGAAAGGTGTGAGTGTGGAACTGCAAGAGATTTTAAGAAAAATATTGGAAGTTTGCAAAATTTTCTTTGCAGAAAGTTCATTTCATAAGAGTGAGGTTTTCGTGGTTCTTTTGGTTTGTGTAGCGCTGCTTTCTTTACTTACAAGTCCTTACTGCTTTTTACGAATATATGTAAATAAGAATCTCAAATCAATGAAAATCGTAAAAATAATTGAATAATAGTAATCTCAATAATTAAACAATTATTTGTTCTCAATTTTCAGTTGATAATAGAATAACATGAAGCAACCCCGTTCACATTATATGAACGGGGATTTGTTTTGGAGCTGATAACCGGATTTGAACCGGTGACCTCATCCTTACCAAGGATGCACTCTACCACCTGAGCTATATCAGCACAATATTTAATTGCAAAGGTTATTATACATAGGCGGTATTTAATTGTCAAGTGTTTTGTTGTTTTTGAATGTAAAAATATCTTTCTGAAAGCACCTCGAATTTTGTGAAACATTTTGCAAAAAAACATCGAATTTTTTGTTTTAGTCTATTCCATTTTTATTACTCTTATGTTATAATATATTTTAATTATAGTAATATGGAAAATTATGTGTTAATTCTTTTTTGGAAGGAGAATTAAAATGGCAAAAATCATTTCAATAGTTAATCAGAAGGGTGGCGTTGGTAAGACAACGAGTGCCGTAAACTTAGTTGCTGCTTTAGGTGCTATGGGTAAAAAGGTTTTGCTTATAGATATTGACCCACAAGGTAATACAACAAGTGGTTACGGCATTCAGCGTAAAGGTCTTACGGCTACTTCCTATGAACTTTTAATAAATTCAACTGAAGCTAAAAACGCTGTTATCAAAACTAAATATCAGGGTGTGGATATTATTCCATCAAATATGAATTTAGCGGGTGCAGAGCTAGAAATGGCGGCTCTTGATGGCAGAGAAGCATTACTAAAAAAGGCGATTGCTCCAATTCAGGAAAATTACGATTTCGTTTTCTTTGATTGCCCACCGTCTTTAGGCTTAATTACTCTTAACGCTCTTACTGCGTCAGATACTTTTATTGTTCCTATTCAGTGTGAATACTACGCACTTGAAGGTCTTTCACAACTTATGTCAACCGTAAGAACAATTAAAAGACTTTATAACGAATATTTAGAACTTGAAGGCGTTTTACTTACAATGTACGACGGCAGACTTAATCTCACTCAACAGGTAGTAGATGAAGTTAAAAACTTCTTCCCTAAAAAAGTTTATGCAACAGTTATTCCAAGAAACGTTCGTCTTTCAGAAGCACCGTCTTTCGGTGAACCAGTTCTCTATTATGACCGTGGTTCAAAAGGTGCAGAAAGTTATAATAACTTGGCAGAAGAATTTTTGAAAATGCAGAAATAAGGTGTGACAGAAAATGGCAAAGAAAACAGGTTTAGGTAAAGGTCTTAGCGAACTTTTTATAGATAACGCTACTGAAGAACTCGGTTCTTCAAGTGCGGTAAAATTAAAACTTTCTGAAATTGAACCTAATAAAAATCAACCAAGAAAGAATTTTGATGAAGAAGCGTTAGCAGAACTTTCTCACAGCATTGAACTTCACGGCGTGCTTCAACCACTCGTAGTTCGTCCAATGCCAGACGGCAGTTATCAGTTAGTTGCTGGTGAAAGACGTTGGCGGGCATCACGAATGGCAGGTCTTACAGAAGTTCCTGTTGTTATAAAAGAGTTAACAGATGCACAAGTTGCAGAAATCGCTCTTGTGGAAAATTTACAGCGTGAAGATTTAGACCCTATTGAAGAAGCGTTGGGTTATAAAGAACTTGCTGAAAAGTTTGACTACACACAAGAAGAAATTTCAAACCTTGTTGGTGCATCTCGCCCAGCTATTGCAAATGCTTTAAGACTTCTTTCGTTACCAGAAGAAATTATAAAAATGGTTTCAATTAGAGAACTTTCAGCAGGTCACGCAAGAGCGTTACTTACTTTAGAAGATGACAAAGCAAAAATTGAACTTGCAAAACTTGTAATTAAAGAAGATATTTCAGTAAGAGAAACTGAAAGACTTGCAAGAAAGCAAATAAAAGTAGAACCTACGGGTAAAAAGACAAAAAAGAGAAATCCTTATTATGATGAAGTTGAACTTGCATTAAGTGACGTTTTACAAAGAAAAGTAAGAGTTACAAAGTCAACTAAAAAAGGTGCTATTGAAATTGAATTCTTTGATGATGAAGATTTAAAGAAGTTAATTAAAATTTTTGATAACGAATAATACTTGAGAGGGTAATAAAAATGATAGATATTAAATTTTTAAGAGAAAATCCAGATGTTGTAAAAGAAAATATTAAAAAGAAGTTTCAGGATAAAAAACTTCCTTTAGTAGATGAAGTTATTGAACTCGATAAAGAAAGCAGAGCAGTAAAAGGCGAAGCAGACGATTTAAGAGCATTAAGAAATAAAAACAGTAAAATGATTGGCGCTCTTATGGCACAAGGCAAAAAAGAAGAAGCAGAAGAAATGAAAAAACAAGTTTCTGAAGCTGCACAAAAACTCTCTGAATTAGAGGAAAAAGAAGCAGAACTTTCTAAAAAAGTTAATGATATTATGATGGTTATTCCTAATATTATTGACCCATCAGTTCCGGTTGGTAAAGATGACAGTGAAAACGTTGAACTCGAAAAATTCGGTGAGCCAATTGTTCCTGATTTCGAAATTCCTTACCACAGAGAAATTATGGAAAGTTTCGAAGGTATCGATTTAGACAGTGCTGGTCGTGTTGCTGGTAACGGTTTCTATTACCTTTGTGGCGATATTGCTCGTCTTCATTCTGCAGTTATTTCTTATGCAAGAGACTTTATGATTGACCGTGGTTTCACTTATTATATTCCACCATTTATGATTAGAAGTGACGTTGTAACTGGTGTTATGAGTTTCGCTGAAATGGAAGCTATGATGTATAAAATCGAAGGTGAAGACCTTTACCTTATAGGTACAAGTGAACATTCTATGATTGGTAAATTCATTGACCAGATTGTTCCAGAAGAAAAACTCCCACAGACACTTACAAGTTATTCACCTTGTTTCAGAAAAGAAAAAGGTGCTCACGGTATTGAAGAGCGTGGCGTTTACAGAATTCACCAGTTCGAAAAGCAAGAAATGGTTGTTGTTTGTAAACCAGAAGAAAGTCCGATGTGGTTCACTAATTTATGGAAAAATACAGTTGACCTTTTCCGCTCACTCGATATTCCTGTAAGAACTCTTGAATGTTGCTCAGGCGACCTTGCTGACTTAAAGGTTAAATCAATCGACGTTGAAGCTTGGAGCCCACGTCAGCAGAAATATTTTGAAGTTGGTTCTTGCTCAAATCTTTCAGATGCACAGGCAAGAAGACTTAAAATCCGTGTAAATGGTAAGGATGGCAAATACTTCCCACATACACTCAACAACACTGTTGTAGCTCCACCAAGAATGTTAATCGCATTCCTTGAAAACAATCTTAATGAAGATGGTACAGTTGACATTCCGGTAGCGTTAAGACCATATATGGGTGGTAAAGAAAAACTTATTCCTAACAAATAATAAAGGTTAAAAGTATGATAAAAAATGATGTTTCTCAAAATAATGAAAGAGAGAATGAAAAAGACGTTATATTCGGCAGAAATTCAGTTGCCGAAGCAATAAAAAGTGGCAGACCGCTCGATAGTGTTATGGTTGCACGTGGTGACAGAAGTGGTTCAATTCCTAAAATAGTAGCAGATGCTAAAAAAGCGGGGATTGTAATTAAAGAAGTTGACCCTAAAAAGCTTGACTTCGTTTGTGGACACAACAACCATCAGGGTATTGCGGCTTTTGGTGCAGTTAAAGAATATTCTTCTGTAGAAGATATTTTTGCTTGTGCCAAAGAACGTGGTGAATCACCATTTATTATAATTTGCGACGAAATTGAAGACCCGCATAATTTAGGTGCAATTATCCGTACTGCAGAAGCGGCGGGTGCTCATGGTGTTATTATTCCAAAAAGAAGAAGTGCATCTTTAAGTTTTACAGTTGCAAAGACGAGTGCTGGTGCAGTTGAATTTATGCACGTTGCAAGAGTAACAAATATTCCACAGACTATTGATGACTTAAAAAAACGTGGCGTATGGGTTTACTGTGCAGATATGGACGGCGAGCCGTTTTATAAAAGTAATTTAAAAGGTGCTATTGCACTTGTTATTGGTTCAGAAGGTAACGGTGTCGGAAGACTCGTTAAAGAAAAATGCGACGTTACACTTTCTATGCCAATGAAAGGTAAAATAAATTCTCTTAACGCATCAGTTGCGGCGGGTATTTTAATGTATGAAGTTTCTCGTCAGAGAGATTAAAAGAATTTTTTGAAAGGTAGGTGAATAGCTTTGTACGACGAATATTACACTGGTAAAAGTCCAAGAAAGTGGACGTTTGAAGAAATTGATGAATTATTGCAAGATAGTGGTATGACTTCAGAAAAGGAGTTTCAGCCAGAACCGATTGCAAAAACTATAAATAAGCCCGAAGCTATTGACCCGAGACCTACCTATAATGAAGAAATAGAACATAAAATTAAAACAACAAAGGTTGAAAAATCTTCGGTTGATGGTGCTACAAGAGCATTCACCGCTCTTGAGAGCGATAAATATCGTGATAGATTTTTAAATAAACCTATGCACAATTTGGAAAAAACTGCAGAGCATAAGTTTATTCCTGCTGGGGAACAACCTTATGAACGTGGCGGTTTTGTCAAAAAAGCAAGTAACTTTAAAAGTACACGTGAGTTAGAGCCAGTGCCGTTACTTGTTTCTGAAGATTTATTAAGAGAAGAACAGAAAAAAGAAGAATCAACAAAAGAAATCCGTAATGAAAAAACAATTGGTCTTCGTTCTCTTGCAGTTACTGATGGCAGTTCACCAGAAACAGAACTTATTGAAGAAGAAGATATGCAACTTTCTTTTGAAGGCTTCAATACTTCTGAAATAGAGACTGTTGACGAAGAAGAAATTGAAAGAGAATTAATTAAGAAAAGACGTAAAAAAGCGGCTGAATTTGTTGTAAGTACAGAGCCCGAAGAAACTTTTGAAGAAACTCCTAATTCGAAATTTGGTTTAGATGAATACAGAAGTGTAAACGATAAGTTCAAAGTGCAGTTCTATCTTAAAAAGCAAGAGAAAAGTGCAACTTTCGCAACTCTCGTGTCATTTATTTGTCTTGCTGTGCTTATAGCACTTTCAGTAGTTGCAAGTATAGTTTATGCACCAAACTCTCTTGTGCATAAAAATGAATTTCCTGTAATTTTGCTTAATCTTGCAGTTACTTTGACTGCTTGTATGGTTTCAAAAGACGTTTTCTTTGATGGTTTACAATCAATAAAAGGCTTTAAATTCAACAGAAACAGTGGTTGCGCAATTGCATTACTCGTTACTGTAATTCAGAATATCTTTTTCTTTTTTGCCCCACTTCCTTTTGAAAACAGACTTTCGCTTTATTCAGCGGTAGCAGTTTTTTCATTGGTTCTTAACAATTTTGCTTGTGTTTTAGAAGCAAAACGTATGAAAAAGAATTTTTACGTTGTTTCAGAAAAAGAACTTCATTCCATTTCGCATATCGAAAGAAAAGAAACTGCATTTGAAATAGGCAGGGGGCTTTTGCTTGATGAACCTATTATTTTAGCATCGCAAAAAACAAAATTCCCAGGTAGATTTTTAGAACTTTCTAAAAAATATTACCCTGCAGATGAAATAAATAAGAAAACTGTGCCGATTTCTCTCGGTGTAGCATTAATAGTAGGAATAATCACAACTGTTATTTCAAGAAATTTATTCAATGGTATAAGTGCATTTTCAGCAGTAACTGCTATGGCAACACCTTGCTTTATATTCCTTTGTGATAATTTAGCAGTTAACAAACTTTCTTTGAAACTCAGAAAAGAAGGTGGCGTTCTCACAGGCTGGGAAGCGTGCAGAATGTGCTCTGTTGCTAATGGTATTACAGTTAATTCTACTGATGTTTTTGATGAAAATGGTGGTAACGTTTACGGAATTAAAACGTTCCATTCAATGAAAGTTGACGAAGCAATTCTTTATACGGCGGCTATGCTTGTGGCTTCGGGTGGCGCTTTAGGTAATCTTTTTAAAAGAGTTGTTATGGATAAAACAGAACTTTTACCACCGGTTGATACTTTAGCGTACGAAGATAAATTAGGTCTTTCAGCGTGGATTCAGAACAGACGTGTTTTAGTTGGTAGTTACGATTTATTAAGAAATCATAACGTTGAAGTGCCAGATAAGGCATTTGTTGAAAGACATACTCACGATGGCAGATATCCGTTGTTCCTTGCTATTGAAGGCAAATTGGGTGCTATGTTTATAGTAAGTTACGACGTTAATGAACAAAACGCAAAATATTTAAAACGAATAGAGAAAGAAAGCATTTCACTTCTTTTGAGAAATGATGATGCAAATATTACAGATAATATGGTTGCGAAAAATCTTTCAATTCCATCAAGTGGAATTAAAGTTTTAAGTGCAGTTTCAGGTGATATATTAAATAGTTACACTAAAGAAGTAAGAACTGCGGGTGACAGTGCTCTTATGCACGATGGTAAAAGCGATTCATATTTATCAGCGGTAGCGTCGGCACTTTCACTTAACAAAGTTAAAAGTTCAATTTCTGTACTTCAGATTGGTGCGATAGGAATTGGTATTGCCTTTGCTTCGGCATTTTCATTCGTTGCGGGTGGTGCAGAACTTTCTGTTGTTCCACTTATAATTACACAAGCGGTATTCTCCGTAATTGGTTTTGTAAGTACAAAATCTAAAATCAGAAAAAAATAAAACCCGTATTAACGGGCTTTATGGTTATTAAAGGTCGTCGGCATCTTGTTCAGGAACTTCGTAATTTTCAGTAACGCCTGTATAAGAGCCGTTGACGTCACTTTTTACGTTAGTAAAATCGTTTTTATACGCTTTTATTACTTCTTCATCTTTAGAAAGATTTTTCTTTTTGTTTTTACTCATAGTTTCACCACCTTAGGTTGAAAGGATAACTCATTTCACCCTAATAACAGTATTTCCAAAAAACTCTGTAAAATGCGAGGCGATATTTATGAAATATAAAGATATTATTTCAAAGCTTACGTTAGAAGAAAAAGCGGCACTTTGCTCAGGTAAGGATTTCTGGCATCTTGTTGGTGTTGAGCGTTTAGGTATACCATCAATTATGGTAACCGATGGTCCACACGGTTTAAGAAAACAAAATCAGGAAAAAACTGCGGCTGGTGACGTTTTAGGTAACAGTGCTCCTGCAACGTGTTTCCCTACGGCGAGTGCTACTGCAAGTAGCTGGGATACTGATTTGATTTGTGAAATGGGTAAAGCGTTAGGCGATGAATGTTTAAAAGAAAACGTTTCAGTTCTTTTAGGACCTGGTATAAATATGAAACGTTCACCGCTTTGTGGAAGAAACTTTGAATATTTTTCAGAAGACCCGTTTTTAGCAGGTAAAATGGCGGCTTCATTTATAAATGGCGTTCAGAGTAAAGGTGTTGGTACGTCTTTAAAGCATTTTGCTGTTAATAATCAGGAATGCAGAAGAATGACTATAAATGCAGTTGCAGATGAAAGAACTTTAAGAGAAATTTATCTTACTGCATTTGAAATTGCTGTTAAGGAGTCAAATCCTTGGACAGTTATGAATGCTTATAACAAATTAAATGGAACGTATTGTGCAGAAAACAAATGGCTTCTCACAGACGTTTTAAGAGATGAGTGGGGTTACAAGGGTGTAGTAGTTACAGACTGGGGTGCTGAAAACGAAATTGTTGACGGCATTAAAGCCGGTAAAAATTTAGAAATGCCAAGTTCTGGTGGTTTAGGACCACAAAAGATTATTAAAGCCGTTGAAAGTGGCGAGTTAGATGTAAACGTGCTCGACAAAAACGTTGATACGATTTTAGAATTGATATTAAAAGGTGCCGAGAATTTACATACTGATTATAATTGCGATATGAAAGAAAACCATAGACTTGCACGAAAAATTGCAAGTGAATCAATGGTTCTTCTTAAAAATACAGATGATATTTTACCTTTAGATAAATCAAAGAAAATAGCATTTATCGGTGAAATGGCAAAATATCCGAGATATCAGGGTGCAGGTAGTTCGCTTATTAATCCAACAGAACTCGACTCTTGCTATCAGGAATTTTTAAGAAATGGTTATAAAGTAGCGTATGCTCGTGGGTACGATAAATCAACTGATGAACCCGACAGTAAACTTATAACTTCTGCAGTTGAACTTGCTAAAAAAGCAGACGTTGCAGTGGTGTTTGCCGGTCTTACCGAGATTTATGAATCAGAAGGTTTTGATAGAAAACATATTAACTTACCACCTGCTCACAATGAACTTATTAAAGCGATTTGTGAATGCAACGAAAACGTTGTTGTAGTGCTTTCTGGTGGTTCTGCAGTTTCTATGCCGTGGCTTTATGACGTTAAGGCAGTTCTTAATGGGCTTTTATTGGGTCAGGCAGGCGGTGGTGCGATGTATGACGTTCTTACAGGCGCAGTTAATCCATCGGGTAAGCTCTCTGAAACATATCCAATTAATTTAGAAGATGCTCCGGCAAGAAATAATTTTCCTGGCACACTTCTTTCAGTAGAGTACAGAGAAAGTATATTTATAGGTTACAGATATTACGATAAAACTGAAAAAGACGTGTTATTCCCATTCGGTTTCGGTCTTTCTTATACAACGTTTGAATATTCAGATATTAAACTCAGTAGTAAAAGTATTAAAGATACTGATATAGTTACTGTTTCATTCAAGGTTAAAAACACTGGTAAGAGAGATGGTGCAGAAGTTACACAACTTTACGTTGCTTCTCCTGAAAGTAAAATTTTTAAAGCACCAAAAGAATTAAAGGGCTTTAAAAAGGTATTCTTAAAAGCAGGTGAAGAAAAAGAAGTTTCAATAGAACTCAATAAACGCTCATTTGCTTTTTATAACGTAAATATAAACGACTGGCACGTAGAAACTGGTGAATATAAAATTCTCGTTGGTGCTTCATCAAAAGAGATTTATTTAACTGACACAGTCAAAGTTACTTCTACTATTGATGCAGAAGTTCCAGATTACAGAGCACAGGCACCAGTATATTACAATGGCGATATGGCTATTGTCACAGATGATGAGTTTACTGCAATTTTAGGTCACGAAATACCAGAGAGTGAGCGTGATATGTCACTTCCTATTGATAAAAACTGCACACTTGAGTATGCAGATGGTACAGTTCGTGGTGAAAAAATAACAAAACTCATTACGGCGGCGGTTGAAAAAATCGGTGGCGGTGGTATAAACAGTGAAATGATGAAAAATACCGCTTTCCAGATTCCGCTTCGTTGCTTTGTTACAATGAGTTCAGGTGTATTTAATGACGAGATGTGTGATGCGCTTTGCGACGTGCTCAATGATAAACCATTGACTCCGAGTGCTATTAAATTAGTTAAAAATATTCCGTCGGCTTTAATGAAGTTACCGGATTTGTTTAAATCAATGTAAAATTTAAATAACTTTATAAAGGAGTATATTTATGGAAAAGGTACGCTTAGGTATTATCGGTGTAGGTAATATGGGTTCAAGCCATATAAGAAATTATTTAAAAAATGAAATGCCTGAATTTATTGTTACCGCAGTTTGCGATGTTAAAGATGACAGATTAGAATGGGCGAAAGAACAGTTACCAGAAGTAAAAACTTTTAAAGATGCTTCCGAACTTATGGATTCTGGTGAAGTAGATGCAATTTTAATTGCCACACCACACTATTTTCATCCACCAATGGTTATTGAAGGTCTTAATAAAGGACTTCACGTTATGAGTGAAAAACCTGCGGGTGTTTACACAAAACAGGTTCGTGAAATGAATGAAGTTGCTAAAAAAAGTGACAAAATATTCGGTATTATGTTCAATCAGAGAACAAACTGCCTTTACAGAAAAGCGCACGAAATTGTTCATAGTGGTAAATACGGCGAATTAAAACGTGTTACATGGATTATTACAGACTGGTACAGAACACAGAGTTACTATAACTCAGGCGGATGGCGTGCAACATGGTCTGGTGAAGGTGGCGGTGTTCTTCTTAATCAATGCCCACATCAACTTGACTTATGGCAATGGATTTGCGGTATGCCAGAAAAAATTACTGCTGTTTGTCACGAAGGGAAGTGGCACGATATCGAAGTTGAAGACGACGTTATGATTTATGCACAATATAAAAATGGTGCAACTGGTACATTTATCACAACAACAGGCGATTTTCCAGGCACAAATAGGTTAGAAATAACACTTGACAAAGCAAAAATAATATGCGAAAATAGTGTCTTGACGATAACTGAATTGTCACAGAATGTGTCAGAGAATATTTATGCATCAGAAGATGGCTTTACTTCAATTGAAAGCAAAACTTATGAAGCAGAGCTTGATGGCAGAAATGAACAACATACTGAAGTTATGAATAAATTTGCTGGTGCTATTCTTCGTGGGGAAGAACTTACAGCATCAGGCGAAGAGGGTATTAACGGTCTCACCATTTCAAATGCGGCATTCCTTTCAAGCTGGTTAGGTAAAACTGTTACTTTACCTATTGATGAAGATTTATTCTACTCGATGTTGCAGGATAAAATAAATAACTCTACATTTAAGAAAACTGTTAATGAAAAAATAAATGAAGATATGAGTTCTACATTTTGATTGGAGTATGTGATGAAATTGAAGAAAGTTAAAGTTTTACTTGTGGCTTTGTTAGTGCTTGTATCAGCACTCTCAATTAATTTGTGTGCACTTGCTACTGAAGGTGACGGCGATTTTGTTATTGAAGAAATACCAACAGAAGCACCTACAGAGGCACCAACAGAAGCACCTACAAGTGCTCCCACAGAAGCGCCTACTACACAAAGACCAACTGAGGCGCCAACTACAACAAGACCTGTTTATCGCCCGACAACAACTAACCCACCAACAACTGAAGCAGTTACTACAGGCACAGGTGTTAAGTTAGAGTTAAATAATGGTGAAGAAGCAGTTTACGCAGATGTTTCAGCGGATGGTAAAGTAGCTGTTCCTGCTGCTCCTAAAAAAGAAGGTTTCAAATTCGATGGTTGGTATTCAGATGAATTATTTACTGAAAAATGGGACTTTTTAACATCAAAAGCAACAGAGGATACAGTTCTCTATGCTAAATGGGTTTCTCTTCAGGACGATTCATTATTCTCAATTACTGTAAGTACTAATTTAGGTGGTGTAGTTACAGTTGAACCAACAAGAGCGGCTGAAGGTGAAATTGTTACAATTACAGTTACTCCTGATAAAGGTAGCAGATTAGTTGAAAACTCTTTAAGTGTGAATGGTAAATTCATTGATGAATATACTTTTGAAATGCCTGCAAGCAACGTTATTGTTGAAGCACAATTCGAAAGTGTTGCAGAAGTAGAAGATGACAAGAGTGATGAAGCAACAAAAATGGGAGTAGGTAAAATCTTAACTATCGTTGCTATTGCAATTGTTGTAATCGGCGTTATAATCTGGCTTATTGTTAACAGATACAGATTCTTACCAGAAGAGGAAGAAGATGAATTATTCTTTGTTGAACCAATGTCAGGTCAACCTGCAATCCGTCACGACGACTTTGTAAGAAACAAACGTAGCCAGTTAGAGAAAAAACAAGCACCACAAATTCACGGTCAGGAGTATGTAGATGAAAATGCATCTCTTGAAATGAATGAAGATGCAATCAGAAAAATTAATAAAACCGGCAATATTAACTTGGACGAATAAAACGAAAGCAACCGTATTAAGAAATACGGTTGCTTTTTTGGTTTGTATATAGTAAATAATGGTTTGTTTGTGGTAGAGAATATCTTAATGCATCGGTAAAAGTAATAAATTTTGCTTTAGACAATTTAGTAAAAGGTATAACGTAGAAAATTGGGAAAAAAAGCGCACAACTAAGAACCCAGAACAAAAAAGATGATTTTAAAATCACACCATCTTTAATAAAATTATCAGCGTGCTCAACACTCTTTTTTATAGCATCTGTTACACTTATTTTGAAATCAGTACATAAATAATAAATTGCATAAGAATAGCGTATTTTTGAACAGTTGTAGTAGAATAAAGATATTGATGTTAAAACTGCAGTGCCAATTATAAGTGTGAATAATACCATTGCATAACTTGAAGTAGTAAAATATAAAAGAAAAATAAGCGCAGTGCAAAATATAGGAACAGAAAAAAAGAATAGTGCCCACAATGTTTTTAAATTTAATAATCTGAAATATAAAAGAAATGCCCTGAAACTCTGACTCGGTCTTAAAAATATAAACAGATACTTAAATTTTGCTTTACTCATTTTCGATTCCATAAAATAAATAGCATTTTCACCCATTTTTAAGCCGCAAATAAATAACAATAATATAAAATAAAGTGTAACGGTAAATAAACTATAAATGAAATAAACAAGCAGACTGTTGTATTTTATAACCATACCTTGTAAAAATGGACTTATCAAAAGTGTATTTGTAAAAAGAATTACAAAAGCACTCATTAAAACTTTTAAAATAAAAGCTGTAAAAGAAACTAAAAATAATTTCAAGGTATTATTTAATAATAATTCCTTTGTCTTGACTTTTATAAAACCACTCATAATATCACCAAAAAATAAGGATTGCAAATTAGTTGCAATCCTTATTTTTGACTATATTTTTGATTTTAAACGTTTTAATGTTGTTAAAGTGCTATAAGGAATATGTAAACTACCATATCCTGTTTTTAAATTTACTTTAGGTTTCATACTTCCGTGAAAATCCGAACCACCAGAATAGAAAAGTCCGAGTTTTTGAGCGAGAGTTCTGAATTCTACAATATTTTCATCGGTGTATTCTGTGTAATATCCTTCAATACCATTTAAACCATAATCTTTTAATTCTTTTAATAGATTGTAAAGTCTTTCGTTATCAAATTTAGTCTGGTGCAAATGTGCTAAGAAAGCGAGTCCGCCAGCACTTCTTATAGCTGTTATGGCATCTTCAGGTGTTATTTCTTTCTTTACGGCATAACAAGGTTTATTCAAGCCGATATACTTATCAAACGCTTCTTTTACAGTTTCTACATAACCTTTTTGCATCATAAGTGTTGCTATATGTGCTCTGCCTAAAAAGTCGCCACCCGCAAGTTTCTGGGACTCTTCATAAGTAATGTCAAAGCCGTGCTCTCTGAGTTTTCTGCAGATTTCTTCCATCCTGTTTTTTCGTTGGCTTCGTGTTTTTTCAATTGTTTTTAAAAGCGTTTCATTTTTATGGTCTATAAAAAGTCCTATAATATGAATTTCTGTATCGGCAGTAACGGAGAATTCAATTCCAGGAATAAATTCTAAATTCACATTTTTACTTGCTTCTAATGCTTCTTCAATTCCATCTACAGAATCGTGGTCGGTAAGGGCAATTGCTGAAAGTCCCACGCTTTCGGCGTGTTTTATCAATTCGGTAGGTGTGAAAGTACCATCAGAACAAGTCGAATGTGTGTGAAAATCAACTGCTCTGTCGTCAAGAATTATGTTTAAAACATCTTTTAAACTATCAGCCGTTATGGTTCCGCTGTTTTCTACGATTTCTTTGCCTTGATGTCCGTACGTTACAAGAATGCAGTCGACTCCCAATGCGTTTGCAGTTTCTAAATCGTGAAGTGTATCGCCTATAAAAACAGTATCACTGGGATTAATATTATTTTTCTTAAAGAAATTTAATGCTCTTTCTACTTTACTTTCTGCAAGTGTGTTGTCAGCCCCAAAAATACCGTCAAAATATTCGCCTACACCATATTGAAAAGCTAAATTTCTGGCGCTTTCTTCTTTTGTAGCAGTTATTATGTATTGCTTTGCGCTGTGTTCTTTTAACGTCTTTAATGTGGTTTTTGAACCATCTGCCAAAAACGTTTCACCAATACGACTGTTATAACTTTCGTGAAATGATTTTGATATAACAGGGAAATCTAACTCATCGTCAGTTAAAATATGCTTATAAAAGCCAATTATAGGTGTTTCTACGTAAGTGTAGTATTGTTCTAACGTTATAAGTGGTTTGTTCATTTCGGTGAGCATATCGTTAACGCAGTTGAGAGATGTAACTGTATCATCAATAAGTGTGCCGTTCCAATCCCATAAAATATTGTGGTATCTCATAAGAACTCCTGTTTAATATTAATATGGTATTATATTATCATATTTCAGCAAAAATATCAAATAAAGTAAGATAATAAAAATCCGAGAATTACACCAATCAAAAGTGTAGAAACTGAAGATATAATTAATTTAATATTTTTAAAATTATATTTAGTTTTTTGTGAAGGTGGATTTAATACGGATTTTAATTCGTTGTGAGCTAAATCTTTTAATTTGTTTTCTGAATAACCGGAATATTCTGGTTTTACAAAAAATAATGCTTTTTCAAAGTATGAATTGTTTGGTTCAAGAACTTCTAAAACTTGTTTATTGATTCCTTTAATCATAGAAAATAACCTCACTTTCTTATGTAAATTATACTTTGAAAAAATTAATAAAAATATTCAAAAAACTCTAAAAAATAATATAAAAGGCAAAAAGAAAAATATAGAAAATTCTTGTCAAATTATCTATTTGTGAAAATGACATGCAAGTATTTTATACTTTTAGTATAATGAAAAAACTGGAAAAATCAATAAAAAATGTTCACAACTCTGTTCAAAATGTTTACAACTAACCGCTAAACCATTCATTTTAATAGGTTTTCGACATTTTCTTCAGAGAAATTGACAAAATTTCAAAAAAATATAAATATACAGTTTGTTATGCTTGTATATTAAATTATACAATTTGGAAAATAAATTTATATTAGTTTTTTAATAAAATTTGTTGAGTTTTACCAATGAAAAAAAGTGCCAAAAATGAACTCTGATTTGTAGTTAAAAAGTAGAATTTTTTAGAATAGAATCTCAAACTTTTTTATTTTTTAAAATAGTTGATTGATTAATTTATTAATGCTATAATTATTTTGTAAATTAAATAAAATATTTTTTACGGTGGTTTAAATTGGAAATAATTAAAGAAAATAATAATTTAATAATTAAAAATATAAAATGTTTAAATATTGCACTTTCACTCGATTGTGGTCAGGCGTTCAGATGGCGTGTAGAAAATGATAATATATGGTGTGGTGTAGTAAAAAATAAATATTTAAAAATAAAACAAAATGAAAATAATATTATTCTTTATAATACTACTGAAGAAGATTTTAATTTAATCTGGAAAGAATATTTTGATTTAGATAGAGATTATGTTTCTATTTTAAGTAGTTATGACGACCAGAGTTTAATTACTGCTTGTGAAACTTATAATGGAATAAGAATTTTAAAACAGGATGAATGGGAGGCAATTTGCTCTTTTATTATTTCAGCTAATAATAATATTCCAAGAATAAAAGGTATTATTGAAAGACTTTGTGAAAATTTTGGTGAGAAAGTAGGCGAGGGATATTCTTTTCCATCACCAGAAAAAATAGCAGAACTTGAAGTGGAAGATTTAGAAATTATAAGAGCGGGTTTCAGAGCAAAATATATTTTAGACGCAGCAAAAAAAATATCAACTAAAGAAGTTGATATAGAAAAAGTTAAAAATATGAATTTTGAAGATGCAAAGCAAGAGTTACTTAAAATAAAAGGTGTTGGTGAAAAAGTAGCACAATGTGCTCTCCTTTATGGTTTCGGGCGTTTGGAAGCTTTTCCGCAAGACGTTTGGGTGAAAAGAATAGTAAGTGAACTATATCCCGATGGTTTGCCAGAGTGTATAAAAGGCACCGAAGGTATTGCACAACAATATCTTTTTCATTGGCGACGTAATCTTGATAATTCTAAATAATAATATTAAACTGTGCAATCTTAACAAAAGTTATTGACAAAAACAAGCGGAAATGATATTATTTATATAGAAACTATAAGCAAAGGAGCTGTTTCTATGAATATTACTATTATTGGTCGCAAATGTAACCCACGTGAAGATTTTCGCACGAGAGTTGAAAAAAGACTTTTAAAAGTAGAAAAACTCTTTGGCGAAGATGCAGTAGCTAAAGTTACAGCAATAGTTGAGAAAAACTATCAGGCTGTTGAAGTTACTGTTAACAAAGACGGAATGATTTTCCGTGCAGAAGAACGAGCAGAAAATATTAACGATGCTCTCGACGAGTGTGTAGATTCTCTCGTTCGTCAGATAAGAAAAAATAAAACGAGACTTGAAAAGAAACTTCGTGAAGTTACTTTTGAAGATTTTAGTATAGAAGATGTTGAAGAGGAACCAGAATTTGATTTGGTTCGTGAAAAAACAGTTGCCTTAAAACCACAGAGTGTGGAAGAAGCAATTTTACAAATGAATCTTTTAGGGCATCAGTTCTATATGTTCCTTAATGCAGAAACAAGTCTTATAAACGTAGTTTATGGCAGAAAAGATTCCGGTTATGGTTTGATTGTTCCTGATTACGACGATTAATTTTGTTTCGATTAAATTTGTGTGTAATTTTTCATTTTTCCTTTCTTTGCAAGGTGGGGTGCTTCGGCACCTCACCTTGCATTTATTGACAAAAAAATTCTAATGTGTTAGAATTCTTTTGTCTTGTGAAAGGGGATAAAAGATGAAACCATTATTTTGCATTGATATTACAGATGGGAACAATACAGAAGAATTCAATGGTAATGAATTTATAACCGCTCAAACAGAGCAATATCTTCTTGATGAAGTCGAAGTTTCTTCGGGGGCTGTTGATGTGGTTATAAAAAAAGCTTCACTTAAATTGCCTTTAAAAATTTTGTATTATATATGTGCGATAGGATTCATAATATCTTTTAGAGTGTTTTTAAATTTTGCTTTTGATGGTGCAGATGCTTTGAGTAATGTATTTAATAAAGTACCTTATGTTTTCTTTGGTGGTGTTGCGTGTTTCGTAATTAGTTTAATAATATTTTTTTACAATAGAAAAAATCGTAAAAGGGTATTAGAAAGCGAAGAAGCGCAGATGGCAAATAATTCGTTCGAGCAAAGGGCTGAAACTATTTTTCAGCAGTTAAGTGTTCCGTCAACCGCTTTGAAAATGGATGTTTTAAATTTTACATATAAAACTAAAAATGGTGTGATAAAATTCAAGGGAAAAGGAATGACACCAACACCAATACAAGTGCTTGAAGTTCGCACTTGTATAGAAAATGATTCTTTGAATTTGGCAACGCTGGATTTTAGGTGGTCAATACCACTAACTGAAATAGGTGAAATTGAAGCAATTGAAAAGCGCATTGCCTTTATGGGTTGGAACAAAGAAGTTCCGTTTAACAAGGGGGAATATAAGCAATATAAGATGGGTAGAGATAATGGTATGACTTATATGAAGCCCTATTATATAGTTAAAATAAATCACAATTCAGAAGAGTTCGGTTTATATTTGCCTTGTTATGAGATAGAAAATTTTAAAAAGATTATAAACAGACAATAAAATAAGAATAACCGCCCGTTCAAATAATTGTGAACGGGCGGTTGCTTTTGTGTTTAATAAAGTGGATATTTGTTACAGATTTCTGTTACTCCATTACGGATATAATCAATATTGTTTTCGTAATCTGTAGCCGCAAGTTTAATGAATTCTGCAATTTTAACCATTTCGTGAGCACCAAAGCCCCTTGTAGAAACTGCCGCAGTGCCAACTCTTATACCACTTGTAACAAATGGTTTTTCTGGGTCGTTTGGTATAGAGTTTTTATTTGTTGTAATATAAACGTTATCGAGTCTGTGTTCTAACTCTTTACCGGTAATGTTAAGGGAACGTAAGTCGAGTAAAAGCAAGTGGTTATCAGAACCACCCGAAACCATATCAACTCCTTGTGCACAAAGTGAATTTTCAAGTGCTATACAGTTAGAAATGATTCTTTTACCATATTCTTTGAATTCTGGTCTTAACGCTTCACCAAAACAGATAGCCTTTGCGGCAACAATGTGCATTAATGGACCACCCTGAATACCAGGGAATATAGCCTTATTAATTTTAGTTGCGATTTCTTCATTGTTTGTAAGAATAAGACCACCGCGTGGACCACGGAGAGTTTTGTGAGTTGTAGAAGTAACAACGTCAGCATAAGGAATTGGAGAAGGGTGCATACCACTTGCAACAAGACCGGCAATATGTGCCATATCAACCATAAATAAAGCATTCACGCTGTCAGCAATTTCTTTAATTCTTTTAAACTCAATAGTTCTTGGGTATGCAGAAGCACCTGCAACAATAAGTTTTGGTTTGCATTCGTTTGCTTTTCTTTCAAGTGCGTCGTAGTCCAAGTAACCATTTTCATCAACGCCGTAACTTTCAAAGTTGAAGTAACTACCGCTTACGTTAATTGGTGAACCGTGTGTCAAGTGACCACCATCAGCAAGACTCATACCTAAAACAGTATCACCTGGTTTAAGAAGTGCGAAATATACTGCGAAGTTTGCTTGTGAGCCAGAGTGTGGCTGAACGTTTGCAAAATTACAGTTAAAGAGTTTTTTTGCTCTTTCTATTGCAAGATTTTCTGCTATATCAACACATTCGCAACCACCATAATATCTTTTGGATGGGTAGCCTTCAGCGTATTTATTTGTGAGAATGCTACCAGACGCTGCCATAACAGCAGATGAAGTGTAGTTTTCACTTGCTATAAGTTCAATGTTTCTTTCTTGACGGTGAAATTCACTCTCAAAAGCAGAGAATAATTCTTCGTCGCTCGACTTTAAAAGTTCAAAGTTTTTTTCAAGATAATTCATAAGTTAATTTTCTCCATTTTCAGTAATACCCATATATTTTACAATACTGAGAAATTAATTGCAAGAGTTAAGTTATGGTTATTGCATAATTAAGAAAAGTTTTAAGTTATTTACAAAAAGAAACAAATATATCTTTGATTTTTTGGGGAAATTAATATTGTCTTATATTGAAAAAATGTTATAATTATAATAGGAAAATTTGGTGCTTTATAATTGTATCAAAGGGGTATGATTTATGACAATCAGTGAATTGAAAACAAAAATTGTAGATGAAGCAAAAAAGAGAGATACCGTAATACTTGCACACACTTATCAGAATCCTGACATTATTGATATTGCAGATATAACTGGCGACAGTTTCTTTTTAAGTCAGAAAGCGAAGGATTTAAAAGAAAAAAGAGTTATAATGTGTGGCGTAAGGTTTATGGCAGAAAGTGTTAAAATACTTTCACCAGAAACAGAAGTTGTGCTACCCGTACCGAGTGCTACTTGCCTTATGGCAGAGCAGATTTCACCTGAAAGGGTGCGTGAATTTAAAAAGAAGAACCCCGATACAGCAGTTGTAGCATACATTAATACTACTGCCGCTTTAAAGGCTGAGTGCGACGTTTGTGTTACAAGTTCATCTGCTTTAAAAATTGTAAAAGCGCTACCTAATAAAGATATTCTTTTTATTCCAGATAAAAATTTAGGTTCTTACGTAAAAAAACAGATTCCAGAAAAAAATATTATTCTCTGGGACGGTTACTGTCCTGTTCATAATAAACTCACCAAAGAAGATATTATAAACTTAAAAAAAGAACACCCGGAAGCACTCTTTGCAGTGCACCCCGAGTCTCCCGAAGAAGTTTTAGAGCATGCCGATATGATTGGTGCTACTTCTGAAATTATTAAATACGCAAAAAGTCAGAGTGGTAAAGTTATTATCGGTACAGAAATTGGTGTTGTCGATTATCTTTCGACACACGAAGAAAACGGCGAGAGATTTATTCAACTTTCAAGAGAAAAACTTGTTTGTGAAGATATGAAAATTACAACGCTCAATGATGTTTACCGTGCGGTAATTGGCGAACAAGGCGAAAGTATTGAATTAGATGAAACTTTAAGAAAAAGAGCACTTAAAAGTATTGATAAAATGTTAGAATTAGGTTGATGAAAATGAAACTTTCTGAACTTAAAAGGGCATACGACGTTGTAATCGTAGGTAGTGGTATTGCAGGGCTTTATGCGGCACTCAACTTTCCGCCTACGGTAAACATACTTATGCTTTCTAAAAAGGAACGCCACGTTTCAAACAGTTCTTTGGCACAAGGTGGCGTTGCTTGTGTTCTCGATTTAGAAAACGATAGTTATGATTTCCATTTTGACGATACGTTAATTGCTGGTAAAAATGAAAATGACTCTGACGCCGTAAGAGTTCTTGTTGAAGAAGGTCCGAAAGACGTTCTTCGTACAATTGAATATGGCGTAGAATATGACAGAGATGAAAATGGCAACCTTATTAAAACTCTTGAAGGCGGTCACTCTAAGAGAAGAATTCTTCACCATAAAGATACGTCGGGTAAAGAGATGGTCGATAAATTAATGCTGGTGGTTGAAAAGTTACCGAACGTTACACTTTGTGATAATACAATGGTTACGTCTATGTCGAGAATTACCAACGGATTTAAAACGACTATTATGTGTGACGGTGAATTTAAAACTGTTTACGCTTCGTTCTGTCTTTTAGCTTCCGGTGGTATAGGCAGAGTTTATAAATACACCACAAACCCATCTGTTGCAACGGGTGACGGCATAAGATTGGCTTATGAAATGGGTGCTTCAATCAAAAATTTAAGTTACGTGCAATTTCACCCGACTGCATTCAATGGTGCTAATCGTGAACAGTTTTTAATAAGTGAAGCGGTTCGTGGTGAAGGTGCATATCTTTTAAACTGCAATAAAGAGCGATTTATGGACAGATACGACAATCGCCTTGAGTTAGCACCACGTGATGTTGTTTCACGCTCAATTATTATGGAGTCAAGAAGACTTGGTAGTAATAACTTCTATCTTGATATTCGTTACAAAGGCGAAGAATATCTTAAAAAACGTTTTCCTGGTATTTATGCCGGATGTTTGACACAAGGTGTTGACATAAGTAAAGATTTAATTCCAATTTTTCCGTGTCAGCATTACCTTATGGGTGGTATTGAAACTGACCTTAATGCTAAAACAACCTTGCCAAGACTTTATGCGGCGGGTGAGTGTGCTTGTACTGGCGTGCACGGAAAAAACCGACTTGCAAGTAACTCGCTTTTAGAAGCACTTGTTTTCGGCAGACGTGCGGCAGAAGATATTATGAGATGCATAAACGCTAATTTCTATGCAGTAAAAGAGCAACCGGAAGAAGTTACAGATTACAATGGTGCACCGTTACCAAAAGGTACAAGAACAGAAATAAGAGAAATAATGCAAAAAGCATATTTCGTAATTCCGGACGAAGGTGCAATTCATCAGGGTAAAAAGCGAATCGAGTCAATTCTTAACAGATTGAGAAATGGTAAATTTGCCGTAACGCCTGATTATTGCGAAGCACTTTCGCTCGCAACAGTTGCTTATATTATTTTAAGGGAGGCAGACAAATGATTTTGCCACAATTTTATGTAGATGACGTAATTAAAAGAGCAATAAGTGAAGATATAAATTATATTGACGTTGCTACCGATTATTTGCTCGATGAAAACGAAAAAAGCAAAGCAAAGTTTATTGCAAAAGCAGATGGTGTGCTTTGTGGTATAGAAGTTGCTATGAGGGTTTTCAGTCTTTTAGATGAAGAGTTTACATATACTTTATATCAAAAAGACGGTGAAAATGTCAAAAAAGGCGACGTAATAGCAGAAATAGAAGGCAGAACAATTTATCTTTTAAAAGGTGAAAGAACTGCACTTAATCTTCTTCAACACATGAGTGGTATTGCAACTCTCACAAATGAATGTGTAAAGCAGATTGAAGGCACAGAAGCAACTATTGCAGATACAAGGAAGACTTTACCTGGGCTTCGTTCGCTTCAGAAATATGCAGTTACCTGTGGTGGTGGTAAAAACCATCGTTATAATCTTTCAGATTGCGCTATGCTTAAGGATAATCATATTGATGCTAAAGGTGGAATTACCCCTGCAGTTAAAGCATTGAGAGAGAAAATTGGTCATACTGTTAAAATAGAAGTTGAAACAAGAACTTTAGAAGAAGTTAAAGAAGCACTCTCTGCCGGAGCAGATATTATTATGCTTGATAATATGGATAATGATACTATGGCAGAAGCAGTTAAAATAGTTAATAAAAAAGCGTTGCTTGAAGCATCTGGTAACTTAACACCGGAAAGACTTCGTTCAGTAGCACTTTTAGGTATTGATATTCTTTCAATAGGAGCGTTGACTCATTCAGTTACCGCCTTCGATATATCGATGAGAATGGCGTAAATATAAGGGTTTTCACGTTTTTCAAAAAACAAAGGTCTAAAAATACCGACCTTGACTATTGAAAAGAAATATAATAAAATAAGTTATCGGTAAAATGGGCAGTCGCGGATGTGGTAACACAGACGAGGAAAGTCCGGGCATCACACGGCAGAGTAACGGCTAACGGCCGCCGAGGGTAACCTTAGGGAAAGTGCAACAGAGATATACCGCCGATTTTTCGGTAAGGGTGGAAAGGCGAGGTAAGAGCTCACCGGGGTATTGGAGACAATACTGCCATGTAAACCCTACTTGATGCAACACCGATTGGGGAGTTTGCCGGACAGCGATTTTTTCGCAACCCCGAAGGGTGGCTTGAACCTTGTGGCAACGCAAGGTCTAGATAGATGATTGCCTTAAACGACAAAACCCGGCTTACAGTTTTACCGACTTATATAAAAAAAGACTTCGCATAAGCGAAGCCTTTTTTTATATAATTAATTTTCTGATACCTAACACCAAACAACCAATACCTAACACCTGATTAAGTGACTACAGTCATTAACATAAGTAAGTTTAGTCTTTTTTACCCCATCTTCATATAAATAGCGAATAAGTGTAACGCCGGTGTTGTCTTGTGAAAAGTTGAAATCTGGAATTAAACCTAAACCAGTAGCGGCTAAAATTAAATATGTATTAAACATTCCGTGTGCAACAATAACAACGTTACTGTTATCATCATTTTCAGAAAGAATTGTATTTATAACTTTTTTTGCTCTTTCTAATGCTTTTTGTTGGTCTTCTTCACCTAAAGGTGTTCTGTCTCTTATTATAGCATCGGGCACAATATTCTGTAAAACGTCATCTGGGAGACCAGTGTAATCTTTTTCGGTACCTTTCTCCATCAATGTCGTAAAAATGTTAAATTTAGCGTTTTTGTGATATTTATGAATTTCGTTACCAGTTCTTACTGCTCGTATTAACGTGCTCGTGTAAATAGCGTCAATTCTTTCATCTTTAAAGCGTTCACCTAAAAGGAATGCCTGTTTTAAGCCATTATCAGTCAAATCAGTTTCAGTAAAACCATCACCATTTAAATTACCATACGTTTCACCGTGTCTTATTATATATAAATACATATTAACACCCCGTTCCACAAACTATTATATAATGTATTTATAATTGTTGCAAGAAGAAATATTATATGATAAAATAAAAATATAATATTTAAAGGTTGTGCTTATATGGAATTAACTGAAAAGAAACTTTCATCAGAAGAAATATTTGACGGCGTAGCAATTCATTTGTTTCGTGACGAAATATTATTACCTAATGGTAAAACAGGGGTAAGAGAAGTAATAAGACACCCTGGCGCCGTTTGTGTATTACCAATTAAAGATGATGGTAACGTTATATTCGTTAACCAGTTCAGATATGCTTTTAATAAAGTTACTTTAGAAGCACCGGCAGGTAAGTTAGATAAGGGTGAAATACCTTTAGAGGCGGCAAAACGTGAACTTCGTGAAGAAACAGGTCTTACTGCGAAAAATATAGTTTATTTAGGTGAGATGTACACAACACCTGCTTTGATAGATGAAATAATTCATTTATATCTTGCTACTGATTTAGTAAGCGGTGAGCAGGATTTAGACGAAGATGAGTTTATTAACGTTTTAGAAATGTCACTCACTGAAGCGGTTGAAAAAGTTATGAACGGCGAAATAAAAGATTCTAAAACACAGACTATAATTCTTAAAGCAGAGAAATATTTGCAAGGTCGAAAATAATCGACAAGGAGATTTTTGTATGGCAAAGAAAACGTTAGGTTTAGTTATGATTGTAAAGAATGAGGGACGTAGTCTTGAAAAGTGTCTTAAGGCTGTCAGAAACCTTGTTGATGAAATTTATATTACAGATACAGGCTCTACTGATAAAACAGTAGAGATTGCAAAAAAGTTTGGTGCACATATTTCGCATTTTGATTGGGTGAACGATTTTTCAAAAGCACGTAATTTCTCATTAGAGCAATCAGAATGCGATTGGAACATAGTTCTTGATGCAGATGAATATTTAGTAAGTGGTAAAAGAAAAGATATAGAGAAGTTTTTAGACACAAACGAAGCAATAGGGTACGTTGAAAGAATTGATTATTATAAAGAAGATGACGGCGCTATAAGCAAAAGTAAGACCTTTATTCCGAGAATTATGCCCAAAGGCGTTAAATATCGTGGTGCAATTCACGAGCAGGTTGATTCGGAATTTAAAGGTGTAAGTTTACCATTGGTTTTTGACCACGATGGTTATCTTCAGGATGGTAAAGGCGAAAGAAATTTAGAAATATTATTAGAACAGTATAAAGAAGATTCTAAAAATCCATATACGCTTTACCAGATTTCTAAAACATTGTGGGTTTTAAAAAGATATGAAGAAGCGGATAAATATTTTAAGGAGTTTTATGAAAATTCAAAAAATGTTACTGCGAATTATCGTAAGGTTGGAATAGTTTCATATTTATATAATTTATTAGAATTAAAAAAATATGATGATGGATTAGAATTAATAAAAAAAGAAAAAAATAATTTTAATTCAGAACCCGATTTTTATTTTGCCTGTGGTGTTTATTATATGCAGACTGTTTTAGCAAACGTAGAAAAATATATGGAATATTTTTTTGAAATTGAAAAATCATTTTTAAAATGTTTAGAAATTGGCGAAAATAAATATTACGAAGGTGTAGTTGGTTGTGGTAGTTTTAAAGCATCATATAATTTAGGTGTGTTTTATGAAGTGACAGGAAACACCGCGAAAGCTAAGGAATACTACCAGTTGTCGCAACGTCAGGGTTACAAACAGGCTGTAGAAAGACTTAAAAATTTATAAAATAAAAAAATAAATAAAAACTTCGGATAAATAAAAAATTCGAAGTTTTTTATTTTTGCGATTTTATTTTTAGTGGATTTTATTATAATTGTTTTTTGTAAATGTAATGAAACATTTTTTATAAACATTGGTTTTTAATTTTATTATTTGATTTTTCTGTTTTTTCTTTTTTCTTTTTTTGTGTTTTGCATTTTTATATTTTGCGTTTTTTGCTTTTTTATTTCTGTGTTTTTTGTATTTGTTTTTTGGCGAAATTTTAAAAATGAAAAAACGAAAAACAAAGCAAAATAGAATTCAAAAATAAAAATATGAACAAAAATAAAAATTAAAGCTGAAATAAAAACAAAAATGAAAAATATAAAAATAGGGCGAAAGCGAAACATCAAAAATTATAAAATCAAAAAATAAATTAATAAAAATAAAACGCGATTAATTCAAGATAAAATTAATTGCGCTTTATTTATTTTATAATTATTTTAAATTATTTTATAATTTTTTTATAAAGTTCACAACTTCAACAGGTACGTCTAAAGCGTTGAAAACGCTGTCTTTTCTTATGATTATATCTAATAACGGTAATTGACCGTATTTTAATAATGCTTTTAAATCTTTCTTTTTTGCTTCAGCTTTTTCAATTTTATTTTCATTTATTAAAATTAAATATTCGGCAATATTTTCATAAATCCTATCATTGCGAAGACCAAGGTCATATTCTCCGTAACTATTTAATAATAAATTTTTGATTTCTTCTGAATAAGTGAAATTATTTTTCAAAAGATTGATTTTTAAAAGAGTTTTATTTTCTCCTTCTATCGAAGGATTTTCACTAAAATATTTTTTGTAACATTCAAGACTTTTATTATAATCTTTGTTCTCTTCAAAATATTTTGCGAGTGAATAAAAATCATTCCGGTCAATTAACTTTAAATCTGAATTACATTTTTTCATAATTAATCTCTTTCAGGTGGAATACAAGATGCTAACGTTAAATTACCACTTGATTCAACAAAATATTCTTTATTACAGGAATATGGCATAAAGAAATAATCACCTTTTTTAATTTTTATTATATTTTCGCCATTTGTAAGAGTACCTTCACCATCTGTAACAACGTAAATAACAGGTGAAGAGAGTAATTCTGTTTTGCCGTTATTTATTTCGTAACGTTCGAGTGAGAAGCAAGGTGTGTCATCTTTACTTATAATTGACGTTTTAATACAACCATCATTATCTGAAATAACTTTTGGAGTCTTTTTACATTCGTTTAAAACACGTTCTTTATTGTATGAATAATCAAATACAGAAAGAGCAGTTTCTTTGTCTAAATCAAGATACATCTGCTTGTCGGATAATCTGTAATCGCCACAAAGTCTTTCTGGTTGAATAGTGAAATCGGTAGGCTCCTGAATTTCTAAAATAAGGCATCCTTTACCAATAGCGTGAATTGCTTTTGCAGGAATAAAGTAAACGTCACCAGGCTTTACGGGGAATTTATTTACTAACCTTTCCATAGCATCTTTATCGTGTTCACTGTCTTCTACTGCTTTTTCTAAATCTTCTTTGGTAATATCATCTTTAAAACCAAAGAAAATGTGTGCATCAGGTCTTGTAGCTAAAATAAGCCAGGCTTCCGCTTTACCGAATTCTGAATTGAAATGCTTTCTTGAAAACTCTTTATCAGGGTGAGCCTGAACAGGTAAACGAATGGCAGAGTCAAGTGCTTTTACAAGCACGTCAAGACCATTTCTGTCTCCCAACATTAATTCTTTTTCTGCTTCTATGAGTTGATTAAAATAAATATCAGTACCTTTTATTTTAGATACACCTTCAAATTCATCGGTACTACCATCGTTTAATGCTTTTGTAGAAGAACAAATCCATTCTTCAGGGTAAAAAGAGTCTTCGCTATCATCCTGAAAAAAGTCAGAAAAAAGTTTACCACCTAAATAAACTCTGAAAACTCGGTTTTTTTCAAAAAATATCGGTTTTTTAGCATATTCTTTAAAGTTCATAGTTGCCTCCTAAAAGGAATTTTTGTGCATCTCTTAAGTTTCTGAAAGTACCATTAGCAGTTGCAGCGAAAATACAAGCACCAACTGCCGCTTCTTCGGAATGCTTTGGTAAAACTAAATCTAAATCAAATTCTTTTTCAAAAATACTGCGCCATACTTCACTTTTTCTTAAACCATTACCAGAACCAACAAGCATTCTTGGTCCATAAGCAAGGTGAGACTTTGATTCTTCATATAACATTTTAAGTTCATCTGCAACACCGGTAAGAAATCCACATATTAAATGAGTTGGTGTGAAGTTTTCGGTTGAAATATTTTTAATAGAGCCACGTTTTTCTGGGTGTGCTCTTGTTCCTGCAAATTCGCAATTTATTCTAAGAGGGTCTTTTAAAGAGTCAATTTCTTCAGAAAGTTCATCCATTTTCTTGTAAATATCGTCTTCTGTTCCCCCTAAAAACTCCATACACGAAGCGAAAAAGTTTTTAAGAATCTGGTAAGACCTGCCACCACAAAGGGAAGAACATACAAAAATGTATTCGTCATCGGTTAAAGGTCTTGCTTCGCCAGATTCGGTTTCTTTTAATGAATTGGTAATAAAAGAAATCTGACTACCTGTGCCAACGTTTACTAAGATTGCTTTATCTGGGTTAATCATTGAACCAATAAAACTTGCCTGATTATCACCGATAGCAACAGCAACCGGAATGCCATCGGGCAAAAAGTCACATTTTGTAGTACCTATAATTTTTGTATTCTTTATTACTTTTGGTAAAATTTCAGGGTCAATACCCGCTTCTAAAAGAGCAACGTTATCAAATTGATGATGTCTTAAATCGTAAAAACCAAGACTTGCTCCATCACTCGAGTGAGTAACGGGAACACTGTCGGTTAAATGTGAAACGACAAAATCGTGAATTGTAGAAATTCTTTTTGCTTTTTTTGGAACAAGTCTGTTTTTTAAATTATAAAAATGAGTAGTAAGACCAAATCCAGTAGCGGCTTTGTAGCCTGTGCTCTCTGTAAGATATTCGGCGTAAGTCAAACCACTTTCAAATTTTTCGTTGCCACGTAAATCCTGCCAGGTGAAAAGCGGTGAAGCAGGGGCATTGTTTTCGTCAAGATAAAGAATGCCGTGCATTTGACCTGTAACGCCTATTGCAGAAACGTTAGTGCCATTAGTTATTTTAGTTACTGCTTCAATAACAATATCTAAAATAGTTTCAGGGTCCTGAAGTCTTGCAAAGTGGAATTCGTTACTGATAAATGAATCATTTTTCAAAGTTGCCTTATCAATAACCGTACCGTTTTTTTCATTTAACAATAACGCAGTAATGGTTGTTGTTCCTATATCAATACCTAAAATGCTCATAAAATAAAATCATCCTAACAAATTGTTGTAGATTGTGGGTCAAGTCTTGTAATAATATCTTGCTGAATAGCAGGTGATAAATCAAGGAAGTTAACGAAAGTGCCGTGAATTCTCATAATGTAAACACCGCTGGGTGCGTATTTCTTTGGTTCTGCTAAAACTTTTCTTAAAATTTCAGCGGTTGTAACGTTTACGTATAAATAGAATGGTGAAACGTTTTTGTTTAATTCATTAAAGAAAAGTGGTTTCATAACCTTATTTTTAAATTCAATACCTTTGCTTTCGTAAGAGTCACTCAAAAAATATTTAGGGTCAATACCAAAGTGTGAAGCGTAACCACCGCACATTTTAATAAATGGCAATTTCATTAATGAAAGAGTTCTAAAACCTAAACCATTTTGTGCTTCACCATAAAGTGGGTCAACACCATAGTTTAACATATCTCTTGATTTTCTACCGCATGGTAATGCTCCAACCCAGTAGCCGTAAAGCAAGTGTGTTGACGGGGTAGAGAAGTCTGGTCTGAAGTTGTTACCAAGATAATTCTTTTTATTTCTTACCATATCGGCAATTCTATTTGTTATTTCAACTGCTTCATTATCTGCAATTTCATTATTGTTACCGAATTTTGGTGCAGAGAGTAAGAATTCTCTTAATTCTTCGTCACCTTCAAAATTATTTTTTAAAGCATTTAAAAGTCGCTCTGCATCTTGTGGACGTTCTGCTAACAATTTATCAATTGCAGTAAAAGAGTCTGCAACAACGCTTGTGCCGTGGATAAGGCAACCGCTACCGTTGTATTTTGTACCTTGATTTTTAATATCTCTTACGTCGTAGCCTGTTTCAATACCACCCATAACTGTACTTAAGAATGGAACAGGTAAATGAGAAATTGCTCTTGAAGCACCGTTTGCAGATTTAACCATTTCTTCACAGAAATATTCTGCATTTTTATAAAATCTCTCACGTACTGTTTTTAAAAGCGTCAATGCATCCGAATTACCACTTGGTAAATCACATATTTTCTTGCCAGTTACAGTTGAGTAACCATTATTTAACGTGAGTTCTAAAATTTTGCCTAAGTTAAACCAACTGTTAGTTGTGTTAGCGTTGTCTTTACCCATAATGAGTGGCTCCTGACAACCGGCGATTGACGTGTCTTTAATATCAGCGATATCAACGCCTGCTTGTGAAAGCACTTCATAAAGTGAGTCGTCGTTAAAGAGTGACGGAGTAAGGCAACCGGGTGTAAATAAAAATCTGCCTAATTCTTCGTATAACTTGTCAGGTGTATTTTTATGTAATTTAACAGAGAGAATTGGCTGTGGCAAATTCATATCGTAATAAGCATCTAAAAGTGCATAGGTGGTGTCATTTGTCAAATCGTTACCGTTTTCATCACGACCACTTACGATTAAGTTTTGTGAAATTGCCCAACTTCTGTCACCGACGTTGAAAAATACAAGAAAATGTTTTAAGAGTGCAGCAGTTGTGTCTCTGTCAGCGTTACTCATTTTTCTGTATGGCTCAAAAATTCTGTCGGCATTACCAACTGAGAATGCAAATGGATTTGGTGCTTGCTCTAAACACATTGTCTGCCATAAAAGAATGTAACTCTGAATTGCTTCGTAAAGCGAAGTTGCTGGTTCAAATGGAACTTTATTTAAAGTGTCAACCATTAATTGTAATTGCTCTTTACGTTCACCATCTGCGGTTTTAAGTTTTTCTTCAGCGATATTTTTATATCTTTCTGTAAGTAAAAGTAATGACTCTAAAGATATTTTCATCGCTTCATAATTTTCTTTTTTATCGTTACTGCAAGAAGATAATTTTTCGTCAATATCTGCTATGAGTTTTTTAACACCATATTTTAAAGCAGCTCTCATATCAGGAATTAAGTGACCTGTAACTTGTTCAATGAAAAATGCAACTTCACCTGTTAAATTTTCACAAGAAGCATAAACTTCAGTGAGTTCTTTAACGTAAGGTGTGGTTTTGTCAAGTTCTCTTAACGCTTCAATTCTTTCTTTGGTGAATTCTTCTGTCGGGGTAATATCATCATAAACTGCAGTAGGGTCGCAGTAACCGGCAAAAGTTTCAACTTTAAAAGTAGGGTTAATGAGAGCGTAACTTCTTGCAAAAGCATCACGCTGAGTACCAACGAAGATAGCGTTATCACTTATTGAAAGTGGTAAAACTTTAACGGCTTCTTTGAATTTTAACGCCGCTTTTTTCATAGGAGAATACATTTTATATTCTTCTTCAAATTTACTTTCGGTTTCTTTTATAATAAACCAACCGGTAAGGTTATTTATTTCTCTTTCTTCTTTAAATAAATCGTTTGCCATCTGTGTTAATTTTGTTGCGTTGAACTCGTACATAATATCACCTTAAGTTTTAATAATTTTAAGATTGTTTTTTTCTAACTCTGTTTTTAAAATCCTTACTTGCTCATTAGTTACAAAACCGTCAGAGAAGCTGTATTCTAAATTTTCATTTTTATATTTATCTTTACCATATTCGTGGTAAGTAAGAATTTCTATGAATATATTATCGCTTTTGCTTTTTTCTGTGAGTTCTTTGAAAAAAGAAGCGAATTCACGGGCGTTTTCTTCGCCTGTATTAAAATTATTTATAAGTGGAATTCTTATAAGCAGATATTTTTTCGTAATAGCCCTTTTCAAAAGATTTTCTTTAATGATTTCAATATCTGCACCAGTCACGGTTTTCAGAGTTTTTTTATTTGGAGACTTGAAATCTGCAATCATATAATCTATAACGTCAATTAACTTTTCGGTGCCTTTTAAAGAAGCGTTTGTTTCAATACAAGTTGAAATATTCTCTTTTTTTAACATTTCGCAAAGTTTTGAAACGGCATCTGCCTGTAAAGAAACTTCGCCACCCGTAAAGGTGACACCACCACCGTCGAAAAACATTGTTCTACACGAAAGAATTTCGTTAAATAATTCTTCTTTAGTATGTTTTTGTGATTTTTCAGTTCTTTTTAATCCTTCGGGGTTTGAACACCAAGGGCAGAACATATTGCAACCAGACAAATGATAAACAAGTCTGTTACCCGGCCCGTCCTGAGAGTAGTTGAAACCCTTTTGAAACGTGTAAATATAATCGCTCATAAAAATCCTTAATATAAATAGTATAATTAAAATAATTTTACACTAATAATAAGGGGTTTTCAATGAATTTGTGATTTTAAAATTTACAAAGTTGAAACACGTATTTTGGTAATTATAACTAATTGATTGTTATTGCTAAAAAAGAAATACTATGTTAAAATAAAAGGTACGAAATTTTTGAAAGGTTTTTGAGAATTTATGAGCAAGTGTACTTGTGAATATTGTCCTACTATAATTGTTCCGGGTATTGGTCAGTCAAAGGTTGATTTGTATTCTGAAAGCAACGAAAGAATTAAATCTGCCTGGCCTATGGACATTGACACCAAGCCATTGGTAAAAAGAATAATACCATCTGCAATTCTTCTTTTATTGACTAAAAGCGATAAAGCGTTTTGTAAAGCATTAAAAAAGGCAATAAGCGAAGCGGTAACACCTTTAAGAGTAAATAAAGAAGGTGTTTCTACTGAAAATCTTCATATAGTAGATTACGAAGGTAACTCTTTGAAAAATTGTAGTGCAGACGATAAACGTTACATATATAAAATGGTGCCTATGGAAACTTTGGCGGAAGTAATAGGTGAAGACCATCTTTATTTCTTTGCTTACAATTCATTCGGACAACCTTATGAAACTGCAAAAAGACTTAATGATTATATTCAGAACGTGAAGAAAGAAACTGGTCACGATAAAGTTAATTTAATTCCCGTTTCTTTAGGCGGTTCAATTGCTACTGCATATTTTGATACTTACGGTGAACAGGGTGACGTTAACAGAGTTTGTTACTTTGTTCCTGCAACGAATGGTTCAACGTTAATTGCAGATATTTTCTCGAAAAATCTTGATTTATCAAATCCGACTTCTTTGCTCGGTATGTTTTTAGATTCAAAAACTATTGAAGCGTTAGAGAAACTTTTGAAAAAATTTCACAAAGATACAGCAGAAAATATAGTTGGTGCATTAGTAGATGCACTTTTAGAGACGTTTTTACTTAATTGCCCTGGTATGTGGGCAGTAATACCAAGAGAGAAATATCAGGAGTATCGTGATAAATATCTTGTTGGTGAAGAATATAACGTTTTAAGAGAAAAGACCGACAGATTTTTCAAAGCGCAGAACAATTTAAGAGATTTGCTTACTAAAATTGAAAAACAAGGTACAGAATTTTTCTCAATCTGCGGTTACGATTTACCGCTCTTGCCATTTGCAGGTACTAAAAATCTTAATTCAGATACAATTGTAGATTTTAAATCGGCATCTTTGGGTGGTTATTCAGTAGGCCCTGATAAAAAATTACCAGATGATTACGAGCCTGTTTTTGACAGATGCCAGAACAAAGAGCATAACCATATTTCACCTGACAGAACAGTTGATTTAGGCACTGCAATATTTCCGGATTCTACGTTCTGCTTTAAATATCAGGTTCACGATGACGTTGCTTATAACGACGTAGCGTTACTTCTTTGTAAAGAAATTCTCACAAATAAGAACTTTAAAGACGTTTACTCTGATCCTCGCTTCCCGCAGTTTAACGGGTCAAGAGATATTTTCAGAATAAAATACAGACTTCTTCCGAGAGTTGATGAACTCTTAAAAAAAGATTTACCACAGGATGTTAAAGATGGTATTTTAAAATCAAAAGAAGAAGCAGAGAATTTGTTTAAAAATACTATTATTAAAGACCGTACAGAAGCGGATGAAATAACAAAGAGATTTGACGAAATTGTTAAGAAAGCAGATGAATTTTAATTTATGGGTAAATTTATAAAATTAGCATTAGGGGCTGTAGCAGTTGGTGCAGGTGTGAAGCTTTATAAAATGCCAAATAAAGAACGTGCAGATATGTTCTCAAGAAACTTTGTAAAGGTTATCAGTAAATTTTCAAACGGACTTCCTGAGCCTGAAGTTAATAGTTCTTCTGATGACGTTTCTTCTGGTATTCAGAAAGATTTAATAACTGAAGCAACTGAAAATTCAAAATGGGTTTTAGGGTATGCACAAAAGAGCATTCTTCCAGATGACATTCTGACAAAAGAATATTGCATCGGCGGTGTTACGCGCCTTCCTGCAAGATTTCCGAGTGGTGTTCTTGATGACGTAAGAGTCCGTGTAATATGCCTTGGTACAACTGATGGCGGGCTTTCTGTTTTTGCGGCAGTTGACTGTATTGGTCTTTCTAACAGATGTATAAGAACAATCCGTCAGAGACTTTCTGATTTCAGTAAAGAAAATAATATTGCTTCAATAAACGTTTCTTCTACTCACACACACAGTTCAATAGATACTATGGGTATCTGGGGCAGAATAATCGAAGTGTTTAAAAATAACCGTAAAGCTTTAATTAAAGGCGAAGGCGAGATTATGAATTCCTGCGATGAAGAATATCTTGAGTTTCTTTATGGCAAGGTTATTGAAGCTATAAAAGAAGCAGTTCAGAATAAAACTACTGGTAAGCTTTATAAGGCTTATATGGGTAAATCTTCAGAAAAATCAGTAAGTGATACGGCACCTTTAAAAGAACGTGGAATTAAAGGTTACGTGTGGGACAGACGTGAACCAGATAACTGTTCTTGCCAACTTTTAAGATTACGCTTTGTACCAGATGATAAATCTTTAAAAGAAACAGTTCTTGTTAACTTTGGTGCTCATCCATATATTAACTCAATGAGCGAAAAGGGTAAGGGTACCGGTGAAAATATCTCGGGTGACTTCGTTTATTCACTTTGTGAATATTTAGAGAGTGCTGGTAAGAATGCTATTTTCTTTAATGGTGCTATTGCCGCAGTTTACCCAACAAGACTTTATGCAGACGTTTATACTTTTGAAAATCAAGCAAAAGCAGTTGGTAACGAATTAGGTAGAATTGCCCTTGCTATGACAAAGTCAAACAAAGAAATTTATAACGATGAACTTTTAAACCCAGAAAAATATGAAGAACAATCTATTATATTTAAAGACAGAGAAAGTCAATATAAAAAATGGGTTGAAGCAAAGGGCGACGAGATTATTGAAGAAGTCGAGTTAGCACCTTCAATCAGTCTTAAAACAAAAGAAGTAGCTTTAAAGGTTGGTAACCCTATATTTGAACTCATTTCAAAAACAAGAGTTGGTAACTACACAGTTTCAAAGAGTGACAATAAGCAATATGAATCTGTTACTGAAATTGGCGTGTTAGAGTTAGGTAATAACCTTAAAATTGCATTTATCCCTGGTGAAATTGAGCCTGATATTGTCGGCGGCGGCAATACTCTTAAAAAAGAATATGCTTTTGCTAAAGAAGATTTTAGTGAAGGTACTTTAAAAGATGCTTTAGAATATGAAGATTTAACAGTTTTTGGTCTTACAAACGATGCTTGCGGTTACATTATTCCAGATAACGATTTTTCAATGATGTTCTTAGGTTCAAACAAGTTTATGAGAAAAATATTCGGTGACCACTACCTTGAAATTTTCTCATTTGGCAAAGAGACTGCATCTACGATAGTCAGAGCGTTTAAAGGTGTAAAGTAAAAAACTTTTACATTTTCATAAAAACCTATTGACAACAGGGGATGTCTCTGTTATAATGCGTGTCTGTAAAGATGAAAAACTTTACAAAGATTTACTTGAAGGGTGTGATAATTGATGGCAAAAAATCTTGATGTCGTTTTATTAACCGACTACTACGGCGAAATGTTAACTGAAAATCAAAGAAAATTCATCGATTATTACTATAACGATGACCTTTCACTTTCAGAAATTGCTGAAAATGAAGGCATAACCCGTCAAGGTGTTCGTGATGCTATTAAAAGAGCTGAAACTCAACTTTTCGATATGGAAAAGAAGTTAGGCATAGCAGAACGTGCTCGTCGCACAAAAGATAGTTTACTTGCTATTGAACAATGTGCTGACTTGATTAGCGAACTCAATATGAATTCGTCTTTGTCAAAAGAAATTAACGATGCAATTATAAGAATAAAATCCGTTATTTCTTCTTTTGAATAAATTTTTTACATATATGATTTTAAAGGGGTGAACACTCGGTGGCTTTTGAAGGTCTTTCAGATAAATTAGAATCTGCATTTAAAAAGTTAAAAAGCAAAGGTAGTCTTACTGAAAGCGACGTTCGTGAAGCGATGCGAGAAGTTCGACTTGCTCTTTTAGAAGCAGACGTAAACTACAAAGTTGCAAAAGATTTTACAAATACTGTTACCGAACGTGCAATTGGTGCAAAGGTTATGGAAAGCCTTACTCCGGCACAGATGGTTATTAAAATAGTAAACGAAGAGTTAACCGCTCTTATGGGTGGTACTCAGTCAAGAATTGCTTCTGCACCACACCCACCAACAGTAGTTATGATGTGTGGTTTGCAAGGTTCCGGTAAAACAACTCACAGTGCAAAAATTGCTTTGAAACTTAAAGAGCAAGGTCACAGACCATTACTTGTTGCTTGTGATATTTATCGTCCTGCTGCTATTAAGCAGTTACAGGTTGTCGGTGAGCAGATAGGTGTTCCCGTTTTCGAAATGGGCACAGAAAATCCTGTTAAAATTGCAACCGAAGCAATTAAACTTGCAAAAGACCAGGGTTATGACTACGTATTTCTTGATACTGCTGGTCGTCTTCATATTGACGAAGAACTTATGCAGGAACTTAAAGACGTTAAGTCGGCAGTTAAGCCACACGAAATATTACTTGTTATTGACTCAATGCTCGGTCAGGATGCTGTTACTGTTGCTTCAACGTTTAACGAAGCACTCGGTATCGACGGTCTTGTTTTAACAAAGCTTGATGGTGATACAAGAGGCGGTGCGGCTCTTTCAGCAAGAGCAGTTACAGGTAAACCAATCAAATTCGTTGGTGTTGGTGAAAAACTTCAGGACCTTGACGTTTTCCATCCTGAAAGAATGGCAAGCCGTATTTTAGGTATGGGCGATATGCTTTCACTCATTGAAAAGGCTGAACAGACTTTAAATGATAAAAAAGCAGAACAGCTTGAAAAGAAATTGCGTGAGAATAAACTCGATTTAAACGATATGCTTATGCAGTTTGAAGATATGAAAAAAATGGGTCCAATGAAAGAAATTCTTTCTATGATTCCTGGTGTTGGTAAGAAACTTAAAGATACCGACGTTGATGACAAACAGATTGATTACACAATGGCAATTATCCGTTCAATGACAATGAAAGAACGTGAAAATCCAGATATAATCAATCCATCAAGAAAAAGAAGAATTGCCGCTGGTTGTGGCTTAAAGGTTGAAGATGTCAACCGACTTCTTAATCAATACCGTCAGATTCAGAAAGTTTACAAACAACTCAATGGCGCTGGCTCTAAAAAAATGATGAAGCGTATGCAAAGAATGGGCGGAATGCCTGGTGGTATGGGTGGTTTCCCTAACATGCCAAATTTTCCAATGTAAGTAAATAAGCGAGAGCTATTTATATAATTAATTAATAATTTTTAATTCGGAGGTAATTAAAATGTCAGTAAAAATTCGTCTTCGCCGTATGGGCGCAAAGAAAGCACCTTTCTATCGTGTAGTAGTAGCAGATTCACGTTACCCACGTGACGGTAGATTCATTGAAGAAGTTGGTTACTATAACCCACTTACAGAACCAGCAGAAATCAAACTTGATGCTGAAAAAATCGAAAAATGGATTGCTAACGGTGCTCAACCAACTGATACAGTTCGTGCACTTCTCAAAAAACAAGACATCATTAAATAATTAAAAGGTGATATCAATGAAAGACTTGCTCGTAACAGTCGTAAAGGGTCTTGTAGAGACTCCCGACGCAGTCGAGGTCACAGTTGATGAACCCAACGAAGAGGGCATCGTTGTTTATCATCTTCACGTAGCGGCTGAAGATATGGGCCGTGTTATAGGCAAACAGGGCAGAATTGCAAAAGCTATTCGTACAGTTATGCGTGCTGCTGCTGTTCGCAAGGATGAGAAAATACAAGTTGACATCGACTAAACTTGAACTCTGTTTTAGCGCAGAACAAAAAGCCCAGAACTTATGAGATTCTGGGCTTTTTTAATCATTTTTTCACCCGCTCGGCGTATCTATATACGCTGTCGGGGTGAAGAAAATGACTTCTGCATCTAAACCAGAATTCAAGTTCTAATTTATAGGTGCAAATTATGATAAAAAATTATCTTGAAATAGGTCAGATTGTTTCTACTCACGGAATTCGTGGTGAAGTGCGAATTAACCCGTGGTGTAACGGACCTGAATTTGTAAAAAATTTTAAGACTTTATATAAAGATGCGAACGGAAAAGAATTTTTTAGAGTTGTTTCTTGCCGTCCGCATAAAAACGTTGCTATTGCTAAATTAGAGGGTGTTGATACCGTCGAAATGGCACAGAGCCTTAAAAATACCGTTCTCTACATTAAAAGAGAAGATGCTAATTTGCCAGATGGCGAATGGTTTATAAGTGAACTTTTAGGTTGTAAAGTAATTGATAACGAAAATAATGAAATTTGCTACGGCGAAATCACCGACGTTGCAGAAACCGGTGCAAACGACGTGTGGTACGTTAAAACGCCGTCGGGTGAAGAAGTGTTAATTCCGGCTATACCAGACGTTATTGTTAAATGTGACGTAGCAAATGAGAAAATATATATTAACGCATTAAGGGGGCTTTTCAGTGAGAATTGATATTTTGACACTTTTCCCCGAAATGTGTGAAGCGGTTATGAGTGAAAGCGTTATTGGCAGAGCCAGAAAAAAAGGCGCAGTCGAAATGAACTTTCACCAAATAAGAGATTTTGCCGTTAACAAACATAATCAGGTAGACGACACACCTTACGGTGGTGGCGAAGGTATGCTTATGATGGCACAACCGATTTTCGATTGTTTTCAGAAAGTTTGTAACGAAACAAACGAAAGACCGCATTTTATTTATATGTCACCGGTTGGTAAAACACTCACTCAAGAAAGAGTCAAAGAATTGTCACAAATGACGAATATTGCAATTCTTTGTGGCAGATATGAAGGCGTTGACCAAAGAGTAATTGACGAAATTGTTGACGAAGAAATTTCTATAGGCGATTACGTCGTAACAGGTGGCGAGTTACCCGCTATGATTTTAGCCGATGCCGTTTCGCGTATGTTACCGGGTGTGCTTTCAGATGAACAAGGGTTTATTGGCGAAAGTCACTACTCGTCTCTTTTAGAGTACCCACAATACACAAAACCTGCGGTTTGGCACGAAAGAGAAGTGCCTGAAGTGTTGAGTTCTGGTCATCACGCTAAAATTGAAGAATGGAAACGTGAACAATCACTCGAAAGAACTTTTTTGAGAAGACCTGAACTTTTAGAAAAAGCTGAACTTTCAGAAAATGACAAAAAAGTTTTAGCAAAAATTCGTGAAAACCATAGTATGAAGTAGGCATTTCGTTGCATAATATATAGTGTAAAAACAAGCAACAGTAAGGTGAACGCTCGTTCAATAACTTGTTGATGTTTGATAGAAGTGCTCGAAAATTGTAGTAAATTTGCACAAATCAAAAACTTTAAAAATGGTGTGGTTTAGCATTCCATATGAAGTTTTAAAAATCCGTTGACTTTGAGCGATTTAGTGTTATAATAATCACAGTTAAGGAAACTTAGCCAAAATCCCCTGTACCTGAATTTTTCCACAAAATGTTGTGTGACGAGTTCGAGCGTACAACCAAATATTCGAATAGTAATTTTGACAAAATATTAGATTTTTAGGAGTAAATTGATATGTTCGTAAAAGATGTTACAGTTCAAAATCAGGTAGGTCTTCACGCTCGTCCAGCTACATTTTTCATTCAGAAAGCAAATGAATTCAAATCTTCAATCTGGCTTGAGAAAGAAGAAAGAAGAGTTAATGCAAAAAGTCTTTTGGGTGTTCTCTCTCTCGGCATTATGGGTGGCACAGATATCCGCATCATCGCTGGTGGCGTTGATGAAGAACAAGCTGTTACTGCACTTGCTGCATTGGTAGATAGCGGTTTCCAAGAATAAGTTTTAAAGTTCGCCGATTTTGGCGCAGAACAAAAAGCCTGTAACTTTTGAGTTACAGGCTTTTTTAGTTAATTTTTTACCCACTCGGCGTACCTTTGAAGGAATTTGATTTTATAAAATTTGCTGCCAATCTCTGCGATTGTAAAGAATTCTGAAAATATGTACAGTTTTACGTTCTTCATCAACAACATAAAAAGCGATATAATTTTCAATTAACAACATTCTTACCCCTATAGAGCGATAAGGTTCTTCGTTTACAATTTTGTGCCTATGTGGCATACTTTCAAGATTTGAAAAATTTTCTTTTATTTCATTATAAAGTTTTTTAGCAATAGTAGGTTCGTGAAGAGTGTTACTAATATATGAAAGTATGTCGTTTAAGTCATTCTCGGCAGTTCGCTCAATTACTATTTTATATGTTGTCAAAATTGAACTTCCTTTCTATATCCGAAAATACATCTTCCATAGGACGATTATCATTGTTTTTGACAGCGTATAAACCTTCGTCTAAAAGTTTGTGTAATTCGGCTTTACCACAAAGTCTTTCGTATTCAGCATTGGAGAGTACAACTAAATCACCTGTTCCATTTTTTGTAATGAAAACAGGTTCATTGAATTTGTTACAAAAATCAGAGATTTCATTATATTTGTTTCTTAAATCAGAACTTGGTCTAATTGATGCCATAAAACCACTCCTTTTAATTTTCTATCAAAATTTTATCATAATATTGATATATAGTCAATATGTTTTATTTTTATATCTTTATTTTTCCTTAAAACTATTGTATAATACTAATTATAAATTACGAAAGCAGGTGAGAATGATGCAAGACCAACGATTGAAAAGATTAAAAGACAAGGCTAACAAGTTGCCACTTAGTCCTGGTGTTTATATTATGCGTGATTCTCACAAAGAGATTATTTATATCGGCAAAGCGAAGGCTTTGAAAAATCGTGTTACGCAATATTTCGGTTCACAAGAAAAGCATTTGCCAAAGGTTCGCAAAATGGTTGAGAACGTGCAGGATTTTGACTACATTCTCACCGACACCGAGTTTGAAGCGCTCGTTTTAGAGTGTAGTTTAATTAAACAGAATATGCCAAAATACAACATTCTTTTAAAGGATGACAAGGGTTACAGTTATATTAAAATCACTAAAAGACCGTGGCGTAATATCAAGGCAGTGTTTCAGAAAACAGACGATGGTTCAGAATATTTAGGTCCATATACAGCGGGGTATTCTGTAAAAAATGCAGTCGATGAAGCAAAGAAAATTTATAAAATTCCTACTTGCAACAAGGTGTTCCCACGAGATATTAAAAAAGAACGCCCGTGTCTTAATGCTCACCTTGATTTGTGTTGTGCCGTGTGTGCTGGTAAAATAAGCGAAAGTGAATATGACGAAAGAGTAACTGAAGCAATTGAATTTTTAAAATTAGGCACACAAGATACTGTCCGCAAATTAAAACAAGAAATGGAAAAAGCGTCAGAAGAATTAAACTTTGAAAAGGCTGCAAAGCTTCGTGATACCATAAGGGGTATTGAAAAGGTAAAGTCAAAGCAAAAGGTTGTTTCTTCTACTTATAAAGAACAGGACGTTTTCGCACTCAGTGTTGTTGAAAACAAGGTGTGTATTGCAGTTCTTCGTTTTTCTGATAATCAGCTTTGTGACACCGAGCACTTTATATTTGAAGAAAACGGCACACCCGAAAATATGAGAGCAGAGTTTTTAACTTCTTATTACTCTTTAAACAGAACAATTCCACCACGAATTGAAATTGATGGTGAAATTGAAGACAGAGAAGTTTTAGAAAAATACCTTTCTGAAAAGCGTAACACAAACGTGCAGATTGTAATACCACAAAAAGGCGACCAGTTAAAGTTAATTACAATGTGTAAAAATAATGCTACCCAGAAACTTTTAGAAAAACTTTCGAGTAGCGAAAAAACTAAAAATGCGCTTGAAGAATTAGCGTTAATGCTCGGTATGAAAAATATACCGGAATACATTGAGTCTTACGATATTTCTCACACTGCTGGTAGCGACAATGTTGCTGGTATGATTGTTTTTAAAGATGGCAGACCATATAAAAAAGCATACAGGCGCTTTGCAATAAAAGGTTTTGTGGGGCAAGATGACTACGCTTCTATGGAAGAAGTTTTAAGACGCAGATTTACCGAATATTTTAATAATAAAGACAGTAATGAAGAATATGGTTTTGGTAAGTTACCAGATTTAATTTTACTTGACGGTGGTAAAGGTCAGGTTAATGCAGTTTTGCCACTTTTAAAAGAATTTAATCTCGATATACCAGTTTTTGGTATGGTTAAAGATAATAAGCACCGCACATCTGCAATTTCTACAAGCGGTGGCAGAATTGAGTTTAATTCTAAAAGAAAAGCGTTTTCACTTGTAACTCAGATTCAGGACGAAGTTCACCGCTTTTCAGTTGAATATCACCGCAAAAAGCATACAAAATCTGCTTTAGAAAACTCACTTACACAAATCAAAGGTATAGGCGAGAAAAAAGCAAAAAATCTTATAGTGAAATTCAGAACGATTGACAATATAAGAAATGCAAGTGCAGAAGAATTAGAAAAAGTGCAAGGCGTTTCAAAAGCGGATGCAGTTGAGATTTATAAGACTTTTCATGGGGAGTAGTAATTGTAGGGGCAGACCTGCGGTCGCCCGTGGTCAGTGGTCAGTTTGTTGAAACTAAAAATAGTTGACATTTTTTATCTTCGTGTTATAATATAAATGAACAAGGAGTTATTCCGTAGACGGTTAGACTCCACTTTATAATTGGGTTATAGAAAACAACCGCCTTATTTGGAAGTCAGGCGGTTGCTTTCTTTTTATTCATCCTTGAGAACAAGAATGATTAAGAATATGATAGCTAATAAAGCGATTGTTTCACTCATAGCAATCACCACTCTCAAAAAACAAAATTTCCTAAAAAGGATTTCTATGTAATCAGAGAGTCCAGTCTCTCTGTAAAAGAGACTAACCGCCTACCGTAGGAATAACTCCTTGGGAACTTATGTTCCGTTTGTTATTGTATCATAGTTTATTGAAAAATGCAAGATGTATTGGGTGATAAAATGAAATTCAGAGATATTATTTTATATGACTATTTAGTCGATAAACCGCCTTTTAAGCCATATATAATAAGAGATTTTAAAAATTATTATATTGTTATTGAATTTACTGAAAAAGACTGTGTTGAAATTTATAATAATTACAGTAAAGTCATGTCAAAAGAAATTTTGGGATTACTGAATGGTAGTTATAATATTGTAGGTAGCGATAATTGTTTATATAACCTTACCCAAGATGGTTTAAGTAAAACCGATAAAAATATAAACTTTAATTTATTAGAACAGAAACACTATGCTATAACGAATTTAAGAAATTATCATAAACATAATAAACTCTATGCTAAAAGTGTGATGCAAAAAGGAGAATCGCATATTGTAGAACACCCCACTTTCAAAAGTGATTTTAAAAAATATTGTTTTATAAGCACAGAAAATAATATGTTGATAAATTATCGGTTTAAAAAATCACAGAAAGATAATAGCCCACTGTTCGTTTATTTGCATGGTGGTAATGGTATGGGGATAGATAATAAAAAACCATTAAGAATTTTTAAAAGTCACGGGTTAGATGAATTGCTTTTAAATAAGGATTGTTCAATTTTGGTTCCACAAGCACCATATAGCGATATGTGGAATGGTATGAAACCCGTTAATTACATTGAATCTGTAGTGCAATTAATAGAACTTTTATGTAAAGAAAATTTAATTGATAAAAATAGAATTTATGTTACAGGAACTTCATTTGGTGGCGTTTGTACCTGAAAGTTAATTACAAAATATCCTGAGTTTTTCGCCTGTGCAATTCCTGTTATGGGTGCATTTGCGAACTGTAAAGAATATGATTTTGAGTTACTTAAAAATATGCCTATATGGATTGCCCATTCTTCTGACGACAAAACAGTAGAAATAGATTCGGCTGATGAGTGCTACAACCAATTAGAAAAAGTTTCAGCACCAGTAAAATATACTCGTTGGGATGAGTTCGGTCACGGAATGAGTGGCAGATTTTACAGAACAGAGCCGTGGGTAGAATGGATGTTTAATCAGGATTTAAATAAAAGATAAGTATAGGAGTAAACTATGTCAAAAGTCGAATTAACAAATATGATTATGATACAAAATCCTGAAACCCAGGAGGTTGTAGTGCAAAGACGTGTAAAATACTGGTGTGGTTGCACTTTTCCTGGTGGTCACGTTGAAAATGGTGAAAGTATTTACGATAGTGCAGTAAGAGAGGCAAAAGAAGAAACAGGTCTTACAGTAAGAAATTTAAAATATTGCGGTATGATGCATTGGCATAACACCGACACTAACGATAAATATTTTGTCCACTTTTATAAAACCACTGATTTTGAAGGTGAGTTGATAGATAAAACCGATGAAGGTGAAGTTTTCTTTTCGAGTATTGAAGCTTTAAAGAAAATGGAACTTTCACCCAATTTCAGCGAATATCTTAAAATGTTTTTAAGTGACGAGCATTATGAAATATTCTGCAACTGGAATGAAGAAATGAAAAAAGACGGAGAGCCGGAGTGGAACTTTCAGTTCCAATAATTCGGAATTTCGGAAGGCTTTGCCTTGGTTTTAATGACTATTCCACTCAAATTCGCTTTATGGGGGATGTGAATTTTGGGTGGATTTTTTTAAAATTATATCATAGATTTTTGGGGGGTGCTTTAATGAACCAACAAGCAACGGGGAATTTTATAGCCCTGAAGCGAAGAGAGAAAAATTTAACACAAGAACAACTTGCCGAAAAAATCGGAGTGAGCAACAAAACAATTTCTAAATGGGAAAACGGCAAATGTATGCCGGATTACGCCGTTGTAGAAATTCTTTGTGACGTGCTCGGTATTTCAGTTTCTGAACTTTTAGATGGTGAAGAAAATGAAAAAAGCATACGTGTTTACGATGATAAAGAAATACTTGGAATGTTTAAAGATATACAGGAACTAAAGCAGTCGAAAGATTCGAGTACAAGTTTCTTTCTTATTATAATGGGTATTTCTCTGCTTGCACTTTCATTCTGTATTGATGGTTCTTCTTTCAGAGAGTTTATTTCGGGATTTTTATTGGGGATTTCTATTGTGGAAATGATTGCAGGTATCTATTTTTTGGGAAGAACTGTGAGTCTCAATAAAGCGATTTATAAATTAAAGGTTTTCTCTAATCGTATTTTTAAACGCTGAATGAGTTTTTGGGGGATTAATAATGAAAAAGAAGTTGATTGTTGCAGTAGCATCTCTATTTTTAATTATATCAATAACCATTGGTGTAGTTGTTTTCAAGAATTCTGAAAATACTATAAATCTTAACGTTGAAGATTACGAAAACTATATTCTGAAATTTGTTATTTGGCACCCTTTGTCAGATGAGCGATATATTTTTGTGGTAACAGAAGAAAATGATATTTTAGCACAGTATAAAAATGCTGATGGCGATATTGAAGAATTATTAGTGAAATCAGATGCAATTATGATTGATTTAATGAAACCTTATATTGATGAGGTGCTCGTAAAAAACGAAACTGAAATAGAGGGTTATGTAAGTTTTACTGACTTTTGGTGTGTTACGTTGTATTATGCTGATAAAGCGGTTTGGTATGATTATGGTGCTTCAGAATGTACAGCAGTAAACGTTTTGCTTGAGCAAATTATAGGGTGTTGCAATTTTAAATCTGCCAATAAAGAACATCTGCGACCATTGGGAGTACAACAACGAGAGTTTATGGAAATGTGGTGTGAAGGTGATTTTTAATGAAAAAGAAGTTGATTGTTTTAGTAACATCATTTGCGCTAATGGTTGTAATAACTGTTGGTGTAATAGCCTTTAATTATCCAGAAAATGAATCTGAATGGACACTTCAAAGATTGATTGATGAGTCAGATTGTTGTGTCAGGATTGATACCTCTTATGCTGGTTTCTTTTGTGGCAATGCAATTCCAAGTGAACCATTAAAAGATGTGTATGAGAAAGATGGTAAATTTTATCAGGAAGTAATAGTCACGTTTGCGGGAGAAAAAGACGAGATTTTTATAGAATATAATAAAAAAGATGTATTTGATGCACCATCTTACGAAATAACAATAATTCAGGAAGGCGAAAAATTTTTAAATGAACACCAGTACATATTGTTTTTAACAAAAGCCGAAGAAGATGATTGTTATTATGTGTTAGGTGGTAAAGATGGTGCTATTGAACTTGATGATTTTAAATTTAAACCGCTTAATAAAGGTTTGAATAGAGAATTAAGGAAATTCTTTAAGGATTATGATGGTTTTTATGATTGGTTGATTGAGGATTATGAGTTTTCTGAGAATATGTACAAAAAGAAACAGGTAACATATTCCTCGATAGAAACAACCGCAGCGCCATAATTGAATTAAAAAGAATAAAGAATATAGAATAAATAATAAAGAATAAAGAAAACAGGAAACGGAGTAGTGTGCTCTGTTTCCTGTTTTCTGATATCTAACACCCAACACCCAACACCAAAAACCTAACAACTGAACACAAAAACTTGACAAATCGCCCTAAAAATGCAATAATATAGTGATTTAATATAATGCGAAAGTATATGTTTTTTACATTACGAGGTGTTTTTGTGCGAGTAATTACAGGTTCACAGCGTGGTCGCCGTCTCTTCACTCTTGAGGGTAATGATGTAAGACCAACAACCGATAAGGTTAAAGAATCTATTTTTAATATTATTCAGTTTGATGTGCCAGATGCTAAGGTTATAGACCTTTTTGCAGGTTCTGGTCAGTTAGGAATTGAAGCGTTAAGCCGTGGTGCTGACTCTTGCGTGTTTGTAGATGCTTCTTCAAAATCAATTGCGGTTGTTGAAGAAAATCTTAAAATCACAAACTTTCGTGAAAAATCAAAAACAGTCCGTTCAGATGCTTTGGGGTATCTTGACAGAGTTATTGAAAAATATGATATTGCTCTTTTAGACCCGCCATATAAAGCTGGTCTTATGGAGGATGCAATTGAAAGAATTGCACCACATATAAATGAAAATGGTGTAATCGTTTGTGAAACAGGTAGTGAAGAATTTTTACCTGAAAATATCGAAGGCTTCACTTCTAAAAGATATAAATATGGTAAAATCGCTTTGACTGTTTACAGAAAGGGTGAGTAATATGGGTAAAACCGTAATTTGTCCTGGTAGTTTTGACCCGCTTACAATCGGTCACTTGGATATTATTAAAAGGTCCTCAAAGCTTTTTGATAACGTTATAGTTGTTGTAATGAAAAATTTCAACAAAAACAGCGGTAGTTTTACTGTTGAAGAAAGAATGGATTTTATAAGACGTTGCACAAAAGATTTACCTAACGTAACTGTTGACAGTCATTTAGGCCTTTTGGCAGATTATGCTCGTGAAAAGAATGCTTCTGCAGTTGTTAAAGGTCTTCGTGCTATTTCAGACTTTGACGACGAATTCCGTCAGGCACTCACAAACCAGAAGTTAAACAGTGAACTTGAAACAATATTTTTAACTACAAGTGCTGACTATATGTTCTTGAGTTCAAGTGTTGTTAAAGAAGTCTGCAAATTAGGTGGCGACGTTTCAACGTTTGTTCCTGCAGAAATCCGTGACGATATAATCGCACGACTTTCTAAATGATTAGATAAATAATAAAATTTATATATATTTATTATTGAAAGGTTGGTACATTTATGAGTATTGATACATTACTTAATGATATGGATACTGTCATTGAAGAAGGCAGAAGTGTTCCATTTTCAAGTAAACTTGCAGTAGATGTAGATGAACTCAGAAGAATTATCGAAGACATCAGACTTAATATGCCTGTTGAAATTACTCAGGCTAAGAAAATTGCAGCTGAAAGACGTGATATTCTCAACGCTGCAGATGCTCAGGCAGAAGATATTATTATGAAAGCTCGTCAGAGAGCAGACCTTATGGTTGAAGAGCATCAGATTACTAAAGAAGCAAAAGAAGCAGCTTTAGCAATTATGCAACAGGCTAAAGAGGAGTCTCAGGCTCTTATTAACGCTTCAAAACTCAAGGCTAACGAAATTGCTGATAAGGCAGAGCGTTGGTCAAATGATATGAGAAGAAATGCAAGTGCTTACGTTGAAAACGTTATTAAAGATACTGACGAAACACTCACAAGAAGTGTTAACGATATCAGAACTTTAAGACAAAGTCTTCACGATGCACTTAATGCAAGTAGCGAACCAAGACCTGATTTTGACTGATAAAGGGTGAAAAATCTATAATGGAAAAAGAGAAACTTTGTTTACGCTGTATGAGAAAAATCGGCGACAGCAACGTTTGTCCTTATTGCAAAGATGAAGCTTCTGAAGCCCAGAAAGCACCTTTCTTACCACTCAAAGCAGTTGTTGGTGGCAAATACCTTATAGGTAAACTTGTTTCATCAAATGGTGATGGTGCAACTTATTATGGTTTCGATTTGGAACTCAAAAAGCCTGTAATGGTAAGGGAGTGCTTCCCACAGGGGGAAGTAACCCGTGGTGACGATAATTACTGCCTTGTAAACGTAGGCAGAGCGGCGGCTTTTATTGATGCAAAGGCAAAATTTACGAAGTTATGGAACGCCCTTATGGAGATTAAAGGGTGCTCTGCACTTGCGCTTGTTTACGACGTTTTTGAAGATTTAGGAACAGCGTATGCTATAACTGAATATCTCGGCGAAGGTGAAACTTTAAGAGATTACTTGTTGAAAAACGAGCAAGGTTATATTTTGTGGGAAGAAGCACGTGTGCTTTTAATGCCGGTTCTTTCTGCTTTGGGTGTACTTCACGATAACGGAATCATTCACGGTGCAATTTCACCGAATTCCCTTATTGTTGGTAAAGATGGCAGAGTTAAAATTACAGATTTCAGCATTGACGACGTAAGATATAAAGGTGGCAGACTTCCGTTGGATTTATCTGAAGGTTATGCCGCTATTGAGCAGTATGCAGAAGATGGCGAGTTAGGTCCGTGGACTGACGTTTATGGTTTTTCTACCGTTCTTTACAGAGTTCTTGTTGGTAGTACACCAATGAGTTCTGTTTCAAGAGCAACTAACGATAAACTTATGATTCCCGGCAAATTTGCCGAGATTATTCCTGCTTACGTTATAAATGCTTTAGTTAATGCTTTACAGATTCTTCCTGAAGACAGAACTGAAGACGTTGAACTTCTTCGTGATGACCTTTCAGCATCACCGTCGGCGGCAGTTTCTGCGGCTGAAAGATATTCTTCAATGGCGGCAAATCGTCGCTCTGTAAAAGAAGATGAGCCACAAAGAATTGAAGACGAAGAAGATGCCGAAGATTTTTATGAAGATGATTATATTCCGCAGAAGTCAGGTGTTAAAAAGAGCACAATAATTACACTTGTTGTGAGCGTTTTAGTGTGCCTTGCTATACTTGTAGCAGTTGTAATAGGAATTACAAGTTCAAGCGGAAATGGTGACGATAAAACCACGTCTCCTAATGAAACTGTCTCGAATTCGGAGAGTGGAACAGAAGAACAATTTATAAATATTTCTGTTCCTGATTTTCGAGGTAAAAATATTGATGACGTCAAAGCAGATGAAACTTATAAAAACGTGCTTTCTATAACTACCGTTTATGAAGACAGTGACCAGGAAATCGGTACTGTTATTGCACAGGATTTACCAGAAGGTACAATGGTTTCTTCAATAAACAAGCGTTCTATTACTTTAAAGGTGAGTGATGGACTCAAGGTTCCTGATTTGGTAGGCGAAGATGCTACAGAAGCTCATAAACAACTCACAGATAAAGGTTTTAAAGACGTTGAAGTTAAAGTAAGCAGTGTTGCTGAAGCACCTGAAGATTCAAATAAAGTTACAGACGTGGTTTATTATCCAAAGGATGAAAGCGAATGGAAAGCAATTCCTGAGGATAGAAGAATAAGCGCAACTTTAAAAGTTGTTATTTACTGTTACGGTGAATATACCCCACCAGAGACAGAAGAATCTACACAATCAATCGACGAAAATACCGACAATAATATTGAAGGTGTAGGAGATATTATTAACGAATTTTAAAAAAAGTATTGACAAAACGGGAAGTTACTGTTATTATATCTTAGCAAAACAAAGCAGAACCTTTCCGTTCTCACCAAACGAGAGCATTGTTTGGTACAATACCTTTAAGAATTTTCAACAGTAATGTTGTGTCTTTCAGCGTGAACGGAAAACCCGTTCACGCTTTTAATATTTCAGGAGGTGTTTTGGTATCAGCAAGGAAGCAACCCAAATCAATGAAGAAATCAGAGATAAAGAAGTCAGAGTAATTTCTGCAGAAGGTGAGCAAGTTGGCGTTATGTCAGCAAAAGATGCTCTTAAATTAGCAGAAAAGGCTAACCTTGACCTTGTAAAAATTGCACCTAATGCAAATCCACCAGTGTGCAAAATTATGGACTATGGTAAATATCGCTTTGAACAAGCTAAACGTGAGAAAGAAGCGAAGAAAAACCAGAAGGTTATGGATATTAAAGAAGTTCGTTTATCTCTCAATATTGACGTAGGCGATTTTAACACAAAAGCAAACCATGCAAGACGCTTTTTAAGTGATGGAAACAAAGTTAAGGTTTCTATTCGCTTCAGAGGTAGAGAAATGGCTCATGCTGAAAATGGTAACGGAATTATGGACAGATTTGCAGAGGCTTGTGCAGAAGTTGGCACAGTTGAAAAACCTGCAAAACTCGAAGGTCGTTCAATGCTTATGTTCCTTGTACCAAAGACAACTAAATGATTGCATTATTAAGGAGGAAAAATTATGCCAAAGCTTAAAACACATTCAGGCGCTAAAAAGCGTTTCAAACTTTCAAAAAACGGTAAACCTGTACGTGGTCATGCAAATAAGTCTCACATTCTTACAAAGAAGACTACAAAACGTAAAAGAGGTCTTCGTCAGACTGCAGTTGCAGACGCTACAAATACAAAGCAAATCAAGCGTCTTATTCCTTATAAATAAGATTAGAACGGAGGTAAATTTAAATGGCTCGTATTAAAGGTGCGACAATGACTCGCAAAAGAAGAAATAAAGTTCTTAGATTAGCAAAAGGCTACTATGGCTCAAAGAGCAAATTATTTAAAACAGCGAAACAAGCTGTTATGAAAAGCGGTAACTACGCTTATATCGGCAGAAAGCAAAAGAAAAGAGACTTCCGTCGTCTTTGGATTGCAAGAATTTCTGCAGCATGCAAAATGAATGGTATTAACTACTCAACATTCATTAACGGTCTTAAGAAAGCAAACATTGACCTTAACAGAAAAATGCTTTCAGAAATTGCTATTGCTGACCCACAGGGCTTTGCAGCACTTGTTGAAAAAGCAAAAGCAGCTCTTTAATAAGTTAATCTATACGCTCGGTCAGGTTTCTGACCGAGCGTTAGGCGTTTATTAAGGGCATAAAAAACAAGGCGAAATATAAGTGATTTTGTTGTATTTTGAGTGTGAAATTTATTTCATAAGTAGATATAAAATAAATTTTGTATTCAAAAAAGTGGTAAAGAATAATGGAATTTATATCATCAAAAACAAACGAAAAAATTAAATATGCCGTAAAACTCCGAGACTCATCTTCTTTCAGAAAAAAGGAAAATTCATTCTTCATTGAAAGTCCGAGACTTTTAAAAGATGCATATTTAAGCGGTGTAGAAATATTAATGCTTTTTGTAACTGAAGAAGCAAAAGAAAAGTATTGGGATTATATAAAAGAACCCTTAGAAATGGCAAAAAAATCTTTTATTGTTACTGAAGAAGTTGCAGAAAAATTAGCCGATACAAAGAGTACGCAGGGTGTTTTTGCGGTAGTTACAATGCTTGACAAATTTGCAAATATAAGTAAAATAAAATACTATGGCAAATATGTTGCATTGGAAGAGATTTCTAATCCTTCCAATTTTGGTGCTATTTGCAGAACTGCAGAAGCAGTTGGTCTTAACGGTATTATAGTTAAAGGCGGTTGCGATATTTATAATCCTAAAGTGCTTCGTGCCGCTATGGGTGCACTTTTTAGATTAGACGTTGTGGTAACTGATGATTTAATATCACTTTTAGAAGACCTAAAAAGGAATAATATGAGTGTTTACGGCTCTGTGCCGGATGCAAGTGCAAAAAAAATTACCGGTATCAATAAATCACAAGGAATGGTTTGTGTAATTGGTAACGAAGGTAATGGTATCAGTGATGAAGTGAAAGAGATATCAGAACTTGTTACAATTCCAATGAATGGTTTTGCAGAGTCTTTGAATGCGGCTGCAGCTGCAACAATAATTATGTGGGAAATGATGAGATAATGAGTGTTTGTCCTACGGAGTATTGGCTATGGCTTCAATGTGCTTTAGGAGCAGGGGCTAAAACCGATGAATTAATAGCTTACTTTGGAGACCCCGAAAAAATGTATAATGTAGGTTCTAATGAATGGCGTTTATCGGGGCTTCTTACAGATAAGAAAATAAATGCATTAAAAAGTATAAGTCCATCTGAAACAGGTGGCATTTTCCGTGAGTGTAAATCTAAAGGGTATTCGATTATCACACCAGATAGCGTAAATTACCCTGAAAGATTTAAACAACTTCGTGATATGCCACTCGCTCTTTATACATTGGGTGATACCTCTGTTTTAAAAGATACTGTTTCAATTGGTGTAGTTGGTACAAGAAATGCAAGTAACTACGGAATTGAAACTGCACAAAAACTTTCATTTGCTTTAGCATCTTGTGGTGTTACCATTGTCAGTGGTGGTGCATTGGGTATTGACAGCGAAGCCCACGCTGGTGCGATGCTTGCTAAAGGCAGAACGGTTGCATTTTTAGGTTGTGGTCTTTCTTTTGATTACTTAAAAGAAAATGCATCTTTAAGACGTGCTATTACAAAATATGGTGCAGTTGTTTCTGAGTTTGCTCCGTTTACACCTGCTTCAAGAACGACTTTCCCTATAAGAAATCGTCTTATTTCAGGGCTTACTTTAGGTACTTTAGTTATTGAAGCCGGTATTAAAAGTGGTTCGCTTATTACTGCAAATTACGCTTTGGAACAAGGTAAAGACGTTTTTGCAGTGCCGGGTGATATAGTGCGTTCTTCGTTTGATGGTGCTAATCATTTAATTAAAAATGGTGCAAAGCCTGTTTTTTCTGCTATGGATATTCTTTCGGAATATGAATATCTTTACGGCGATTTAATAGACTTTAGTAAGGCAGAAACTTCGCTTTCACAAATTCCTTACGTTGAATACAGGAAAACTAAAAAGACTGACGTTTCAGAAAAAACAGTTGTAAAAGAAAAGTCAGTTGAAGAAAAATGTACTAAAGAAAAGAAATCAGAGTTAGACGACAGTTTTTCAGTTGAAGCTAAAAAAGTCTATTCTGTTTTAAGTAGCGAGCCTACTCACGTTGATGATATATTAAGGCAAACTGCTTTAAAAATGAGTGACGTGCTTTCGGCACTAACTGAACTCGAATTAATGGGTGAAGTAGAAGGTGTAGAAGGCAAAAAATATAAAGTTTGAAAGGAAATATGAAATGTCCAAACTTGTTATAGTTGAGTCGCCTGCAAAGGCTAAAACAATAAAAAAATATTTAGGTAAAGACTTTGAAGTTACTGCTTCAATGGGTCACGTAAGAGATTTACCGGCAGCAAAATTAAGCGTTGACGTAAAGAATGATTTTACACCTAAATATGCTATTATCAAGAATAAAGAAAAACTTGTAAAGGAATTAAAAGCTCAGGTTGAAAAGAGCGAAAAAGTTTATCTCGCAACTGACCCTGACCGTGAAGGAGAAGCAATTTCTTGGCATCTTGCTACAATTTTAGGTCTTGATTTAAACGAGAAAAACAGAGTTAAATTTAATGAGATTAACGAAACAAGTGTTAAAAAGGGAATAAGCAACCCTGAAACTGTTGATATGGGTCTTGTTGATGCTCAACAGGCAAGAAGAATTTTAGACAGATTAGTAGGTTACAGACTCAGTCCGTTTATCAGTCAGAAAATCAGACGTGGTCTTTCTGCTGGTCGTGTACAGAGTGTTGCAGTTCGTCTTATTGTTGACAGAGAAGAAGAAATTGAAAAATTTATTCCAGAAGAATACTGGTCAATTGATGCGAAGTTCATAGCAGACAGAAAAACGTTCTCGGCTTCTCTTACTTCAGATGAAAACGGCAAAGTAGAAATAAAGAATAAAGAAGAAGCAGATAAATATTTAGCACGTCTTGACGGTGCAGATTTTGTTACAGACTCAGTTAAAAAGGGTACAAGAAAGAAACAACCTGCTCCACCATTCATTACTTCTTCAATGCAACAGGAAGCATCAAGAAAATTAAACTTCCAGGCACAGAAAACAATGAAAATTGCTCAGGAACTTTACGAAGGTGTTGACGTAGAAGGTCTTGGTACAATCGGTCTTATAACTTATATGAGAACTGACTCGCTTCGTATTTCAGAAGAAGCAAGAGCGGCTCACACAGAGTTTGTAAAGTCTGCTTACGGTGAAAAATATCTCCCAGAAAAACCAAGATATTTCAAAACTCGTGCAGGTGCACAAGATGGTCACGAAGCAATTCGTCCTGCTAACGTTAATTTAACTCCTGCAAAAGTAAAGAGCAGTCTTTCAAATGACCAATATAAATTATATAATTTAATCTGGTGCAGATATGTAGCAAGTTTAATGGCTGCTTGTGAACAGGCAACTGTTAAAATTGAAATTAAAGGTAGTAAAAGTGAGAATAAAAATGAATTCTGTATGTTCTCTGCAAGTGGATATTCAGTAAAATTTGATGGTTTTACAGTTCTTTATGAAGAAGCAACAGACGATGAAGAAAAAGAAAGCGTACTTCCTGAAATTAAGGTGGGAGAAAAACAAAAGCTTAAAGACCTTAAAGGCAATCAGCACTTTACTCAACCACCAGCACACTTTACAGAAGCTTCACTCATTAAAACACTTGAAGAAACTGGTGTCGGCAGACCAAGTACCTACGCTTCAATTGTAAGTACAATTATTAAACGTGAATATATAAAACGTGAAGGTAAAGTTCTCAAAAATACTGAATTAGGTAAAGTAACTACCGATTTATTAAAGGAACGTTTCCCTAAATTTGTTAATACAAAATTCACAGCGTCTATGGAAGCAAAACTTGACGAAATTGACAACGGTGAATGCAACTACGTAGAAATGCTTCGTGAATTCTACGATGACCTTGAAGAAACGTTAGGAAAAGCAAAAGATGAAATGCAAGGTCAGAAAATTCAGTTACAAGAAGATATTACCGATATAAAATGTGAAAAATGCGGTAGGAATATGGTTGTTAAAAGTGGTAGATTTGGTAAGTTCCTTGCTTGTCCTGGTTACCCTGAATGTAAAACAACTAAACCACTTGTTGAAGAAACAACTGCTACTTGTCCACGTTGTGGTGGTAACGTTATCGGTAAAAAATCTAAAAGGGGTTATCAGTTCTTTGGCTGCAGTAACTACCCTGAATGTAACTTTATGACTTGGGATAAACCAACAGGTGAAAATTGCCCTAAATGTGGCAAATCACTCTTCAAAGGAAAGGGTGGTATGATTACCTGCTCTAATGAAGAATGTGGTTATTCTTTTAAAGCACCAAGAAAAAATGCAAAGAAATCACAGGAAGATAGCGATGAATAATAAAAAGGTAACCGTTATCGGTGGCGGACTTGCTGGTGTTGAAGCGGCAAACCAATTGGCAAAAAGGGGAATAAAGGTAACTCTTTACGAAATGAAACCACAAAAGTATTCTCCTGCTCATAAAAGCGAAAATTTAGCAGAATTAGTTTGCTCAAACTCATTAAAGGCAGAAAGAGTCGGTTCTGCGGCAGGTCTTTTAAAAGAAGAAATGCGTCGTTTCGGTTCTGTATGTCTTGATGCGGCAGATAAAGCAAAAGTTCCTGCCGGTGGCGCTCTTGCCGTTGACAGAGACGTGTTTTCTTCACTTATAACTGAAAGTATTTTAAAAAATGAAAATATAACTGTTGTAAGAGAAGAAGTTACAGAAATTCCTGACGGTTACGTAATTATAGCGGCAGGACCTTTAGTGAGCGATAGTTTAGCAAAGAAAATCGGGGAACTTTTAGGTGAAGATTTTCTTTCGTTTTACGATGCGGCGGCACCTATTGTTACTGCCGATAGCATTGATATGGAAAAAGCCTTCACACAGTCACGTTATGACCGTGGTGGCGAAACAGACTATATAAACTGTCCTTTGAATAAAGAAGAATATGAAGCATTTTATGAAGCGATAATTAATGCTGAAAGTGCAGAACTTCATTCTTTTGATAAGAAAAAAGACGTTTATGAAGGTTGTATGCCTATTGAAGTTTTAGCTTCGCGCGGTAAAGATACTATGAGATACGGTCCATTGAAACCAGTCGGTTTAGTTAACCCTGAAACCGGTCATCGTCCGTGGGCAAATCTTCAGTTAAGAAAAGAAAACGTCGACGGGACTATGTATAATTTAGTAGGTTTTCAGACAAATCTTAAATTCCCTGAACAAAAACGAGTTTTTTCAATGTTTCCGGCACTTAAAAATGCAGAGTTTGTACGCTACGGCGTAATGCACAGAAACACTTTTATAAATTCGCCGCAACTTTTAAATAACGATTTCAGTCTGAGAAAAGATTCAAGAATATATTTTGCAGGGCAGATTTCTGGCGTTGAAGGTTATATGGAGTCGGCGGCATCGGGAATTTTGGCAGGTTTTAATCTTGCGCAAAAAATACTGGGCTATGAAAAACTTGTTCTCCCAGAAATTACAATGCTTGGTGCATTGACTCACTATATATCTGACGAAACAGTTAAAAACTTTCAGCCAATGGGTGCGGCGTTTGGTATAGTAACTCCATTGGAAGAAAAAATAAGAGATAAAAAAGAACGCTACGAGACTCTCGCAAAGCGTAGTTTAGATTATTTTGATACACTTGACTTGAGGTGAAAAGAATGGAACTCTTTGAATTTGAAGAAAAAATAGGTTATTCTTTTAAAGATAAAAGTCTTTTGGAATTAGCACTTACACATTCATCTTACGCTAATGAAAATAAATTAAAAAAGAATAATGAGCGATTCGAATTCTTGGGTGATTCAGTTTTAGGTTTTGTTACGGCAGAATATCTTTTTACCGAATATAAAAATCGCCCCGAAGGTGAAATGACAAAACTTCGCGCGGCGGTAGTTTGTGAAAAATCACTTTTTAAATTCGCTGAACAGATAGATTTAGGCAAATACATTCTTTTAGGCCGTGGTGAAGACAGTACAGGTGGTAGAAATCGTCCGTCAGTTGTGTCTGATGCATTTGAGGCAGTAGTTGCCGCTATTTATCTTGACGGCGGAATGGAAGCAGTAAAACCATATATTTTAAGATTTATAAAAGATGCAGTTAAAAGAGAAGCTTCTTTTAAAGATAATAAATCTCTTTTACAGGAAGAAATCCAGAAAGTCAAAGGTAACATTTTAACTTACGAAGAAGTTGGCGAAGAAGGTCCTGACCACGACAAAACCTTTATTTTTAAAGTCAGTCTTAACGGCGAAGTAATTGGTGAAGGTAAGGGCAAAAGTAAAAAAGAAGCAGAGCAGAATGCGGCTGGCAGTGCTCTTGAGAAAATTTACAATGAAACACGCTAATATTTCGCTTTTTGTACCACACGCTGGGTGCCCTAATCAATGTTCATTCTGTAACCAGAAAACAATTTCTGGCAAGGTGAAAGAATTAACTGCAAAAGAAGTAAAAAATACACTTGAAAAAGCGAAAAATGACAATCTGAATAGCGAAAATACTGAAATTGCTTTTTTTGGTGGAAGTTTTACTGCAATAGATAGAAGTTATATGGTTTCACTTTTAGAAGAAGCAAAGCCATTCATTGAAAATAAAGTTTTCAGCGGTATAAGAATTTCTACAAGACCAGACGCCATTGACGAAGAAGTTTTATTACTTCTTAAAAAATATGGTGTTACCGCAATAGAATTGGGTGCACAGAGTATGAATGACGAAGTGTTACTTTCTAACAGACGTGGTCACACAGTAGACGACGTTGTAAATGCTTCGTTGCTTATAAAAAAGCAAGGCTTTTCTTTAGGACTTCAGATGATGACAGGGCTTTATAAAAGCACAAGAGAAATTGATATAGAAACAGCCAAAAGAATTATTGCTTTAAAACCTGATACTGTAAGGATTTACCCTACAATAGTTTTAGAGAACACTCATCTTGCAGAACTTTTAAAACAAAACGAATACGTTTCAGAAACTTTAGAAGAAACAGTTTCACTTTGTGCAGAACTTTTAGAAATGTTCTATGAAAATAATATAAAGGTTATTCGTTTAGGACTTCACTCGGGTGGCAACGTTGAAGATGGTTACTTAAGTGGTCCATATCACCCGGCATTCGGTGAACTTTGCGAAAGTGAAATTTATTTAAAAAGAATACGAAAAAAACTTTTTGAAATTTACAAAAACGAAAACAATTCTGAAATAAAAAATGTTACAATATATGTAAACGATAAAGAAATTTCAAAGGCAACAGGTCAAAAAAGTAAAAATAAAAAGAGTCTTTTAAGTGACGGATTTAACGTTACAATAAAAGGCAGAAACGAATTAGAAAAGTACGAAATTGAAATGGAGAATACCAAATGTATTTGAAAGCAATTGAATTGCAGGGCTTCAAATCCTTTCCGGACAAGACTTTACTTGAATTCGGAAAAGGCATAACGGCAGTTGTCGGCCCTAACGGTAGCGGTAAGAGTAATATTTCTGACGCTATGCGTTGGGTATTAGGTGAGCAGAGCACTAAAAATCTTCGTGGTTCAAAAATGGAAGACGTTATTTTCAGTGGTACAGATGCTCGTCGTGCAGTAGGCTTTGCAGAAGTTACTCTTAAATTAGATAATACTGACAGAGCACTTAATAACGATAATGACGAAGTAAGCGTTACAAGAAGATATTATCGTTCAGGTGAAAGTGAATATAAAATAAACGGTCAGCCATCAAGACTTAAAGATATCCACGAATTATTTATGGATACTGGTCTTGGTAGAGATGGTTATTCTATGGTCAGCCAGGGTAAAATAGAAACTCTTATTTCTGGTAAAAGTGAAGAGCGTAGAGATATGCTTGAAGAAGCGGCTGGTATTTCACATTACAGATATCGCCGTGCTGATGCTATGCGCCGTCTTGACCAGGCAGAAGAAAATCTTTTAAGACTTCGTGATATTTTAACTGAACTTGAAACACGTGTTGGTCCTTTAAAGGCTCAAAAAGAAAAGGCAGAAAAATTCCTTGAATATTCAGCGGAAAAGAAAACCCTTGATATTGGTCTTTGTCTTCATACTTTAGAAAGAACAAAGAGCACTTTGCGTGAGCAAGAAAAGAAAATTACTATTGCCGAGTCACAATATACGGACGTTTGCCGTGTTTTAGAAGATGCCGCAAAGAAAATTGATAATGCAATTTTTGAAACACAAAGAATTACAATTGAAGTCGATGAAATTCACAGAGCATCTTCACAACTTGAAGAACAGGCAGCTTTAATCGAAAGTCAGGCTTTAGTTCATGAAAATAGTATTTTACATAACAAAGAAGCTATTGAAAGAATTGAACGTGATAAAGAGAATGAAAATGAAACTGAAGCAGAAATCAACGAGCAAATTGCTTCAACTAATATAGCAATTAAACTTTTAGAGTCTGCTATTAAAGCCAAAAAAGAAGAACTTAAGGAGTTCTCTGACGAAATTGAAATTATTACAAATAAAAATACAGAAAGTGCGGCAGAGAGCGTTGAACTTTCTGAAAAAATGTCAGCTCTTTCTCTTTCAATTGCCGATAAACGTGTTTTAGTGTCAACTGCTACGTCTTCTATTGAAGAAATTGATAATCGTATTAAAACTATAGATGAAGCAGAAGCACAAAGAAAACCGATTTTAGATGAATTAGAAAAGGCTAAAAACGAAGCACAAGAAGAATTAGACAAGGTAACAGAAAAGAATAATGAATTAACAAATTCTCTTTCGGGTATTGAACTTTTAGCAGAAAAGCGTTTAGAAAAATTAAACGCTTTAAAAGAGAAAGAGAATTCTTTAAGGAACGACCTTCATATCAAAAATTCAAGAGTAGCAATGCTCACCGATTTAGAAAAGAATATGGAAGGTTACCAGGGTAGTGTTAAAGCAGTTATGCGTGAAGTGAAACATAACGTGTTAAAAGGTATTCACGCTCCTGTTTCTCAGATTATTTCTGTTAAAGATAAATATGCTTTAGCGGTTGAAACTGCTTTAGGCGCCGCAATTCAGAATATTATTACTGATACTGAAAACGATGCTAAAAAGGCTATTAATTTCTTAAAAGAAAGTAAGGCTGGTCGTGCAACGTTCTTACCACTTACTGCTGTTAAAGGCACACTTCTTCAAGAAAAAGGTCTTGACGATTGCTATGGTTATATTAATTTAGCATCTGAATTAGTAGAGTGTGACAATAAATATAACGGCGTAATTACGTCACTTTTAGGCAGAACTGTTGTAAGCGAAGACCTTGATTCAGCAGTAGAAATTGCTAAGAAATATTCTTATAAATTCAAGGTTGTAACACTTGATGGTCAGGTCGTTAACGCTGGTGGTTCAATGACTGGTGGTGCACGTCTTCAGAATGCAGGTATTTTAAGCCGTGCTAACGAAATTGAAAAACTTAATAAAGAATGTAACGATATTCAAGAGAAGTTAGATATCGCTGTAAAAGACGTTCTGGAGCAACAAGAAAGTTACTCTTCACTTTCGGCAGAACTTGAAGGATGTAAAGCTGAAATAGCATTTACCGGTGAAGAAAAAATCAGAATGGAAGGCGTTTTAGCACTCAAAAAAGGTCAGTTAGAAGCAATTCTTAATGCTAAAAATGAAGCAGATGAAGAAAAAGAAAGTCTTACAAAGAGAAAGACTGATATTAAAGAAAACGCTAAAACGGCAGAAAAAGAACTTACTAAACTTCAAGAAGAACTCTCGGCTGTTGAAAATAAATTGTCTGTTCTTACTGGCGACAGAGAGTCACTTCTTTTAAAACGTGAAGAAGTTACACAGAAAGCGGCAGATATCAATCTTTTAATTGCTACAAATGAAAAAGAAATTGAAGCAAAGAAAGAAGAGATTGAAAGACTCGTTGGCAGAAGCACAAGCCACAAAGACCGTCTTTCACAACTTAACGGTGAAATTGAAGAAATCGAAAAGAAAAATGAAGAACTTACAAAACTCATTGACGTTTTAAGAGAAGATGCGGGTAAACTCCGTAGCCAGAGTGGTACTTCTAAAGCAGATACCGAAAATCTCATAAAACAACGTGAAGAATTTGAAAAAATAAGTGCAGAACTTCGTATTCTTGAACGTGAAAAGACAGAAGAAAGAGAAAAATTAAGTGGTGAAATTGCTCGTCTTACTGAAAGAAAAGAGTCAATGTCACAAGACCTTGAAAATATCTCTAACAGACTTTACGAAGAATATGAATTAACTCGCCGTGAAGCAGAAGAATTAAATATTGAAATTGAAGACGTTGGCGAAGCAAGAAAGAGACTTAATGAACTCAAAGCAAAAATTAAAGGGCTTGGTTCTGTTAACCTCAGCGCTATTGAAGAATATAGTGAAGTTTCTGAACGTTATGAATTTATGCACGTTCAGGTTAGTGACGTTGAAAAATCAAAAGCAGAACTTATTAAATTAATTCAGGAACTTACCGGCAAAATGGGTGAACAGTTCAGAACCCAATTCAATAAAATTAATATTAACTTTGGCGAAACGTTCTCTGAACTCTTCGGTGGTGGTAAAGCATCGCTCGTATTAAGTGATGAATTAGACGTTTTAGAAAGTGATATTGACATTAAAGTTCAACCACCAGGCAAAAACGTTCAGAATATTTCACTTCTTTCAGGTGGTGAAAAAGGTCTTTCTGCAATTGCACTTCTCTTTGCAATTCTTAAAGTTAACCCTTGTCCGTTCTGTATTTTCGACGAAGTTGAAGCGGCTCTTGACGACGTTAACGTTGCAAAATATGCTTCTTACGTAAGAAGAATGACTGATGAGACACAGGTTATTCTCATTACTCACCGTCGTGGTACAATGGAAGAAGCAGATATGCTTTATGGTGTTACAATGCAGGAAAAAGGTGTTTCAAAACTTCTTGAGTTAAAGACTGCAGAAATGGCTAAACAACTTGGTTTAGAAGAATAATAAATATTTAAAGGTGACTTATGGGCGTATTTAAGAAAATAAACTTCGGTTTAAGAAAAACAAGAAACAATATGTCGGGTGCTATTGATAACGTTCTCGATAGTTACACTTCAATTGACGAAGAACTTTTTGACGAATTAGAAGAAGCACTTGTAATGGGTGACGTTGGTGTTACTACCGCTTCTGAAATTACAAAAAGACTTAACGAAAGAGTTCGTAAAAAAGGTCTTAAAAACCCTAATGACGTTAAAACAGAAATAAAAGAAATCGTTGCCGAAATGCTCGAAGGTGGCGAAGATATGGGTCTTATTACTATCCCTTCAATCATTCTTGTTATCGGTGTAAACGGTGTAGGTAAAACTACAACTATCGGTAAAATGGCGGCTATGTATAAAGCAGAAGGCAAGAGCGTTATTCTTGGTGCGGCAGATACATTCCGTGCTGCCGCTATTGACCAGCTTACTGTTTGGGCTGAGCGTGCAGGCGTTGATATTATAAGCCACAAAGAAGGCGCAGACCCGGCGGCAGTTATTTTTGATACTATTTCTGCCGCAAAAGCAAGGGGTAACGATATTATTATCTGTGACACTGCTGGTCGTCTTCATAACAAGAAAAATCTTATGGAAGAACTTGCAAAAATTTACAGAGTTATTGACAGAGAACTTCCATACTCTGACCGTGAAGTGCTTTTAGTTCTTGATGCTACAACTGGTCAGAATGCAGTGAATCAGGCAAGAGAATTTGCAAAAATCGCCGAGATTACTGGTATTATTCTTACAAAGCTTGATGGTACTGCTCGTGGTGGTGTTGTTCTTTCTATAAAGAATGACCTTAAAGTTCCAGTAAAATTCGTTGGTGTTGGTGAAGGTATTGACGATTTACAACCATTCAACCCACACGCATTTGCCGAAGGTCTTTTTGAAGCATTACCAGAAGATTTTAAAGAAGATGAAATAGATTTATCTGAAATCAGAGAAGAACTTCCTGAGAATGAAGAAAGCAACGAATTAAAAGAAATTTTTGAAGAAGTTGTTGAAGCATTTAATGATATTAAAGAAGACGTTTCAGAAGAAATCGAAGAATTCAAAGAAGACGTAAAAGAAACTGTTGAAGAATTTAAAGAAGAAGTAATAGAAGAGATAAATGAAGTTGCAGAGGAAATTGATGATAAAATAGAAGAAATGCAAGAAGAAGTTGATGCGATAGATGCAGAAACTGAAAATGGTGCGACTTCACTCGATGACGATGAGCCTAAAAAGAAAAAAGGCTTTTTCGGGAGGCTTTTTAAATAATGGCAAAAACATTTTTAATCGCAACTCATAATGTGAAAAAGAAAAATGAACTTTTAAGAATTCTTGCACCTTTAGGAATAGACGTCAAAACAGATAGTGAATTAGGTTTAACACTTTCAGAGCCAGAAGAAACCGGCGAAACTTTTTATGAAAATGCTCTTATAAAGGCTAAAGCGGGTTGTAAAGAAAGTGGTTACCCTTGTGTTGCAGATGATTCGGGGCTTATGGTAGATTATTTGGCTGGTGCCCCGGGTGTTTATTCTGCACGTTTTTCGGGTGAAAACAGTGACGATGAAAAAAATAACAATAAACTCTTGAAACTTATGGCAGACGTGCCAGAAAATGAGAGAACTGCACGTTTTGTTTCTGTTGTTTGTTGCGTTTTCCCAAATGGAGATATAATTTCTGCAAGGGGAGAATGTGAAGGTGCTATAGGCTATGAGAAAAAAGGTGAAAGCGGTTTTGGCTACGACCCACTCTTTATGGTGAATGGTAAAAGTTTTGCAGAAATGAACGCAGAAGAAAAAGATAAATTAAGTCACCGTGGAAAAGCATTAAACCTTCTTTCAGAGCAGTTAAAAAATTATGTATCTTTATAAACTGTAATAACAGTGCCGATTTCGGTAACGTCGAGTAGTAACTCGACGTTACCTTTTTTTGCTTTTATAGTTTCGTTTTTTACTGTGAGTATTGTATTATTGAAATCCGTTTCAGTAAAAAGCGTATTTAGAATTTCATTATCATTTATAAAACAAAAAAGTGCATCTTTTATAAATGATGATAGAAATTCACTATTCCCTAAAATGCACGAAGTAACAATGTTCATTTCTTGAAGTCTGCCTTTTTCATCTGCTTTGAAAGTCAATAAAATTTCATTTTCATCAATGATAAAAAATTTGTAAAATTCGCTTTTTTCTCCATCGTACAAAAAGCCTATTTCGGTCATATTATAAGTGTTGTTTTTCTCATTCATTCTGAAAATAAAGCCAGATAAATCGTTTCCGTTCTCAATAATTGAGCATCCGCTTAAAAAGAATGATAAAACAAGTGGAAATAATAGCAATTTTTTCATAAAAACTCCTAAAATTAACATTTTTTTAACATTTATTTTTCTATATAGTAGTATAATAGAAACTGATATATTATTATGAAAAATCTGCGCTTTTTATGAATAGAGTGAGTATTATGAAAGTTAAGAAGTTAATATGCTTAATTTTAGCAGTATTACTTGCCTTTTCTGCAAGTAGTATGAATATTGTAGCGTTTGCTGGTTCCGGTTACCCTGATGGTGTAACGGAAAAGCAAGCGCAGAATGCCGTTACGGGAACTGAGCAACTCGTCTCATATATTTTGAAGAATTACCTTAAAACAGATTTAAAAACTTTAATAGAACCAATGATTTATAGTGACCAGGTTGTTTCAGAGTTGCTCGTTTCGATTTATTCTTCAATGGAAGAAAGTGCAAGTGACTTAAAAACTATTGGTATCGACGTAACGGTAAGCGGAGTTGCAAAAGGCTTAAAAAATTATCCGGAAGTACAAGATGCACTTATAAATGCAGGGTCTTTTAGTAAAGTGGATTTAACAAACGTTAAATGGGGAGTAACCGATAAAAAGAGTTTTGCAAAAGCAATAAGTGCTACACTCAGTCCTTTTAATAATCTTTTATTTATGCTTCTTTGCTCAGGCAAATATAATTTAGCGGGTATTACAACTATTAAAGGTGGTAATGGTTACGAAACTGCAATAGTGCCACTTCTTAACGCTTTGGGTTGTGACGTTAAATTAACTCAGGAAGAATTTAAAAATCAAGCCAAAGAAGATAAGAACACAATGGTTTATAATATTTTGTTGAGTGCTCTTTCAATTCTTGACAAATTAGAGAAAAAGCCAGTTGATACGTTAGTAACAGTTTTACCTGCACTCGCTTATTTCAATGAAAGCGGTCAGTTAAATCAGTGCTTTAACAATCTTTTAGCACCTGTTAAAGAAAATGCCTACGTAAGACTTGCTATTCTTCTTAAAATAATTGACCTTGAGTCAATGAATCTCGATTTAGAAGTTGTTTTAAACGATATGTTAACTTCTATGTCACAAGAAACCGGACTTCAACTTCCGCCGCTCGACTTTGAATCATTAAGTAAATGTGGCAGTAGCGATGGTGTGAATTTTACTCCGAATAAACCACTTGCTTACACAGAAATTATGTCTTGGCTTGTTGACGCTTTAAAGCTTAATAAATCTGCTTTGCCAGAACTTTTAAAAGGGTTCAATACAACTGGTGGCGAAAATGCATTGTTATCCAGTGACGCAATAACAAAGCTTTTAGGAACTGATACTAAAAACGTTGTAAAAACTATCATTCTTATTTTTAACGATAGTCAGTTACAAGACCCACAGGAGTATAAATTCCCTGCGATTTCATTCAGTCAGATTACTTATACAGAGAATTTAAGCGAAAAAGAATTCAAAAAAGTTTTAAACGGAATAGACGATTTAATAGACGAATTTGTTGCTGAATATTCTGATTATAAAAAGTTAGAAACGCTTTTAGAAAGTACGATTTACACAAATGCTAACGTTGGCAATTTTACTGTTGGAATTTACTCTGCACTCGAAAAAGAAGGTCTTATTGAAATGCTTTCTGTTATGGGTGTAGATGCTACTCCAAAAGGTGTCGCTTCGCTTCTTACTGAATATAGTTACAGCGAAGCAAGAAACGTTTTAAACAAAGCTTCTTCGTGGTCAAAGGTAAATCTTAACGGTGTAAACTGGGGATTTTATAACGGCAGAAGAACTGGTTTTGAAAATGCGTTTGTTGCAACGCTTCGTCCACTTTACCCACTTTTAGAAGTTGTTTTAAGGGGTAAAACAATCACGTTTATGGATAGCATTAAAATCACTGGTGGCGACGGTTATAACACAGCGATTATACCTATTCTTGAAGCGTTGGGTTGTGAATCAAAAAACATTAAAACTTATAATCAATATAAGAACGATACAAGTAAAGATGCAGTTTTAAAGAATATTACAACACCTGTTTTCGATTTACTTGACGATTTATTTAAAAAACCTGTGAAAACGGCTTTAGAGATTTTACCAAACGTAGTTTATTTTATAGACAGTGGCAATTTAGAAGTTTGCATTACTAATCTTCTTTTACCTGTAACGGCACTTTTAGAAAAGATTGAGCCGATTTATAAAGTTGAGTTTGACACTTCGGCAATTACTTCTGAGATGAATACAAGTGATATTTTAAAATCACTTGAAGATGGTGTTGGTCTTAAACTTAAGAGTTTTGATTTAAAAGCACTTTATTCTTACGGTGAAACGGAAACAGAACAAAGTAAGCAAGTGTTGAACGGCAAAAATACAACTTACACGTATATAAAGGCTGACAAAGAAGCGTTACTTCTTACAGTTTTCAGATATCTTGTAGATACACTTAAAATGCCCGAAAATAAAGGCGCATTAAATGGTTTAATGGCTGGTGGTGGAGCAGATACTTTCTCGCTTTACGCTTCACAGATATTCGAGCAGTTTGAAGGAATGACAACTGACCAGATAATCGAGTGGCTTCACAATCTTCTTTTTAAAGAGCGTGTAATTGTTCCGTTAGAAGAAGGCGAAACTTATAACCCGACTATCATTTATGAAGAACCACCGAAAGATTACACAGTTTTATTTATTATTGGTGGTGTAGCACTTTTTGGTGCAGTCGTAGGAGTTGTATTCTATCTTAATCGTAAGAAACTTTATTATTGAGGTAACAAGAAATGTTAATTTTAAAAAATATAGTTAAAGATTACGTTACTGGTGATACCACGGTAAGAGCTTTAAAAGGCGTAAGCATAAATTTCAGAGAGAATGAGTTTGTTTCAATTCTCGGTCCTTCTGGTTGTGGTAAAACAACAATGCTTAATATCATAGGCGGTCTTGACCGTTACACAAGCGGTGACCTTTTAATCAATGGTAAATCTACTAAAAGATTTACCGACACCGACTGGGACGTTTACCGTAACCACTCAATAGGCTTTATATTCCAAAGTTATAACCTTATTCCGCACCAGACTGGGCTTTCTAACGTAGAACTTGCTTTGACACTTTCAGGTGTTTCTAAAAAAGAACGTAAAGCACGTGCACAAGAAGCGTTAAAACAGGTTGGTCTTGAAAATCAGATGTATAAAAAGCCGAGCCAGATGTCTGGTGGTCAGATGCAGAGAGTTGCAATTGCCCGTGCACTTATTAACGACCCCGATATTCTTTTAGCCGATGAACCAACTGGTGCTCTTGACACTGAAACAAGTGTTCAGATTATGGAGCTTTTAAAAGAAATCTCTAAAGATAAGCTCATAATTATGGTTACTCATAACCCTGATTTAGCAGAAGAATATTCAAACAGAATTATAAGATGTCTTGACGGTGAAGTTATTGGGGACACTAACCCATTTGAGCCGACAGAAGAAGATTACGTTAACGAAGTTGCTTTTGCCGAGAAAGAAGCATCAAAGGGTACTAAAACTTCAATGTCATTCGCTTCTGCGTTTTCTTTAAGTATTAATAACCTAAAAACTAAAAAGGCAAGAACGTTTTTAACTGCTTTTGCCGGTAGTATTGGTATTATTGGTATTGCTCTTGTTTTAGCACTTTCAAATGGTATTCAGGGGTATATCGACAAAGTTCAGGAAGATATGCTTCTTTCTTACCCTATGTCAGTTGAAAAGCAGACGATGGATATAAGTAGCATTATGACTTCTATGACAGGTCTTGGTATGGAAGCGATGCAAGGAATAGACGTTGAAGAAGATACCGTTTACGTTAACGAAGCATTTATGCAGATGGTTAACGCATTCATTTCACAAGCTTCTTCAAATAACCTTAAAAACTTCAAAACTTATATTGAAGATAACAAAGCAGAGTTTGATAAATACTGTAACGACGTTCAGTATAAATACAGCACTGACCTTAATATTTATAAGGCAGACACAGAAAACGGCGTAGTTCAGGTTAACCCAAGTACAATGATGGAAAGTATGAGTATGGGTGCCGATATGGAAGCAATGACTTCTATGGCGGGTTCGATGGCACAGATGTCTGTGTGGATTGAACTTATTGGTGACGATGAACTTATGGAAAGTCAGTATGACGTTATTGCTGGTAAACTCCCTGAAAATAAAGACGAAGTTGTTCTTATAGTTGACGCTAACCATCAGATAAACGAACTTGTAGTTTACGGTTTAGGTATTAAAGACCAGGAAGAATTTTCAAAGCATATTATGTCTGCTCTTGCGAATGGTGAAGAGTTAGAAAGTGCAGACGTTTCTAAATATTCTTACAATGAAATTCTTGATATGGAATTTAAAGTAGTAAACACAGGTGATTACTACACTAAAAACAAGAAAACAGGTCTTTGGGAAGATAACAGTGAAAACGATTATTTTGTAAAAGGTCTCGTTGAAGATGCTCTTACAATTAAAGTTGTTGGTATTTTAAAACCTGATGAAGATAATACACTTTCAATTGGTACCGGTGGTATTGGCTACAGAACGGACCTTATGGATTACGTTGTGGCAGAAAATGCTAAAACAGAAGTTGTTAAAGCACAATTAGCTGACCAGACAACTGACGTTTTAACTGGTCTTGAGTTTTCAAACCTTACTGTTAACGACTTCGATTTAAAAGACGTTGATTTAAGCAGAATTGATTTCAATTACCTTGACATTACACCGTTTTTATCAATGGTTGAGCAAATGGAAATTGATATGTCACAAGTTGATATGACAAATATGATGGCAATGTTCGGGTTTGATAATATGTCAAATCTTCAAAAGAAACTTATGGAAGGTTTCTTAAGTGAAGAACAAGTAAGGGCATTAAAACAAGCGTACGTTGACACAATGGCGGCAACAAATTCGCTTTCTTCAACACTTGAAACACTTGGTTATTCAACTTCTGACTCACCATCGGCTATATATTTCTACCCAAGTAGTTTTGAAGCAAAAGAAAAACTCAACGAGCTTATAACTTATTATAACGATAAAGTTACTGCTGACGGTCACGATGAATATGCAGTTAAGGTTACTGACCTTATAGGCGTACTTATGAGCAGTATTACAACTATTATTGATATCGTTACTTACGTTTTAGTTGCTTTCGTTGCAATTTCACTCGTAGTTTCTTCAATAATGATTGGTATTATTACTTACATTTCTGTTCTTGAAAGAACTAAAGAAATTGGTATTTTAAGAAGTATTGGTGCTTCTAAAAAAGATATTGCACGTGTGTTTAATGCGGAAACTACCGTTATCGGTCTTGGTGCTGGTTTAATAGGTATAGGCACAACGTTGTTCTTGCAGTTGCCAATAAACTTTGTATTAAACGAAATTTTAAACATCCCTGCTTCTGCGGCACTCCCATTCGTCGGAGGCTTTGCACTTGTAATTATAAGTGTTTCACTTACACTTGTTGCAGGTCTCTTCCCATCACGAATTGCGGCGAATAAAGACCCGGTTGAAGCATTAAGAACTGAATAAACAAAACAGGGACTTTCTGGAAAGTCCCTGTTTTATTTATAAAAAACTTGCAATACTAATAAAAAAATGATAAACTATGAAAGTATTTTTTAAAAAGAACGGAGTATTTTATGGATAACAAAAAAGAGTTTAAACCTTATATTCCCGCTTCAAAAGTTACACCGGAACTTACCGTTAGTTCGGTAATTATAGGTGTGCTTTTGGCGGTTGTTTTTGGTGCGGCAAACGCTTATTTAGGTCTTAGGGTTGGTATGACTGTTTCTGCATCAATTCCTGCGGCGGTTATCGCTATGGGTGTTATAAGAGTTATTTTAAAAAAGAACTCAATTTTAGAAAGCAACATTGTGCAGACAATAGGTTCTGCGGGTGAATCTGTTGCGGCTGGTGCAATTTTCACTTTACCGGCACTTTTTCTCTGGGCTAACGAAGGTAAAATGGAAAAACCCGATATGCTCGAAATTTCAATTATTGCACTTCTTGGTGGTCTTTTAGGCGTATTCTTTATGATTCCTTTAAGAAACGCTCTCATTGTAAAAGAACATAACGTGTTACCTTACCCGGAAGGAACTGCTTGTGCAGAAGTTCTTTTAGCTGGTGAAAAAGGTGGCTCAAACGCTTCAACAGTTTTTGCGGGTATGGGCTTTGCCGCCGCATTTAAATTCATAATTGATGGCTTAAAGGCTGTGCCTGGCGAAGTTGCATTAAAATTCAAAGGCTTTGCCGGTGAAATGGGTACTCAGATTTACCCTGCAGTTATGAGCGTTGGTTTCATTTGTGGTCCTAAAATTTCTTCTTATATGTTCGCTGGTGGTATTTTAAGCTGGATGGTTTTAATTCCGCTTATTGTGCTCTTTGGTGAGAATATTGTAATGTACCCATCAGTCGATGCTACCATTGGTGAGATTTATGCGACAAGCGGTGCCGCTGGTATATGGAGTTCATATATCCGTTACATTGGTGCGGGTGCTCTTGCGGCTGGTGGCATTATAAGTCTTATTAAATCTTTACCACTTATTATTAATACCTTTAAGGGTGCTTTAAAGAGTATGAAAGGTGCTACTACTTCAAGCAATCTTCGTACCGAGCAAGACCTTAATATGAAAATTGTGCTTATTGTAATTGCAATTTTAACGTTACTCGTGTGGCTTGTTCCGGCTATTCCTATTTCTTTAATTGGTGCGGTTATTGTCGTAATATTCGGTTTCTTTTTTGCAACGGTTTCTTCAAGAATGGTAGGTTTAGTTGGTAGTAGTAATAACCCCGTTTCTGGTATGGCTATTGCAACCCTTTTAATTGCAACTTTAACACTCAAATTAACAGTTGATAACACCCCACAAGGTATTGCCGGTGGTATGGAAAGTGCTATTGCAATTGGTTCTGTAATTTGTATTATTGCCGCTATTGCGGGCGATACTTCACAAGACCTTAAAACCGGTTACCTTTTAGGTTCTACTCCTAAAAAACAACAAATCGGTGAAGTTTTAGGTGTTACCGCTTCTGCAATTGCCATTGGTGGAACGCTCTATCTTTTAGACAGTGCGTGGGGATTTGGTTCAGAAGAAATTGCCGCTCCACAAGCAACACTTATGAAAATGATTGTAGAAGGCGTTATGGGTGGCGAACTTCCCTGGATTTTAATAATTATTGGTGCGCTTATTGCAGTTGTTGTTGAAATTGTCGGTATTCCTGTTCTTCCTTTTGCAATTGGTATTTATCTTCCAGTTCATCTTAACACCTGCATTATGATTGGCGGTCTCGTTCGTTATTTCTTCGATAAAATGAAAAATGAAGAGAAAAAGAGTAAAGCAACAAACGACGGTATTCTTTTCTGCTCCGGTATGATTGCCGGCGAAGGTTTAGTTGGTATTGTTTTAGCGGTTCTTGCAATCTTCGGTGTAGATAAATTTATTAATATTTCTGGTATGTTAAATCTTTCTTCAGGTGTTTCACAGATTTTAAGCCTTGTTGTGTTCGCACTTGTAATTGTTTCACTTTTAACGTTCTCTGTATTCAAAAAAGAAAAGAAGGCTAAAAATGGCTAAGAAAGAAGTAAAAGTAGAAAATTATCTTGAAAAAATACCAGTAAGAAATGAAAATATTCAGTGGAAACAAGATGAAAACGGGGCAGTGACTTTAGAAATTGAAAACACAGGCTTCTTTAATACAGTTGCTCAAAAATTCTTTAAGAAACCTAAAATTTCTTACGTTCATCTTGATGAAAACGGAAGCTTTTTGTGGCCGCTTTTAGATGGCGAAAAATCTATTTTAGATTTAGGCGTTTTAGTAAAAGAACGTTTCGGCGAAAAAGCCGAGCCACTTTATGAGCGTTTAGCAAAATATTTTCAGATTTTAGAGAGTTATAAGTTCGTTTCCTTTAAGAATTAGGGTAACCTAATTCTTAAAGGATTTTTTTATAATAATCATTGAAAAATAAGACAGGGGACGGTTCTCTGTCTTACTGTCTTAACTTACGACGGGCTTAACAGATTAACCAAAAAGAGTTTTGTATTTGACTCAACAACGAAGAATTCAGAGTATACTTATTATGCTTCAAACCGTGGCAGTGGCTACACCACAACACAAATTGACACTGAAAAACTTGACAATGTAGCTTACAAGTATTATTATGATATAGTAGGAAACATTACAAGTATCACGAAAAACTCTGGTGCTTACAGAAGTTACACTTACGACAACAAAAACCAGCTTACAAAAGAAGTTAACAGCACAAGTGGAATTACAACCAATTTCACTTATGACAGTTTAGGTAACATTACTAAGAAGGTTCAGAGTAGTACAAGTGGTACAAAAACTATCAATTATCGTTATGGTAATGACGGCAAAACTGGTTGGAATAACCTTTTAACTGGTGTTAATCTTGATGGTGATTTTAATTCAGATGGTACACCTAATTACGAAACCAACGAAACAATTACCTATGATGCAATTGGTAACCCGACTACCTACCTTGGTGCTTCTTTAACTTGGTTTGGTAGGCAGTTAAAGTCATATAGTGGAACTGTTAATGGCGTAGCAACAAGTGTTAGTTACACTTACGATGCTGATGGTTTAAGAGGTACAAAATCAGTAACGCAAAACAATGTTACAACAAAATCAACTTACCATTACGTTGGTGGTCAGTTGCGTTACGAAACC
>JAZSIE010000018.1:0-12876 GCA_045533655.1 Acutalibacteraceae bacterium
CATCGTAAAGAACAACTATATATTTCATAAATATCACCTGAAAATTTAAATTATTATATACTATACAACTTATTTAAAGTGAATGTCAACAAAATGTGAAAAATATATTGAAAATGTTTTTTAAAGCAAGTATAATTGTAACGTTGAATATTTTTCTAAAGGAGTAATTTTTATGAAATTCCCAATTGCATTACAACTCTATTCAGTAAGAGATGATATGGAAAAAGATTTTTATGGCACACTCGAAAAGGTTAAGGCTTTAGGCTACGATGGTGTAGAATTTGCGGGTCTTTTTGGTGAAGCACCAGAGAAAATTAAAGAAAAATTAGCAGAACTTAAAATGGAACCAATTTCTGCTCACGTGCCTTATTACGATATGTTAGAAAACCCAACAGAAGTTTTAAAAGATTATAAAGAAATTGGTTGTAAATACGTTGTTGTTCCTTACCTTACAGAAGAATGTCGCCCTGGTACAGATGGTTTTTCTGATACAGTTAAGGGTATAAGAAAAATTGGTGAAGCAGCAAAAGAACTCGGTCTTCAGCTTCTTTACCACAACCACGATTTTGAATTTATTAAAATCGATGGTGAATATGCACTCGATATTCTTTATAATGAAGTGCCTTCAGAATTTTTACAGACTGAAATTGACACTTGCTGGGTAAACGTTGGCGGTGAAAATCCTGCAGGTTATATTGAAAAATATACAGGTCGTGCACCAGTAGTTCACCTTAAAGACTTTGTTGGTTCAAACAATGGTGGTCCACTTTATAAGCTTATTGGTATTGAGGAAGAAGAAACAGAAGCTAAAGAGCAGACTTTTGAATTCAGACCAGTAGGTTATGGCGTTCAGGATTTTGAGGCTATTTTAAAAGCATCAGAAAAAGCAGGTGCTTCTTGGGTGGTTGTTGAACAGGATAATCCTTCAATGGATAAAACTCCACTTGAGTGTGCCCAGATGAGCATTAATTATTTGAAAGAAATTTAAACTCGTAAAAATAACGTTGAAAGTCACGGGCTTTCAACTTTATTTTTTTATTTGTGGATTTGACACACAAATTACACACGACTATAATATTATCATATCAAAGGGGGAGAGTTAATGTATAAAATTCTCGTTGCAGATGATGAAATTAAGATAAGAAATACTATAAAAGATTATCTTTCTGCAAAAGGGTTGAGTGTTACTACTGCTATTGATGGTGAAGATGCGGTAGAAAAAACAGAAGAAACTGAATTCGACTTAATTATACTTGACGTTATGATGCCTGAAAAAGATGGTCTTAAAGCGTGTGAAGAAATAAGAGAATACAGTAGTGTTCCAATTCTGTTTCTTTCAGCTTTGGGGGAAGAAACCGATTATTTAAAAGGCTTTTCTTCTGGTGGTGATGATTACATAGTAAAACCATTTCCACTTTCAGTGTTGCACCAAAAGTGCCTTTCTATGATTGCTATGTCAAAAGGAAATTTGAAACGAGACGAGATTTCATTAAATGGAATTGTAATAGATTTAGCAAAACGAAAGGTTTTTGTTGAAAATACAGAAATTACACTTACAACTAAAGATTATGAATTGTTACGCTATTTGATGGAAAATAAAAATATTGTTTTAGACCGTGATAAAATTCTTAACAGAATCTGGGGCTGGGAATATGACGGCTCAAATCGTGTAGTTGATACTCATATTAAACGAATTCGTAAAGCACTCAGGGAAAAGGCTGGGTGTATTAAAACGGTGGTGAATGTGGGGTATACGTTTGAATGTTCGCTATAGCGAAAGCGATATAAATCATTGTAAATTTAATTAAGGGGGATTTTTTATGAAAAAATTATCAAATAAAAAAAGAATTTTGTGGTTCGCATCTGTAGTAATAGTTTTTTGTTATATTGTTTCAATGGTTGCATTGTATATAGTAGGTTTAAACAACGAACATTCCTATTTTTACAGATTTACTGAAAACTATTATGATGAGTTTGCTTCAAAAGTATATACGCTTGGTATAGAATTTGATGATAGTAAATTTACAGAAGAAAATTTTATGTATTCTGTTTTTAGTCCGTTCAGTTATTCAGGTGTTATGCTATTATTTGATGCAAATGGAGAACTGGTTCATACAAGCGGTAGTTATATTGCTTTTAATGATGAGAATGGAAAAGAAAAAATTTGTTATCTTGATGAACATTTAGAAAAACCAGAATTAGAAAGACTTTGGGAGTTTAATGAAAAATCACAAGGTCTTCATATAAAAAACTTTAAATATTACGAATCCCAAGAAGGCGATATAGTTCCTGTTTCTCTTGTAGTTTCTGATTTTTACCCATACGGAGATTATCCTGAAGGTTTTGAAATAACAGAATTAGAAATTATTGGTGATAAAAATTATAAAGGTGAAGTTAAGGAATATACCGAAACCTATGATTTGAATGTTTACCCTGAAACAATTAAACGTGAAGAATTAAAAAATATCGCTTTGAGTGAAGAATATATGCAAGAAATGAAAGATGATTTGAGTAAAGCGTCAAATCAAGATACGCTTTTGGCAAATACTTTCGGTAGTAGTAGTGGTGGTAATTTTGCAAGTTATGATGGTTGCGTTGAGCTTTCGGGTGAATTATATTATTTTATAATATGTTTTGGGTATGATGAATTTATTGCGGTTATAAACAGTGATAGTAGTATATTTGTAACAACTACTCTTTTATTCCTGGTTTTAACTGTTGTAGTTTTAATAATGATATCTAAATTCTATGATAAAAATAAAGCATTTGAAGAAAGTAAAAATGCATTTATTTCCGCTATGACTCACGAAATGAAAACACCTATTGCGATTATTCAGAATCAATGCGAGTGTGTTTTAGAAAATATTGCACCTGAAAAGAATGAAGAATATCTAAAATCAATTTACGATGAAACACAGAAAATGGATAAACTTGTTACAGATATGCTTCAGTATAACCGAATTGCACAAACTGATAAATTGACTCTGGAAAAATATAATTTGAGTGACGTTGTAAATGAAGAAACAGAAAAATATAAAAAGCAATTTGAATTACACGGAAAAACTGTCGTTTTAAATATCAAAGAAAGTGCTATTGTGAAATGTGACAGGAGTTTAATTGCTTTAGTTATTGATAATATGCTTTCTAATACCATAAAACATACAGAAAATGGTGGCGAAGTAAAGATTTCATTAACTGAAAATTCAGGTGAAACCAAGGTTTCTGTTTACAATTCAGGTTCACAAATTCCCGAAAACGAAAAAGATAAAATCTGGTCAGTGCTTTATAAAACAGATAAATCAAGAACAGAGCGAGACAAATCAAGCGGTGTAGGTCTTGCAGTTTCAGCAAAAATTCTTGATTTACATAAGGCGAATTATGGTTGCGTGAATGTAAATGATGGTGTGGAGTTTTATTTTACAATTAAAAATTAAGAATTAAAAATTAAAAATTTCGGAAGTCCTTCGGACTTGATTATAATTTAATATGGATAGTAAAAACTACATTCTCTCGTTTTTAGATTACTGTTAAATCTAAAATGAAGGAATGTAGTTGCTTTTATAATATTATGATGCTGACCGCAGGTCCCACAATTTTTAATTTTTAATTCTTAATTTTTAATTAAATTCGACTCTTTCTTCTTGCAATCCACTATAATATATGGTAGTATATCGTCACTAAGTAAAAAAAGGTGAATGTTTTGAAGAAAAAGATTACGTTAAACGCCTTTTCTATTGCCTTTGTTTTAGGTGTTCACGCACTGCTTTGCTTTATATATAACAAAATTTGCTTTTTAGATGGTGTTTACCTTTGGGGCGATTTAGAAGGTGTTCTTAAAATAATAGTTATGGTGTTTATGTTTTTATTGGCACCTATATGCTACTACATTTCAGGGCGTATTTTCACACGCTTTGCAAATAAAAAGTTTTATATAACTACTGTGTGGGTTATATTCTCGCTTTTATCTGTTTTAGGCGTTGTGGCTATTTTTAAACCAGAATTGCAGAATTTTTATCTTCTTATTAATGCTCCGTCTTATATGTACTATTTGCTTTTTAAAGACAGTATTTTTTATATTTCAGTTCCCGCTATGGCAATTACCGGTCTTTTTCCTGCAATGTTTTCAAGGAATGGCTATGTAAGAAAGAAACGCCAGAAGAACGAAATTACAATGGATGAATTAAATGAAAAATTAGAAAATGAAAAGAACCAAGACTCATAAGGTCTTGGTTCTCTCTTTTTTCATACTTTTATTAGTTATAAAATTAAGAACAAAATTAAACGTGAAAAGAACTACACCAACTATAATACCAAAGTGAACGTCACCAGTGAAAAGCCCGAGTTCTGTTGAACCTAAATTGTTAAGTGCAATACTGTAAAGAACAGGGGAGAGTATAAAGCAAAGTGCAGAAGCAGCACAAAGCACACAGTTAATTGTTGCTTTAAGTGATGAAGCACAAGCTAAAATACAAACGAAGTTTAATACACCAAACACAACTGCTAAATAAAGAAGCAAGAGTGCAATAAATATAAATGCGAAGTTTATACCTAATTCATCTAACTTAACTAAGTTAATTATTGAACCCCAGTTTATATTAAGAAGATTATTTAAGGTGAAATCTAAAAGTGTAACTTTTCTTGTTTCTTCACTTAAGAATGGCAAGTTAAATATATAAGATGCAACTGGTAAAACAAGAACAATAAGCGGAACAAAAGTGAAAATAAATCTTATAATTCTTAACTTGTTACCAAAAAGAGCACTTTTAAAGTTCTTAGTAAAAGTTCTGAAACCTTTCCACGCTTCTTCAGCCTTTTTTGCATCACGCTCTAACATATTTTCCCAGTCGTAGTTAGGAATGTTTGTGCCACAATGTGGGCATTCCGCTTTAACGTCCCAGAAGTGTAACGTTTTAAAACAATGTGGACAATAAGACATATTTTCACCGCCTTTAGTAATTAGGTGTTAGCGATTAATAATCTAAAACTCTAAGAATATTATTAACTTCAACGCCGAGTGCGCTGATTTTGTTTCTTGCTTCTTTTTCATTCATAAGTGGTGTTACAAAAGCAATTTCTGTTTTTGTTTCTGCTTCAAGAATCTGAACGTCAGAAAATGAAGCTTTAACTTTTTCTGCTACCGCATTGTAATCGCTTACAGTAGCTCTTATGTAAAGAGAAGAACTTTGTTCTGATGGATTGATAACGTAATCGTTTTCAGCATCATCCCAACCGATAAGTTTTCTTTTATCAGTATGTTTTGCACAGTCAATAACGTCTGCAACAACTGCACTTGCAGTTGGGAACTTACCAGCACCCCTGCCGTAGAATACTACGTCGCCAACAGCGTCGCCACGCACGAGAATTGCATTGAAAACGTCAGAAACAGATGCTAATTGGCAACCGTTCTTAATAAGGCAAGGACCGACAGTAGCAGAAATCTTACCATTTTCAAGCTTTTTAGCACGTCCAATAAGTTTAATTACGCCACCCCAGATTTTAGCGTATTCAACGTCTTCTTTTGAAATGTTAACAATACCTTCTGCTTCTACTTCATCTGGGTAAACGTGTTTACCGAAGCAAAGAGAGGCTAAAATACAAATTTTTCTTGCGGCATCGTGACCTAATATATCTGCAGACGGGTCTCTTTCAGCGTAACCGTTTGCCTGAGCGATTTTGAGTGCTTCGTCAAAGTCCATTCCTTCGTCAATCATTTTTGTGAGAATGAAGTTTGTAGTGCCGTTAAGAATACCGGCAACTTCCTGAAATTCATTTGCTGCAAGGCATTGGTTAATTGGTCTTATAACAGGAATGCCGCCACCAACACTTGCTTCAAACAAGAAGTTAACGTTATTTTCTTTTGCTAATTCTAAAAGTTCGTAACCTTTTGCGGCAACGAGTTCTTTGTTAGAAGTAACAACACTCTTACCAGCTTTTAATGATTTTGAAACAAAATCAAAAGCAGGGTTTACGCCTCCCATTGTTTCAACAACAATTTCAATATCTTTATCTTTTAAAATATCGTTAAAATCCTTTGTGAAAAGGTTTGCTAACTGATGTGATGAAAAATCACGGATATCAAGAATTTTTTTAACGTCAAGAGAACTCTGACCGCTTCTTTTAGCAATAGTGCTCTTGTTTTTAAGGATTAACTCGACAACGCCAGAACCGACTGTGCCGAAACCCATAACTGCAATTTGCATTTTTTACACCCCGAGTAAATATTATTACATTTATATATTATTCTACCATTCTACCATAACTTAATAGGATAATAAAGACTTTTTTGCAAAAAAATTCAGAAAAAGTTAAATATTGTTAAAAAATTATGTCAATTCTGAAATTTTCATTGTATTATTATTAAAAAAGGTATAATATATAGTGTAACGTTTATAGAAAAATTTTCACGTAGGAGAAAACAATGGAAAGTGTTATTGAAAAAAGAAAGTCGTTTATAATTAATTTTGTTTATGCAGTTATATGTATAGGACTTTTTTATGTTTTTATAAAATATTGCTTAGGCGTTTTGTCGCCGTTTATAATTGCCTTTATAGTGGCTTATGCTTTGCAAAGACCTATTAAATGGGCACAGAAAAAACTGCACCTTAAATCCCACGGTATAATATCATTTTTACTCGTATTATTGGTAGTTTGTATTATATTTGGTGTATTATCAATAGCGGTTCTTATTTTGTTTGATGAACTGAAAGGCTTTGCAAGTTATTTAACAACACAGTTTTCTTCAATTGATGAGTTGATTGTAACTTTAGAAAATTATGCTATGGGCGTAATAGTGCGTTTGCCACAAAGTATAAGGGGTACAGTGGGCGAATACGTTACCAATGCTTTCGATTCATTAGGTAAAGGTCAGTCTCAGATTGATTTATCGATGCTTTCTGCACCACTCAGTGGAGCGTGGAGTGTTGTTAAAAGTTTACCTTCAACAATACTTTCTGTTGTTGTTGCAGTAGTTTCTTGCTTCTTTATGGCAAGTGATTATGATAAAGTTAAAGAATTAGTTTTAGGTTTCTTTAGTGATAGTAAAAGAAAATCTGTTGTAAAAACAAAAAGAACTGCAACAAAGGCTATTACAAAACTTCTTAAAGCATACGTAACAATTATGGCAATCACTTTTGCAGAGATGTTTTTAGGTCTTTTCCTTTTAAAACTTATCGGCGTTTACGATGGAAGTTATATAGCGATTATTTCGTTTGTTACTTGCATTATTGATATAATCCCTGTTTTAGGTACTGGTACAGTTCTCATTCCTTGGGCTGTTTTTAATCTTATTTTCGGCAATTTCGGAATGGGTATTGGTCTTCTTGTTATTTATGCTGCAATTACTGTTATCAGGCAGATAATAGAACCGAAACTTGTAGCAAATCAAGCCGGACTTCCTGCAATAGTAACAATTATGGCTATGTTCCTTGGTGTGAGAATTTTTGGCGCTTTCGGAATTATTCTTCTTCCGTTTACAGTAATTATTTTAAAACTTCTTTACGATGAAGGTGTTTTTAAAACAAAAGTGAAAAATTCCGAGAAGAAAAAAGTAAACGGAGAGAGTAAATGATGATAGATTTTGGTTATATTGATATTCACTCTCATACACTCTGGGGACTGGATGATGGTGCACCTGATATAGAGTCATCGGTTGAACTTTGCAGACTTGCACACGAAACGGGGACCGATGTGCTTTTTCTTACTCCGCATATAGTTCATTGGGAAGATGCGAGTGCACTTTATGATGCACGTGAAGAAAGAGCAAGATATCTTCAGAATATTCTCGATAGCGAAGGTAGAGATTTAAGACTCATTAAAGGTTTTGAAATTCTTTGTGATGACGATATTTTTGATATAAAATATTTTGCACCGTATACTTTAGGCGAGTCTGACTATATTCTGATTGAATTTGATTTCTTCCGCACTACAGAAGATGACGTCAGTGCATGGTGTGATTATCTTATAAGTAATGGGCTCGTGCCTGTTATTGCACACCCTGAACGATATGAATTTGTAAAAAATGATATTGGTGTTATTGACCGTCTTAGTGATAAAGGCTGTCTTTTTCAGATTAATGTAGGTTCACCGGTTGGGGTGTTCGGTGAAATTGAGTGTGACGTAGCATTAAGAATGCTGTTTAATGGTTACGTTGATTTTATCGGTTCAGATGCCCACGATTTAAGATGGCGTACAACGGATATAGATATGTTTATAAGAGATTATCCGGAAGATATAGAAGATTTGCTTTATATAGCTTTAAGAGAGAATCCAGAAAAACTTCTTAATAACGAAGAAATAGTTCCTGAACGTCTTGGTTTTTTGGCAGATTATTAAGTGAAAAACAATAAATTATAAAAAAACAACGTATTTGTTAACAAAAAATTCAAAAAAATTGAAAAAATATTGTCTTAATTCTTTTAAGGAAAAATAAAACGAAAAATATGTGTTATTATTCCTACGTAGATAGAATAAAGGAGGAAATATTTATGGGTGATATGTTAGTTTCTATGTGGTCAATTATGGCAAACTTCGGTTTTGATACAGCTGACCTTGCTAATAAAATTGCGAATATTATCGCAAAAGATGAGAATGGTGATTACACAGGTATTCTTGCTCCTATTGCTGAAATTCCACTTATCGGTACTGTTATCGGTCTCTTTGCTGATATCGGCAGTTCAGCAGGCCAGGCAACACCAACTACTATTTCTTAAGAAAAGTTAGTTTAAACAGAGAGTGTGGTTTTCTGCACTCTCTTTTATTTTTACAATTTGTTTAAATTCTGTAAATATATTATTACATTATATATAATAGTATATATTACATTATAAATAGTGCAGTATGGGGTGTTTTCGTGAGTGGTGAAAAAAATAAGCTTGATAGTAAAAGCAAACAGCTTATAGTCGGGATTTTTGCAGTTCTTATATTATTGACGTTTTCAGCTGTTATGATAATTGCAGCCTATAACTTTGGTTTATCAAACAACAATCAAGCTAGTACAGGTGCGAATATGAGTGTTCCACAAAACACAATAGCAGGTGGAGTTGTACCAACTACTGATGCTTCTCTCAACACTCATTCAACTACAATTAGTGGAGAACCAAGTACTACAGATGCAAATATTCAAGAAACAAATAAACAAGAGGAATTATCTGTTGTGGGGCTTGAGGAGTTTACAAAGACCGGTGATAATCAGATTTCTGATTCTCCCGATAACGAATTTATTAAGCTGGTTGTAGATGAAAAGGGGGCAAATGCAGAACGACTTGTAGCTATTTATGCAATTCCTGACCTTGGCAACAACTTTGTTCTTGAATTTGACAATAAACGTGATGACAACGGTGAGATTATAAGAAGCCCGAAAACATTAAAGCGTATATACCATATTGATAAAGAACGTAATATTACCGTTGCTACCGGTAAACCAACAGGTAATGAAGGCGTTGATTACGGCACAAGTCTTATGACTTATTACCTTGTTACAGACGTTGTAATGCCTGAATTCCCCGATTATTTTGCAGATGTAGGTTGATTTATACAAATGGATAGTTGGAAAAAATGCTCTATTTGGTGAAAAATACCTGCTATACAATTTTCACAAAAAAATATTGAAAAATTCTCAAAAAATGCTAAAAAAACTCTTGCATTTTTGAAACATCTATGTTATTATACTAGGGCACGCAAAAGGGCGTGTCCTATTTTCATGCCCTTTTTGCGAAAATGATATGCGATGATGCGGGAGGTGGCTGTCTTAGAAGGCAGGGAATTTCCGCGGAGTATGTCCGATTTTAAACCGGGCGATTTTAAATACTGTGCAAGCTGTATTGCCTACCTTAACTGAGGCTTTCAGCGTTGTACGTAGCGCAAGTTTTTTCCCGGAAGTTTATTCCGGTTTTTAAACGGAGTGAGCGAACACCCCGGGCGAGTTGTTGAAAATTTGCGTAAGCCCGCCAAAATTTTTAGGAGGCGTTAAACATGGCAGTTAAGGAAAAAATCAGAATCAGACTCAAAGGTTACGACCACAACGTTGTTGACAAGGCAGCAGAAAAGATTGTTGAAACAGCAAAGCGCACAGGTGCTCAGGTTTCAGGTCCTATTCCGCTCCCAACTGAAAAAGAGGTTGTTACAGTTCTTAGAGCTGTTCACAAGTACAAAGATTCTCGTGAACAATTCGAACAAAGAACTCACAAGAGACTCATTGACATTCTCAGACCTTCAAACAAAACTGTTGAAGCTCTCACAGGTCTTGAGCTCCCAGCTGGTGTTGATTTTGAAATCAAACTTTAATCCGATAAAAGTTTGATTTTGAATATACCTATTATATATAGGTGTTGCAGGTCATGTTGGCGAAAGTCAACCAATAATCTGACAGGAGGAAAAAAATTATGAAAAAAGGCATTATCGGAAAGAAAATCGGCATGACTCAGATTTTCGATGAAAAAGGTAACATGATTCCAGTTACTGTTATCGAAGCAGGTCCATGCGCAGTTGTTCAGAAGAAAACAACTGAAAACGACGGCTATGAAGCTGTTCAGCTTGGTTACGGCGACATGAAAGCTAACAAAGTGAACAAACCTATGAAAGGTCACTTCGGTAAAGCAGACGTTGCTCCAAAGAAAGTTCTTAAAGAATTTAAGTTAGCTGATACTTCAAGCCTTAACGTTGGCGACATCGTAAAAGCAGACATTTTCGCTGCTGGTGAATTCGTTGACGTAGTTGGTACAAGTAAGGGTAAAGGTACTGCTGGTGTTATCAAACGTTGGAACTTCGGTAGACTCAGAGAGTCTCACGGTACAGGTCCTGTTGCAAGACACGGTGGTTCTTTAGGTGTTATCGACCCAGCTCGTATCTTCAAAGGTAAGAAAATGGCAGGTCACCTCGGTACAGAGCGTGTTACTGTTCAGAATCTCAGCGTAGTTAAAGTTGACAGTGAAAACAATCTTATCGCTATCAAGGGTTCAGTTCCTGGTCCTAAAGGCGGCATCGTTGTTATTGCTGACAGCGTAAAAAAAGCGTAAGGAAGGAGTGTAACAGATGAGTAAGTTATCAGTACTTGATATGGCAGGCAAGAAAGTTTCTGACATCGAACTTAAAGATTCTATCTTCAATATCGAACCAAATATGTCAGCAATGCATCTTGTTGTTGTTAGCTATTTAGCAAATCAGCGTCAGGGCACTCAGTCCACAAAGACTCGTTCAGAAGTTAGCGGTGGCGGTAAAAAGCCATGGAGACAAAAGGGTACAGGTCGTGCAAGACAGGGTTCTACAAGATCACCTCAATGGTATCACGGTGGTATCGCTCTTGGTCCAAAGCCTCGCACATACGGCATTGACGTTAACAAAAAGGTTAGAAGACTTGCAATGAAGTCTGCTCTTTCTTCAAAGGTTGCAGCAGATGAAATGATAGTTCTTGACTCTGTTAAACTCGATGCAATCAAAACAAAAGAAATTGCTAAAATGTTTGAAGCTATTAAAGCTCAGAAGAAAGTTCTCGTAGTTCTTCCAGAAAACAACGAAGTTATCTACAAGAGCACAAGAAACATTGAGGGTGCTAAAGTTTCTACTGTTAATACTCTTAATGTATATGACATTCTTAACTGCGATACAATCGTAGTTCTCAAGGATGCTGTTACTAAGATTGAGGAGGTATATGCATAATGAAAATGGCACAAGACATTATCATTAAACCTATCATCACAGAAGATTCAATGATGGGTATTGCCTCAAAGAAGTACACATTTAAAGTTGCTAACGATGCTAACAAGCTTGAAATTGCAAAAGCAGTTGAAGAGCTCTTCGGCGTAAAGGTAGCAAAAGTAAATACAATCAATGTCAGCGGTAAGTACAGAAGATACGGTATCCACGAAGGTTACAAAGCTTCTTGGAAAAAAGCTATCGTAACACTTACCGAAGATTCAAAGACAATTGAGTTCTTTGACGGCTTGATGTAATCTGTAAATTAAAAACTATAATAAATTATACCCAATGGTATAGTATGGAGTTGACATTCTCCGCAAAGCCATATTAGGAGTGTGAATAAAATGTCTATTAAAGTTTATAATCCGACAACAAATGCTCGTCGTGGCATGTCGGTTACAGATTATTCAGAACTTTCAAAAGTTGCTCCAGAAAAAAGTCTTTTAAGACCTCTTAAAAAGAATTCTGGTCGTAACAACTACGGTAGAATTACAGTTCGTCATCACGGTGGCGGAAACCGCAGAAAGTACAGAGTAATCGACTTCAAGAGAGCAAAGTTTGACGTAGAAGCAACTGTTAAAACTCTTGAATATGATCCAAACCGTTCAGCTCACATCGCTCTCATCGAATATGCTGATGGCGTTAAGAGCTATATTCTTGCACCTGTTGGTCTTAAAGTTGGCGACAAAATTGAAGCAGGTCCAAACGCAGATATTAAACCAGGTAACGCATTACCTCTTACAAATATCCCAGTTGGTACTTTCATTCACAACGTTGAACTTTATCCAGGTAAAGGCGGTCAGCTTGCAAGAGCTGCAGGTAATGCTGCTCAGCTTATGGCTAAAGAAGGCGTTTACGCTCTTCTCCGTCTCCCATCAGGTGAGTTAAGAAACGTTCCTGTTGAATGCATGGCAACAATCGGCCAGGTTGGCAACACAGACCACGAAAACGTTAAAATCGGTAAAGCTGGTCGTACACGTCACCTTGGTATTAGACCTACAGTTCGTGGTTCTGTAATGAACCCTAACGACCACCCTCACGGTGGTGGTGAAGGTAAATGTCCCATCGGTCGTTCCGGACCTGTTACCCCCTGGGGTAAACCCGCTTTGGGCTACAAAACCCGCAAACATCACAAGAGTTCCGACAAGCTTATTGTTAACCGTCGTAATTCCAAGTAGTGGACGA
>JAZSIE010000001.1:0-37730 GCA_045533655.1 Acutalibacteraceae bacterium
GTAGAAAATCCAAGCCAACGAGCCGAATTACTATACGAGCCGCACATAAAGTATTACGACGAATACCAAAAAGGCAAGATTTTATTTGTTGATTATGAAGGCGCTATGTTAGACTGCGTTTACTACATTCCTGCATAAAAATATTTAAGGTGACGGGAGCCGAACACCGCACGGTTTTGGAAGACAAAAATTCCCACTAACGTCGTCAAAACTCTTGAAATACGTCAGTATTCCTGCGAGTTTTTCCTTGTTATTTGAAATTTTTTTGTCTTACAAAACTGCTTGCACCTAAAATTGTAAAGATTTTGGTGCAGTAAGGTGTTTCTTTGGCGCAGTCATACTGGCGTATAACAAGACAAAAAACGGCTTAATGTGCCGAAAGATTTAAATTTTAGGCGTACGGGGTTCGACTCCCGTCACCTTAACTGGGGGGTTAAAATATGAAAAACAAAGAGAATATATTAAAAAAAGAAATTGACGTTAACATAGATTTAGCAAACTTAAGCGTTTCTTCTGTTCCGACAATTGCTTTTATATGTATTTTCGCATTCGCATTTTCTGTGAGTGTTCTCGGACAATTTTTCCTTAATAATGGTGAGAATTTAGCAACTTGGATTTCAAATTCATCATCACTTTCTCTAACTTTAAGTTACCTTGATTTCGACTTTTTAATAACGCTACTTGCGGGAACTTTAATTACTGTATTCAACTTCTCTTTCTTACTTAATAAAAATCACGCAAGAGCAGTTTTATTGCAACCAAAAAAGAGAAGCAAGTTATTTAACGAAAAAGTAACTTACCCTTTAATAGCACTCGTTTCAATAGTAGTTGTTATAAAAATAATTGCTCTATTAATTAACTTAAAATATCTTTCATTAGACTTTAACGGTGTAATGGTATTTATCGGTGACGTGCTTGTAAGTTTAACAACACTTTTCTGGGGATTTATGTGTGGAACAGTTGCAACAATTCTCCCGAAAAGAAAAATAGAAGCAATTTTAGGTGGCGTTTCACTCGTTTTATTACCATATAGTGTAATAGCTATAACAAACTTTAGTGCAACAGCATTTTTACACGGGTACATTTTTGATGATTTTTATAATCTTATTAATCTCTCGATTTTGGACCCTATAAGAGAGTTTTATGCATACGTAAATCTTGGTCATTATTTAGCACCTTTCCAAATACCTGTAAACAGATTAATTCACTCTGTTCTCTGGATTATGTTATCGGTTATTGGTTTACTTTTAATCAAGAAGCATTTTGAAAAAAAATATAAATTTGAAAATTGCGGAAAGATAAATAACAGCAAACTAATTACATTAACTTCAGGTATTTCTCTACCAGTTATAGCAAGTTATTATATCACAGAATTTTTATATGAAAATTTCAACCCAACTGCAAACATAGTCAACGTCCATATGAGTTTCAGATACAATTCAACATTCGTAAATTTACCACCGCAAGACTCATACATTTTATTAGTGGTATTTTTCGCTCTTGCTATAATACTTTCAGTTTTATTGAATATTATCACCACGCAAAAAATTCTTAATATAAAAGAAAAAATTAAGCCGATATCGGCAATAACGGGAGCAGTCATATTAACTTCTGTTTTATGTTTAAGTGGTGGTTTGGGTTACGAAAAAGACTTACCAGAAGTTGAAGAAATTAAAGAAATCAGTATATCTATACCTTACGATTTAGTTGAAAACAATTATGAAGTTACGGGTATAAGTGATTACTTTGACATTCATAACACAGTTTTAAGAGAATTTGTAAGTTTTGAAGAAATTGAAGACTTTGAAAAAATTCTTAAAATTCATTCATCTTTAATTGAAGATAAAAACAGCGAAACAACAGAAGGTATAAAATTCACATATTATTTAAAAGATGGCTCAATATATGAAAGGACTTATGAATGCATCAGCAAAAACAATGCCGAAGAAATTTTAAAACTTTGGGATACTACTGAAGTTAAGAATTTATATAAAGCGATGTTATTAAACGAAAGAGATGATAACAACGAACTGGGATACACTCTTTGGTCAAGAACTATTATTAGTATGGATGGTTTCGTTTATGCTGTATCAAAAGATGCTACCTACTCTTCAATAACTGACGTATTGAGTGAAAAGGAAATTAAAGAACTTAAAGAAACAATTTATAAAGATATCTCTTCACTTACTTATAACGAATGGTTTAAACCAACAGAAAGCTATGGTTTATTACAATTCAGAACTAAAGAAATGGCAAATACAGAGCCAGGGTTTATTATTTCAAATGAAGCTGTATCATTCCAAATAACAAAAGAAATGAAATACACAGTAGAATTTTTGAAGTCACACGATTTAATGAAATTCTTTGATACAACAAAGCAACCGGTTAAGGCGTTCCTCGTAGATGCTAATGATATGAGCAATTACTACTACGAATACATAAAAGAAAATTATAGTAGCGATTACAGAAGAGATTACTACCCAATGCAACACAGAATGATGTTCACGCCTGAAACTTCGGCTTCAAAACAGTTTTATTTAAAAGGTTATGAACCTATTTTTGATACATCTGCTGAATGGATAACAGAATTAACACCTGAAGAATATAATGAATACATCAAAAAAGCGCATATTAAATATTTCTCAGGTGAAGGTGGAAAAATATTAATTGTAGCACACCCTGAAAGTCATAGTGGACAGTCACTTATAATCCAATAAAAAACACGTGTCAAGGTTTTTGCCTTGACACGTGTTTTTGTTATTTTTATCGCATATCTATTGGTTCGAACATAAATGAGAATTTAAACGTTTTATCATTAAGAAGACGTTTATTTTCTTCGTTATTAAGTTCACTGTTTTCGCTTATTGCATTAAAGCGCCAGTCAATATTAAGAATTGTTCTTGGCTCTGGTCTTAATTCAAAATCGTGAGTGGCTTCTGTTAACTGCTCCGCAGAGTAGTGAGAAGCGTTAAATGAGAAGTCTTTTGTTTCGTCAACTGGTGTAACACGAAGACCTACACCACCCATTTCACCAACGTCTACCCGTCTTGTTTTGTAGTGAGATGAGTTTTCTTGTGGTCTTACGTAATGAACAAAGTTATCGGTAACAGTTAAATCGTATTCACCGAAACGAGCAGATTTATAACGGTCTGGGTAAGTTTCTGTAAAACCTAAACCGAAATATCTTAATTTCTCGTTTTCTTCTTTTAATATGAATTCAAGACCGAAACGTGGAAGAAGCGGTGCAACGTCTTTTACAGTACCATCTGCAGTAATTTTAAACGTGCCGTCGTTATTAAAGATATAAGTAAACGTACCTTTTATTGTAGATGGACTTGCAGGGCCACCAAATGCGATAGAAGTTTCAATTTCTACTGCATCGTCTTTTTTATTTACTTTACTATAATAAGTTTTCTGATATGCTTTGTGTAAGTTGTGGTCGTACCACTCATCAACAGAACCACGGTTATAGCAAGGAGCGTGCCAGATTTGTAAGCGTGTTGGCTCGTCTAAAAGTTCAGTGCCGTTACGTTTAATAGATTTAATTCTGCCGTAACTTTTGTCGAAAACGTATTCGTTATTACCACATTTAATTTCAACGAAGCGGTCGTTTTCATCCACGGATATTTGATATTTTTCTCGTGTAATGGCGTTTGCCTTTACAGGTAATTCGAACTGTCCGAAGCCTATTTCGTAACCCTTCGGAGCCCAAGGTGTATCAACGTTCTGATGAACTGTAACAGTTAAGAAAGCGTTTTCAGTTAAATTCAATTCACTCATATCAAAGAGTTTGAATTCCTTTTCTTGTTGTGCTTCAATATCGAGTGATTCAATTACACCTTGTTTTACTAACTGTGTGCCGTTTGTAACCTGCCATTTTAAGAAACAAGTTGAAAGTGAAGTATAATAAAGTACGCTCTTTACTTTTAGTACGCCGTTTTCGAATGAAGTTCTGAATGGCTCATATACCTTTTTCATATCGAAGTAGCCAGGTCTTAAAGAACGGTCTGCAAATACAAGACCATCTATACAACAAATGCTGTTGTGTGGGAAATCGCCAAAGTCACCACCGTAATAATAACGTGGTTTGCCGTCATCACCTAACATTGAAATTGAGTGGTCTGCGAATTCCCAAATACAACCACCGCAGAAGTTGTCGTATTTGTCAACTAATTCCCAATAATCGTAAACGTCACCAGTTGACATTGAGCAAACGTATTCGCACATATAGAACGGTTTATTATATTGCTCATCGTTTAAATATTTATCAATATACGTAACGCCCGCATACATTCTGCTTTCTACGTCAGAAATATCGCTGAAGTTTTCACCTTCCGGAACTGCTTTAAACTCAAGGTGAGAGTTTTCATAATGAACTAAAGCGTTCTCGTCACGGGATTTTATAAACTCTCTCATAGCTCGGTGGTTTACACCGCAACCACTTTCGTTACCGAGTGACCACATAATAACACAAGCGTGGTTTTTATCTCTTTCATAAAGAGTTTTTGCTCTGTCAACGTAAGAAAGTTTCCAGTCAGGTGAAGTTGAAAGGAATGACCAACGAGTCCAGTCCCAATCTTTTTCTGTATTAAAGCCCATACCATGAGTTTCAATATCTGCTTCGTTAATGATGTAGAAACCTAATGCTTCTGCTAAATCGTAAAAACGTGGGTCGTTAGGATAGTGTGAAGTTCTGATTGCATTTACGTTAGCTCTTTTAAGTAAGAATAAATCTCTTACCATATCTTCCATTGAAACTGTGTAACCACCAGTTGGTGAGTTATCGTGACGGTTAATACCACGAAGTTTCACAGGCTTACCGTTTATAAGGAGTTTTTTATCTTCAATTTTAACTTCTCTTAAACCGAGTTGGAATGGAATAATTTCATCATCAACAGTAATAAAGAGTGTGTAAACAAATGGTGCTTCGTCATTCCATAAAACAGGATTTTCAACTGTCAAGGCGAAAGACTTTACATCAACTTCACCTTCGTCAATCACATCACCTAACGGGTGCACCAAGCCGTAAACGATGCCATCGGCATTATCAATATCACAATTTATTGTGAGTGTGCATTCTGTGTAATCGCTGTTAAAACTCTGACGAATTTCAATATCTTTTAAGTAGTTTTTAGTTCTACTTAAAATATAAACTTCTCTGAAAATACCAGAAAGACGGAAATGGTCCTGGTCCTCTAAATATGAACCATCGCACCATTTTAAAACGAGAACTTTAATTTCATTTTCGCCTACGTTAAGAAAATCCGAAATATCAAATTCACTTGTTGAGTGGCTAACCTGACTGTAGCCTACGAACTGATTATTTATAAAAAGATAGAAGCAAGAAGCAACACCTTCAAAAGTTATAATGCTCTTTCTTTCGCTCATTTCTTCAGTAACTGTGAATTTTTTTGTGTAAAGACCACAAGGGTTTTCATCTAGTACAAATGGTGGGTCAACCTGGAATGGATAGTAAAGGTTTGAATAAAGTGGTTTGTCGAACACGCCTATATCATAAAGTTGGAAGCACTTTGGCACCTGGACTTTCATATTATCTTCATAAAGAGATTTATCATCTATTTCAATATTATATAAATCTTCAAAACTATTAAAATATTTAAAATCCCATTCGCCTGAAAGATTTAACATATATTCTGACTTGTTTCTGTCACCTGAAAGCGCTGTTTCAAGTGAAGCATAAGGAATAAAATATGCTCTTGGTGGTAAAGTGTTAATATGAAGATTAGTTAAATCCTCATGGTAACGAGTAATTTTCATAAAAAATTCCTCCTGTGGAAAATTATAAAACTATTTTACCATTTACACCATTCTTTGTAAAGACGATAATTGACAAATAATACATAATTTAGTATTATATATGGCAGTTTTATAAATTTTTACAGGGGGTTCTTATGAAAACGGAACTTTTAAAACTTTTGTGCCGAAACGCAAGATATACCGACGAAGAATTAGCGGTAATGCTCGGTAGTGACGAAAAAACCGTAAGAGAAACAATAGAAGAATTAGAAAAAGAAGGCATTATAAGGGGCTACAAGGCAGTTATTGACTGGGATAGTTTTGACGATGCTTACGTTTCTGCTATTGTTGAATTAAACGTTGTTCCTAAAGCAGATTTAGGATTTGAAGAAGTTGCTGAAAAAGTTATGTCTTACCACGACGTTGAATCTGTTTATTTAATGTCTGGTTCTTATGACCTTAACGTTGTTGTTAAAGGCAAAACACTTCAGGACGTTGCTCGTTTTGTTGCAAGAGAACTTGCTACTATTGATTCTGTTACATCTACAACAACTCACTTCGTTATGAGAAGATATAAAGAAATGGACGTTCATTTGTGCGATATGGAGCACGATGACAGGGGGCAATTTTTATTATGATAGATTACGGTAAAATTTTAAACAACACCGTAACTGAGATTAAGCCTTCTGGTATAAGAAAGTTTTTTGATATTGCCGAAACTATGGAAGATGTTATATCTTTAGGTGTTGGTGAGCCGGATTTTCAGACTCCCTGGAGAATAAGAAAAGCCGGTATAAACTCACTTGAACGTGGCAAAACAAAATACAGTGCTAACAAAGGTCTTAACACTCTTAGAGTTGAAATTTCACGCTATTTAGAAAGAAAATATAATCTGAAATATAACCCACAGTCAGAAATTCTTGTTACTGTCGGTGGTAGTGAAGCAATAGACGGCGCTATAAGAGCGATTGTCAATTTCGGTGATGAAGTTATAATTCCACAACCGAGTTACGTGTGCTATGAGCCTATTACACGTCTTGCAGGTGGTGTTCCTGTTATTATTGAAACAAAGGCTGAAAACGACTTTAAGGTAACTCCGCAAGAATTAAAAAATGCAATTACAGATAAAACAAAGGCTTTAATTCTCCCCTACCCTTGCAACCCAACCGGTGCAGTAATGGAAAAAGAAGATTTAGAAGCACTTTACGACGTAATTAAAGATACTAACATTGTAATAATTTCAGACGAAATTTACTCTGAACTCACTTATGGTGATGCACCACACACACCAGTAGCTTCTTTAGAATGTTTCTATGACAGAACTATTACTATAAATGGTTTTTCAAAAGCATTCTCTATGACTGGCTGGCGCCTTGGTTACTGTTGTGGTCCAAAAGAAATTTTAGACCAGATTACAAAAATTCATCAGTTTAATATTATGTGTGCACCTACAACTTCACAATATGCCGCAATTGAAGCGTTAAGGAACTGCGACGAAGACGTTGAAAGAATGCACGAAGAATACGACAGAAGAAGACGACTTATTGTTAATGGCTTTAATAAAATTGGTCTTACCTGCCGTGAGCCAAAAGGTGCTTTTTATTCATTCCCTTGTATTGAGAGCACAGGGCTCTCGAGCGACGAATTCTGCGAAAGACTCTTAAGAGAAAAGAAAGTTGCGGTTGTACCCGGTACCGCATTCGGTCAGGGTGGTGAAGGCTTCATAAGAGCCTCTTACTGCTACTCGGTTGAGCATATTATTAAGGCACTGAAACGAATTGAAGAATTTGTTAATGAATTAGACGTTTAAAAAATAAAAATCCCATCATTTAAGTTTGAGACTTAGATGATGGGATTTCTTATTTTTTATTATTCAATTATATTTTCATAGCAACGTCCCAAGCCTGCCAGATAACAGTTCTGAGGCTACCAACTTTGAAAGCATCACCAATAACGTGAACTTTCTTGCTCTTTTCTGCAACAGGAGCAGAATTGTAACCAACTGAAAGAACTACTGTATCTGCTGGAACGTCAACTGTTTTACCGTCTTTTGTCATAACAGTTACGCTATTTTCATTGATAGCGCTTGTTTTTGACTCAAGGTAAACAGGAACTTTCTTTGCTTTAAAGTAATCACGAAGATAGCTTGTGTTAGCAAGAGCAATACCAGGAGTTGTGATAAGGTCATCCTGCATTTCAACAATAGCAACGTTTTTGCCGTATGTTCTGTGGAGTTCAAGTGCGATTTCGCAACCTGTAAGACCACCACCGATAACAACTACGTTGTCACCTGCTTTTGACATATCACTTAAAAGGAAGTCAACTGCTTCAACTGCTCTTTCCGCACCAGGAATAGGAATTCTCTTTGCAGTAGCACCAGTTGCAACGATAACTTCGTCAGCGTTAAGAGAAGCAACGTCTTTAACTTCTGTATTCATATGAATTGTAATTGCATCATATTTCTTAACTTCACGATTATACCAAGCAATAAGGTCACGATCTTTTTCTTTAAACGTTGTAGCAGCTGCAGCAATAAACACGCCACCTAATTTGTCTGTTTTTTCATAAAGGTCAACTTTGTGGCCGCGTTGTGCAAGAACAATTGCTGCTTCCATACCACCGATACCGCCACCGATAATAGCAACTTTCTTTGCTTTCTTTGCAGGTTCAATTTTATATTTTTTAGACTGCATTGTTTTTGGGTTAAGAGCACAACGAGAAAGTCCCATTGTGTCGAAAAGGTCTTGTGTATTAGCGTGACCTTTTGATGATGAGAAGTTGAAGCAAGCGCTGTGACAGCAAATACAAGGTTTAATATCTTCAATTCTATCTTCAATAATTTTTGTAACCCATTCACCGTCTGTAAGGAATTGACGAGCAACGCCAAGACCATCAATTTTGCCTTCTTTAATAGCATCTGCAGCAACTGCAGGGTCCATTCTACCAGCACAAACAACTGGAATATCTACAAACTTTTTAATATGAGCAACGTCTTCTAAGTTACAGTTTTCAGGCATATACATTGGTGGATGTGCCCAGTACCAAGAGTCGTATGTACCATTGTCAGCGTTGAGCATATCGTAACCAACGTCCTGAAGATACTTTGCAGCTTTTTCAGATTCAGCCATATTACGACCTGCTTCAGTGTAGTCTTTACCTTCAACTTCATCAGGCATTGCACCTTCGCAGAAGCCTTTCATTTTTGACTCAACTGAGTAACGGAGAGAAACTGGGAAGTTTTCACCGCAAGCGCCTTTAATAGCTTTAACAACTTCTGTTGCGAAACGGAAACGGTTTTCAAAACTTCCGCCGTATTCGTCAGTACGTTTGTTAAAGAATTCAATAGCAAACTGGTCTAAAAGATAACCTTCGTGAACAGCGTGAACTTCAACACCGTCAACGCCAGCATCCATACAAAGTTTTGCAGTTTTTGCATAAGCTTCAATAATTTCGTGAATTTGCTCAACAGTCATTTCTGGGCAGATGATATCGTGAGCCCAACGAGATGGCTGTGGAGATGGTGAAGCTAACTCGTGAGATGTATCGATAATAGGTTTTACAAGTGCACGAGTAAATTTATTTTTGTGAAGTGGTGCAATAAGTTCTGTAATAGCCCAAGAACGACCCATACCAGCAGTAAGCTGAATGAATAATTTAGCACCTGTTTTATGGATTTCATCCATAAACTCTTTTAATTCTTCGAACATTTTTGGATTTTGCCAGAGCCATTTACCTCTGATAGTATCACGAAGTGGTGCGATACCAGGGATAATAAGACCAACATTGTTGTTAGCTCTTTCAATAAAGAGTTTAGCCGCTTCCTTGTCAAAATGGCAACCGCCGATTTCAAACCAGCCGAAGAGTGATGTACCACCCATTGGGCACATAACAATTCTGTTTTTAATCTCAACGTCGCGTATTTTCCAAGGGGTAAACAATGCTTCGTATTGTTGATTCATCAAAACACACATCCTTAAAAATTTTATACATGAATATAGTATAAAAAAAACAACGTAAAGTCAAGTAAATTTGCAAAAAACAATCCAATTTTTAGTAACCACTTGATTTTTTCAAAAAAATTCTTGACAACTGTTTTTAGTGGTGGTATTATATTGCACATATTGATAAATGCATTGAAGGAATTACGCATTTTTGAGTAGGCTTTTCAGAGAGTTGGCGGTTGGTGTGAGCCAATAGGTTTCAATAATGTGGTCTCGTTCCAGAGCAGAGTTTCAGAAGCGTTTTGTGTGTAAGAGACTCCGGTTGCCCCGTTACCATGGCTACGGACTTTATTGAGTCTTAATGAGTGACTGCTTTGTGCAGTAAGCGGGGTGGTACCGCGGATTGTTTAAAATTCGTCCCTGAGTTAAAGTTATTATGCTTTGACTCAGGTTTTTTGTTTGTCCGCTACCACTAAAAAACAATAATCAATACTTATCAATATAATCTATTTTTGAAAGGATTACTGTTATGAACAAAATCAGAATTTCAGACCGTACAATTTTACTCAAATCTCAAGGTAATGAAGCAAATTTAAGCTTCAAAGAAAAAGTTGAAATTGCACGACTTTTAGAAAGCGCAAATGTTGATGTTGTTGAATTCCCTGCAATTGAAAACGAAAAAACCGACACACTTCTTTTAAAAACTGTGTGTGCATTTTTAAAGAACAGTATTATGAGCGTTCAGGTAGGCACAACTCCTGAAAGCGTTGAAGCTACATACAATGCAATTAAATCGGCTTCTAAACCAAGACTTTCTGTTGCACTCCCCGTTTCCCCTGTTGGAATGGAATACACTTGCCACAAGAAAGCACCAAAGATGATTGAACTCATTAAAGCATTAATTAAAAAAGCTGTTTCACTTTGCGATGACGTTGAATTCGTTGCCCTTGATGCTACAAGAGCAGAAAATGACGTTTTAGTTTCTACTATTAAAACTGCAATAGAAGCAGGTGCTAAAACAATTACAATCTGCGACGATGAAGCTTCTATGCTCCCTGACGCATTCGTTAATTTCATTGAAGAAACTAAAAAAGCAATACCTGAATTAAACTCTGTTAATTTAGGTGTTTTATGTGAAGATACAAACGGTTGTGCGGCGGCTTCTTCTATGCTCGCAGTTACTCACGGCGCAACAGAAGTTAAATGTGCTTCATATAATTCTAACATTACGTCAATTGTCACTGTTTCAAATATTATAAGAAACAATGGTGACAAATTAGGCGTTTGCTGTGGTATTAAATTCAGCGAATTTTTAAGAATTATTAATCAGGTTGCAAAAATTGCAGATGGCAAACAAATAGTTTCAGTTACAGAAACAACAAGTAGTGTTCCAGCTTCTGAATTTAATTTGACTGAAAATGATTCACAAGAAACCGTTTTAAAAGCAGTTAAAAATTTAGGCTACGATTTATCTGATGAAGACAGTGCAAAAGTTTTTGAACGTTTTAAATCAGTTGCAAGTAAAAAGACAATTTCTAACAAAGAACTTGATGCTATTGTTGCAACAACTGCACTTCAGGTTACACCTGCTTATAAATTAGTAGATTACGTTATTAACACAGGTAACATTATTACTTCATCTGCACAAATCACTCTTGAAAAAGATGGTGAAAACAAACAGTCAATTGGCATTGGTGACGGTCCTATTGATGCGGCATTCACTACTATTGAGCAGATTGTTGGTCATCATTATGAACTTGACGACTTTCAGATTCACTCTGTTACCGAAGGTAGAGAAGCAACCGGTTCTGCACTTGTTAAACTCCGTGCAAACGGCAAACTTTATTCTGGTAACGGCGTTTCAACTGATATTATCGGTGCAAGTATCAGAGCATACATAAATGCAATTAACAAAATTATTTTTGAAGAGATTTAAGGGGTGACAAAATATGAAACTTTCTTTTTCAACTAAAGGTTGGCACGGCTATTTGTGGGAAGATTTCACAAGAATTGCAGACACGCAAGGCTTTAATGGAATTGAACTTCACAACGTAAACAACCCATCATTCACAGAAAAAAACGGTGCTTTTTATATGAGTTCTGCTCAGGCAACTGTTCGTGAACTTTATGAAAAGAACTTGAGAATACCTTGTATAGACACCCTTAAAAACCCTGCTTCAAAAGAAGAAAGAGAAGAATTCACAGAAGAATTAAACAAATGTCTCCAGATTGCTTCTACACTTCATATTCCTTTTGTTCGAATTAAAGCAACTGACACGGGTGCATCTTTCGAAGAACAAAAAGCAGAAGTTATTTCTGTTCTTTCAGATATTATTCCAGAAGCAGAAAAAAATAACGTTACAATTATTATTGAAACTTCGGGTATTTTCTCTGACACAACAAAACTTTTAGAAGTTCTTAACACATTCTCTTGCGATTCACTCGCAGCGCTCTGGGATTTTTATTCACCATATTTTATTGCAGGTGAAGAGCCTGAAACAACAATTAAAAATCTTGGTGCATACGTAAAACACGTTCACATAAAAGATGCTACAAGGGAAAACAGCGAAATTAATTATTGTCTTATCGGTGAAGGCGAATACCCAATTGAAGAAGCAGTTTTAGCACTTACTTCAGTAAACTACAACGGTTTTGCTTCTATTGAGTGGGACCCTAAATGGATGCCGGAACTTGACGATATGGAAATTATTTTCTCACACTTCGTTAGTTTTATGGCTCAGTTTGGTAACACATCAAGAGCGAAAAAAACTCTTTATTCAAACAAAACACATACTGGTAAATTTGTATGGAAAAAAGAAACTCTTATTGAAGCAACTTTCTCACAAGTGCTCGATAAAATGGTTGAAGAATTCCCTGACCAGTACGCTTTTAAATACACAACACTCGACTACACAAGAACTTATTCAGAATTCCGTGATGACGTTGACGAATGTTGCAGAGCATTCTTGTCACTCGGTGTAAAACCTGGTAGTCACGTTGCTGTGTGGGCAACAAACGTGCCACAATGGTATATTGCATTCTGGGCTGCTACAAAAATCGGTGCAGTTCTCGTTACAATGAACACTGCTTACAAAATCCACGAAGCAGAATACCTTTTAAAACAATCAGATACACATACACTTATTTTAATTGATGGTTATCGTGATTCTAACTACAACGAAATTATTGGTGAACTTTGCCCAGAACTTGAAAACACTGTTCCAGGTGAACCACTTCACTCAAAGAGATTACCATTCTTAAGAAACGTTATTACAGTTGGTTTCAAGAAAAAAGGTTGTCTCACATGGGAAGAAGCAATTAAAAGAGCACCATCTGTACCAAAAGAAGAAGTTTACAGAATTGCTGCAACCGTTGACGTTAACGACGTTTGCAATATGCAGTACACATCTGGTACAACAGGCTTCCCTAAAGGTGTTATGCTTACTCACTACAACATTGTAAACAATGGTAAAAACATTGGTGACAGAATGGACCTTTCTACTGCTGACAGAATGATGATTCAGGTTCCTATGTTCCACTGTTTTGGTATGGTTCTTGCTATGACTGCAACAATGACACATGGTGGTACAATTTTACCACTTCCATACTTCTCACCAAAACCTGCACTTGCTTGTATTAACGCTGAAAGAATTACTGCATTCCACGGCGTTCCTACAATGTTTATTGCTCTTTTAGAGCACCCAGACTTCCAAAAAACAGACTTCTCATATATGAGAACAGGTATTATGGCTGGTAGCCCTTGCCCGATTTCTGTTATGCAAGAAGTTGTTGATAAAATGAATATGAAAGAAATCACCATTGTTTATGGTCAGACTGAAGCGTCTCCTGGTTGCACAATGAGTTCAACTGACGATTCACTTGAAGTCAGAGTTGCTACTGTTGGTAGAGCGTTACCTGAAATTGAATGTAAAATTGTTGACCCTGAAACTGGCGAAGATTGTCCTGACGAAGTTACAGGCGAATTTGTTGCACGTGGCTACAACATTATGAAGGGTTACTATAAAATGCCTAAAGCAACTGCTGCCGCTATTGATAAAGACGGTTGGCTCCACACGGGCGACCTTGCTTGCAGAACACCTGAAGGCAACTACCGTATTACAGGCAGACTTAAGGATATGATTATTCGTGGTGGTGAAAATATTTACCCTAAAGAAATTGAAGAATTTATTTACACCCACGAAAACGTTAAAGACGTTCAGGTTATTGGCGTTCCGGATGAACAATATGGTGAAGAAATAATGGCTTGTATCATTCTTAAAGAAGACGTTACTATGACTGTAGAAGAAATGAAACAATACATTATGGACCACATGGCTCGTCACAAAGTTCCAAAATACATTGACTTTGTTGACTCGTTCCCAATGAATGCCGCTGGTAAAATCCTTAAATATAAAATGCGTGAAAATGCTATTGAGAAATATAATCTTCAAAAGGCAAATTCAGTAGTTACTGCGTGATTAGTATGGCTAGTTACTAGTGTGACTAGCGACCAGAAATCAGATACAAAACAACTCGTGTATAGCAAAAACTATACACGAGTTGTTTGTTTAATATTGGAAATGTGATTTCACAAACACAATCGGGTCGTTTTCTGTATAGGTTATATAAAAGTGAACCCCTATAGCACCACCACGAATACTATATTCTTTACCGCAAGAATTTTTTGTATCGTCAGTTTCATCCAAATCTAATGGTTCATAATCATCGAAAGTAAACATTTCTTCATCGCCATATAATTCAAGCATCTTTTTATGGCTTTCATTAAAAAACTTTTCTGCTTCTTCTGGCGTTTTACAATCCACATAAAAACAATAATTAAAAAAACAGCTATTCGGCAAATATCTGTTACTCGCAAAAACTTCTACTTGTTTATCACCATAAGTAAAATTATAAGTAAAATCATTTTCACCTGTTGCTGAATCCAACATCCTGACATCTTCAGGTAAACCATATCTTAATATTACGTCACTCGGTCTGCTACACCAATCCAAATCTGGTGTTAAAAACGAAACCGGTATATTTCTATATTCTTTAGGAACAGTATTTATGCCACTCAATGCAACATTCAAAATCATAAAAAACACAAAAACTATTGCCACAATTTTAATAAACTTTTTTGAAACCTTAATATTTTTCATAACCCCACCCCTTTATAATTCTCATTATACCATAAAAGCACCACAGATTCAATAACTATGTCAAATACAAAAAATCCTATCATTTAAAGTTACATTCAACTAAAAATGATAGGATAATTTTATTGTTATAAACTGACCACTGACTTACTGACAACGGGAGAGCAAAGCTCTTCCCCTACGGTTGCGGGTTGTTCGGGCGAGCAAGCTTAAGCCCCTACAATCCAATACCTAAGCTTCGCTGATTTTAATATTCTCCGCCTTAATATCGGTATTATTTAAAATCGCATCCATTATCTGCAATATACTCGCATCGTTAAGGTTGCCTTTTGTTACTACAACTTCAGCATTTTCATTATTTATCATTACAACACATTCACATTTAAGTTTTGCAGAAATAAGTGCTTCAATATCTGCTTCAAGTTTTATTGTTTTACTTAAAGAGTCAATTGTTTTAGAAATTTCTTCTGCACTTTTACTGCTTTCTGGTGCTTCTTTTAATAATGCCTTCATATCGGCTAAAGCTTCATCGTGGGCTTTGGTCCTTTTTAATTTTACAGTGGTAAAATAATCTGTATTTTTAGAAGCAGTAGCAGTAGCATTGTTTGTAGTATCTTCTGTTTCTGCATTATTTGAGTTTACATATTTTGCTTCGCCAATACTCTGCACGTATTCGCTACCTGTTTCACCTTCTTCTGCTACTTGTGAATTTGAATTAGTAAAATACCAATTCACAAACACCGCCGAACCTAAAGCAACCACAAGTGTTGCCATTATAAGTTGTCGTCTTTTAATAAGTAAATTCATTATTAGTCGTTCCTTTCAGTCATTTTTTCTACCGAAATACTTGTGCTGTCTATATCAAAAACCGCCGAAACAGTTTCAATTATAGCCATTTTCACTTTTTCACTCTCGCCCCCTGTTGCCACCACAGCAACACCTTTCACAACTGGTTCATACACTTTTATAATTACACCTTCTTGTGTATTTGAACTCGTTTTTGCCATTATATAAGTTTCGTCGCTTTCTTCTTTAAAATCACCGTTACCACTTTCGGTTTTTAAGTTTTTATCTTTTAAATAAACGTTTTCGTAACAACTTTCAAGAGTTATCATTACTTCTACTTCACCCGCACCGTCTATTGTTTCTAATAACCCTTTTAGTTTTTTCTCTTGTGCTTTTATGTATTCTGTTGAAGAAACGTAACCGTTTATTTTTTCTGTAGTTTCAAAACTTTCGCTACTTGCAAATTCAGAAGCGAGCAGAAGCACGAGTGCTAAAACACTGCATATTAAGAGAATTAAATTTTTCTTGTTTTTACCCAATTTACTGAACACATCTTTTAACTCAATCATTATCTTTTACCCCGATTTTTAAAACTTCTCCGAATTCAGTTTTAAGTATATTTTCTAAATCGGATATTTCCCCTTTGAATTTTTCATCTACTAAAACCGTTACTTCTGTTAACACAATCTCGTTTGTAGAGTCATCTGTGTTTGTGCTTATATATATTTCATATTCATTTACCCCTTCATTTATGAGTATATTCTCTACGTTTTTATAAATTTCTTTTTCAATTAAACTTGCCGTGTGATTTACCCCCGACTGTGTTTCGCTTTCTTCAGTAAAAATCCCGAATTCAGAAAATTCATTTTCAAAATCAATTCGTGAAAGTGGAATTATAATAACCGAGATTAAAATTATTGAAGAAACTATTCTGAAAACGTCTTTGTTTTTCCTTGGTAAAATAAATTCAAATATACTGCCTAAAAGTGCACAGACGGCGTAATTTACTAAAACTAACTTTATACTATCCATTTTTAAACACCAACATAAATCCACAGGATATTATAAATAACACGCTTGAAAAAATAATTGTTGCAATAAGCAGAATAAGTACGTCTTTAAAAATGAGAATTAAATTCTGGATTTTAAACGAACCAAGAACGTCCCCCATTATACTTACAAAACCCAGCATAAAGCACCACGTGAAAAGTTCAATTACAATAGGTAAAACTATTATAACTACTGTAATTATACCGAAAACACCAACGGTACTTTTAATAAGCGAAAGACTCGAAATAACACTCTGGTAACTTTCACTCACTATTCCGCCAACAAGTGGAATTGAGCGACCTACAAGGAATTTAACACCCCTTACCGTTACTGTGTCAGCACCCGCACCAAGAATTGATTTTAACCCCGAAATGCCAGAAAACACTGTTGTTAAAGCACCTAAAATAAATATGTAGGCTTTCTTGACAAGGTCGCTCATTCTTTCGCTGAAAGTTTTTATATTAAAACACGAAAGAAATGAAAGTGAACACATCACGTTACAAAGTGGTTGTGAAACAGAAGAAAGAATTACCGTCATAACTGAATTAAGTGCTACGTTCATACCAAGAAATGAAGTACCCTGAATCACTCCACCAGCAGCAGACGTTACGGCACAAAAAACAACGGTAAACGATGAAGTAAAAATAGAAAGTGCTTCTAAAACTGAAAATGACCTGGTTATTAAACTCACTATCGGCACAGAAAGAAAACACGCCACACAACAAGACCCTATAAGCGTTACTGTTTCGGGTGCGCGAGAAATATTTGTAATAAGCGACATAAGTGCCATTACGCCAGTTACCGAAAGAAAATATTTAAATGGCTCTTTTATCCCATCTCTCAACATATCAAAAAGAACGTCAAAAACTTTTTTTGGTGTAACTGAAAATATACTTTCGTAACTTATTTCTGTTATACCAATTTCATTCAGCACGTCAATAACAGACGAATCTATTGAAGAAATCATATCGTCATAAGAAAACTCTTCGTTGTAGTTATCTATATCCCCGTCCCCTGCAAATACCGTCACAGAAAACAAAAACGTAAAAACAATTACACAAACGAATATATATAATTTTTTCATCCTACTGCTCCAATAAACTAAGCGCCGTAACAAGCACCGCCGTAAAAGTAGGCATAGCCGTAGCACACGCAAGAATTTTAACTACTGTGTCTAACACACCTGCAACGGCATTTTCGCCGTTATCTCTGCATATATCAGAAGAAATTCCACCAACTGTAAGAATAGAAAAAGCCTTTAGCATCGTTTTTAAAATATCGTCTGAAACTACGGTCATTTCTGTTATATTGCTGAATGCATTTATAAGACCTTTCAGTTCTCCGCTGACGCTTATAAATACAATTACAATAACAACAATTTCTGCAAAAAGTGCTAAATGCGACGCATATTTTCTTAAAACTATTAATAGCCCTAAACCAAGAAAAATAAATGCTACTAACTCAAAAATACTCATATACCAAAAACTGACGAGAGTTCGTCACCTAATTCTGTAATAAACGGCAGTAACATCAATGCAACAATAATAATTCCGGCAACGGTAATTATTATCGTGTATTCTTCTTTACCACTTTTTTGCAAAATCTGATTAATAACTGCAGTTATAAGACCTATTGCCGCAATTTTGTATATAAATGATATATCCAACCGCTTTTAACCTCCCAACACTAACACACACACCACACACAGCACACTTATCGCTCCGACGACGTTAACTTTTGCTTTTTCTTTACTGATGCTTTCATTATAAAATTCTTTAAAACGTTCAATATATTCATCGCACAAATTCATCTGACCAAATTCATCGGTTGTGCCGATTTTTTCAATAAACTGAGAAAACTCTTTCTGCCGTTTTTCGCCAACACAATCAGAAAGTTTAGTTTCAGGTTCAAACGTTATGTAAGAATAATTTTCATTTTTTGCATTTTCCAATAAACTATCATAATCCATTGATAAATAGTGAATATTATTTTTAACTGATGAAATAAATTTAACTGTTTCGTAAAGTGCCTCACTATTCTTTTTGATGTTCAAAATTTTATTAACACCTAAAAGAATAAAGACTACTGCAAGAATTACTGATGAAAAAGCATTCATATTTCAATCACTTCACCGACTTCACAAGGTGATTCTTTCCCTTTTAAAACCACTACCTTACTAAACACCCGTGAATCAATCAATTTTTTAATATTAGGTCTTAATAACACTTCATCAAGACTGTTGCCGTGTGCAGTTGCAATAAATTTGACACCACTATTCATTCCCGAAAGCATAGCGTTAACTTCATCTGTAAGACCTATTTCATCAAGTACAATTACGTCGGGCGAAAGCGTTCTTAAAGCAATATCAATCCCCACTTCTTTAGGAAAAAGCGACAAAACATCAGTGTGAACCCCCACATCGACACCACCACCAAAACTTTTCGATGCAATTTCATCCCTTTCGTCAACAATCACAACTTTTTGCGGTTCAAATGAATTTTCACCCGCATAAGTTCTGCACAAATCTCTTAAAAGTGTGGTTTTTCCGGAAAGTGGTTGACCAATTATAAGAAAAGACGTACATTTCTCCCCCACTGCTTTAATTAAATCTTTGCTACACCCTACAAAATCTCTCGAAATTCTTATATTAACCCCAGAAAACGAAGAAACAGAATACACTCTGCCATCTTTTATAACTGCGCTACCCGCAACACCTGCCTTACAACCATTTTTTAGCGGCAGATAGCCTTTCGCTAACATATCCTGATATGTATGAATAGAACGTCTCGACAGAGAAAACACTATTTCTTGCAACTTTTTATTATCTATAACATACAAATCATCATTGTAATTCACTGTAACACGTCCGTTTTTAGTGCAATAAAAAACTCCGTCTTTAGTATTAAGCGTTACAGGTTTATTAGTTCTGAAACGAATTTCATTTACTTTGCATTTAAAATCGTTACTGATAGCACAAAGCATATTTTCTACGTCTTTCGGCAAGAGTGACACTGCATTTAAAAAGTCTTTCATTTTAAAAATCCCTTTCTGTTTTTATTTGCTTAGGGTGAAATGAGTTATCCGAACCTGCCTAAAAGCGAGTATTTTCAAGTCTTTTCGGCGTTTCGGTCTTGTAAGGCGTCAGCCTTCCTTCGCCCTCAACACCAAAAATCCAATAAAAATCTTTCGCTTTATAGGTCGAAGATTTTTTATAGAACGGATTTTTGGTCAATCAAGGCAAAAACGGAGCGAATCCTTTACGGATTTGCGAGTATTTTAACGAAGAATGAACGGAAATCCCGTCTATAAAAAACATGGTTCGGATAATTCCTTTCACCCTATACAAAATAATATTTACACTTGTCCGAAAATATGACCACAGAGAAAAAATTTTAAAAACAAACAGTTAAAATTTTCAAAATGATTGAAAGAATTTTACATATATGGTATTATATAGAGTAATTAATATTTATAGGTGAAATTTTATGAAGAATAAATTTTTAGAAAATAAAAGATTAAAACCTTTTTATGACAACCGCTATTCATTTTTAGCGGCTGGTTGTACTTTCTTTATTATGATGGTGGTTTACTATTGCTTTGATTTAATACCATTCGGCGATAAAACTATTTTAAGAATGGACCTTTACCACCAATACGGCCCACTTTTTGCAGAATTTTATGAAAGAGTAACTAATGCTGACAGTTTCCTTTATTCTTGGACTTCTGGCGGTGGAGGTACATTTTTAGGTAATTTTTATAACTACCTTGCTTCACCGTTTGCAATAGTTATGCTTTTAGTTGGTCACAAAAATATGCCTGAAGCAATTGCTATTATGATTATTTTGAAAGCAATCACCGCTTCTTACACATTCTCTTATTTTCTAAGAAAAAAATACAAACCAGAAGAATCACCTTTAACTTCTGCTTTCGGCGTGTTATATGCTTGTAGCGGTTACTTTATTGCTTATTACTGGAACGTAATGTGGATTGATTCATTTTACCTTTTTCCACTCGTAATGCTCGGAATAGATAAAATTATAAAAGAGAGAAAAGCATCACTTTATATAGTTACTTTAACACTCACTTTCTTATCGAACTATTACATGGCTTATATGGTCTGCATTTTCTCTGTGTTATTCTTCATTTATAACTACTTTATTGAATACGACTTTTCTTCAACCTACTTTGGAAGATTAAAAGAAAGAGAAAGCAATATTAAATCAACTTTCAAATGGGCTATAAATAACTTGAGAAACTCAAGATTTTTCGACACAGGCTCTATATTTGCATTTTCTTCAGTTTTAGCAGCATTTTTAAGTGCATTCGCTCTTTTACCAGTTTACTTTGTTCTTCAGAATTGCTCTGCTACAAGTGGCACGTTCCCAGAAGAATTAAAAACATATTTTTCAATATTTGACTTTTTGGCAAACCACCTTGCTTATTTAGACCCGACTATAAGAAGCAGTGGTGACGACGTATTACCTAACGTTTACTGTGGTGTTTTAACAGTAATGTTAGTTCCGCTCCTTATTTTCTCAAATAAAATAAGCGGTAAAGAAAAGATTTTCAGTTGTGGCATTTTAGCGTTTATGTTTGCAAGTTGTTATACAAATGTTTTAAACTACATCTGGCACGGATTCCACTTTCCTAACGATTTACCATACAGATTTTCTTATATGTATTCATTCTTGCTCTTAATTTTCGCATTCAGAGCACTCACGTTTATTAAAGAATACACAAGACGACAGATTATAGGCGTTGGTACGGCTACAATTTTCTTTGTAATTATGGTACAAGAAATCGGCTCAAAGAATTTCTCTGAAGTCGGTGTTTGGATTTCAATTGCATTTATTGGCATTTACTGCCTTGCTTTAGGTATCCTCAACAACAAGAGTTTCCCAAAAATCGCAGTTGCCGCTTTAATTCTTTGCTCTTGCTGTGCCGAATATATTGTTGCTAACACAAACAATTACAGCATGGACCAACCAAAAACGAACTTTGTGAGCGACTATGACGATTTTCAGGTTTTAAAAGATAAAATCGACGAATACGAAGGCAATGAAAATTACAGAATGGAACTTACTTCACTCCGTGCGAGAATGGACCCTTGCTGGTATTACTACAACGGCGTTTCTACGTTCTCTTCAATGGCTTATGAAAAAGTTTCAAATATGCAATATCATTTAGGTATGTTTGGTAACTACATCAACAGTTACACTTACCACAGACAGACTCCTGTTTATAACGCATTCTTTGCACTTGATTACATCGTTGACAACGACCAGGGCTCAACTGCACAAATGAACGAACAGTATTACGAGAGACTTTTCAGCAAAGGTAAGTTTACAGCATACAAAAACAATTATTCATTACCAATTGCTTTCAGGGTAAACGAAGAAATTTCTTACTGGTCACACGACAATTCAAATCCGTTTGAAGTACAAAGCGCTCTTTTTGAAGCAACTACTGGTATAAACAACGTTTTCTATGATATTGAATTAGAGAAAATATCAACTAATAATACTGAATGTAATTACGAAGGTTATGGCGACTCCGGTTGTTACCCTTACACAGTTACAGGCGATTTAGCAGATGCTTCTTTAACTTATGATTTAGTTGTCAAAGAAAGTGGTAACGGCTATCTTTATTTCAAAACAGGCTCTAACTCTGTTGAAAGAATAACAGTTACACTTTCAAATGGTACTGCAATTTCTCAGGCTATTGATACAAAACCATATATTTTAGATTTAGGCTACCTTGAAGCAGGTTCTACTGTTTCCGTTTTTGCACCTGTTAAAGAAGATATGAGTGGTTACACTTATCTTTACGCTGTAACAATGAACGATGAACAATTCAAGAATGGTTTTGAACAATTAAATGCCGATTCTTTACAAGTTACAGACTTCAAAGAAACAAGAATAGACGGCACAATTAATGCAAGTGAAGATGGTGTTATTTACACTTCAATAAACTATGACACAGGTTGGTCCGTTTATATTGACGGCGAAAAAGTGAGAGATGAAGATATTGTTGTTATAGGAGATGCTCTTTTAGGTGTAAACGTAACAAAGGGCGCTCACACAGTTTCTTTCAGATACACACCAGACGGACTTGTTTTAGGTGTTGCAGTTTCTGTTATGGCATTAATTACGTTACTTCTTCTTTTATATATAAAGAAAAAAGAAATGTTTAAATTCGAGCCGGAATTATACGTTGAAACTGTAACGGAGGAAGTAGAAGAAATCGCTGAAATTACAGAAACAACAGAAATCGTTAACGTATCTGTAAAAGAAGAGTCTGACGAAACTTCGGGAGAATAATTATTATGATGTTCACTAAAATAAAAAGTGTAGGTCTTGTAGGGCTTAATTCATATATGGTAGACGTTGAACTGAGTATGTCATCAGCAAGTAAAGGTGGCACAGTAAACATAGTAGGACTTCCAGATACAGCCGTAAGTGAAGCAAAAGACCGTGTTACTGCCGCACTCAGAAACTCCGGTCTCGATATGAATTTCAACTATCATTACACTTTCAACTTAGCCCCCGCAGACACTAAAAAAGAAGGTTCTTATTACGATTTACCACTTGCAATAGCAGTTCTTTCTGCGACTCAGCAAATCCGTGGTGATTACAAAGAAGCAGCATTTGTCGGCGAACTTTCTTTATCTGGTGAAATAAAAAGTATTAAAGGCGTTTTACCAATGGTTATAGCCGCAAAAGAGCACGGTGTAAAAGAAATTTACGTTCCTTTTGACAACTGCGAAGAAGCGGCAGTTATTGAAGATATAAAAGTTTACGGTGTTAAAACTTTAAAAGGCGTAGTTGACCATATAAACGACTTCAATATTATAGAACCTGTTAAATTAAAACCTTTTACCACATTCGAAGTGCCCGATTATTTACCTGACTTCAAAGACGTTAAAGGTCAGTTTGAAGTTAAAAGAGCGTTAGAAGTTGCCGCCGCAGGTGGCCATAATGCTTTAATGATTGGTCCCCCCGGTTCTGGTAAAAGTATGCTCGCCAAAAGAATACCGACAATTTTACCCGATATTACAGTTGACGAGGCATTAGAGACAACAAAAATATATTCACTTTCAGGTAATCTTTCAAAAGATAACCCAATTATAAATTACAGACCATTCAGAGCACCACACCACTCTGTTTCCCCTGCAGGACTTTCTGGTGGTGGAACAATTCCAAAACCTGGTGAACTCTCATTAGCTCACAATGGTGTGTTATTCCTTGACGAGTTACCAGAATTCACCCGTAACACAATGGAAGTGTTGCGTCAACCCATTGAAAATGGTACTATTACAATTTCAAGAGCCGCTTGTTCTCTTACATACCCTTGCTCTGTTATGCTTATTTGTGCTATGAACCCTTGTCCTTGCGGTCACTTTGGTCATCCTACCAAACAGTGTACCTGCCCTAAAGGTGCACCTGCAAGGTATCTTTCAAAGGTTTCAGGCCCTTTACTTGACAGATTAGACATTCACATAGAAGTTCCACCAGTTGACTACACTCAACTTTCTACAACGGAAGAAAGCGAATGTTCAAAAGATATAAGAAAAAGAGTAAACGAAGCAAGAGCAATTCAGTTAGAGCGTTTTAAAGGAACAACAGTTACCTGTAATGCTAAAATGACACCTTCTATGACAAGGCAGTTTTGTGTTCTCAGTGAAGATGCCGCAAAGATTTTAGAAAACTCTTTTGAAAAATTAGGACTTTCTGCACGTGCTTACGATAAAATATTAAAAGTGGCAAGAACAATTGCCGACCTTGACAAATCAGAAATGATTGAAAAGAAGCATATTTTTGAAGCAATTCAATACAGAAGTCTTGACAGAAAATTCTGGAAAGAATAATTTTTTAAAAAACTATTTACTTTTTGCGGGTTTTGTGCTAAACCTTAATACGAAACATAATTTATTTATATAAAAAAGGGATAAAAATGTTAGAAAAACTCAGAGAAAAATTCACTTATACGCAAACTATTGTGTTGAGTTTCGCACTTTTAACTTTAATAGGTGCCATTCTTTTAACCTTGCCAATATCTTCACAGAGTGGCGAAATGACACCTATTTTAAATGCAATATTCACTTCAACAAGTGCCATGAGCGGTGCTGGTCTTGTGATTTATGATACATACACTCACTGGTCACTGTTCGGCAGAATAGTAATTCTGTTGCTCATACAAATAGGCAACTTAGGATTCATCATTGTAATTTCGATGTTCTCTCTTTTCTTGAGAAAAAGAATTGGAATTTACGAAAGACGAGTTTTAATGCAATCAGAAGGAACCCTTCGTTTAAGCGGTGTTGTCAAGTTATTAAAAAGAATCTTTTTTATAACATTTATTACTGAATTTATAGGTGCAGCTATTTTAGCAATAAGATATTGCTCTGAATTCGGCATAGGTCCCGGAATTGAACTTTCAATATTCCATTCCGTTTCAGCCTTTTGTAACGCAGGATTTGACTTAATGGGCATAAAAGAGCCTTTTTCATCTTTAACATCATATTCTGACGACTATCTGATTTGTATCACGTTAATTATACTTATCATTATCGGTGGTGTTGGCTTTCTTGTTTGGGATGACGTCATAAACCACAAATTTCACTTTCAAAAATACTCTTTACATTCAAAACTTGTTTTTGCAACAAACTTTATTTTGTTTGTTGGTGGAGCCTTGCTCTTTATGATTTTTGAAGACAAAAACCTTTTTGAAGGCTTACCTATAGGCGAAAAAGTCATAAAAGCCTTATTTGCTTCGGTAACCCCCAGAAATGCTGGTTTCGCAACTCTTGATTACACTCAAATTTCTCAAGGAAGCGAAATGCTCACAGACCTTCTTATGTTTATAGGTGCGGGTTCAGGCTCAACCGGCGGCGGTATAAAAGTAACAACTGTTGCTGTTTTGTTTGTATTTACAGTTGCAGCAGCAAGAAACAATACTCACCCACAGGTTTTTAAACGTTCAATTCCGACAACTGTATTAAAGCAATCTGTTGCAATTTTAGTCATTTATATTGTAGCGGTATTTACTGCAACTGCTGTTATTTGCACGGTTGACAACTTTTCTATTACCGACACAATTTTTGAAACAATAAGTGCTATAAGCACCTCTGGACTTTCTAAGGGGATTACAACTGAACTTTCAGGTGTTTCCAAATTAGTTGTTATTGCACTTATGTTTGGTGGTAGAGTCGGTGGTCTTACACTCGTACTCACACTCGCAGAAAAAAAGGTTAATGCCCCTGTCGACAGACCAAAAGAAAATGTTATAGTAGGTTAAAGGAGAATAAATTATGCAATCAATACTTGTAATAGGCGTAGGCAGATTTGGTAAACACTTAGCAAAACAAATGTTAGACCTTGGTAACGACGTTGTTATAGTAGATAAAAACGAAGAAAAGGTTGAAGCTTTAAACACAATCTTCCCAGATTCATTTATTGGTGACTGTAAGAACGAAGGTATTCTTCGTTCTTTAGGTATAAACAACTTCGACATCTGTTTCGTTTGTATAGGCAGAGATTTTCAGGCTTCGCTTGAAATCACATCTTTGCTTAAGGAATTAGGTGCAAAAAAGGTCGTTTCTGTTGCAAAGCGTGACAGACAAGCAAATCTTTTAAAGAAAATTGGTGCCGATGAAACAATTTACCCTGAAAGAGAAATAGCAGAAAAAACGGGTATAAAATATAACGCTAAAAACATATTTGACTTAATTCAGATTACTGAAGAATATGCGATTTATGAAATACCTGTTCTCGCTTCGTGGATTGGTAAAACAATTCAGGAAGTTGACGTTCGCAAGAACTATAAAGTCAACATTATCGTCATTAAAAACGGCGACAGAGTTACAGGTGCACCAGGTGCAAATTACAAGTTTGTAGAAAATGACCATATTATGATTTTGGGCACCCAACACGACGTATTTAAATTAGCAAATAAAACCTAAAAGGTTACAAAAAAAGAAACCATCATTTCGATGGTTTCTTTATTTTTATATTTTCAATAGGTAGCTGTGCTAAAATTATTGCAACAAAAACTAAAACACAGCCGAGTATCTCATTACCTGTAAGTCTTTCACCAAATACAGCACCAGAAAGAGCCGCAAAAACCGACTCGAGACTCATTATGAGACTGGCTACCGTAGGGTTTAAGTTTTTCTGTGAAACAATCTGTAAAGTGTAAGCAACACCTGATGATAAAACACCAGCGTAAAGAATTGAAATAATCGCTTCTTTCATTAAATTAAAATCTATTTTTTCAAATATCAGCGCAGTAACAAGTGACAACACACCTACAACAAAGAACTGAACTAATGAAAGACGTACACCGTCAACCTTTTTTACAAAGTGGTCAATTACCATAATGTGCACACCGAAACAAACCGCACAGAGTATGAGCATAAAATCGCCAAAATTCAGAGCACTTGTTTCTCTTACACACAAAAAATACATTCCAATAATACCAAGCGCTATACACACCCACATAAACGGCTTAATTTTGCGTTTTAAGAAAAGCCCGAGAATTGGTACTGCTAATATGTAAAGAGTGGTTAAAAAGCCTGATTTGCCCACTCCGGACGAAATTATACCCACTTGTTGTAACTCCGATGCTGTGAAAAGTACAACACCACAAATAGAGCCACCTATTAATAATTCTTTTGAAAAGAACGATTTATATTCACCGTGCTCATCCGCACCGGATTTCTGCCCTTTTTTATAAACAAAAACAGAAACGGGAATAAGTGTTAACACACCGAAAAATGAGCGTGACATAAGAAACGTAAAGTGACCTAAAATATCTAACGCTTCGCTTTGTGCTACAAAAGCACTGCCCCAGATAAACGCCGCAAACGTCAGAAGAAGCGAAGCAGTTAATTGTTTTCTTTTATCTTGATTTAACGCCATAAATTACTCCAACATTTCTCTGACACGTTGTGCTCTTAAAGCATCACGGCCGTTTCTGTCTAAAGGTCTGTCAACAGAGAGCGAAATAGTTGCAGGTTGCATATTAATCATCATACCTTCAATTTTCGCAGTTTCAATATTAATTAAACCTTTAACTGCACCGAGACGTACTAAAGATAATAAATCCATAAGTTCGTCTGTGTCAATAAGTCTTGCATATTTAAGCGTGCCGTATGCTCTGAAGATTTTATCTTCAGTAACTGTTAATTTCAAAAGTTCTTCTCTTGCCGCTCTTTCTTGTGCGGCAATCTGCAAAGCGATTGATTTAAGATTTTCAATAGCCGCCTTTTCAGAAATACCTAAAGTGATACTGTTACTTAACTGGAACATATCACCTTTCGCAGAAGCACCTTCGCCATAAGACCCACGAAGTGTGAGACCTAACTTCTGAACGGTAGAAATAAGTTTTGGTATTTGCATAAGCGACACAAGACCCGGTAAGTGAAGTGACACTGATGCTTTCATTCCGGTACCTATAATTGTAGGGTCCTGTGTTAAGAAACCAATTCTTTCATCAAAAGCAAAATTGAGTTTACTTGAAAGAGCGTTATCTATTTCGTTTGCTGTTTTATATGCTTCATCTAAAGAAAACGCCGCATACATAACCTGAAAACGAATGTGGTCATCTTCATTGAGCATTACACTCACAGATTCATCGTCTGTAATTAAAAGTGCTCTGCCATCACGGGAAGAAGCGAACTCAGGGCTAACAAGATGCCTTTCAGCGAGAGATACAACTTCATATTGTGAAAGTGTTTTCATTTCTAAATAATTGAAGTTATAACCTTCGAGTGAATTAGATGCATCTTTAATAATAGAGTTAACTTTCAATTTATCTTGTAAAGAGAGCATATGCGGAAACGGAAACTCTCTTAAATTTCTTACTAAGTGAATACTTGTGCTTATAATAACGTCATTCTGCACACCAGTACCTAAATACCATTTTGCACCCATTATAAAGCACCCCCACTTAAAGCATTGATTTCATCACGGAGAGTAGCCGCCAACTCAAACTCTTCTTTTTCTATTGCTTCTTTCAATGCTCTTTTAAGCTCTTCCAAAGTTCTCTCCTGACTACCATTACTCTCAGTAAAATCGGTTGGAATTTTACCCTGATGAGTAGTTTTGCCGTGGATTTTTCTTAAAGTTGGCAAAAGTTTATCATAAAAAGTAACGTAGCATTCAGCACAACCAACTCTGCCACTTTCTACAATATCGTTAAAACTTTTACCACAAAGCGAGCATCTTAAAACTCTGTCACCGGCAAGGCTTTTTTCACTTCTGCCCAATAAATCGCTGAAAAGGTCTGAAAAACCTAATGAAAAAGCATCGCCGTAACCGAGTGAACGGGCACAATCTGAACAAAGATGAACTTCTGTTGCACTACCGTTTATTATTCTTTTCATGTGCATATTTGCTTCATTTTTTTTACAATTCTGACAAAGCATAAAAGCACCCCCGAAAATTATTTTATATTATTATATGTTTTTCGTTACCATTTATTATGCACTCTTTCGTGGAACACCGGCATATTTTCTATTTTTAACTCTGTACCATCGTCGAGTACAGCAATACCATTTAACATTCCAAAAAGTTTGTCGGCGTGTTGCGACATAATACCAACCGAAATATCGGTTCTGTCATTAAAGAATGGTGTAAACTGCATATTAAATCTGTTATCACTTGAAGTCATATTCCACGTATCCATAACGTTTTCAGGAATACAGAAATCAATTAAATCTAATTTATGGCATTTACCATCGTAAAAGAGCATATTTTCAGAAGCCGCCGTAGTATCACCAAAACCATAACCGATATTATAACCGAACGGTTTACCATTTACCGTACCACTGCCAACGCCCCAGTACCAGGTATTGTCGTAAGTCCACACGCCTCTGCCCCAGTCGAGAATTCCGTAATCTTTACTGTCATCAAAGGTGTACGTTCTGCCTTTAACTGTTACAGAGCCTTTCGCTCTCATACAAGTGATTTTCTGGTTATAATAAAACGCTTTTTTATTTTCTTTCCAAGGAGTCGCAATAACCATTGTATCCATTGGTGGTTGTTCTAAATAAATATCGGCAACAATCTCTGTATGATTAAACGTTCTTTTAAAATCACAGTAAAAGTGTCTGCCTGTTTCACTTCTGTCAATGTGAAAATCACAAGACTTATTCTTAAAAGAAATATCCCCTTTTTCGCTCGTGGGTGGTAAACCTAATTTACCCATTGGCATAACAGGAACTTCTGTTGCAGAGAATTTTTCTTTAGTTACAAAGTCAAATACAGAGCAATCTATAAGCCCCATATAGCCGTTATCGGCAAAAGTGAATGAAACGGCATATTTACCCTCGCTATTTATAACGTGATAATAATCCCACTCTTTAAGTCTTGATTTATTTGCTTTTACCATTGAGCGAGAGTAGTCGTAAACTAAACTATTTGCCCAACCCGCTTCACGAAGTGCACCATTTTCATCGAGCAAATTACCACTACCCGTAAGTTTATGGTTTAGATTTTTAGAACTCATTTTCAAATACCCTTTTCGTCATATAAAAATACTGTTTCAAGAGCAATTTTAACACCAGCATCAATAGCCTGTGGTTTTATCATTTCTACTGTGTCGAGTCTTGTATGATAATATCTTGATGGTTCAGGATTCATAGCAACAAAAGTAGCCGCCGAAACACCTTTTTGTGAAAACGCCGCCGCATCTGTTGCACCTAATTCAATAGTACCGGTTGGCACGTCGAATCCTGCATTTTTTGCACCATCCTGAATGAGTTTTGCAACTCTTTCATCGTTTTTAGTAAGACCATTCATATCTTTACTATAAATTTTCATGAATTCCATTTCACAGATTGTATCGACACCAACAACAACTGTTTCAACGTCTTTATTCTGTAATTCAGGGTGATTTTTAACGAATGATTTTGAACCACGAAGCCCCGCTTCTTCTGCACCAGTTAAAAGCACACACACTTCTGTATTTTCAAAACGAATGTCGTTATCATTAAGATATTTTGCAACTGCATTTGAAATAAACACACCGCTCAAGTTATCTATACAACCAGTAACTGGTAATTTGTAATTAATAAAAGAAAAATTAAAGAAATAAACAATAAGAGTAAGATAAAGCACAACTGCTAAAATTTTAGTAATGAAACCGTCTGCAAGCCATACGATATCTGAAAACGCACCGTTAGAAACAATGCCGTAAATAGAGAAGCCTAAACCTAATAAAAGACATATAGCCGCACCATAAATATTAAAAGCAACACCTTTTCTGCCTGTTTTGTATGTATATTTCCATTCAAAAGCAGAGTCAGTATGAGCACAAAGAATAATTCTCTTCTTTGTTTCGCCACTTGCTTTTCTTACACCATAAACGTTGCCCGCAGTTTTCTTTTTGAAGAAAACGTCTAAAACAGGTTTATAGAAACCGAACTCAAGTGCAATCATCAAAATAATTGCAAAGAATATTGCTGTAGAAACAAGGAAGAAACCTAACGTAAACATAATAATAGCAATTATAGCCATAACAACGCCTATTCTTATCCACGACATAAACGCTTTATCACTCACTTTAAATTCTTCACGTGTAACTTCATCGCAGAAATTGTTAAGGTCATTCATCATATATTCCTGAGCATTTTTTTCTGCTTCACTACCAGTTGGTCTCGGACCAAAATTCTTACAACAATTCTTTATGCTTTTTATAGCATAATTTGTGTATTCCCTTACTTTAATATCATAATTCTGTATACTTTCGCTTGCTTTCATAAAATTACTTACTCCTTTTTCTATATATCTTATCAATTATACTGTTTTTCAGAATAAATAGCAATATTATTTTGCTAATACGCTTTTAAGATATTGCCCTGTATAAGATTTTTTATTTTTTGCCACTTCTTCAGGTGTACCAGTTGCAACAACAGTGCCACCGCCGTTACCACCTTCGGGACCTAAATCTATTATATAGTCGGCAGTTTTTATAACGTCAAGGTTATGCTCAATTACAACTATACTGTTTTCTGCATCTACAAGGCGATTTAAAACTTCTAAAAGTTTGCTTACGTCAGCAGTATGAAGCCCTGTTGTTGGTTCGTCTAAAATATAAATTGTTCTGCCAGTTGAACGTTTTGAAAGTTCTGTTGCTAATTTCACTCTTTGTGCTTCACCGCCGGAAAGAGTAGTTGCAGACTGACCTAACGTAATGTAACCTAAACCAACGTCGTTGAGAGTTTCAAGTTTTCTATAAATTTTAGGATGATTTTTAAAGAATTCACTTGCTTCTTCAACCGTCATATTAAGAACGTCTGAAATACTTTTACCTTTATAAAGAACTTCAAGAGTTTCTCTGTTATATCTTGCACCGTGACAAACTTCACAAGGCACGTAAACGTCTGACAAGAAATTCATTTCAATTTTTATAATGCCGTCGCCTTCACACGCTTCACATCTGCCACCTTTTACGTTAAACGAAAATCTGCCCGCAGAGTAACCTTTCATTTTTGCATCTTGTGTCTGTGCGAAAAGTTCACGAATATCTGTAAACACGCCCGTATACGTTGCTGGGTTTGAACGTGGAGTTCTGCCGATTGGTGACTGGTCGATATCAATAACCTTATCTAAATACTCGAGTCCCGTTATTTCATCGTGCTTACCAGGGAATTTTCTTGCACCATTGAGTTCTGCCGCCAACTTCTTATATAAAATTTCATTTATAAGTGAAGATTTACCCGAACCAGAAACACCCGTTACAGCAACAAATTTGCCAAGTGGAATTTCAACGTCAATACCTTTAAGGTTATTTTCTTTAGCTCCTTTTATTACTAAAGATTTGCCGTTGCCTTTTCTTCTTTGGGCTGGCACTTCAATACTTCTTTTACCCGCTAAATATTGCCCTGTAATAGACTCTTTGCACTTTTTAATATCTTTAACAGTACCCTGGAATACAATTTCACCGCCGTGCACACCGGCACCAGGACCAACGTCAACAATATAATCCGCAGAGTTCATAGTATCTTCATCGTGTTCAACAACAATTAAAGTGTTACCTAAATCTCTTAAATTTTTAAGTGATTGTAAAAGTTTATCGTTATCACGCTGATGCAAACCAATACTTGGTTCATCTAAGATATATAAAACACCCATCAAAGAAGAACCGATTTGTGTAGCAAGTCTTATTCTCTGACTTTCGCCACCAGAAAGAGTACCCGCAGAGCGTGAAAGCGTTAAATAATCGAGACCAACGTCGCAAAGGAATGAAAGACGTGAACGGATTTCTTTAAATATTTGCTTACCGATTTTTTTATTTTTTTCAGAAAGTGTTTCTTCTGTTTTTTCAATAAACTCCAATTCTTCTCTTACAGACATATCGGTAAATTCCATAATATTTTTACCACCGACTGTTACAGCCAGTGAAACTGGTTTAAGTCTTTTACCTTTACACGTAGGGCAAGGAGATTCTGTCATATACTGTTCAATTTCGTTTCTTGACCAGTCACTCGTAGTTTCTTTATGACGACGTTCAAGGTTATTTACAATACCTTCAAAATCAGTCATATAAGTACCGCTACCATATTCATTTACTCTTGTAACTGGTATTCTTTCGCCTTTTGTACCATAAAAAATGGCATCCTGACCTTCTTTGGAAATATCTTTAAAAGGTGTGTCGAAAGTGAAGTTATATTTTTCTGCAAGTGCAGAATAATACATACCCGCAATTGTGCTTCTGTCGCTCTGTCCCCAACCGCAACCTTTGATTGCGCCTTCATTAATAGAAAGATTTCTGTTAGGCACTAACAAATCTTCAGAAACACGCATAAACATACTAAGACCTGAACAAGTAGGACAAGCACCAAAAGGATTATTGAATGAGAACATTCTTGGTTCCAATTCATCCATAAACGAACCGTGTTCAGGACAAGCGAAATTCTGTGAATACAACTGTTCTTCACCATCAACTACGGAAATTAAAACAGTGCCATCTGTAATAGAAAATGCTGTTTCTAAAGAATCTGCAAGACGAGAAGCAATATCTCGTTTCATAACGAGTCTGTCGACAATAATTTCAATATTATGCTTAATATTCTTTTCTAATTTAATATCTTCTGACAAGTCATAAATAATCCCGTCAATTCTCGCTCTTACGTAACCAGATTTTGAAGCGTGTTCAAGTTCTTTTTTAAATTCACCTTTTTTGCCTTTTGCAATAGGTGCTAAAACCTGAAACTTTGTGCCGTCTTCGAGTTCCATCACTTTATCTACAATCTGGTCGATTGTCTGCGTTTTAATTTCTTTACCACAGACAGGACAATGTGGCACACCGACTCTTGCATATAAAAGACGAAGATAGTCATAAATTTCTGTTACAGTACCAACGGTTGAACGTGGATTTTTTGAAGTTGTTTTCTGGTCAATTGAAATCGCTGGTGAAAGACCTTCAATGCTCTCAACGTCAGGCTTATCCATCTGACCTAAAAACTGACGAGCGTAAGAAGAAAGACTTTCCATATATCTTCTCTGACCTTCAGCATAAATTGTATCGAATGCAAGTGAAGATTTACCAGAGCCAGAAAGACCTGTAAAAACTACAAGTTTATCTCTTGGTATTTCAACATTTACATTTTTTAAGTTGTGTACCTTTGCACCTTTTACTTTTAAATTCTTTTCCATTTTTATTCCTTTTTATTAGCTATTCTTTATCTTTTCAATCTGGTCTCTTAAATAAGCCGCATGTTCAAATTCAAGAAGTTTAGCGGCTGCTCTCATTTCTTTAGTTAATTTTTCAATCAATTGATTTTTATCATTCTGCGAAAGACGTTTTTTAGCAATTCTTTCCTGAACGTTGTCTTTTGAAGAAATCTCGAGAATTTCACGAACGTCTTTTTTGATAGTTTCGGGAATAATTCCGTTTTCTTCGTTATATTTCATCTGCTTTTCACGACGACGATACGTTTCAGAAATAGCATTTTCCATTGAGCGAGTAACTTCATCAGCATACATAATAACCTGACCGTTAGCGTTACGTGCCGCCCTGCCTATTGTCTGAATAAGTGAAGTCTCGCTTCTTAAAAATCCTTCTTTATCGGCATCAAGAATTGCCACAAGAGAAACTTCTGGAATATCTAAGCCTTCACGAAGAAGATTGATACCAACTAAAACGTCAAACTCACCGAGTCTTAAATCTCTTATGATTTCCATTCGTTCAATTGTATCTATATCATAATGCATATAGCGTACTTTTATTTTACAACCTTCGAGATATTCGGTTAAATCTTCTGCCATTTTTCGTGTAAGAGTTGTAACTAAAACACGCTCTTTTTTATCTACTCTTATATTGATTTCAGAAATTAAATCGTCTATTTGCCCGTCAGTGCTTCTGACGAATATTTCGGGGTCTAAAAGACCGGTTGGTCTTATAACTTGCTCTGCAATTTGTGCGCTCTTTGTTTTTTCAAATTCGCCAGGTGTAGCACTTACAAATATTCTTTGATTTGTTTTTTCGTAAAATTCATCGAATTTAAGCGGTCTGTTGTCAAATGCAGACGGCAGTCTGAAACCAAAATTAACAAGACTCTCTTTTCTTGAAAAATCGCCACCAAACATACCACGGACTTGTGGTAACGTAACGTGTGACTCGTCAACAAATAACAAATAATCATCTGGGAAATAGTCGAGCAAAGTGAATGGTGCTGTGCCGGGTGCTCTGCCTGACATAACTCTCGAATAGTTTTCAATACCTTTACAAAAGCCGGTTTCTCGAAGCATTTCGATATCATACTGTGTACGTTGCATAATTCGTTGTGCTTCTAAAAGTTTGCCTTGCTTTTTGAAATTCTCGGCAGTTTCTGTCATTTCGTTATAAATTTCTTCGAGTGCTACTTCCATTTTTTCGTGACCTACAACGTAGTGAGATGCAGGGTAAATTGCAACGTGAGATAAATTGCATTTAATTTCACACGTCAATGGATTAAACTCTGAAATTCTGTCAATTTCGTCACCGAAAAATTCAACTCTTATAGCATTTTCTGAAGAATAAACAGGGAATATTTCTACTGTGTCGCCCTTTACTCTGAATTTATTTCTTTCAAAAGCAACGTCGTTTCGTTCATATTGAATTGAAACTAATTTATTAAGAAGCGCATCTCTATCTTTTTGCATACCAGTTCTTAAAGAAATAACCATACTTCTGTAATCAATAGGGTCACCTAAAGTATAAATGCAAGAAACAGATGCAACTATAATTACGTCCCGTCTTTCAGAAAGTGCAGAAGTAGCAGAGTGCCTTAGTTTATCTATTTCATCATTTACGGCACTGTCTTTTTCAATATAAGTGTCAGTTGTAGGAATATATGCTTCGGGTTGATAATAATCGTAATAGGAAACAAAATACTCCACTGCATTTTCGGGAAAGAATTCTTTAAATTCACTGCAAAGTTGTGCGGCAAGGGTTTTATTGTGAGCGAGAACTAACGTAGGTTTATTTACGTTTGCAATAATATTTGCCATAGTAAAGGTTTTACCAGAGCCAGTAACACCCAAAAGCGTCTGCTCTTTAAGACCTTTATTTACACCATCTGTAAGTGTTTTTATAGCTTCTGGCTGGTCACCAGTTGGCTTATAATTACTGTGTAAAATGAACTTATCCATACCGCACCTCCTGACAAAGCGTATATATGTTTATTATACCACAAATTTATATATAGTTGCAACAAAAAAGCAGATAGATTTTTGAAAATCCATCTGCTTTTTATTTCATATTAATCTGCTTTTTCTTTTGCTATTCTACCATCTTTAAGAAGTTGTTTCAAAAGAATAGCATCATCATTTTTCATAGCATCGCTATATTTTTTGAGTTCTTCAATAAGATAATCGAGTTCAAATATAAGATTGTCTTTATTTTCTAAAAACAACTCAGTCCACATATTTTCGTTAAGATATGCAACACGGGTTAAGTCCTTATAACTACCAGCTGAAATACCTTTACGCTGACTTGATGACGGACTTTTTATGTAAGCATTTGAAACAATGTGAGCAAGTTGTGAAGTAAATGCTATAAGCTTGTCGTGCCTTTCAGCAGTCATAACAGATACACGACCAAAACCAATAGAAATAATAACTTCACGTGCATTTGCGAGTGTTAAAATATCTTCATTCTCTTTTGGTGTTAAAATGAATGGTGAGTTGTGGAACATTGTATCTTTTGAATTTTCATATCCCGAGAACTGAGTACCGGCCATTGGGTGACCACCAATGAACGTAAAACCATTCTTTTCAGCAATATCAAAACAATCGTCACACACGCAACGTTTAACACCCGCACAGTCAATTACTACTGCATCGGCTTTAAAGTTCTTTGCATTTTTAATTAAATATTCCTTTACTGCCTCCGGGTAAAGTGGAATAAACACGTAATCGCATTCTTTGAGATTTTCACTTGTGAGTTCTTTATCTATACTTTTTTCTTTCAATGCACTTTTTATAGTTTCGTTTGATATATCAAAACCATAAACCTTATGCTTTGTATTCTTTTTTATAGCCTTGACAAGTGAACCACCTATAAGACCTAACCCAACAACACCAATAGTTAAATTTGCCATATTTATCAACCCTCTAAAATTATTTATAAAATAAAAAACACCCTCAGCAGTGATTTTACTGCTAAGGGATAAAAACAAACAAATGCAGCACAAATCACTATTACTCAATTTTCTAAGTAATAGTAATAATAGTGTGAAGCTGCAAATGAATTTGTCATAACTATTTCTCCTAAAATTTAATAATGTTATATTATCACTATAGGTTAATTTTGTCAAGAATCAATAATATAGGAATATTTAATTAATAAGATTTAAATAATTGATAATGTTTTTTTATAAAAAAATAAACCGTAGCATAACTGCTACGGTTTTAATGTACCCTGAAAACTGAATAAAGGAAAGCGGGGAAGAAACAAACGAAATGGTCAAGCCCTCGACCTATTAGTACTGCTTAGCTGAACATGTCACCATGCTTACACACGCAGCCTATCAACCTCATAGTCCTTGAGGGGT
>JAZSIE010000030.1:0-7090 GCA_045533655.1 Acutalibacteraceae bacterium
TTTTTAATTTTTGTTATATATGTATAGAGAATTTACAGAAATTTTAAATATTAAGGTGACAGGAGTCGAACCCCGTACGCCTAAAATTTAATTCTTTCGGCATATTATGCAGTTTTATGTCTTGTTATACGCCAGTATGACTGCGCCAAAGAAACACCTTACTGTACCAAAATATTTACAATTTTAGGTGCGAGCTGATTTGTAAGACAAAAAATTTTCTATAACAAGGAAAACCTCGCAGGAAAACTGACGTATTTCAAGAGTTTTGACGACGTTAGTGGGAATTTTTGTCTTACAAAACCGTGCGGTGTTCGGCTCCCGTCACCTTAACCATATTCTAAATGTTTGACACTTGCCTTAAAGAGTGGTATTATATAAAATGAATTTATATAGTCATATTTAAAGGGTTATAAGATGGAAAAAAAGAAACTAAACAAAAAAATTAAAATAGCAATTATAGTTACGGTAGTGCTTTTATGTTTAGCGGGTGCTGCTGTTTTTGGCGTGTTCTTTTTAAAAGGTGGCACGGCAGAAAGTTTTGATTACACGAGTAAAAAAACGGCGTATGAAAACGATGCTTCTTCTTATAAAGAAAGTATATCAGACACTTACGGAAATACAGTTTGTTATAATCCTGAAAACGCTTTTATTGCAATAAAAAAAGCAGATGGTAAAAGTTACTTTACCCCTTGTGGTGAAACTGCAAAGCGTGATAAAAATTCGGCACTGTTAAATCTTACTGTAAGAGATAACACCGGTAACTCATATATTCTCAATTCTACTGATAATTCAGCAGCATTTAAAACGTTTGAAATTAAAGAAGAGAAAAACTCGCTTACAATAATTTTCTCACTTTATAAAGATGAAAATGGTGCAAAGCAAGGTTTTAGTAAAAATGGTTTTTCAATAGAAGTTCCCGTTGAATTCACAACGGAAAGTGGAAATATAAAAGTTTCTGTAAATTGTGCGGAAATAAATCTTTCAAATGGTCTTTATATTGAAAAACTCTCGTTATTACCTGGTCTTTTTTCTGTAAAAGATGCTTTAAGTGGTGAGCATTTTGTTATTCCTGATGGTGCTGGTGCTTTAATTGATTTATCAGCCGAAATGCCGGATAACGTAAAGTTTGATTTACCTGTTTTTGGTGCTGATATAACAATTGAAGATTTTAAAGAAGGTGCCTTCATTCCTTGCTACGCTTTAGCAGAGAAGAAAAAGACAAATTGTGTAATTATTTCAGAAGGCGAAGCGTTAGCAGAAATAAAATGCACAAAACACAAAACTGTTGGCTCGGGTAATCTCTACACACAATTCACTCTTACACCATTTTCTTCTACTGAAGAAAACAGCGTTGTAAGGTTAGGCGACCAATATGATGGTGAAATCGCATTAACCTACGTCTTTGCTGATACTGAAACTAATTCATACACAACACTTGCTTTGGTTGCCCGTGATGCTTTTATAAAAAAAGATTATCTTTCATCTGATGTATTGTATGATTTTGGCGATTTACCATTTTTTGTGAATGTAATCGGTAGTGTAAACGGTTATACAAAACCGTTCACAACTTTTGAAGATGCAACAGAAATTATCACACTTCTTAACTCAAAAGGTGTAAGAAACGTCGCTTTAAGATTTTCAGGTTCATTAGATGGTGGTCTTAAAGGTGACTCTGTCGATTCTTCACCAGTGCTCAAGTCACTCGGCGGTAGTGAAGGTTTAAAAAGTCTTGTTAAACTTGCTAACGATAAACGCAGTAGTGTGTGGGTAGATGTCAACACGTTTTCGGGTGGTACGGCACTCAGTGGTGCCAATGGCTTGGTTAAAGCATCACTTTATAACGACGTTTATCCTTATATGGCAGAGAAAAACGTAAAAAGTATTATTTCAAATTCTTCAATTTTCGGTAAAAATATTTCTTCAAGTTACAGTTTATTAGCATCAACCGAAAATCTCAACGTTACGTTAAACGATGCTTCTTTCTTGCTTTTTACTGACAGTAACAAAAAACTTAACCGACAAGAAATGCTCGAGTATACAAAAGAGAAGGTTGGTGCATTAACCGTAAATTCAGGTCTTATGCTCGATAAACCTGCTTTGTGGCTTATGAAAAATGCTTCTGCAGTTTATAGTTTACCAACGGTTACTTCTAAAGAAAATGCTTTTGGTGTAACAACTGTGCCACTTTTACAAATGATATTTCACGGCTCTGTCATTTATGGTAGCGAGCCTATAAACGTTACAGATGGCAGTTGGAATGCGGTTTTAAAATTAATTGAATACGGTTCGGTGCCGTCGTTCCTTTTCACTTATGAAGAGTGTAACAATCTTTCTTACGGCGCTTATGCAACGTTAACGGGGCAGTATTATTCAAAAATGAAGTCACTCAAATCAATTCAGGGGATGGAAATAACGTCTCACGAAAAACTTTTAGCAGGTGTCTATAAAGTAACTTACGGTTACAACAAGGTTGTTTACGTGAATTATAACGACTCTGTTGTAACGGTTGATGGCATTTTACTCTCACCACAAGACTTCATACTCGTATAAAATATCAAGATATTCTCATAAAAGGAGTGTACCTTTTGGAATTCGATAAAAAATTATTAGAATTAAACGACAGATTCGGCGACTGGTGGAAAAAAGGTTTTGACGTGCCGGAAATGACAAAAAACCTTTACCCATACAATACAATGTTTTCGCCAATCAGAGTCAATAATCTTATTATAAAAAATCGTGTTGTAATGGCACCTATGGGTAACATTTCAATGTGCGACGAAACTGGTAAACCAAACGCTAAAATGCTCAAGTATTTTGAAGAAAGAGCACGTGGTGGCGTTGGTCTTATTACAACAGGTTTAGTGCCGGTGTCGTTTGGAATTGATAAATCACTTATTGAAAAAGGCGAACTTTCATATTTTCCAAGAATTGACAGAAGCAGAACTGTTTTTGCTCCTTGGCGTGATTTAGCCGCTATGTGTCATTCTTATGGTGCTAATATTTTTATTCAGTTAACACCGGGTCTTGGCAGAGTCGGTAACCCACAATGCCTTACAACTCAATATAAATTCCCGAGAAGTTCATCATTTAATCCGAGTTGGTATATGAGTTCACTCCCGTGTTTGCCACTTTCAGATTTATCTCTTACAAGGATTATAAAAAGAGTAGGTCAGGGGGCGGCAGATGCCAAAGCGTGTAATATAGACGGTGTTTATCTTCACGGGCACGAAGGTTACCTTTTAGAACAGATGACAAACCCTGCATTCAACCGCCGTAAAATCGGTAAATATGCAGATTACGAGCGTTTCGGTATAGATATGATAAAAGAAATCCGTCGCCGTGTGGGTGACAATTATCCTATTATGTACCGTATAGATTTGTCTCTTATGTTGAATGAAACGTATAAAGACAAGATGGATGAAGTGCCGTCACTTAAAAAGTTCAAAAAAGGCAGAACAGTTGCAGATACGTTAAGATATATGAAAAATCTCGTAGAAGCGGGTGTTGATATGTTTGACGTGGACCTTGGTTGTTATGACAACTGGTGGCTTCCACATCCGCCGTCATCAATGCCTTCTGGTTGCTATTTGAGTATCGCTGGAATTGTTAAAAAATTCTTTAACGATTTTGAAATCAAATCAAATAAAGGTCTTCCTGTGCCGGTGGTTGCAGTAGGCAAATTAGGTTACCCCGATTTAGCCGAAAAAGCATTAAGAGATGAAAAATGTGATATGGTAATGCTCGGAAGACCACTTTTAGCAGATGCCGACTGGTGCAATAAAGCCTTTGCGGGTGAAGTAGCTAATATAAGACCGTGCATTGGTTGTCAGGAAGCGTGTCTTAATGAGTTCGTTGAAGGTGGTCACCCTCAGTGTGCCGTGAATCCGAGAACTGCTTTCGAAGATGAATATTCACGTGAAATTCCTAAAGCAGAAAAGAAAAAATACGTTGCAGTTATAGGTGCTGGTCCTGCTGGTATAGTTGCGGCAGAAACACTTATTAAAAGAGGACACGCCGTTGACCTTTACGAAAGACGTGAAATCGGCGGTAGCATAGTTCCTGGTAGTAAACCAAAAATTAAATATGAGTTAGATAACTATCTGACTTACCTTTATAACGTTGTAGAAAAGTTAAAAGAAAATCCTGATTTTACGTTTATTAAGGGTAATGCTCAGGCGGAATCTTTAAAAGCAAAAGATTATGACGCAATTCTTGTTGCAACTGGTACAAAGCAGTTAAAACCTAAAATTACAGGGCTTGATACTGCAAAAGTTCATTTTGCAATAGAAGTGCTTAAAAATCCGTCACTTGTAAGAGATGCAAGAACAATTATCGTTCTCGGCGGTGGCGTAGTCGGTGCAGAAACGGCTTATTATCTTAAATATGAACTTAATAAAGACGTTAAACTCATAGAGATGGATAAATACATAATGGGGAACGCGTGCACGGCTAACCGTGGTCATATAATCCACTATCTTGAAGAAGCGGGGGTAGATATACTTAATTGTACTAAAATCGCTTCAATAGATGGTACAAAAGTGCACGTTCTTCAGAATATCCATAAGAACGTTCCGTCACCTTACGTTACGTGGAGTCCTATTTTACCAGAAAATGTTGAAAACCCCCTTGACAATTTCAATAAAATAGGCGAAAATTATAAAGAGCGTTTGCTCGTGGCAGATATGATTATTCTTGCGGCTGGTTCAGTTGCAGACAGTAGTCTTTTTTATGAATGTCAGCGTCTTAATGCCGCTAAAGAAATTTATAATTTAGGCGACAGTTTCAGAAGTGCAAGAGTATTTGATGCCGTTCGTTCAGCGTATCGCTGTGCGAGAAATATTTAATTAATTCAGTTTATTATTATCAACCGAAGGGATTGAAAAAAATGAATACAAAAATGGAACTCACCCCTGAACAACAAGCCATTCTTGATGGTTCACAAGGGGAAACCATGGCGAAGGTTATGAAAACTCTCGTTATGTACGGCGAAGCTTTCGGTGCTACAAAAATGATTCCTGTTACAAGCGAAATGGGACATTTAGTAACAAGCTTCGGTCTTAAGGTTATGACTCCTGTTTATGACCTTATGGAACAACTTATTGAAGCAGGGGTTAAGTCAAAGCAAAAGTTCAGCGTTGACCCAAAACCACTCGCTCCAGAAGTACCATCAGACTTCCTTAAAAACGTTGTTTTCAAGAAGTTTATGTACTCAAAACAAGCAAGTTATGATGAACAACTCAGAAAGTTAGGTCTCGTTAACGACGAGTCATATACTTGTACTTGCTATATGAACGAAGTTGGCAATATTCCTAAGAAAGGTGACGTTCTTTCTTGGGCAGAATCAAGTGCAGTTGTTTACGCTAACTCAGTTTTAGGTGCTCGTTGTAACCGTAACTCTGGTATTATTGAACTTATGGGTTCAATCGTTGGTTACGTTCCATATTTCGGTCTTGTTACTGACGAAGGCAGAAAAGCAACCTGGATTGTTGAAGTTAAAACAACTAAAAAACCAGAAGCACAAGTTTTAGGTAGTGCTATTGGTATGAAAGTTATGGAAGACGTTCCTTTCGTTAAAGGTCTTACAAACTGGATTGGCACAGAATTAACAGACGATGCAAAATCATACCTTAAAAACTTTGGTGCAGCAACAGCATCAAACGGTGCAGTTGGTCTTTATCATATTGAAGGTCTTACACCAGAAGCAGTTGAATTAGGTGAAAGCCTTATTGCAGAAGGTGCCGAGACTTACGTTGTTGATGATGCAGAACTCGAAAGAGTTAAAGCTTCTTACCCAGTTATGTGGAAAGATAAGAATGCAACACCTAAACTTTGCTTTATTGGTTGTCCACACCTTTCACACGCTGAATTAAGAGAATGGACAGATAACGTAATTGAAGGTCTTAAAAAGAGCGGTAAGAGTAAGGTTGCAATTCCAACAGTATTTACTGCTGCTCCTGCAGTTGTTAAAGAATTTAAAGCAACAGAATACGCTGCAAAACTTGAAGCAACAGGTGTAGTTCTCAGTTACATTTGCCCACTTATGTATATGAATAACCCACTCGCAAAGAAAATGCCGGTTATTACTAACTCAAATAAATTAAGAACATATACAACTTCTCGTTATTATACAGATAGTGAGATTCTTGACATAATCACAAAGGGGGCAAAATAAGATGAAAACATTTAAAGGTCGTCCGGTAGTACCGGGTACAGTTGAAGCAACTGCTCTTGTATCTCACAATGGTTTCAATACCCTTGCTTCATTCCAGAATGCACTTCAGTTTGGCGACAAACAAGCTAAATGTGGTGACCAGAATAACACAGATATTTTCGAACAACCAATGGTTGGCACAGCTCTCTGTCTTCCACAGACAATCGGCTCAACAACAGGTGGTATGGTTCTCTACTGTGCAAAAGCTATGGATAGAGCTCCTGCTTGTATGCTCTTCTCAGAGCATATTGACTCACTCGCAGCAGCTGGTGCAGTTTTAGCAGCAGTTTGGACAGATTCTCCAATGCCAACAGTTGACTGCCTTGGCGAAGAATTCTTAAACACTGTTAAATCTGGCGATAAAATTAAGGTATATGAAGACGGTACAGTAGAGATTCTTTAAAATTGCTTATTTTGGCGCCTAAGTCATTTTTTCACCCACTCGTCGTATCTACATACGACTTCGGGGCGAAGAAAACGCCTTATGCATCCAAACTAAACAATTTTAGTTGAGGTACTTATTTTGGCGCCTAAGCCTATTTAATGCAGAATGCAGAATGCATAATGCAGAATTTTGGAAATGCTTCGCATTTGATTATAATAAAATATAAATAACAAAAACTACATTCTTTCATTTAATGCAAATGAGAGAATGTAGTTTTTTATAATATTATAATAGCGTCGCAGACCCTTCATTCTGCATTTTGCATTCTGAATTCTGAATTTCAAAAACGTCTTATGCATCCAAACTAAACAATTTTAGTTGAGGTACTTATTTTGGCACCTAAGTCTATTTAATGCAGAATGCAGAATTTTGGAAATGCTTCGCATTTGATTATAATAAAATATAAATAACAAAAACTACATTCTTTCATTTAA
>JAZSIE010000035.1:0-39195 GCA_045533655.1 Acutalibacteraceae bacterium
GCTTGCAGTTTTGTAAGACTAAAAAATTTTCAGTAACAAGGAAAAACTCGCAGGAATACTGACGTATTTCAAGAGTTTTGACGATGTTAGTGGGAATTTTTGTCTTCCAAAACCGTGCGGTGTTCGGCTCCCGTCACCTTACAAAGCAAAAATTAATTACTATTGGCAATAATTGCCTGAGCAACAGCCAAATCAAATGGTGTTGTAATTTTTATATTATTATCAGAACCTTTAACAAGTCTGACATTATAACCTTTATTATGAAAGATTGACGCGACATCTGTATAACTCGCTAATTCATCATCAGTCAATGAATTTATAACCATTTCTAACTCTTTTAATCTGAATGATTGTGGAGTCTGTACTCTATAAATATCATCACGTTTAACACATTCGTTAAGATATTCACTATCAGTAGAACGAATTATAGAATCATACACAGGCATAACTGTATTCGCTGCACCAAACTCATTAACAGCAGAAACATTATCTTTTATAATCCTTGAATTTATAAAAGGTCTTACTGCATCGTGCGTGAGAATAATATCTTCGTTGGTTATATTATAATTTTCACTTAAAAATCTACAGCCATTCTTTACGGAACAATTACGGTTTTTACCACCCGATATTACAGATATGGAATCAGATGAAATCCCATTTTCTAAAAGCATAGCTTTTGTATATTCTATCCAGTCGATAGGACAACATACAACACCCGCTGTAAATGAACCAAAATCTTCAAAATTACGGATAGTTTTAACTATAATTGGCTCATCATCAATTTTAAGATATTGCTTAGGTAATTCCGGTGAGTTCATTCTTGAACCTATGCCACCAGCCATAATCATATAATATAACATTATTTTTCAGCACTCTTCCCTTTTTTTTCTTTAAATCCCTCGGTACTATCTTTTTTAAACAAAATTTTAACAGTCATGATAATCAACTTAATATCAAGAGCAAGTGAATATTTTTGTATATACATTAAATCCATCTTGAGTTTGTTGTAAGCAGACGTATTATATTTACCAAAAACCTGAGCGTAACCTGTTAAGCCTCCCCTGACTTTATATCTACAAGAAAACTCAGGAATTTCTTTTGAATATTTTTCAACATGTTCAACGCGTTCCGGCCTTGGTCCGACTACTGACATATCACCTTTTAAAATATTTAAAATCTGCGGTAATTCGTCAACACGTAACGCTCTTATAACTTTACCAACAGGGGTAATTCTTGAGTCATTATTGGTTGCAGGTTTCGGACCGTCTTTTTCAGCATCAACTATCATACTACGGAATTTTAAAATATCAAAAACGCGCATATCTTTTGTAGCTCTTTTCTGTTTATAAAAAACAGGACCACCATCGTAAAGTTTTATAGCAAGAGCAATAATTATAAATAAAGGTGAGAATATTATCAAAGCAAGTAAAGACAAAACAACATCCATAAGTCGTTTTACTGCTCTTTGTTCAATAGTAAGCCCTTGTGAATGGGCATGAATAATCGGAGAGTCAAAATAGGTAATTTCAGATGAACTTCTTACAATAATATCTGAAATTTTCGGAACAATATAGATACTCTTATTCTCCTGATAACAATATTTAAGTACGTCATTACGCATACGTGCAGGCACGTCGCAAATAATAATGCTTTTAAATTTATCAATTTTTTCTTTAATTTCATCAAATCCTGCATCAACGTTTATTGATTCGTTGATTTTATAACGTTCTTCCATTTCGCTCATTTTGTAAACAATTTCAGTTGCAAGATGGCTACCATAAATAATAAGCATTTCTTCCGGTGGATTAAGACGTCTTATAATTTCAGTTGCTATAAGAGTCCACGCAACAATAACAACTGCCTGAATAAGTAAAATATAAAGCATACCAAAAACATTAGCTAAAACGGCTTCAAGCAAACAAATCTGTGCATACGCAATACAGTTTGCAAAAATTGCCGCTAAAATCTGATAGAATATAATTTCACTTTTTCTGAATTTATCAACCTTAGAAGCACCAAGTGCAATACTTGTTACAAGTAAAACAAGAAAATAAACAGCAACAAGGAACATTTTACCTTGGTTTCTGAATGCATTTTCAAATTCTGGGTTATATACGTTATTCCAAACCCAATAATATACTAACGACAAAATCGCACAAAGTATAAAGTTTGATGAAAAACGAATTGTCAATTTAAATTGTTCAATTTTTGACATATAATCACTCTTTTTAGTTGGACTGGCAAAGTAAAGAAAAAATTTGAATATATCTTAAACACAAAGGAGTGTTTTTATGGATATTTTCACTTTATTCAGTAATTTGCTTGTTTTTGTACTCCACGTCACAAATGCCGATTCTTTTCCGCCACCACTCTCTAAAAAAGAAGAACAAGAAGCAATTGAAAAAATGACTGAAGGCGACAACAACGCAAAAGACAAATTAATCAAACACAACCTGCGACTCGTTGCACACATTATAAAGAAATATTATTCTACATACAGCGACCAGGATGATTTAATTTCAATTGGCACAATCGGTCTTATTAAAGGAATTAACAGTTTCAAACCAGAAAAAGGCACAAAACTTGCAACCTACGTTTCAAGATGTATTGAAAACGAAATTTTAATGTATTTCAGAAACCTGAAAAAAACGTCGCAAGAAATGTCATTTAACGAGCCGATTGACGTTGATAATGAAGGAAATCCATTGACATTAATTGATATTATTGCGGTTGATGACACTATTATCGACGACATCGATTACAAAAACAAATTAAGAAAATCAATCGAAATCATTAACAACATTAAATCTAAACGTGACAGAAAAATAATCATTATGCGATACGGTCTTGATGGAAATATTCCAAAAACCCAAAGAGAAGTCGCAAAAGAACTTAATATATCACGTTCTTACGTTTCTCGAATAGAAAAACGAATTATCGAAACTATTCGTAACGAATTTACTGAACAGGAATAAGAATACATTGGAAACGTGTTGGTTGACCTAAATGATTGAGAATGCATTGAACTGTAATTGTAAATTCTTTGTATTCACTTAAATCTTTACCTGAAACACATTTAACAGTACAAATACTCGGTTTCATTGTCTCTTTAGCAGATGAAATTGCCAACATAAAAGTTCCAAAATCATCGTTATGTAAAAACTTTTTAACAAAATCTAACGATGAATTACCAAAACTTGTTTTTACATCAAAACCAAAAACTTCGTCAGCATTTTCAGAAAGTTGAATTTTGCCTGTAGCAAGGTCATAAGCAACAATAACAATTGATGAAGTAGCAAAATCGTGCAAGAACATTGCAGGATTAATACTTGTAATAAATTGATTTTCTTTTACAGAAGATTCATCATAAATTTCACGTGATTTGAAATCATTTAACATACCGCTGATTTCATTAACTGGCTCTAACGTATGAGTAAAATCAGTAGAATCGCAATTAAAGAAGTGCTCTGCATCTGCATCTGTAACACTCATAGGAATTGAAATGTACTCAGAAACAGATTTAAGATTATTAAGTGTTAATGCAGCATAACTTGCAGATTCAGTTGAAGCCAATGCAGAATCAAGGAAAGTTGGTGCCATAACAATTCGCTTGAACACGCCACGTGTAAAGCAAGAGTTATGAACATATCTCTCACCTACTAAATATACGCCAAGCGAGAAACCGATTTTCTTCAAGAATGATGCAAATGAGTTAAGGTGCCTTATATCAATATTTTCAAGAAAATCTTGTGGAACATTAATAGTTAAGTCAATTCCTTTGCAGTCATTCTGGGCAACAAAATCATTAAGATTCTGAATAAGTGTCAAAACGTCATCTGGAACTAAAAGTGTGTAGATAGAAATTGGTGGAATAGTTTCACCATTATCACGCTTTTCAATAAGTGTAAGTAAAAGATTTTTTATTGCTAAAAGACTAAAGTTTTTAACGTTAGCTTCAGAATTATTTATAGCGTGATATAAGTCAGATGTAAAAGCAATTTTACTCAATGAACCAGCGAATGGGTTGTAATCGTAACAAATCAACGCACCCGTCTTCTTGCTTACAACAGGGAAGAATTTTTGAGAACCATCTGAATTAAACGACATTTCAAGTTCTCTAATTTCAGAAGAAATCTGTGAAAAATCTTTCATTGAAGGGTTAAAGAAGGCATAAGTGCTTCGTTTATTAAGTTTTGCCGCTTTACAAGCAAACTCAGCATTGTTAAACAATTCTTTAAAATTCTTACCATCTTGCGGAAATTTTGAAATACCTAAAGTTACAGTAAAAATTCCCATTTCTGTTGGTGTATGGTAAGTTTTTCTTAAACTTTTATGAAGATTATCTATAAGAACAATAAGTTCTCTTAATTTAGTAATATTTTTAACAAAAACAAGGAACTTATCTGCAGAAGCTTTACCGATATAAATATCTTCTTTTTCTTGAAAATCACGAAGTTTACTTGCTATTTCTTTAATGAATGCATTACCATATTCATAACCAAACATATTGTTGATTAAGCCCATTTCATCAACATCAATGAAAATTAAAGCATTTTGTGAGTTTGGCATAAGAGTTAAGTAATCGTCAACATCTTTTGAAAATTTCTTTTGAAGTGCAATACCAGTAAGACCATCAGAAACCGTAAAGCTTCTTTGAATTTCTTTTTCAATTTCATCTTCAAAATAAGCATCAAATGCACCGAAAACTTTTGTAATTTCGTTATTTTCATCTGCTTCAAAAGCAAGAATACCCAAAATAACGTATTCTGTTTCTTTCTTAACTGCTCTGAATTCAACACGTGTTTTCATAATACCTTGTTTTACAAGTTCTTTAAAACCAGACATTGAAACGTTCTGTAAAAATCTTGCTGAATCAGCAGGATGACAGATTTTATGACATTGAGCAAATGCTTCATAAATATTTTTAGGCAAGAACGGGAAAAGCGGCGACCAAGAACCACGAATAACCTGAAAATCATTTTCAATAATATCAGCTTCAAAAATAACGTTGTATGCAGAAAGCAATTTATCTTCACAAATCGAAATTTTCAATGCACGCTCTGCATCGTCATTACCAGCATCTTCGGTATGTTCAGCATAAAGTTGATATTCAGTTGTATATTGATTTTTAGTGTTTTCACAAGAACTACATTCTTCATTACTTGCAGCTTTAAAGTTTCTTTCGATACGCTCAAATTCTGGTAACGCAATTCTGAAACACTCGAGTAATTGTTCAGAAAAAGTACCACAAGCACCAGTCATAATAAGTTCAACTGCTTCTTCATGAGAAAGTGCATTTTTATATGGTCTGTCACTTGTAAGAGCATCGTAACAGTCTGCAACAGAAACAATCTGTGCAGAAATAGGAATATTATTTCCTTTTAAGCCTTTTGGATAACCTTTACCATCCCATCTTTCGTGGTGATAAAGAGCAATATCACGACAATATCTTGAATATTGCGAGTCACCAATTTCTTCAAGCATATCAAGAAGTTCTGCACCGTGAGTGGTGTGAGTCTTCATAATTTCGAATTCTTCTTTTGTAAGACGACCTGGTTTTAACATAATTGCATCCGGAATTGCTATTTTACCAATGTCGTGAACAGAAGAAGCCAAAAATATATATTCAGCCTGAATTGCAGAAATATTATATTCAGGACATTCTTTAACAACTACGTCCGTAAGTGCTTTTGTAAAATACTTGATTCTCTTGATATGTTGACCAGACTCCATATCACGACTTTCAATAGCCGCAACAAGAAGTTCAACAAGTTCGTAGTTCATAGTATTCATTTTATTAGATTGCTCTTTAAGCATATTAGCCTGATTTAAAATACGCTTTGTCTGAATACTTGACATTTTACTCATTTGTTTTTTCAAATGATAAATTTCAACAAGATTTTCAAAACGTCTTACAAAAACGTCCTGACGGATAGGGTCGGAAATCAAGTCGATAGCACAAGCACGATACCCTTTATCTTCAAAAGCGTACATAGAATCATCTGAAGTAAAGATAACCGGTACTTCATTGAAAACGCCTTCTTCTGAAAGTTTTGTAACAATCCAGGGAATGTCTCTGTTTTCGTGTAAACCATCAAAAACAAATGCTACAATGTTTTTAGCATATAAATCTACATCTTCCCAAGTCTGTGAATTATAACCACAAACAGAAACAGTAGCAATACCTTCATATAATTTAATTAAATTTGAATTAGCCTCAACATTTTCTGTAAAGAAAATAACTGAATTAGATTTCAAGTTAAACCACCTCTACTGAAACAAGCGCACTTGCCCATATTTTGCACATTATATCTTATGTATGATAACATTTTTTTAGTTAAAAGTCAATAAAATGACACTATTGTAACCATTTCTTAACATATTTGAAAAAAAGAAAACCACGGGTATAGTAACCCGTGATTCTTACGTTTAATTACTCAACTTAAAATGAATTGGTACACCATTCTGGTAATGAATATCTTGTTCACCTTGTATTAACGGCATTATATAATCAACTGCTTCATCTGTAACGTTATTGCCGTTTGAATTTATCCAGCCAAGTGGAAAATATTTAACTTTGTTTGCTATTTCATTTGCATCAACTGAATCAATAACAACTGTATAAGGTGAATTTGAAACACGCTTGAAGTACATAACTTTACCCGACTCACCTTTTAACGCTCTTTCAACTGCCATAACACCAATCTGCTCTGCTTCTTCAATATCTGTTTTTGAACTCAAGTGCGAAGAACAACGTTGCATAACGTTAAGTTCAATTGAACGAACTTTACAACCAATTTCTTTACGGACTATATTTTCAAGTGTTTTACCAACACCAGACAAATATCTGTGGCCAAATTCGTCACTTGTTTCGTTGTAAAACTCCGAATTTATATCTTCTTCATCTAAAGTAACGCCTTCTGAAACAGCAACAACTACTGCTCTACGGCTTTGTTGAACACGTTTTAAATCTTTTATAAAATTCTGCACTGAAAAATGAACTTCCGGTAAATAAACAAGATGTGGCGCAATTTCACCATTTGCACGAAGCACCGCAGAAGCCGCCGTAAGCCAACCGGTATCTCTGCCCATAATTTCAATAATAGTAATTGAATTTATACTGTAAACAGAACAGTCACGTACAATCTCCTGAACAGTTGTAGCAACATATTTTGCGGCAGAACCAAAGCCTGGTGTGTGGTCTGTAATCATTAAATCGTTATCAATAGTTTTCGGAATACCTATAACTTTAATATCACTACCTATTTCCGTAAGATATTTTGAAAGTTTATTTACGGTATCCATTGAGTCGTTACCACCAATGTAGAAAAAAGCACCAATACCGTGAGCTTTTAAATTTTTCACAATTTTTTCATATACAGATGAATCTTCTGTATATTCAGGTAATTTATAACGACAAGAGTTTAAAACTGTTGACGGAGTCTGTCTTAATTTTTCAAAATCGAGATATGTTTTAATATAGTCATTAAGAATAATTAAATCATCATTAATAATACCTTCAATACCATTAAGAGAGCCAAAAACAATATCTATTCTATCTGAACGGATTGCACCTTTAAAAACACCTAAAAGAGATGCATTTATAGCACAAGTTGGTCCACCAGATTGAGCAACAGCAATATTCATAACAAAACTCCTTTAAAATTTATGGTTTTATTATAGCACATTATTCTATATTTGAAAATAGAAAATCTTTGGATAAAAGGTCAAAATTTTCATATTTAAAATAAAAGCACCTGCAAAAATGCAAGTGCTAAAAAACTATTCTCCATAAAAAATAAATTGAGTGACACCATCTTTATTAATTAAAATATCTTGATTTCCACCACAATAATCTTCTTTATCAAAGCTAACACAATAAATTTTATTTTTCGAGTCGTACAAAACATTAATGCCATCATATTCAACAGTACGTTCTTTTTCTGCAAGTTCAATTACTTGGTCAATATTTGTTACAACAACTTTTTCAGTGTTTAGAAAGCCAGAACTCACAAAACCGCAGTCATCTTTGTATATACTCAAAAAATTGTCATAGGAAAACGAAGAAAGTTTCTCGTTTGATGAAACAAAAACAGGAATACCATTAATATTCGAAACTGTACCAATAAAATCATATGGTGTAACAGATAAATTAGCATAATTATTACCATTAATATTACAAGAATATACTTTAAAATCGTCAGCAACGAACAAATCTGAGCATGGATTAACATAACTAGACATATTGTTATAAATAGCAATATACTCTTTTGTTTTAGTGTTAAAAACGGAAATTTCGGAACGATGAACCCCAGACCCCCATGAAGAAGCCACAAGTAAATCTATATTTCCGTCATTATCATAATCCCATGGAACTGCATTAACAAAGCCATATCCACCAAAAGAATTACATATTACAAAAACTTCATTATCTATGAAAACAAAAGATGCACAAGTATCACTAAATTTAAAAATCTTAAAATCTGTAACTTCAGATACAGATTCAGGCGTTACGTTGTAACAATTCTCTTCTTTAAATTCAGTAGAAAAATCATTTTCTAATTCCAAACTGTTCAAAGCGGTCATAAATTCACTAACGCAATCTTTATTACAATTACCTGCTATTGTATCGCCAATTAATAATTCATTTGTATCGAAATCATGGTTATTTATTTCAGTTGTTAGTTCTGTTATATTTATATCGGTTGGTTTATTATTAACGTTAGAATTACATCCTAAAAAAACAAAAACGACCAAAAACAAAATTAAAAAAAACTTCATTAAACACACCCCTTTTATAAATTTTATCACAATAAAAATGTATTTTCAATAAGAAAAATTATAATTTTGTATTATTAAGAGAACCTTGACATATCTAAAAAGTTTTGATAAAATCATTTACACTTGGAGACGTATCGAAGTGGTCATAACGGACATGACTCGAAATCATGATGCCCCCTGAGGGACGTGGGTTCGAATCCCACCGTCTCCGCCACAAACCACAGTTTTAAAACTGTGGTTTTTTATTTTAAAATAATGTTAAATTTTACCACTTTACTTTCAATTTACGAAAAATGTAGAATAACATAATACAAGAGAATTTCCTATTTTATTTTTACAGGAGAATTTTGTTATGAATTTAATTCGTGAATATCTTGAAACTGCAAATATTCTTGCACAAATGGAGGAAGATGATTTTGAAAATGAAGATTTAGTCCTCGTTTTTAATCAATCTGCCGCAAGAATTCGATTTATTGCACAAGAAATTGAATATGAACAACCAGAATTAAAAGAACAATTTAAGCAATTGCTTTTTATTGATAGCATCACAATAAGAATCTGGGTTGCACACCATATTCTTGAAGTAATGAATTACGATGACGAGACACGTGCTGTAGCTTTAAAAGAAATTGCACTTGCAAAAAGATACAGTGAACCATCTTATGCATTAGGTAACAAAATCTGGCTTGAAAAATGGTTGCAGAAATATCCTGATGATGCTGAATTATTGTTATAAAATATGGGTATGTAGATGTTTTTGACATTTACATACCCTATTTTTTTATTTGTTTAAATATATTAAACCTGCTCTTGAAACTTTAATTTCTTCAAGAGTGTTTTTTATTATAAATTCCGTAATAGTTTCACCAAGACAGTTAACTACTTTTGCCTTGTACCCTTCTGCACCTTTTATTACTAAAAACTCTTTTGCAGTAGCATTTAAAATTATTGATTTATTTTCAAATATTTCAACAAGCGAATTAGTGTAAGGTGTGATAATTTCTGTTCCGTTTAAAGTAGCTCTTGCACTTGAAAAATCTGTTTCAGGATTTTCTGCAGTTAATTTACCATTTAAAAGAATATTGCTATATTCTTTCCAGAATGAAATATAAAAATTTAACATTCGCTTGTGTTCATCGCTTAAATCATTAATTAAAACAGAAATCTGTGGCACTGTGTAGATAATATTAATAAATTGCTCGGCGGCATTTTCTACGTTATCTGTTTTATTCCACATAATCATATCTGAATGAACTGCCGTTTTACCTGAAGTTAAGCGTAAATTAATAGCCTGACTGCGATTTGTAAGAACGTCACCAGGGCAATCACCAACGCGAAGCATATTGCCATATTTTCTTATAGACGGACCAACGTAAGACTGCCGAAACTCAATTAACACGTCACTCTTGAGTTTTGTCAATTTTTCTTTTATTTCGCTCAAAAGACAGTGAATTGCATCTTCAAGCGACTTATAATCTCGTCTTTCGTCAGTTTCAAGTGATTTACCCCTTAAAACGAAACTATCTATAAAATCGAGTTTTAAGCCGTCTAAATCCCATTCTTTAATTGCACTTTCATAAAGATTTGAAAGGTATTCTCTCACCTTTTTATATCTTGGGTCAAGTGAAAAGAACGTTTCATTGTCACCAGAGTCATCTAAAAGCATTGTTTTAAACTCGTGGAATTTTTTTGAGTGAATACCCATAAAAGGAACGGAATACCAGAGCATAACTTTCATTCCAAGTTTGTGAATTTCATTAACGAGTTTTTTCATATCGCCCATTTTTCTTTCACAAACTTCCCAGTCACCACAGAAAGCATAACCACGGTTGTTATCGTCTGTCTGCCAGCCGTCATCAATTATAACAGTCTCGAGCCCTATTTCTTTTGCATTTTTACATTCTTCAATAATTTTTTCATAATCTAAATTCTGATGAAAACTGTACCAAAGAGAGTCCATTGGAAGTTTTGCAAATTCAGGAACGAATGCACTTTTGTAGCCACACTCGTTTTCCCACCAATTTACTGTATCATAAATACTATCGTAATATTTTATGTTTCTGAAATCAAATCTTACAGTAGCGTTATATTCACTTTTTTTATTTGTCTGCAAAGCGAAAAACTCAACTTCACAAATAACTTCGGCTGTTTCTTCAATGTAACCCATTCTTATTTTTATTGGTGTATCGACGTCTGAAACAGAAACGCACATTCTGTTATAACCGTCAAACCCAAAAAGTTGTTGAATTGGCATACCCGAAGCAAGTCGTGAATTAATTTCATTCATTCCCCAGTCTGGTCTTAAAGTATGTACTCTGTCAAAACTACTCCAGATTGCGAGTGCATTTGTTGCAGGAACTTTACACCTTAAAATTGTTTTTTCGGGAATTTCGTTATTTAATTTTAAATTAAAATCTAAATAAGTAATTTCATTTACTTCTCTTTTTGAAACGCTAATAATGGCATTTTTATTACCACCAACCGTTTCATATTTAAAACTTTTTTGCATCTTAGTCACCTAATCTTTAAACTCGGCATTTTTAATATATTCAATTAATGCACCAAGACTATTTGAAAGCCACTTGTTTTTATGATAAATAAGTTGTTTCCAAATATCTGTTTCAACGTCCGAAACGTTAAGAAAAACAAGTTCGCCACTTTCAATTTTTTCTTTAGTAACAAAATCAGGAAGATATGAAATTTTATCATCATTAAAACAAAGTAATTCCGTTATAATATCAGTACGCCCAACTTCTAAAACAGGTTGAATTTCTAAAGACATTTTTGCAAGTGCTTTGTCTAAAATTCGTCTGTAACCCATTTCTTTTTCAGTTAAAATAAACTGATATTCGAGTAAATCTTTTATAGAAAGTTTTTTACGCTTTGCTAATGGTGAATTTTTATTTGTAACAAAGTGCATAGGAATGTGTTTTTCTTTTGCAATTATGTAATCACTTTTATAAACGTGACTGTCTAAAGTTACCATTAAATCTGCTTCGTTTCTGTCAAGCATCTGGAACATATCACCAGTATCTGCAGCAGTAAATTTAATCGAAATATCGGGATATTTCGTGTGAAAATCGTTATAATTCGTCATTAACATATCTTCACAGACAGAGTCAGGCGCAACAATATGAACAACGCCTTTAAGTTCTTTTGTTTTTTCAATATTCTGCTTGAATTCATCAGTTAACCTACAAACGTCGTGTGCATAAGAAAGAAGTTCCTTGCCCCTTTCTGTTAAAGTTATAGTGTGGTTAATTCTTTCAAACAACAGACAATCTAACTCTGTTTCAAGTTGCTTTATCTGGAAAGAAATTGTTGATTGTGAGTAACCTAAAACATCTGCTGCTTTTGTAAAACTGTTAAGTTCTGCAACTTGTATAAATGACATTAAATTACGAATTTCCATAAGATTCACCTTAATCGATTTTTTCGATAACAATTATCAAAACTATTTATTTTACTTATTATAAAATGTATTATATACTATCACACAGATAAATTCAATACATATTGAAAGGAAATTATAATATGTCAGAAATTAAGTTTTACGCAAGACCTGAAGTACCAGTTGAAATGCATAAAGTAAAGATTGTTCAGAAACTCAATCTTTTACCAGCAAAAGAGCGTTTAAAGAAGATGTACGAAGCAGGTTTCAATACATTTTTGCTTCACAATGGCGATATTTTTATGGATATGCTCACAGACTCAGGCGTTAACGCTATGAGTGATAACCAGCAATCAGCAATGCTTCGTGCAGACGATGCTTATGCAGGTAGTGAAACGTTCTATAGAATGAACGATAAATTATCAGAAATCTTTGGTATAAAAAACCTTCTTCCTACTCACCAGGGTCGTGCTTGTGAACACATTATTGCTCAACATTTTGTTAAACCAGACAGTTGTGTAATTATGAACTATCACTTTACAACTTCTAAAGCACACGTTACAAGACTCGGCGGTAGAGTTGAAGAACTTGTTAAAGATGAAGGTTTAATTGTTAAAAGCGATTTACCATTCAAAGGTAACATTGATTTAGATAAAGTTAAGGCTTGTATTGAAAGAGAAGGCGCTGACAATATTGCTTTCTTAAGACTTGAAGCAGGTACTAACCTTATTGGTGGTCAACCTATTTCTTATGAAAATATGAAAGAAGCAACAGAACTTGCTAAATCTTACGGCATTACAACTGTTTTAGATGCTTCACTCTTACAAGATAACCTTTATTTTATAAAAACAAGAGAAGAATCAATGAAAGACAAGAGTATTGCTGAAATCACAAGAATGGTTGCAGACCTTTTCGATATGATTTACTTCTCTGCTCGTAAATTCGGCTTCGGTCGTGGCGGCGGAATTCTCATAAGAGATGACAAGTTATTCCACGAAATGGAAGACTACGTTACAATGTTTGAAGGTTTCTTGACTTACGGTGGTATGTCTGTTAAAGAAATGGAAGCACTCATTATAGGTTTCGAAGAAACAATGGATTTAGATATTATTTCACAAGGTCCACAGTTCATTAAACATTGTGTTTCAATTCTTGATTCTATGGGCGTTCCAATGGTTACACCGGGCGGTGGTTTAGGTGCTCACATTGATGCTCGTCAGGTAGTTAGTCATATTCCAGCAGAGCAATACCCTGCTGGTGCTTTAACAGTTGCACTCTACCTTTGCGGTGGTATTCGTGGTATGGAACGTGGTACTCTTTCAGAAGAAAGAAATGCAGATGGTAGCGAACATATTGCTTCTGTTGAAATGGTTCGCCTTGCATTCCCAAGACGTGTGTTTACACTTTCACAGACAGAATACGTAATCGACAGAGTTAAATGGCTTTATGACCACAGACACCTTGTTGGCGGTTTAAGATTTGTTCACGAGCCTAAAACACTTCGTTTCTTTACTGGTAAACTCGAACCAGTTTCTGACTGGCCAGAAAAACTTATTGCTGAATTCGTTAAAGACTTTGGCGAAGACCAATAAAATACATAAAAGCATAGAAGCCTTACTGGTTTCTATGCTTTATTTTTATACCATCAGTTGCAGGGTTATCTAATAATTCACCATTCTCTGAAAACCGAGAACCGTGACACGGACAATCCCAACTTTTTTCAGCATTATTCCATTTTAATGCACACCCTAAATGTGGGCATCGTGGTGTTTTAAAATTCAAAAGATTAACTGTACTTTCAACGATATTTGTAAATAACTGCGGTCTCAAAATTTTTCTTGATGGTGAATACAAACCGCTATACTGATTATCGTTACCCATTACTAAATCACAAAGTAAGTTTGCCGCTACCATTGAAGAAGTCATTCCCCATTTGTTATAACCCGTCGCAACAAAAATATCGGGTGCTGTTTTTGAATATTGACCGATATATGGAATAGAGTCAAGCGACATACAGTCCTGAGTTGCCCACCGTGTGACTTCTTTTGATGATGGATAAAACCGATTTTTAAACTTGTTTAATTCTTTCCAGTTACCCCCTTCTTTACCGGTACGATGAGCACCGCCACCTAAAAGAAGCAAATCGTCATACATTCTGAAAGAAAGTCCCGTTGGATTTTCGTCAATATACATTCCATCAACTGTTTTAGCATTTTGTAGCGCTAAAACGTACGAACGGTCCTGGTAGAGTTTCAAAGGGTAAAAACCGAATTTATTAAATATAGGAAAATGAGTAGCAACAATAGTTTTATTTGCAGTAATTTTACCACCGTTTATTACGTAACTTTCACCGTCAAACGAATAGACTTTTGTATTTTCATAAATATTCAAGCCATCAACAATACCTTTAACAAACTTTAATGGATTGAATTGTGCCTGATTTTTAAATTTTATAGCACCCGCTACAGTAAAAGGTAAATCATCAAGTTTATTTGTAAATTCAAAATCTGCTTTAATTTTATTTAAAATTTCACATTCTTCATTTATTTTATCACTTCGGTTCAACGAATAAACAAACGCATCTTTTTCCAGAAAATCACAATCAATATTTTTGCATATCTTTTTATATTCTTTTAACGCTTGTTCGTTTGAATTATAATACATTTCGGCAAATTCAGGACCAAAATTATTATTAATTTTACTGTAAATCAAACTATGTTGTGACGTAATTTTTGCAGTTGTATTAAGCGTAACACCGCTGCAAATTGTATTTGCTTCAACCAAAGCATATTGAACGCCAAGTTCTTTTAATTTTGATGCTATTAGAACACCTGTAAGACCACCACCAATTATAAGAACGTCAGTTTTTAAATTTCGCCTTAATGGTTCAAAACGTGGTAAATCAGTGGAAGTATTCCATATTGAATTAATCATAAAATCACCAGAATTATTATGTACGAAAACACTAAAAAAATAAGGGATAGTTTTCACTATCCCGTTTTTTTATAAAATTATGCAAATTAAACCGCTACAACCTTCATTTATAATTTTTTCTAACGTTTCCTGAATTTTACCACGTGCATCTTGTGGCATATGGCAAAGTTTATTGCGAAGTCCTTCGTTAACGAGTTCATTTAAAGATTTACCAAAAATATCTGACTCCCATATTTTAAGCGGGTCTTCTTCAAATTCGTTAAGAAGATATTTAATTAATTCTTCTGACTGACTTTCGGTACCTACTACTGGTGCAACCTCTGTTTCAATATCTGCTTTTAAAAGATGAATTGACGGAGCTGATGCTGAAAGTCTTACACCATAACGACCACCTTGCTTTACAATTTCCGGTTCTTTAAGTGTTAACTCATCAATGTCAGGCATTACAATTCCGTAACCGGTTGCTTCAACTTCATTTAAAGCGTTTTCAAGTCGGTCATATTTCTTTTTGATTTTTGCAAGATTATTAAGACAATTTACAAGTCCTTGTTCATTACCAATTTCAAGACCTGTTTGTTCTTCAATAATTTTGTAGAATAATTCGCTACTGAGAGAAGTAGAAATTTTTGCAGTACCTTTACCTAAATCAATTGAATTAATAGTTGCAGAAGTTATATATTCATTAGCTTCTACACCAATTAAAAGTGAAGCAATATCTGAAACACAATTAATTTCTTCTGAAGATGATTTTACCGAGTTACAAAGTGAAGAACGAAGCCAGTGTTCACGTTCTAAGGTCATTACCCACGATGGTAACTCTACGCAGATTTCACTTACTGGAAAACGATATAAAACGCTTCTTAAAATTTCGGTAATTTCATCTTCTGATAACTCAAGACAATTAACCGGAATTACGGGAACTGAATATTTATCGCTTAAAGAAGTTGCTAACGTTTTTGCTTCGTGAGAGTCAGGTGCAAGTGAATTAAGAAGCATTACAAACGGTTTATTTATTTCTTTTAATTCATTTATAACACGTTCTTCTGCTTCTTCATATTCTTCTCTTGGAATTTCTGTAATTGAACCATCGGTAGTAACAACAAGACCTATAGTAGAATGCTCGGTAATAACCTTTTCAGTACCGATTTCTGCTGCCATATTAAACGGAATTTCATCTTCATACCAAGGCGTTTTTACCATTCGTGGTTGTTCGTTTTCAATATACCCTAATGAACTTGGTACTATGTAACCAACGCAATCAATAAGTCTTACGTTCAAAGAAGATTTTTCAGGTAATTCAATTTTAACCGCTTCTTCTGGAATAAATTTAGGTTCGGTAGTCATAATTGTTCTGCCACCAGCTGATTGTGGAAGTTCGTCTTGTGCACGTTCTTTTTTATGCGTGCTTTCAATATTAGGAATTACGAGTGTTTCCATAAATCGTTTTATAAAGGTAGATTTACCAGTTCTTACTGGCCCTACAACACCTATGTAAATATCACCGCCTGTTCTGGTTTCAATATCCTGATAGATAGTAGTATCTGTCATAAGTCCTTCCCCCTTGTACTTTCTTTATCTTCTGTAAAGAATATGTAAAAAAGCAATATAATATGACAACTATAATATTTAACAAATGAATTCCGTATATTTCCACATAACTCACAATTGACATTACATATAGATTATAGTAAAATGATGTATTATAGTTTTACAACAAAAATTCAGACGAAGGAGAGTTTATCTTGAAAGAGATGTTATTAGAAGTTTTAAATGACTTTGAGGTAGCGTTACCCTACCTTTGCAGATTAGTAGTTTCTGCAATTTGTGGTGCTGGAATTGGTCTTGAAAGAACTTACAGACAAAAAGAAGCTGGACTTCGTACACACATTATTGTAGCACTCGGTTCTGCGCTTATGATGATTGTTAGTAAATATGGTTTCTTCGATTTATTCCTTTATGACAACGTTAAATTCGATGGCTCAAGACTTGCCGCAAACATTATTACTGGTGTCAGCTTTTTAGGTAGCGGTATTATTATTTATAAAGGCTCTATTAAAGGTCTTACAACTGCTGCTGGTATCTGGGCAACCGCTGGCATTGGTCTTGCAATTGGTGCTGGTATGTATGGTATAGGCGTTTATGCAACTATTGTTCTTCTTCTCATTCAGATTTTCATTCATAAATTTGTACCAATTGAAAACACAGTTGCAACAGAGATTAAATTAAAAATTAAAAATGACCCCGTTGCTCTTGACCACGTTGAAGAGATACTTCTCAAAAAAGGCGTTGATATTATGTCAACGGATATTGAAAAAAGAGATAATTTAATTTATTGTAAATTTGATTTAAAAACACATAACAATTTTTCATTTAATGAAATTAAAGAGATTTTGAAAGATGATGAATATATAGTTTCAATTTCTTTATAATTAGTATAAAGTGACACCCCCACAAGTTTATTAGAACTTGCGGGGGTGTCTTTTGTATTTATAGGGGAGAGAAAAAATCAAAGTTTAAAGCGCTCTGTTAAGTTACGCATAACCTTAACAAGCGATGCTAACTCCTCACTTGTTGCTGCATTTTCTTCCGATGTTGCAGAGTTATTCTGAACAACTATAGAAATTTGGTCTATACCACTTGTGATACCTTGTAATGCATACGCTTGCTCCTGATATCTTGTTGCAAACTGCTCCATTTCAGAAACAACTATATTAACATTCTCTGCAACCTCGTTTAATGCCTTTGCAGTATTATCGGCAAGTTCAGAACCATTATCAACAGCATCTATTGAGCTCTGAATTAAATTGGTAATTAGTTTAGCAGCTTCACTACTCTTTGTTGCCAAGTTTCTTACCTCATCTGCAACAACAGTGAATCCTTTACCAGCAGCACCAGCTCTTGCAGCTTCAACAGCAGCATTAAGAGCAAGAATATTAGTCTGAAATGCAATATCCTCTATAGCTTTAATAATTTTTGCTATTTCAGAAGATTGTGTTGTAATATCTTTCATAGCAACAACCATTTGTTGCATCTGGTCGTTACTATTTGCAACTTCACTACCAATATTTTGCATATTTGAACTTAAAGTAATGAACTTTTCTGCATCTTCATCTGATTGAACAGAAAGAGACTGAACTGTAGCGTGTAATTCTTCAACTGTACTTGCCTGCTCAACAGAACCCTGTGCCAAACGCTGAGAAGCAGTAGCAATTTGTGAAGTATGAACATCAACTTTCATTGAAGAATCAACAATTTGGGTTATTGTTTCTGATAATGATGCCTTAATATTATTTAAAGCTACCTTTAATCTGTTAAATTCACCAACATAATCCTGCTCTAATTCAAAAACAAGATTACCCTGACCGATTTTATCAATAACATCAGAAACTTCGTTAATATATAATATGTAAGTTTTAAGTCTCTCAACAAGTTTTCCAACGCTTACAGCCATCTGACCAACTTCATCAGAGGAATTAGCATTTACGTCAACGTCTAAATCACCGTCCGCAAGCTGCATTGTAGCTGTATTAAGTTTACGAAGCGGTCTTACAACTGCAGAAGCTATGATAATTATTGTTACAGTTATAAGTGCAATACAAAAAGCAAAACTTATAATAACAAATAAAGTTATTACAGTCATTTCTTCTCGAAATTCATCTTGAGAAATTGTACCAACAATATGCCAACCGATATCAGGAATATATGCTACAGAACCACACAATGCATCATCTTCTCTCGAATAAAGAAATGCACCCGTATTCTCATCTAAATTCAATGCAGAAAGCATATTTTCGCTATATGGTATTTTATTTAAATTTGTTAACAACAAACTTTCGTCAGGATGACATAAAGTAATATCATCACAGTCAAAGGCAGAAACAAATCCGCCTTTACCAATTACGAGTCCATTAATTTGTTCAATCAATGATTGTAAAGATATATCCATGCCAACAGCACCAATTATCTCTTTTGTACCAGGTGCAAATACGGCAGTAGCGCAAGAAATAACCATTTCACCAGAAACAACATCTTCGTAAGCACTTGTAACTATTGTTTCACCATTATTTTCAACCAACTGTTGGAACCAAGGTCTTGTAGCAAGAACAAAACTTTCGTCAGTTACATTACCATTAGAGTGTAATAGTTGGTTATTTTTGTCACCAACAATCCACAAGGTAATCATACCTTCACCTTGTTTATCTGCAACTTGTTTCATTTCATTTAAAACAGTTTTATAGTTTTTGGCATCTCTGATATCAAAATTTGAATCATTAGACTGAATTTCAGCAAAAACAGCCTGAACAGAATCCAAATCAACCGCAACTTCTGTACTTATTATAAAAGGATGAAAAAAGTCGTCAATTAATTTTGCTACTGCATCTGTTTGTGAATCGACCTCACTCTTTTTCAATGTACTTACAGTATCAACAACCTGTGAAACTATGAGAGTACCTACAACTAAAAGCACTATAAGTAAAGGAATAAGAATAAAAGTAATCATTTTACCTCTTAAACCAAAACGAACGTGAAGATTTAAATTTTTTTGTTCATCAGATTTTTTTAAATTTAACATCCAAAAACCTCCTATAAGTAACATATAATATATTATATGACATCTTGTCATATTTGTCAATAAAAAATATGACATAATTTACTTGGTGATTATATGCAAAATAACTTAAAAAAATTGCGTACTAACGCCGGAATAACTCAACTTGCTGTTCAAATGAAAACAGGCATTGAACAATCTTTGCTTTCAAAATTTGAAAACGGAGAAAGAGTCCCCCCCACTGAAACTCTTATCTCTTTAGCAGATTTTTATGGTGTGAGTATGGATTATATTATGAAAAGAACTGAAAACCCAAAAATCAATGAATAGTTTAGGTTTTTGCGGCAAAAAAAGCAGATAGTTGAATCAACTATCTGCTTTTTCTTTTACATCGTTTAAGTTATAAAATTTACCATTAAACCTACCAAAAAAGTCTTTTTCGCTATTCTGGTTTACGACAAATACCCTGTTTGTTTTATAAAGTATAGCGATTTTATTGTGTTCACCTTTAATATTTGCAAAATGCTTTTTGATTTTTTTATAAAGTGGGTCGTTTACTTTAAAAATTTCTGGTATTTGCAAAGCAGATGAACAAGAAAGCAAATCACAAAGAATTGTTTCTCTCAACATTTCTTCATCTGCAAATTCTTTAAAGAAATAATAAATATGAATTGCATAATCTGAAAGATTCATTTTGGTTCCATCTATTTCATTACCAAATTGATAGAAAAGTTTGAATGGAGTAAAAATTTTATTATTAATTAAATAATCAAGTGTAAATAAAAATCTTCCACTGTTATAAAGTCTTTCTAATGCATCTTCACATTTTTTGAGTTTAATAATTTCTTCACTTGAAAGCCACGGTGTTTCTGTAACTTCATAAGGTGGATTTTGTGTATATTGGCACGGATATTTTTCAGGGTAATTTCTCATATCTGCACCATAAAGGAGCTTTAAAAATCCCATTTGGAGCATATTAGCTCCCAAAGAATACCCGATATCAAAACTTCTTTCAAAGCTCTTTAAATCCTCGCCTGTAAGCCCTGCTATCAAGTCAATATGAATATGCATATTGTTAAAAGAAATTAAACGTTTAATATTTTCTATAAGTTTTTTAGTATCTGTCTTTCTGTTAATTGCTTTTAAAGTATCTTCATTAAAAGACTGCATACCAATTTCAAGTTGAAAAAGTCCTTTTGGTGCATTTTTTAATATTTCAAAAGTTTCTTCTTTTAAAATATCCCCTGCAATTTCAAAGTGGAAGCATACGTTTTCTGGTATTTTGGTTCCACGATTTTCTAAAATGAAATTTAAAATTTCATTTGCTCTTTTGGCGTTAGCGTTAAAAGTTCTGTCAATGAATTTAACAGTTTGTGTACCACTGTTAGCGACTTTAATAATATCTTCTTTTACTTTTGCTAAATCAAAAAATCTTAAAGGTGACGTGTTACCGGAAAGGCAGAAAGCGCATCTGTAAGGGCAACCACGACTTGTTTCAATATAAGTAATTTTGCCGTTAAGATTATTAAAATATTCATCTGTATAAGGGCTTACCGGTGTACCAGTGTATTCTTTTTCAGGGATAGAAACAATTTCGTTATTTTTTCTGTACGATAACCCGTTAACAGTAGATAAATCGCCATTTTGTGAAAGCACGTCTAACAATAACGGGTAAGTTTCTTCACCTTCACCTGAAAGTACGTAATCAATAAACGAATAATTTTCTAATACATTTTTTGCTCTGTATGCTACTTCGGGACCACCTAAAACAATAATAATATTGCTCTTATCTTTTATGTATTTACACACTTCAAGAGTTTTTTCAATATTCCATATATAACACGAGAAAGAAAGTATCTCGGGAGTTTCACCTAAGATACTTTCTGCAAAATCTATTATATTACTGTTTATTGTGCATTCCATAACTTTAACGTCGTGTTTTTTTAGAGCATTATTTTTAACACCCGAAAACAAGCACCACGGTGCTAAAGATGAATGAACGTATTTTGAATTAAGGCAAGAAATTATTACTTTCATTTAAACATCATTTCTAATAATATCGTCTAAAGTTTCTCTTTTAACTGCAATATAATCTTCATTACCATTAAGCATTACAACAGGTAATTTTGGAATTCTGTTGTAGTTTGAAGACATTGAATAGTTATAAGCACCAGTTGTGAGAACGGCAATTAAATCGCCACGTTTAATTGATGATGGCAAATTAACATTTTCTTGTAAAATATCACCACTCTCGCAGAAACGACCAACAAGACTACAATTAAAGTCACATTTTTCTTCTGCTTTAGAAGCGGCTATTACAGTATATTCTGAACCGTAAAGTGCAAAACGTGGGTTGTCACCCATACCACCATCAACGGCAACGTAGTTTTTGTAACCGTCAATGATTTTAACTGTATTTGCAGTGTAAAGAGTAATACCAGCATCTCCTACAATGCTCCTACCTGGTTCCATTCTTACGCTTGGTTCTTTTAAACCTAATTCGGCACATTTCTTTTTATAAAATTCTGCAACCTGTCTTATATTATCTTCAATATCAATATATGGGTCGCTTTCGACGTAACGAACGCCGTAACCACCACCAAGGTCGAGAATTTCTGTAACAAAACCAAATTTGTTTTTCATTTCGGCAACGAACTCTAACATTGTGTCAGCAGAGCGAACGAAAACATCTGAGTCAAAGAGTTGAGAACCAACGTGACAATGGAAACCTTTAAGTTCAACGTTTTCACGTTTCAACGCTTCACCCGTAATAAATTCACCCGCACCAGTTTCAATTGGGAAACCGAATTTAGAGTCAACCTTACCAGTGTTAACTGCTTCATAAGTATGAGTATCAATACCTGGTGTAATTCTTATTAACGCTTTTTGTTTAATGCCTTTTTTACCTGCAAAAAAGTTAATAGCATCAAGTTCTTCAATATTATCAATTACAAAATAACCAATGTTTTGTGAAATTGCATATTCAATATCGTCATCTGTCTTGCTATTTGAGTGAAAATAAATTTCTTGTGAATTAACACCTGCTTTAAGAGCAGTATATAACTCACCAACAGAAACAACGTCAACACCCATATTTTCAGAAACGACTATTTCATACATTCTTTTAAAAGAACACGCTTTACTTGCAAATAACGCTTTTGCACCATTACCAAAATATTTTTCTAATGAAAGTGCGTATTTTCTGCAATTTTCTCTTAACGTAACTTCATCCATTACGTAAAGCGGTGTTTTATATTTTGAGGCAATTTCATTAGTGTTTCTGCCACCAAAATATAATTCGTTATTTTTAATTCCGAGATTACTACAAATTAAATTACTCATACGTTAAGACCTTGTTCTCTCATAAGTGCTAATAATTTTTCTTCGTTGTCTTTTTCCATTGAAGTGAGTGGTAATCTTAAATAATTCTCACCAAATCCTAAAGCAGCCGTTGCCGCTTTTGCTGGTATTGGGTTAACTTCACAGAAAAGAGTGTTAATAAGTGGAATTAATTCAAGTTGAATTTTTGCACTACCTTCAACGTCGCCAGCAAAGAATTTGTCACACATTTCAACAGTTTTCTTTGGTAAAACGTTTGAAAGCACAGAAATAACGCCTTTGCCACCTAATGAAAGAAGCGGAACAATCTGGTCATCGTTACCGGAGTAAACGTCAATTTCGCCATTTGTAAGAGAAATGAGTTCTGCAATCTGTGAGAAGTTACCACTTGCTTCTTTAATAGCAACAATATTAGGATGTTTTGCTAAAACTGCAACTGATTGTGGTAAAAGATTGCAACCAGTTCTTGAAGGAACGTTATAAAGAATACAAGGTTTCGTAGAAGCATCTGCAATAGCAGTAAATGACTCAATTAAACCACGTTGAGTTGCTTTGTTATAATAAGGTGTAACTAAAAGCATAGCATCACAACCAACTTCACAAGCGTGTTTTGTAAGTTGGATTGCGTACGCTGTATCATTTGAACCAGTACCAGCAATAATAGGAACTCTTTTGTTTGCCCTTTTTACAGAAAAAGCAAGAACTTCTTTGTGTTCTTCATCGGTAAGAGTAGAGCCTTCGCCCGTAGTACCAGCAATAACTAAAGCGTTAACACCTTCTTCTATTTGCCAGTCAATAATCTTACCTAAGTTTTCGTAATCAATTCCGTCTTTTGTCATTGGGGTAACTAACGCTGTTGCTACACCAGTAAAAATTGTGTTGCTCATAAATCTTTCTCCTATCAAAATAAAAAATAGTTGCCCGAAAAGCAACTACCTACAGTTTATGCATAAATATTATAACGCAATAAAATTGTAAGATAGCTCTCCGCATTTCTGCGACAACGATACAGATATTATTCCATACCGCCAGACCAGTTTTTTACCATAAACTGACTTCGGCACCTACCCCTTTCACATTTGCCATTCTGGTAAAATGCTCACACAAATGCTACTGATGATAAAATGCACCTCTATCGGATGTGAATACTATAACACAGTTATATGTTTATGTCAATCTAAAAATGTTAAATAATGTAAAAATGGTTCTATGAAAATTCATAGAACCATTTTTTATATTAAACTGCTTCCGTAAAAGTAACCGAACTTGCCCAACCGTCAAATGAGTTGTAGTTTGCAACGTAATCTTCTTCGGTTGTGCAAGCAAAACTTACACACCAAAAGCCATCGTCAACTTCATAATAATATTCTTTATAAAAATATGTAGAACCATCTTCTTGGTTCACTTGATATTCAATGAAATTAAAACCGTTTTCTGATTTAAATTCCGAACAAGAACCGCCATTTTCGTCAAAGCAGTTTTCTTCAACAAAATTTGCTGAGGCAATTCCGTACTCTTCGAGAGTCATATTTTTATATTCTTCTTCGGTTTTTATATAATCTTTCATTATAAGAACAACCACGTCTCCATTTGTAAAAACCGCATCATAACCATCGGCGCTATCATCAATAAAATCATCTGATAACGTAATTTGCATTTCATTAACCGGAAAAGTTGCCGGTACCGGTTCTGCCATAACTGTTGAAAGACCTAATAAAATACCCAAAATTAAACATATAATACTACTAATTATATAGTAAATAGAATATTTTTTATTTTTCTTTCTATTATTTATTGTATCTTCACCAATAGGTTCATTAAAAAATGTATCATATAAAGCAGTTCTTTTAACTTTACCCGATAAAGAAACATCTTCCACCCCCATTGGGATAGTTACAATATCATTAGCAATAATTTTATCAATTTTATTTGACATTAAACCTGGTACAACTAAGATTTTTGTTTCTTCTTCAGAAATCTGAAAAGTTTCTTGCTTACCATTTTTGATAGTTCCTATTTTTTTATATCTTTCTTTTCGGAACTTCATACCTTTGCCATCAGTTGAAAGAGCATATACATCATATTTACATAAACATCCAGTAAACGCTTTTTCTCTGTTAATTGTTAAATTTCTCATATTTTACCCCCAAAAAAATTTTTAGTAAGGTAATAATAACACAAAATTCGACAAATTTCAATATATTAAGTAAATTTTAAGAGTTTTTTAATAAATTATGAATTAAGGCAAAGTGTGTGTTTACACTTTGCCTTAAAATTAAAATATAATTAATACTGATGCAACGAATGATACTGCAGTTGCTATGTAATCTTTTTTAGTTAATTTTTCTTTTTGAAGAACGCTTATAACAGTTGAGAACACCATTACCCCACCAGTTACAAGTGGATATTGTACCGATGCTGGTAAATTAGCGAGCGCTATAAGCAAGAATAAATTACCAATACCATTTAAAACACCGTAACCAGATGAATATAAAAGATTTTTACCTTTAACAATTGGAATTTTTTTGTATTTAACTAAAAGCCACACTCCACAAATAATAACAGAAATAATATTTATTAAAAACGTAAAACCTGTGCTATCGGTTATAGGGTAACCTGATGACTGATGAATTTTAGAAATAACTCCAGCCATACCATTAAGTACAAAAACTGCCATATAGTAAAGGAGAGCTTTTTTACCATTCTCACCCTTTTGAATGTTTAAAAGGACTGCAAGAACAATTAAAACGCAACAAACAATTTTTAATGGTGATAAATTCTCATCGTAAAAACAAACACCCAAAAGGAATGGTAAAATCATACCACCAAGCATTGAAAATACTGAATAAACCGAAAGATTTGCAACTGAAAATGCTTTTAAACTGAAGTAAAGCATCATAATTCCAGAAACCGAACTGATAAACGCTAACAATACGCTAAATGGTGTAATTGTAATTTTAAAACCACTTATTATAAGCATTATAACAGAAGCAACGGCACTCTTGTATAATGAAAACACAAGAGTTGCTTTTGTGTCACTACCATAATTCTGTTGAAATTTTTGATTGAATAAAAATTGCACTGCAAACATTATGGTTGCAATTATTACTAAAAAATAGTCAAACATATTTAGAACCCTTTACACATAAATCCTGTCCAAGCGGAATCTTGTGACAATTCTCCACCGTCTTTAAACATATCTTTATAGTTATTGTCGTTATAGAACCAACCATTAAACCAACTGATGATATATCTTGAATATGCAGTTGGATTTGAGCAACAAGTAGTGTGAATTGCACCATTAAGTGAAGCGTAAACTGCAGGTCCTTTTACCGCATCAAAAGCTGTAACGAGCCATCTGTCAGCGTCTACAACCTTATCTTTAGTACCTGCCATAAATAAAACTGGTTTTGAAAGTTTTTCGGCTTCTTCAACGTAGTTACTACCAGCAAGTGAAATTACACAGTTAATTCTATCATCCACAGCACCAGCGTTTACAGCACTTCTGCCACCTTGTGAGTGACCTATAACGCCAATTCGTGAAGTGTTAACTTTTTTATATAATGCACTTGATTTATTTGAATTTTCATCAATTACAAAATCAATCTGAGCAATTTGTGCAGTACCATCTGCCGCCATTGTTTCATCACTTGCAATTACAATAAAACCAGCACTTGCAAGTTCTCTTAGTAACCCATCATAAAGTGACGGCGGACAACCAGTACCATTTGCCCAGGAAATAATTGGAAATTTTGAATCGTGTGTTAATAACTCTGACATATAATAAACTATATATGTTCTGTCACTTGTTGTATATGTAGCTTTTTCAATTCCACCTTTACTTTCAACACTATCTGGCATTAAGCCTTTAGGTGCAGAAGTTGTAGGTGCCTCAGTTGGTTTTTCCTGAAGAGTAGTATTCTCTGAATTTCCACCACCACTGCTCTCAGTTGTATTCTGAACGTTCTGTGTAACAGTTGGCTGTGGTGCTACATTTGTTATAATGTCTGAATTTACATTTGTAGCATAGATATCAGAATTATCCACATAGTTATTATCGTAACTATTGTTAACACCACTATCTATATAAGGTGTTGTAGTGGTTGGGACATCATCACTTTTACCACATCCAGCAAAAACAAACAATAAACTTAATGATAAAAATACCGCAATTATCTTTTTCATAGCTTTCTCCTAACCAAGTAAAGTATCAGTAACGAGCATCACACAAAAACCAACTAATAAAGCGTAGGTTGCACCACGTTCACTACCATGGGCGTGTGTTTCAGGAATCATTTCATCACTTATTACATAAAGCATTGTACCTCCAGCAAAAGCTAAGGCAAATGGCAGAATTGCAGAAGCAACACTTACTGCAAAGTATCCAATCATTGTACCAACAACTTCTACAAGACCAGTAATCATAGCACAAACAAAGGTCTTTTTAGCTGATACACCAGCAGAAAGCATTGGTGAAATTATGACCATACCCTCAGGTATATTTTGAAGAGCAATACCCCCTGCTATTATAAGTGCCTGAGAGGTATCACCAGAGCCAAAGCCAACGCCAGCGGCGATACCTTCTGGTAAATTATGAATTGCAATTGCAGTTACAAACAAAAGAACCTTACTAAGACTTGAGTTTTTATGTTCTTCCTGCTCGGCACCAACTAATTTATGAAGATGCGGAACTAATTTATCGATAAGATTAAGCGCCAATGCACCAACAAAAATCCCTGCAATTGTAATTAAAAGTCCATACTTCCCACCGTATTCCAATGATGGTAAAATAAGTCCCAATACCGCTGCAGCAAGCATTACGCCTGCCGCAAACGATAAAACAATATCAGAAAATTTGTGAGAAATCTTTTTAAATGCAAAGCCAATTAAAGAACCAATTATTGTAGCTCCGCCTACGCCAAAGGCTGTTAAAAGCACTAATTTCATACTAACTCATCTGCCAATTTATTAATTTCTTCAATATTTTCGCTACTTAATGACGATAAAATTTTAACTGAATTTTCACAATACTCAAGATTCTTGCTATTTTCAAGCATTTTAAGCATAACCTTTTTTGCTATTGGCATCCAGCTACCATTTTCAATAAAAGCAACTTTTCTGTTACTGTAATTTCTTTCAGTTAACTCGTGAATAAATTCTCTCATAAATGGGAAAATTTCGCCATTATAAGTAGTTGTTGCAAGAACTAACTTGCTATAACGGAATGCATCTTCAAGATTTTCAGCCATATCACTTCTTGCAAGGTCTGTAACAACAACTTTTTTTGCACCTTTTTCATTTAAAACCTTCTCAAGTTCTAACACTGCCTTTTTAGTATTACCATAAACTGAAGTGTATGCTATCAAAATCCCCTCTTCTTCAGGTGTGTAGCTTGACCATTTGTTGTAAAGGTCTAAGTAATATGCTAAATTTTCTTTAAGTACAGGTCCATGAAGCGGACAAATAATCTGAACATCTAATTTGGATGCTTTTGAAAGAAGCTTCTGAACTTGCATACCGTATTTACCAACAATACCAAAATAATATCTTCTTGCTTCACAAGCCCAGTCTTCGTCAACATCCAAAGCACCGAATTTACCAAAGCCATCAGCAGAGAATAACACTTTATCAGTGCTATCAAATGACACAATAACCTCTGGCCAATGAACCATTGGTGCAGTTAAAAATGTCAATTCGTGCTTACCTAAATTTAATTTATCGCCCTCACCAACAACAATTTGTCTGTCTTTAAAATCATCTTTGAAGAAATTCTGCATTATATCAAACGCTTTTTGTGAAGATACAATTTTAATTTCTGGGTATTCTTTAACAAATTCTGCAATATTCGATGAATGGTCTGGCTCCATATGATGAACTACCAGAAAATCTGGTTTTCTGTCGCCTAATGCTGTCTTTACATTATTAAGCCATTCAGCTTTAAAATCGTAGTCAACAGTATCCATAACAGCAACTTTTTCATCAAGAATAACATAAGAGTTATATGCCACTCCGTTTGGCACTTCATACTGACCTTCAAATAAATCTATTTTGTGGTCATTAACCCCTACATACTTAATATCTCTTGTAATTTCCATATCCTTAACTCCTAAAAATTAATCTAATATCTTTCCGTCAGTTGAAATTGTAACAACCTGCCACGGAATAAATTTACCACTTTGTTGTAATGCTTTTTTTACAGCATTTTCTATTCCACCACAACAAGGAACTTCCATTCTTACCACTTTAACACTTTTAATATTATTACTTTTTATAATTTGTGTCAACTTTTCAGAATAATCGCCCTCATCTAATTTGGGGCAACCAATTAAAGTAATATGATTTTTTATAAAATCATTATGAAAATTACCGTAAGTAAATGCGGTACAATCAGCCGCAATTAAAAGATTTGCGTTTTCAAAATATGGTGCATTAACTGGTACTAACTTAATCTGACAAGGCCATTGAGCAAGTTGACTTTGTACGCTTTGAACATTCACATTAATAGTATTTTCATTTCTATTTATAGTTTTTGTCTGAGTACCAGGACAACCACAAGGAAGCTTTGTGCCCATATTTTTCATTTTAGCTTCTAAAACAGCTTTTTCATTATATTCAGGTGCTTCCCTTTCTTCAAAAGAAATAGCATCCACAGGGCACGCTGGTAAACAGTCACCGAGTCCGTCACAATAATCTTCACGAGTTAACGTTGCTTTGCCGTTTATCATTTCAATTGCGCCCTCGTGACAAGCTGTTGCACACGCACCGCAACCGTTACATTTTTCTTCGTTTATTTTAATTATTTTTCTTATCATAACATTTTTTCACCTTAGAGTGAGTGTATTCGAACCAAATATGCCTTAAATGTCCGATTTCACGCACCTTTTGTATTTTTTTGCCTTGATATACACCAGTATAACTTCGTCAAAGAAAATCCAAAATGCACGTAAACTCGGACATTTCAGGTTCTGCGAAGTTTAATACTTGGCAATTTTTTCTGTAACAAGGCAAAACTCGCAGGAATACTGACGTATTTCAAGAGTTTTAACGATGTTACAGGGAAAAGTGACTGTATTAAACCATATCTGGTTCGAACACACTCACTCTAAATTAAAGTTTAATTTCATTTTCAGAAGAATTATTTTTCATAATATCGGTAAAGTTTTTAATAGTTGTTTCAGCAATATTTTCTAATGCTTCTTCTGTTAAAAATGCCTGGTGAGACGTAACAATAACATTAGGCATTGAAATAAGACGTGCCAAAATTTCATCTTCCATAATATGACCTGAATTATCTTCAAAGAAAAGGTCAGATTCTTCTTCGTAAACATCTAAGCAAGCCGCACCAACTTTTCGGGATTTAATTCCGTTTAAGAGCGCTTCAGCATCAACCAACGCACCACGGGAAGTATTTAAAATTACAACACCTTTTTTCATAGTGTTAATTGCATTTTCATCAATAATATGATGTGTATCTGCCATTAACGGACAATGAAGTGAAATAATATCACTTTCTTTAAAAAGCTCTGAAAGCTCAACGTATTTCACTCTCTCGCCATCAGCAATAGAGTTATCTGGAAATTTATCGTAAGCTAAGACTTTCATACCGAAGCCTTTGCAAATATCAATAAAAGCCTTACCTATTCTACCAGTGCCAATTACACCGATTGTTTTTCCGTGTAAGTCAAAGCCTGTAAGATTAGTTAAACTAAAGTTATAATCTCTTGAACGTATATAAGCTTTGTGAATTCTTCTTATAGAAGTTAATAATAAAGCTATTGTATGCTCAGCAACTGCATAAGGTGAATAAGCAGGAACTCTTACAACCCTAATTTTACTTTTTGCGTGTTTAATATCTACATTATTAAATCCGGCACAACGGAGTAAAATAACCTTAACACCAAATTCAACTAAACAATCAACTACCGCACTGTTAACTGTGTCATTAACAAAAACACATACCCCGTCATAACCTTTTGCAAGATTGACTGTATCTTCATTAAGTTTTGTTTCAAAGTACTTTATTTTAATATCATTTTCACCGCAAAATTTATCGAACGCAACTTTGTCATAAGGTTTTGCATCAAAAAATGCAATTTTCATAAAATCACTCCTTGTATTTATGTATGTATTTTAGTATAATTAAGAAAATAATTATGTTGAAATTTCAACAAAAGGTGATTTTTTTGAAAAATTATTTAGAAATCTTAAAAGAATGTGATTTATTTAAAAATATTGATGAAAAGAATATTGATAAAATGCTCACTTGCCTCGGAGCTAAAATAATTTCTTTTGATAAAAAATACACAATATTTTCTGAGGGCTCTCCCGCTAAATATATTGGAATAATGCTTTCTGGCTCTGCACAGATTTTTCAGGTAGATTACAACGGAAACAGAAATATATTAAGTAGCATTGAAACTGGCGAGGTTTTTGCAGAAGCATTTGCCTGTGCAGAAATTGACTCGTTACCCGTTACAATAATTGCAAATGAACCGAGTGAAGTTATGCTTATTGATTCAAGCAGAGTTTTATACACTTGCTCTAACAACTGCGATTTTCATAGGCAACTAATTTTTAATCTTATGAAAAACCTTGCAACAAAATCTTTACAATTTCACCAAAAGATTGAAATAACATCTAAAAGAACAACAAGAGAAAAGCTTTTAACATACCTTTCGTTGTATTCAAAAAAAGTAGGTAAAAAGAGTTTTACAATTCCATTTGACAGGCAAGAATTAGCTGACTATTTAGAAGTTGAAAGAAGCGGTCTTTCGATGGAAATAAGCAAATTAAAAAAAGATGGAATAATAAACAGCCACAAAAATCATTTTGAATTATTATAAATTCTCCCCTTGAATCAGCATTAAATTCAAGGGGAGATTTCTATATTTCTGATAGTTTCGCATCATCTAAATTAAATGAACTAAGCTCAACCTTTTTTATATTAAAATCATCATAGGTTTTATAATAATAAATTCCCTTATCTACATTGCAACAAGATGAATAGCGTGTGTATTCATATTCGCCGTCACGTACTAAAACACAACCCTTTGGCATAGCTACAGAATCTAAAATATGAAAAAACTGGTTAACGCTTTCTTTTTCGCTACTCCCCGATTTTGATTTAAATTTTACAAAGGTTGCTTTAATAAATCTTGAAGCTGATGAAAAATCACCAGGAAGCCCCAAAGCACCTAACCCGAGACTATAATTTTTAAATTTAATATTCTCAGACAAATTATTCTCTGATACACCTTCGTGAAGTGACATATAATTATTCAAGTTCATTAAATGATATGGGAATGTCGGGTTATTTGTAAGAACACCAACAGGATTTTCATATATTTTAAACCCTGTTTTTACACTTTCTATGGTTAACGATTTGGTTTTATCAGAAATTATCCAATGAAGTGGTGACAATGGTAAATCGTCACTAAAATTAATATTTACAAGATTAATTTTATTTAATTCATTTTCTGCTTCTTCTATATTTTTACATTTACCTAAAATATAAGGTATAAACTCAAATGGCGTTATATTTTTTAATTCATTATTAAATGCTTTGTAATCTGCATTTTCCGGGAAATTAAGACCAGCTATTGAAAGACCTTTTTCGTTTGTTGTATCAAAATAAAGCGGAAATCCATCAATTACAGTTGCCATACCAATTAATGCGTAGTGCGTTTTTAATGGTTCTACACACCGAAATTTTAAATTAAAATTTCTTGGTGTTATAACTACCCTTTCGTTATAAGAATGCTCTACGTCTAAATTTCTACCAAAATAAAAGTCATTTGTTTTAAAAGTTATTGCTGTGCACATTTTAATCACCAGAAATATTATAACCAAAACCCGCCTGCAAAATTGCAGACGGGCAAAAATATTATTCTATCGGATATTTTACAGAATCAATTAAAACAACTTCATTATTTTCCCAGCGAACATCTATATCATCAAATTCGCCCCATTCCCCCAAATAAATTCTGTTTGGCTTCTTTTCAATCTTAAAAATCAGACAATTTATCCCTTTATCTTCCTGAATCTGAATTATCGTATCGCCACCTAAAGCACCTTGATTTGCATCAAGAATCTCGGCAACATATTCACCATTTGGCGATGGAATAGAACGAACAACTTTTACATACCCCATACCAGAAAATAGAACTACAAAAATTGAAGAAAAAACTAATGGCAAAACTAAAACTAAAACAGCTATTATATTTACGACTAATTTTGCTTTTGTATCTGAAAGCAATAAATTCAAAACAACTGTAAAAACAAAATTAAGAATCATAATTAAATTAAAAATAATAGTCATATAAAAAGACTCATGGTTAAATTTCAAACAATAAGATAGAAAATTTATAAAAGTAAGAACTGACAATAAAACGAACCATCGTTTTTTATAATATTTTTCTACAAAATCATTTTTTCTTATTGTAAAAACCATAAAGAACAAGGATAAACTAAATGTAATTATAGCCATTACAGAATAATTAAACAGTTCAAAACTATAACCAAAAATGCTTGTAATTAAACTACCGACTGGAAGCAACAGATTTAATACAAACATAGAAATAAATAAACTAAAATATAATTTATCCTTTTTCATTTTATCACCCATTAAAATTTATAAGTAATTCCGCTATTTATAAACCCTACATTCTTAAAATCCTCATAGTTGTGTCGCACAATATAATCGATATAAGAATCAATAAGCTCTGCTGTTAAAATGTAACCAGACGGGTTAAGATGACCGTGGAGATAAAACTGTTTTTTAAACTTTTCATCATAAACAGGACCATATTTATAGAGGTCAATTACATAAGAATTTGAAAAAACTTCTGTTAATTTATAAAGCTCATTATAAAAGATTTTAAAATTTGGGTTACTTGTTCTGCTCTCATCCTTAGGAAAAGTTACAAAAAAGAATTTTGCATCAGGACTAATCTCTTTATAACGGCTTATAATTGCACCATAGTAACCAATAAAAGTCTTTTTATTTTTAGTGAAATCCTTTGTATCAATATCATCAACCGAACCTATTTCTATACCGCTGTGGACGTCATTAGCACCAAGGGCAATTACATAAGCCTGACAAGCTTTATCTTCATTGAAAAAGTCGTTATTTTCTGCAAAACTTTCCATATACTCTTTTGCAGTCATTCCACCACGAGAGAAATTAAAAGCAGTTAAGCCATTTTTACGTGCAATATATTGCCCCCACGAATATTCATATAAATCGTGATAAGCTTTGTTACCCTCATTGTCACAGGTTTCAAATTCACCAGAAGAAAGACTGTCACCAATAAAAGCGATTTTTCTGAAAACTGATGTGTGACTGTAACCAGTAACTAAATTATCGAGTGGTTTCTCGTTTTCATTAAATAATTTTTCAGTCCAGTTCATAATATCACTCCTATACACTCCAAGTTTTTTCATTTATAAACACTCTGAAAAGTGGTAAACTTGATGAAAAAAATCTTTTGTAAGCAATGCAATAATCTTCGCTTACCTGTGTTCTTTTACATCCACCAGCTCTGCAAAGACCAAAGACGTTGCAATTTTTACATTTCTCTGGTATTTTAAGGCTTTCTTTAATAAAGTTCTTTGCAGTTTCACTTTTTTCCATTGTAGCAAAATCAGTTTTAAGAATATTGCCAAGAAAATATTCATCTGTACAGTAGAAGTCACAAGGATAAATATTACCATTTGCTTCTGAAACATACTGATGTGTGCAATGACCTAAAATTCCACATTGCTCAACTGGTTGCTTTAAAAACAGCCTTACCCAGTTATCAAACTGACGTATGCTTATATAATTATGACGAACATAGTCTTTTACATAAAGATTAAAGACCTTAATAAGAAAATCGCCATATTGCTCTGGTGTCATATAAAGCTCACTTTCTTCATTGCTTCCGAATGGTTTAAGGCAAGGTATAAACTGAATATATTTAAAGCCCTTTGAACGGAAGAATTTATAAACCTTTTCGCCATTATCGGCACAAAAACCAGTAAGAACTGTTAAAATATTAAACTCAACGTTATGTCTTTTAAAAAGCTCCGCAGTAGTCAGAATTTTATAAAATGAATTATCGCCACTCGGTTTTTTACGGAATTTATTGCCGTCAAAATCACCATCAAGGCTAAGACCAACTAAAAAGTTGTTATCGTGAAAAAATCTTGCCCATTCTGCATCAACAAGTGTGCCATTAGTCTGAATTCCATAAAAAATCTTGCTATTTTTAATATTCTTCTCTTTTACTGTTTCAACAAAAAATTTAAAAAAGTCAAGCCCTGCAATTGTGGGCTCGCCACCTTGAAATGCAAAAGAAACGTTTTCACCATTGGCATATTTAAGTGCCTTTTCTATTAAAACTTCTGCAGTTTCTTTTTCCATAATACCAAAACCAAGATGTTCTCTGTGTTCTGAAACATCCTTGTAGAAGCAATATTCACAAGAAAGATTGCAAAGTGATGAAGCTGGTTTTATCATCAAAGAAAGTGGTGGCATAGTTTTTTCCTTTCAAATTTAACTAAAGGGTGACATTTCTGCCACCCTTAATATTATTGTTCAATTATACCGCGTCTGTTTTCATTGAAATCGTCAATAATTTCGTGCATACGCTCGTTAAATTGGTCTGCGATTTCAGGGTAAACAGGTGTACGGTTGTAATTTTCTGCATAGTCATCAGTAAGAATATGAAGCCAGTTCTTTCTGTTCTTATCCCAGAATGCAGAGTTATCGTTCTGAATTTTTTCAAAATATTTGAACGTTACATATTCGTTATTTTTAAGAACGTCGTAATCGTATTCAGGATATTGTGAAGTAACTTCACTAACAGGAACTGCATACTGAATTGCTTTGAGTTTTTCACGTTTCATATGAAGAATAGGATGTTCTTTTGTATGTAAAACGCTATCATTTTTAAGTAAATCTGTCATTGAAACGCCGTCAATAACTCTGTCGGTTGGCAAGTTATTGTCACTACCATCAACAGTAATGTCACAAAGGTCTAAAAGAGTCGGGAACAAGTCAACAAGAACTGCTGAATTATCTCTCTCGGTACCCTTTTCACCTAAAGCGCCGTTGTCATTATCCCATCTAATCATAAACGGAACCTTCTGACCGCCTTCGTATGCCAAATATTTACCACCACGAAGGTCACCAACTGAACCTTCAAGTGCAGGTCCGTTATCACTTGTGAAAATAATAATTGTATCGTCAAGAATGCCTTGTGCTTCCATTTCGTCAAAGAGAACGCCAAGATAATGGTCAAATTCTGTAACACAGTCAACGTAAGTACCAAGACCTGAAGTGCCATCAAAATCATCACCGGCAAAAACCGGAGCATGCGGCCAAGGTGTAGCATAGTAAGCAAAGAATGGTTTATCATCCTGTGATTTTTCTGCTATCCAAGAACTGATTTCGTCGTGAATCCATTTTGTAGCCATACTCTGGTCTTTAAGGTCTTTTGTTGAGTGAACAATTTCCCAATCGCCATCTGTTTCAGTTACGTGGTAGAATGGGGTCATATCGTTTACATGGTGGCTACCATAGAAGTAGTCAAAGCCCTGATTTGTTGGAAGATATTCGCCATAATCACCAAGATGCCATTTACCGAAAGCACCAGTGTTATAACCAGCAGCTTTAAATGCTTCTGCCATAGTAATTTCATCACCGAGCATACCGTCAACGTTATTACCTAATTCAACAGAGTTAAAAATACGTGTCTGTGCAAATGGTGTGATTGTCTGAACTGTTGGATAAATAACGTTATCAGCATAACCACGATATGGATATCTACCAGTAAGAGCTGAAAATCTTGCTGGTGAGCAAACTGAATAAGCTGAGTAGAAGTTAGTGAAATTAAGACCATTTTCACCAATTGAGTCGATGTTTGGTGTATCGTAAATAGCGCCATTTAAAGAAACGTCACCATAACCTAAGTCATCCATCATAACAATAAGAACGTTAGGTGACTCTTTAGTAGCTTTGTTATCAACTTTTTTAAGGTAATCGTCGTGACCTTCCCAGAGTCTTTCTGTGTTAGGCTTTGAACGAAGATTCATTGTAAGAACGTAAAGAACAGTTGTTGCAAGTAAGCACACTGTAAGAACTGCTGACAAAACAGTTTTTGCAACATTATTTTTAAAACTCTTTTTTGCTACAAAGAAAAGAGCCCACAAAGAAACTGCATTAGGAGCAACAATAAGAAGGTTACCGAGTAATCTTGTTAAGAAATTACCCTCACCTGTAAACAATTCAAAATCATAAGAAGCGTAGCCGTTCATTCCGGTTGAAAAAGCACCAAAACCAGCATCTGCACCCCATATTACAAAGTATAAAACCACACCAAGACTTACTGCGGCGTAAGAGAATACCATAGGTGCATACACTTTTTTCTTTATTATAAGACTTAATGCTATAACGGCTGAAAGAATGCAATTAAACGCAACACAAACAACTGCGGTAAAATTAAGGCGTGTAACAAGCATTGCAATAGCGAGTGCAACGCCCAAACCCATAATGATTAATGGGAACACTTTTTTACCAAAGTCAAGTTGAATTTCTTTTTTCATACACTGAAACCTCCACTAACTTGTAGGGTTATTATACTAACAAACACAAAATTTGTCAAGAAAAAACAACAAATTTAGTTATTATTGTTAAATTTCTGTTAATGGTGGTGATGATGGTGATGATGTGAATGACCTGAGTTAACATTTAAATGAGCGTTACAATCATTTTCGTGACAATGCTCACCTACCGCTTCCAATTCAAGTGTAGCGTGGCTTATGCCGTGTTCAGTTAATTCTTCTCTCACCTTTTCTTTTATAATATGGCTTTCAGAATTTGTCACAACGTGCATTGTGGCAAAATTACTGTTACCATCCATACTCCAAATATGGATATGGTGAACGTCATCTACGCCGTCAATTTCTAAAATACGACTTTTTATTTCTTCAATATTTATTCCGTGTGGTGTTTTTTCTAAAAACAAATCGAGCACTTCTTTTAAATTTTTTAAAGCATTTATAAAAATGAAAACTGCAACACCAATTGACATAAGCGGGTCTATAATTTTTATATCAGTAAAATTCATAATTACTGCGCCAACTAAAACTACTGCCCAACCCAACACGTCTTCTAACATATGAAGATTAACTGCCTTTTGGTTAAGTGAACCACCACCGTGAGTAACAAGGGCTGCAACAAAATTAATTACAAGACCGAAAACCGCAAAAATAATCATACCCTTATAATTAATTTCAGTAGGATTCAAAATTTTATTTATTGCATTTATAACCACAAAAACAGAACCAACTAAAAGAATTAAAGTTGTAATAACGCTACCAATTACTGAAAATCTTAAATAGCCGTAAGTATATTTTTCATCTGGCTTTCTCTTGCTTTTCTTCTCTAAAAAATAAGAAATACCAATACTTGTAGCATCGCCAACGTCATGAATTGCATCTGAAACAATAGCGACACTACCCGTAAAAATACCACCAAAAAATTCAAAAACTGCAAATGATAAGTTTAGTATAAATGCGATTAAAATATTTTTTTCGGTTTTCATAATACACTCCAATAAAAGTTTTATTATTTATTATAACAAAGATGATAATTAAATTCAAACATTTAATATTAAATTGTTAGAGAGTTTGAAATAAAAAAAGAAAACATCAAATTCAAAAGAATTCAATGTTTTCAATGACTCGTAGCACCGAAAAAGATATCACTTGTCAAGTTGATATAAATAATCGTTATACGTGTAATAATCTTTACTTTGCGGACTGTATTCATCGCAATTATCCGCAACACTTTTTGCTTTTTCATATATCTTATATGCTTCGCTGTTATCAAACAAATTGCACATATCTTCTTTTGAATTAACAGTTAAACCTTTTGTGCAAAAAAGTTTCCCTGGCTCATTTCCGTAAGGACACATATTCCCGTGTCGGCAAGTCATACAGCATTTGAGCAATACACCATCAGGCAACTGTTTTTGCACATTAGCGAAAGCATTCACCCATAAATAATCTTTACCTTGTCCCCAAAGTTGTTCAATGTTATATTTTACGCCAACACTGACGGTAGGGTCTTTTTCAAGTTTTCCCTGAAAATATGTATCTTCTTCGTGATATACAATGTGTATTTCTGTATCTTCCTCACCTGCAGGCGTAATTAGGT
>JAZSIE010000009.1:0-17471 GCA_045533655.1 Acutalibacteraceae bacterium
GCTTGCAGTTTTGTAAGACTAAAAAATTTTCAGTAACAAGGAAAAACTCGCAGGAATACTGACGTATTTCAAGAGTTTTGACGATGTTAGTGGGAATTTTTGTCTTCCAAAACCGTGCGGTGTTCGGCTCCCGTCACCTTAATTGAAATCTGTTTCAAATAATACTTTTATTTTGTTGACAATAGAATTTGTAAATGTTAAAATATTTTAGTATTATTTTTTATATTATTAAAGGAGCGTTTATATGGATTTTCGTCAAAACGGATTTATGTATGCATTAGGCTTTATTGTCGTTGCATTCGTAATTATTCAATCAGCATTCTTTATAAGAAAAGCGTGGAAACGTGCTAAAGAATTAGGAATTGAAAGCAGCGTACTTAAAACAACTGTTACTTCAAGTGCTGTGTTCACAGTAGCACCTGCAATAGCAATTTTAGCAACTGTTATTGTTCTTTCTAAGGCTTTAGGTCTCGTTCTCCCCTGGATAAGACTTTCAGTTATCGGTAACTTAGCTTACGAATCTACTGCTGCAAGTGCAGTTTTGGGTAATCTTAATCAGGCTATTACTGACAAAGGCGATTTTTCTACTGTTGCATGGGTTATGACTATTGGTAGTTGTCTTCCACTTGTGCTTATGCCAATTCTCTGCAAAAAACTTCACAGTAAAATAGGTGGTGCTTTAAGCGGTGACAGTAAAGTCGGTAAATTAGGCGACTATATATCTGCCGGTGCTTTTATTGGTATTATTACCGCTTTCGTTGCTACTTCTATAAATGGTAAATCAAGCGACGGTAAAACAGACGGTGGTTTCCTTTCAATTGCCGTGCTTATTGTTGCTGTTGTTCTTTATTTAATTCTTGAAACCATTGCAACAAAATTCAATTTAAAGAAATTTGAACCATTTGTTATGCCACTTGCTATGTTCGGCGCTATGGGTGCGGCAGTATTATTTACAACCGTTTTACCTGCTGAACTCGTAACACATAGTTGGTTTAACTAAGAAAGGGGTGCTGTAAAATGAAAAAGACTTATTACGATAAAGTTCATACCTGGGGTAGAATCTGGAGTATTACAGCTCTCTTAGTTCTTTTCTCAGTTCCGCTTTCAATTTCTGTTAAATATAACGCTTGGCCAGAAATGACAAATTTATTTTCTGCTCTTTTAAAAGTTTTACCAATTTTCTGGATTTCTGCAGTTGTTGAAGTTATTACTTACACACCAATGCTTGGTGCTGGTGGTACTTATTTAAGCTTCGTTACAGGTAATATTACAAACCTTAAACTCCCTTGTGGTGTTAATGCTATGAAATCTGCTAACGTTAAAGCGAATTCAGAAGAAGGCGAAGTAATTTCTACTATTGCAATTGGTGTTTCTGCTATTGTTACAACAATTATTATTGCAGTCGGCGTTTTAGCATTCGCTCCATTCCTTGGAAAATTAACTGACCCAGAATCAGTTTTAGCTCCTGCATTTGACAGAGTTACACCTGCTCTCTTTGGTGCTCTTTTAGCATCATATCTCCGCAAATTCTGGAGAATTTCAATTCTTCCTTTATTTGTTGGCTGTGTAGTTCTCGTGTTTGTTCCAACTCTTGGCGCAGGTACTCTTCTCTTTGTTACAATTGTTGTAAGCATTTTAGGTGTATTCGCTCTTTCAAAATTCAATTTACTTGAATCGAAGAAGAAATAAAGTTGTTAGTTGTTAGTTGTTAGTTGTCAGTCGTTAGTATTATAAAAAATAAATGCATTCTATCATTTACATTTTAATGATAGAATGCATATTTTTATAGAAAAAAGTTGTGTGTAATACCTTCTCATTTTTTCTGTTTTTTGATACAGAAGGCTTTTTCTTCACCCCGATGGCGTACACAGGTACGTCGAGCGGGTGAAAAAATGACTTATGTGCAAAAAACAGGAAAAAGAAAAGAAAAAGAAAAAACCCACCTTTTATACGGTGGGCATTTTTCTTGGAAAGAGAAAATGTTTTGTTTAGCAATCTTTTGTTGTCTTATATATAACAAATCATTTTGTTGCAATCTTAATAAAAATGTGAACAAATTGTTAACAATACTAAGAGAATGTTAAATTCTACTTATTTTACCATTAAATCAACTATAAGATTACTGAGTTCTGCAGGGTCTTTTACAGAAACACCACTTATAAGACAGCCTTGTGCATAAAGAAGTTTAGCATAATTTTTAAGAGTATCTTTATCATTTTCATAAAGTTCTTTAAGTTTATTTGCCAAAGCGTGATTAGCGTTAATTTCAAGTGCAATTTCTGCTTTTACCTTTTGCTCATTTGTTGGCATTGAATTTAACACCTTTTCCATTTCAAGTGACAAGTTACCTTCACTTGTAAGGCAAGAAGCGTAATTTTTAAGGTTATTTGTGTAACGAACTTCTGAAACGTCACCATTTAACGCATCTTTAATAAATGAAAGCATTTCTTTATCTGCTTCATTCTTTTCATTTAATGCTGTTTTTTCATCTTCTGTGTTAAGGTCGAGTTTTTCATCACAGATATTCTGGAATTCTTTACCGTCGTATTCGTGAAGCATTTTAACTGTGAATTCGTCAACGTATTCTGTTAAATAAAGAATTTCAAAACCTTTGTCTTTAACTGCTTCTGTCTGTGGGAGCATTTCAATTTTTTCTATTGTTTCGCCACAAGCGTAATAAATTTTTTCTTGACCATCTTTAAGTCTTCCAACGTATTCTTTAAGAGTAACCAAAGACTTATCTTTTGAAGAATAAAACAAAATTAAATCTTTAAGATTATCTTTGTTCATTCCGTAACTGTTATAAATGCCAAACTTAATCTGCATACCGAAAGTCTTGAAGAATTCTTCATAAGTTTCTCTTTCGTTATTAAGCATTTTTTCGAGTTCCGATTTAATTTTCTTTTCAATAGTTTTTGCAATAAGTTTAAGTTGTGCATCGTGCTGAAGCATCTCACGTGAAATGTTTAAAGATAAATCTTCAGAATCAACAAGTCCTTTAACGAAACTGAAATAATCAGGAAGTAAATCTTTGCACTTTTCCATAATTAAAACGCCTTTTGAATAAAGTTGTAAACCTTTTTCAAAATCTTTTGAATAGTAATCAAACGGTGCTCTTTTTGGAATAAACATAAGCGCACTATAAGTTGCGTTACCTTCTGTTTTAGAGTGAATAACTTTAACTGGTGCTTCAAAATCATAAAACTTTTCACTGTAAAAATTATTATAATCTTCGTCAGTTACTTCGTTTTTATTCTTCTTCCAGATTGGTACACGGCTATTAAGAGTTTTGTCGGTAATTACTGTTTCGTATTCGTTTTCAGTACCTTCTTTTAACTCTTTACTCTCAACGTACATTTTAATAGGATGACGAATGTAGTCTGAATATTTTTTAACGAGTGCTTCAATTTTATAAGTTTCAAGGTACTGACTGTAATTATCGTCTTCTGTATCACTTTTAAGTTTTAAAGTAATTACTGTACCAAAAGAATCTTTTTCACATTCTTCGATTGTGTAACCATCTGCACCAGTTGAAACCCAACGGTATGCTTTATCGCTACCAAAAGCCTTACTTTCAACTGTAACAGAGTCACTTACCATAAATGCAGAATAGAAACCAACACCAAACTGACCAATAATATCAACATCTTCACTTTGTTCATTTTCTGTTTTGAATGCCAATGAACCACTTTTTGCAATAGTACCTAAGTTATTTTCAAGTTCATCTTCAGTCATACCGCAACCGTTATCAGAAATAGTGAGTGTTCTGTCATTCTTATTTACAGTTAAACGAATGCAGAAATCATCTTTATTGAGACCTACTGAAGAATCTGTAAGTGACTTAAAATACAATTTATCAAGTGCATCACTTGCATTTGAAATAATTTCACGGATAAACACTTCTTTATGGGTATAGATTGAGTTAATCATCATATCCATTAATTTTTTACTTTCTGCTTTAAATTGCTTTTTTCTCATTTTTAATACTTCCTTTTTATAAATAAAACATTATAAGAAATAATACCACAAACCACCACAAAATACAAGATTTCACTTTATTTTTATTGCATTTTATGATATAATATCAAAGTATATTATTTGTTAGAAAAGGATGTATTATTTTGGATATCGTAAAACAATTAAGCAGCGAATTTTCAATGAGCGAAATGCACATTAATAACGTTATAACTTTAATTGACGACGGCAACACAATTCCATTTATTGCCCGTTACAGAAAAGAAATGCACGGCTCTTGTGACGACCAGAAATTAAGAGATATTTTTGACAGACTCACATATATAAGAAACCTTGAAAAGAGAAAAGAAGAAGTTACAAATTCTATTGAAGAACAAGGTAAAATGACTGAAGAATTGCAAGAAGCTATTTCTAAAGCAATTACTTTAGCAGAAGTTGAAGATATCTATCGTCCTTACAAACAAAAACGTAAAACAAGGGCTTCTGTTGCTAAAGAAAAGGGCTTAGAGCCACTTGCAGAGTTACTCTTTGGCTTCACCTTAAAAGGCGTAGATTTAAACGAAATCGCTAAAGAATACGTAGACCAAGAAAAAGGTGTTGAAACAGTAGAAGATGCTTTACAAGGTGCTTCTGACATTATCGCCGAAATTATTTCTGACTCTGCTGAAGCAAGAAAACTTTTAAAAGAGTTTATTGATAAAACTGGTGTTATACGTTCTGTTGCAAAAAAAGAAGAAGACAGCGTTTACTCTATGTATTACGATTATTCTGAAGCAGTTAAGAAAATTCCAAGCCACAGAATTCTTGCTATTAACCGTGGCGAAAACGAAGAATTTTTAAAAGTTACTGTTGAAGTAAACGAAGATGAAGCAATCAAAATTTTAAATAATCTTTTCATTACAGAAGGCAGTTCTTCAACCGATTTCTGTAAAGAAAGCGTTAAAGACAGTTACTCACGTCTTATTTTCCCTTCTCTTGAAAGAGAAACAAGAAGTAATTTAACCGACGTTGCTAATGAACAGGCAATTAAGATGTTTGGTAGCAACTTAAAGCCTTTACTTATGCAACCACCAATTAAAAACAAAACTGTTTTAGCTGTTGACCCTGCTTACAGAACCGGTTGTAAATTGGCTATTGTTGACGGCAACAGTAAAGTTCTCTTTACGGGTGTTATTTACCCTACACCACCGCAGTCTAAAATTGCAGAATCTGAAAAGACTGTTTTAGGTCTTATTGATAAATATCAGATTGACTGCATTTCTGTTGGTAATGGTACTGCAAGTAAAGAAGCCGAAATTTTTGTTGCAGATACTATTAAAAAGGCTTCTCGCCCAGTTACTTACATGGTAGTTAACGAAGCGGGTGCTTCTGTTTATTCTGCTTCAAAATTAGGTGCAGAAGAATTCCCTGACTTTGACGTTTCAGTTCGTTCTGCAGTTTCTATTGCAAGACGTCTTCAGGACCCACTTTCAGAACTTGTTAAGATTGAACCAAAAAGCATCGGCGTTGGTCAATACCAGCACGACGTTCCACCAGCAAGACTTAACGAATCGCTCACAGGCGTTGTTGAAGACTGTGTTAACTCTGTTGGTGTTGACTTGAATACTGCATCAGTTTCACTTTTAAAATATATTGCCGGTGTTTCTTCTGCAACTGCTAAAAACATTGTTGCATTCCGTGAAGAAAACAGTGGATTTAAAAGCAGAAGTGATTTAAAGAAAGTTAAAGGTTTAGGACCAAAAGCATTCTTACAATGTGCCGGTTTCTTAAGAATTCCAAATGGTAAAACTCCGCTCGATAACACAGGCGTTCACCCTGAATCTTATGACGTTGCTAAAAAAGTGCTTTCCCTTTTCGATTACTCCGAAAAAGAAGCAACAAAATCCGGTGCCGAGGGCTTAAAAGCAAAAGCAGAAGCATACGGCATTGAAAGGGTTGCAACTGAATGTGGTACAGGCGTTCCTACTCTTATTGATATTATAGGTGAACTCGAAAAGCCTGGCAGAGATATTCGTGACGAATTACCAAAACCAATGTTAAGAACAGACGTTATGGATATGAACGACTTAAAAGAAGGTATGATTTTAACCGGTACTGTTCGTAACGTTATTGACTTCGGCGTATTCGTTGATATTGCAGTGCATCAGGACGGTCTCGTTCACATTTCACAGATTTGTGACCGCTACATTAAACATCCGTCAGAAGTATTAAAAGTCGGCGATATTGTCAAAGTTAAGGTTATATCGGTTGACGTAAATAAAAAGAGAATTTCACTCACTATGAAAGAAGTTGAACAATAAGTAGTGACAAACACTTAAAGTTGTGATATACTTCTGTGTAGTTATTTTATAAAAATTTAAAGAGGTATTAAAATGCTTGAACTTGATAACGCTTTAAGCCTTGTTGTAAAAGGTTTAGAAAGTACAACAAAAGAATTTGGTTTTAAAGTTATTTACCCTGATGGTGTAAGACCACCAGAAGCACCAATTTTCAAAGATAAAGACTCATCTTACATCGCTTATGAAGGCGAAAAAGGCAGAATGAGAATTGTTTTCAAGAAAAATCAACTTGCATTACACTGTGCAACTGTTGATGAAGAGGACACACCAGACGACGATATGAAGCGTGTTTCTCTTTCTCTTTTAGAGTTAGAAGAATATGATGAGAAAGACCTTTCGTATATCTTTGATGAATTTGCAGAATCAATTACAAAAACATATTCTACAAAACGTGAATTACGTGGCGACGTTAAAATGCCAACACCTGTTTCAAGGTCAAAAGCAAAGAACGGTACACAGTATTACGATGCAGTTACTTTGGGTAGTAAAATTGGTGGTATCTACCCAGAATTAAAAGAAGAATATAAAGCAAACGTTTCTGAATATGGTGAATTCTTACCAGAAGAATTTTTTGTTACACACGGTAATAAATATATTGAAAATACAATCCGTGAAAATGATAAACAAAAAATGAAAAAACTCTTTAATCTTCTTAACGAGATTTACGACGATGGCACAAACGACACTCAAAGTCTTATTGGCGTTACAATTTTAGGTACAATATTAAGCGAAAACCCAGACCTTTTACCTAATGCCGAAAGTTACTTTGGTGAAGTTATGAAAGAACCAGTTACTGAAATTATTAAATATCTTTCTTCACCAAGAAGTAAAGGTGCTAAAATGAGACTTAAAAACCCACCTATCTACAAACCAAAAGCAAAAAAGAAAAAAGGCTTCTTACAAGAAATGATGGGAATGTAATAATTATTGGCGATGTGTGTTACACATCGCCATTTTTATTTTAATTAATAGATTTAAATAGAAATTACTTTATTGTCGAATTAATTTAAATGCAGAAGGCTTTTCTTCACCCCGACTGCGTACAAAGGTACGCCGAGCGGGTGAAAAAATGACTAAACCCCTGAAACTTAAGTTTCAGGGGTTGTTCTGCGTTAAATTAATCGACAAGAATTATTCTTCTTTTTTCTTGCGAGTCAATACAAATGTCGCAGCAGCAGCTACACATACTGTCGCTGCAAGAGCAATACCTGCATCGCCTGTACCTTCTGAGCCAGAAACTGAACCAGCTGAAGTTGTGTTGTTAGCAGCGTTAGTTGTCTGCTGAGCCTGTGTTTCATCAGGACCAAACAAGCCTACGAAGAAATCAATGATTGCATTAAGTATATCTTCAAATGAATCGAAGTCAAGACCTAAGCCTTTAAGAATTTCAAGGAAAGCATCACCGATTGAGAATGCACCGTCAACAAGCTGTTCAATCATATCAGTAATTTCTGCATTACCAACAAGATTTAAAATTGCATCTGCATAATCTTCAAAAGTAACACCGTTACCTGAAAGTAAATCTCTGATAATCTGAACAAGAGTGTTTGTGCTTTCTGCATCTGCAGGAGTATCGGTTGAATCTTCTGCATTTGGATTTGTTGTAATTTCTTCTGGAAGATTTAATGTGATAATCTGAGATTCAGCAAGAGTATTTGTAATAACTTCGTTTGCATCATTGCCGTCTTCAGTAAGGAATTCGTTAACGTAAAGGTTGATTGTTGTAGTTGGTCTTGTAGAATCAATAATTCTGAATGTTACGTAGATTAAATCTGTAGCATTCTTTTTTGTTACACCACTTGTTGAGATGAAACCAAAAGAATATTGATATTTATTTGATTTAAGACCATGAGCCCATTCACCGCTGAAGTTAGCTTTGAAGTTGTCGTCTTCATCAGTAGTACCAACTGGACCAGCTTCTACAACTTTAAGTTGTTCTGTGTCAAAATCAACAAACATATTAAGACCTACGAGTTTTGTAACAGCAGGGCTTTTAATAACGATTGTAAATGTTTCGCTCGTTACAGAAGTAACTCCCAAAGCGTCTTTATTGTAAGGACCCTCAATAACTCTTGTAGCAAGACCTGGAGTAGCCACTGCAAATGCTGTTGGCATAATACCAACTACGAGCATTATCGCAAGTATAACTGCGAGAAATTTCTTCATTCAAATCTTCCTTTACAAATTCTTTAAATACACGTAAAGTGTAACCAACCTATAAAAAGGCATAGTTAGACACCTATAATTCTTAACCATTATATTACATTTGGGTAGTGAATGTCAATAGATATTTTAAGGAAAAAAAGATTATTTTCAATTTATTAAAATTTATTTTTTTATACTAAATCGCACAAATTGTGTTTTTTTCGTGTTTTTTCGATTTTCGTACAAAAGATAGTGTATTTTTTATTTTTTCAACAGTAAATTCTTTATTGCTTCAAATGAATTTATTGCTGTTTTATCGCCTTTAAAATTCCTTAAATCGCCCGTAACGTATGACAAAATAGTCTCATCACTGGAATTTTCAAGTGCAACGTAACCGAAAACACCTAAAGAACAACTTTTTCTTAAATCGCAAGGAATCATCTTTACGATTTTTCCATTTATTACACGTTTTGTGAATTTACAAGCATTTTCACAACCACTACAAGTAGTTTCACATTCAATAAATGGTAACACGATATTTTTAACAGTTGGTGTTCTTGAAGTAAGGGCACCCGTCGGGCAAGAATTAACACAAGCACCGCAAGATACACAATTACTCTCGTTAAGTGGTAAATCAAATGCCGTTACAGGAACTGTACCGAAGCCCCTACCGAAAAGGCCCAGATTTTCAGTGTGTGAAATTTCATTACACGTTCTCACACAAAGACCACAAAGAATACATTTATTATTATCTCTTACAATAAACGGATGACTTTTATCTTTCTTGTACTGTCTTGTTTTGCCGTTTATAGTCATTCCCCAACTGTCGTATTCTCGCATTAACGGGAGAAGCTGACAATCGTAAACAGAAGCACAACCGCATTCAAGACAGCGTGACGCTTCTTTTAACGCTTCTTCTTTTGTTAAAACAGATGCTACTTCAGAAAAATTATTTTTTCTTACATCTGCATTTTCTAAGGTTATATTTGCTCTTTCACACTCAGGAGTGCCATCTAAAACAGATTTATCAAAATCTTTATTTTCTGCATACTGTGGCAACTCAGGTGTTAAATCAATTCCATTAAGGTAACAATCAATACTTCTCGCGGCATTTTTACCACCCGCAATCGCTCTTACTGCAATGCTGGGACCTTTATTTATAACGTCACCGGCAGCAAATACGCCGTCAATTGACGTTTTAAATGAATTTTCATTACACAATATGGTCCCCCTGACGGTGAGTTCTAATTCTTTAACGTCATCGCTCACAACTTGCTGACCAATAGCCGAAATAATTGTATCGCAATAAAGAATTTCTGTTTCACCATCGATTGCAACAGGGCTTCTTCTACCACTGCTATCCGGTTCACCAAGTTTCATTTTCTGAAGATTTATGCCCTTAACTTTACCGTTTTCTGTAACAACGTTAAGTGGTGCAACAAGGAATTTGAAATTAACGCCTTCTTCTTTTGCATCTTTAATTTCATCTTTTTCAGCAGGCATTTCGCTCTCGGTTCTTCTATAAATAAGAGTAACGTTTTCAGCACCAAGACGGACTGCAGTTCTCACGGCATCTATTGCAGTATTACCACCGCCGACTACTGCTACACTTTTGCCTAAATCAAGTTTTTCGCCGTTTGCTACCTTGTAGAGCATATCTATACCGCCGATAACGCCTTCTGCATTATCATTTTCGCAACGAAGCGAACTACTTTTCCATGCACCAGTTGCAATAAACACTGCATCATATTCTGCTTTTAACTCTGCAACTGTAAAATCTCTGCCCAATTTTTTATTATAGTTAAATTGAGCACCCATTTTTTCAATATTCTCAATTTCTTTATCTAATACGTCTTTAGGGAGTCTGTAAGCTGGAATACCATAGCGAAGCATACCACCAGCTTTTTCTTCTGCTTCAAAAACATCTACGCTATACCCTTTTAAAAGTAAGAAATAAGCGCATGAAAGACCAGCAGGTCCACCGCCGACTACTGCGATTTTCTTACCATTTTTCTTTTCGCATTCCGGTATATAGTCACTACATTCATCACCCGCAAAGCGTTTGAGTGAGCAAATAGATACTGCACCTTCAAGGTGACTTCTTCTACAAGCATCTTCGCAAGGATGTGGGCATACTCTACCGATAGAGCGTGGAAGTGGGTTATCCTTTTTAATAATCTTAATTGCTTCTTCTGTTTCGCCATTAGCAATTAAACCAACGTACCCTTGGATATCCTGATGAGTAGGGCACGCTTTAAAACAAGGTGCTTTACAGTCACCACTATGGTCAGAAAGAATTAAAGAAAGCGCAACTTTTCTGCTCTTTTCAAGTGCTTCTGTGCTTGTTGTAACTTTCATTCCTTCTGTAACGGTAGTCGAACACGCTCTGAGTGGTTTGTTTATACCTTCAACCATTACAAGACAAAGTCCGCAACCACCATAACTTTCAACTTGCGGATTATGACAAAGGTGGGGTAAATTTATTCCGTTATCAAGAATATTATCTAAAAGAGTTTTTTCTGTATCTGCTTTACACTCTTTACCATTAATAAAGATATTAACAATACTCATTATTTAACCCCACTTTCTATTTTGATTGCACCAAATTTACAACCGATAATACATTGACCACAACGGATGCATTTTTCATTATCAATTATAAATGGTTTCTTAATTTCGCCACTGATTGCATTTTGTGGACATTTTTTGCTACAAAGCGAACAACCTTTACAAATAGAGTCGTCAATAGCGTAACTTATAAGTGCTGTGCATTTTTTAGCAGGGCACTTCTTTTCATTTATGTGTGCTAAATATTCATCTTTAAAATATTTAATTGTAGTAAGAACAGGGTTTGGCGCAGAATTACCAAGACCACAAAGTGCACCGGTTTTAATGCTCTCGGCTAATTCCAAAAGAACGTCAATATCACTTTCAGCACCTTTGCCGTCAACTATTCTTTCTAAAATTTCAAGCATACGTGTAGTACCGATTCTGCAAGGTACACACTTGCCACAACTTTCTTTACTTGTGAAATCCATAAAGAATTTTGCCATATCTACCATACAGGTGTTTTCGTCCATAACGACCATACCGCCTGAACCCATAATAGCACCTGTTTTTGCTATGCTTTCATATTCAATTGGTGTAGATAACAATTCTTTAGGAATGCAACCACCAGACGGGCCACCCATCTGCACTGCCTTAACGTCTGCATCACCAATAATACCACCACAGATATCAAACACGATTTTTTCAATAGTGATACCCATAGGCACTTCAACAAGACCACCACGTTTAACTCTACCCGCTAAAGCGAATACTTTAGTGCCCTTGCTGTTTTCTGTACCCATTGAAGCGAATGCGCTACCACCATTTTCAATAATCCACGAAACGTTGGCAAACGTCTCAACGTTATTTATATTAGTTGGTTGTTTTCTGAAACCTTTCTGTGCAGGGAATGGTGGTTTAGTAACCGGCATACCCCTGTTACCACCTAAAGATGCAAGAAGTGCAGTTTCTTCACCACAAACGAATGCACCTGCACCCATCATAATTGAAAAATCGAAACTGAAACCACTGTTTAAAATATTTTTACCTAAAAGTTTCTTTTCTCGTAATTCGTTAATTGCTAATTGCAAACGTTTAACTGCTAATGGATATTCTGCACGAACGTAAATAAGACCTTGCGATGCACCTATAGCAATACCCGCAATCATCATTCCTTCAAGCACTCTGTGTGGGTCGCCCTCTAAAACGGCTCTGTCCATAAACGCACCTGGGTCGCCTTCGTCTGCATTACAAACAATATATTTTTCATCTGACTGTGAATTCTTTGCAGATTGCCATTTAAAATGTGTAGGGAAACCTGCACCACCACGACCACGAAGTCCTGAAATTTTAATTTCTTCAATTATTTTGTCTGAGCCTAATTCTAACGCTTTTTTAAATGCGTTATAGCCACCCATTGAAATATATGAGTCAATACTTTCAGGGTCAACCTTACCACAACCCGAAAGCACTATTCTTTTCTGGCTGTTTAAAAATTTAAGTTCATCATCCGTAAATTTATTTTCTTCTGGTAAATTACCATTTAAAACGCTTTCTGCAAGAGTTTTTGCAGTCTCTTTATTAAGTCTGCCGTAAAGGGTGCTATTGCCGTTGTCATCAATAACTTCAACAATAGGCTCTGCGAAACAAAGACCATTACAACCTACTTTTTCAACTGAATATCCGCTATCTTTTAATACTTCATTAAGCCCTTCAAGAACAAAATCAGCACCAGAAGCAATACCACAAGAGCCGTAACCTAATAAAAATCTCATTTTACTGCCTCCTGTTCTCTTATAGACTCTAATATTTCTACAACTTTTTCACTTGTCAATTTGCCGTAAGCTGTGTCATTTATCATCATAGCAGGTGAAATACTGCAACAACCAAGACACGCAACTTCTTCCCACGAGAAAAGTCCGTCTCCTGTAATATCGCCCGCTTCAATACCTAAAGTTCTTCTTAAAGTATCGGCAACTCTTTCGCCACCGTTAACGTGACACGCCGTACCCATACAAACCATAATTCTGTATTTACCAATAGGTTTAAGACGGAACCCAGCGTAAAATGAAGCAACCCCTAAGATTTTGCTACTTGCAATACCAGTTAACTCTGTAATACATTTTACGCTTTCTTCTGAAATATAACCTACAATCGCCTGAACTTCTTGCAGAATTGCAATAAGGCTTTCAGACGGATTGCTGTATTTTTCAATAATATTTTTAATTTGTGTCTTTAATTCACAAGACATTTTCATTACTCCAATCGAAAATAGGGTAACTTATATATTACTACACTTTTTCAGTTTTTTCAACAAATGATTATTTTTTCACAAACACTATTTACATTTTAAAGTTTTACAAGTAAAATAGTAAATGGTGATTAAAATGAAAGAATTTGAATATTATATTTTTGATTTTGATGGAACACTTGTTGACTCAAGTGAAGGAATTTATAACTCAATAATCTACGCTTTGAAAGAATTCGGAATTGAAGAAAATGACAGAGAAAAACTCCGTTATTTTATAGGTCCGCCACTTTTCCATTCATTTAAACATATTTATGGTGTGAATGATGAAGAATCAAACTGGCTCGTTGCAAAATACAGAGAACGTTACAAAGTTAAAGGTTGTGCTGAATCTGTTGTGTATGACGGCGTACCGGAAATGCTAAAAGCGTTGAAAGAAAAGGGTAAAAAAATTGCTATTGCTTCTTCAAAGCCAAAACAATTTGTTGATGAAATTTCACAGCACCTTGGTATATTTGATTATTACGATTACGTTTCTGCCGAGAGTTTTGATAAAACACATTCAAGCAAAGAAGATTTAATAAACAATGTTTTAGAGCATTTTGGTAATCCTGATAAATCAAAGTGCCTTATGATTGGCGACAGATTTTACGATATTGATGGTGCAAATGCCACTAATCTTGAATCTGCCGGTGCACTTTTCGGTTTAGGTGAGGTGCAAGAGCTGACTGAAGCTGGAGCGACGTATTTGTTGAATAACCCGATGGAATTAACGGAGTTCGACTAATTCGGATTTCGTAATGCGTAATTCGGAATTAAAGGGTCTGCGACGCTATTAATTGAAAGTTTAAAGTTGAAAATTGAAAGTTAACGGGCAAAGCCGATTATAATTTGTTTGCTAAAAAATAAATTTATCCTATCATTTTTAGTTTAGTGTAACTTTAAATGATAGGATAAACTGTTTTTTATTCTCTTATTTTTACAATCAAATGCGAAGCATTTCCGAAATTTTCAACTTTCAATTTTCAACTTTCAATTCTTTACAATCAAGCCTTCCGAATTACGAATTCCGAATTAATTACAATTGCAATTCTTTGAGTTACAGTTTTTAGAATGTGGGCACCCGATGCACTTTTCACCACGTTTTTTTGCTCTTATAACGTAGCCGATTGCCGCACCTAAAACAACAACGAGCACTGCTATTATAATGTAATTTTCCATAATAAACTCCAATTATTTTGTAACTACGTCTTTTACTTTTCCAACAGTTTCTACTTTCTTTGCATTCTTGAGAATAAGAAATACAAGTATTACTACAAATAACACAACTGCAATTAAGCCGCCTAAGAAACCTTTACCAACAGAACCGGTTGTAATAAGTGTACCAATCTGGTAAACAAGGAAACCGACTGTAAAGCCTGTGCCTAATTGAAGTGCAATACCACCCCAGAACCATTTTTTACTTTTCATTTCCGCACTCATAGCACCAAGTGCCGCAAAGCAAGGTGGCGTATAAAGATTAAACATAAGGTAAGCTAAAGCTGCTGAAGCTGTAAGACCCATTGTTGCGGCAACCTCTGAAGCACCGCCTTCTAAAACGAGTTCATCAACATTTATGAAGTTTGTAATACTAAAGCACACAGCAAGAGTACCAACAACGTTTTCTTTAGCAATAAAGCCTGTAACCGCAGCTGCTGCTAATTGCCATGAAAGAACGCCAACAACAGGAACAAGAACATAAGCAAATGGTGAAGCAATAGATGCTAAAATCGAAGTATCTGCAGTTTCTGCAATTTGAAATTTCCATGTGAATGTCTGCATAAGTTGTACTACCGTGTTACAAACAAGAATAACTGTAGCCGCTTTGACAACATAAGCCCAACCACGACTGCACATTGATTTAAATGCTCTCACAAGACTTGGAACTTTATATTCAGGAAGCTCAATAATAAAGAAAGATTTTCTTACTTTATAACCTGCAACCTTATTAACGAGCAATGCACCAAGGAAAATAAGTACGATACCAGCGAAATACATAACAGGACCAACCCATTTTGCATCACCAAAGAATACACCTGAAAAAAGTGCTATAACAGGAAGCTTTGCACCACAAGGCATAAACGGAGCAAGCATTGCAGTCGCTCTGCGCTCACGCTCATTGTGAATTGTTCTGCAAGCCATAACACCAGGAACTGCGCAGCCAGTCGTAATTACGAATGGAATAATAGATTTACCTGAAAGACCAACCTTTTTGAAAATCGGGTCTAAAACTACTGAAGCACGAGCCATATAACCACAGTCTTCAAGAAGTGCTATAAGGAAATACATAACCATAACAAGTGGTAAGAAACCGATAACCGCAATTACACCGCCGATAACACCATCAACTAAAAGAGCTGAAAGTAACGGGTTTGCATTCGCCACCATATCACTTACTATTGCTTGACCATTTTCAAGTAACCCTACCAAAAAATCTGCAATCCAAACACCAGGGCCATATTGTGAAATCCAGAGAACCAAGAACATCACAACTGCAAAAATCGGAAGACCAACCCACTTATTAGTGAGAACTGCATCTATTTTATCTTGTGAGTTTCTGTCTTTAGTAAAAAACTTACGCGTTTCAACTTCTTTTACTATTGATTTTACAAACTGAAAACGCTTTTTATCTGCTTCTTTAACTTGTGCTTTACTTGTTAAATCAACATTTCCCTGAACGTAAGGTGCAAACTGACCTTTACCAATAACTTCAACAGCAGATAAAACAACTTTTCCCAAGCCATCTGCCGAAGTTGAAATTGTTTCTATAACAGGACAGTTTAATTTTTTTGCTAAAAGTTCTGTATTTATTGAGTTTTGTTTTTTCTTATTTAAATCACTTTTATTAAGAGCTACAACAACAGGAATATTGAGTTCAAGAAGTTGAGTGGTAAAGAAAAGGCTACGGCTTAAATTTGTTGCATCAACTATATTTATAATTGCATCTGGTTTTTCATTGATGATAAAATCTCTTGTTACAGTCTCTTCACTTGTAAAAGGTGACATTGAATAAGCACCTGGAAGATCCACAAGAATAAGTTCATCATTACCGGTATAAAAACTTCTTTTTATACTATGTTCTTTCTTTTCAACTGTAACACCTGCCCAGTTACCAACCTTTTCGTTAGCACCAGTAAGCGCATTATACATTGTTGTTTTACCGCTATTCGGATTACCTGCCAAAGCAATTCGCATAAACTCGCTCCTATCAAAGTTAGCCTAAGCTAACCAAAACTCAAAATAAAATCAGACTGTAATAGCCTCTGCCAATGGTTTATCTATATTATATCTACCGTCTTTAATAGCGACTATTAAGCCACCCTTTAAACGAGAAATTACTGTAATAGGTTCACCACTATAACAACCTAAAGTAAAGAGAAACGCGTCAATTTCGTCGTCATTAGTATTAATTTCTTTAACTAAATATTCTTTGCCGATTTCTACATCAAATAAATTCATAAAAACGCCCTTTCTCAACACAAGTTAGCAGTAACTAACTCTAACTTTTAAAACACAGTTAGCCTTCGCTAACTACATCTACATTGTATCAGTTTTGTTAATATTTGTCAATAGAATTCTTGTGACAATTTTAACAAACCTTCATTTTTGTCAATATGCTCAATTACTATTTTTATTTTCTTGATTTTTTTTGGTAAATATGTTATTCTAAACACTGATAGATGAAGTAATGGGGTGAAACTATGGCTTTAAAAGAATCAGGCGAAATGTACCTTGAAACTATTTACGTTTTAAATAAGAAAAGTGACTCTGTTCGCTCTATTGACGTTTGTGAATATATGGGTTACTCAAAGCCAAGCGTTTCACGAGCAGTTAATCTTTTAAAAAACTCTGGTTTTATAAACATAAGCAAAGAGGGTTTCTTAACACTTACAAAAAACGGAGAAGAAACAGCTAAAAAGCTTTTTGAACGTCACACTATAATTTCAGAATTTTTAATGTCTTTGGGTGTTGATGAAGCAACCGCAACAGAAGATGCTTGCAGAATTGAGCACGTAATAAGTGACGCTTCTTTTGAAGCGATAAAAAACCGAGTGTAAATGAACAAGTCCAGTAAAAACGGACAATAGAAAAAAAACAACCCCCTATGGTAAAATAAAGTACCATAGGGGGAATTTCTATGCCAAGAAGTTACAGACACATTAAGGAATCCGAGAAAG
>JAZSIE010000017.1:0-45957 GCA_045533655.1 Acutalibacteraceae bacterium
ATTTGTAATTCAGAATGCAGGTGATTTAGTAGCCGCTGAAAGTTTTACAGTAATTCAGGGTGCGTTAGAGTCCTCTAACGTAGATATGAATACGGAACTTACAAAGCTTATAGAAGCACAAAGGTCATTCCAACTTTATTCATCGGCTATGAAGATTATTGACCAGATGGACCAGAACGGTACTTCTAAAATAGCTTCTGTATAATAGAGTGAAAGGATGGTAAACGTATGAGAACAGCTTTTTATGCAGGTGCAAGTGGTTTGCTTGCTAACCAGAAGGCGATGGATAATATTGCCAATAACGTTGCAAACGTGAGTACAACAGGTTATAAACCGCAGAATATTTCATTCCAGTCACTCATTTATGATGAGATGTACGTTAATACACCGACTGACCCTGAAAAAGGTAATGGTGTAAAGTCTGAAATTAACGATACAAACTTCAATCAATCATCTCTTGTACCTACTAATTATGATTTGGATTTTGCTCTTACAAGTAACGCTTTATTTGCAGTTGAGCAAGATGGTCTTACTGCTTTCACAAGAGCAGGCAATTTCGCAATTGGTATGGACGGCGAAACGGGTTACCTTGTTACTGCTAATGGTGACTTTGTACTTGATAAAAACGGACAAAGAATTATATTAGAAAAAGAACCTGGTACAAATAATTTTGATACGTCAAATCTTAAAAATCAAATAGGTCTTTTCACGTTCGCAAACCCCAATTATTTAACACCGGTTGCTGATAATCTTTATGCAGTATCAGTAAAAAGTGGTGAAGCAGTAGCGGTTGAAAATAACGAAGGTTATTTAATTCAGGGTGCACTTGAACAGTCTGGCACAAACTTAGCAGACGAAATGGCAGAAATGATTACAGTTCAGAGAGCGTTCCAGTTAGCTGCAAGAGTTGTATCAACTGCAGAAGAAAACCAAAGAACAATAAACGAACTTAGGAGATAATTATGGCTTTTGAAAATTATGAATTAAACGAAATGCAATTTGATGCATTAAAAGAAATTGGTAATATTGGTTCAGGTCACGCAGCTTCTGCACTTTCTTCAATGCTCGACAGACCTATTGATATTAACGTTCCACAAATTGATATTCTTGATTACACAGAAGTTGTTGAAAATTTAGGTGGTCCTGAAAATGTTCTTGCCGGTATTTTAATGTCACTTACAGGTGACGTTTCGGGTATGATTATGTTCCTTATTCACAAGCCTTTTGTTAAGATTCTTTTAAATAATCTTTTGGGTATGGATATTGAAGATAACTTTGACCTTGATGAAATGAGTCAGTCTGCAATTAAAGAAGTTGGTAATATTATTGCCGCTTCATACGTTAATGCTATTGCAGAACTTACAGGTCTTGCTATTGAAATTTCTCCACCAGAGCTTTCAGTAGATATGGTTGGTTCAGTTTTAAGCCTTCCGGCTATTTACTATGCAAATATAAGTGATAAAATTATATTTATTAAAGATGAACTTGATAAAGAAGATGCCGCATCATCGCAAATTATTTTGATTCCTGATGTTGACTCTCTCAAAAAAATTATGGAAAGTTTGGGGTTGGCTGATATATGAGTCAGAATATTGTGGTTGGCATATCTGACTTGAATATTGCTAAAAATGGCGATATTCTCGTTACCTATGCATTGGGGTCTTGTATAGGTATCTGTCTTTACGATGAAACAGTAAAGGTTGCAGGACTTTCACATATTATGTTACCAACGAGTGAAGGATTTAAGCCACAAGGTAAGGAAATATGGAAGTTTGCGGATACTGCAATTCCCGATTTAATAAAGAAAATGGAACAAGCGGGTGCTAACAAATTCAGAATTAAAGCAAAAATTGCTGGTGGTGCCCAGATGTTCCCTGGTTTTAATAATAGTTCGCTTTCATCAATCGGAGAAAGAAATATTGTTGCCGTTAAAGAATGTTTGAAGCAACAGCGCATTCCGATTTTAGCAGAAGATTGCGGTAAGGATTATGGTAGAACACAATTCTTTGATTCTGCTACTGGTGAAATGAAAATTAAAGCTGCCCTTCGTGGTGAATGGGTATATTAATTAAAAATAAAAACGTCCGAAAGTTTGAAATTAAACTTTCGGACGTTTTATGTTTTTATTTTATTATAAATTGTTAAAAAACTTTTTATATGTAACAGTACCTAAAGCATCAGTAAATTCTACCGTTGAAAGTTCAGGTTCTGCGATAGTTGAAATTTTAAGGTCTGCTTCAATATCAACGTAAAGTTCAGTAGTACCTTCTGCGTTTAATTGAACTTTTATTTCGTCAGTGCCGTCAACTACTTTCCAAAGGTCATCTTTGAAATTAAAAATTACTACACCACCGTCACAAGTAATTTCATCTTTTGGTGTTACAGTTATGTGGATTTTTGCCGTTGAAGCAGAGTAGGTTGAAATAAGCCCTAAAAATTCAGTGCTTTTTTCACCACGAACGTAATCAGTAATTTCAACTGAAACGTCATAATAAGTGTTTAAATTTTCTTTTGTGATTTGTTTTGATTCTTTAGCTGTTGCAAGAAAGATTGAAGTTGCACCAATAGCAACTACAAGAACTGCAACAACTACTGCAATAATTGTCTTTTTCATTGTTACCCCCCTTATTCTTTTGCATCGTAACCTGCAGCTTTTACTGCATCGATTAAGATATTTACATCTACGTCACTTGAAAGTGTAGCAGTAGCAGTTTTTGCTTCAAGGTTGGCTTCGGCAGAAATTACACCGCTGACACCCTTTAAAGCGGTTTCAACGTGTGATTTGCAGTGATTACACATCATACCATCGACAGAAATAGTTTTTGTCATATTAACATCTTCTTTCGTTTTCTTGTTTTCTATAATTTCTTCTTTTGTTTTTCTTTCTTCAGAAAAAGTAAATTTTGTTTTAAAAAATCTTAATCGTAAGGCATTAGTAACAACGCAAAGTGAACTCATACTCATAGCAAGAGAACCGAGCATTGGTGTTAATTTAATCTGGAATAACGGGTAGAATACACCTGATGCAACAGGAATACCTAAAGCGTTGTAGAAGAATGCCCAGAAGAGATTGATTTTTATATTTTTTATAACTGCTTTGCTTAATTCAAATGCAGTAACTGCATCTTGTAAAGTGCTTTTCATAAGAACAATATCGGCAGAGTCAATTGCAATATCAGTACCCGCACCAATTGCCATACCAATATCGGCAGTAATTAAAGCAGGGGAATCATTAATTCCGTCACCAATCATACATACTTTTTTACCCTGTTCTTTTAATTCTCTTATATATTTTTCTTTGTCAGTTGGTAAAACTTCTGCTATGAATTCATCGGCACCAACTTCGTTTGCAACACATTCTGCAGCAGAAGCGTTATCGCCTGTAAGAATTATAACTTTTTTATTAAGTTTTTTCAAGGAGTCGATTGCATATTTGCTATCTTCCTTCACAGTGTCAGAAATAGCGATAATACCAATAGCCTTTTTATTTTTTGCAAATACAAGACTTGTTTTGCCTTGTTTCATATATTCTTCGCTTTTTTCCTTGAAGTCACCTTCAGCGATTCCGTTCTGGAGCATAAATTTATAATTGCCCGAGAACCATAAATCACCATCAATTGTAGCACTTATGCCTTTGCCTATTTCAGCAGAAAATTCTGTTGATGGTATAAGGTGTATTTTTTCGCTTTTTGCTTTTTCTTTAATTGCATTTGCAAGTGGGTGTTCGCTACTGTTTTCTAAAGAATAAGCGTAAGATAAAAATTCTTCTTCTGAGAATGATTTATCTAAAATAAAAATATCTGCAACAGACATTTCGCCGGTAGTTACAGTACCGGTTTTGTCAAGAACTACTGTGTCAACTGATGATAATTTTTCAAGTGCTTCGGCAGATTTAATTAAAATACCGTTTTCTGCGGCTTTACCTGTACCTGCCATAATAGCAACCGGAGTTGCAAGACCTAATGCACAAGGGCAAGAAATAACAAGAACTGTAATTCCCATTGAAAGTGAGAAATCAGGAGTAGCACCACTTAAAAACCATATGGCAAAAGTAATAATAGAAATAAAGATAACTATTGGTACAAATACACCACTCACTTTGTCGGCAAGTCTTGCAATAGGTGCTTTCGTATTACTTGCATTATCAACTAATTTAATAATTTGTGAAAGGGTAGTATCGTTACCGACTTTAGTGGCAACCATTTTAAAAGTGCCATTTTTATTTATTGTAGCACAAATAACTGAGTCGTCTTTGGTTTTGTCAATAGGTAAACTTTCACCGGTAACTGCCGACTGGTCAACAGAACCTTCGCCCTCAATTACAATACCGTCAACCGGAATGCTTTCACCGGGTCTTATAATTAAAGTGTCACCTGATTTTACGTCTTCTGCAGGAATAGTAATTTCAAAACCATTTTTTAAAACGTTAGCAGTTTTTGGTGCTAAATTAATTAATTTGCCTAATGCATCAGATGTCTTTGCTTTGCTTTTAGTTTCTAAATATTTGCCAACTGTAACAAGAGTCAAAATCATAGCGGCAGATTCAAAATAAAGCTCGTGAGAATATTTATGAACTAAATTTATATCGTTATGACCTGCACCATAGCACATAAAGTAAAACGAAATTAATCCATAGATAAATGATGCCGATGAACCTATTGCAACTAAAGAATCCATATTAGGTGCTTTGTGTAGTAATGCTTTGAACCCTGAAGTGAAGAACTTTTTGTTTATTATAAGCACTGGTATAGTCAGTATTAACTGAGTTAACGTATTTACTAATATATTCTCTGTACCTGTTAAAAACTGTGGCATAGGGAACTTAAGCATACCACCCATGGCAATATACATTAAAGGGATTAAGAAGCAAACAGAAGAAAAAAGCCTTCTCTTCATTGATTTTTGCTTTAATTGTTCGTTTGATTGCTTTGTTTCCCAGTCGCTTCTTATTGTGCTTTTTTCTTCGTCAGTGTGTTTTAATGATGCACCGTAACCGATAGAAATAACTGCATTAATTATTTTGTCATCATCAATTTCTTTTTCGTTAAAAGTTACCGACATATTTTCATTCAGAAGATTAACCGATACATTTTCTACACCAGATAGTTTTTTTACAGTTTTTTCAACATTTGTCTGACACGCCGCACAAGTCATTCCTGTAACATTAAAATCTTTTTGTATCATTTAATATATTTCTCCATTTTTACGTGTGGTACGTTTACTTCATAAAATATATCGCTTACTTTCTTGTAACCACATTTTTCATAGAACGGATGTACTGCGAATTTTGCTTCTAAAAAGAAGTATGTGAAGCCTTTTTTAAAAAGTTCTTTTTCAGCAAAATCTAAAAGTAGTTTTCCAAAACCTGACTTTCTATATTCAGGTAAAAGGCAAAAACGTTGAATTTTAACTGTATCTTTTATTGTAAGATTAGCCCTTAACGTACCAATTGCTTTGTTGTTATATAATGCTAAAAAGTGCAAACAGTCTGCTTCAAGAGTATCAAATTCATCAAGTTCAATATCTTCAGGTACGCTGTGTTCTTCAACAAAAACAGTTCTTCTTATGTTGAGAGCTTTTTCTAAATCACTGGTTGTTTTAATAATTTTAATTTCTAACATAAATTATCCTTGTGGGGTGATTTCAAAGAATACAACTGCGTGTGGGTCTAATTCTACGTCGAGAATAAGTTTACCGTATTCAACAGTAGCAACTGAGTCAACAGGAGTTAACTTTGAACATTCAGTATATTTTGGGTAAAGTTCATTGAAGTAAATATTTCTTGCATTTTCATCCATGAGAGTTGTTGGGCTATCAATCTGTGGGTCCTGCGGTGACCAGTTGAAACAATCTTTTGTGATGTTATATGTTTCTCTGTCTTTCATCCAGTCATCAAAATAGTTGCAATCGTCATTGATAACGTAAGTTCTTACGTTGAATTTCTGACCATCATATTTTGGTGCATTTATTACGAAAGAAGTTTTGATAGTTGTATCATAATCAAGGTCGTTTTTGAAGTTGTATGCCATAACACGAATTGTGTTAGAAGTTTCATCTATTGCAGAAACAGCACCGATATCAGCACCGCTTATGTCACCTGATTGTTGCTTTGCAGTAGGTAAAAGTTTACTGCCAGCAAATTCAGCGGCATTTTTTGCAACGTGATAGCTTACAGTAGGGTTGCCTTCTAAAAGACCATTTGAAAGGTAGCCCCAAGCAGAGAAGTAGTCAATATCATTATTAAACATCTGAGCAATAAGTCTTGCATCGTAAGAAGCCTGATAGGTGTAACCAACAGTTCTTGAGAGAAGTTCGTCATTGTTAGCACCGCTTACAGTACCAACAAGAAGTCTGCCTTCATCAATGCCATATTCTAAATCTGTAAGTCCGTATTTTTCTGCCACGTCTCTTAAATTATTGATTGTACCTGGAAGGTCGTAGCCATTTGTATAAGAGCCTGGAGCGTGGTCGTAGAAAGAACCTGAAAGATAGCAGATTCTTGTACCTGTTTCGCCAGTTTTGTAGTTTTTACCTACAGCACAGTGTTCAATAAAATCTCTTTCATCCCACTGACCTTCTGTAACGGACATAGCGTGAGCACCAACGTAAATATCGTTTCCGATAGCATCAATAAGTGCCTGTACTGTGTAATCATAAAGCTTGCAGTATTCTTTGAATGCACTTTGTGGTTTGCCATCATTTGCAATAAACCAATCACCATTTTCAAATTCTGTCATAACGCCAAAACGCCAGGTGAGAACCTCTTCTCTGCCGAATTCATTAACTAAAGCAGTCGCTAAAGCATTGATGTAATTATAATAAACGTTATAATCATCTGGTGGGTAAGGGTTAATACCAAACCCGTGTTCTGTTGTTGATTTTTCTGAGTATTTGAGTGGAATGCTACCTAATTTGAGCATTGGTTTTGCGCCTAAATTAAGAACGCCACGGCAGTTATCTAAAAGACGTGTGAAATCGTAGTCATCAAGCACTTCTTTATTAAGAGGGTCTTTGAATAAATCTCTCTCTATAGTACCGCCAGAACATTGCATAAACTGTACGTACTCTACGAATTCAAAAATGTTATTATCTTTGTTAACTTTGGCATCTTTAAACGGATTGCCTTCTATAGACCATACGTTAACGTTGTTTACAACGTTTGGTAAAACTTCACCAGTCGGTGCATTTGCATTTATAGTGAACTTTATTTCGTCATAAGGACGGTCAAAATTTGTGTTGAAACTTATTGAACCAATAAGTGTAGCAATAACACTTACAAGTGCCATAAGTCTCTCGAAAACAACTGTAATTGTCATAAATAATACCCCTTTTATAATAAATATTTTTTATTAATCCCATTCTGCACCAGTTACGGTGTCCATATCAATACCTTTTGTTTCGTTAACTTGTTTGAATAATGAAACAAGAGCCACAATGAAACCTGGTACTAAAAGTGCGAATGAAACAATTCCTACTACTGTGTTACCAATGGTGAGCGTAAATGGAAGGCTTAATGTGTAAGAAAGTGCTACACCAATTCCAGTAACAATAAATTGTGCAGACATACACGAAGAACGAAGATTTGTAGGTGAACTTTCACCAATCATCATAATTAAAACGTCGTTTGTTGTGTAGTAACTGCCTATTGCCGCACCGCATAAAAATCCAACAAGGTACGGGTCCCAGGCAAGACGTGCGCCAAAAGAGAACGTAATGAAAGCAACAAGGCAGTTAAATGCTGTTACAACTGCCGCAGGTTTTCTGCCTTTCCAGTCAGAAATAAAGCCCATTATAACTTGTGAAACTGCAAGACCAACCGGGAACATAAAAATAGCATCGGTTACAGGTCCTACACTTACGGCATTCATAACTTCTTCACCTAAAGAAGAAAATAAGCCGTTATCAACGTAGTTTTGAGCATACCCATAAGAGAGTATAGTCTGGTAGTTTATAGTACCTATAAAACCTAAATTTGCAATAGCAGAAGTAATATAAAGCCATTTTAATTGTTTATGTTTTAATGCAAATTTTAAAGCGTGAATTAAACCGCCCTGAGCATTTTCTGAAGATTTTAATTGTTTTTCTTGTTCTCTTTCTGCATCACTCATTTTCAAATAACGAAGTCGTGAATCAATAAACGAGTCTGTTTCTCTTGCAAGCATTAATGCTATAAAAGACGTAACTAAACCGATTAATGCGGGTATAAGGAAAACGTTTCGCCATTCTGAAGCACTCGCCATTAAAAGTCGCCTTAAAAGCGGAATAATCATAACAGACATATTAGCAACGAATTTTATTACCGAATATACTCTTGCACGATGTTTTGACGGGGACGATTCCATAATGTAAACAACGTGCATATCATGTGGAATAAAGAATTGAACTAACGCAGTACCGACAAAATAAAGCAATAAATTATTTGATAAGAAGATTACTAAAAGTGCAAGACTCATACCAAACGTATTTATAATCAAGAATTTTTTTCTGCCCCAACGGTCAGCTAAAGGTCTGTATAAAAGACCTATTGCCTGAAAAGGCACTACAAGGATTGAAAGAATATCTAAAACGCCGATTGAACTTTCGCCAAACTTACTTAAAAGGTCGTTTGCAATTTCAGTTTTCATTAAAGTACCGATTGTTGAAGCAATTTCGTCAGTACCATAAATAAGCGTAATAATAAAAACTAAATAAGCAAAATAAAAACTCTTTTTAGGTTTCGCTTTTTCTTTCTCCCATTTTTTTATTTCTTTTTCTCGTTTTTCTGCTTGTTTCTTAAGTTTTTCAGGAGTAAGTGCTTTTGCCAAAAAAATCACCCTTTCACGAAAAATTCATTGTTTTCAGTATATCATTTTATTTAGGTTTAGTCAATTATAGTAATTGCTTTTACTTCTTAAATATGTTAGTATATAAACAATGAATTTTTTGTTGATTGGAGCAAATTTATGGATTACAAAAACGCATCACTTTCACCTGAAGAAAGAGCAAAAAGTCTGCTTTCAATAATGACTTTAGAAGAAAAAGTTGCTCAGATGGATATTATAAGAGGCGTTGAATTCTCAACTAAGCCACACAAATTATATCACTGTGCAGTTGAGGTTGATTCTGAGATAAATGAAGAAAAATTAAAAGAAACGTTGGGTGAAAGAGGAATAGGCTTCATTCACGATTGTTACTCTCACCCTGTGCTTTTTAATAAGTTGCAAAAATATATGGTGGAAAAAACAAGACTTGGTATTCCTTGTATGTTCACTGGTGAAGCATTACACGGTATTCTTTGGCCGGGTGCAACAGTTTTCCCTGTGCCACTTGCACTTGCTGCAAGCTTTGACAGAAAAAACGTAAACACAATAGGTAAAGCAATAGCAAGTGAAACACGTGCTTTAGGTATGCATGAAATTTTAGCACCAAACTTAGACGTTGCACGTGAACCACGTTGGGGCAGAGTTGAAGAAACTTTTGGTGAAGATACATATCTTTCTTGTGAAATGGGTTACCAAATTATTACCGGGGAGCAACAAAATGGTGATATTAAAAGAAACGATGCAGTAGTGTGTGAGCCAAAGCATTACTGTGTTCACGGTGTTCCTGAAAATGGAATAAACTGTGCCCAGGCACGAGTTGGCAGAAGAGAGATTGAACAAAGTTACTTACCGGTATTTGAAACTGCCATAAAAAAAGCTGGTGCATATAACGTAATGTCTTGCTACAACGCTATTGATGGCGAAGTGGTGTTGAGTTCAAAATATTATTTAACCGATATTCTTCGTGAAAAATGGGGAATGAAAGGTTACGTAAGAGCAGACTGGGGTTCAGTAGTAAGACTCCGTAACCGTCACTTTACTGCCGCTACTGATGAAGATGCGATTTGTGATTCAGTTAACGCTGGTCTTGATATGCAAGGTTGTTGCGATTACGATACAGCGACTTGGGAAGGTACAATTATTAAAAACGTAAAATCCGGCAGAATTCCTATGAAGCGTATTGATGACGCAGTTTTAAGAGTCCTTAAAATAAAATTTGAATTAGGACTTTTTGAAAATCCTTATACAGATGAAACTCATCACGAAAGTGTAATAAGATGTGAAAAGCATTTAACTGCTTCACACGAAGCGGCTAAAAAATCTATGACGCTTATTAAAAATAATGGTATTTTACCACTTGAAAAGGGCAAGTATAAGAAAATTGCTCTTTTAGGTCCATCTGCAAACCGTCAGAGATTAGGCGGATATTCATCTGTGCCCGATGGTTATGAATTAAGAAGTGTGCTTCAGGAATTAAGAGATTTATTAGGCGATGAAGTAGAAATCATATACTGTAACGGTTGTGGTATTCCAAAAGACTTGCACGTAGAAACTCAGGAAGGTCAACCACACCTTGTTGAAGTTTATGACGAAGATGAAAAAGAATGTATTTCTGAAGCAGTTGAAATTGCAAAGAGTTCAGATATTGCTATTATTATCGGCGGTGATAATACGTTCACAAGTAGCGAAGGTCACGACAGAGCAGATTTAAAATTGCCTGGTAAACAACGTGAATTAATTGAAGCGGTTGCTGGAACTGGTAAACCTGTTGTGCTTGTTTTAGAAAACGGCAGAGCAGTTGATTTATCTGTTGAAGATAAAATTTGCGAAGCACTTTTAATTGCCTGGTTTGGTGGCGAAACTGGTGCTAAAGCAATAGCAGAAACACTCGTAGGCTTAAATAACCCAGCAGGTAGATTGCCTGTTTCATTCCCACAGGATTCTTACAGAATTCCTTGTTACTACACAGTGCTTCCTAACAACACAGAAGTTATGTTTGAAGGTAGCAGAAGACCACGCTATGAATTCGGCTTCGGTCTTTCTTATACAGAATTCCAATATAGTAATATGAAAATAGAAAAACAAGGTGAATTAGATTACATCGTTTCAGTTGACGTTAAAAATACGGGTAAAGTTAAGGGTGACGAAGTTGTTGAGCTTTATGTAAATGATAAGGTTTCTTCAATTATTACACCACTTAAAGAACTTAAAGGCTTCGAGAGAATTACACTTGAAGTGGGAGAAACAGAAACGGTAGAATTTAAATTAGATTTCGATTCATTCAAACTTTTAAACAGACATTTTGAATGGGTAGTTGAAAATGGTGAATTTGAAATTCTTATTGGTGCTTCTTCGGATGATATAAGACTTAAAGAGACAATTGAGATTAATATAAAATGAATGAATTAAGCGAACTTTTTTTGAACTTGAACGATAACGAAACAGTAGTTTTAGAAAAAAATAAAGTTTATGACGTAAGGCAAGACGACTCGTTCTTGCTTACGGGTTACTATTGCTCAAATACTGCAAAAAAAGAAGAAAACCCAGATGGCACACGTTACACGGCAATTCTTTTGAAAAACAAGAAAAATATAGCAATAGACGGCAACGGTGCGTGTGTTTTAGTTCACGGCAAAATGACTCCTATAATTCTTGACCATTGTGAAAACGTAACTATTAAAAATCTTACAATAGACTATGCGTGTCCAACAATGGCAGAGTTTAAGGTTTTAAAATCTGAAAACGGCGTTTGTGATATTAAAATAAATGATGATTGTCTTTATAAAGTTCAGGGCAACGAACTTTTTTGGGTGGGTGAAAATGATAAAAACGGGAACCCTTACTGGATTGACAGTTATCACGGGAATAAACGGCATATTAAAGTATTTGACCCGGAAACTTTTGAAACGAGAGATTTTAGTCGTGCTGATTTGAATTTTTCAATGATAGAAGAACTCGGGAATAATACTTTAAGAGTGTATTTTAAAAATCCAGAAAATTCCTTTAAAGCGGGTACAACTATACAGACTCGTAATATAATTCGTGACCAGGTCGGTAGTTTTTTTGAAAGATGTAAAGACTTGCACTTTGAAAATTTGAGAGTAAAGTTTATGCATGGACTCGGGTTGGTTTCTCAATTCTGTGAAAACGTGACGTTTTTAAATTGTGATTTAACACCGGCAGAGCACAGGACGGTAGCGAGTACAGCCGATTTCTTTCAGTTTTCGGGTTGCCGTGGTAAATTGCAGATTATAAACTGCAAAGCATACGGCGCTCACGATGATTACGTAAACGTTCACGGAACACACTTGAGAATCGTAAAGAAAAACAAGCGCGAAAAGTCAATTGTAGTACGCTTTATGCATAATGAAAGTTGGGGTTTTCAGGCTTTCGAAAAGGGTGACGAATTAGAGTTTATAAAATGGGATACTCTGAAACCATATTATAATGTAAAGGTTAAAAACTTTACAAGAATAGATGATACGGATATTAAAATTTATTTAGACAGAGAATTACCAGAAATGAAAAAGGGTAAAGACGTAGTTGAAAATATTAGTTGGACTCCCGATTTACTTGTGCAGAATTGTTCATTCAGTCAGACTGCAGGGCGTGGAATTCTTGCAACTACACGTGGTAAAGTTGTTATTGAAAATAACAGTTTCTATAAACTATGGGGACCAGCACTTCTTATTGAAGACGATTGCAACTTCTGGTTTGAATCGGGTTATACAAGAGATATTATTTTCAGAAACAATATAATAGATGGTTGCGATTTCGGACCTACTTTTAAGGGTGCTCCTACTATTCGTTATACGCCAAAAGTAATGAATAAAAAATCAAAAGAGTTTGTTCACGGCAAACTCATTCTTGAAAACAATATTTTTAAAAATTGCTATGGTGAAACTCACGATATTCATTTAGAGTATCTGAAAAAAGCAGAAATAAGAAATAACGTTTTCGATAAACCATTTACAGTTACAACTGATTGTGTTGGCGAAGTAGTAACTGAAAACAATATAATTGAATAATAAAACTATAAGGGGGTGGAAGTGTGGCAACTTTGAAAAACAGAGAGTTTAAAAGTCAGATTAAAGAAGTGTGGCGTTTAAGTCTCCCTGCGATTCTTACACAAATTACCACCATAGCGATGCAATATATTGACTCTGCTATGGTAGGTGCTTTAGGTGCCAACGCTTCTGCTTCTATTGGTTTAGTGGCTTCTACAACGTGGCTTTTTAATGGTATTCCTTACGCCGTTGCGGCAGGTTTTTCGGTTCAGGTTGCACACAGTATTGGTGCTAAAAATGAAACACAGGCTAAAACAATAGTTAAACACGGCTTAATTAGCGCTGTAATTATTTCGCTTATGGTATGCGCTTTCGGGTGCTTGATAAGTGGGGAATTACCAATTATTTTAGGCGGTAGCGAAGATATAAGAACAGATGCAACTTTGTATTTTTTAACCTTTTCTTTAGCGTTGCCGTTTTTTCAGATGAATTGCCTTGCATCGTCTTATTTACAGTGTGCAGGTGATATGGTTACTCCGAGCGTTTTAAATGCCGTAATGTGTGTATTAGACGTTCTGTTTAATGCAATTTTTATTCCGAAATACAAGGTTTTAGGTGCTGGTATCGGTACTGCACTTGCGTGTATAGTCATTAGTATAGTAATGCTTTATTGTAGTTGTATCCGCAATAAACAGTTATGTATTTTACGTTCTGAAAAAAGTGAATTCAATAAAACAATTCTAAAAAAAGCATATAAAATAGGCTTACCCGTAGCCGTGCAAGAGATTGCAATGTGTGGTGCTATGGTAGCAACAACAATGATAGTAGCGCCATTAGGTGCAGTGGCAATAGCCGCTAATTCATTTGCAATAACGGCAGAAAGTCTTTGCTATATGCCGGGTTATGGCATAGGTAATGCCGCTACAACTCTTGTGGGCAGAAGTTTTGGCGCTAAAGATTTTAAAACTGCGAAAAGATACGGCAATATCTGTACTGCTATGGGTGGTATATTTATGGGGCTTACGGGCGTTGTTATGATGTTCCTTTGTCCGTTTGTGTTTATGCTTTTAACTCCCGTGGAAGAAGTCAGAATATTATCAACCGAAGTTTTAAGAATAGGTCTTTTAGCAGAACCGCTCTTTGGTGTTTCAATAGTTGCGGCTGGTGCTTTAAGGGGTACGGGCGATACGTTTGTACCAAGTGTTATGAATTTAGGCAGTATATGGATTGTGAGAATTGGTCTTGCACTGTTACTCGTAAAGTCTTTAGGACTTCACGGTGTGTGGATTGCAATGGCGGTTGAGTTATGTGTAAGGGGATTGTTACTCTTATTTAGACAGTTAAAATCTAAATATTATAAAGGGTGAAGCGTATGTTGAAAAGTTATATTGAATATAAAAACGGCAATCCGTTTATTAATATTGACGGAAAACTACATTCACCACTTGCGTACACTACGTATTTTGAAGAATGTGGCGAGTTTCACGATTTTATAAAAGCGGGTTACAGAATGTTTTTTGTAAACGTTTCTTTTACAAATTTGCCAATAAATAACGTTACTGCATTTTCACCGTTTATTACAGGTGTTTTTGATGGTGATACTCCCGATTATACTGAATTTGACGGAATTATAAATGAGATTTTAAAAGAATGCCCCGAAGCATTCATTTTCCCGAGAATAAATATCACTATGCCAGAAAAGTGGTTGAAAGAAAATATTTACGAAACAGTTGAAACACCTTGTGGAATTAACAGAGAGTCTTTGTTTTCAAGTAAATTCCGTGAAGATGCTAAAGAGCTTTTAAAAGAATTAGTTTCTCATATTCGTTCTTCCCAATATGCCGACAGAATTGTGGGGTATCAACTTTGTGGTGGTACAACTCAAGAGTGGATTCACCCTGACCTTTTTGGCTCTTTTTCAGAGATGGGTAAAGAAAAGTTCAAGTTATGGTTAAAAGAGAAATATAAAAGAACAGATATAACTGATATAAAAAAATCTGATTTTGATTGTGGCGAATTCAATGAAAAAGCCGCACTCTACGGTGAATTTTGTTGCGAGAAAGCAGCAGAAACAATAGAGTATTTTGCAAAGGAATTAAAGGGATTTATAAATAACGAGCAGATAGTCGGTGTGTTTTATGGTTATAACTTTTATGTTGACAATTATCTGTGGGGACTTCACGGTTTAAGATTTATAATTAACTCGCCTTATATTGATTTCTTTTCGTCACCTTGCGGTTATGATGATAGCAGAAGTCTGGGTATCGACTGGGGTGATATGCTTCCAGTGAATTCATTAAAATTACATAATAAGCTTTATTTTGTTGAGTGTGATATAAGAACTCACCTTACAACACGAATGCAAAGTTCAAGACCTGGCAGATATCCTGACAATATATATTTGTTGACTTATGAAGATGGTGACAAAACGGTCTGGAGTGGTCCCGAAACAGAAGCACTTTCGATTTCTGCATTATATAAAGCATTCAACCACCATTTAGCAAAAGGCTCTGGAATATGGTGGTTTGATATGTGGGGTGGCTGGTACCATTCAGAGAGAATTATGACAGAAATGGTAAAAATGAAGACCATTTTTGAAACTCTTAAAACTAATAAAACAGAAAATAAACTGAAACCAGAAGTAGCAATTTTTGTGGATGAAAAGGCGTACCTTAATAATCCAAGGGGTAGTGAATTTTGCCACTCGGTAAACAGAATAAGAATTGCTATGGGCAACACTGGTATTCCTTACGATTTATATATGGTCGAAGATGTAAAAAGTGTTATTAAAAACTATAAGATTGCGATTTTTCCAGCACCTTTGCCATCAGAAAATGGTGGAAATGCAGTTGCGTTATGCAAGCAATATGGTGTTCCTTATCTTGCAACTACAAAAGAAAAACCGTGGTATTCCACAGATGAACTTCGTGAAATTTTAGTTTCAGAAGGTGTTCATTGTTACAGTAATGACGGTAACGTAATTTATTGTGGTAACGGCTTTTTAGGTGTTCACGCAAAAAATTCTGGTAAAGTAAAAATAACCTTACCAGAAACTTATAAAATTAAATCGCTGAAAAGTACAACCAATATAGATATTGACTCAAATGAAATCATTTTAAATATGACTGAATACGAAACTTGTTTGTTTCAGTTAGGGTGATAAACTTATGAATAATAAAAAAGTATTGGTCTCATTGTGTTGTTTACTCATTGTTTTCTGTTTAACATCGTGTAAATCAGATGAAAACGCTGACGTTTTACAAGAGAATACAACCTTGGATTATTTAACAAATGCACCGGTGGCAGAAACTGTTTATAACACAGAAGCGCCTGTAATTGATACAACTGAAAATACTATCCAGAATACTACACAGTCGGCGGTTTCTGAAATAACAACAAATACCAGAGAAACAGAAACTACTGAAACTTACGATGAGTATTCAAAATGGTCAAAAGCAAAAATTGTTGAAGAATATAAAAATGCCGCTATAAAGTCAGGCACCACCGCAAAGTCGCAACAAAAAATTATTATGAAAGACCTTAAAATTAACGGTGGCGAAAATGAAAAAATGATGTCTTTCATAAAGTCCATAATTACAAAATTCCTTGAGAGCAATTCAACAGAAATAAACGGAATTACTGGTAGTTACGAAAATCTTGTTGCAGATGACGTAAATTCGGCTAAAGCTTCTAAAGTCAGTAACGGTGTCGCAATAGAAATGCTTATGAATGAACAGACTTCGGGTACAAAAGAAGATGTAAATACTGGTAGCGTCGGTCACGCAATTTCTACTATCGGCGATATAAGTGATATTGTTAAAGATTTAAACGACAGGGGACTTTCAATAGAACTTTCAGAGAATGAAGAAGATACAAAAATATATTATACAAATCCTACTGTGAACGTTGTTATTGATGAAAACGGTGAAATTGTAAGCGGAACGTGGAATTGCACCGTAACAATAAGTATGGATAACTTAAAAGCATTCGTCAAAGACGTAGAAAACGTAACTATTGTTATGGATAATACGATTACGGTATGAAAATAAGATAAAGTGGTTGTAAAAAATGTAGAGTTTTTTACAACCACTTTTTGTTGTGATTTTTACTAATTTCAATTGTTTTACTATATACAAAACGCTGATTTTCATAAAATTCCAAAATTTTTATGTAGCTTTCGTCGATTTTCGTCATATATAAATGAGAGGTAAAACTCTCGTATTAAAAATACAGGATGGGTTTTATGAGTTCAGTAGTATATGATGTGGCAAAAAATGATGAAACAAAGGCAAAGGTTGTTAAATTCTTAAATGATAACGAAATCGCTTTTGAGTTAACAGAGTGTTGTGGCTCCGAAAAAATTTGTATTGATTTAAATGGCAAAAGCAAAGGCTGTAATTGTTGTAGCAGAGATTTGATTGTTCAGACAAGCAACAAGGATGTGTGCAGAATACATCCAAGTGAAATTATTTACATAGCAATAGAAAACAGAAAATCTGCGGTGTATGTTGATGGGAAACGAATTGAGACAAATTTTTCTTTAGAGTATTGGAAAGATACACTCAATCCGAAAATATTCGCTCAACCACATAGTAGCTTCTTAGTGAATCTTTGCTATGTTGAAGAGGTAACAAAAGATTTTGTGAAAATGAAGTGTAAGGGTAAAGAATACTCAGTTTATACATCTACAAGAAAAGTCAGCGATTTCAAAAAAGTGTTTTTGGAGTTTGGTAAATGATGTGGTTTGAGTAGAATAAAACGAGTAGTTTTTCAAATTTTGAAAAACTACTCGTTAATTTCTTTATCAAGTATTGAGATAATATTAATTACGAATTGCATTTAACCAATCTTCGTCGATATGTAAAGTTAAACTGCGTGCAATACCATTCAAGCTAATATTAATATTCAATTTACGAAACAGTCTTTCTTTCTCTTGAATTGCACTGTTTGCTCCAAAAACTACTGCATAATCTAATGATTCTGGTGGTGTAAAGTAAAAATGTCTTCGCTGATTATCACCACTTATTTCTAACCAAAAATATCTTTTCCCCAAATTATCGTAACTGTAGTATACACAGCATCTTCCTTCATCTGTTTCTTGAAATAATTCATATGGGAAGTTCGAATCCCCAACAAAGTGAAGGAATACACCTGTAGCAGTAGTGGCAATAAAACTAGATTTTATACCAATGAGTAAATCTCTGATTTTTTCGATTATTTCACCATATCCATCTACAAGATAAGGATGATGTCCTATATAGTTGTTACGATAACCATTGCGTAAAGTATCAATAAATTCTTGTCGGAAAGTATTCCAAGTGTGCTCTTTCAAGCATTTAACTGAAAGATAATTCTTTTCAAGTTCTTCAACAAGAAGTTTTATTTTGTTAATTAAGAAGTTGTTTTCATAAGAAATGGTTTTGATTCCGTGTGCATATGCCAATTTTTCTGCTTCAGCCTGAAAACCATTAGCCGAAAAATAAACACCTATCTCCATTTTTCTTGGATAAAAATCTTGTGGATTTACGTCATCTGCGACAAAGTAGTTTTCTTGAATGTCTTTGATAACACCAATATATTCACGAATGTATTTTTTCTCTAAAGTTTTTTTAAAAAATTTAACTTCACCTAAAATACGAAGTGGATATGAAAAAGGGATAATATTTGAATAATCACAAGGACAATCTATTTGATGCCAACAGCCGCGTCCTTTGAATTCGATAAAACCTGGGCGTATTTCTCTTATTCGCTCTTCGGGTTCAGCATTAGTATCAACAGCAGAGAATTGATTTTTTTGTAGAAGTTCCATAATAATTATTTCAAAAATATGACCTCTCAGTTTGCTTCTATCAAGATTGTTTTCTCTTTCCATATTATATACTCCTTCTTTAAAATAAGCTAAGATTATATTAAATATATCTCTATAAGAAGAATAAAAACAATATGGTTTTCAATAACGCTTTATTTTTCGACAAAAATGTACATTTTTCGACTTACAGAATTAGTTTTTAGTTATATAAAAATTTAGTAGAGAACAATACAAACTCAAAAATATTGACTTTCTCATAACATAAGAGTATAATTATGGAAGATTATTGAAAGGTAGGTGGACGAAATGACAATGAATACTATGTTACGAAACAGAGATGCCATTTTGTCCATTTGCGATTGATGTAATATATCTTTCTGTAAGTATAAAAGGCATCTCCATTTCGGAGGTGCCTATATTTTTTAGGAGAATTTTATGAACTATCCCAAAATGATAATTTTCGATTATGGTCATACGCTTTTATACGAACCTGACTGGAATACTGACCGAGGTAATGAAGCACTTTTAAAACATGCTGTTAAAAATCCCAACAATTGCACAGTTGAAGATATAACCAAAGGTGCTGAACTCATTTTCGGCGAGCATGTTGCAAATGTACGTAAGCTCGGTTATGATATCAGCGGACAGATTGCGAATAGAACACTTTATGATTATCTTGGTATAGAGTTTTCTCTTACCCCTGTGGAAATGGAAAATGTGTTTTGGGATAATGCATCGTCAGGTGCGATTATGCCAAATGCAGACAAAATGCTTGATTATCTCAATGAAAATGGAATTAGAACTGCAGTTATCAGTAATCTTTTATGGTCGGGTGAAGCTCTTACAAAAAGGCTCAACAGACTTCTGCCTAACAATAAATTTGAGTTTGTAATGACTTCGAGTGATTATTTTATCTGCAAACCAAATCATATATTGTTTGATATAGCGCTTCAAAAAGCAGGACTTTCTGCTGAAGATGTTTGGTATTGTGGTGATAATCCACAGAACGATGTTGAGGGGGCTGCAAATGCCGAAATTTTTCCTGTGTGGTACGATAACTCTATTGATAAAGATTACATAGATAGAGAAAATGAAGAACAACCTGAATGTGAACACTTGTATATTAACGAATGGGATGAAATGATAAGAGTTCTTGAAGAACTAAAGAACAAGGAGCGAAAATGATTACACTAACCGAATACTTAAACAACCCTTGTGGTACGCTTTCAATTCCGTATTGGAAAGCGAAAAATATAACAATACCGACTGATATGAAAATTCTGCACGACAATGATTTCCGTGCGGATATATTATCAGATTATATTGATGAAAAGTATTTTCGTTTGTATCATAATCTAAAAGAAATACCTAACATCATAAATGATGATTTTGAAATTACGACTGCAACGGATAGCGATATAAAAACAATAGTGCAGATAATCAACGATTCATATACGGACATATCTGTTAACAAAGACCTTATCAAAAGTTATACCAAAACACCAGTTTATAATTCTGATTTGTGGATAATGGTAAAAGAAAAACCAACGGATAAATGTGTTGGTTGCGGTATTGCGGATTTTGATATAGAAACAAGAGAGCTTATCCTTGAATGGATACAGGTATTACCGCAATACAGAGGCAAGAAAATTGGTCAATTGATAGTAACAGAATTGCTGTTGAGAATGAAAAACGTTGCAGATTTTGCAACTGTTTCAGGCAAAGTTGATAATGAAACAAAACCCGAAGAACTATATAGAAAATGCGGATTTACCGGCAATGATGTGTGGCATATTCTGCATAAGAAATGAGGTTTCTATATGAAATACAAAGCAATATTTTTTGATCGTGACGGAACGCTGACATATTTTACTGCTGAAAAAGAAGAATGGCGAGATAAGACAATCAGCGAGTGGAGTGGAAAACCTTTTGAATTGCCTTACGAAAAAATGATGGATTTATTCCACCTTGCGAGCGAAGGCAGAAAACCTTGGTATAAAACACTCCAAGATGAGCGTGAGTTTTTCAAGAGGTATTATTATCATTTGCTTATCGGTGAAGGTGTATCAGAAAATATTGAAGAAAAAGCAGAATTACTTTTCAATGAACTTTGGTGTAATGGCGACAGAGCATTGTTTTCTGAAACGGTAGAGGTGCTTGAATATTTCAAAAAACACGGCTATAAAATGGGAGTTATCAGTGATACATCACCGTCACTTGAATTCACATTACAGCAACTCGGTATAGCAAAGTATTTTACATCATTTACTGCAAGCTCTTTAGTTGGTGCTGGAAAACCAAGCCCGATTATTTTCAATGCTGCACTTGAGGCACAAGGTGTAACCGCTACAGAAAGCATATTTGTTGATGATTGTAAAGATGAAGCAGACGGAGCAAGAGAACAAGGTTTCATGGCATTTTATCTTGATAGAAGCGGTGGAAATAATGATGAATGGACAATACACAATCTGAAACAGTTGATTGATTTTGTTGAGAGATGATTATGGAAAACAATGGGTTGATTTGGACATTTGATACAGTTGCTGATACTTATGAAAAACTGCGATCAGGATATGTTGCTGAATTGTATCAGAATATTTTTGAATATAAACCAATCAACAATACAAGTCGTGTTGTAGAGATTGGAATTGGCGGTGGTCAGGCAACTTTACCTTTTCTGCAAACTGGTTGCAATCTTACTGCAGTCGATTATGGTGAGAATTTCTGCGAAATCTGCCGTGAGAAATTCAAAGATTATCCAAAATTTTCAGCTGTTTCAGGAAAGTTTGAAGATATTGATTTTAATGGTGAGTATGATTTAATCTATTCTGCTTCTGCGTTCCATTGGATACCCGAAGAAATCGGATATAAAAAAGTTTATAATATGCTTAAAAATGGTGGTGTGTTTGTCCGCTTTGCAAACCATCCGTATCGTGACAAAGGAAAACCTGAACTGTCAGAAGAAATAGACCGAATTTATGCAGATTACTATTACAAATACTACAATAAAGAACCTGAAACACCTGTTGAATATAACGAAGAACAAGCGCACAACAGAGCTTTGATTGCAGAGAAATACGGCTTTACGGATATTCAGTATAAGCTGTTTTATCGCACACGTACATTCTCTGCAAAAGAATATATTAAACTTCTTGGTACATATTCAGACCATATAGCAATTGAAGAAAATATCCGAAAAGAATTCTTTTCAAAAATAGAAGAAGCAATCAACCGACACGGTGGAGAAATTAGTATTTACGATACAATAGATTTACAATTAGCAAGGAAATGAGGAGATAACAATGTTTGACTACACAAAAATAAATTCAGAAACATGGGATTCTTGGGCAGAAGATGGTTTTGTATACACGTTGCCGATAACCCATGAAGAATATGAAAAAACTACTGCAGATAATTTTGCAGTTAAACTTACGCCGTGCATTACTGTTCCACACGAGTGGTTCGGAGAATTAAAAGGCAAAAAGATATTAGGACTTGCAAGTGGTGGCGGTCAGCAGATGCCTGTACTTTCAAAACTTGGTGCAGAATGTACTGTGTTTGATTATTCTGACAAACAACTTGAGGCAGATAGAATGGTGTCAGAAAGAGAAGGATATAACATTGAAATTATCAAAGGTGATATGTCAAAACCACTTCCATTTGAAAATGAAAGTTTTGATTTGATTTTTCACCCTGTTTCAAACGTCTATGTTGAAGATGTTTATTCAGTCTGGAACGAGTGCTACAGAATACTCAAAAAAGGTGGTATATTGCTTTCAGGTCTTGATAATGGTATTGATTATTTATTTGAAGAAAGTGACCCTTTAAAAGTGGTTAATCCGTTGCCGTTCAATCCACTTAAAATGTCAGAAGAAAGACGCAACGCAATGATTGCAAATGGTGATGGCATACAGTTCAGCCATACATTAGATGAACAAATCGGCGGTCAGCTTAAAGCGGGGTTTGTGCTTAAAGGATTATATGAAGACCGTGACGGAGAAGGCGGAAACGAAATCAGAAAATACTATCCGCAATATGTCGCTACACTTGCTGTGAAATAAGGTGATGAAATGAAATTACATAATTACGGAATGCCCACATTGATTGAAACAAGCACTCTTGAAGATTGTGCCAAGCTATGTGCAGAATTAGGTCTTGATTTTATTGAGCTTAATATGAACCTGCCACAATATCAGCTCCCAAAAATTGATATGGAATATTTCAAAAGCATTGCAGATAAATACGGTATCTATTACACTATTCACCTTGACGAAAACTTAAATGTTTGTGATTTCAATTCTTATGTTGCAGATGCTTATATAAAAACTGTTGCTGACACTATTGCAATTGCGAAACAACTTGATATTAAGGTTTTGAATATGCATATGGCAAAAGGTGTATATTTTACTTTACCTGACAGAAAAGTTCTTCTTTTTTCTGAATACAAAGAGCAGTATCTCAAAAGTATTGTTGATTTCAGAGATATGTGTGAAAATGCTATCGGAGAAAATGATATTAAAATCTGCATTGAAAACTGTGACGGATATGAGGATTTTCAGAAAGAAGCCATTGAACTTCTTTTAGAAAGTAAGGTTTTTGCTTTGACTTTTGATGTCGGACATAATTACGGTATCGGCGGTACAGACGAAGATTTTATTATGAAACATAAAGCCCGCCTGCATCATGTTCATTTGCACGATGCAAGAGACAGAAAAAATCACCTTGCACTTGGCACAGGTGAAATGGATATTCAAAAATATATGAACTTGGCAAAAGAGCAAAACTGCCGTGTGGTTTTAGAAACAAAAACCATTGACGGATTGAAACAGTCTGTTGAATGGTTGAAAGGATAGGTGTTAACTGTGGAAATCCGAGTAATGACTGCCGATGATTACGATTCTGTAGCAAGGCTATGGACGAATTCAAGCGGTGTGGGAGTTAATCCCGACGATTCAAAAGAAAACATTTCAAAATATCTTCAAAAAAACCCAAATACAAGTTTTGTCGCTGTTGAAAGTGGCGAAATTGTCGGTGCTATATTAGCGGGGCACGACGGATACAGAGGTTTTATTCATCATACCGCCGTTTCATCATCACACAGAGGCATGGGAATAGGAACAAAGTTAGTAAATGCTGCTGTTGATGCAATCAGAAACGAAGGAATAAACAAGGTTGTATTAGTTGCATTTAAGACAAACACTCTTGGCAACAGCTTTTGGGAGAAGCAGGGCTTTGCCGTAAGAGAAGATTTATATTACAGAGATTTGAGAATTAATAACTAAGTTTAAATATAGGTGAATGCATATGGATTTTATATCAAAAGCTCTCATAAACAAAGGTTGGTCGGTCGACAAGAAATACTGTGTCACAACTGCTGACGGAACTAAATATCTTTTGCGTGTTACTCCTTTTGAAAAGTGTGCAAACCGAGAGAATATGTACATTATGCAAAAAGAGGTTGAAAAGCTTGGCGTTCCTATGTGTAAACCTGTTGACTTTGGCAAGTGTGACGAGGGTGTTTATACTTTACAAACTTGGATTGACGGTAAAGATGCAAATGAAGTTGTGCCTTTACTTGCTGACTCAGAACAGTATGCATTAGGACTTGAAGCGGGCAGAATATTAAAGAAAATTCACTCAATACCAGCACCTGCAGACCAACCTGATTGGGAAATCCGTTTTAATAAGAAAATGGACAGGAAAATACAGATGTACAATGACTGTCCTATAAAGTTTGACGGTGCAGAGTATATTATTGATTACATAGAAGCCAACCGAAATTTGCTTAAAAACAGACCTCAATCCTATCAGCACGGAGATTATCATATCGGTAATATGATGATTGAGAACGGCAAGATTGTAATTATAGATTTTGATAGATATGATTTCGGTGACCCGTGGGAAGAATTCAATCGCATTGTATGGTGTGCGCAGTCTGCTCCACTTTTCGCTTCAGGCATTGTCAACGGATATTTCGACAACGATGTACCAATGAACTTTTGGAGTCTTCTTGCACTTTATATCAGCAGCAATATGCTTTCATCTATTCCGTGGGCAATCCCTTTCGGTGACGGTGAAGTTCAGACAATGCTAAATCAGGCAAAAGATGTACTCGAATGGTATGACAATATGCAGAACCCTGTTCCAACTTGGTATTTCAAGGGTTACTATTTGCAATACATAGATGGTCTTCCATATAAAATGAAGGCACCTTTCGATTTCAGCTTTATCAGCCAATATGGAAAGGTGTTTAAAGTATTTGATGACCAAGATTCAGGTAATATCTGTTTCGGTACAGAAAAAGACGGTGAAAGATATTTTGTAAAATTTGCAGGTGCGCCGACTGAAGCATATACTGGTACTCCTGAAGATGCGATTGAGCGTTTGAAATCAACCTTACCCGTATATGAAAACATGAAACACAAAAATCTCATTGAGTTTGTTGAAGCAAAAGAAATCAACGGTGGATTTGCAATGGTATTCAAGTGGGTTGACGGTGACTGTATGGGCAGAATGTATCCTGCAGAACATCGCAGATTTATGAATTTACCTATTGCGGACAGGCTTAATGTTTTTCACGATATACTCGATTTCTTGGACTACACCAATTCAAACGGATATGTTGCAGTTGATTTTTATGACGGAAGTATTATGTATGATGTAGAGAGTCGTAAAACAACAATCTGTGATATCGACTTTTTCAGAAAACAACCTTGTGTTAACGATATGGGCAGAATGTGGGGTAGTTCAAAATTCCAGTCTCCCGAAGAATACAAACTCGGTGCAGATATTGACGAGATAACAAATGTTTACTGTGCCGGAGCTTTTGCATTTGCACTCTTTGGTGATTACAACCGCACCCGTGAAGAATGGCAATTGTCAGATGAAGCGTTTGCTGTTGCAACAAATGCAGTAAGTGACAACAGAAACGAACGTTATCAGAGCATAAAAGAACTTAAAGAAGCTTGGGAGGAAAGTTTATGATAAGAAAAGCAACTAATAACGATATACCTGCGATATCAGAATTATATCGTGAGCAATTCAGAGAAATGTCAAAACTGATACCTGATTTCATAAAAGAAGGCGACCAAAGTATAGAGTTCCTTGAAAAAACGGTTTCAAATGATGATTCCGATATACTTGTTTACGAAAATGATGGTGTAGTTATTGGTTTTATTTTGCTTCAGGCAAAGGCAAGACCTGATTTTGACTTTATGCTTCCTGGTAAATATTGTTATATAATGGATGTAATTGTAACGGGAGCTCACAGAAATAAAGGCTTCGGTACAGCTCTTATGAATTCAGCAAAGGACTGGGCAAAAGAGCAAAACTGCAATCTTATAAATCTCGATGTACTTGTAAACAATCACGGAGCAATCAAACTTTATGAAAAGCTTGGATTCATCCCAAAAGCACAGGAGATGTATTGTAAATTATAAAAGAAGGTGTTTCTTATGCCAAAAGTATATTTGATCTGCGGTAAAATCTGCAGCGGAAAAAGCACATATGCTGAGCAATTGCGTGTCCAGAATTACGCTGTATTGCTCTCTACAGATGAGATAACCCTTGCTTTGTTCGGTCAGCATTGTGGCGATAAGCACGATGATTATGTAGAAAGAACTCAAAACTACTTATTCAACAAATCATTGGAGCTTATTGAGGTTGGAATCAATGTTATTCTTGACTGGGGCTTTTGGATGAAGGTAGAACGGGATTATGCTCGTGAGTTCTATAATAGCCGAAATATAGAGTGCGAATTCCATTACATTGATATCAGCGATGACACTTGGAAAGCACGCTTAGAGAAAAGAAACAGTGAGGTGTTAGCTGAAAAAACAACTGCTTATTATATTGATGATAACCTTGCCGAGAAATTTGCTTCAATATTTGAAGTGCCGAGCAAAGATGAAATTGATGTTGTTTATCAAGGTGATACAAATGAGTAAATTTGAATTTATGAACAGGTTTGATGTTTTAACTGAAGGTGAAATTACATTAAGAATTTCTCAAAAATATCAAGGTGATGATGAGTTGTTGCCATTCTATTACTATGATATTTGTGTCGGTGGTACGCCTATTGGAAAGATAAGCATTCGTATAGGTAATAACTATCATTCATATTACAACGGGCATATCGGTTACGAAATTGAAAAGGAAAACAGTGGTAACAATTATGCATACAAAGCGTGTAAGCTAGTATTGCAGATTGCAAAAGCACACAAGATGTGTGAATTGATATTGACCTGTGACGAAAGTAATATTGCATCATATAAAATAATTGAAAAATTAGGTGCAGAACTTATTGAAATAGTAAAACCACCAAAAGACTATTTTGCATATCGTGAGAATATGGAAAAACAAAGGATATATAAGTTGTCTTTGTAAAAAACAATTTAAACCATTCTTTACATATACACTCACAATCAGTAATGCTACAATAAATGAAAAATAAAGGAGAGTGATAAAATGAAACCAACTAAAAAAATGCCATTGTTTTCTATAACAGGAGCATCATGTGCAGGTAAATCAACTGTTTGTAATGAACTTTTCAAAAATGAAAAGGATTATATTGTTCTTGAAAGTGATATAACCTGGAATGATATTTACAACACACCAGAAGATGATTACAGAGCGTACCGCAGAATGTGGATGAAACTTTGTGCTAATATCTCACAAATTGGTATGCCTTGCGTTGTGTGTGGTGCGTGTACACCAAAGCAATTTGAAAATCTTCCAGAAAGAGAATTATTTTCGAATACTTATTATCTTGCAGTTGTTTGTGATGATGAAACTATGATGAAGAGAATAACAAAAGATAGAAAAGTTACCGATGAAAACTGGATTAATTCTTCAATGCAGTTTAATAATTGGTTGAAAGAAAATCACGACAAAACCGAACCGAAGATTGACTTAATTGACACTTCAAACCTCACTCCTAAACAGGCAGCAGAGCAAGTTGATAAGTGGATAAAAAGTAAACTTCAAAAGGATTGAAAACAATGAAATATGAAAATGCTGCGGACATTTTGCCAGAAGATTTGTTGAAACGAGTGCAGAAATTTGCAGCAGGAAGACTTATTTACGTACCTGAAACAATAGGAAAGCGTTCTTGGGGCGAAACTTCGGGTTACAAGAGATATCTTGAAGAAAGAAATCAGGAGATTAAAGATAAGTTTACAAAAGGTGTAACTATTGAAAATCTCGCAGATGAATACTCACTGTCTATTGATTCTATCAAGAAAATTGTTTATAGCAAAAATGAAAGCAAAGAGTTGAAATATAGGTGTTCTTTATCGTCTGCAAAAGAATTTGCAAATTCAAATAAACTTGAAGATTGGGTGCATTTATTCTTGCTTTCAGATGGTCACAACAAAGCATTTTCGGATGGATTGAAGTTATTCCCAAGATATTATTTAGGACCACTTATAATGCCATTGTCTTTGTTTTCTCGTTGTTGTGGTCCAGAAGATACTATGAAATATCAGGTTAATGCAGAGTGGTTTGAAAAAAGAGTGCAATCATTAAAGAAAACACTTAAATCAAATGACGATATGCCACCGCTGATAGTGCATTTCGTTGACCACGGCTTTGAACTCTGTGACGGCAACCACCGCTTTGAAGCTCTCACCCAACTTGGTGTAAAAGAATACCCTGTTATCGTTTGGATAACGGAGAAAGACGAGTATGAGGAGTTTGTAGAGCGGTATGGAGCGTATATAAAAATAGTAAAATAAAATCACAACCCGCATCATAGCAGAACGCTATGGTACGGGTTGTGATTTTTTTAAATGTCGAAAATACAACATTTTTGTCGAAAATAAAAGCGTTTTTGAAAAATGAATTGAAGAAATGTGGAAATTGAGATAACGTATAAGTGTAATATATAAGTTGCATTTATTAGGATGAACACAGAAGTATTATTAAACATTGCTGAATAACAACTTGTCGGGGGGTTGTTATATAAAATAATAAGTATTTAAAAAGTACTTTTAATGGAGGTTTTTTTTGAAAACGCTTACAAACGAGGATACAAAATCAATTTTTAAAAAAGAATTTTTTAGGGTTAGTAATTTTTATACAACCATTTTTTATGTTTTGAAAACTAAACAGAATAATAATATAAGTTGGGAAACTCTCAGCAAGAAAAATGTAAATGGGTACAGTATCATTTTATTGCTTTGGGCAATTTTTAAATACATTTTAATACCTATTGAATTAATACGTGTACGAAAACAAATTTTTAAAATGTTATTTAACCAAAATGCTCCAGAATTCACAGAAACTGAACTTGTAAGACTTGTAACTGAAACAACCAATGTTTGGCTGAGCAGCAATTATGATAAAGTTCGTTTGCTTGAGAACTTTTGTGATAAACTTTTAAGTGATGAATATATATGTGAAAAAATATGTTCTATAACAAAAGCCACCCCTAAAGATTATCAATTAATACGAACCAAGGTTTTAGAAATTTTTCAAAGATATGAAAGTTCTGTTTTAGAAAAAGCACAAAATAAAGCGAAAAAAGAATTATGGGAGCGGTTTGGTGAATTGGATTCAGAAGTTCTCCAAACTCAAGAAAAACAAGCAAAGTCGTATTTAGAAGAATTTGAAAGTGATTTTTTGTTAATAAAAGGAGAATAAAATATGGCAAAGAAAATTGCGATGTTAAGCGGAAAAGGCGGTAGTGGAAAAACGAGCATATCTCTCGCATTTTCAAAAACTTTATCCGATTCAAATTTAAAAGTTTTATTGATAGATTGTGATATGAGTACCCATGGAGCAACTTTTTTTATGAAACACAAAATTGAGAGGATAAAAGCAGAAAAAAAATCACTATTGGCAGTTGATGATATTTTAACAGAAAAAAACATGTTGCCATACGGTTTTCTTTCGAATGATACAGCTGAACTCGATTTGGAAAAACTAATTAATGTAGAAAATAGTTTTTGGTTTTTGCCTTCGGATGTTTCAATCACAAACGAGGTGCCCAACAAATCCAATCTTTTTTTTCAAACTTTTAGCGTATTTGTTAAGGAAGAGCTAGAGTCATATTTCGATATTATTATTTTTGATTGTCAAGCAGGATACTCTGATTTTACAAGAAGTATTTTAAGAAATTCAGATATAAGCCTCTTGGTTACAGAACCGGATTCTGTAAGTGCTGCGGCAAACAAAGCGTTGTGTTTTCAAGTAGGGACCGAATTGGAGAGTGTACGTTCTTTTCAACTTTTTAGTAAATTAACAATTGAAGAAGAAGTTGCATATTCCAAAATAACCACAAGTGCTTTTTTTGCTAATTTAGTACCTGTTCTTTATGATATAGAATGTCGTAGAACCTTTATGAAGTTACTAATACCATCGGCTACATCGGTCAATGTAAGTTTTGAAAATAGAATAATAGAAAATCTTCTAATATTATTTCCAGAATACCAAAATGAAATTTTGAAACATAAAGATAAAATCTTTTTAAAACATAGAAATGATTTAAGAAAAAAAATAAAATTCCTTGAAGCAGAACAAAAAAAAGAACGTTATTCTAAAGTGTTCAGAAATATAATAACTGTTTTTTCTTTAGCGTATTTTGCCTTTCTTTTAGGATTTAAGTTTGTAGATAACATTGAAACTGAATTTCTAAATTTATTAATAATTGCTGCAACTATACTGGTGCTATTGTTTGTGTTTTTTGTTTCGATAGATAGCAAAAAAGGAAAGATAAGTCAACGTCAAAAAGATATCAATAAACTGAAAAAACAATTATATAACATAAGTTGATAAATAACAGAAAGAGTGAAAAATTATGAATGAGATAACAGAAATTGTAAATAGTACTAGTACAATTGGGAAAACTCTTTATGATATGATTGATAAAATGTTTAGTCCAAATTCTATTAACATATCGATAAAAAAAGGTGAAAGCAAAATAATTGATTCACTTTCCGATAAAATAGCTACAGATATAAAAAATGGAAATCCAGTGAATGAAACTGAACTTTATGTTTTATTAAATTATAAAAAAGCAAAAAAAGAATTCAAAAACTGTAAAGATATTATATCTTTTGCATTGCAAAAAATAAACGAAGGTTCTAAAATAGAAAATATAGAAGATGACTGGTTTTCTTTTTATTTTGATAAGGTGAAACTTGTTTCAGATAAATCCATGCAACAAGTGTGGAGTGATATTTTATCAGGAGAAATAAATTCGCCAGGAAAATTTCAAAGATCTCTTTTGCATAAAATATCAATAATGAATACTGCTAATGCAAATGACTTTTGTAATTTAGTTAGATTTTCTTTCTTTGAATACGGAAATTATGAACTAATGCATCCATTAATTTACATATCAAGTAATATCGAGACTTATGAAAAGAGCAATATAACAATCGAAAAACTTTTAGAACTTGAAAATTTAGGGCTGATAAGTTGTAATTTTGATAAGGAATATGTATTTAAAAAAAAGAAGCGCCTTGTTATCGGAAATAAAGATATATGTATATATGGAGATGAGAATACAGAGAAAATACCTGCAGGGAATGTTGTTTTTACAAAAGATGGGCAGTCACTATGTTCAATTGTAGGTCAGGAATACAAGGACTATAGAAGTGATATTTTAGATTACACTATTTCAAAATTAAAAGGGCGAAGATGCAAAGTGTTTGTAAATGGGAAGTTAATGTGAATGTTTATCGGTAGTTAAAATTTACAATAGTATGAAAATTAGAATCTTATTTCATAACGTTTTATAAATAGTTTTTATATATAAAAACAAAAACTCTCAAGTCCTGCGACTTGAGAGTTTTTAGCTTGGTGCACCTGACAGGACTTGAACCTGCACTCTTTTGGAACAAGAACCTAAATCTTGCGTGTCTGCCAATTCCACCACAGGTGCGTATTGAATGCATAATGCAGAATTGAGGGGCGAAGCCGATTTTAATTGCTTCGCTTTAAGTGAAGTAATTGAATAAATTTAAGTCTGATTGAAACAGAATTTTGAAAATTCTGTTTCAATCATTTCTTTTTTATTATCTTACACTATAGAGCATTTCGGTGTAGCTTGGGTAAGGCCAATCTTCACGTGCTACTATAGTTTCCAACTCGTCAACAATTTCTCTCAAATTGTTCATTGCAGGAATCATTTTGTCGTTATAATAATCTGCTTCTGCCTGATTTGTTGAGAAATCGTCGCTCTTTTCTGTGAGTTGTTCAAGAGTTTTAAGTGCTCTGCCTAATTTCATAGATAACTTTGAAATTTTAGCTAAGAGAGTTTTTTCAACTGAGCAATCCATTTCTGGACCAATAGCTGTGAGTGAATTAATTTCACTTGCAACCTTGCCTTTGAATTTTATAACTGCTGGGAGAATATCTCTTCTTGTCATTTCGAGCATTGTGAGAGCTTCAATTTTAAGAGTTTTTGAGTAAGTGTTGAGTTTAACGTCACGTCTTGAAACAAGTTCACTTTCAGTAAATACCTTGTGAGTTGTGAAAAGGTCAATAGCCTTTTTATCTGTAATATATGGTAAAGCTTCAGCAGTTGAGTTAAGAGCAAGTAAACCACGTTTTTTAGCTTCCTTGTGCCACTCGTCAGAATAGTTGTTACCATTAAATATAATTCTTGAGTGCTTTTTAATTGTCTTTTTAATAAGCTCAAGAACATCAGTATCAAAGTCTTTTGAATTTTCAAGCTCATCTGCAAACACTCTCAATGATTCTGCAATAGCGGTGTTAAGTATTGTATTTGTATCTGCAATAGAAGCAGAAGAACCGAGCATTCTGAATTCAAATTTATTACCAGTGAATGCAAAAGGAGAAGTACGGTTTCTGTCTGTTGTATCCTGTGGTAATTTAGGCAATACTCTTGCACCGATTTCAAGGTCAGATGGTTTTCTTTCTTTGTAAAGTTCGCCTTTTTCAAGTGCTTCAAAAATTGCGGTTAATTCGTCACCCAAGAAAATTGAAATAACTGCCGGTGGTGCTTCGCCAGCGCCAAGACGTCTGTCATTACCAGCGGTAGCAACAGATGCACGTAAAAGTTCCTGATAATCGTCAACTGCTTTAATAACTGCAGTAATGAAAAGTAAAAATCTTGTATTTTGTGATGGTGAATCACCGGGATTTAAAAGGTTGATTTTATTATCTTCACAAATAGCCCAGTTGTTGTGCTTGCCGCTACCGTTAATTCCTTCAAATGGTTTTTCGTGAAGAATACAAACCATATTGTGTCTGTCGGCAACAGTCTTCATCATTTCCATAATAAGCTGGTTGTGGTCTGTTGCAACGTTAGCAGAAGTAAAAATTGGTGCTAACTCGTGCTGTGCCGGAGCAGTTTCGTTGTGCTTTGTTTTTGAAAGAATACCTAACTTCCAGAGTTCTTCGTCAAGTTCTTTCATATATGCTGAAACACGTGGTTTGATTTTACCAAAATAGTGGTCGTCAAGTTCCTGGCCTTTTGCAGAACGGCAACCGAAAAGTGTGCGATTGCAAAGCTTTAAGTCAGGGCGTTTGTTATAAACTTCTTTATCTATAAGGAAATATTCCTGCTCTGCGCCAACAGTTGTAGTAACTCGTGTAACGTTATTTTCGCCAAAGAGTCTTAAAACTCTTAAAGCCTGTTTGTCAACTGCTTCCATTGAACGAAGAAGTGGAGTTTTCTTATCGAGAGATTCGCCACCATAAGAGCAGAAAGCGGTAGGAATACATAAAGTGTCATCTTTAATAAATGCAAATGAAGTAGGGTCCCAGGCAGTGTAGCCACGAGCTTCAAAGGTAGAACGAAGTCCACCGTTAGGGAGTGAAGAAGCATCAGGTTCACCACGAACGAGAGTTTTACCAGAAAATTCGAGCATAACTTTACCACCTGAAACAGGGGTAATAAAACTGTCGTGCTTTTCAGCGGTAACGTCTGTCATAGGTTGGAACCAGTGTGTAAAATGAGTTGCACCTTTTTCAATTGCCCAATCTTTCATAGCATTTGCTATGACGTTAGCTGTATCAATATCAAGAGTTTTACCGTCTTTTATTGTTTTAATAAGTGAACGGTAAGTATCTTTTGGTAATCGGCTTTGCATAACGGTTTCATTAAAAACCTGACAGCCGAATATTTCCTGAATATTTGTCATTTCACACACTCCGTTTTAAAATAATTATACAATTTAATATACCATTTTTTGTATAAATTGTCAATCACCAATTATCAATATGACTGCGTTTTATTGCACCAATAATTTTCTGCGGAACGTCTTCATATTGTTCGTTTAAGTGTTTTATAAGATTTTTTACGTCTTCACGTCTTGTGTTTTCATCGGCAGGGCATTTACTTTTAACAACAGGTAAGTTGAGACGCTTAATTGCAAGTTCAACGTCATTCTCTGTTAAGTGAATTAAAGGTCTAATCATAGTAATATCTTTTCTTGAAAGATACGTAACAGGTTGAAAACAACCAATTCTCGCTTCGCTTAAAAGATTCATTAAAAACGTTTCAGCGGCATCGTCAAGGTGGTGCCCAAGTGCAATTTTATTACAGCCTAATTCTTTTGCGGTGTCGTGAAGAATTCCACGGCGCATTCTCGCACAAAGACTACAAGGGTTGCTCTCTTTTCGTACGTTGAAAATTATATCGAAAAGTTCAGTTCGTCTTACTTCGTAGTGAACGTTATATTCGTTACAGATTTTTTGAATTTCAGAAAAATCGCCGTCAACGTTATTAAAGCGCATATCGAGAGTAATAGCAACAATCTCAAAGTTTTTAGGGTAGAACGTTTTTAAACCGCAAAGTGCCTTGAGAAGTAAAACGGAATCTTTACCGCCAGAAACACCAACTGCGATTTTGTCACCAGCTTCAATCATATTGTAAGTGTCAACCGCATTTCTGACACAACCTAAAATTCTTTGCACTTTTTTCACCACGCTTATGTTTGATATGTTAGTATTTTAGAGTTTAGTAAGGGATTTGTCAAGTTTTTAGTTATAACTAAACTGACCACTAAAATTCACTATTGACTATTGAACAGTAGTGTGTTATTATGTAGATGCAAGGTACTGATTATTGCACAGTACCTACAAAAATAAAGGGGTTGGTTTTATGAAAAATAAATTTATGCTTGAACTTACTTACAGGTTATTGCCTTTAGTGAGTTTTAGCGAAATGAAAGAGATTTTAGATGATTATTCTGGATTTATGGTAGATAGTCAGACAACTGAAAAACCAAAAGAAGTTATGAAATCGCTTGAAATTCCAAAGAGAAATGGTTTTATTATGAGCGTTTTGTTCGTTGGTTTCTGGTTGCTTTTTGTTTATTTTTATATGTGGTCTGCAACGGCTTATAATTTTCCGTTTTATATGCTTGCGGCACTTGTTATAATATTTGGTGGTGCTGGTTTATTCCTTATATATTCACAATTGTCTAATAAATTGACGTTCATTTCAAAATTTTCAAGTAACAGAAAAACTTCTAAAATGATAAACGCTATTTTCAGTGTAGTAGTAATTGTGGGTATGCTCTCATTTATTGGGTGGATTATATCAAGTTTTATATATACTTATGAATACGAAAATCTTGCAAACGTAGGTTTATTTATAGAATCGTTATATACGTTGTTTTCTGTTTTTCCTATAATAGCTCTTGTTTTGTTCTTTATTAAAGGTTCAGATTATTTCTTCTCTTTTTGCAGTTCTCTTATTTCTGTAACTGTGTTTACTGCAATTAAAATATTTTTGTCATCTATCAGTTCAATGGAATGGTATATTTTTCCGTATTTATTTACACTTCTTGCTATATTTGTTGCAGGAATAATAATTGTAGCCGTACTAAATAATAAATTGAAAAAGGTGACAGAATAATGAATGCACAATTAAAAAAAGGTATATTGGAAAAATGTATTCTGTTGATTGTTAAAAGAGAAAACTCAATTTATGGTTATGACCTTATTAAAAAAATAGGCGTTTTCTTTCCAGAAGTTAACGAAAGTACGTTTTATTCAATTTTAAGAAGACTTGAGAAACGAGAAGCGATAATTTCAACGGTTGAAAAAAGTACAGAAGGTCCACCAAGAAAATATTTTTCAATTACTGTTTCAGGCGAAGTGGAATTACAAGAACTTATTAATGAGTGGAATGAATTGAAACGGATAATGGAAGGATTAGGGATAGAATAAAAAATAAATTCGGCATATCAAAACTTTGGTTTTGATATGCCGAATATTTTATTTTAATAACCGAAAGGATTAAACGGGAACTGTTCAAAGTAATCTTCAGCAGATTGTTGCTGTTGTTGCTCTGTTACAGTTTCGTTATAAACTGTGTTGCCTTTATCTTCAACTAAAGTGATTTCTGCTTCAAACGTTGTAGCAACTGTACCAGCGTTGTTAAGACGAACAACAGTAAGAGTTAATTTGTCGCCAACCTTTGCGTTTTCAATTGCTTCTAAAAGAATTGAAGTGTCGTCGAGTGGTTTGCCGTTAACTGCAGTAATAATATCGCCAACTTTAATATTTGTCTCGTTAAGGCTACTGTTAGTTGCAATACTTGCAATAACTATTGAACCATAAGGAAGATTGTTTTTCCAAGCGAGTGCTGAATAAGTTGAATCGTTTGAAACTGCATAATATTGAATGCCAAGCATTGGTCTGTTTGTAACGTAACCGTGTTCAATAAGTTGGTTGTAAACTTCAAGAACCTTTTCAGATGGTACTGCAAAGCCCATACCTTCGTAGTCTGTATCTGCAATTTTTGAAGAGTTAATACCAATAACCTGACCAAATTCGTTAACTAAAGCACCACCGGAGTTGCCTGGGTTAATAGCTGCTGTGTGCTGAATGCAAGGTAAATCGTAAAAACCGTTTGTAGACGTTGCAACTGGTCTGTCAAGAGATGAAACAATACCATTTGTAAATGAACCAAAGAATTCTGTACCGCCTGGGTTACCAATAGCGTAAACGGATGTACCAACTTTAAGCGATTCAGAATCACCGAAAGTAGCAGCTTTAAAGCCTGTTTTTTTAACTCTTACAACGCCTATATCTGTTTTAGAGTCGACACCAACAATGTCGGCATCTAATTCAGTTGAATCGTGGAACTGAACCTGAACGTCAACGCCCTTGTCAGCAATAACGTGAGCACAAGTTATAATGTAGGTGTAACCGCCTTTTTCACCAACTATAACGCCTGAACCTTCGCCGGCTTGTTGGTTTTGGTAGTAAACGAGAATACCAACGTTGGTTTCTTTTACGGCATCATAAATCTGTGTAGGTGTCATAGAACCTTTACCTGAGTATTCTTCTGCCTCATAAGGTGATTTTTCTACGTCAGGTGTAGCACCGTCGATTTTTTGGCTGTTTTGTGAAGATGAACTACCGTTACCAAATTGTGCATCGTCACCTGAAATAGAAATACCAATAAGAATTGAAGCTACTGCAATACAAAGAACTATAAGAATTGCAAAAACACGTTTACCTGTTTTTGATTGTTTGTTTTTTACAGGGTTTTCATAAGGTGTTGTATTAAAATTCTGTGGTTGATACTGTGTATTTGGTGAAGTGTTAAATTGTGGTTGTGGATTATATTGCTGACTTTGTACGTAAGCAGCAGGGGAAGTGGGGTAAGTCATATTACCTTGGGGATTGTAATTCTGTTGAGCAAATCCTTGATTCTGGTAATAAGCGTTCTGTGGTGGTGGCGGAGTAGTAGGTGCAGTGCCACCATTTGTGCTTTCAGGTTGTTGTGGATTGTTTTGATTTGTAAATTCGTCCATTAAAAGACCTCCGTTTCTGTTATTAAGAATAACAGAAGAATATTGAAATTATATTGAAAATAATAATTTATTTTGGTAATTTAACCGTAAATTCAGTAAATTTATTTTCTTCACTTTTTACAGTTACTTTGCCACCGTGAAGTTCAACAATACTTTTTACAAGGTGAAGACCAAGCCCGGTACTTTTGGTGTCAGCACTTCTTGAACCATCTACCTTGTAGAAACGGTCAAATATGTTTTTGATATGTTCAGGTGGTATTCCTGAGCCTGTATTACGTATTGAAAAATAACAATGCTGTGGCTCTTGTTTCGTTTCAATTTTAATTGTACCGTTATTATTTGTAAATTTAACTGCATTATCAACCAAGTTATAAATAACCTGGTCAAGCATTGACTGGTCGGCTGGAACAATTAATTCGTCTATATCTTCAAGACCTTCAACAGTTATATTTTTTTCTGTAATAAGTTGCTCAAAAGTTAAGAACGTATTTAAAAGATTATTTGAAACGTTGAAACGGTCAATGTTAAGTGTAAGGTTACCCGTTTCAATTCTCGAAATATTGAGCATCGCATTAACCATTTTAGAGAGCCTTTTTACTTCAGATGAAACTATTTCTAAATAATAGTTCTGCTTTTCTGGGGGAATAGTGCCATCTAAAATGCCGTTAATAAATCCGCCGATTGTTGTCATTGGAGTTTTAAACTCGTGCGAAACACTCGAAACGAAATTACGCCTTGAGTTTTCAAGTGCTTCAAGAGAATCTGCCATTGAATTGAACTCAACAATAAGTTCAGTCATTTCATTCTGCTCGGTAGGTTCAGGGACTTTGTATGAAAAATCACCCGACGAGTAGCATCTTGCGGCAGTTGCAAGGTCTCTTATAGGCTTTGTCATTTTATCTGCCAAGAAGAAAAGCGCTAACGTAAGAATAATGAGGGCGATAACTGCGGCAGAAAGGAATGACGTTAAAAGTCTTATAAAATACGTTGTAATTTCACCTGAAACCGGACTTGTGCACACTGTGAAACCTACTAATTGATTTTCAACCATTATAGGTGAAATTGCAACGGCGTGAGTTTCTGTAAAAACACCGCTTAAAGTTGTGTAATCAGCGTAGCCGATTGCTTCGGCTTTGACAATGTAACCTTTGGGTATATGGAATTTTTTATGTTCTTCGCAAACAGCTTCGGTAACTGTTTCGTAAGGTTTTTTCATTGTGTCAGCACAAGCGATAACGTCACCTTTGTCGTTACACATAAAAATTGTTGTGTTACTTGCATCTGATGAAAGTTTTATACTGTTATAAAACAGAAGCGCAGTAGCTTCGGGGTTGTGTAACGCTAAATCTGAACATAATATTTCTTGTGCTATATTAGATATGTTTACAGAGTTTCTTGAAAGATTCTGGAGAGTTTCCTGTTTTGAAAAATTATAAACAAAAACCATAAGGGCAGAGCCTGTAATAATGAATCCAGCGACAATCATTGCCGCCAAGATAACAAAATATTTAAGAAAAAAGGCGCTACGCTTATTACATTTGAGTTTAGCAATAAAATTAGACATAGTTTAAGATTTAGTGTCGAATTTATAGCCGACGCCCCATATAGTTCTTAATTCCCACTCGTCTGAAACGCCTTCTAATTTTTCTCTTAAACGTTTAACGTGAACGTCAACAGTTCTTGAGTTTCCGTAATATTCAAATCCCCATACTTCATCTAAAAGTTGGTCACGGGTGTAAACTCTGTTAGGGTTACTTGCAAGGTGATAAATAAGTTCTAACTCTTTTGGTGGAGCGTCAACGTATTCACCATTGATTTTTAATTCATAGTTAGTGAGATTTATTGAAAGTTTATCGTAAGTAACAACTTTGTTGGAAGAATCTTCTGTTGTAACAACAGGAGCAATTCTTCTTAAAACTGCCTTTATTCTTGCAATAACTTCTTTCGGTTCAAATGGTTTTACAATATAGTCGTCCGCACCGAGTTCAAGACCTAAAACTTTGTCAAACACTTCACCTTTTGCAGTGAGCATTATTATTGGTGTTTGTGAAATTTTTCTTATTTCTCTGCAAACCTGCCAACCATCAAGACCAGGGAGCATGATATCTAAAAGAACCATATCAGGCTTAAAGTTATTAAATACTTCTAATGCTTTAGCACCATCGTTTACAACTTCTGTAACGTAACCTTCTTTTTCAAGATATAATCTTAAAAGTTCGCAAATATTAACTTCGTCATCAACTATAAGGATTTTTTCTGTTGCCATAAAAACACCCCTTTGTTCAGTTATTAGTTGTCAGCCATTAGTTGTTGGCTGATTAGTATTATAGAATTAATTTTGGAAAAAATTGTGAACGGATTTTTAAAAAATATATAATTATAGTATTTGCAGTTGACCATAAATTATATCGCTTTTATATCACTTTTTATTTTTCTTTTTATTTGTCTTTTTAACAGATTTAGTTCTTCTTCTCTTAACTGTCATTCTGTAATAAGCGTAGCCACCTATAGTAGCAGAAACAACTAAAAATGCAGAAAAGTATATTACGATTGTTTTAATCCGTTCAGTGTCAATTCCTGGTTGTGTTGAAGAATCGGCTGTTGTTGTAATTTCGTCGAGCTTGCCTATTGTAACAATGCCATCTGCACCGAGTATGTAGCCGAAACCTTGTGGAAGGGTTTCTTTAACAGAATCGCTTATAACGTTACCCTGACTATCAACCAACTGACCTTGTTCATTGATGTGTAAAACCTGTGCAGGTGGTGTGTTTACTGCGTTCTGCATAGTGAGGGTAGGGTCTAAATAATCGTAGCTTGGTGTAACAGGATTGTTAAGATTAGGTATTATATCAACACCAACGTTAGAAACGATGCCAGTAATGTTTTCATCATCTGGTGGAGTAGTACCCTGATAAACGTTGAGTCTGTAAGTTGTACTCTCTTTAGACTCACCTTTATACTGAACGTTAATAAGTATTAACTGTGTAGGGTCTGAGTTTAACGGAACTTTTGCATATTGATTAAGACCAACCTTCTGATCATTGATTTTTACCGTCATATAAGCATTATCAATAGGTGTAGGGTTTATGTAAATCAATTCTCTGAAATGGTCGAGGTGAACGTCATATTCATAAATGTCTGAATAGAATTCCTTTTCCAAGTCAAAACGATTTGTCTTTTTGAGAACTATATCAAAAGCTTGTTCGTAAGTATATTTTGAAGATGAAATAGTGAGTTTTTTATCTTCATAAGCCATTCGCTGAATTATGTAATAATGCAACGTTTTTGCTCTGTTTGCTTTAAAGGTTGAGTCAGGGTCTAATGTTACACTATATTGAGTACCAAGCATTGCTGCCATATATTTTATTTGAATTTCTTCATCGGTTGCAGTGTTAACGTCAACCGAAATACCGGCATTTGAAATAGACATAATTGCAAGTCTACGAAAAGCTTCGTTTCTCGGGATAGTTACAAGTTCACGGGAGCTTACGTAACCATTTGTATATAAAGCGAAAAGGCAGGTGTAATAAATATAGTCTTCAAGGCTTATGATTTCTGTAATATCAAAATATTTGCTGACAAAGGCAATAAGCGAACGGTCGTCATCCCCCATTGCTACCATATACATCATAAGTGCGGCTTCTAATTTAGTACCGGCAGGAATTGTTATTCTTTCGCCTTCTAAAACATAGAAAAAGTCGTTTTTCCACAAAGCATAAAGGGCACTTATCATAAAAATAGAGTCGGGGTCTTCTTCTTGCTCTGGTGTAATAATAATGCCTTGTTCTCTTAACCAGTCAGCTTTTGTCTGGTCGGTAGCCTCAGGGTCGCCGATTATAGAAAGTGCACCTAACTGCTGGAAAACATAAATATATGCGGCTCTCTGTGATTCTTCATCGAGAGTGTAATACTTTGCGTATTCTTCTACCTCTTCTTTGAAGGATGGTGCGTCTGTGATGTAAGGGTATTTTGAAACAGGGTATAAAGCTTTCTCTGTAATAATGCCGTCAACAGAAAGCATATTTTCTTTAACTACAACCTGACGAAGCCAAGATGGGTTATTGGCTTCGTATTCATATTGAGTTTTAACACCTAAATTAGTGTTGATTGGTTTAGCAAATTTTTTAGCTGAAGCAACAATGGTGAAATAAGAAAATGCAGTTGTTAAAGCTAAAAGTGCCGCAAGAATGCGGTGAGTTGATTTCATTATTATCCTCATTTCTTAAGAAAATCCAATTGATTGATTATTATACCAAATAAAAGTATTATAGTCAATGAATGGGAATTTAATTAACAAAAAGTTAAATGTTAGTATTATAAAGAAAATTTAAAAACTGTTTGTGAAGAGTATTCTTCACCTGCATCGTAAACGCATTTACACCAGTCCTGGTGATTTGGTGAATCTGGGAACACCTGAGTTTCTAAGCAGAAAGAGCACCTCTTGGTGAGAGGATTTTCTGCTTTACCGATTATTGTGCCGTCTAAGAAGTTGCCTGTGTAGAATTGCACACCAGGCAGTGTTGTTTTAACTTCCATTGTAATGCCTGATTTATCACCCTTTGCAATAGCACAGGTTTTTAATGTACCATCAAAGTTATTAATAATAAAGTTGTGGTCGTAGCCGTTACCATTTTTTATCTGAACACATGAAGTGTCGTTAATATCTCTGCCAATTGCTTTTGGCGCTCTGAAATCGAATGGTGTGTTTTCTACGCTCTGAGACATAGCAACAGGAATGCTTGTTTCATCAATTGGTGTGAAATAGTCTGCATTAATCTGTAAAGTGTGGTCTAAAATATCGCCACTGTCAAAGCCGTTAAGGTTAAAATAAGCGTGGTTTGTGAGATTAATAATGGTTTTTTTGTCTGAAACTGCATTGTAAGTGAGAATTAACTCATCGCTGTCAGTGAGTTCATAAGTAACACTTGCATTAACATTGCCAGGGAAACCATCGTTGCCGTCTTTGCTGAAAAGTGTAAAGGTTACCGCCTTGTCAGACGTTTCTTTGCCACTCCAGATGGCAGAAGAATATTCACCACCACCATGAAGACAGGTGATTCCGTTATCATTCTTTGTAAGGTTGTATTCTACTCCATCAATAGAGAATTTGCCACCCTTGATTCTGTTAGCATACTGACCTACAACAACGCCCTGGTAGTCGCTTCTTTCAACGTGACCTTTAAGTGTATCGTGACCAGATAAAACGTCAACGAAAGAGCCGTTTTTATCTTTTACAAAGAGTTTTTCTAAAGTAGCGCCTTTTTCTATAATTTCTGCTTTCATTCCATTTTTATTTGTAATTGTAAAGGAATTTACCTTTACACCGTTTAATTCGCCGTATAATGATTTTGAAATTGCCATAACTGCCTCCGAAAATATAAATATATATTAATTTTACAATATATAAGAATAGGTTGTCAAGAATGATTGATTATTTTTGAACAATATAGTATAATAAAATGAAAATTTGCGAAAGGACGTGGAAAAATGGAAGGCTTTTTTGATTTTCTTATAACTGTTTCAAGATATGCACTTCTTATTATTGCTCTTTACGTTGTTATAAGAGTAATTGTTTCCATGTTCTTTAAAAAAGCGACTGACCCTATAAGGGGAAGATTGATTAACGATATAACAGGTGAAGTTATTACACTCCGTGACAGAGAATGTTCTGTTGGTAGAAATAAAAATTGCGATATAGTTCTCGGTTTTGATACAATTTCACGTTTGCACGCCGTTATTACTTTCAGGAATAAAGGTTTTATGATTTTTGATACCAATTCTAAATCGGGTGTGACGGTAAACGGTGAACCTATTAAGAAAAAAGCTAATATTTACGATGGCGACAGAGTAGGTTTCGGTGGTCTTGAATACACGCTCTCGGTTAATAAATTCAAATATATCAAAGACAAAAGCGTGAGAATTGCAAGACCGAGTTATTTTTTACTCTTAATTATCATTACTGTTTATAATCTCTTGGAGTTACTTCTGACTTCATTTCCGGATGGCAAATTTGAATTTTTCGTAGCAAGTGCTTTTCTTGGTATGATTATTCTTATGTGGGGTTATTATTTTTTTGCTTCAATATTTATGAGAATAACAACGTTTGAACTCGAATCGATTGCGTTTTTATTTGCTTCAACAGGGCTTGGTATCGTTGCGAGTATTTACCCGGATGGTGCTTTGAAACAATTTTTTGCTATTGTTATAGGTGTGCTCGGATTTTGTGTTTTATTGACACTTTTAAGATTTATAGATGCAATAAAAATAATAAGATATATTGTTGCAATAGGCGCAATAGGTCTTTTGGCGATTACACTCTTGATTGCAGAGCCTACAAACGGTGCGCTCAGTTGGGTTAATATTGCGGGAATATCGCTTCAACCATCAGAACTTGTAAAGGTTGCGTTTATTTTTGTTGGTGCGGTAACACTTGAAAGATTGCAGTCTGTAAGACACCTTACGCTTTATATGATTTTTGCCGCTATTTGTGTTGTTGAATTATTTTTAATGTACGATTTCGGTGCGGCGCTTATATTCTTTTTTACGTTTATAGTTATAGCGTTTATGCGCTCTGGCGATATAAGAACAATTATGCTTATTTGTATTGGTGCCGCTTTAGGTGCTGTGCTTATAATAATGTTTAAACCATACGTTGCGGCAAGATTTTCTGGGTATCTTCATATATGGGAAAATATGGATACTACGGGCTATCAACAGACAAGAACACTTATTTATTCAGCGAGTGGCGGTCTTTTCGGGTTAGGTCTTGGTAACGGTAAATTAAGAACTGTATTTGCGGCGGCAGAAGATTTGGTTTTCGGTGTTGTCTGCGAAGAGTTTGGTATGATAATGGGATTTTTAATTCCCGTAACTTTTATATTTATAACAGTTGCAACAGTAATAAATTCACAAAAATCGAAATCAACCTTTTATGCAATAAGTGGCGTTGCGGCGGTTTCACTGCTTCTTTTTCAGAGTATGCTCAACATTTTTGGGGTAACAGATTTACTACCACTTACGGGCGTAACCTTGCCATTTATCAGTAAAGGCGGTTCGAGTGTAATTTGTTGTTTCTGTCTTTTAGCGTTTATTAAGTCGGTTGACGTGAGAACATTTTCTAACTTTAAGCCTGATTTAGCAAGACCAGTTCCTAAGCAGAAAAGGAGGGCGACAGATGAAATCGACAACTAAAAGAGCGTTTGTTGTGTTCCTTCTTGTAGCTTTTTTTAGTGCAGGACTCGTTTATCTTGCTATAAATTTAGGCACAAATGCAGAGAAGTGGGCAACTCTTCGGGCTAACACTCACCTTGTGAATGATGGTAGTTTTATTGGTGCTGGTAACGTTCTCGACAGAAACGGGGTTGTTCTTGCTGAAACAGTAGAAGGCGAAAGGGTATATAATAACTCCGAAAGAATAAGGCGTTCAGTTCTTCATATTGTGGGCGATAGTGAAGGCTTTATAGCGTCAGGTGTTCAGACTGCATATAAAAAAGAACTTATCGGCTACAACCTTGTAACTGGTATTTATTCATTAAAAAAATATGAGCGTGGTAATGACGTTACTTTAACGTTAGATTCTTCCGTTTCTGCTGTGGCACTTGATGCGCTTGGAAACAAAAAGGGCGTTGTGGCACTTTATAATTATGAGACGGGTGAATTAATTTGTTCAGTTTCAAGCCCTAATTTTGATATAAGAAATAAACCATCGACGGAAGATATAGAAAAAAACGAAAATGGTAAATATGACGGTCTTTATATTAACAGATTGATAGACGGTCTTTACACACCGGGCTCAGTTTTTAAAATAATCACTACTGCTTGTGTTTTAGAAAACGTCAGTGATATTTCTTCGTGGGAATACGAGTGTGAAGAAGAGACGTTTATTAATGGTGTAAGAGTCAGTTGCCCTAGAGAACACGGCAAACTTAATCTTGAAACGGCACTTGTGAATTCCTGTAACTGTGCTTTTGCAGAACTTTCAAAGAAAATTACTCCGGCACAATTAGAAAAAACGGCAAAACAATTTGGTTTTGGTGAGAGTTTCAGTTTTGGTAACAGCGTGACCGCAGAAAGTATTCTTAATCTTAATAACGCGAGTGCATCTGATTTGGCATGGTGCTCTGTTGGTCAATATACCACTCTTGCAAATCCTTATCATATATTGACAATAGCGGGTGCAATTGCAAATGACGGAACTGCGAAACTACCGTTTGTAGTTAAAACTATTGCTTCGCCATCTGGCAGAAAAATAAGTGAAACAGTAGCAGAAGAAATAAATTATATGACTCCTGAAACTGCAAAAAAACTAAAAGGAATGATGAGAAAAACAGTAGAAGAAAATTACGGCGACTGGAATTTTGGTGAAATAAAAATGTGTGGTAAAACAGGTACTGCCGAAGTTTCTGAAACTGAAAAACCGCATTCGTGGTTTCTTGGATTTTGCGAAGATAAAAACACTCCGTTTGCAGTTGTTGTAGTTGTTGAAAATGGTGGTTGGGGTTCCACTACGGCGTTACCTATTGCTTCAAAAGTTGTAAACGAAGCAGTAAAAACAATTTCGTAGAATCTAGGGTGAAATGAGTTATCCGAACCTGCCT
>JAZSIE010000008.1:0-271635 GCA_045533655.1 Acutalibacteraceae bacterium
CGGCTCGATGGTGCTTTCACCACTTAACAGCACCACCCAAACGGGTTGGTTGCCCTCTGTCTTCGGACAGAAATATTTTCTTAACATTGCGATCGTTCTCGTTATAACCGTTATCATGTTCGTTTATCTTAAATTCAGCAAGCACGGATATGAGATCTCGGTTGTCGGCGAAAGCGAAAACACCGCAAGATACATTGGCATCAACGTTAAAAAGGTTATTTTAAGAACCGTTATTATCTCGGGTGCGCTTTGCGGTATTATGGGTTGGCTTTACGTTGCGGGACTTGGCCATTCGATCGAGACCGGAACGGTTGGCGGCAACGGCTTTACCGCTATTATGGTTTCGTGGCTTGCAAAATTCAACCCTATTGTTATGGTTCTCACGTCTTTCCTTATTGTTTTTCTTGAGCGCGGTGCAGAACAAGTTTCTTCACAATTCAGAATTTCAAGTGCTATTTCAGATATCATTACAGGAATTATTCTCTTCTTCATTATCGGTTGTGAATTCTTCCTTCAATACAAAATTGTATTTTCTAAACACAGAAAGGAGAATGAATAATGTTAGCCTTTCTTGTTAGTGCAATTCGCCTTGGTATGACTTTTCTTTTAGGTTCTACGGGTGAAACAATCACAGAAAAATCCGGTCACTTAAACCTTGGTACACCCGGTGTTATGTGCGTGGGTGCCGCTTGCGGTTGCTACGTTGAATACCTTTATTTCAAAACCGTTGGTGTTTTTGGAATAAACCCTGTTGTTGCAGTTATTCTTCCTATTTTTGCAACGCTTATAGGTTCTGCTTTAATGGGTGTTATATTCTGCTTTTTGACAGTTACTTTAAGAGTTAACCAGAACGTTACCGGTCTTGCTCTTACAACCTTTGGTGTTGGTATTTCTGACTTTTTAATTGCAAACACTACACCTATTTTCTCAAAAGGTAGTAAATATTTCACTTCAAGTTTACCATTTGCAGATGATTTAGGTTGGTTCGGTCAGATATTTTTATCGCACGGTATTTTAATTTACCTTGCAATTATTATTGCTTTACTCTCTGCATTTGTTTTAAACAAAACTAAAGTAGGATTGCATTTAAGAGCAGTTGGTGAAAACCCTGCAACTGCCGATGCCGCTGGTATAAGCGTTTCTAAATACAGATATGCGGCTACCTGCATTGGTTGTGGTATTTCTGGTCTTGGTGGTCTTTCATTTATTATGGACTACCTTAACGGTAACTGGGAATATTGTATTGATGCTATTGGCTGGCTTGCTATTGCACTTGTTATTTTCACTGTATGGAAACCAAACTTTGCAATTATCGGCTCAATAATATTTGGTGCTCTTTACATTGTGAGTACGTATATTCAGGGCTTTGCTATTGAAACAAAAGAAATTTTTAAAATGCTCCCTTACATTGTTACTGTTATTGTTCTTCTTTTCACAAGTATCCGTGATAGCAAAAACAGTCAGCCACCACAAAGCCTTGGTCTTAACTACTTCAGAGAAGAAAGATAATTTTTAAATTTTACTAATAAAAAAATTTCACTCGTTAATAATATTAACGGGTGATTTTTTATGGGTATTATAACCGCTATTATTTCAGGCGCTTTGATGAGTTTGCAAGGTGTATTTAACGAAGGTGTTACAAAACAGACTTCTATATGGGTTTCGGCTTCTTTTGTACAATTAACTGCATTTGTAGTCTGCATTTTAGCCTGGATTTTTACGGGACGTGACGGAAATTTCGCTTCTCTTTTTTCTATCCAGAATAAATATATGCTTTTAGGTGGCGTAATGGGTGCTTTAATTACCTACACCGTTATTCGTAGTATGTCTAACTTAGGTCCCGCAGAAGCAGTTATGATTATTGTTACAGCGCAAGTTTTAGTTGCATATTTAATTGAACTTTTCGGACTGTTTGGTGTGGAAAAAGTTGATTTTCAATGGTCTAAACTCATTGGTGTTCTTCTTGCAATAGGTGGAATTATACTTTTCAAAAAATAAAAGTCGGAGTAGAACAAACTACTCCGAAATTTTTTATTCTGCATCCTGTGGGATTGCGCCGTCTTCTTTTAAAACTGCAACTATTTTTTCTCTCAACTGTTCTGGCATAGCCTTCATTTCATCTCTTGAAAGATTTTCAGTTTCAACTGCAGGTAAGAAAGTTACTGTAATAGTACCCGACGTAATATTTTTAGTACCTTCAAATCTCTCAATAATACCTTCAAGCACAACCGGTACAATCTTCGCCCTGGTTTCTTTAGCAATCATCATAACACCAGATTTAAACGGCAACGGAACACCATCTTTTGAACGTGTGCCTTCCGGGAAGATTACCATACTTCTGCCTTTATTTATAAGGTCTATTGCTTCTTTTATTGCTACCCTTGCTTCACGCTTATTTTCCCTGTCGATAAATACACAATCAAGAAGCCACATCCACGTTCTTACAATCGGCACTTTCTGGAGTTCTTTTTTCGCTATAAATCCACAAGGTGTTGGTGTGTTCAATATAAGTGCCGGCATATCGAATATACCCTGATGATTTGGCACGTATATTACCGCTTCATCTTGTGGGATATTTTCTTGCCCTTTAACCACGAACTCTACGCCTGCGGCTTTTACAAGTGGGTTTAACCAGTTTCTTAATTCTTCATCAACAAATGGTTTATAAACTGAAATATCACCTGTATTTTTGAGTTTAACACCCTTCTTCATTTTTGGTAAAAGTCTTAAAAGTGAACTTGCAAATTTTAAAAACCAGGTAAACGTCTTGAATGTCATATTTTCGCCTTCTTTCTCAAAATCTTATTTGATTTTACCATATACAAACAACAAAATGCAACAAAAATTTTATTTCTTGATAACTAAGCAACATTGTGTTAATATTGTTATATAATTCCTTAGAGTGAGCGTGTTCGAACCAGATATGGTTTAATACAGTCACTTTTCCCCGTAACATCGTTAAAACTCTTGAAATACGGTAGTATTCCTGCGAGTTTTGCCTTGTTACAGAAAAAATTGCCAAGTATTAAACTTCGCAGAACCTTAAATGTTCGAGTTTGCGTGCATTTTGGATTTTCTTTGGCGTAGTTATACTGGCGTATATCAAGACAAAAAAACACAAAAGGTGCGTGAAATCGGACATTTAAGGCATATTTGGTTCGAATACACTCACTCTAAGGTGACGGGAGTGGTATTGTGCAATTTGAAAAGATTTTTATTGTTGCTGAAAACGCTATAGAATTAAAGGCTTTGGAATATTTTACAACCGAGTTAAAGAAGCGTAACGTAACAATTTTACAGGATAAAACCAATACTCTTAACGTTATTTTCAAGCAGGATAACTCCTTGAAAGACAATGATTGTTACAACATTGTTTTCAGCAATAACACTTTTACTTTCTCTGCAAAATCAATACGTGGGCTTATTTTCGCATACTCTCATTTTTTAAGAAAGTGCGAATTTAAAGATGGAAAAATCATTTTAACAAAAGATATAAGCGGTACATATATTCCAGAGAAGAAAATCCGTGGGCATCAGGTTGGTTACCGTACAACGCCTAACACTTACGATGCGTGGGATTATGACCAATATTTCGAATATTATCTCGATATGATGGCATTTACTACAAACACTTGTGAACATATACCTTATGAAAAGGGTATGTCAAACAGAAACTGTCTTATGAAATATGATGAAGAAGAATTTTTAATTGAAGCTTCTCGCCTTGCAGACACAGTTGATATGGACGTTTCGTTGTGGCACCCCAATTCCGACAACGAAACACTCGAAGAAGCGGTTGATAAACGACGTGAACTTTATAAAAAAGTTCCAAGAATAGACTATTTATTCATTCCGGGTGGCGACCCTGGTGAATATTATGCAGACGAATTCATCAAAAGAACAAAAGCGATTTCGAAGGTTCTTAAAGAAAATCATAAAAATGCAAAAGTTTACCCGTCAGCACAAGCACCACATAAATATCACGACTGGGGCGACGCTTTAATTAAAGAATTAGAAAAAGAGCCCGAAGAAATTGATGGTCTTATTATGGGACCTAACCACGCTTTTCCTATGCACGAATTAAGGGCAAAAACTCCACAAAAATACCCAATGAGATTTTACCCTGACATTACCCACAACGTGCGTTGCGAATACCCCGTTCACTTTCTCAACGATGACTGGCACTACGCTTTTGCATCTACTCTTTCAAGAGAAAGCGTAAACCCGAGACCTGTTGAATTTTCTACACTTCACAGACTTTATTCGCATTATACAATCGGTAGCGTGAGTTACTCGGAAGGTGTTCACGATGACGTTAACAAAATGGTGTGGTCACTTCTTGAATTCGATGAAAACTACCCGTTAAGAGAAGCAGTCAGTGACTACGTAAGATATTTCTTTTATGGCACCGACACCGAATATCTTACAGATGCAATTTTAGGTCTTGAGAAAAACTGGGAAGGTAACCCACTCAACAACCCATCTATAAACAACACATATAAGGCATTCTGGGAATTAAGATATGATTACCCTGTTCTTGCTGATAATTGGCGTTTCTTACTTCTTTATTTCAGAGCGTGTTGCGACGCACTTGTTTTAGATAGAATTAAATTTGAAAACTCTTTGATAGAAGAAGCAAAGTATTATCTGAAAAAATCAGATATACAAAAAGCAAAAGAAATTTTAAATACCGATTTCCCTGCGTGGTATAAAGATTTACATAATGAAATATCTGACTTGGGTGAAAAGCTCTTTAACCTTATCGGCATTCAACTTGACGTAGAACATTACCATACTGATGGTTGGGAGCGTGGCGCAACGCTTGACACCATTGACCGACCAATTACTGACAGACTCTGGCTCTTAAACAGAATTTCTTACTGCGAAAGTTTGCCAGAAAACGAACAAAGCGGATTTATAACACGTCTCTTAAACAGAAATTCTGTTAAAAGTGACGAATATTATTACTCAGTCGCTTTACACGAGTTAGTTTCTTTAGGCGTTAAACAAGACGGCGAATTCTATATAAATTTTCAAGGTGACAGACCCACTAACAACGGTTCTTTACCAATGAGTATGCTGAAAGTTTACGACCATTTCAGTTTCAGAGCAAACTTAGGAGGATTTTCTGACTGTGATTACTCTCTCACCGTAATTTATAAAGACCACTCCACAGAAAACACTCACCAAAGAATTACTGCTAATGGTTTTACAGTTTATGAAGGCACGTCATTTGGTGGCGAAAGAAATTCACAATTCGATAAAGAAATGCTTTCAGAAGGATTTTTTAGTGCAACTTATAGAATACCAAAAGAATTTTTCATAAATGGTACGCTTGATTTATTAATAATTGAAGAAACAAAAGGTATTGAAATCTGTGAATTTTTCATAAAAAAAGCTCAATAAGACTTTTTAAGGACGAGCATTATTCCTAAAAAGAATAATGCTCGTCCTTATTGTAATTTTTTCAGCAAATTTTGAAACTATTTTGTAATAAATTGTTGAAATCTGTGTTTCTTTTATGTTATTATATAGTGAATATTGATTTCTTTTAGTAGATTTCAAAATACTTTAAAAATATTATTCCGCATTTACGGGGGTAACTATGGAAAAAATTCTTTGTGAAAAGTGCAAAAACGCTTATTTGCAGAAAAATGAAGACGGATATTTCTGCTCAAGTTGTGGTATGTTCCACCCAAAAGCAGAAGAAAATCTTCTTTTAGGTATTCATTGTTATAAAGAAGGCAGATTAGAAGAGTCATCAGATTACCTTATGAGAGCTATTGTAAGTGATGGTAGCAACCACAAAGCACTTTTATATAAAGCTTTAGGTGATGGTTTCAATTTTGATGAAGATTCTACTTCTCTTAAAGATATTTATGAAAAAATAATTTTTGCTATTGAGTTAGTTCCAGACAGCGATTTCCCTATGATTTTAGAAATTGCCAATGATGAAATGGAAAAACTTGAATCAGAACTTGCAAAAATCCATATAAAAGCTTTTGAAACCGCAGATGCTGAAAAAATTAAATCACTTGTTGCTTTGATTTTAAATATTCAGCAAGAAGCCGTTAAATTCAGAAAAGATTTATCTGACTTTGCTGATAAATATAATGAGCGTAACAATAACACTCTTGTTTTCAACCCTTCAAAATGCTATCTCGTTACACCTGAATTGGCAAATGAAATAGGTGCGAAGAAACTCGAAAAAATCAAGTCAGACGTTGCTTCTCACACTGTTTTTACTGGTATTCTCACAACTGATATAAGAAACCTTGAGATATACTATCGCTGTATTGTAATGTTCTTCGAGAAAAACAGAGCGAAGTACGATTTCCTTATGGCAAATTCAGAGAATTTTATTATTCTTGATAACATTCTTCAGGAAGGTAATTACACTTCTATTCAGGGTACTAAAAATACCGCTGAAAAACTTAAAATTACTGCTTACCCATTCCTTGAAGAAAGTTTGAAAGATGACGAAGGAACAGAAGATACTACAGTAAAATCTGTTGTAGTTATTAAAGAAGAACCTGCAGAAGAACTCCTGGTTGAAGATATTCAGGTCACAGACGATATTCCTACAACAGAAGAAGTTGAAATTGACACAGTTGACGTAATTGAAACTGATGACACTGTTATTGAAGAAATAACAGATTTAAGTGAAATTACCAAATCTGAAAACGAACCTGTTGCAGAAGATAATTTAAGTTTTGAAGATACTCCAGTTGAGCAGCACAACGTTTCAGAGCCTGTTTTAGAAGCAGAAACAGTGAAAGATTTGCCTAATACAAATCTTTCACTTGGTAACATATTTGGCGTAACATCTTCTGATAATACAATCGAACCAGAAACCGAAACTGTTGACAATATCGAAGCGACTACTACTGAAGAAGTTTCAGATGAAGACTTAGAAGCAAGTAAAACTGCTAAAACACAAGAATATCCTGAACTTTCACAAGAAGAGCAAGATGATATTGCTCGTCACGAGCGCTTCAAAAAAATTAAGACTGTCAACACAGAAACAGAAGAATTCCAGAAACTTGCAAGTAAGTTTGACCGTGCAAGAAAAAATGACCCTGACAGAGAAACTACTCTTGTTCCTAAGAAAAACAACAAACCTAAAATTTTCATTGCTATTGCAGTAATTGTTGTTGTGATTATTGCTATTAATGCAGTAAGATTTTTACCAGGATTTATTGTAGAAACAAAGTACAATTCTGCTATTGAACTTCAGGAAAATAAAAATTACTCAGAAGCAATTATAAAGTTCGAAGAACTTGGTGATTACGAAGATTCTCAAAAGAGAATAAAAGAATGTAAATACCAGAACGCCCTTTTACTTATAGAAGCTGAAGATTTTTCAGGTGCAAAGGGACTTCTTTCTGAGTTAAAGGGTTATAACACAGATATTGAAACAAAACTTCAGATTTGTGATTACTCAATTGCAAAAAAATATCTTGAAAAAGGTAAATATGACAAAGCTGAAGAGTTATTTAAAGAATTAGGCGATTACGGTGACAGCAAAGAGATGGTTAAAGAATGCTCTTACAGAAAAGCACTCTCATTCATTGAAGGTAAAAAATACACCGAAGCTATTGAAATTCTTTCAACAATGAAAAAGTATTCTGAAGCTTCAGAAAAAATTAACGAAGCCAAATATTTATATGTAACAGAAAATCTTTCTGCTGAAAATGAAACAACTGTTAAGTATCTTAAAGAATTGACAAAGGCAAATTACAGAAATAGTGCCGAATTAAAAAACGAACTTTTAGGTACCTCAGGTGACTCCAGTCTTAAATTCTTTGTAAATGAAGCTTCAACAGATACTACAACTACTGTTGATAGTGTAAGCCATTTAAGAAGTGCTTATTTCCACGTTATTGCTTTAGATGAATCGTACTATGGTGAAACACTTACAATAAAGTACACAACACAGTATAATTACTCTGCTTCAGACACAGTAACATTCTCTGAAAATAACACAAGCACAGTCTTTGTTTATCCACCAACAACTACTTCAGGTTACACAGTAACATTCTCAATTCATTCTGCTGATGGTACAACAATCGGCTCACAAAAAATTACTATTTCTTAAGACAATAAAAAGCTTAAAAATCAGGCGACAGCTACATTAATAGCTGTCGCCTTTTTATTCAAAATAAGAGATTTCTTATTTCATGCCTTCTTCGTATGATTTAATCATCTTTTTAACCATCTGGCCACCGATGCTACCTGCCTGACGAGATGTTAAATCACCGTTATAACCTTGTTTAAGGTTAACGCCTACTTCAGAAGCAGCTTCCATCTTAAATCTGTTGAGAGCTTCACGTGCTTCTGGAACTACATTTTTCTTTGATGCCATTTTCTTTTCACTCCTTTTTGAAGATTTGTTTTGCGTTTGTAATCATATTATTTTCTAAAAGAGTGAATTTATTTATAAAATTTTTTGACAATGTTTGTTAAAATTCAGAATTATAACCTTTTTCTTTTGCTATTTTCATAACTTCCTCGTGGGCTTTCTTTGTACCAGCCAAAATTGAACAAGGCTCAGTCAATGAAATCTCGCCACCGCCGATTCTTGTAATGATACCACCTGCTTCTTCCAATATAATTGAAGCTGCAGCATAATCGTATGGCTGAAGTTTTAATTCTATATAAATTACGTTTGCACCTTTAGCAATTCTTGATATATCAATCGCCGCCGAACCGCCACTTCTTATAGAAAGGCTTTTTAAGAATAATTCTTTTACAGTGCTGAATAAAACGTCAATTTTATTTTCATTATATCGTGCACAACCAAAGGCAATAACACCTTCTGAAACTGCTCTGTCTTCAATTTTCAATGGCTTATCATTAACAAATGCACCTTCGTTTCTTACTGCTTTATACATTTCATCAACGTAAGGGTTATAAACAAAACCCGCCACCATTTTACCATTATGAGCAAGTCCTACTGATATTGAACTGTGATTATATCCGAACATAAAATTTGTTGTTCCGTCAATAGGGTCAATATAAAAAGTGTATTCTCTGCTCAAATCTTTTATATTGTTACTTGTATCTTCTTCGCCAAAAAAAGATGCTTCCGGCAATATTTTTGAAAGTTCATCAATTAAAAATTTCTGAACTTTAACATCATATTCTGTGCAAAAATTAGCATCGCCTGTTTTCTTCTCAACTAAAGCGTTATCTAAATTTGCATTTAAAACCATCTTCCCTGCTTCTTTTACACATTTTTCAATAGTTTTAAAATCAATCACAGTCCACACCCAACTTTTCTTCAACCTGAAATTTTCTCTTTAATTTTTTCATAACAACAAAATATGCAGGAACAAGTAACAAATCTGCCGCAAACCACGCAACAGGGTTCGCAAAACACGCTGCCGCAAAGCCGTATTCTAAAACAAATCCAAATCCTACCCCACCACGTGCCGCAAGTTCAAAAAATCCTGCAAACATAGCGGTTGTACCATGTCCAAGTCCCTGAAGTGCATTACGATAAATGAAAATAAACGTGAGAACAGGGTAAAACCACGCACAAGTATTTAAAAATCTCTGCGAAAGCTCTAACACGGCAACTTCACTTGAATCAATAAACAAAAGTCCCATATACGAACCTAAATATCTTGCAATAAAGAATGCCACAACAGAATAACCAATGCCAAGAATTGTTCCATTCATAACACCTTGCTTTATTCTGTCATATTTCCTTGCACCTAAATTCTGACCACAATAAGTTGCCATAGTAACACCAATTGTTTCAGCAGGTAAAACTATCATAAGTTGAGTTCTTGCACCTATTGTCATTGAAGCAATAGCATTAGAACCTAAAGTATTAACACAAGACTGAAGCATAACAGAACCAATTGCTGTAATTGAAAATTGTAAAGCCATTGGTATACCATTACCTACAAGTTCTTTTATACATTTCAAGTCAGGTTTTTTGTCACCTTCCTGAAAATGAAGCATAGGATAATTTTTTATTACAAAAACGAGACAGAGAACACCTGAAACAAGTTGAGACACAACAGTTGCAATAGCCGCACCTCTGACTCCCATTTTAAATACTATGATTAAAAGTAAATCTAAACCAATGTTTAAAAACGATGAAAAAACAAGAAAATAAAGTGGTGTTTTACTGTCACCCAATGAACGGATTATGCTTGAAACAATGTTGTAAAGCATTGTTGCTCCAATGCCCAAGAAAATTATAACAATGTAATTATAAGCGTCCTCAAATATCTCGTCTGGTGTGTTGAGAATTCTTAAAAGTGGTTTTGCAAACACTACTACCAATATTGTGAGCAAAATCCCCATTACAATACTTGTATAAATAATGTTTGCTGTTATTTTTCTTAATTTTTTAAAATCCTGTGCACCAAAACTCTGTGCTATAGGAATTGCAAAACCAGTGCAAAGACCGAGAATTGAACCTATAACAAGAAAGTTCAGAGGTCCGACAGAACCAACAGCAGAAAGTGCCATTTTACCAACAAATTTACCAACAATAATAGTATCTGCCATATTGTAGAATTGTTGGAATAAATTACCAAGCATCAAAGGAAGGCAAAACCTTATGATTATTTTCATAGGATTGCCTTTTGTCATATCTTTAACCATAAAAACTCCTTTATAAACAACAAATAAGGTGATGAAAGCATCACCTTTTTAATTATTTGTTAATAACGTCATAAGCCATATCCGGAACGTCTGACATAATACAATCCGCACCAATTTCAGCTAATCTTTTAACTTCATCTTCATCATTTATTGTCCAATATTGAACTGCTAAATTATGCCTATGTGCATAATTTATAACTCTTTCTGAACCAAGCATTAAAAGTCCATATTGATTTGTAGGAATCTGTAAAGCATCAAATTTATAAAAACTTTCGTTTAATTCTATATTGTAAGCAGCCGCTAAATAGAAAACAACAACTTCTACAATAGATGATGAACGAAGCATATCAGGGTAATTTTCGTCAACGTATTTTGTTACATCGCCGTTAAACGTACCAAAAACTACTTTTTCGAGTAGATTTTTCTCTTTTAAAATTCTGTAAAGTTCGTCTGCCGCTTTAAAACCGTTTTCACCTTTATCTTTAATTTCGATTATATAGGTGTAATCACCGTTACTCTGAAGATAGTTAAGAACGTCTTCTAAAAGAACAACTCTGAGATTTTCCGGAATTTCTTCACCACGAAGATTTCTGTAAGGGTATTCGCCGTCTAACGTCTCAAAGTTTTCACCAAAATTAAGAACGCTTAATTCTTCATAAGTTTTTGTACTTGGTTTTACGTTTTTGTAACCGAATTCTTCTACTGCATTTGTTGTTCTGTCTAATGTATCATCGTGAAGAAGAATGAGTTTATTATCTTTTGTAATATGTAAATCAAATTCAAAAGTATCAACGTTAAAGTTTTCATTTTCAACACAATACTTAAAAGCCATCATTGTATTTTCCGGAGCAATATCCGCACCAGAGCGGTGTGCTGAAACAAAAGTCTTTTCAGTTTTAATAAATGGATTGGTCATTTCTTCTTTTGCTGGTGCTTCGCCACTTGAAGCATAACACAACACAGTTGCACCAAGCATAATTACAACTAAAACTGCAAGTAATACTGCAAAAGTTTTAACAACCTTACTCAAGAATTTTTTATTACTTTTCTTAACAGTTTTCTTCTTATTATTTTTTCTTTTTTTACTCATAATCTCATCTCCGTAAATTTATAAATGAAACAATATTTAATCTACCATAATTATATTAAAAAGTCAATTTACAAAGGCACTAAAAAATGGTAATATAAAGGTGGTGATTTTATGAATAAAATACTTGATGATTTATTTTCGTTACAAGATAAAGAATATAGAGATTTCAATAGCAAACTTATACCAAATATAAAAAAAGAAACTGTAATTGGTGTAAGAGTTCCCGTTTTAAGGAAATATGCAAAAGAAATCAAAAATTCCTGTGTCGCCAATGATTTTCTCAACTCATTACCGCACAAATATCTTGAAGAAAATATATTACACGCTTTATTACTTGAAAATATAAAAACTTATGATGATACAATAAACGCCTTAAATGAATTTTTACCTTTCGTTGACAACTGGGCGGTTTGTGACATAATGAGTATTAAAATTTTTAAAAAGCATCTTGATATTTTACCAGAACAACTTAATAAATGGCTTAATTTTTCACACCCATACACAATCCGTTTCGCAATCAAGATGTATATGACTTATTTTCTCGAAGAACGTTTCAAAACTTCATATATGACTAAAATAGCCGAAATACAATCAGACGAATATTATGTAAATATGATGATTGCCTGGTATTTTGCAACTGCACTCGCCAAACAATATGATGAGGTAATAGAATTTTTAGAAAACAACAAATTACCTTTATGGGTACATAACAAAACCATTCAGAAAGCAATTGAAAGTTACAGAATAAAAGAAGAACAAAAAGAACATTTAAGAACATTAAAAAGACAAAAGAACTGAAGAACCCTGATTCTTCAGTTCTTTTTTACGTTTATCTCATTGCATTTCTCATATCAGCCGCACCTTCTGAAACGCCTTCTGATACGTCAGTTACAATATCGCCTAACAATCCGTTTTCATTTTCACCTGAAACGTCAGAAACTACTCCGTCACTTGCATCAGGTAAAGTCACAATATCCGTTGTGTCTGAAGTCATGTTTTCAGTTGTAGTAATAGTAGTTGTTGTCATATCTTCTGTATCATTACCGCAACCATAAAATAAAACTGCTACTAAAGCCACGCAAAGAATTGCAACTGAGAGTGTTATAATCTTTTTCATTGATTTCACATCCTTTCTGTTTTATTTTTTCACAAATATTCTTTTTTATTACTGTTATTTTGTAAGAACCCCGTTATCACTATAAAGAAGGACTAAAATTTCTTCTTCAACACCTGTCTCCGGATTAATATAAACTAAAATTTCATTATCATCTGGTGCTACACAATGATATTCATAAGCGAAAACTTCTGTACCAAAATCTGTTGGTATATACACTTCTTTTGAAGATTTTACTTTAAGTGACGTGTTAAGAAGTTTTTCTGCATCTTTTATTGTGTACTGCTTCTTGATACTATCTTTTCTCACCGTATGATTCATAATATAACCAGTAGAATCAAACGCAGTTACTTCACCGTTATCAAGTGCTACACTCACTTTAATTAAATCGGTGTAATAAGTTATATCATTTTCAAAAAAAGCAAAATTTATTGTCATAATGCCATCTGTTACAGCGTAATAACTTTCTTTTATATTTTTATATCCACGTTGATTAAGGAAAAATTTTGCTTTTTCTATTGCTTCTTCGTGTGTTAAAGTGCTCTCATCTGCAAAGCGTGAATAGAGCATATAGGTCACTATTCCGCCCTTTTTCGTTACAGAAATCGTCAAATCTGTATTATAAAAATTATAACAATCAAGGTTCCCCTTACTTTCACTTAAAAAATAAAGTTCCGTTTCGTTTATATTTAAAAAATTTGCAGCTTTTTTAAGTGCTTCTTCTTTAGTAATTTCAGGTAAATTTTCAATTAATGCAGATTTTTTAGTATCAATATTATCAGAAAACGGTCCATCGTAAATAAGCGTAGGATAATCCTTCATAGTTTCTGTTGCATCATCAAGTTCTTCACCTAAATACAATTTTTCGCTTTCACTATCTTCTGCGAGAGTGGATTTTACGTGTTCAAAACTAAGACTACCATTCTGTTCTTCGCTTATTAAGAAATTGACTTCTTCACTCAGTTTATCTGCATATTGTGAGAGTTTTTTCAAATTTTCTGTTTCTTCTTCTGAAATTTTTTCACCCTTAGCACTTTTTTCATTAAGTGTCATTGTATATTCGCCGACTTGCGAGAGAAATTTATATATACTCGAAAGTTCTGCTTCGCCATCTGTAATTTCTGAAAGATTTGTTTTCGCAGCAGTAGAAGCACGCCACACTTCGGTAGAAATTCCCGCTATCATAGGCGATGTTGAAGCGTATAAGCATTTATCTAAATTAAGACTTATTGTATCAAGTTGCGTACCAAGTTCTGTTAAGGCTCTTTCCCTTGACGCTTTTAAAAGTCTGCTACTTTTAACGTAATTCACCGTACTGATTGCCGAAAGAGTCACAAGACACACCATTATCGCCACTAAAAATGACGTTATTCTTATTGTCTTTCTTCTGCTTTTTTTCATATTTATCACCCGAATTATATTTTTTCCAAAAATTTAAAGATTTATTCATTATTTTCATAAGGAAACTTTATTAAAAGCATTTACAAATTCTCTTTTATATAGTATAATTTATTGGTTAAATGGAGGTGTATGCTCTTTGGCTTATTTTGATAATAGCGCTACCACAAAGCCTACTGAAAATGTTATTGATGCTATTAACTTTTCTTTAAGAGAATGTTGGGGTAATCCGTCATCTCTTCACTCTTTGGGTACAGAATCAAACAACGCACTTAATAAAGCCAGAAAGCAAGTTTCTACTCTTTTAGGTTGCCCACCTGAAAATTTCTTTTTTACTTCGTCCGGCACAAGTGCTAACAACACCGCAATTTTTGGTGCTTACGAAAAACAAAAAAGACTCGGCAACAGAATTGTCACAACTTCTATTGAACACCCAAGCGTATTGGAGCCTATTAAAAGACTTGAACAAAATGGTATTGAGGTTATAAGACTCGCACCAGATAAAAACGGCAGAATTAACGAAGATGAATTATTTTCTGCTATTAACGATAAAACAATTCTCGTTTCTATGATGGCAGTAAATAACGAAGTTGGTTCTATAATGCCTGTTTCAAAAATCCGCACAGCAGTCAAAAGAGCAAAATCTCCCGCATTAATTCACTCCGACTGTGTTCAGGCTTTCGGTAAAATGCCGATTTCACCAAATTCTCTTGGTGCCGATATTATTACCGTAAGTGCTCATAAAATCCACGGTCCAAAAGGCGTTGGCGGAATTTATTTAAAAGCTAAAAATATTATTAAACCATATATGCTCGGCGGCGAACAAGAGGGTAATATTTTCGCTGGTACTCAGGGCACACCTGCTATTTTGGGATTCGGCGCCTCCGCAGAAGAAGCAAAAGATATAGTGTCAAACGCCGAAAAAGTCAGAGAGTTAAAAAACTTTTTAGTTGAAAACATAAAAGATTTAAATAGTGTAAGAATTAATTCACCAGAAGATGCTATTCCTTACATCTTAAACGTCTCAATTCTCTGTCTCCCAAGTCAGCCGATAGTAAACTTTATGAGCGAACGAAATATTCAGATTTCTGCTGGTTCTGCTTGTAAAATGGGGCACAGAAGTCCCGTCTTAACTGCTATGGGGTTAGACAGTAAAATAATCGATTCTGCTGTAAGAATCAGTTTTTCAAGATATAACACAAAAGAAGAAGTTTCTCTTCTCCTTGAAACAATAAAAGAAATCGATAACAAATACGGAAAAGGATAACACGAATTTTAATATGAAAGAAATTATTCTCATAAAAGATGGCGAGTTAGCGTTAAAAGGACTTAATCGTTCTACTTTTGAAGACGTCTTAGTTAAAAATATCCGTTGGCGTATTAAAAAATACGGCAACTTCCAATTTAAAAAATCGCAATCAACAATCACAATAACTCCACTTAGTGATGACATTGATTTTGATGCAGTGTGCTACGAAATATCTCACGTTTTCGGTATTGCGGGTTTTTCACGTGCCGCAGTAACTGAAAAAGATATTGATAAAATATTAGATTTAGCACCAATTTATTTAAAAGACCAGTTAGAAGAAGTTACAACTTTTAAAGTCGAAGCTAAAAGAGCAGATAAAAAATTCCCGCTCACTTCACCAGAAATTTCAGCAAAAGTTGGTGAAAGACTTTTAGACTGTTTTCCACACCTTACTGTTGACGTTCACAACCCTGAAATCACAGTTACAGTTGAAATCCGTGAAGATGCTTATATAAGGGGCAATCAGACAAAAGGTGCCGGTGGTATGCCAGTTGGTACTTCCGGTAAAGGTTTACTTCTTATCTCTGGTGGTATTGACAGCCCTGTTGCAGGGTACATGATGGCAAAACGTGGTATTGACCTTTCTGCTATTCACTTTGCTTCACCACCATACACTTCAGAAAGAGCAGAACAAAAAGTTCACGAACTTCTTTCAAAAGTCGCTCTTTACAGTGGCAGAATTTCTCTTTATACAGTTCCTTTTACACACATTCAGGAAGAAATTAAAGAAAAATGCCCGGAAGATTGTTTTACACTTATTATGCGTCGCTTTATGATGAGAATTGCAAATATGTTGGCTGAAAAAATTGACTGCCACGCTCTCATTACCGGTGAAAGCGTAGCACAGGTTGCAAGTCAGACTATGCTTGCTTTGGGTTGTACCGATGCTGTATCATCACTCCCAGTATTCCGTCCCGTTATTGGTATGGATAAGGAAGAAATTATTAGAATTTCAAGGAAGATTAATACTTTTGAAATTTCAATTCAGCCTTATGAAGATTGTTGCACGGTATTCACACCTAAACACCCTAAAACAAAACCGATTTTAGCAGATATAGAAAAAGCAGAAGAGCCTTTAGATATTGATGCTCTCTGTGAAGAAGCAGTCAACGGCATAAAGAAAATTTTTATAAATTCAGACGGTGTTCAGAATGGTTGAAAATGAATTAATCGCTCTCGGCGAAAGAGTTGTTGAAAGATTTAAAAAAGAAAATCTCACTTTAAGCACGGCAGAATCGTGCACGGGGGGTTGGCTCAGTAAAATAATCACTGAAATAAGTGGTTCTTCCGAAATTTTTATGGGTGGCGTTTGCTCTTACAGTAACTCTGTTAAAATGAACGTTTTAGGCGTCAACGAAGAAACGCTTAAACTGCACGGTGCTGTAAGCGAAGAAACTGCAAGAGAAATGTCAGAGGCAATAGTGAGACTTATGAAAACTTCTGTCGGTGTAGGTATTACTGGTATTGCTGGTCCTAACTCCGACAACACCAACAAAAAAGTAGGACTTATATTCATTTCAATAACCCATAACGGCAAAACCGATATAATAAAACTTGAAAATGATTTTTCTGACGATATTCGTTACAAAAATAGGTTTACTGCGGTAAAAACAGTACTTAATTTTTTAGGGAATGAGGAATTATGAAGGATAATAATAAAGCTACAGTTTCAGAAAACTTAGTTCACTTTGAAAAGGTTGAAGAAACAGTTATCCGCGCTTATAATCCTAAAAAAGAAGAAATCAAGAAAAAAGTGCGAAGAAAATTCGCCTTAAGAAAACTACGCCAGATAGTTTCTCTTGTTTCTGCATTTGCAGTTTTAGTTTCTGCATTCTTCTTAGGTAAACGCGGATTTGAAACTTACCTTGCTCACAATCAGGAAAAAAAGAGCGAAGAATTAGTTATACCTAACGAGGTAACAAAAGAACTTTCTAATATGACAGAAGAAGAAGCGTGGGCTTATCTTTACGAAAAATACCCACATCTTTTAGATATTGTGTTCCCTGTTGGTTTCAATCACGAATATGCGCTGTACTACGCAGAAAACCCCGACACAGTAGGTTACCTTAAAATCGACGGAACAAACATAGATACTCCAGTAGTACAAGCTGATAACAACAAATATTATTTAAACCACGATTTTCACGGCAAATACACAAGTTACGGCGAAATTTACGCTACTTATATAGCAAATCTTAATCCGCTTGACAGAAATATTCTTATATATGGTCACAATATGAACGATGGTTCCCGTTTTGCTTCATTAAAGCATTACAAATCCATTGACTATTTCAAAAAACATCCCGTTATAGAATTCAACACACTTTACGAAAAACACAAGTGGAAAATTTATGCAGTTATTATTACAAACGGTAACGTTAAAGGCGATAATGGTTATTTCTTTGACTTCACCTTTAACCAATGTTCAGATACTTGTTTTGAAGAATATTTAGTTGAAGTGGATAAACGAAAACTCTACGAAACAGGTGTTGACATTCTACCTACTGATAAACTTATAACACTTTGTACATGTACTTATGAATTTAACGATGCAAGACTTATTATCATAGCAAGAATGGTACGTGACGGCGAAAGCGAAGAAGTTGATGTTTCTTTAGCAAAGAAAAAAGAAACTCCTGTAAAATATCCTTCTTCTTATTACAGTAATCAATCAAAAAATCCATATAAAGACGACCCTAAGTGGTATTTATACTAATTGCGAGGTGTAACTGAATTGAAAATTAAAGCATTTTCATTTGAGCGTGACAGTTTTACTCTTTCCGACGTAAAAAAATCTGTTATTGAAACTCTTGATGGTGCAGGACTTTACTTTGAAAGTTTTTCTAATGCAAACGCATTTTTTGAAGCAGTTTCTTCTTCAATGGATGACAATGATGCGGTTATTTTAGGTATTGAAAGTTCTCTCTATTTAAAATTCAAACCAATTCTTATAAAAGCATTTAACTTCACCCCTGCTTACAGTTCAAGAATACAGAGCAGAATCCCAGGAAGTATCTCTGATGAAAAAACAAGGAAAGCACACATGCTCATTCCTAATGAATCATCTGAACTTTTAACTCCTGATGGACTTTACAGTGGCTTTTACGTTATTTCTGAAGGTAAACATATTGTTGTTCTTCCTTTAAAGAAAGAGTTAAGTGTAAATCTTCTCAAAAATACTGATTTCCCATTCATTAAAAGAAAGACAATTTCAGTAGTTTCCGTTGACGAAGAACCTACAGATGATATCTTAGTAAAAGCAGAGGCTGTTGTTCAGAAGTTAGTTGAATATGATTTAACAGTTGCTATTCCTACAACTCCTGCCGCAGCAACTCTTCAGGACAGATTAAACACAATCGATGGTGGCGACAGAATTATTTTCACACCATTTGTTAACGATAAAGGTATTACAGAACCAAAAGAATATTCAGCAGAATTAGCACGTGGTGCAAAAGAATTAAGAAACGCCGAAATAGGTGCTACAATCTCCACAATATTCAGAGAGAAAAAAGGTGACATCACTCTCAGTTACTACGCTTTTATTGGTGTCGCTATTGAAGATAAAGTTGTTGTAAGAAAACTTATTGCAACTGCCGATGAGAGCGTTCCTAACTTGGTTAAAGAAGCTACTATTGAACTTTATAATTTAATAGATAAATACATTGACGAATATGTATTTAAAGCAGATGCTCCAGAAGAAGAAATTGAAAAATATGAAACTGCACAAATAGAAACAGAAGTTGCCGCAGAAATGCGTCCAACTGCTTCACTTAGCAGAAATGGTATGATTGCCGCAATAGCAATTCTTGTTCTTGCAGTTGTTGCTTGTATTGCAGTAGGTTTCAAATTCAGTGACTATTTAGTTTCAACTGACGATGACCCAGAAGCAGAAGTGCTTCAACAACAAGTTGACACAACTCCATCTACTTCTCAGGGCGGTGGCGAATTACCACCAAAAGTAACTCTTACTGGAGAACCTTCTGAAACAGAAGACAACAACACTTCTACAACAAAAAAACCTAATCAGATTACAGAATTTGTTTCTCCACTTGAACCAACATCTTCAATTTTTGACGTAGAAGAAAATCAGATTCCAAACACAACTCGTCCACAGCAAAAACCTACTACAACTAAACCTACAACTACAAAACCTACAACTACAAAACCTACAACAGAAAAACCTGAAACAGAAAAGCCAACTGAAGAAGAAACAACAGGCAGACCTGGTTTCATTGTTGACTCAATGGGTTAATTTATTACTATTATAATTTCTCAAAAGGAGTTTTATAAATGGCAGTACTTATTACAGGCGGTGCGGGTTATATAGGCTCTCACGCGGCAGTTGAATTTTTAAATGACGAAAGAGAAATAATAATTCTCGACAACTTCTATAACAGTTGCCCTAAATCTTTAGAAAGAATCAAAAAAATCACAGGCAAGGATTTTAAATTCTATGAATGTGATATAAATGACAGAGAAGGTTTAGAAAAAGTTTTCTCCGAAAACAAAATTGATTCAGTTATTCACTTTGCAGGTCTTAAAGCTGTTGGTGAATCTTGCGAAAAACCACTTTTGTATTACTACAACAATATTTCTGGTACAGTTGCTCTTTGTGAAGTAATGGCAAAATATGGTTGTAAAACAATAGTTTTCAGTTCTTCTGCAACTGTTTACGGTGAACACAACGTTTCACCACTTAATGAAGAAATGCCAACAGGCGGCACAACTAACCCTTATGGCACAACAAAATATTTTATTGAAAGAATTCTTATAGACTTAGCAAAGGCAGACCCAGAATGGTCAGTTTGCATTCTTCGTTACTTCAACCCACTCGGTGCACACGAAAGTGGCACTATTGGTGAAGCACCTAACGGAATTCCAAACAACTTAATGCCATACATTACACAAGTTGCAGTCGGCAAACGTCCACACCTTAACGTTTTTGGTGACGATTATGACACCCCTGACGGTACAGGTGTCCGTGACTACATTCACGTTGTTGACCTTGCTATTGGTCACTTAAAGGCTTTAGACAAAGCGTATTCATCTAAAGGCGTTAATATTTACAACCTTGGTACTGGTTGTGGTTATAGCGTTTTAGAAGTTGTTAAAGCATTTGAAAAAGCATCTGGCGTTACAATTCCTTATGTAGTTCAGCCACGTCGCCCTGGCGATATTGCAACTTGCTATTCAAATCCACAAAAGGCAGAAAAAGAATTAGGCTGGAAAGCCCAAAAAGGTATTGACGAAATGTGTGCTGACTCTTACAGATGGCAGAGCCAGAACCCTAACGGATATGAGGATTGATTAAATTGATGAATTTTGTACCTTTTAACTCAAGAGATATAAGGCACAAATCAATATTCGGTAGTACAGCCGCAGGTGAAAACTTGCGGTTTTCTGTTCTTATGCCCCGTTCACTTAGTTGTAGTAAAGTTACTCTTGTTATTCACGATGATTTTAACAACTACACTTACCACGATTTATTATGGAATGGCATGAACGGCGAAAATGAAGAATGGTGGAGTGCTGACTACACTTTCGAAAACGTCGGTCTTTATTTCTACCATTTTAATTACGAAACTCCATTTGGTACTAACCATATTTACTTACATTCTTCTGGTGTTGGTGCTTTTGCTTCAACGGGCAAAGAATGGCAACAAACTGTCTATTCTCCTGACTACAAAACACCCCACTGGGTAAAGGGTGGAATTATGTATCAGATTTTCCCCGACAGATTTAATTTTTCGGGTGAAAAAAAGAAAAACGTGCCACAGGATAGAGTTATTCACAAAGATTTAACCGATACACCCGTATGGAAGCCAAATGAAGAAGGTAAAATTTTAAACAACGATTATTACGGGGGCGATTTAAACGGTATTAAAGAAAAACTCCCCTACATCGCTCACCTTGGTACTACAATTCTTTATTTAAATCCTATTTTTGAAGCACATTCAAACCATCGCTACAACACCGCCGATTACTCAAAAATCGACCCACTTTTAGGTGACGAAAACGATTTTAAAGACCTTTGCAAAGAAGCAGAGAAATATGGTATAAAAGTCATTCTTGATGGTGTTTTCAGCCACACGGGTAGCGACAGTATTTATTTCAACAGAGAAAAACGCTACAATTCTATTGGCGCTTATAACTCTAAAGACTCAGAATATTCACCTTGGTTTTCTTTTAATAGTGACGGTACTTATAAAAGTTGGTGGGGAATCGACACTCTCCCTGAAACTAATGAAGAAAACGACGAATATATTGAATTTATTACTGGTAAAAACGGCATTTTAGAAAAATGGCTTGAACTTGGTGCATCTGGTTACCGTTTAGACGTTGCCGACGAATTACCAGACAAATTTATAGATGCTCTTTATAAATCTGTAAAATCGCTCGACAATGATTATTTTGTTATTGGCGAAGTGTGGGAAGATGCCACAAACAAATTCAGTCACGGTGGCAGAAGAAGATATTTATTAGGCGGTCAGTTAGATAGCGTAATGAATTACCCTTTTGCTAATGCAATTCTTGATTTTATGCGCTACGGCGTAGCAGAGAATTTTATGGAAACAGTTGTTTCTGTTTGCGAAAACTACCCGAAGCCTGCACTTGATTCTTTAATGAATCACATTGGCACTCACGATACTGCAAGAATTCTCACAAGACTTATTAATTTTGAATTAGAACACAAACCACGAGAAATGCAGGCTGGTTACAAATTAATTGATAACGAATACGCTCTTGCAAAAAGGCTTTTAAAAACTGCTACTGTTTTACAGTACACTCTCCCTGGTTTCCCATCAATTTATTATGGCGATGAAGCAGGGCTTCAGGGCGGTAGCGACCCATTCAACAGAGCATTTTACCCTTGGGGTAATGAAGATAAATCACTTATTAGCTGGTATAAAAAGTTAGGCGAACTCCGTCACTCTCTCCCTTGCCTGAAGAAAGGTAAATTTATTCCTTACTCTGCAATGCTCTCTTGTGTGTCATATATAAGAGAAGGTAAAGACCAAAAAATATTCGTGATTGCAAATAAAAACAATCACGATATAACGTATAATTTGCCTTATGAATTTCATAATACAGTAGAACTCACAAAAGACTTGCCAGTTACTGATTCTGTAACTGTCCCGGCATTTGGGGCCGTAATACTTTTAAAAGATTTTTAAAACAATGCAGGACTGATTAAGTTTTCTTTTATAAAACTTAATCAGTCCCATAATTTTTAATATATATCTTTACGATTAACCAACTTACCCTTATGCCTTGGTTCTAACACCCACGGCACATATTTTGTTGCCTTTTGCATCACTTTAACAACTAAATCATTTTCAATAACTTCTGATGCGGCACCAACTAACGATACTGCCATATCCTTTACTTTTGGTGTAGAAAGCGGTTTCATAATAACGTTTTCTGTATCAACAAACGTAAATTTAAGTTTTCTTTTTGATGCAGTTTCAAGTGGTCTTATGTTTACTTTTAAAATATCACTTTCATCCCACTCTGCGTAGCAACAAACCTTGTATTTCACGCCACCCAAAGTAATATCGCCATAACGAAGGTGACCGTCCATACCACAAACAACCGTGTTCTTTTCAGCACCTTCACACCAACTCATTAAACATTCATTTTCTTTGAACGTGAAGTTTATATTATCAATATTACCCGCCTTTTTACCATTTAAAAACGTAACGGTAAACGGAATTACGCTAACTGGGAAGCCGATAAGATTAAGAAGAACTTTTCTTTTGATTTCTATTGTCTTGTTATTAAGTTTTGCTTCTTGTAATGAACGAGCAGAAACTACTGGGTTATCTATTTTAAATTCATCGGCTATTTTATAAAAATCTTCATATTCTGGTTTTTTAGCCTTTTTATCTGGCTCAATAAATGCTTTTGGGAAGTGTCTCCATATACAATCCCTTGCTTCTTGCTCGCTTGCAATAGCACCAAAGCAGACTAAAATTGCATTTTCTTCTGGGAATACAATACCAAACTGTGAAAACATTCCGTTTGCTCTGTAACTACTATTACCACCGTTACGCCATACACAGTAGCCGTAGCCTTTATCGGTATCAATATTTTTGCAAATTGACGTGTCAGCGTGATCATCTGTCATTTCAAGAACCCAGTTTTCTGGAATAATCTGTTTCTTTTCAACTTTACCATTATTGCTAAGGCAATACATTATTTTAGCAAGGTCTTCTAATTTCAAAGAGAGTCCCCAGCCACCTGCTTCAATGCCATCTCCGTTTGTTTCCCATTCAGGAAAATCAATTCCCAATGGCACAAAAAGACGTGGCAATAAATATTCACGCAACGTCTCACCCGAGAGTTTACAAATCATAGCGCTAAGAACAAAAACATTCTCATTCACGTAGCGGAACGTACCAGGTTCACCATAAAATGGAGATTTAAAATATTCTTTTAACCAATCCATTTTATTTTTATCGAGCAAAAGATTTGGTGACACACCTGCAGTCATTGTAAGAAGATTGCGAACAGTAACTTTAAAAATTCTGCCGTCAACTTTTTCAGGAATGCACTCTGGGAAAATATCTACAATTCTTGTATCAAGTGAAAATAATCCTTCATTTATAGCAAAACCTACTGCAATAGCAGTTACAGTTTTACTTATAGAATAAACAGAATGTGGTGTTTCATTGTTAAATGGTGAACGATATAATTCACAAGCAACTTTACCATCTTTAACAACCATAAAACTGTGAAATTCAAGTTTATTTTCTTTCATATCTCTTAAAAATTCCACAATCTCTTTTGAAGAAACGCCAACTTCTTCAGGACTTTTTGCACGTTCAAGATTAAAAGTATCTTTTGCCATAATGTAACACTCCTTTACTAACGTTTTTTCTATATTAACATATTTAAAAACAAATCTCAACTTTTATTTTAATTAATCCTTGACACTACTTTTAAATATGGTAGAATATTCCTTGTTATTTTATTTTAGGAAGCGATTATTTGAAAACACAACATTATTTAGAAAGCAAAAAATATTCTACGCTTGTTTTCATAGCGTGTTTTATAGCTTACGCCGCATCATACGTTGGCAGAATTAACTATTCAGCCGCTTTGCCGGATATTTTAGAAGAAGGACTTTTTACAAAGTCACAAGCCGGTATTATAGGCTCTGCATTCTTTATAGTTTACGGATTTTTTCAGATTATAAACGGATTTTTAGGTGATAAAATTTCACCTTTTAAAATGATTATTTTAGGAACGTTTCTCTCTGCCGCTGCTAACACTGTAATGACATTCTGCACTACTAACGTTTCAATGGCAATTGTGTGGGGCTTCAACGGTTTTGCTCTCTCTCTTTTATGGGCGGCAATTCTTAAAATTTTAGCAAATATTATAAATTACGATATGCGTAGTAAGGCGTGTCTTAATATTTCGGCAACGCTTCCTATTGGTACTGTACTCGCTTACATTTTAGCATCTGTTTCAATCAATTTCTTTAACTGGAAATACGTTTTCTACACTTCAACCGTTGTGCTTCTTTTCTCTGGTGTTTTCTTTACCACTACTTATATTATTTCTAAAAAACATATTAAAGAAGTTGAAATTACAACACCACTTAATAATAACAAAAAAAGTGAGCAGACTAAAAACGCAGGCAAATTCTTACCGCTCTTCCTTTCTGCTGGTCTTCTTTTAGTTTTACCAGCCGATGCAATTCACGGTGCTATTAAAGAAGGTATTACCACCTGGGTACCAACTATGATTACAGAAACTTATAATACCCCTGTTGCATTCTCTGTATTCGTTTCTATAATTCTCCCAATAGTAAATTTAAGCGGTAACTACATTGTTACTCCTTTATATAATAAGGTATTCAAAAAAGACGAATTAAAAACTGGTGCCGCTATTTTAACATTTGTTTTAATTCCATTCGCTTTTCTTATTTTTATGAAAAATTTACCAGTTGTTGTAAGCGTTATTCTTTTAGCACTCGGCACTACTGCAATGCACACCTTTAACTATATGATTATTACTTTAGTGCCAATGCAATTTGCAAAATATGGCAAAACCGCAACTGTTACGGGTGTTATGAACGCTACTGCTTACATAGGCTGTGCCGCTGCTACTTATGGCTTCGGTATTATTTCTGATAACATAGGCTGGAATGGTACTGTTATTGTGTGGATTGTAATTGATATAATCGCTTTACTCTTTACCACACTCAATATTAAAAAATGGAACAGGTTTAAACAAAATGAATGTATATGATTTTGATAACACAATTTATGACGGCGAAAGTGCTTTTGACCTTTTTAAATTCTTTATGAAAAAGGATAAAAAGCTTATAACCTTTATGCCCGCTGTGGTTACCGCTTTTGCTAAATACAAACTCGGTAAATTAACAGTTGAAGAAGCAATTAACAAGTACGCCCAGAGAGCACTTGACTATTATATAGAAAATCCTGAATATAAGAATTGTATTCCTGAATTCTGGGATAAACACCAAAAGAATATTAAACCATTTTATGAAGACGTGAGAAAAGATGACGATTTAATTCTCTCTTGCTTACCAGAAATTTCGTTGAGTGAAATCTGTAAAAGATTAGGTGTTAAAAACTATCTTGGAACTTCAATTAATGAAGAAGAAGGTAAAATTGAAAGACTCTGTCTTCGTGAAAATAAAGTAACTGCATTTTTTGAAAAATATCCGAATGCAGAAATTGACGACCTTTACACCGATTCATTTAACGACAAACCACTTATGGATATAAGTAAGCATGTTTATTTAGTAAAGGGCAATAAAATTAAAAAAATAAAATAATTCTAAAACTCCCTTTTCGGTAATATATATTACTGAAAGGGGATTTTTTTATGATTACAGAAGAAAAAAAGACAAGTTTACTTCCACACAACTGCATTTTAGAAGACAGGCGCACACTTTCAGTTACCGGCGTTAACGACGTTGACAGTTTTGACGAGCAGACTATTGTAGCAGTAACCGATTTAGGCGAACTCACAATTCGTGGTGAAAAACTACACATAACACGTCTTTCTTTAGAAATCGGTGAATTGCAAGTTGAAGGCAATATTGCTTCCCTCAGTTACACAGACGTTGCACCAAAGAGTGCTTCATTCTGGGGAAAGGTTTTCAGGTAATGTATTCATTCGAACAAAGTGAGCAGTTAAATTTATTTTTACTCTCTCTTGGTGCGGGATTCGTTTTAGGAGTAGTTTACGATATTTTAAGAACAATCCGTCTAACTATTTCAAAAGGTAAAGCAATAATTTTTATTTTCGATATTCTTTATTTTTTAATTTTCTCTTTGGCTACGTTTTTATTCTTTTTAGCCGTTAACAAAGGCGAATTCCGTTCTTATATGATTATAGGCGAAATATTAGGTTTTTTATTTTATTACGTCTCTTTCGGTATTGCCGCCAAAAGTTTTACTGACGTTTTTGTAAAAGCAATTCATACTGTTTTTTCATTTACTTTTAAAGTTGTTACAGCACCTTTCAGAGCCATTTTCAGAGTTTTTTCTAAAATTAAACTCAAATTTTCTCATATTTTTAAAAAACTTAATAAAAAATACGAAAAAAATCGTAAAAAACACTTGCAAAAACTAAGGTTATATGTGTATAATTTATTAGGTATATTTGGAAAACAATGGTTCACTAAAAAGAAGGAAGGTTGTAACGATGAAGAAAAAACGAGTTAACAAAAAACGTAGACAAATAAGCATTGTTATGGCTTTACTTTTTGGAGCGGCAATTATTTATTTTGCTGTTTCATTTTTCAACACAAATAAAGAGATTAATGAAAAAAAGCAAGAATTAAGTGAACTCCAGACTCAATATGAAGAGCAAGTAAAACAGAACGAAGCACTTCAGAATACTATTGACGAAAATGACGAAGCAGCCATTGCTGAAAAATATGCACGTGAAAACGGATATGTCAAAACAGACGAAAGAGTTTATATTGACATTACTCCAGGCGCATAATTATTATTTTAAAAACGAGGTAAGTCTTTCATGGCAGTAGAAATCGGCGAAATCTTAGACGGTAAAGTTACCGGCATCACAAACTTCGGAGCATTTGTTGAACTCCCTGACAAATCAACAGGTATGGTACATATTTCTGAAGTTTCAAACACTTATATTAAAGATATTCACGAAAAATTATCTGAAAATCAAGAAGTTAAAGTTAAGGTAATCGATATTAATGAAAAGGGCAAAATTGCTCTTTCTATTAAAAAAGCTCTTCCTGAAGAAGCTCCTGCACCTAAAAAGACTTATGATAAACCAAAGAAAAGTCAACCACCTGTATGGACCGGCACTCAGAAAAGTGAACCAGAAAATATGTCTTTTGAAGATATGTTAGCACGCTTTAAAACAAAGAGCGACGAAAGAATGAGTGATTTAAAGAAAAACACTGCGGCAAAACGTGGCAGTTCTGCTCCACGCCGTGGCGGTAGCGGAACTCAACGCGGATTCTGATTTTTCTATCACACGATGAAAAGGGTCTGTAAAAAACGCAAGTTTTTTGCAGACCCTTTTAGAATTTACGGAGGTTGAAAATTATGAGAGAAATTGACATTTCAATTATAGAAAAAACTGTTGAAGAACTTTTCATTTCTGCTAATGCAGAATTACCATCTTCATTAGAAAATTTAATTAAAGTTTCAAAAGATACAGAAACAAACGAAACTGCAAAAAATATCTTTTGCGATATGTGTAAAAATTTAGAAGTTGCAAGAGAAAATGAAATACCGATTTGTCAGGATACCGGAATGGCAGTTCTTTTTATTGAAGTAGGACAAGACGTACACTTTGTTGGTGGCAGTTTAAACGATGCTATAAACAACGGCGTAAGAAAAGCATATTTTGACGGTAAAATGCGTTGTTCTATTGTAAAAGACCCTATTCACCGTGGTAACACAAACGATAACACACCAGCACTCGTTCACTACTCAATAGTAGACGGCAATAAAGTAAAACTCACCGCCGCACCAAAAGGTTTTGGCAGTGAAAATATGAGTAAAATCAAAATGTTTACACCATCTGCAACAGAAGAAGATATTATTAATTTTGTTGTTGACGTGGTAAAAACTGCAGACGCTAACCCTTGCCCACCAGTTGTGTTGGGTGTTGGTATAGGTAGCGATTTTGAAGGGTGTGCCCTTCTTTCAAAAAAAGCACTTTGCAGAGATATTTCAATTCCTAACGAAAACGAATACTATAAAGAATTAGAAGAAAAAATGCTTAAAGAAATAAATAAATTGAATATTGGTGCACAAGGCTTTGGTGGAGATATTACCGCTTTAAAAGTTAATATTGAAACTGCACCGACTCACATTGCAGGACTTCCCGTTGCGGTAAATGTTGGGTGTCACGTTACAAGGCATAAAGAATTAGAAATATAGTATAAAAGGGATTGGTCAAAACCAATCCCTTTTATACTATGTTCATCAAAAGTTCCACCACAAGCACAGCGACGCTTGAAAAAACTGCAACCTTAACAAGACTTTGTTTTAAAAGTCCTGCAACTACCGCAACTATAAAACCAATAGCCGCACTTACGTACGAATCTGTCGCATAAAAAATAGCCGGAACTGTCATTACGCTTAAAACTGTGTATGGCACGTAATAAAGAAAGGATAAAATATATTTATTCTTTATTGGTTTATTTACAAGAACGAGTGGCACCATTCTCACAAGATATGTAACCCCAGCCATAGCAACAAGATAAATCAAGAATTTAGTGTTATCCATTGTTTTCCACCTCATTCTTTATTTCTTCTATTGTAATCGGCTTAATAAATGCAAATAAAGCACTTGCCACTACTGCACATATTATTACAGTAAAACCTGTTGGAATTTCTTTTAAAACTGGTGCATAGTAAAAAATACAACTTAAAATAATTGCCACACCCACACAAAGTGCGGTGTTTTTTTCTTCTTTAATAACAGGCACAACAATTGCAATAAACATTCCATAAATTGCAACTCCTAAAGCAGACGTTACTACTTCTGGTAAAACGTTACCCGCAACAGCACCCGTAAGAGTACCGGACACCCAACCAATGACTGGTGTTAAGATTAACCCCAGCATATATTTTGTGCCGACTTTTTCTTTGTTAGAAGATGCAACTGCAAAAATCTCATCGGTATTGCCGAATGCAATTAAAAATCTGTGTGGCATTTTTACACTTTTACTAAGTTTCTGCGAAAGTGAAATTGACATAAGTGAATAACGTGAATTTATAACTAATTGTGATAACACAAGTTCAATTATTGTACCACCGCCGACCATTATAGGCACCGCCGCCAGTTGACCCGCCGAAGTTAAATTTGTAAGAGAAATTAAAACCGCCTGCAAAATAGAAAGACCATTTTCAACAGAAAATATTCCGAATGCAAACGATACGGGAAAATAACCAATGCAAATCGGAAGTCCCGCCTTAATTCCCTTTTTAAAACTATTTATTTCGTTCATCTTTCGTCCCTTGCATAATTTTTATGAATACAGTTATTTTATCATAAATTTATTATTTTTCAAGACAATATTGACATATACGAAAAAATCGTATATTATATTAATAGAGAAAGAAACTTTTATAACCACAACAAAAAGGATAATACTATGACAAGAGAGTTTATATACACAAAACCTTTTCTTGATTGCTGGAAAAGAATGGGGTTAAATACAGAAGATTTAAAGCTACTTGAAAATATACTGCTTGAAAATCCTCAAAAAGGCGATGTTATTCAAAACACTGGCGGAGCAAGAAAATTGCGTATTCAACTTGAAGGCCGTGGCAAAAGCGGTGGTGGACGTGTAATTTATCTTGATATTTTCGAAAAAGAAAAAACATATTTACTTTTGGCATATCCTAAAAATGTACAAGAAAATTTAACTTCTCAACAAGAAAAAATATTAAAAGAAATGGTTGATATTATAAAAAAGGAGTGAGTTTATGTCTGAAGAAATTAGATTTCAATCAAATCTCTCAATAGAAGAAATAGAAGAAAATTTTAAAGATTTTGATTTTTTTACAGGAATGAAAGAAGGATTAAGCGAAGCTATTGCTTTTGAAAAAGGTAAGGCAAGTGCAGAAACTTTTGCACGAAAAAAATCTTTACCACAAGTTAACGTTGTACAAATCAGAACTTCTCTTTGTATGACACAAAAAAAATTTGCTTCTTTACTTGGGGTATCTTCAAGAACAGTTGAAGCCTGGGAATGCGGGAAATCAACACCTACCCCCACAGCAAAGAAACTTATGTATTTAATAAGTCTTGATAACTCAATTATAGAAAAAATAATTTAAGAATCGAAAACACACTCTCATCACAAGAGTGTGTTTTCGATTCTTTATATTCACTTAAAAATTCTCTCATACCACTCCACAACCTTAAACCCCACTTTAAACTTACCTTGTGACGAAACTATACGTTTTCCGTCTTCATCTAAATATTCTTCTAAACTTACGCCGTCGTCGGTTTCAATACCGCCTGTTGCAACGGGTACGCAAAGTGGTGGAAACATAACACACCACCAGTTTTTACCTTCGCCACTACCTAAAACTACTTTTACTGACGTGTAAGTTCCCGCAGGGAAAGTTAAATCTTCATAAGTTCTTGTTGTGTAATACTCTTTACCCAAAGTTATTTTTGCAGTGTAGTTAAACCCATTCTCTTTTAAAACTTCATTTGCACATTTTTCTAACTCTTCTTTGGAGTTTTCAAAATATTCTTCAGCATTTTCTGGCGTCACTTTACTTGATAAAAGTTCAGTGTTTTTCTTTAACAGTGCATCTCTTACTTTTAATTTTACTTGCTGGTCCACTTCACTATTGCTCTCTGCTAAAATATGAAGTCTTACAACGTTTTCTCTTATTTCACCTGAAACAGAAGAAAAATAAGTTATTGAAAAAGCAAGGTAGAGCACAAAGCCTATTATAACTGAAACTAATAATATTCTGTCTCGTCTTTCTTTAAATGCTGTGTATGTATAAGTTCTCATAAATAAAACCGCCCTTAATCTGATTTTTTCTTAACCAGATTATTGGCGGTTTATTTTTATTTATTCAATTATTTTTTCAACACCTTTGATTTTTCTCTCACAAAGATAAACTTTATTATATTTCTTTTCTAACTCTTTCTTTGCTTTTTTTGCATCTTCTTCTGAAGCGAAAATTCCATAAATAGCAGAGCCAGAGCCCGACATACACGAAGCCAATGCATTACACGTTCTCAACGTGTGCTTAATATCTGCTCTGTCAGGTACTTCAATAACTTGTTCAAAAACGTTGTCACAATATTTTAACGCACCTTTAAAATCCTGTTCTAAAAGACATTCGAGCATATCGTTGTTTTTTGTGTGTTTCAAATTTTCGCCCATTTCATCTATTGCATCATACGCTTTAACAGTTGAACTGCCACTTTCCGGTTTTACAATAATTATGCTACATTCGTCAATATGTGGAAGTGGTGCTACAACCGTGCCGATATCCTGACAGAGTGCCGTGCCACCTACAACACAGAATGGAATATCTGCACCCACTTTTCCGCCGATGAACATAAGCGTTCTTTTACTTGCATCAGTTTTAAAAATCTCGTTAAGTGCAACTAAAACAGCGGCGCCGTCTGCACTACCGCCACCAAGACCTGCTTCGTGCGGAATATTCTTTTCTATATGAATGTGAATACCTTTATTCTTTTTTATCTCAAAATACTCGAAAAACTTAACGGCACATTTATACACAATATTTTTAGAATCGGTTGGCACAGTTTCATCTGTGCAAGAAATGGTTATTTTTTCACCCTTTGTTTTTTCAACTGTTATTACATCTTTTAAACCAATAGACTGCATAACGGAAAAAATTGTATGATACCCATTTTTCTTAACACCCGTTACGTCTAATATTAAATTTATTTTAGCATTCGCATCGTAAGTTACTTTCATTTTTAGACCTACCTTTTTAGTACCTTGTTGTATTTTACCATATTCTTTTAATTAAATAAAGATTTTTCGTGGAATTATTTTCTTTTTTGCTATATTATTTTTTGGAAGTTTGTGGTAGAATACTTTACTGTAATTTAAACTTAGGACGGTAAATTATGAACAATATATCAATAATCGACTTACATACTCACACAAAAAACTCTCCTGACGGCAACCATGAAGCGTTATTTATGGCAGAAACTGCAAGAGATAACAAAATTCACACAGTTGCTTTTACTGACCACTGTGAAGTTGACTACTTCTATTCTGATAACTACGACAAGGTTGTCGAAAACAGTTACAAAGACGTTTCTCTTGTTGCAGAAAAATTAAAGGGACAAATCAACATTTTAAAAGGTGTTGAACTTGCTCAACCACATTATATCCCAGAACTTGCTGAAAAAATCATAAACACTTATGATTACGACGTAGTTATCGGTTCAATTCACAACTTGAGAAATCAAGAAGATTTTTATAACTGGAAAAGTTTTGACGGAATTGACATTGAAGCTACTATGAACGAATATTTTGATGAACTTATAAAAATGCTCGAATGGGGTAATTTTGAAATTTTAGCCCACATTACATACCCATTCAGATATATTTTCAACCACTGCGGTTATATTGAAGATATTGATAAATATAAATCTAAAGTTGACGAACTATTAAAACTCTGTGCAGAAAAAGACAAGGCGCTTGAAATTAATATGGGTGGTCTTAAATACCCTATTAATAAACCATCACCAGACATTGAAACAATCAAACGTTACAAAGAGTTAGGCGGTAAACTTATTTCGGTTGGCTCTGACTCTCACTACGCTGAAAGAATAGGCGTAAACATCGACAAAGCTTATGATATTGCAAGAGCCGCCGGTTTTAAATCCGTTGCTACTTTCAAAGACAGAAAAGTGTCAGAATTTGCTATTGTATAATATACAGAGTTTATTGCAAGCACTTGCAAATTTCATCTTTTTAAGTAATTTAACACGCTGTTAAAATTTGTAAAGCGAGTTACTTTACTTTGTTCAAAACTCTGTCAATTTTGTTCACAAATCAAGCTAAAACCAAAGAACGCTTCTTTTTCGACCAAATTTTCGTAAAGTAATTGACTTTACATTGACAAAGTTATGAACATTTTTGAAATTTATATACTGTATATTCACTTGTATATACAATTTGTTAAAAACTAAAACAATAAAACAAACAAAAAAACGGAGGGTCTGTTATGAGAATTTTAGAGTACGTAGTGCCAGAAGAATTTTCAAACAGACCCGTTCTTCATTTTTTAAAAGGTCATTTGAAATTATCAACTAAAATAGTTCAGTCGCTCCGTCATACAGAAGGCTCTGTTACTGCAAACGACCGAGTTGTGAGAATGATTGACAACGTTTACGAAAACGAAAAAGTTATAATAAGAATTCCGGAAAAATCTACTCCACCGCTTCTTTGCGAAATGGATTTAGATATAATTTATGAAGATGAAGATATTTTAGTCTTAAATAAACCCGCTGGAATTTCTGCTCACCCTACAAGACGTCACCCAAACGGCACACTTGCTAACGGTGTTGCTAATTACATTATAAAGAGTGGCGGTAGTGAAGCGGCAGGCAGAGCAATAGGCAGACTTGACAAAGGTACTTCGGGCGTTATTGTTTTTGCAAAAAACTCTCTTTCTGCATTCAGATTAAATGGTAAAATCGAGAAAACGTATTATGCACTTGTAAAAGGCGATATTGCTGACTCTGGTACTATTGATACACCAATTTACCGCCCAGACCCCAATAAAACGTTAAGAGCAGTTTCAACCACAAGAGAAGATGCTCTTCCCGCTACAACTCATTGGCAAATAGAAAAGCGTAATGGTAACCGAGCATTATTAAAAGTAAATATAGAAACTGGCAGAACCCACCAGATAAGAGTACACTTTTCTTCAATAGGATTTGCACTTATCGGCGACGATATGTATGGTGGCGAAGTTACCGAAAATCTTTCACGCCCCGGTCTGCATTGTGGCAAAGCAGAGTTTATGCACCCGACAACTAACGAGCCAATGTGCTTTGAAGCGAAACTTGCAGATGATATTATTAACGAGTTGAAAGTTTAAAATTGAAAATTGAAAGTTAAGGGGCTACGCCGATTATAATATTATTAAAAAGAAAAACATCCTATCATTTTTAATTCATTTATGTATCAACTAAAAATGATAGGATAATTTTGTTTTTGTTGATAGTTAATATAATGCTTACCACAGGTCTGTTCAATTCCGAATTACGCATTACGTATTTCGAATTATAATTGCCAACGCAGTTCCGAAATTTTCAACTTTCAACTTTCAATTTTCAACTATAATTGCTTTATAAAAATTTAATTACTTAAAAAACAAGTAACCCCTTGACAAACCAATATCTTTCTGCTAAAATACCATTTGCCGCATATTAAGGGCGAGGTATGTCCTCACAAACATTTTTAAATGTGCCTTGTTAGCGAGACTGAAAGAAAGCAGGTAAAAACTATGTACGCAATCATTGAAACAGGCGGTAAGCAATACAAAGTTGAGAATGGCGATGTTATCTTCATCGAAAAACTCGACGTTGAAGCTGACGCAGAAATAACTTTTGATAAAGTTATTGCAATCGGCGCAGACGATGGCATTAAAGTTGGTGCTCCATACGTGGACGGTGCTTCTGTTGGCGCAAAGGTTATTAAGAACGGCAAAGGCAAGAAGATTGTTGTTGCTACTTACAAACCAAAGAAAAATGAAAAACGCAAGATGGGTCATAGACAACCATACACAAAGGTTGAAATTTCAGCTATCAATGCGTAATGACAAAAGCAACATTTTATTTTGACGGAAACGTTCCTTATGGTTTCTTGATTTCTGGTCATTCAGGATTTGCAGAAAGCGGAGAAGACATTGTTTGTGCTTCTGTTTCTTCTGCGAGTTATATGGTAGCAAATACCATAACGGAGATTTTAAAGGTTAACGCTGAAATCGACGTTGATGAAACAAACGGAAAAATGAAACTTATAGTTAATAAGGAACAAAGACATATCACTAAGGATATTTTACTCGGTTTAAAACTTCATTTAGAAGGTTTAGAAGAGCAATATCCCGAGTTTTTAAAGACACTTACGGAGGTGTAACGAATGCTTAAGATTAATATCCAGTTATTTGCTCATAAAAAAGGTATGGGTTCTACACGTAACGGCCGTGATTCAGAGTCTAAGAGACTTGGTGCTAAACGTGCAGACGGTCAACACGTTCTTGCAGGTAACATCCTTGTAAGACAAAGAGGTACAAAAATCCACCCAGGTACAAACGTTGGTAAGGGTAAGGATGACACATTATTCGCTCTTGTTGATGGTCAGGTTCGTTTCGAACGCCTTGGCAAAGACCGTAAAAAGGTTAGTGTTTACACAGTAGAGCAATAAGAAAAAATATAAACGGTAGTCGAAGGACTACCGTTTTATTTTTTATTAAAAATTTAAAATGAAAAATTAAGAATTCCGGAAGGCTTCGCCTTGATTATAATTATAAATACAAAAATTTAATGCATCTTTTCATTTATAGTTGATATTACTATCTAACTTAAAATAATAAGATGCATTGTTTTTATAAAGTCATAATAGCGTCGCAGACCCACAATTTTCAATTTTTCATTTTTCATTCTTCATTCTAAAAATGAAGAACTTACTAAAAATATAATTTAAAATAACAACAATAACCGCAAGTAAAATCTTAACAATAAACTGCCCTGTTATTGTCAAACTTAAAATTGTCAAAGATTTTTCGCCCAAACCTAAGACGGTTATAAACAAAAACATTCCGCCTTCTTCAACTAAAAAACTGAATATTCTCGCTCCTAAAAATCCTGTAATTTCTTTAGTAACAACTTTTAAATTCCAGCTTTTTGACTCGAATACAAATAATTTGTTTGTAATATAAGCAAATATAACGCCCACTACCCAGGCAATTGCATTATTTATTAAATAAAGTTCTTCGCCAAATATCTTTGTAAAAAGCCAGAATGCAAAAAAGTTCACAAGTGTTGTAAGAACACCAAAAACAACGTAAGTTATAAGTTCTTTATATTTAATGAAAAGCTTTTTAATCATTTTCATCTTCTTTACCAAGATGCTCCTTTAAAATATAAATAGGTCTGTTTTTACTCTGTACGTAAACTTTAGCAAGGTATTCGCCCAAAATACCTAAACAGAATAATTGCATTCCACCTAAGAATAAAATTAATACTATTATAGTAGCATAACCCGGTACGTCAATTCCCTGTATGAGTTTTTGAAGAACAACAACCACTAAATATATAATTGAAATTATAGCAGTAACAAAGCCCGTTGCAATAGAAAGTCTTAACGGCAAAGTAGAAAACGCTACAATTCCGTCTATTGCATATTTAAAGAGTTTCAAAAAACTCCACTTACTTTCGCCGGATTCTCTTTCTTGTGCTTCGTATGAAATATATTTAGTATTAAAGCCTACCCAACTGAATATACCTTTTGAAAAACGATGATATTCACTCATAGAAAGTATAGCGTCAACCATTTTTCTGTTTAAGAGTCTGAAGTCAGAAGCGCCATTTACAAAATCAACTTCTGCAAGTTTATTAATAATAGTATAGAAAGCTGACTTGAATTTTGTAAGAACTGCACCTTCATTACGCTCTTCCTGATATGCCGCAACGCAGTCTGTTCCGTCATCTTTTTCTATTTCTGTAAGCATTTCTAAAACAACTTCAGGGCGTTGTTGCAAATCGGCATCTATAATGCAGACGTAGTCACCTTTCGCCGCTTTAAGCCCTGCATAAATTCCTGCCTCTTTGCCAAAATTTCTGCTGAATGACAAAACCTGAATATTATAAGCAGAATTATTTTCATAAATTTCTTTTAATTTTTTATAAGTATTATCTTCACTGCCATCGTTAATAAAAACAAATTCGTAATCATCAACGTTACATAAAAAGACGTTATTTACTTCATTAAAAAAACGTTCTACGTTATCTTCTTCATTGAAGCACGGAACTACAAGCGATAATTTCATAATGCTTTGCCCTTCTATACTATAATTATAATATAATCTACATTTCTATATTTTACCATAAACTATTTATTTATGCAACAAATCACAAATATTAAACACCTTATTCACAAACTATTTACAAAAAATATTGAATAAAAGGTTGACAAATGGCAAAAACAGATGTATAGTATTAACAGAGTTAGCACTCTAATAGTTCAAGTGCTAATGAATGCTAAAAACACAAAAGCACTCACTGGGAGTGTTTGCAAAGGGGTGTTAAAATGCCGACCTTATCTGAAAGAAAGCAAAAGATTTTAGCTTTGATTATCGAAAGTTATATTGCAACAGGTGAACCCGTTGGCTCAAAAACACTCCAGAGTGCTATGGGCAACTCGGTTTCTTCTGCCACTATAAGAAACGATATGGCAGATTTAGTAGAAGCAGGTTTCTTAATGCAACCACACACTTCTGCCGGCAGAGTTCCTTCACAGTTGGGTTACCGCTATTACGTCGATAATCTTATGACTAAATACGAGTTAGGTCACGAAGAACAAGAGAGAATTAAAATCTGGCTTCAGGGTTACTCTGGCGAACCAGACCAACTTTTAGAAAAAGCGGGTAGCATTCTTTCAGAACTCACTAACTGCGTAGCAGTTTCTTCTGCACCATCTGACAGTGAAGCACTTATTAAAAGAGTTGAACTTGTTCCATTGAGCAGTAAAACGGCTATGGTAGTGCTTTTAGCATCTTCTGGTATTCTCAAAAGTATGGTTGTCCGTACCGATAGCGAAATCACAACACAAATTGCAGAAGTTTTTTATAATATTATGCAGACCTATTTTTTAGGTAACTCTGTCAATAATATTGATATACCATTCATACAAACTCTTGTAGCTTCTTTAGGTGATAAAGTTTTTGTTATGTCTCCCCTTCTTTGCGGAGTTGCAGACCTTTGTAATTCAGTTAAATCCACAGAATTACACTTCAATGGTCAATCAAACATTCTTAACCACCCTGAACTTACAACCGATGCATTTGAACTTATGGACTTTCTTCACAGAGAAGCACCAATGAAAACACTCCTTGCTTCTCACAAACGACCATTAACTGTTGAAATCGGTGAAGAAAACGCTTTTAAAGAGTTAAGAAACTCTTCAACAATATTCTCAAAATACACTGTGGGCGACCGTGACAGCGGTTCAATCGGTATAATAGGCCCTACAAGAATTGATTATGCAAGGCTTATTCCAAGCATTAAATATTTAGCGGGTGTTATAGGAAACCTGCTTTCAGAAACACTTGAGTGAGGTAAATTATGGCTGACGAAAAAATCTTAAACGAAGAAGAAACAACTTCTTCAAAAGAAACTAAAGAAACAAAAAAATCTAAAAAGGCTGACAAAAAAGCAGATGCTTTTCAAGCCGAAAAAGAACAACTAGAAAAAGAATTAGCAGATACGAAAGATTCATATATGAGAGTCCTTGCTGAGTATGATAATTTCAGAAAACGTACCCAGAAAGAAAAAGAAGCGGCATATAACGATTCTAAAGCAAGTACGTTAGCACTTCTTCTCCCTGTTATTGATAATTTCGACAGGGCGATAGATAATAAAACTGACGATGTTGAAGCTTACAGAAAAGGTATTGAAATGACCTACAATCAATTAAAGGACATTTTAAATAAAGCCGACGTTGTAGCATTCGGCGAAGTTGGTGAAGAATTCAATCCGGAAATACACAATGCAGTTATGACAACCGAAAACCCAGATTTGCCTGAAAATTCAATTGCAGCAGTATTTGAAAAAGGCTATAAAATGGGCGACCGTGTGTTACGATTTGCAAGTGTTCAAATAACTCAATAAACAATAAACTAAACATAAAAGAATTTTTGGAGGTAATTTATTATGGCTAAAACAATTGGTATTGACTTAGGTACAACAAACTCATGTGTAGCAGTTATCGAAGGCGGCGAGCCAGTAGTTATTGCTAACGTAGAAGGCAACAGAACCACACCATCTGTTGTTGGTTTTTCAAAAACTGGTGAAAGACTTGTAGGTCAGGTTGCAAAGCGTCAGGCTGTTGCTAACCCAGACAGAACTATTGCTTCTATTAAAAGACAAATGGGTTCTGACTACAAAGTTACTATTGACGACAAAAAATATACACCACAAGAAATTTCTGCAATGATTTTAAGCAAGTTAAAGGCTGATGCTGAAAGTTACCTTGGCGACAAGGTTACAGAAGCAGTTATTACTGTTCCTGCTTACTTTACAGACTCACAACGTCAGGCTACAAAAGACGCTGGTAAAATTGCTGGTCTTGAAGTTAAGAGAATTATTAACGAGCCTACTGCTGCTGCTCTTGCTTATGGTATCGACAAAGAAAACGATCAGAAAGTTATGGTTTACGACCTTGGTGGTGGTACATTCGACGTTTCTATTATTGAAATGGGCGAAGGTGTTCAAGAAGTTCTTGCTACTGCTGGTAATAACAACCTCGGTGGTGACGACTTTGACCAGAGAATTATCGACTGGCTTGCAGCTGAATTCAAAAAAGAAAACGGCATTGACTTAAAAGGCGACAAAATGGCAATGCAGAGACTTAAAGAAGCTGCAGAAAAAGCAAAAATTGAACTTTCAGGTGTTACTTCATCTGCTATCAACTTACCATTTATCACAATGACTGAAGCAGGTCCTTTACACCTTGATACAACTCTCACAAGAGCAAAATTCAACGAACTCACTGCAGACTTAGTTGAAGCAACAATGGGTCCAGTTCGTCAGGCTATTTCTGACTCAGGTCTTAAAACGTCTGAAATTGACAAAGTTCTTATGGTTGGTGGTTCTTCAAGAATCCCTGCTGTTCAGGATGCTGTTAAATCATACACAGGCAAAGAACCATTCAAGGGCATTAACCCAGACGAATGTGTTGCTATCGGTGCTGCTCTTCAGGCTGGTGTTTTAGGTGGCGACGTTAAAGGTCTTCTTCTTTTAGACGTTACTCCACTTTCACTTGGTATTGAAACTCTCGGTTCAGTTTGCACAAAGATTATTGAAAGAAACACAACAATCCCAACAAAGAAGAGCCAGATTTTCTCAACTGCAGCAGATAACCAGACATCAGTTGAAATTCACGTTTTACAAGGTGAAAGAGAATTTGCTAAAGACAACAAAACTCTTGGTATGTTCCACCTTGACGGTATTCTCCCGGCACGTCGTGGTACTCCACAGATTGAAGTTACTTTCGACATTGATGCTAACGGTATTGTTCATGTTTCTGCAAAAGACCTTGGTACAGGTAAAGAACAATCAATTTCAATCACATCTTCTTCAAATATGAGCAAAGAAGATATTGAAAAAGCTGTTAAAGAAGCAGAACAATTTGCAGAAGAAGATAAGCAACGTAAAGAAGCAGTTGATATCCGTAACGGTGCAGACCAGATGGTATTCCAGTGCGAAAAAATCCTTGAAGAAAATGGCGACAAATTAGACGAAGCTGACAAGAGTGCTATTTCTGCACAGGTTGAAGAATTAAAAGAAGCCCTTAAAGGCGAAGATATCAACCTTATTAAATCAAAACAAGAAGCACTTCAGGCTAAATTCTATGAAATCTCTGAAAAGCTTTACAAAGCAGCAGGCGGTGCTCAAGGTTTTGACCCTAACGCTGCTGGTGGTTTCGACCCTTCAGCTGCTCAAGGCGGTACTGATGAAAACGGCTACTACGAAGCACCTTTCACAGACGTAAACGAATAATTTAAACTATCACAGCAACAGAACTCTTAAACGAGTTCTGTTGCCGATGTGTAGAAAGGTTTTACTATGGCAGATAAAAGAGATTATTATGAAGTCCTTGGACTTTCTAAAGGCGCTTCTAATGACGAAATTAAAAAATCTTACCGTCAACTTGCTAAAAAATATCACCCGGACTTAAACCCGGATAATAAAGAAGCTGAAGCTAAATTCAAAGAAGTAAACGAAGCTTACGAAATTCTTTCTGACCCAGGAAAGAAAGAAAAATACGACCGATTCGGCTTTGCTGGTGTTGACCCGTCTTATGGTGCAGGTCAAGGGGGCGCAGGCGGTTTTGGTGGATTCGGTGGTTTCGGCGACGGAATGGAATTCGACTTAGGCGACCTCTTTGGTTCATTCTTTGGCGGTGGATTCGGTGGTGGCGGTTTTGGTGGTTCTTCACGTTCAAATCCAAACGCCCCAAGACGTGGTAATGATATTCAGATTACAGTATCTTTAACGTTTGAAGAAGCGGCAAAAGGTTGCACTAAAAACGTTGACTTCCCAAGAATCGAAACTTGCGACGAGTGTGCTGGTAGCGGTGCCGCTAAAGGTACTTCTTCACAGACTTGCCCTGAGTGTAACGGCCGTGGTCAGATAAGCACTCAGCAACGCACACCATTCGGCGTTATTTCAACACAGAAGCAATGTCCGAAATGTGGCGGTAAAGGTACTTATAACCCTACACCTTGTAACAAATGTAAAGGCGCAGGCAGAATCAGAAGACCTATTAAGAAAGACGTTACAATCCCTGCTGGTATTGATGATGGTCAGATGTTCACAGTACGTGGCGAAGGTAACCGTGGCTTAAATGGTGGCCCGAGTGGCGATTTAAGAGTTGCAGTTGCAATTAAACCACACCCATTCTTCCAGAGAGATGGCTACAACGTATGGTGCGAAGTTGACGTTTCAATAGTTCAGGCTACTTTAGGTGATGAATTAACCGTTCCAACTCTTGACGGTCAGGTTAAATATAGCATTCCTGCTGGTACACAACCTGGTGACGTATTCAAACTCAAAGGCAAGGGTATTCAGGTTGTAAACGGCACAAGACGTGGCGACCAACTTGTAAAAATCAACGTTGTTATTCCTAAAAATATTACCGATAAACAAAAAGAACTTCTTCTTCAGTTTAATAAAGAATCTGGTGGCAAAGACGTTAAAGCTGAAGAAAAAGGCGGAATTTTTGGGAAAAAGAAGAAAAAATAGTTGCTAGTATGGTTAGTATGGCTAGTATTATAACAAATAAAAAAACCCCTATCATTTTCAATTCACGAAAATGATAGGGGTTTTACTATCTTTTTAATTTTGGATTTTGTTTATAAAATTTTATTATTACTATAAGACGAGTTATTGAATATAAAAAGATAAACCACATAATCAGTAGTAGTCCACCAACATTATCAGAAGCATCAGGCTCTTTTGTTGGCAACATATCAAAAGGAATATATAAATCCAACATACACCAAATAAAATAAAAATCCACAAAACTAAAAAAACTAATTATTGGAAATATAATTGCTTTTCTTTTTGATTTTATATTTTGTAACAACTTAAAAAACAAGAACGCTAACACAACAGCAATTAATATTGCTAAAACTTCTGGAATATACCTACCGTATCCAAAAGAATACAAAAACACAGAAACTCGTGTTAACAGTAACAATCCAATACTTGTTATAAAACCATCAAATATAGCTCTGAGAAAATAATTGTTTTTCATAAACTTTCCTTTAGCAACATTATAATTTGCGTCGCAGACCCTATAATTCCGAATTCCGAATTTTACGCATTCCGAATTATTACTGTTTGTTAACCGTTTCAACAAACTTAAGGAACTGCTTTTTACCCTCTTCGCTCCTCTCAAACACGCCACATTGTTCAAGAATTTTTGCGAAGGTGTCGCCTATTGCATTTCTTGTAATTTCGTCGATTGTTTCTTTTGTAGGGTTTTTGCTGATAATAAACTTTTCCGCCCACTTTGCATGTTTAGAAATAGTTTCATTTTTGGTGATATCTTCACCATTTAAAATAGCGTCTTTTAAAACTTGCATTTCAGTTTTAAGACGTGCAGGGAGAACTGCAAGACCCATAACCTCAATAAGACCGATATTCTCTTTTTTGATGTTATGATATTCCGGATGTGGATGATAAAAACCATCTGGACATTCTTCTGTAGTAATATTATTTCTTAAAACTAAATCTATTTCATATTTGCCATCTCTGAAACGTGTAATTGGTGTAATAGTGTTGTGTGGTACACCGTCATCTGTTTTAGCAATTATAAATGCTTCATCGTCGCTGTAATTACGCCAGCAAGTGAGTATTTTACCAGCAAGAGTACAAATTCTGTCAGTATCTTCACCAATAAGTCTTATAACAGACATCGGCCATTTAACAATACCCGCTTTAATATCGTCAAAACCAGTAAATTTAAGTTCTGTTTCAATTTCTGCTCTTGCCTGAGCAAACGTGTAGTTACCACCCTGAAAATGCTCGTGAGTTAAAATTGAGCCACCAGAAATTGGTAAATCTGAGTTTGAACCAATAAAATAATGCGGGAATTGTTTAACGAATGAGAAAAGACGTCTGAAACCTTTTTCACTTATCTTCATTGGCACGTGATTGCCATCGAAAACAATACAATGTTCGTTATAATAAACGTAAGGTGAATACTGTAAGAAGTAACTGTCACCATCTAATGTAACAGGGATGATTCTGTGGTTTTGTCTTGCTGGGTGATTAACTCTACCCGCATAACCTTCATTAGTTTTACAAAGAAGGCATTTAGGGTAAGACGAAGCCTCCATTTTTGTAGCCGCCGCAATTGCTTTAGGGTCTTTTTCTGGTTTAGAAAGGTTTATAGTAATATCAATATCACCATATTCAGTTGGTGTAACCCACTTCATATCATTTTTAACACGATATTCTCTTATGTAGTCACTCTTTCTTGCAAAGTGATAATAATATTCTGTTGCCTTCTCTGGTGAGTCAGAATATTTTTCATTAAAAGTTTTAATTACTTCAGACGGTCTCGGAAGCACGGCACCCATTATTTTTGTGTCTAACAAATCTCTGTAAACAACCGAATTTTCACAAAGACCATTTTCACAAGCATAATCTAAAATGCCTTTTAAAATATCTTCTAATTCCATTTCTTTAGAATTAGCATCTTCATCAATAGAAGAAAGGTTTAAAACTTCTAAAATTCTGTTAGTCGCCCATATTTCATCTTCTTTTGAAATCAAAGACTCTTTTTCCAAATAAGCCACTAAAGATTTAATTAATTCGCTGATTGTCATACCACAAAACCCCATTGTAAAATATATAACTATATTATAATATTTTTCTTTGATTCTTTCAATGTTTTTTTAGAAATAATATTGAAAATATTACGATAAATAGGTAAAATATTATAGTAAATTTAATTTCAGGAGTTTTTCTATGAATTTTGATGCAGTTAAAGTTAAAAATGATATTGTAGAATGGATTAAAAACTGGTTTTCTGAAAACGGTAAAGGTTGTAAAGGAGTGCTCGGTATTTCTGGCGGTAAAGACAGTTCAGTAGTAGCGGCACTTTTAGTTGAAGCGTTGGGTAAAGAAAACGTCGTTGGCGTTCTTATGCCAAACGGCGAACAATTCGACATTGACGTTTCAAAAGACCTTGTTGAATTTTTAGGCATAAAATCTGTAACAATAAATATTAAAGACGCTTATAACGGCTTTTTAAATGAATTTAAAAGCAACGACGTTGAACTTTCAGCACAGGCTATTACAAACCTTCCGCCAAGACTTCGTATGGCGTGTGTTTATGCAGTAAGCCAAAGTGTAAACGGCAGAGTTGCAAACACCTGCAATCTTTCAGAAGATTGGGTTGGTTACTCTACACGTTACGGCGACAGTGTGGGTGATTTTTCACCACTTTCAAAACTCACCGTTCAGGAAGTCAAGGCAGTCGGCAAGGCGTTAGGTCTCCCCGATAAATTCACAGAAAAAACCCCTATTGACGGACTTCAGGGTAAAACAGATGAAGACAATTTAGGCTTTACCTATGCAGTTTTAGATAAATATATAAGAACAGGTATTTGTGAAGACGAAAAAACAAAAGAGAGAATAGACTACCTTCACAGAATAAATCAATTCAAATTAGAACTTATGCCCGTATTTAATTACGAACCAGAAAGGAATTAATTATGTCAGTTTTAAAGGGATTACAACCACAAAGAGTATTTTATTATTTTGAAGAAATTACAAAAATTCCACACGGCTCGGGTGATATGTCTGCAATCGCTTCGTTCTGCGAAAACTTTGCGAAAGAACACAACCTTAAGTGTTATCGTGATAATGCAGATAACGTTGTTATTTATAAAGACGGAACAAAGCATTTAAAGAATGCTGAACCAATCATTTTACAAGGTCACTTGGATATGGTCTGCCAGAAAACAGAAGATTGTACTATTGACTTTTCAAAAGATTCTTTAGAAATTTTTATTGATGGTGATTTTATAAAAGCAAAAAACACTACACTCGGCGCCGACAACGGCATAGCAGTAGCCTGTGTTTTAGCAATCCTTGAAAGTGACTGTTACACTCACCCACCTATTGAAGCAGTTTTTACAACCGACGAAGAAACTGGTATGGTCGGCGCAAATAATCTTGACACTTCAGTTTTAAAATCTAAAAGAATGATTAACATCGATTCAGAAGAAGATGACACAATGACAGTTTCTTGTGCTGGTGGTGCCGACTTTTTAGCAACCTTTAATTTTCAGCGAGAAACTGTAAATGGCACCGAAATTGAACTTATTTTAAAAGGTCTTAAAGGCGGTCACTCTGGTATAGAAATTGACAAAGGCAGAGTTAACGCTAATATTTTAGCTGGTCGTGTTTTAAACCATTTAAAAACCACAGATTTTAACTTATTAAGCATCAACGGTGGCGATAAAACTAACGCTATTACAAATCTTTGTAAAATTAACCTTTGTGTAAAAAATAGCGAACAGTTTATAAAAGATGCTACCGAATATCTTGAAATTATAAAAGCAGAAATTTCTGCAAGAGAACCTGATTTCTGTTATGAACTTAATACACTTGAAAACGGGAATTCTGAAGCAATAAACAAAGAATCCCAAAACGCTATTATTTACGCTCTTTGCTGTATGCCAAATGGCGTTTTAGATATGAGTGCAGAAATTAACGGTCTTGTTGAAACGTCTTTAAACTTAGGTATTTTAGCAACAACTGAAAATAACACAGAACTTAAAACTTCATTAAGAAGCAATAAAATGAGTGCTTTAGGTGCTTTAGAAGACAGATTAAAAACATTTTTCTCTGTTCTTCCTTGTGAATGCACAACGTTTGATAAATATCCGTCTTGGGAATTTAATTCAAACTCTACTTTACAAGGTCTTTTTAAAGAAGTTTATGAAAAAGAAACTAACGAAACTCTTAAAGTAGAAGCAATTCACGCAGGTCTTGAGTGTGGTGTTTTTGCATCTAAAATAAAAGACTTCGATTGTATCTCTATTGGTCCTAATATGTTTGACGTTCACACGGTAAAAGAAAGACTTTCAATAAGTTCTACTGAAAGAACGTTTAAAATTCTTCTTAAAGTGCTTGAAAACTGCAAGTAATTCCCCTTTTTAGATTGACATAACGTTACATTTATTGTAAAATACTGTGATGACTACAAATTTTTAAAAATATATAGAAAAAGAGTGATAAAATGCATTGGTCTGAAGAAATCGCTGAAAAAATAATTAAGCGTAACCCTAACAAAGAAGAATATGTTTGTGCTGCTGGTATCAGTCCATCAGGCTCAATTCACATTGGTAACTTCCGTGATATTGCTACAAGTTACTTTGTAGTAAGAGCTTTAAGAAAAAAAGGCAAAAAAGCAAGACTTCTTTTCTCTTGGGATGAGTTTGACCGTCTCAGAAAAGTTCCTGTAAACGTTGCGGCAGTTGACAGCGATATGGAAAAATACATAGGTTGCCCTTATGTAGACGTTAAAAACCCATTCGTTGATGCTCAGGAATTTAAAACTTATGCTGAATATTTTGAAAACGAATTTGAAACGTCAATTGTTAAATTCGGTATTGATATGGATTACCGCCATCAAGCAGAAATGTACAGAAGCGGTAAATATACAGAGCATATCATTCACGCTTTAAAACATCGTGGCGAAATTTTCGATATTTTAGACAGTCACCGTACTCAAGAAGCACAACCAGGTGAAAGGGAAGCATATTACCCAATTAACATTTACTGCCCAGAATGCGGTAAAGACACAACAAAGGTACATTCTCTTTCTGATGACTGCACAGTTGCAGAATATTCTTGTGCTTGTGGTCACAAAGGCACGTTTGACTTCACAAAAGACTTCAACTGCAAATTGGCTTGGAAAATTGACTGGCCAATGCGTTGGATGTATGAAGGCGTTGACTTTGAACCAGGCGGAAAAGACCACGCCAGCCCACACGGTAGCTACGACACAAGTAAAGATATTGCAAAGAAAATCTTTGGTTACGAGCCACCACTCTTCCAGGGTTATGAATTCATTGGTATTAAAGGTACAACCGGTAAGATGTCCGGTTCTTCTGGTCTTAACTTAACACCAGATACACTTTTAAAAATCTATCAACCAGAAGTTATTCTCTGGCTTTACTCAAAAACAGAGCCACTCAAAGCATTTGACTTCTGCTTTGATGATGGTATTCTTCGTCAGTATTTTGAATTTGATAAAATGTACACAAACGTACAGAATGGTACTGCTAACGATAACGAAAAAGCAATTATGTATAACACAACTGTTGGCGACAGAGTGTTAGAAACTGTTCCAATGGGTCACCTTGTTCAGTTAGGTTCAGTTGTCGACTTCAACGTGCCAATGCTCGAAACAGTATTCGCAAAAATTGACACACCTTATAAGTACGAACAATTCGCAGACAGACTCGAAAGAGCTAAATACTGGCTTGAGCACTGTGCTCCCGAAAACGTAAACAGACTCAGAACTTTAAGAAACTGGGAAGTTTATGAAACTCTCGACGATACCGCTAAAAAAGAAGTTGAGCTCTTATTTAACTTCATTAAAGCTGGTGGCTATGACCTTGATGAACTCAACAAGAAACTTTACGCTATTCCGAAAGAAGTTCACGGTAGTGACCTTGACGAAAAAGCATTAAAAGCAATTCAGGGTACATTCTTCAAAAACGTTTATAAACTTCTTATTGATAAAGAAAAAGGTCCGAGACTTTACTTATTCCTTTTTGCTATCGACCCACAAAAATACGTTGGTCTTCTTGACTTCTCTTACCCAAAAACAGAAGAAGAAGCTAAAGCTCCTGTTATTGAAGAAGTAGTAGAAAACGAAGATAAACACGTTTATGGCGAAGCAGATGCTTTCGTTCCATTCTCTACTGATAGTATTTCTATTGACGATTTCTGCAAATTAGACCTTCGTGTTTGTGAAATTGTTAAAGCACAGGAAATAAGAAAATCGCACAGTTGCTTAAAACTCACACTTGATGATGGCAGTGGCGAAAACAGAGTTATTGTTTCATCTATTAAGAGTGAATATACTTGCGAGCAATTAGTTGGCAAGAAAATTATTGTTGTAGCAAACCTCCAGTCAGCAAGAATTGCGGGTGTTGAAAGTCAGGGTATGCTCCTTGCAGCAACTAACGGCGCTTGTGGCTGTCAGGTAGTATTTTTACCAGACTGCGTGCCAAATGGTACACAGATTAAATAATGCAGAATGCAGAGTTCAGAATGCAGAATTTCGGAACTGCGTTGGCATAAAATTTAATAAAAATAAATTCATCCTATCATTAAAGTTTTTTGTAAACTAAAATGATAGGATGATTTTTATTATTTTATTTCAATTGAATTTTGAATTCTTCGTTGTTTTGTTCTTCACCAAATAAAGTAATAACTACATCTTCTTCAAACCATTCAACTTCCCAATTATACGATGTTAAGTTTTTACCATCATTACTTATATCTTCTTCGATTACCTTTATTTCTTCATTAGTTTTATTATCAATTAATTGTATTTTCACATTATGTGAATCAAAAGATATTGGATACCCAACCTGATTTATTACAATTAGATAGTTATTGTCTGGCGAAGTAATTTCATCAAGTTTTGTAATCTCTTGATTTTTTGCAGAAGTTGCTAAATTCATTGCAATTATCGCAATAATGGCAATTACAACTACAGTTACTATCGCAATTATAATTCTTTTCTTCTTTTCAAACATATAATCATCTCCCTTAAAACTTATACCATATTTTATCTATTTTTGCAACTTTTGAATTTTATAGTTCTCTGAATTCAGGGAATTATAAATATAAATAATGTTAATGGAGTGAAAGTTATGGCTAAAAAAGGAATGAAAAGACCTGAAAGAACTCACACAGAAAAACGAAATGACGTACCACCTGTACCCGAAATTCAAGGTAAAGCAAAAAGTGGTAAGACACAAGCAAACCCGATTATTGCAGGTACGAATGGTGCAAACCAAAAAGTTTTTCACACAAAACCATTTAAAGAAGAAAAACCAATTTCAGAAGCCTATGGGGCAATTGACACAGACCTTGCAAGAGATAATTTAGAAAACGATATTCCGTTTGCAGATTTGCAAGACAACTAAAAAATAATCCTATCAATAAAAGTTTTTCGAAACCTCATATGATAGGATGTTTTTGTATTATTTTTTAGGTTTATATGGATTATGTCCAACAAGAGTTGCCGAAAGAACATACCAATCTGGGTCAGGGTTATCAGTGTCCCCAAAGTCTTCATACCAAAGTATTTTTATTTTTTCGTCATCAGATTCATCTATTTCCTTTTTCAAGTCTTTTAAATATTTTACTACAATTCCTCTTGCTCCATCTAAATCTGTATTATATCTTTTTGCAATTATATTATAAATGTCTTCAATGAGATTCATATCTTCCACCCCGCAATTAAAGATTTGCTTTTTCCATCATCTGTTTTATTGTTTTATCTGATAAATTTCTTTTTAATTTTTCTAAATCTTCACTACTTATATCAATATAAATATAACTTTTACAATGCCCTGTGTCGTCTATTTCAATCTGATATTTATTACAATGTCCGAAACTATTAAAAATGCAAAACTTGTTTGCACAAAGCATATTATCACCTGTTTAAAAACAATTTATTTAGAAAAAATAATTTTGTTAATTTAATTTTAGTTCAATTGCGAACTAAAGTCAATAGTTTATTTTTGAACTGATATAAACTTAATGTATAAATTTAGTACAAAGGGTTTATTATTATGGATTACGCACAACGAATTAGAGATTTACGAGAAGATAAAGATTTGACACAAGATGCAATTTCAAAATTATTGAATACATCGCAGTCATATTATGCACAATACGAAAACAGAAAAAGACCTTTACCACTCGAACATTTAATAACACTTTGCAAATTTTACAATGTTTCTTCTGATTACATTTTAGGTTTTACAAACAATCCAAAACCACTGCCAAAGGATTGATTATATGATTTCGTTTGAACCTTTTTATGAAACATTAAAGAAGAATAATATGACAACTTATAAATTAATAAAAGACTACAACATAAGTCGTAGCCTTTTAGACAGATTAAAACACAACAAACCATTAAGCACCGTAACAATTGATGATTTATGTAAAATTCTGCACTGCTCAGTTCAGGATATAATGGTGTTTGTTGATGAATAAATATAGTAAAACAAAATCCTATCATTTTTAGTTGACATTAAACCAACTACAAATGATAGGATAATTTTATTGCCTTAACCCCCTCTCTTCGAAGAGAGGCGTTTTATAACAAAAACTACATTCGCTCATTTCTATTTTATCTTAAATGAAGGAATGTAGTCTTTGTTATTTATATTAAATTAAATTCATAAACAACGTTTCTTGTTGTTTTAAAAAACTCACAGAACTCGTTTTCATTAAGAATTTCAGGAAAGCTCAAAATCTGAAGCGGCACACTTTCTCCATTGTGATATGACGGTTGAGTGTAATCGTAAGAATTCACTTTGAAACCTAAGTTTTCATAAAACTTAATTCGTTTTTGTTGCATTTCTGTTTCGGGTGCTTCTGCTTCTAAAATAATCGGCAAATTATATTTTGATTTTATTAAATCAATCGTTTTCGAGCCGTAGCCTTTAGAACGTATTTCTTTATTTATTGCAATATGTTCAATAAACAAAAAACTTTCAAACGCCCAGAAAACAATTAAACCTACACTTTCGCCGTCATCTGTAATTTCACAAAAATTAAACTGTGACTTTAAAAAGCATTTTTCTTCGTCTTCTTCATCTCGCCTTTCTTCATAAGGGAAAGCGTCAATAAGTCTTTTATAAACAGAAGGAAAATTTTCTTTTGTTACCGGTCTTAAATCTATCATACTAAATCACTAATCGCTTTAAAATTCTCTCTTATTTCTTCAACTGTACCGGTTGAAATATAATAATCATATTCTTTCGGTTTGAAACTTTCAAAAACGTAATCTTTAACTACTGCAATATATGAAGTAGAACTATCTTTCGATGGGTCTTTTTCGGTTGTTTCCCCACGATTAAACACACCCGTTAAGAACGTGTCGTGAGTCGGCATATAAAGTCCAATACCGAAACTGTCAGAAAATTCGCCACGATACCCAGCCCACTGCTCAATTGAAGTAAAATTAGGGTAACCTTCATCTGGCCAGAAACCCAATTTATTATTAGTTATAAGTTTATTTTCTTTTGAGAAAGGCTCTGTGCCATCGTAATAAACGAACGTGTTGAGTGGTTCAATGCAATAAAATGCCGGTAATTCCTGTGTTCTTGGCGTTGCAGGATACCCCGAAAAATCTGTAAATCTGCATTTTACGTGCACGTTATTATTTTCTATTGTGTACCACGCTTCCATATAAGAAGGTGTAATAAATTCTTTTTCCTTAGCCCAGTCAAGTGGTCTGCATTTTATATAAATCTCTTCTTCACTAAGGCGTAAATCTACAATTTTACTGTGGTCATTATATTGGTTACCACCTTGCACAGGGTTATAGTTCCAGGTGTTATCCATATAAGTAGCCGGTTCATAAGGTGCTTCAAGAGTACCGTAATAAGACTGTTGCACGAGTCTTCCCGTATCGTTACGGTTAATTAAATTAACGTTTTTATTAACCGCTCTTGTGTCATAACGTTCACTCGCATTTGAATCAACTTTTATTTTGTCATTAACCTTTACTGCTTCAACGTCAGAATTCAAATCTTCAAGGTAAGAAAGCGCACCACCCCAGAGTAAATCTACACCTAATTTATAATTTTCAGTTTCAATGAAAATTTCTTGCTCTGGTACTTCTCTTAAAAACACAGAAAAACCAATAAAATTAACTTTTGCTTTGCTTGAATTAAGTGGCTCGCAAGTGAATTCAATTAATCTTGTTGCAGTAACTTTTTCTAAAGCATTATCTATAAAACTATAAAAATCTTTCTCGCTTTGTGATGGCTCTAAAAAGAATTCTTCTCTTACAGTTTCTTTTTTCACACTATATGTCAAAGAACATTTAAGGTAAGAGTCTGAAGTATATTTAATGCCAAAATAATTAAATTTTTTCTCGCTGTCGTCAATCTGTATTGCTAATTTTGCCGTTAACGTTTTTTCTTTATTATCGGCAAAATAAGTCATTCTTGAAATTGTAAAATCTGTGTCGTAATTTTTACCAAGACAACCCGCAAATGAAAAAATGATTGCAATACAAATAAACACGCAAACTATTCTTTTTGTCATAAACTCCACCTACATTTCTAAAATTGTTAATCTGTGTAACGCTCTTGTAACCGCCATATAAAGATATGGTTTATTGCTATCGCCATTAAAAGTTTTTTCTTTGTTATAAACTATAACACTGTCAAATTCGAGACCTTTTGTTAAAACGAGTGGCATAACAATAGGTGCTTCGCTTAACACACACGATTTATTATCACAAAGGCGAATTTTAGGAAATTCTTTAATTAACTCTTTGTGAAGTTCTCTTGCTTCTTCAATGGTTTTTGTAATAATAGCAACTGACGGACTTTTCTCATAATATTCTTTTATAGTATTTCTTAATTCGCTTTCACAAGATTTATATTGCACTTCTTCGCCGTTTCTTGTAAAAATATCGTAACTCTTTTCTTCTGGTAAAAGTGAAAGGGCTACCTTATTTATTTCTTCAGTTGAACGGTAACTTCTGTTAAGATACAACGAATTAGCGTTATAGAGCGAAGCCAATTTTTCTATACTTACAGAGTTTATTTCTGGGTTAATTGCCTGATTTGTATCAAGTAAAAGTGTATATTTTGCTCTTGGGAACATTGTCAAAATATTTCTGTGTTGTAAAAGGCTCAAATCTTGCGCTTCGTCAATTAAAATGTGCTTTACACCATTCAAAACAGCACTTTCACCCATTACACATTTTGTGAATACAACGCCCAATGCATCCGGAAAATCTAAAATTCTGTTTTCAAGATTTTCTTTAGTTAATTTTAAAACGTCATCTGCATTACCGACTGTATTAACGTAATTTTCTAAAATATTAATATAAATTTCAACAGGGTCCGCTAAAACGCTTTCTCTTAAAATTCTGCCTACGTTATGTTTTAACTCTCTGCGTTTCATTTTGTAGAGTTTCGCAGTGTCTTCATCTATACTTGACTCTAAATCTATTGTTTCATAAATTTCTTCTTTATGCTCCATAAAATACTCGTCAATTACGCCGTTTACAAAACTTACGAGTCTTTCTACTCTTGCAGACGGAGCATTTTCACTGTCTGACACGTATCTATCTAAAATATCATCTTTAGAAATGATTATTTCATTGTAAAGTTTTACGTCTTTAAATTCAGGCAGATAATTTTCAGCGTGTACTTTTAAGTAATCTATAAATTTTTCGTCATATTTTAAAACTGCATTTTTCTTTCTTAAATTATCGCCATTAATTAAACTGTTTGCTAAATCGTAGTAATCAAGAACAGAATATTCAGAAAGTTCTGCTTTAAAAATATTATAGAAACTCGAGTAATTAATCGGCATTTCACCAAGTTCCGGAATAATATCTGCAACGTAACTTGAGAAAATATCGTTATTAGAAAACATAACAATTTCAGAAGAAATAAGTTCTTTTCTGTTTCTGTAAAGTAAATATGCAATTCTGTGGAAACCAACAGAAGTTTTACCACTACCCGCAGGGCCGTAAACAATTAAATTTTTACTGTCAGAATATCTTATAGCCTTATTTTGCTCACGCTGAATTGAATTGACAATAACTCTTAAATGCTCGTGAGTATTTTCGCCCAACACGTCTCTTAAAATGTCATCGTCAATTTTAATATCGCTATTAACAAAACCTTTTAATTCGCCACCTTGAAATTTATATTGTCTTTTAAGTGTGAGTTTACCCTCCATTACACCAGATGGTGCATTGAAATAAGCATCACTCGAATTAAAATCATCATAAAAAAGCGAAGCAATGGGTGCACGCCAGTCACAGACTAACGTGTTATAAGTATCTCTTTCCTGTAAAGTTTTAAGACCTATATATATTTCTTGCTTTTTACCAGTTCTGTTTGGTGTGAAATCTACCCTTGCAAAATACGGTGAATTTTTAAGTTTTTCATAAAATGAAATATCATAGTGTGCATTTTCTATCTCCTGCATCTGATTTTCCATTTCGTAATGAAGTTCTGTAAGTTCAACACCAGCGTACATTCCGCCATTAGGGTTATCTTCATTGAACTTTTCGCCCTGAGCCTTAACTCGTGCCTTATAAGTAACAATAAGGTCTTTAAGTCTCACTATTTCACTATTTAAAAAGTTTTTAACTTTACTGAAATAAAGTTGTTCTTGTTGTTCTTCTTTTGAATACATTTAAAGAATTTCCTTTCAAAATCTTTCAAAATAGAGTTTTACCTAAATCAAAATTATAACACAATTTATTTTACGCTTCAAGTGTTGACATTAAATTTAGTAATTATATAATATTGTTATAATATATATTGAAGGACTGTTTTTATGAAATTTTCTTATAACCACGAATCAATCCGTCTCACTGGCAGATGGGATACTCAAAGTAAAGAATTTGCAACTGCTACCGCAACTGGTAGTTATATTGAATTTTCTTTCAAAGGTACACTTGCTACTGCAGTTTTTAACTGCGATAACAATAAATACCCTTTTCCGCATTTATGGGTGCAGATAGACGGTGGCGACTACACCGAAACTATGGTAGATAACTACCTTAAAATCCGTACGAATGAAGATAAAGAGCATACGGTAAAAATCATTTTTAAAGGTACCGTTGAAGAATTCAGACGTTGGTACAGTCCACTTGAAAGTAAAATTTCATTTTGTGGCGTAATTACAGACACACCGGTTAAACTCCATGAAGATACAAGAAAGACCATTGAATTTGTCGGAGACTCAATTACAGAAGGTGTTTTAACCGATGAAAATTATTACGGCGAAAATGGTGAAAATAAATTCTCAATTGGTCAGTTTAACAGAGTTTATCAGGATGACGTTACTGCAACTTATGCTTGGCTTACTGCCGAAAAATTGAATTTAAGACCAATTTTTATGGGCTATGGTGCAGTTGGTGTTACTCACTCGGGAATGGGCGCAGTGCCAAAAGCAGACGAAGCGTATCCGTATAATTTTGATAATTCCCCTATCACTCATAAAAACAGTGATTATATAGTAATTAACCACGGTGCAAATGACCGTTTCGAAGCACTTGAAAATTATCTCACAAATTACGAAAAGCTCCTTGACGTTATTATTAAGATGAATCCAGAATCTAAAATAATTTCGCTTTCTGCTTTCTGTGGTGCATTCCACGAAGAATTGGGCGAATTTATAAAAGACTACAATAAGAAACACAACACAGATATTTTCTATATAGACTCAAACGGCTGGGTACCAGTTGAGCCACTTCACCCAAATCGTGAGGGGCATAGGACGATTGCTGATAAGCTTATAGAGATTTTAAAAAAATTAGTTGAAAATTGAAAGTTGAAAGTTAAGGGGCAAGCCGATTATAATTAAATATTAAGACAAATAAATTTATCCTATCATTTAAAGCTGGTTTTAGTGTCAAAACTGAAAAATGATAGGATAAATTATTTTTTATTCAATTATAATGCCAACGCAGTTCCGAAACTTTCAATTTTCAACTTTCAACTTTCAACTGTTTTACACTTTAATTTTCTTCACCGCAAAGCCTGCCATTAAAATTGCAAGAACGCCTGCAACTAATTTGCCTATAATAACCGCTAAAATGTGTTCACCGTTATAAGAGAGCGTAAATGCTAAATGGTCGCCGAAAACAAATGCACCTGAAACACAGAAAGCAAGGTTCATAACTCTGCCTTTGCGGTTCATCTTGTCTGCATTTTCAATAGTTGCAATACTATTAGCAAGAGTTGCAACAAAACCTAAAACAGAAGCTTCATCGAGCCCTGTTTTTTTGCCTAACGCTTTAAATGGCTTATTTAATAGCTTTGAAATTATTGCAATTAACGGGAATGTACCAGAAAGCACAACGCCTATATGAAAAATAGTTTTAAAACCTTCGTTAATAGGTGTTGTTTTTTCTAAAATTACCCAACCAGTCAAATATTGTAAAATTCCTATTGCGAGTCCACCTATAACTAAAACGAGTATTGCTTTGCCTAAAATACCAAAAATTTTAATACAAACACTCGGTACTTTTAAAAGACCTGTAACAATAATTATAGAAAAGAAAATACTTGGCACTAAATTTAAAATAAGTGTAACGACGTTTATCCCCATAAAAAGACCTGAAACGAAGCAACCCAATGGAATTGTACTTATACCGCAGAGAAGCCCTAAAAACACGTCTTTATGGAATTCTTTATTAATTGAACTTATAGAAACAGGAATTGTAAATGAAATTGTCGCACCTAACATAGAAGCCACCACAAGCCCGTGGAATGAGCCTAAAAGAGCATCGTTACAAACAGAATCAGCAAGTGCCGCACCACCCATATCGTTTGCAAATATAATGCCGGCTATTGCAGATGGGTCAAATTTTAAAAGATTTGCTACAGGTGTTATTACTGGTAATAACAAATCTGACAAAGTAGGCGCTATTGCAATCATACCGAGCATTGACATTGTAAGTGGCGCTATTGTATGTATGCCTTTTTCAAACTCATCACCTAATTTAAGGCGGTTACCAAAAATTTTATCTATTGCACCAATTAAAGCAAATATTGCCATTGTAACTGATAATGCGTATTCCATAAAAAAATCCTTTCTGTTGGACATAAATGAAAAAACTCATTCCGAAGAATGAGTTTTTTGGCGCGCTGGAAGGGACTCGAACCCCTGACCTACTGGTTCGTAGCCAGTCACTCTATCCAACTGAGCTACCAGCGCAAAATGGAGCGGATGACGAGGCTCGAACTCGCTACCTCCACCTTGGCAAGGTGGCGCTCTACCAGATGAGCTACATCCGCAAATGCAAGGCATATTATACATATAAAATAAAGCATTGTCAAGGGGTTTTTCTTTAAAAAAAGAAAAAGTTTTGTTTTTTGAAAATTTTTTGAAAAAAGTATTGACAAATACACGCTTTCAAGTTATAATCACTATGCTCAATTGAGAGCGACACCACTCTTTCAGCGGGTGAGTTTGTTGTTTTCATATATATGGCGGAATAGCTCAGTTGGCTAGAGCGTCCGGTTCATACCCGGCAGGTCGTAGGTTCAAGTCCCACTTCCGCTACCAAGTCAACTTTCTTACCTGCTGGAGTGTTAAATATAGAAGAACAAAGTTCTTCAAAATATGGCCCGGTGGTCAAGCGGTTAAGACACCGCCCTTTCACGGCGGTAACACGAGTTCGATTCTCGTCCGGGTCACCAAAAAAGCAAGTCAAATGACTTGCTTTTTTCATTTATGTCCGTCAGGGCATAACTTCATTTTGTGGCACTCGTGACACAAACTTCATTTCGGTTTTGCCGAACTTTATAAGACATAAATGAATGAAGTTGTCTTACGACAAATGAAGTGTTACACAATGAAGTACTTCGTAATGAAGTTGCTTCGCAAATGATTAAATCAACGGACAACTCTCTTTTTATGAGAATTGTCCGTTATTTAATTTTATTTCACTTCTTTATCCATAAACACTCTTGAGCCTGTTGCACCTTTTTGACCTTGGTATTTACCATTATATGGATTAAGTGCTGTATCATCCATTTTTGCAAATACAAGCTGACCTACTCGCCTACCAGCTTTAAGTTCAATAGCACATCTGTTAGCATTATAAAGTTCAAGTGTTATTTCACCTTTGAAACCAGGGTCAACCCAACCAGCATTTTGAATGAATAAACCCATTCTGCCTAAAGAGCTTCTGCCTTCAACAAAAGCAGTTAAATCGTCTGGTAAATCAAAATATTCCATTGTTGTAGCAAGAACAAACTGATTAGGTAAAAGTATGTATGAATCAGTTGTTATTGTTTTATATTTAATTTCATTTTCTAAATTTATAATACCTGTTGAAGTATCTTCTACAATACTGAATGTGTTTCCTAAACGAATATCAACACTCGCTGGTTGTATTTGTTCTTTTTCTAAGGGTTCTACAATAAGCTCCTTATTTTCAATCATTTTCATTAAGGTTTTGTCTGATAATATCATTTTACTTCTCCTTTTGTTTTCTTGGTTTATTCGCCTCTTAAGTATTTTACAATTTTCTTATCAAAGTCCGATACATAATTTATATCCTGCTTTTTACGAAACTCATCATATACTTCCGAAACTTTCTTAACTGCATCATCGTGTGATATTTTACCCTTATTTTCAAGAATTTTACGACGATTATTGCTCAAAAAAACATCTGTTTCATTAAGCCAATCCTTCATACTCATAAGTTGCTCTTCTTCTGCCATAAGTTCAGCATAATCTATAAACATTGTAACCAATCGATTCAGTTTTGATAATTCTTTTTCATTAAGATAATTTTTGGCGATTAAAACATCACTTTTTAAAATCTTACCATCAGGAGCACCTTTCCAAGTAGTAAGTCCCATAGTAGGACTATCGGAGTCAACTCTCTCGCTCAATAATTCAGCAGCTGTTTTCCAGTTACAGCATAGTGTAATTTATTCTGAACAAATGAATAAAATGCTTTTGTTGTTTCGCTGTTTTTATCATAATCATAACTACACTGTTCAAATACATCCGCAATTTTCTGATATGCTCTTCGTTCACTTGCACGAATTTCGCGGATTCTTTCAAGCAACTCATCAAAATAATCTTTTCCAAAAGGTCTGCCATTTTTCATCATTTCATCATTTAAAACGAACCCTTTTTGGATATACTCTTTTAAAGTTTTTGTTGCCCACTGACGAAAATGTGTCGCTTTTTTTGAATTAACACGATATCCCACTGCAATAATAACATCCAAATTATAGAAATCAAGTGTTCTTTTTACATTTCTTGTGCCTTCTTTTCGAACTACCGAGAATTTCTCGGTAGTTGCCTCTTGCAACAATTCTTCTTCTGCATATATATTTTTTAAATGCAACGAAATATTATCTGATGAACAATCAAACAACTCTGCCATACTACTTTGAGTAAGCCAAAATGTATCATCTTTAAAATAAACATCTACAAAAACATTATTATTTTCGTAATTATATAATATTATTTCACTATTTCTAATTACTTCATTATCCATAAATCTCATCCGTTTTTATTTATTTTACAATTACATTTTAATTATACTATTACGAAACCACAAAATCAACACAAAAACCCGTAATAATGTAACATATTAAAACTTTATCTGAAAATAATTTATTTAACTTCTTGCTCCAGATTATCAAAATCTTCAGTTGAAAAAAAATCACCCAAAGTTATATCTAACCCATCACAAAATTTTTTGATAGTTATAATTGAAATATCACGCCTTGTTTCATCCATCATACTATACGCTGTTGACGGGGTTACGCCTGACAAATTCGCTAATTCATTTATTTTTATATTTCGTTCTTCGCATAATTCTTTAAATCTTTTTACAACAATATCCTTTACGCCCAATACTTTCACCTCAAGGATATTTTATATTTTTATTCGCATTTGCGTATACGCACTTGCGTATTTTGAAATATTATGCTATAATAATATTGTTTTATTCCAAAAAACAAAACAGCAACCATAACGATTGCTGTTTAAACGCCTGAATTTACCCCTTAATATATTCAATACCTCTGAACACAAATGTCAAAATCATCATTAATGTTTCATAGATTTTATCCATTGTAACGTGCATTGACTGGGTTATATTTATAAAACTATCAGCAGAACCGGTTCTCGCATAACCTTTAATTGTGCCTATGTTGTCATTTACTTCATCATCATTTGCAAAGCTATCAAGTAGCGGTGTTGCAATAGCTAAAAGGAAGCATTGTGCACCGTGAGAGATACCTAAATCAAGTTCTAATTTCTTTGCTAAATCATCTGGTGGAGTTGAGCCATAAAGAGCAGTTATAGCAGTTGCAGCTGCCATTAACTCTTCTTCAGTAATCATAGCAAGTTCTGTATCTAAAATAAGACACATTGTTCTTAAAAGAATTGTAACGTCTCTTTCCATTAACGGATAATTCTCTTCACCGGCATAGTGAGCAGAAACAAGTTCTGTTGCAACATCCCATCCGTCAACGTAATTACTTTCAGGAATATAAATCCCTTTGGCTTTCGCCTGCTCTATAACGCCACCTTCACCACGATATGGTGTGTTAAGAATGTCGTTTAAAGCATCAACAGCTTTTCTTACTATATCATAGTAAAATGCACCTTTATCAATGCCTAACTGTTCATCCTGAAAACCACGTTCAAGACGCCACTCAACACCATTCTTGAGGAACTTTTTAGCGTAAGCGTTAAGCCCCTTATTCATTTCTGCAATATGTTCTGGTGTATAGCCTTTAACGTCGGTTAATAATTTTTCTGCTTCTATTTTATCAATAGTTGCAATATCATAATTAATAACTTCATCAGACATTTCTACAATTCTGTATTGTAACGGGTACATTGTAAGTGCAGTTGTAGCAAAGTCTGTAATCTGGTTACCTTTTGAGCTTGTGTAAGTATTAGCGTCACTACAATGCTCGTGACCTGTAAACACCATTTTTATACCAGCATTAGCAAATTTCTCTGCTGTTGAAATATGATTTCTTATAATAAAGTCTTTACTTAAAAGTCCTTGGATTGGCATATGGTCTAAAAGATTATGGTGCATCATAAGAATTGGGTATTTGCCGTCAGCGTATGCTTTCTCGGCTTCGTTTACAACCCACTCTACTCTGTCATCAGTCATACCGTCGCCTGTTGAACGGTTAATATCACAGCTATCTGATGCTATAAGGCGATATTTTTCATTAAGGTCTGCTGTGTAAGATAAATTACCCTCCATTGTGCTGAGAGCTTCAGAAAAACCAAATTCATAATAAATTTCTCTGAATTCCTCAAGACTTGTTTCGCCTTCTTTTTCGCCCTTACCAGCATCGTGGTTACCATTTATAACGTAAATCTGTTTACCCGTTTCTTCTTCGAATTTTTTGAATTTTTCAACTATCTCTAAATGCTGTTGTTTAATTGCTCTGCCTTCGTTAGCAATATCACCAGGAATTAAAATAAATTCTATTTTTTCATTCTCGGCACATTGATTTAAAAATTCATCAACAATATATCTGCTTTCATTTTCCATAGCAGCTCTACGGTTTGCATAACCAAAAATCGGGTCTTCTGAGAACCACTCAAGCTCTTCCTCTTGCAATTCGTAATGCAAGTCTGAAGCAACTGCAAAGGTAGTGTCGACTATTGACCACGCTGCACTTGTTGGCACAACAAGTGCTGAAACAGCAAGTGTTAATATAAGAAATATTGCGATTATTTTCTTCATTTATAGCACCTCAACAAAAAGAATAGAAGCATATACAATTAAAATATATCAAAATTGCCATTTGTTGTCAATTAATTCCCGAAAATTTCACGTTTTTTATTACAAAATTATTAAGATATGTTAAGAAACAGTAAACTGTATTGCAATACGCTGTGAATAATTGTAAAATCGAAATATAAAATAAAATGCAACAATTTGTAGCAAAACAAACTCTTATAAATATATAGACATTTTTCTTTTTTACAATTAAAATAATTATATAAAATAGAAAGACAGGTGACAAAATGTTAGAGGTTAAATCTTTAACTAAAAAATTCGGTACGTTTACCGCTTTACAAGATATTTCACTCACCGTTGAGGACGGTAGTGTTTATGGTCTTGTAGGCTACAACGGTGCTGGTAAAACTACGCTTTTAAAAAATATAGCCGGTATTTATAAGCCCGAGAGTGGCGAGGTTCTTTATGACGGCGAGCAAATTTTTGATAACGAAATAAAAAAAGAAGAAATCTTCTTTATGCCAGATGACCTTTATTTTGGCGCTTACGCTACTATGAAGAAAATGGCAGACTTTTATAACGGATACTATAAAAGATTTAATTACGACACTTTTAATAAATTAACTGAAGCCTTTGGATTAGACCCCACAAAGAGAATAAATGGGTTTTCTAAAGGTATGCAACGACAGGCAGAGATGGTTTTAGCTCTTTCTACTCACCCTAAGCTCTTGCTTCTTGACGAAAGTTTTGACGGAATTGACCCTCAAAAAAGAATTTTTATGAAAGGTCTTTTAAAAGAAGCAATTAAAGAAAATAATATGTCGGTTATTATTTCTTCTCACAACTTGCAAGAACTTGAAAATCTTTGCGACCATATAGGAATTATTAATGGTAAAAAGATTTCGGTTACTGGTGCGGTTAGCGAACTTTCTTATGGCAAAACAAAATTCAGACTCGCTTTTGCAAGAGAATTTACTCTTGATGAATTCAGTGGTATTCCTTGCGAAAACCTTATTAAAGATGGTCAGCTTGCACTCTTTACAGTAAACGGTAACACTGAAGAAGTAGAAAAGCAGATTGCTGCTTTAAAACCTGACGTTACCGAAAAAATCAACCTTTCTCTTGAAGAAATATTTATGCAGGAGATGAAAGGAGAAGACTATGACTACAAATCAATCCTTTACTAATGTATTTTCTCATACATATAAAACCGGTCTTAAGGGCTTACCTATTTTACCTGCCCTTGCAAACTTTGGTATTCTCGCCTTTTTTGTAACCTTCTTTACAGGCGTTGAAATTCTCTCAAAACAAGTTCTTTATAACCAGAACGGTGAACAAATCGGCCACATTTCATCTTCCAGCAAATATCTTTCTTTCTTTTTCGGTGCAGGCGAAGAACTTGTTATGCCAACACTTGTTTTAGTGGCTCTTGCAGGTCTTGCTATGGCTATTTGTATGTTTAATTTTATTACCTCTAAAAAACAAGTTAATGTTTACTACAGCCTTGGTATAACACGAACAAGATTATTTTTAGGTAAATACTTAGCTGGTATAACACTTCTTTCAATTTCAACTTTTATACCTTTATTTATTACACTTATTTTAAATCTTGCTGTTTTAGGTTTTTCTGGAATAGTTTTTAAAACATTCTTTTTGTATTTATTCACATTCTTAATTGTTTCAATTTCTGCTTTTACAATTACAGCAACTATATTCTCTTGTGTCGGCACAGTTTTTGAAGCTGGTGTATTCTCTTCTGTAATTCTCTTTTTACCAGACATTCTCCTCTTCGGAGTTCAATCTGTTATGGCAAAATTTCTTTACGGCAACCCTTATGGCTTTGACTTTGTTCCTGCTAATAATGATAGCTGGGATAACTCATACGTTGCAACTCTTTCTGAACAATTCAATTTTTTAAGCCCTGTTTTCTTTATGAAAAAACAACTTTCGGATTTTTCAATAATCGAAAGAGAAGAAACAAAAGAAGGCGTGAAACAAATTATTGAAAGCCCTGACTTCACAAATATCTTTCTCTGGGTTATTTTCATAGTAGCTATTGCATTTTTGGGTATTAAGCTTTACAACAAGCGTAAGGCTGAAATCGCAGGTTTTATAGGCACTAACAGAATTTTAAACACCTTTGTTTCATTACTTGCTGCATTCTTTGCTTTCGCACTTGTTGTATCAGTTTCAAGTAAACTATTAGTTGGTATTATTATAGGTGCTATCAGCTTTATTTTAATCCACTTAGGTCTTGAACTTGCAGTTTTAAGAGATTTAAAGAAATTCGTTCGTGGCCTTTACAAATTACCTGTTGGACTTGTTGCAGTCTCTCTCTTTGTTGTTTCTATGAACACAGGTCTTTTCGGCTTTTCTGAAAAAATTCCTGAAGAAGCAAAAATCAAAAGCGTCTCTGTAACTATTGTCGGTGAAACAACCGGCTACGGTTTATTTGGTGAAGGCGACAGATGGTACTCAGACAACAACTTCCAGTATATTCCTGCAACTAATGTGTTAACTGGCGAATTAACTTCTTCTGAAGATATAAAATCTGCTATTAAGGCACATAAACTTATTGCGAATACCGAAGTTGAAGATGCAACACTCAGCAATAATATTCAATTTACTTACACATTAAAGGATGGCTCTACCTTCAAACGTAATTTTGATAAGGTTTCCCCAGAAGCTTACAAAGCTGTTCTTTATTTAGAAGAAAGTAATTACTTTAAAAATTCTTTAGACACACTCTTTAAAGGAGAAATTAAGTTCCCGAAGCCTCAGGAAGGCATTCGCCTTTCAGCAAGTGAAGAAGCGGTTTCCAATGCACAATTCTGTTTAAGAGATTCTTCTTCAACTGTCAACATTTACTCAAGATATTTAGATTCTTATTTCTATGGTACACTTTCAGAAAAAGACAGAGCAAAGCTTTTAACAGCACTTTACAACGACCTTTCAAAGCGTTCTGTTACAAATAAATATTACCCAGACAGTTGCCCTGTTGCATTTATGAAATTTGAAGGTGACTTCTACTCAGCTTATTGGGCTACATTAGAAACAAACACTAATGAATCTGACAAAGAAACCACTAAAAAAGAAAAGCCAAAGACACACTTTGACCTTTGTGATTATTCTTCTGACCAGGTAGAGCTTTACACTTCGAGCTTTTATAATCCAAACCCATTCTTTGTAATTACAGAAGATATGACAGAAACTATTGAACTTTTAAAGAAGTTTAAAATTTATGATACTCTTATAAAAACTCCTGACTTTGTTTCTGCTGAAATTCTTAAAGCTGACGTTTGTTACAACGGCACTTATGCTCAAGAGGGTTCTACGCAAAAGTATTTTTCAAGATATTTTATTACAACCTACACTTCAACATCTTACGTTTCACTTGATGAGCACGGCAACCCCGTTAGCGACCCGTGGATTCGTTACAGCAACACTATAGACAAGATGTTTGACGGTTACATTACTAACGATATAAAAGATGTTGAAAAGCTCTTGAGATACTCTTACACAGCGTATGAACAAGATTCTCCTGACAGTGGCTATTTTGTAACGTTCTATACATCAAACGGTGACACTTCTCTTTGCTTTATTCCAGAGAATAAGTTACCCTCTGAATTTAAAATAAAATTTTAAAAAATGCAGTACAATTGAAAGTTGAAAATTGAAAGTTGAAAGTTTCGGAACTGCGTTGGCATTATAAATTAAATAAATAATAGTTTATCCTATAATTTTTAGTTGAGATCTAAATCAAACTTTAAATGATAGGATAAATTTATTTTTATTAATATTTTATTATAATTGGCTTTGCCACTTAACTATCAACTTTCAACTTTCAATTTTCAACTATTTTATAATTTTCTCCCCATCAAACACAATAACCCCATGACCACTACCAGTTTTACCGCCATTTAAAACGTGTTGTTTAAATGCACGGCGCATTGACGTGTCATCATACCAATGCTTTGGTGATTTATAACCTGACTTTGCAAAAATTCTCCACGCATCGTTAAATTTATCTTTCGCTTCACTCTTTATAAGTTCAAAATCGTTAATAAATTTAACTGTGTTTGAATTTTCTGGTAAAATTTCTTTATTACCTTCGTAAAGAAGCCATGAGCCACATTCAAAGATTAAGAGACCATCTTCACGGCGTTGGTCTTTAAAGAACTCATAAGCCTTTTTATAAGCATCAAAACGAACTTCATCAGTAAGTGGCACACCACTTGATGGAATATGGAAGCCAACAGTTTTGTCGCCTCTTTTAATTTTAATTCCTGCACTTGTTGTGAATTCATCGGCTGCACCAAAAGTCGAATTTTCAAACTGAAAACGGCCTAATGCGAAACGGTTAAGTGCAAAAAATCCTGTGTACCAATGACCAACGAAAGTACCATAAATTTCTTTACAATCAACGCACTCTTTAAATTTATATTTTAAATCCATCATAGAATCCCAATAAATTTGTTCATCTATTCCCTTTTCTTTGTAAAGCTCAAGCATTTTTTCACTTGCAACTATAAGCCACACACAAGTTAAACTATATTCTTTAACTCTGTAGCAAAAAGCAAGTTTTTTCATATCAGAACACATACCACCAAAATCATGTGCTTCTGGTAATAAATATTTATCGAGCGTTTTCTGGAATTTTTCAGAAAAGCTCTTGCTTTTTTCAATTTTCAAAGCGATGCTTTCGAAAAGTTCAACCGCTTCTTTTGGAAAGCCTAATTTTTCTTCAACTAATTTAAAATGTTCGTTTAAATACTTCATAGCGCATATCTCTTTCTTTTAAAAATTAACTATTCTATATTGTATATGCTTTGGGCGTAAAATTCAAGTATTTATAAAATAAAAAACAGAGAAGTTTTGAAACTTCTCTGCCTTTTATACTTAATAAGTAAAATTATTTGCTAACAGCGTCTTTGAGAGCTTTACCAGCTTTGAAAGCAGGAACTTTTGTTGCAGCGATTTTGATTGTTTCGCCAGTTCTTGGGTTACGGCCTTCTTTAGCTGCTCTTGCACGTGTTTCGAATGTACCGAAACCGATAAGTTGAACTTTGTCACCTTTAACGAGAGCGCCTTCGATTGCACCGAAAACTGCGTCTACAGCTGCTGCTGCATCTTTCTTTGTGAGACCTTTAGCTGCTACTGCATTTACTAAATCTGTTTTGTTCATTTTAAAATCCTCCAATTATAATAATTGATTTTATTACCAAAAGACAAAAACATTAAAATTTTATTCTTGCCTTGAATTTGGACATCTTTACTTCCTTAGAGTGACTGTATTAAACCATATCTGGTTCGAACACACTCACTCTAACATTTTAACAGATTCCCAAAGTTTGTCAAGTGTTTCTATAGAAGATTTTTGCATATCTATGCCTTTTTCTTCTGCTAAACGCTCAACTTCAGTATATCTTCTCATAAATTTAGCGGTTGCTTTCTCTAATGCACTCTCTGCATTACAGTCACAAAAACGTGCAACGTTAACTACCGAGAAGAGTAAATCACCTAATTCATCTTCAATTCTGTCTTTATTGTCAGAGTAAAAAACTTCTTTAAGTTCTTCTGTTTCTTCGAGCACTTTATTAAATGCACCAGAAGCATCCGGCCAGTCGAAACCAGCCTTTTTTGCTTTTTTCTGAACTTTTTGGGCTTTCATAAGTGCCGGGAAAGTTTTTGGAATTGCCGCCATTGCCACACTTTGTGTACTTTGACTTTTTGTTTGTCTTTTTATATCATCCCAGTTACTTAAAACTTCTTCTGTACTGTTGACAGTAACGTCAGAGAAAACGTGCGGATGACGAATAATAAGTTTTTTGCAAATTCCGTCAGTAACGTTATTTATATCAAAGTCATTATCTTCTTTTGAAATCTGAGCGTGGAATACTACCTGTAAAAGTACGTCGCCCAATTCTTCTTCTAAAAGAACTTTATTTTCTGTATCAATAGCTTCTAATACTTCATAAGTTTCTTCTAAAAAATCTTCTCTTATTGATTTGTGGTTTTGCTCCATATCCCAAGGGCATCCGCCTGGGGAACGAAGAATTTTCACAATTTCAACAAGGTCATTAAAATTATAATTTTCTTTGAATTCAAAATTTACTGACATATTTTTCCGTCCTTACTTGGTGGATATATTTTACCCTAAAAGTTTATATTTTTCAAGTATTTCTGCGATTTTTTCTCCTTTTGGGAGCATTAAAATATCATCTTTTACAATTGTTTTAGAAACAAGTATACAAACTGCATAAACAACCACTGCAATTATTATTGAAACAATACAAGCAACTGTTTCACCATTTAATCGGCTACCCGCTTCACCAAATACTAAATAAGTGCTTATGAGCTCATATCCACCCCAAGCGGCAACACCACAAAGCACCGCCGATATAAGTGGTTTTATAAATCCTTTACTCCAGTCAAGCTTAATTCCCGTTTCTTTTTTCAGCACTATATAATCATAAAAAATACAGAACAAGTAGAACATTCCAGTGCCAAAAACAGCACCCTTAATGTTTATTTCCGGAATACCGATTAAAATATAGTTAAGACCTATTTTAATAGCACAACCCAAAGCCAGAGCTTTTGCTGGTACGTCTGCTCTGCCTATTGCCTGTAAAATATTTGTAAGTGGTGATGATATTGTTAAAATAACCATCATAAGACCATAAAGGGCTAAAACTGGTGCTGCAACTGCAATACCTGATTCATTTGCACTGCCTTTATAAAGGAGTGTATAAATAGGCTCTGCGAGTACAAAAAAGCCAACGCCTGCAGGTAAAGCAAACAGCATACAAATTCGGAATATAGTATTTATTGTATTCCCTGCTAGCTTAAAGTCTTTTTTTGCCATTGCAGAAGAAATAATCGGAATGGCACTTACACCTAAAGTCATCATTATAGTAGGTATTAAATTTCTTAAATCAAGTGTAGTATCATAAGCACCATAAAGGAATGTATGAATATTCTTTCTTGCAATTCCTGCAGATGTTATAGAGTCACCATAAAGCCCCATAATAACATCGTAATGTCCTGCAACAACAGATTCGAGTCTATTCTGAATCATCGCCGCATCTATAAAGTTTGTAACGTTTAAAACAAGAGAGCTTATTGCAGTAGGCACGGCTATTGCAATAATATCTTTCATTGTTGATTTTTTAGGTTGTGCCAATGGCGAATTAATAAGCATTTCGTGCGTTATACCATCACTATTTTTCTTAAAGTGATGCTTTATAACAACATAAACAGTACCCATAACAGTACCTAAGGTAACACCTAAAACCGCACCTGCAGCAGCTAAAGCATATACAATAGCACCATCTGCTTCAGTTTTCACTTCAAAGCCAAAAACAGAGCCAGTTGCTTCAACTTGTTTCACTGCATAATCGAGTGCAACGTAAGAAAGGGAGAGACCAAAAATAAGTTTACCTAAAGACTCGAGCACCTGAGAAATTGCAGTAGGATACATATTATTAAGACCTTCGTAATAACCACGATAGGTACTCATAATGCAACAGAAAAGCACACAAGGTGCAATACAGAAAACTGCATAAACAGAAAGTGGTGAAAGTGCTATTGTTGTTACATAATAATTTGCAAACAACATTAAAAATGCCGTACCGATTATACCGAGTCCTAAAAATAACGGAAACGTTACTTTAAACACTTGCTTTACGTCGCGGTACTTACCGAGTGCCACGTTTTTTGAAACGATTGCAGAAACTGCAACAGGAAGCCCCGCCATAGAAATAGCATAAACAGGGGTATAAATGTTATAAGCAGATGCAAAGTAACCACGGCCTAATGAACCGATAATACCAGTAAGCGGAATCTTATAAATTGCACCTATAATCTTAACAAGCGCCGTTGCAACAACTAAAACCATAGCACCATTAAGAACGTTTTGTTTTTTTACAGCTTTTTCGTTAGCCAATTAAGTCACCGCCTTAGAATTTAACAAACTCTCTCATAAGGGAATTTTCAGGAATATATTTTTTATCAATACTCGGGAATTTTTCAAGATTTCTTATAAGTCTTTGTGATTCCTTGTAAAAACCGGAATCACTTTTCACTTCTTTAAGAAGTTTAATTGCCGTATCTTTTAAAACACAGGTTTCATAAAGGTGAATTGTGTTTATTTTAACGTCCGCATTGTGTCTGTATGGGAAAAGATACGTATCTTCACCATAACGCACAGTAACCCACATCTCGAGCGTTTTGTCAACGGAGTTACCCCTGAAGTTATAGTCTCTTACAAGTCTTCTGACAAAGCGCATATTACGTTTATTAAGCACTATTTCTTTTCCATTGTCATAAATTCTTGAAGAAACGTTTATGTAAATTTTAAAAAGTCTGTCGCTCGGCAATTCTTTTGTAATAATAGGATTAAGTGCGTGAAGTCCTTCAACAATAATAACTTCTCTGTTCTGAATTTTTATGTGATTAAATTCTTCTTTTCTTTTCCCGGTAAGAAAATCAAATTCAGGAATATCTGCTTCACCAGTTTCTAAAATTTGTTTCATTACCTTGTAAAAGAACGGAATATCCAAAGCGTGAACAGTTTCAAAATCAGGCGTGCCATCCGGGAAACGTGGTGCATCACAATTATTTAAATAAAAATCATCGAGAGAAATAGCATAACTGTTAACACCATTCTTTTTTAATGCTTCTCTTATTTTTTTTGCAGTTGTTGTTTTACCTGCAGAACTCGGCCCTGCAAGCATAATAATTTCTATTTTCTCATTTTCTGCTACTTTCTTTGCAATATTTTCTATAATCCTGTTATATCTGCCTTCGCAAAGTTCAACAAACGTAGCAGGACTTTTTGCTTTTTCAACTACGTAACTAAGATTATTATTGATATTAGACATAAGATTACACTCCTTTTATAGGATATTCCTTGAAAAATGTATTTATTCTGTCTTTTCTTTCAACAAGTTCATTAAAACGAGAAATATATTCAAACGGGAATTTAAAATTAAAAATTCTTTCAATCTGTTTTCCATCTGGTTCTTTTAATTTTGTTACACTACCAGCACCAACTGATAAAACAGTCTGACACTCACTCATCATATAAACGTTGTAGTAACATTCTTTACTCTCTTTACACCAACCAACGTTTTCTAAGTTGCCTAAAGATTTACTTTGACGATACATATAGTAAGGCTTGTAACCACTTTCAGTAAGACGGGAATTTGCATACTCTACCATATCGCTTGTAATTGTAGCATCAAGCCCACTCTTTTCATCTTCAGTAACAATTGTAGATGACCTTTTTAAAGATAACGTATGCACCGTGATATTTTCAGGATTTAAAGAAAGTGCTTTTTCAATACTGTTTTTAAACCCTTCAACCGTATCAGTAGGAAGCCCTGCAATTAAATCCATATTTATTACGTCAAACTTAGTTTCTCGTGCTAAGTTGTATTTTTCTATAGTTTCTTCAGCAGTATGGCATCTGCCGATTTCTTTTAAAACTGAATTGTTAAACGTCTGCGGATTAATACTTATTCTGTTTACGTTATGTTTTTTAAGCACTTCTAACTTTTCTTTTGTTATTGTGTCAGGTCTGCCCGCTTCAACTGTATATTCAATACACTTTGATAAATCAAAGTCTTTTTCTATTTCAGTTAAAATTACGTCTAACTGCTCGTGAGAAAGTGTTGTAGGTGTACCACCACCCCAATAAACACTTTTTAAATAAAGATTATTCCTTTTAGAAAGTTCTGCCGTAGTCTTTAATTCTTCACAGAGTTTTTCTACGTACTCTGGAATTAATTCCCTTGCTTTTTCATTTGAAATTGAATGAGAAACAAAAGAACAATAACTGCACCTTGTAGGGCAATATGGAATAGAAATATATAAACTGAAACTGTCACTGTCTGCAGAATTTATAATTTTTTCTTCCATTTTTGCTACGTTAAATGCAAGTTCTGCCTTTTTAGGTTTTGCAAGATATTTTTCTATAAATCTCGCTTTGGCATTTTCTTCGCCCACTTCATTTATAACAGTTGCCATAAGTTTTGATGGTCTTACACCAGTTACAATACCCCAGTTCGGCTTGAAGTTAAATTCACTTATGAACTGTTCTAAAACCATACCTGCTAAATAAAGTTCGGCTTCACCATCTGTTATATTAAAATATTCTTTTTTACTTTTATATTCTTTACCGCCGAATGAAAATTCAGAAACAAGTGTTGTTTTTCCGTTTTCTTCTTGCTTTTCTGTGTAAAGATAATCGCCCGAAAACTCGCCTTTTTCTTTTAAAACAAGAATTTTCTGAAATGGTAAAAACAATCTTATTACGTTTTCAATTTCATAGTGGTAAGAGTGTGAAATACAAAATAACGTCATATTCTCTTTTTTCTCAAATATCTGTTTCTTATTCTTTCGCTTCCAATAGTAGTGGAAATATTATGACCTGTGTAAACTACGTAATCATCAGAAAGAAGCATAAGTTTCTCAACAGAATCAAGAAGTTCGTTTAAATTACCACCCCAAAGGTCAGTTCTGCCGACTGTGAGTTTAAAAAGCGTATCGCCCGAAAAAATAATTTTTTCTTCGTCACATATATAACACACGCCACCCAAACTGTGCCCTGGTGTTTCTAAAACACGCAATTTCTTGTTACCTATTTCTAACTGGTCGTTTTCTTTAACTAACATATCGGGTTTAAAACTTTCAAATGAAGCCCCGAAATAATCTGCAACGTTCTTTTGGGAGTCTTCTGTTAAAATTGCATCTTGTTCGCCAATTACAATTTTTGCATTCGGGTATAATTCTTTAAACTTCTTTACACCTGCAATATGGTCAAAGTGACCGTGAGTACAAAGAATATATTTTAATTCTTCAATACCCGCTTCTTTAATTTCATTTAATAAAACGTCAGAGAATCCGCCGACATCTAATACTGCACCGACTTTTGTTTCTTCGTCACAAATTATATAACAATTTGCTTCTACGTCACCTAAAGGTAATCTTTTAATATACATAACTAATTAACCTAACCATAAATCTGTATCATAAGTAATTGTAACAGGACCATCGTTAATTAAGGCAACTTTCATATCTGCACCAAAAACGCCTTTTTTAACTGCCTTTACGCCATTTTTTAAAAGTTCTTCACAGAAATATTCGTAAAGTCTGTTAGCATTTTCAGGTTCTTCGCTATTTGTAAAAGATGGTCTGTTACCTTTTTTGCAATCAGCACAAAGAGTAAACTGTGAAACGGCAAGTATTTCGCCACCGATATCATTAACCGATAAATTCATTTTACCATTCTCATCTTCAAATACTCTTAAAGATGCAGTTTTTCTTGCAAGAAGTTCTGCTTCTTTTTCTGTGTCACCTTTCATAACACCTAAAAGAAGCATATACCCTTTTTCGATAGATGAAATTAATTCGCCATCTACTGTTACACTTGCTTCTTTAACTCTTTGAATTACCGCTTTCATCAGTTGGTTCTCCTTGTAATATCTATAACGCCCTGAACGTTTTTAAGTCTTGAAATAAGAACGTTAAGAGAATCGGTGCTTTTTACTGTTACAGTAATAAACACAGTACCTCTGCCACCCTTTTCACCACGGGTATTAACTGCATTAATCATAATTCTCATTTCTGCTAAAACATTTGCAATATCTGCCATAATAAATGCACTTGGCTCACATAAAACTGCAATAGTAGCGTTAAACTCTTTTGTTTCTGTACCAGCACTCCACGAAGCATCTACCCAGCGATATGGCTCTGGTGAATTTTCAATAACCTGTGGCACGTTAGGGCAGTCACGCTTATGAATTGAAACACCATGACCTCTTGTAATGAAACCAATGATTTCATCGCCGGGAATAGGTGCACAACAACGCGAAAGTTTAATAAGGCAGTTGTCAATTCCTTCAACAATAACACCTTCACCTTTTGCACGTTTAACAGGTTTTGGTTCTTCAACAACTTTAATCTGCTCTGGTTGCTTTTGTGAAGCTAATCTGTGATATTCTTCTCTGATATATGGAAGAAGCCTTGAAATAGGAATACCACCATAACCGATAGCCGCAAAGAAATCTTCTTCAGTATTACAATGTTGTCTTTCTTTGAGTTTTGTAATAATTGTTGCCATTTCTTCATCGGTAAAGTGCAATTTATTTCTTCTTATTTCTCTTTCTAACTGCAACTTACCTTCAGAAATATTTTCTTCTCTGCGTTCTTTTTTGAACCAAGAACGAATTTTAGTTTTTGCACCACTCGTTTTAACAATAGAAAGCCAATCACGGCTCGGACCTTTACCAGGTTGTGATGAAGTGAGAACTTCAACAATTTCACCAGTTTTAACCTGATAATCAATAGGAACTATTTTACCATTAACTTTAGCACCGACCATTTTAGCACCAATAGCCGAGTGAATAGCGTAAGCAAAGTCAATAACCGTAGCACCTGACGGAAGATTTATAACGTCGCCCTTTGGGGTGAAAACAAACACTTCTTCAGGAACCAAGTCACTTTTAATAGTTCTTACAATATCTTTAACGTCGTCTGCTTCTTTTTGTGCTTCAAGAAGTTGACGAATCCAGGCAAGTCTTTCTTCAAATTTAGCAGTACCGTTAAGACCTAATTTATATTTCCAGTGAGCGGCAATACCATACTCTGCAGTCTGGTGCATATCCCACGTTCTTATCTGCACTTCAAACGGAATAGCGGCTCTGCCGATAACCGTAGTATGAAGCGACTGATACATATTAGGTTTAGGAGTAGAAATATAATCTTTAAATCTACCCGGAATCGGCGTAAACATATCGTGGATAATACCAAGACAGTCGTAACACTGAATAGTATTATCTACAATAATTCTTACTGCGTAAACGTCATAAATTTCATTAAACTCTTTATTTTGCATATACATTTTTCTGTATATGCCGTGAACAGATTTAATTCTGCCTTCAATAGTAACGTCCGGAACTACTTCTGCTACTCTGTCGTGAATCTGTTTTTTAATAGTTTCAAGAAATTCTTTATAAGACCTGCCTTGGCTTGAAAGATTATCTTCAATCTCTTTATAACCTATCGGGTCAAGGTAACTTATAGCTCTGTCTTCGAGTTCTTCTTTCATTGCTCTGATACCCAACCTGTGAGCAATAGGAGCGTAAATTTCGAGTGTCTCCAAGGCTTTGTCGCGACGTTTTTGTGGCGCCACGAAATTCAACGTTCTTATATTATGAAGTCTGTCGGCAAGTTTTACGATTATTATTCTTATATCTTGCGACATAGCAAGAAGCATTTTTCTTACGTTTTCTGCTTGTTGCTCTTCTTTATCTTTAATATCGAGTGGCACTTTACCGAGTTTTGTAAGACCATCTACAAGATGAGTGATTTCTTCACCAAAAATCGCCTCAACCTCTTCTAAAGTCAAATCAGTATCTTCAACTGTATCGTGTAATAAAGCCGCAACTACGGATGCACAATCCATACCGTAATCAAGAACAATTTTTGCAACGGATACAGGGTGGATTATATAAGGCTCGCCAGATGAACGCTTTTGCTCTTTATGCTTTTCGTTAGCAACTTCAAACGCTTTGTCAAGAATTTTTAATTCATCTTCTTTAAACTGGTTACTTGCCTGTTCTCTTAAATCTTCATACATAATTTTTACTGATGTATTATCATCCACACCTGTTTCCTCCTTTCGTAAACAAATATCAATTAATTATAATAAACTCTTATAAATACTGGACTCGGTAAGTTCTACCTTTTTTGACTCTGCCGGTAATAAATATCTGCCGTTTTCGTAATTTATAACGCCGAGTTCTATAAACATATCAAGTGCTATTTTTAAAGAAGCAAGTTTTTCTTCTTTGAAACCTAATCTATAACACACAATTTCTTCACTTGAAGAAAAACCATTACTTGACCTTAAATATTTATAAATGTTACCACAGAATTCTCTGTCTGGTAAAAGTTTTTGTTTTTCTTCTTCCGAAAGAGTTTCACCACGACGAAACTTTTCATAAAGCGAATAACTATTCAAGATTTCATCGTCATCAATTTCACTTAATTTTATATCTTTTACCTGTATGCTTACCTTAACTTCACCCATATATTCATTAGAAGTAAGTCTTACCGCTAAATCTACTGTATCTGAAACTGCATAAGGAAAATCTTCCGGTGCAACCGAGAAAAGCATAACCGGTAAACTCACGCCGTTTTTATTTACAGTCAGTCTTATATGCTTATTACTGCCAACTGGTTGAAGTCCCGTAATTTTCATATTAAAAAGCCCAAAAAGTGGTTGCGGATTTTCTGCACCGAACGGCTCTAAAACATTTAAAACAGAAAGCATATCAAGATTTATAGATGCAGGATTTAATTTACAATCTAAATTTAAAACCGGAAGAATATCAGGGAGTGTTTCTGCATATTCGTTGATTTTCTTTCTGAATTCGTCTATTTTATTGGTTTCTACTGTTAACCCTGCGGCTAATTTATGACCGCCATATTGCACTAAAATATCTTTACAGAACGTGAGTGCATCATAAAGCGAGAAACCATCAATACTTCTGCCACTGCCCTTTGCTACGTCACCCGATTTTGAAATAACAATACACGGTTTACCGTATTTTTCACAAAGACGAGAAGCAACAATTCCTATTACGCCCTGGTGCCAGTTTTCGCCATCGACTACAATCACTTTGGCGAATTTTATTTCAGGATGATTTTCTATATGTTTTTCAACAAATTCTGTAATTCCACTTTCAGTAGACTGTCTTTCTGAATTTGCTTCTGAAATTTCTGATGCTAAAAGTGATGCTTCGTCACTATCATCTGTAAGCAAAAGTTTTATAGCTCTTTCGGCTGAACCCATTCGCCCTGCGGCATTTATTCTTGGTGCTATTCTGAACGCCGCATTCATTGAAGTCATATTTTTAGTAGCACCCGACTCATCAATTAACGCCTTTAAGCCTTTTCTTAACGTACCACTATGGAGTGCATCGTTTAAAACTGCAAGACCAGCCCTTACCAATATACGATTTTCGCCTTTTAATGATACAATATCTGCAATAGTGCCTATTGCTAAAATATCGCCGTATGCTTCCAATAAATCATAAACGTCACAAGAAGCAAGAGCAGAAACTAATTTAAACGCTACACCAACACCTGCCCACTCACGAAAATCCAATTCACAATCTTTTCTGTGTGGGTCGACTACTGCAACAGCATCTGGCAAAACGTCACCCGCCTGGTGATGGTCGGTTACAACTACGTCAATTTCTGATTCTTTTGCTTTTTCAATTTCTTCAATAGCAGAAATGCCGTTATCAACTGTAATAATGAGTTTTGTACCACGCTCTTTTAACAATTCTATTGCAGAAATATTCATACCATACCCTTCACCCGCACGGTCCGGTATGTAATAATCTACGTTAGCGCCGGCACCTGAAAGGTAAGAGTAAAGTAATGCCGTTGATGTAACACCGTCAGCATCGTAGTCACCGAAAATCGTAATTTTTTCACCTTCGTCTATAGCAGACTTAATCCTTTCACAAGCCTTTTCCATATCGGGAAGTGTAAAAGGGTCACAAATATCGGTATCATATAAAAAACTTTCAACTAAAAATTCATCTGTAAAGCCACGTGCAACTAAAAGATATGCAACAAAAGGGTCAACACCACAGTTTTCTGCAATGGTTGCGGCTAAATCTTTATCGCACTTGTTTACAATCCATTTCTTTCGATTCAAAAAATATCACCCGATTTTAAATTACATTATATTATAACATTTTTTAGTAGTGATTGTAAAGAGTTAAATTAGTTGTCAGTGTGCAAGTTGCAAGTGGTCAAAAAATAATAAATCACTCTTCCATTTTTAAACAAAGTGTGGTATAATTATGAATTATATTACAAAAACGCTTGAAGGAGTACGTTATGTCAAATTTTCTTTCACAAATTATTGCAAGGGTTATTTCTTCTGCGATAAGTTTTATTTATCTTTTTACAGGTTATAAGAGTGGTCTTACTGGTAAAGAAATTAAGAAACCAGAAGATTTTACACCTGTTCTTCGTTTTATTGCTTGTTCAGACATTCATTTAGATGGTACAGAAGACCAGACGAATGCTGTAAGACTTGCAAATTTAATTAAGGATATGTATAAGTATTCTGAAGTTCAAGAATATAACACAGTTGATGCTTTAATGGTTGTTGGCGACTTTGCTGGTGGCGGTGCCGAAAGTGAATACGCTATGTTCAACAGAATAATTAAAGAAAATATTAAACCACAAACCCAACTTTTAACCGTTATGGGTAATCACGAGTTTATTAATTATCGTGACGTTGATGCAACTGCTGCCTACCCTGTTTATCAGGAAATGGTAAACCCAGACGTTGACACAGACGTTGTTATTAACGGCTATCACTTTATTGGTGTTTCTTACGATAACAACGGTAAAACATTTAAGGGTAAAACAAAATGGCTCAGAGAAAAACTCGAAAATGCTACAAAAGAAGACCCTACAAAGCCTGTATTTGTTTATCAGCACCCAAGTCCAACTCTTACAATTTACGGAAGCATAAGTTGGAGTGACCCTGATATTAAGAAAGTTTTAAAAGATTTTCCACAAGTAATTGACTTTTCCGGTCACTCACATTACTCACCAAGCGACCCAAGAAGTGTTTGGCAAGGTGAATTTACCGCTATTGGCTGTGGTTCACTTAAAGCGCTTATGGGTAACTTAAACTATATAGAAGGCGACAACGATGCCCCCGGTGAATCTGCTGCGGCATGGCTTGTTGAAGTTGATAAAGACGGTAACGTGAACATAAGACTTTATGACGTTGAAAACCGAATTTTCTTTAAAAACGTTGAATACTATTTCACTAACGTAAGCGACGTAACAAAAAGAGATTATACATGGGCTAAACAACAGTCACTTGACACAGCACCAACATTCCCAACAAATTCAAAAGTTGAAAATACTCTTAATGACGAAAAAGAAACAATTATTTCATTCCCTGAAGCAAAGGGTTATTATGAAGCAGAAAACTACAAAATTACAGTTAAAAATGATGATGGCAAAAAGGTATTTGAAAAAACAGTTATTTCTGAATACGTAAGAGCAACTGACGACGACGTAAAAGTAAACCTTGGCGAACTCGAAAAAGGCACTTACAAAGTAACAGCCACCGCTTACAGTCCTTACACCAAAAAAGGCGAAACGTTAAGCACAAGAATTACAGTACAATAAAAATTTCCGAGTAGATTTTAAAACAATCTACTCGGATTTTTTATTTTAATCTCAAACCTTTAGGGTAATGATTTTTGGCTCTGCCGTTTACTACCTTTACACCGCCTAAAGAACAACCATTTACAGTTACAACTGCCCAGCCATTTTCACAGGTGGTGTCAAATTCTTCGCCGTGCAAATATTTTTTTATCTCGTCACTCTCACAGTCAAGTTCAATTTTTCTTTTAAAGCTTTCGCCCATTGCCATAAAAAACTGATGATGTGGCTGAATGTAATTTTTCTTTATTTCGCCTATGGTAACACCTTTCATATAAACAGTAGCTTTTGACGTATCAAAATCACCATTAAAATAAATCGGCGTATCATTATTCATTTTTACACAAGCTTTGTCGTATGTAGTAAGAACACCGTCAAGAAATTCAAAAACAGTTTTATCTATTTTAACATTACTACTTTTTGAATTTTTTGAAAACTTACTTTGCGACTCTGGGTCGGTGTTATGAAGAAGTGCCATAAACTGACCTTCGCCTTTGTTTTTATGAGGATAAACTCTTCTTGTAAAAGTAATATTTTCGCATTTGCATCCATCAAAAAATATGCCGTCAGAAGTATTTTTTTCAACAGCCTCATTTACTCTCATGAGTTCAAATTCAGTATGATTACTTAAAAATTCATCTATGAGCATTTCATTCTCTTCTAATGAAAACGTGCATGTAGCATAAACTATGTAGCCACCATTTTTAAGGCATTTTGAAGCATTCTCTAAAATTTCTTTTTGACGAGTGGCACACTTTTCTACGTTTTCTTTACTCCATTCGTCAATTGCAATCTGCTCTTTTCTGAACATACCTTCACCTGAACAAGGTGCATCAACCATAATAAAATCAAAGGTTTTCGGGTAAAGTCTTGCTATTCTTTCCGAATCCATACAAGTAGTAATTACATTTTTAAGCCCCAAGCGTTCAACGTTACTTGTAAGAATTTTGCAGCGTGATGGAATAATCTCATTAGAAACTAAAATACCATTTTCACCTAATTTATTACGAATCTGGGTGCTTTTTCCACCAGGGGCAGAGCACATATCTAAACAAATCCAGTCAGGCTCTAAATTGAGACATTCTGCGGGTGCCATTGCACCAGGCTCCTGAACGTAAAACATACCCGCGTGGTGATAAGGATGATTGCCGATTTTTTCAAAATTAAAGTAAAAACCCGTAGGTGAATATGCAATTTTTTCTGTATTGAAAATATTTATTTTACTGAAATCTTCAAGTGAAATTTTATCGGTATTAACTCTGAATGATTTTACAGGTTCTTCTTCAAGAGATTTTCTATAATCTTCAAATTCGTCACCTAAAAGATTTTTCATTCTGTTTTCAAAATCTACTGGTAACACTTTCATTCTGCACTTTCTCCTAATTCCATTTCTGCATAGAGCATACACATTGTAACAGATGCGATTGCGGCTGTTTCTGTACGAAGAATTCTACTGCCCAAAGAAATTGTTTTACCATTTTTATCAGTTACAAGCTCAATCTCTTTTTCATCGAAACCGCCTTCTGGACCAATGATTATACCAACTGTGTCACCACTCTTAATTTCTTTTAAAGCCTCTTTAGTCGCTTTCATTCCATCCTTATTTTCATAAGGCACTAAAAGAACCGACAATTCTTCTGTTTTTTCTAAAAATTGTTTATAAGAAATAATATTATTAACCTTAGGAATAACAACTCGTTTGCTCTGCTTTGCAGCACTTTCTGCAATCAACTGCCAACGCTCTTGTTTACTCTTCTTTTTCTTTTCTTCAATTTTTACAACACAGCGATTCATTTCTACTGGGGTAATTTCTTCTACACCTAACTCTACCGCTTTCTGAATTATAAGCTCCATCTTGTCACTCTTTGGCAACCCTTGGAACAAATGAATTCTTATAGGCAAATTGGTGTTATGATAATCTTCTTCTATAATTTCTGCTTTTACGTAGTCAGAAAAAATTTCTATTTTACAAAGCGAAGCCTGTCCGTTACAGCTGACTAAAATCTCATCCCCTGTTTTCATACGAAGAACGTTACTTATATGATTAAAATCTGAGTCTGTAATAATAAAAGAGTTACCTTGCTTTTCACTTTCATTTACGAAGAAATTATACATAATAACACCACCTATTCTTTTCAATCCCCATATACATAAGTCATAGCATCGCCATCTTCGTGGGTGCTTTTATATTTAAACCCTGCTTTTGAAAATGCCTTTTGTGAAGCTTCATTACTTGGAAAAATAATTGCTTCAGCTTTCTGTATATTAAACCCGATTATATCTTTTCCGTTTTCTAAAAGCTCTTTGAGCATTTTTGAGCCTTTACCTTTACCACGCATTTTAGGTGCAACTAAGGTTTCCATAATTGTAATATTACCTTCGTACAAATTAAGCGCTATTACTGCAAAAGGCTTTTCTTCTTCAAAAACTACTTTACACCAATAATTCTCACCAACAATAAATCCTTCTTCATTTGCCCAATACTCGTAAAAATCATGGAACCCATCATCCATACCCGTCAATTTAACAACTTTTCTATCAAGCCATTTTTCAACATACCCCATTGTTTCAGGGTCATAATCTTCCCAAGCATAATTCATTTTAACCCACCCTTTTCTGACTACAAATATTTCTGCATAAAGATTTTATTCTGATATGTTCCGTTTTTTAATTTATAAGCATCTGGGATTTTAGCAACTGTTTCAAAACCAAATTTTTCATATAGTGCTCTGCCACGCTCATTTTCTTCAACAACAGTCAATTCAAGTATTTCTGTCCCTTTATGCTCTTCTGATATTTTTATAAGTTCTTTAAACATTGCAGAACCAATACCAATATTCCAATATTTTTTAATAATAGCAATACCGATTCCTGCTCTGTGATGTGTTTTGCCATCATTAAAAAATGTAATATCACAGCTACCTACAACAACGCCATCAATATAACACGCTATTACAAGTTCATTTTTTGATTCACGTTTATTGCGAATCCATTTAGCCTCATCTTCGACTGTCATATCGTTCTTATCTTCAGCATCTCTCATTAAAAACGGCGTTTCGCCACACGATGTTTTAATGCAATTAAGTAACATTTCAGCATCTTTTGTTTCTGGTGTTTTTAATATAGCTTCAACACCATTTTTCAATATAGCTTTCTTTTCTTCAAATATCATTTTATCACCTTATTATCTTCAGATACTCATCCGCTTCTTTTCGTGATTTAAAAATCACAATTTGTTTTTCGTTTTTATATTTTTCAAGTAGGTTATATATTTTTGGTAAAGAGTTTTCTTTAAACTCTTTAATAAATCCAGCAAACTCAGGGTCTAATTCTGTTTCAAGCCAAGGTAAATCATATCTGCCTTTACCAATACGCTCGGTAGCACCCTGCAAACAAACCTCTGTCGGCAAGTCAAAAAGAAAAACCGTGTCGCATTCCTTAAGCCGCATTTCAATTGTTCTGTTATAATTCCCGTCAATTATCCATTCCGATAAAGCAAATATCTCTTTTATTCGCTCGTCAAATTCTTCTCTTGAAATATGTGTTTTGTCGGGCTTATGCCATATAGCATCAAGATAATATAACGGTAAATTTGTTTTCCCTTGTAATTTTTCTGCAAAGGTTGTTTTGCCACTACCCGGACAACCTATAACTATAACTTTTTTCATTTGTTTTCCTTAATAAATCTTTCTATATAACCTATTTGTGTAGGCATTATATTTTCAGGTAATTCATCTAAACCAAAAAATCTTAACTCCGTACTTTCACCATCAGGCTTTAATTCACCTGAAAACTCATTTACTATATAAACAACATCAGTGTAGTAAACTTCATCTTTATTCGGGTAAACCATATGAACGTTGGCTTTAATATCAAATAATTTTGGATTTGCAATATCTAAATTAGTTTCTTCTTTAACTTCCCTTGCTAACGCTTCTTCTAAAGTTTCATTTAATTCAATGGCACCACCGGGAACACACCATTCGCCTGTATCAGTTCTTTTTTCTAAAAGCAAACCTTTTTCTTTATTATAAAGAATACCCATTGCTGCAACCGACATAATAGGTGCGTGTCCTACAAATTTTCTCATATCACCAATGTAGCTCATAATTAACTCTCCAAAAAATATTATTTTTAATTTTACCATTACTATAACCCAAAATCAACTACAAAGGAAAAAATCCACCGAACGAATTTCGTTCGGTGGATAATTTTATTAAATCTTAGCCTAAAGCAACCATACTGAAAACGAGTGCGAAGAGAGCAACTGTTTCGCAAAGACCAACAACTGTGATGTACTGTGAGAAACCTTTGCCTGTTTCTGCTAAAGCATCTGCACCAGCCGCACCTGCTTTACCTTGTACGAAAGCAGAAACTGCCATTGCAAGACCAGAAGCAATACCGAGACCAAACAAGAACATTGGGTCAGCATCTGTTGCGCCCTTCATTTGTTGCATTAAAAGGAAACCGTAAATTGTCTGTGTAAGTGGAGCACCAGCGAAAACTGTAAGAATGAATGGAGCCGCTTTGTTACTCATATAACATTTTTTCCAAGCACCAATTGATGCCTGACCTGCAATACCAATACCAATAGCAGAACCAATCGCTGCAATACCCATAGCTAATGCTGTTCCTAATAAACCTAAATTCATATTGAACACTCCTTAAAATTATTCTTCATTAAATGGCTTGAATTTATGTCCACTCCAGGACATATCCAAGTGCGATGAAAATTCTAATGTATTAAGTCTTATACCGTGAACGATAACCGACAAAACATTTAATATCATATTGAGTCCGTGACCGAATACTAAAAGCACTACTGCAAGTATCATAAACATAAAATTACCAAGTAACGGACTTGCGAGTTCGTTTACAGTTGCAGAAATTGCCGCACCTGCAAGACCAACCGCCCAGAGTCTTATATAAGAAACTATATCTGAGAAAACGTTAACAACGCCGAGTAACACAGAAACTATGTTTTTCAGGCTTTCTAATATAGATTTAACAACGCTTCCCTCGTAGTTTGAAAATACAAAACTCATTACAAAGCCAACTATAACGAGCACCAAAGCAACTGTACCAACAGGAATACCACTGATAACAAGTCCGAATGGGAAAACCTGAGGGTTTACAACGAAGCTTAATACTACGTAATAAATACCGATAAGCTGGAATATTGAACCAATATCACCGAGAATTTTAATTGACTTTCTGTTTCTTTTTGCAACCTTAATATGCGCTACAACAAGCTGAATTAAAGCGAGCGAGAAGCAGAATATCTGTAAATTCTGTGCTGTGGTTAACCCTGCTTCACCGTTAGTCCAGAATGGGTACCAAATTTTATCAGCATACACATTCGAAATAACCGGTATTGAAACACTTTGTAAGAACTGCGGTAATTTTTCTGCTGGAAGACCACCCCAGGTACAAGTTACTGTACCCCAAAGAACTGTTGAAAGACCGAAAAGTCCCAAAAGTAAAAATGCAGGTGGAATTTCTTTTTTTGCTTTTTTCGTTTTTATAATCAATGCGGCGGCAACTGCTGTAAGAAGAAGTCCATAAACGCCGTCACCAAATATAATTCCGAAGAAAATAAGAATAAAGCCTAAGAACCACCCAGAAATATCGTATTCAAAATACCCCGGCACAGTACCCAAGAAGTCAGTAAGCGGATAAATAAGACTTACAAACTTATTGTTTTTAAGTTTTGTTGGTACATTATCTTCTTCAGTAGGGTCCGTAACAATAAGTCCCCACGAATTTTCTTTGGCTGTTTCTTTAATTTTAGAAAGATTTTCTTCTTCAACGTATCCTGTAAAATACGCAATAGACACGTTACCATCAGAAGAAATACTTTCATTCTGCATACCCGTATTATAAATTTCAAATTCAATTTCTTTTTCGCATACCTTAATAGCATCTTTCATACTCTTAACGTAACCAGCAAAAGAAGAAACTTTTTCGTCAATTTCTAAAATACGATTTGACTTTTCTTCAATTTTTGAAGAAATTTCATTAGTCGAAATCTTTGGTAACTCAAAACGATAACTTTTAAGTGAGTCAATAACTTCCTGTTCACCTTCGCTACCTGTTTTAATCAACACAAATTTAACTGTGTTTTTACCTTTTTCCATAGTCACAGTTTTTACTGCTTCACCTAAAGTGTCATATTCAGCCTTTGGCATTTCATAAAATGAAACTTCAACGCCTTTTCCACTTAATTCTGCAATAACTTGTGGCTCGATTTCGCCCCAGTTTTTTACACGCTCAAGTTCAGAACTTAATGAAACTCTTTCGTTAAGACAATTTTTCTTTTCTTCAGTGAGTTCATAAACTTCTTTTGAAATTTTTAAAATTTCATCTTTTGTTGCTTCTTTTGTTTCAACGTTTTTATTTTTCTTTTCGCTAACGCTGAAAATAGCACTTTCAATTAAAGAAATCTGTTCTTTTGTTTCTTCGATTTTTTTACCGAATCCTTCAGTTATTTCAATATGAAGAATTCCTAATTTACGAAGTTTTTTGAGCGTTTCTTTTTTCTTATCTCCCATAATCATTAAGGAGACTTTTTTCATAGGCACTATCATAACGCTTGAACCTCCATTTCTGAAGATGCTTCGTCACGCAGAGCTATTTTGCGTTTTGAAATTTTAGAACGCACAACAGCACTAACCTGTTGGTCTGCCATATAAATAGATATCTTTTTGATGTTCTCTTCTGTTTCGGGAATTTTAACCTTTTCAAACAAGTTAACTCTTTGTGAAGTAGAAAGAAGTTCTTTTTCTAAAAGTCTTACTTGTTCATCTAACACTTCAGCCTCCAAGTCAAGTGACATTGCTTTTTCCATATGGTTTGCGGCAATATCTACCCAAAGCGGTGTTTCATATAAGTCGTAGTCACCTCTACTAAAGTCCGCACCCTCGAAGGTAGGAATTGCAACACCTGCAATATTACCAGTACCTTTTCGAATGTTACTGACGGTGATTATTCCATCAGGAAAAGCAGATTGTTCACTGAATACAGCAATCCACGAAGAAAAGCCTTTTTCTAAATCTTCTCTTTGTTTTCTCACTGCAATCGCTTTTGCTTCAATAGTTCTTATTTCTGATTGAAGTTGCTGCTTTTTAAGTGTTAGTGTAGGCAAATATCTCCGGTACATTTTAAGAGCATCTTTTTGTACCTTTAACTCATTTTTAGTTAATTTGATTTTTGCCAAAACTCAGTCCTCCTTACTTTACTTGATAGAATTCGTTAACCTTATTTTACAGGCCAGAATTCATCTGTAAGGTCTGACTTAATTCCAGTTTCGTCCTTTTCAAAACACTCTGCTAAAATCTGCCAACCTAAGTCAAGTGATTCTTCAAGTGACAAGTTAACTGACAAGTCCATAAGTTTATTTTCGAAAAGTTCGCCGTATTTTAATAACTTTTCATCCCAACGGTTCATAGAGAAGCCCATGTTTTTCTTCTCAATAGTTTCTTTATAGGATGAATATAATCTAATCATTGAGTCCATAAGGATACGGTGGTCCTTACGGGTTTTACTGTTAACGTTCTGTTTAAGACGTGAAAGTGAACCGAATGGCTCGATTCTGCCACCCTTTAAATAATACTGACCTTCTGTAATATAACCGGTATTATCTGGTACTGGGTGAGTAACGTCGTCACCTGGCATTGTTGTAACTGCAAGAACTGTAACAGAACCAGAGTTTGCAAAGTCAACCGCTTTTTCGTAACGAGAAGCAAGTTGAGAATAAAGATCACCAGGGTAACCACGGTTAGATGGAACTTGTTCCTGCGTAATTGCAATTTCTTTCATTGAGTCTGCAAAGTTTGTCATATCTGTAAGAAGCACCAATACGTCTTTATCCTGTAAAGCAAATTGCTCTGCAACTGCTAAAGACATATCAGGAATCATCATACATTCAACAGTAGGGTCAGATGCAGTATGAATAAACATAACTGTTTTACTTAAAGCGCCACCGTTTGAAAGTTCTTCTTTAAAGTAAAGGAAGTCGTCATATTTAAGACCCATACCACCGAGAACAATAACGTCTGCTTCTGCTTGTAAAGCAATACGTGCAAGAAGCTGGTTATAAGGTTCACCAGAGATTGAGAAAATAGGAAGTTTCTGTGAAACAACCAACGTGTTGAACATATCAATCATAGGGATGTTTGTTCTCATCATTCTGTTAGCAAGAATACGCTTTGTAGGGTTAACAGATGGACCACCAATTGGCTTCATATTTTCAGTAAGTGCAGGACCTTTATCTCTTGGCTCACCTGAACCATTGAAAATACGTCCTAACAAATCTTCACTGAATGATACGCGCATTTCCTGACCTAAGAAGCGAACTTCGTCACCAGTAGAAACGCCCTGACCACCTGCGAAAACCTGTAATGAAACTACGTCGCCGTCGATTTTGTTAACTTGGGCGAGTGATTTACCAAACTGTGTGTTAATCTGTGCTAATTCGTTATAACGAACGTCTTTTGCTTTTACAGTAATAACGTTACCTGTGATTGATTCAATTCTGTTATAAACTTTACTCATTATCAATCACCCTCCTTTAAAAGACGTTCTGCTTCGGCGCTTATTGCACCCTGACCTTCATTATACATTTCATCGATTTCTGCTTCTGCCTTTTTAAATGCATCGCTTTCGAATTCTGTATAGTTCCAGTTAATAAATTTCTGACGAAGACGGTTAAAGAAACTACGTGCATCGTCTTTGTTGTCGAGAGCGTATTCGCTACCAAGAACTTTAATAAGTTTATCTGTAACGTAGCATTGGCGTTCTCTTGTGCAGTTTGCTTCAATTAAATCAAAAGAGTTCTGTTGAAGATAAACTGCATCGAGCATTTCTGCTTTTAAATATACCTGATAGTCAGAAAGACTTGTACCTTCTTCACCAACAACCTTCATCATAGAGCCGATTTCGTCACCATTGAGAAGAATGTTTTTGCAGTATGCTGATTTCTTTGAATCAGTAACCGTCTTATATTTAGACCACGAAATAAGTGGGTCAATTGCAGGGTACTTTCTGGCATTTGAACGCTCACGTGAAAGACCGTGGAATGCACCGACAACCTTAAGAGTTGCTTGTGTAACAGGTTCTTCAAAGTTACCACCAGCAGGGGATACAGTACCGCCGATTGTAACAGAACCGGTTGAACCGTCTGGCAAACGAACGTAACCCGCTCTTTCATAGAATGCTGCAATATATGATTCAAGGTATGCCGGGAACGCTTCTTCACCAGGAATTTCTTCAAGACGACCAGACATTTCTCTTAACGCCTGTGCCCAACGGGAAGTTGAGTCTGCAAGAAGAAGAACGTGAAGACCCATTTGTCTATAATATTCAGCAAGTGTTACTGAAGTGTAAACTGATGCTTCACGGGAAGCAACCGGCATTGATGAAGTGTTACAGATAATAATTGTTCTTTCCATAAGTGAACGGCCAGTTTTAGGGTCGGTAAGTTCAGGGAACTCTGTAAGAGTTTCAACAACTTCACCTGCACGCTCACCGCAAGCGGCAATAATAACAATATCAACGTCAGCATATTTTGAAGTAGTATGCTGTAAAACTGTTTTACCAGCACCGAATGGACCAGGTGTACAATAAGTACCACCTTTAGCAACAGGGAAGAAAGAGTCAATAAGACGTACCTTTGTTTCCATTGTTTCCTGTGGTGCTAATCTTTCACTGTAACATTTAACTGCACGTTTAACCGGCCATCTGAAAGCCATTGAAAGTGGAATTTCTTTACCACGTTCATCAGTTACAACTGCAATTGTTTCGTTTACTGTGTATTCGCCTTTTTCATTGATTGACTTAACTGTGTAAGTACCAAGCAAGTTAAAAGGAATAAATATTTTGTGTGTGAATGGTCCTTCTGGAACAGTTCCTATATATTCACCAGCTTTTAAAGTGTCACCCACTTTTGCAGTTGGTGTGAATTCCCATTTCTTTTCAGCGTTTAAGCCGTCAGCGTAAATACCACGCTCTAAAAACCAACCAGCCTGTTCTGCTAAAACTGGGAGTGGATTTTGAAGTCCGTCGTAAACCTGACCTAAAAGACCAGGACCTAACTGTGCAGATAACATTTCGCCAGTGAACTCAACGTCATCACCACATTTGATACCGCCAGTCATTTCATAAACCTGAATTTGTGCTACGTCACCTTTTATACGAATGACCTCACTCTTGAGTTTTACGTCATCAACTTTAACGTAACAGATTTCGTTCATGGAAACGTCGCCTGTAAACTGAACAGAAACAAGGTTACCATTAACGCTTACAACCTTACCTATATTTTCGGTCATCATATAACCTCCAATCTCTCTCCATTCATAATGGAGCCGTAAATATTCTTGTATGCAGTCTCTCCGCTTTCTTTATCAAATTGCTTGATTCGGGAGATTATTTTTAATTTAAGACCATAGTAAAATACGAAATCTTCTGAAAAAGAATCCATCGGTCTTAAAGTTTCTAAAAATTCCAATCTGTATTTATTAAGGAATTTTTCTGCTTCTAAAGGATTTTCTATCTCTACCGCTTCTCTTGCCGCCTGAATAAGTTCAACAGGTGCAGACTGTACTTTATCTGTATCAAAATTCTTATTCATTTTATCGGCACGGATTTTTGCGAGAACGAGTCTTAAATTACGTTCGCCGTCATTCCATTTATTTAAAAATTCAGAACCTGTTTCTTCATTTTCTCTTGATGGTAAAAGACTCAATTTACTAAGTGCATTCTGTGTCTTTTTACTTAAAAAACGCTCACAAAGTTCAAAAAAGCGTTCTTCAGTAATTGGCATTGGCACATTCTCTGAAAGTCCGTCTAAAGAAGGTAGTTGAGATATTAAATAATACTCAGCCATAATTATTCAGCCTCTTTCATAAGTGCCGCAACTTTTGGACTTAAATAGTTAGATAACATATCTGTAACTGCAGCAGCGGAATAATCATAATATGCTCCGCCATCGTTTACAGCAACACGGAATCCACCGTCGAAATTATCGTTTGCTTTAAGAGTAACACCAGAAACTGCTTTCGCTTTAAGACCTGAAAGAACAGTATCTTCTATTTTCTTTAAATCTTCACTATTTAAAACAATAGTAATATCTTCAGCATTAGCATTATTTTTAAATCCTTCAACAAGATTTACAATAATACCTGCTAAAGCATCTGAAGAATAAACAGAAGAAACACTTTCACCTAAAATAGCCTTAAGCTCTTTAGTCACGCTCTCTCTGAAAGAAATAAGCAAATTTCTACTTGCCTGACGAAGTGCATCTTCACCAGATTTAACTGTTTTTTCATTTTCTGATTTAGCGTCTGCAACAAGTTTTTCTGCTTGTGCTTTTGCATCAGAAATGATTTTTTCTGCTTCGTCTTTTGCAGCAGTAAGTATAGCTTCAGCTTGTGATTCAGCCGCTTCTACACCGTCTTTTTTAATCTGCTCAATAAGCTCTTGCAATTGTATTTCCATAAGGTTCTCTCCTTTTCTAAATTTACAATTTATAAGTAATTTTGATTTTAACATAAAATAACCAAAATTTCAAGTCTTCTGCTCGAAATTTTGGTTATTTTGGTTTAATTATTTTTCTTTTGTGTAAATTTACATTATTTTGCTATTCTACCGATTTTTTCATAAGGGATATTTTCAAATTCAGAAATGTTCTCTTTAAGCTTTTCAATATCTTTAATATTATAGTTGCCGTTTTCGGCATCCTCAAAGATTTCGTCAATTTTATTTAGTGAGTACATTTCATTTTCAGAAATATCACTGAAGCGGTAAACCTCACTCCACACGTCACCTATATCGCCCGTTTTATTAACTATAATATTCCCTTTAATAGTGCTTGAGGGATTTGGGATATACTCGGGGGAATCCGATTTTTCAACATCATCTGTCATTACCGTATATTCAGGAAATGCATTTTGCCAGGTCTCGCTCTGCCAAGGTGAATTATACAGCGCTTCCCACATATCACCCGTATCTGTATAAGCATGAGTAAACCAGCCTCTTTCCAAAGCGCCCTCTCTCGCTCTGTCATCAAAACGAATTGAGTTCTCGCCGGAGGTAACAATAATATTATTGGTTATAACATTATCTCTTCCGCCACCTATATGAAGTGAGTTACTTGGCACATTGATAATAATATTTCCGTGTACTGTCTGACCAGAAAGTGCATCATCAAGATAAATACCGTCGGGCGTGTGATTTTCAGAGCCTATATTATAAACCGCATTATATCTTATAATATTACCATACCAAACCCAGCTTCTGCCAGAATATATTGCACCCGCATCATCAGAAAGCAGGCAAACGTCATGAATATCGTTATATTCAACAATGTGATTATTTCCTTTGTACGAAACCGCTTCGTGAGGAGAATCGTGAAATTCATTGTGACTGCATACATTACCTACGCCAAGAAGCATTACTCCGGGCTGGTAGGTCTGGTAAATTTCTGACCAGTGATGAATATAGTTATTATCGGCTACACTATTACCCGGTGTAAGCGTTTCAGTAGCACCGCCATCAATTATAATACCGCCCTTACCTGTTCTTGTAATTTCATTGTTAAAAGCTAAGTTATTGCTACCTGTCATAACAAGTGCATTACCCGCAACGTTTTTTATAACACAATTCTGTACCTTATTGTTGTCACCTGTTATAGTAACACCATCTTCTCTTGTACCCTTAAAGGTAATTCCGTCAAATGTAATATAATCTGCCGTTGAATTCACCACAGGGTTGAGTGACAACGAAAGGTCAATTTGGGCATTGTCAAATTTCTTGGATTTCCAGAGGAAAAGCAAGCCCTTTTCTCTGTCTAAATACCATTCGCCCTCTGTAGTTAACTCTTCAAAAACATTGAAGAAATAATAAGGCGCATCCGTTTTTGTACCGTAAAGGCTTACAAATTTTGGCGAAAGCTCGCTTGTTTCAGCATTAAAGCTACCGATAGGAGTTGATGCATCTGCCCAGTCATATTTCCAGAACCCGAACATCCATACCTCATCGAGATTTTCCCAACCGCTGATTTTTTTAGCAAGGTCAGCATTAACCCTATAAATATCACTTTCAGGGTTACGAATTTCGCTCCAGTTCTGGACCTCTGTGAGAGCACCATCAGATTCTTTTCCTAACCCTGTTTTTACAACCTCTTCTGTATAGAGATAATCGTTATCTGGGTATCTTGCAAGTGTTTGTCTTATATCGTCAACAAAAAGTTCACAATAAAGCAAACCTACATAATCACCATCATAGCTGTTTGCAGTATGATAAGAGCCGATTGCACAAATTTTGCCCCAATCGTCTTTTGTAAGAGAATATGGCTTCTTTGTCAAATCAATTACAACAACATTTTCCTGAGCATCTTCTGAAAGTCTTTTTGAAAATTCAGGATAATTTTTTACACTTTCAAAATCATCACTTAAAAGTGTAACACCGCCGTTAATTATAACCTCACCATTATAAGAGCAATAAGTTATAGGACATTCCTTTGTACCTGAATCCTTTTCTGTGAATTCAAGTGAATCAACACGATATTCACCGCCCTCAATGCAAACAGTTATACCATCTCCGCCTGATTTATCGGTCTTTCTTACAGCTTCAATTGCCTTTTCAATTGTAAGAAACGGAGCTTCTTTACTACCGTTATTATTATCGTTACCTTTTGTGCTTACGTAAAAATCACCGTCGGTTATTTCACTGATATCTTGTGTATCCGTTACCGACCCTGTTGCGGGAGCAGGAGCAATATATCCGCTATATTTAATCTCACGAGCCTGAGGTATTACATATAAATAACCGCCCGCAATCAAGCCAGATATTACCGCAAATGAAAGAATTGCCCTTACAATTTTCTTGTTAAACATCTTAAGAACCGCAATAAAAGAAAGAACTGCGGTAACAATTCCTGTTAGAGAAACACAAATCACTGCAGAATAAAGCTCAATATTTCCCACAACAAGATTTATAAGAAGCATAAGACCTATGATTATTAATACCACGAATAAAGCAACCAAGAAAGCTTTTAATACAATCTGCTTTTTAGAATTGCTTTTTGAAATATGTATAGGAACAGAAATCAAACCGCATCCCAAGGCTGATACTACACCAAGAATAAACAAAAGCGGGGTGTATTCGTAGCAAAGGTATTGGGGGTGATAAAAATAAAGTCCCACAACCGACATAGCAATACCAAGCACAAGGCACAATATTTCACAAATTATTTTTTTACTGTTTTTAATTTTTTCCATAACAAAATTACCCCTTATTTAAAATTATATTCTGCCGCATACTTTGTTAAATCTGAGAAATCAGTTAAAATTTTTCTCATAGTAAAACCTCTTAAAAATACATTTCTGCATAACTTAAAACTATTTTTCTTGACTCATCTGTCTTGTCAGGGTCTTTGTCGAGTGCGTGACCCGAATTTTCATAAACTAAAAAGTCGTTTCTTACGCCTGCTTTTGTAAGACTGTCTATAAATACTGCAGAGTGTTCAAATGGCACAAGTTCATCAAGCACACCTTGAAAAACTGCAGTCGGTACACATTCTTTTGAAACATAAGTTTGTGGCGACATCTTTTCAAGTGCTTTTTGTTGCGCTTCATTTAAAAGTGTATCTTTAGTAATTTTTACACCACAACAATTTGAAAGAACACCATATTTCCAATCTTCAAACTCGCCTTTAATACCCATAAGAAAATTCTCTGCCCAACAGTTTACAGGCGGACAGAAAGCACCTACTGCAACGGGTATTATTGGTGCTTCGCACTTTCTTGTGTAAGCGTAAAGGAGTGACAAGTGCGCCCCCGCAGAAGCACCTGTTAAAATCGTGCTTTTAATATTAAAGCCGTATTCTTCGCATTTTTCTTTTATGGCATTTAATGCCGAAGTTATATCATCAAGCTCGTGAAATACATTTATTTTTTCAGTAACGAAACGATAATTTATAGTAACACAGATATACCCTGAAGAAGCATAAAACTCTGCTTCATTTTTATAATCAGATTTGTCGCCGTTACTCCAGCCACCACCGTGAATTAAAAGTATAACTCCCGATTTGCTTTTTACGTTTTCTGGTACGAACAAATCAAAAACGTGTCTTTCGTGATTCCCGTACGAAATATCTTTTAACACAGAATAATTTTCACCCATATTATTTTTCTCCGAAAACATCTTTAATTGCTTCAAGGTAGCCGTAGCCGTAAAGGTCGTCTGGCTCAAGGTAGCTTGTTTCAGTCCATTCATTCCAGCTATTGACTGTTATAAACGGTGATTTCATAATACCTTTTTCAAGTGAGGTATCTGCGAATTTTTTAATTTTTTCACAGGCAGTTTTAAAGTTTTCAGGTGTATTGTTCTCAATTACACCAGGCACAAAGTTATTAAATCTTACGTTGTTATCCCAACCGACTGAAATATTCGGGTAAAACGGAATTGTAAGATTTTCCGACTCTTTTTCTATTGCTTTTACATAGCTTTCTGTAACATCATTAAAATCGCCATCTAAATCTGCAGAGCAACCCCAGTTATAACTTGTTACTGAATCTGCACCCAAAAATTCATACATTTCACTTGAACAGGCACCTTTGTTTGAGTCTTCATCTTTTAACCAGTTGAAAATTCTGTCACGCCAATGAACAACCTGAAAATGAAGTCCAGAAAATCCTGCTTCCTTAGTTTTTCTTCTGAACTCCTCCAAACCCTTTTTACATTCGTCACTTGTACCGAATGAACGAATAAAATTATCTATATCAAAAATCATATAAACAGGGCAACCGTCAATTGTGTAGTAATTATTTCTTTTGAAATATTTTTCAATTGTTCTGTCACAGATTTCGGAGAAAATTTTTGGTGTAACAACACCACTCCAGATTACTGTTGATAAATCATTATCAGAATTCCTTTTATCCCACAAATGATTTGCATCGTGATTTGCCCACATAAGACAAAATTTCATTTTATCATTGTTTTTTGCTTTTAAAAATCCGTCATTAAGACAGTTTTCTAAAAATGGGCGGTTATCGTACCAGTACCAGTCATAAATAAACACATTAACACCATAAGAAACTGCACACTCAATCTGCTTTTCCATTACAGTGCTATCCGCTTCATTTTCATAACCCCACAAAGGAACACGAGGCCATCTACAACCTTTATAGCCTTTATTTGTCATAGCTTTTACAGTCTGCCATTCACCAATTCCGTCAGGCCAGAAAATTCTTGTTCTTTTTTCGTCACCTGTATATGACGGCCACACAAATGCAGCAATATCGTAGTTAGACATAATAACGCTCCTTATATTACAAATCCAACGATTTTTCATTCAACAAAAATTCATATAATCCAAGATGAAGAATACCGTCTTCATCGTTCCAGGGTTTCATAGAAGTTTTACTAATTATAATTTTTTTAAAAAAGTCATTTGTATTTTTTAATGGTCTGAGTTCGGTTTCAAGTTTATTTGGGTCATTAACATTAAGAGCCGATTGAATGTAATATTTTTTTGTTCCTGCATTAACGACAAAGTCAATTTCACATTGCTTTTTGGTTCTTTTTTCATCTATCTTTTCAAAAATCTCAACAACACCTACATCAACTAAATAACCTCTGCAAAGAAGCTCATTATAAATAATATTTTCCATAATATGAGTTTCTTCTTGTTGCCTGAAATTAAGTCTTGCATTTCTAAGACCAATATCCGTACAATAATATTTTGAGGGATACTCAAAGTATTTTTTACCTTTTACATCGTATCTTTTGGCATTACTAAACAAAAATGATTCCATAAGATAATTCAGATAGTTTGAAATAGTTGTACTGGATACTTTTATATTTTTAACAGACTGTAACGTTTTTGATATTTTACTTGCATTAGTAAGAGAACCAACAGATGAACACAAATTATCAGTAAATTCTTCTAAAACTTCAGGGAGTTCAATATCGTAACGTTCAACAATATCTTTAAAATAAACTTCAGAAAACAAACTTTTTAGATAGTTGAGTTTTTCAGAATCAGAATTTTTAGAAATCACTAATGGCATACCACCATATAGTGCATAATTTTCATAAGCATCGGATTTATCGCCACCTATAAAATCATAATACTCTTTAAATGATATAGGATAAACCCTTAACTCATCACCTCTGCCCCTGAATGCAGTAAGAACATCTTTTGTGAGCATTTTAGAATTACTACCAGTAACATAAATATCTACATTACGAAGTCGCATAAGTCCGTTAAGGACATTATAGAGCTTAATATCATCTGGATTTTTAAGTTCTTCTTTTGTGATGGCATATTGTACTTCGTCAATAAGAATGTAATACATATCTTTATTCACGATTTTCGAACGTATATATTCAGATAGTTTGTGTGGGTCACGGTATTCAAGATAAATATCATCATCTAAAGCTATTGTAATAATTTGTTCTTCTTTAACACCATTTTCAACAAGATAATCGTAAAACAAATTAAAAAGAAGAAAACTTTTACCACAACGCCTTATTCCAGTAATTACCTTTATCAGACCATTTTCTTTTTTATCAATGAGTTTTTCAAGGTATGCATTGCGTTTAATAATCTTTTCCATAATTCCACCTTCATTTTAAAGTTGGGTGCAAATGCACCGAAGTTTCAAATGTATTATACCACTATTTTTCCAAAAAATCAACTTTTGATTTTAAATTCAGGTGCAAATGCACCGAAGTTTAAAGTCAAAAGTTTCAAAGTTAATAAAATAAGTGAATTTTTCAAGCGTTTCTTGAATTTGGATCAAAGAACAATTTATTGTTTTTAATACCTTAATGATTTATTATATGAACAGACCGGTCAACAAATCTAATCAAAGGTGGCAAACGCAATGACTATTTATTTAAGCGAAAACATCAAGAAATTAAGACGAGAAAAGAACCTTACACAAGAAGCCCTTGCAGAGTTTTTGGGAGTCACTTTTCAGAGCGTCAGTAACTGGGAACGTGGTGAAAGTTACCCTGACATCACAATACTTCCTGAAATTGCAGGATTCTTTAAAGTGAGTGTCGATGAGATTCTCGGCATTAACAAGGCTGAAAACGAACACGAAATAAATTTAAAAATTGCAGAATATGATAATCTGACTGACCATAAACTGATGCAAGAAACCATAAACGATTTAAAAGCAAAATTCCCAAATGATTTTAGAGTATTAATCAGATACCTCAGATGCCTTGTGAATTTTTCAGAAGATTTATCAGTTGTTTCTTCCGAAGTATTTTTAATTTACAATAATATCCAACAAAACTGCACAGATGATAGAATAAGAATCAAAGCAAAACGAGCAATGATTGAGTTTTACCGTTCACAGTTAAACGACGAAAATGCGGATGTCATGTTTGAAAAATGCGAAAAAATTATATCTGAAATGCCTGATATGCGTGATAGCCGTGAAATGTTCTGTACTTTCTACCCTGAAAATCATCCTGAACACGATACTAAAATTCAAAATACAATTGAAGAAAGTTTTTTACTTCGCACAACATTTTACTCTCACTATTACTTCTACAACAACAGTTGTACCGATGAATGGCAAACGAAAGCAATAAAAAAAGAAATTGAATATTTTGAATTCTTTTATAATGACGGAAATTATGGCAAGATGTGGAAAACAATAATGAATCTTTACGGTCAATTAGGTGTAAAATATTTCACGCTTAATGACTATAAAAATGCAATAAACAACTTCAAAAAATCTGCCGAACTTGCAATTAAATTTGACAGTTTGAACAGAATTACTAATATGCACTCAACAATGTTTAATGGAAAAGAATTTGATAAACATACTCTTGGTAGTACATTCGTCGCAAAAAGCAGAGTAAAAGAACTACTAACTAAAAAATACCCTCTTACAGATAAATTTAAAGAAACAAATGAGTTTAAAGAAATTATACAAATGTTAAATGAAAATTAGGCTATGGCGTATACAAAACAACTCCGAGGTTTAAAAACCTCGGAGTTTCTTTTATTAATTTAAAAGTAAAAACTACTATTCCAAAATTATATTGTGTCATTCTTTTCGTTTTTTTAAAATCATGAATGAAATAAAAAAACTGATAATAGTTGGAATTATGTTTATTAAATAAATTGTAGAAGTCTCAAAAGAATCATACATAGGAAGAAAAACATTGTTCGCTGGAACAGCTGGAATTGCCACAATAAAATTTATAATAATCGCAACAATGTTTGTTTGCAAATCAGCATATTGAACTAAAAGACCGGAAATCAAGAAACAAACTACTGGAATAAAAAAACTCACAATAAAAGATTTATATAAAGAACGATTATTAAATTTCTTACTAAATATTGCAACAATAACAGAAACAACGGCAAATACAAACGGAAAAGCTAATACCAATTTCCCAGTATAATATAATTCAAAAAGTTCAACGTAAGCAAATGTACCCGACAATAAAAATCCTGAAAGCCAAACTCCCAAAGCAATCAAAAAACCATAACACATTATTACCACTCCCCTTGTTTAACAACATTATTAGATACTTTTGAAAAAAGTAAAACTTTATTTTTGGTGGAGACGGAGAGAATCGAACTCTTGACCTCTTGAATGCCATTCAAGCGCTCTCCCAGCTGAGCTACGCCCCCGCGTTCAAAGCATTTTTCCTTCAACTGCAATAATTATAACAAAAACTGTATTTTATTACAAGGATAGTTTTCAAGTGAAGTTTTTCGCTACGCTCAAAGTGAAGTTGTGCTAAAGCACAGTGATGTTTTACACCTACGGTGTAAAGTGAAGTTAAGTTTGCTATTTACTGCACCGATAGGTGCAACTTCATTGTGAAACAACTTCATTACGAAGTAACTTCACTTGCCGAAAGCAAACTTAGTTGCACCAAAAATAAAGACTTGCCAAAGCAAGTCTTTATTTTTGGTGCCGGTGGTGGGACTCGAACCCACACGATGTCGCCATCAACGGATTTTGAGTCCGTCACGTCTGCCAATTCCATCACACCGGCATATATAATTTTTTCAACTGTTGTATTATATATGAAAAATTTTAAAAAATCAATACTATTACAAATATTTTGCTTAAATATCGTAAAATATCACAATTTAAAAATATAAATAATTATGTTATTATTGTATTATAGAAATATATTGTTGTTATACAGAGTTAGGAGAAATATTTTGAAAACAGAATCAAAATCAAAAAAAGGCGGTCTTATTAAAAGATTTATGCCTTATTACAAAAGACATCTTGGCACGTTAAGTTTCGACTTATTCTGTGCCGCACTCACAACGCTTTGTGAATTGGCGTTACCTATAATCGTTCGTGAAATTACGGGTACTGCAACTGACAATCCAGAGAATTTAACTTTAAAGTTTATTCTCACTCTCGGTGCAATTTATATTGTGCTTAAAATTATTGATGCAGTCGCTTATTACTATATGGCTTCAATCGGTCATATAATGGGTACTAAAATTGAAACAGAAATGAGAAAAGATTTTTTTAATCACTTACAAAAATTACCTTTCTCATTTTATGACGATGCAAAAGTCGGTACTCTTATGTCGAGAATAACTTCTGACCTTTTTGACGTTACGGAGTTCGCTCACCACTGCCCTGAAGAATTTTTTATAGCTGGGATTAAAATTATTGCATCTTTCTCAATTTTAGCATTTATGAACGTACCTTTGACGCTCATAATGTTTGCCGTTTTACCATTTATGATTGTTATTCTTGCTCGTTATAACCACAAAATGCGCGACGGCTTTAAAGAATCACGAAAAAAGGTCGGCGAATTAAATAGCCAGATTGAAGATAGTCTTTTAGGCATACGTGTTGTAAAATCTTTTGCAAACGAACACATTGAAGAAGAAAAATTCAAAACCGGCAACGTTGGATTTTTAAATATTAAATCAATCGTTTACAAACTTATGGGTTCATTCACCGCAATTAACAGAGTGTTTGAAGGCATTATGTATATTGTAGTAGTAATTGCCGGTGGTGTTTTCTTAATCAACAAAAAAATTGAAGCGGCAGATTACGTTGCTTACTTAATGTATATTTCAGTTCTTTTAACTGCAATTAAGAGAATTGTAGAATTTGCAGAGCAATTCCAGCGTGGTATGACTGGTATTGAACGCTTTACTGAAATTATGGATATTGAACCATCTATTAAAGACAGACAAGGTGCAAAGGAATTAGAAGTAGCTGAGGGAAATATTGATTTTAAAAATGTATCTTTCAAATATTCTGATGTTACCGAGAATGTGCTCACTAACTTAAACATTCACATTGAAAAAGGTCAAAAAGTAGCGTTAGTTGGGCCTTCTGGTAGCGGTAAAACTACGCTTTGTAATCTTATTCCAAGATTTTACGAAATTACAGACGGTGAAATTTTAATTGATGGCACAAATATTCAGGACGTTACTTTAAAATCTTTAAGAACTAACATTGGCGTTGTTCAGCAAGATGTTTACCTTTTCTCAGGCACAGTTAAAGAAAATATTGCTTACGGCCTAAAGGATGCTACTGACGAGGATATTTATAACGCCGCACGTCTTGCTGGTGCTCACGAATTTATTGAGGGGCTTCCTAAAGGCTATGACACTTATGTAGGTGAACGCGGTGTTAAACTTTCGGGTGGTCAGAAACAGAGAATAAGTATTGCGCGTGTATTTTTAAAGAACCCTAAAATTCTTATTCTTGATGAAGCAACAAGTGCACTCGATAATGAAAGTGAGCAGATAGTTAAAAAATCACTTGATTTATTGGCTGAGGGTAGAACAACTTTAATTGTTGCTCACAGACTCACTACAATAAAAAATGCCGATAATATTCTCGTTATGACAAATGACGGAATTGAAGAAAGTGGCACTCACGACGAATTAATTAAAAAGAATGGCGTTTACGCTAAGCTTTATGAAATGTATAGCAATTAAACTTTAAGGAGTTGATTTTATGAAGAATTATCCTACACCTCACATTGATGCGAAGCCAGAAGATTTTGCAAAAACTGTGCTTATGCCAGGTGACCCGTTAAGAGCAAAATTTATTGCAGAAAACTTTTTAGAAGATGCAGTTTTAGTTAACAATGTTCGTGGAATTCACGGCTACACTGGCACTTATAAGGGAACTCGTGTTTCTGTTATGGCTTCTGGTATGGGTATGCCATCAATAGGAATTTACAGTTACGAACTTTTCAACTTCTTCCAGGTAGATAATATTATAAGAATCGGCTCTGCCGGTGGTATGTGCGATAAGGTAAAAGTACGTGACATTGTTATTGCACAAGGTGCTTGTACCACTTCAAGATATAGTCACACTTTTAATCTTCCTGGTGACTTTGCACCTATTTCAGATTTTACTGTTTTAAGAACAACAGTAGAAAAAGCAGAAAAATTAGGAATTAAATATGAAGTTGGTAACGTGCTTTCTTCTGACGTATTTTATGGCGACACCCCTGAACTTTCAGCTAACTGGCAAAAAATGGGCGTACTCGCAGTAGAAATGGAAGCGGCGGCACTCTTTATGAATGCGGCAAGGGCGGGTAAACGAGCAGGTGCTATGTTTACAATTTCCGACCATTTAGTTACTGGCGAATCACTCCCTGCAATTGAACGTCAGAATTCATTTACAGATATGATGAAATTAGCACTTGAAACTGCAGTAGAATTGGAGAATAAATAATGGCTAAAAGAGTATTTCTTATAGTTCTTGACTCTTGCGGAATTGGTGAAGCCCCTGATGCCCCAAGCTTTGGCGATAAAGGTGCAAACACAGTAGGTAGCATAAGTAAATCAAAAGAATTTAATATAGAAAATCTTAAAAGTATCGGTTTTACTGAAATTGATGGTCTTTCGTACCTTGGTAAAGATGAATTAAAAAGTGAAGTAGCAAGACTTCGTGAAAAATCGAAAGGTAAAGACACAACCATAGGTCACTGGGAAATTGCTGGAGTTGTTTCAGAAAAGCCACTACCTACGTTCCCTGATGGTTTCCCAAAAGAACTTTTAGACGAATTTTCTCGTCTTACAGGTCGTGGCGTTCTTTGCAACAAACCATATTCTGGAACAGAGGTTATAAAAGATTATGGCGAAGAACATTTAAAAACTGGTGATTTGATTGTTTACACTTCTGCTGACAGTGTATTTCAGATTGCCACCCACGAAAGTATTGTTCCCCCCGAAACGCTTTACGAATATTGCAAAATTGCCCGTAAATTATTAGTAGGTGACCTAGGTGTCGGTAGAGTTATTGCAAGACCATTTGAAAGCGACTACCCGTTTAAAAGAACTCCGAGAAGGCACGATTTTTCATTAGAGCCACCAAAAGATACTGTTTTAGACGAATTAAAATCTAAAGGTTTTGACGTAATCGGCGTTGGTAAAATTAATGATATTTTTGCAGGTAAAGGTCTTACCGAATACGTTTACACGAAAAATAACGATGACGGTATGAGTAAAACTCTCGAATATCAGAAGAAAGATTTTAACGGTCTTTGCTTTATAAATCTTGTAGATTTTGATATGGTTTACGGTCACAGAAACGACGTTGACGGCTATGCCAAAGCATTAGCCGATTTCGATAAATGGTTACCAGAATTTATTGAGAATATGAAAAACGATGACGTTTTAATTATCACCGCTGACCATGGTTGTGACCCAGGTGACTTGAGCACCGACCACACTCGTGAATACGTGCCGTTTATTATGTACGGCGAAGAAATTAAGTCTAAAAACAATGGCACTGTTGACGGATTCACTTTTGTATCAGATACAGTTAGAAAATTATTATTGGGATGATTTTATGACAGATAAAGAATTAATTTTAAAAGCGATTGACTCTATGAAAAATTCATACTCACCCTACTCTGAATTCAAAGTAGGTGCAGCGTTACTTACTGAAAACGGCAAAATTTACACGGGTTGCAATATTGAAAACGTCGCTTTTGGTCCTTCAGTTTGTGCAGAGCGTGTTGCATTTTTCAAGGCAATTTCTGAAGGTGAAAAAAATTTTTCAAAAATCGCTGTTGTCGGTGGTAAAAATGGTGCAGTTACTTCACCAACACCACCTTGTGGCGTTTGCAGACAAGTAATGCGTGAATTTTGTAGTGACGACTTTGAAATTTTAATTGTCAGAGAAAATGAAAATTACGACAAAGTTTTATTAAAAGATTTATTACCCCACTCTTTTAAACCGGAGATTTTATCAAAATGAGAATGTATGATATTATAAAAAACAAACGTGACAACAAAGAATTAACAAAAGCAGAAATCGAATTTTTTGTTAAAGGCTACACAGACGGTAGTATTCCAGATTATCAGGCATCAGCACTCACTATGGCAATTTTCTTTAATGGTATGACTGAAAAAGAAACTGCTACTTTAACACTCGCTATGGCTGAATCTGGTGATATGGTAGATTTATCACAATTCGGTAACAAAACTGTTGATAAACATTCAACCGGTGGCGTTGGTGATAAAACTACGCTTATAGTAGCACCAATAGTTGCTTCATTAGGTTGCATTATTGCAAAAATGAGTGGCAGAGGCTTAGGTCACACTGGTGGTACTGTTGACAAATTAGAGTCAATTGAAGGCTTTAACACTTCACTTACTAACGAAGAATTTTTCAGGCAAGTTAAAGATATTGGTATTGCAGTTGTAGGGCAGACCGGCAACTTAACCCCTGCTGATAAGAAACTTTATGCTCTTCGTGACGTTACTGCAACCGTTGACAGCATTCCGCTTATTGCTTCAAGTATTATGAGCAAAAAATTAGCGGCGGGTTCTCACACAATAGTTCTTGACGTTAAGTGTGGCAGTGGTGCTTTTATGAAAACACCCGAAGACGCTAAAGCACTTGCAGAAGAAATGGTTAAAATCGGCAAAAATAACGGCAGAAAAATGGCAGCTATTATTACCGATATGAACACACCTTTAGGCAAAAACATTGGTAATTCTTTAGAAGTAATTGAAGCAATTGAAATTTTAAAAGGCTCTGGGGCAGAAGATTTAAAATACGTTGCTTATAGTCTTGCAACAGAAATAGTTTCACTTTCTAAAAATATATCCACTCAAGAAGCAAGTGAATTAGTTGACAACGCTCTTTCGAGTGGCAAAGCATACGAAAAACTTAAAGAATGGATTTCTCATCAGGGCGGTAACGTAGATTTAATTGAAAACCCCGAAAACTTCCCGAAAGCACAATTTAAAGAAGATATAATTGCAGAAAATGATTGTTATATTTCTTATATGAATGCAGAAGAAATTGGTATTTCATCGGTTGTTCTTGGTGCAGGTCGTGAAAAGAAAGAAGATACCATTGACTTTTCAGCTGGAATAGTGTTAAATAAAAAATCTGGTGACAAAGTTGCTAAAGGTGACGTAATCGCCACACTTTACACAAATAATGAAAACTCAATAAAATCTGCAAAAGAAAAATTTATTAAAGCAGTAGAGTTTTCAGATGACAAACCAACTGATATTCCACTTATTTATGAAATTGTGAGATAGGGAGATAATTTTGAATTTAAAAGCAAATTTTAACGAACTAAAAAAAGCAAAAACAATAAAAGAACTTGTTACTATTTTAGATTATAGTCTTTTGGTTAACGCTTCATTTATTATATTAATAGCAATCACTCTGACCCCGTTTATAGCACTCTTTACAGGTTACTTAATGCCAATGACAACCTATATATTATCTTTCGGGTATTTTGGGTGTATTGTAACGTTAATTTATTTTTTGAAGAGCAGATATTCGTTTGCTTTAACAAATAAGGATTATTTTAAAATTAACGTTATTCCCATATTACTTTTTTTGATGCTTATATGGAGTGTTTTTTCAACAATATTTTCTACCAACCCCGAAATTTCATTTCACGGCTCTGCTTACAGGCAAGAAGGCATTTTAATGTATATTGCTTATTGTGGTTATTTTGGTTGTGGTTATATTGCTACGAAAAGTAATAAATTGCATATTCTTTTCGATTTGTTCACGGGTGTCTCGCTTATTTTATCAATTCTTATGATAATTAATTCCCCAACACTTAATTATACCTTTAACATTGAGCAAATTCATTCTGTTTTCTATCAGAAAAATCACGCTGGTTATTATTTTTGTATAGCAACTATTTTAAGTATCATAGAAATTCTCAAATTAAATTTAAAAGTAAAAAAAGACGTTATAAAATTAATAATAAGATTAATAATTTGTGGAATCCTTCTTTACGGAAATATACTTACTAATTCAACAGGTTCATTTCTTGCTATAATTTTTGGTGGATGTGCTTTGATTTTTGCAACTGCACTTTTCAACAAAACTTTACTGAAACACACTATTTCAGTCTTTTTAACATTTTTTATTGTAACAATCATTTCTGTTTTTACAGGTAAAAGCCCCTTGCTTGATGCATTACAAGTTTTTATTGACTTCGGCACTATTATTAAAGACACACGAAGCGAAGAAGCATTGGCAGCAGGTACTACAAGGTGGCGTTTATGGTTACACGCAATTGATTTTATAAAAGAAAAACCGTTGTTTGGTTATGGTCCAGATAACTTAGCAGAACCCTACACTTTGGTAGGTCTTACAGACACAAGACCACACAATGAGTTTTTACAACACGCCGCCGCTTTAGGAATTCCTGCCGGACTGTTATATTTAATTTCTGTTGTTACTTTTACTGTTACGTACTTTAAAAAGAAAATAGGAAACCCACTTGTAATAGGTCTTGTTTGCACAGTTGGTGCTTATATTTGTTCGTCACTCTTTGGTAACACAATGTTTTACACCACTCCATTTTTCTTTATGATTTTTGGAATGGCTACAAGTGTATTAAAAAACCATCATAGTAAAAAACTATGATGGCTTTTCTTTATCTTATTTTATTTTCAAGCAAATCACTTGCTTTTAGATTTAGTGCATCAGCGATACTGAACAAGATATCTACTGAAAATGCTCTTACTAAATTAGGCGCTTCTATTGCACTTAAATGAGACCTGCTTATACCCGCTTTTTCAGCTAACTGTTCCTGACTCATTCCACGTAGCTTTCTTGCAAAGGCTATAGTAATACCTAATTCAATAAGTCTGTCCCTATTTGCAAAACCAGAATTTTTACTCACTCAATATCACTCCTTTACTACCTTTTCCATTATATATTTATTTTATGCCGTATTAGTTTATTTTAAAAAGCACTTGACTATTTTAAAAAGCATTTGTATAATATTTAATACTAATAGTGGAAAAGGGTATTAAAGGGGATTTAAAAAATGCAAAACAATGGGAATAATATGTATAAGGATATGTATTTTATATTAGCTGAAGGTATCGCAGAAGCAATATCTAACGATACAGTAGATAGTATAAAACAAACACTTATAAATGCCGCAGCAAAAACTGAAGATATTTATATTAAATACACCTTAAAATAACAAAACGTTTTGGAAAAATTCCAAAGCGTTTTGTTATTTTAATTTTCTGGGTTCATCAATAAGTCCGAGTAAATAATCAACTGAAACATTATAATGCTTTGCTAAAATTATATATTTATCGACACCCATCATCTGTGCACCGGTTTCCCATTTACTTACCTGTTGTCTCGTTGTTTTTAAAATTTCAGCAACGTCAACTTGAGTTAAATCATTATCTTCTCTTATATCTTTCAAACGTTTATAATAATCCATTTCTAAAACCACCTTTTGCACATTATATCACGAACCTTATAAGATGCTCTTGACACGCACCCTAAAAGGTGCTAAAATTCTTTTGTCACCCCATTGGGTGCGAAAGGAGTTTTTTTATGAATACAATAGCAAAACTTTGGAACGGAAATCTTGAACCAATAAGATATTCAGGCATAAACAATCAAGAGATACAAGAACTTGAAGGTTTGATACAAACCAATTATAACCATGTTTTAGAAAATGCTGATATAAAAACAAAAGAGAGTTTTGAAAAATTCAAGGATTGCTTTGAAGAATATTTATCGTTAGTAAGTGAACAATCTTTTTGTGATGGATATGCACTCGGTTCTAAACTACTAGTGGAAGCATTAACATCTGCAGAAATAATAACAAAAACATAAAGCACCTTGGTTTAGCCAAAGTGCTTTTATTGTTTTAGAATTCAATTTTTTCTTCAATATACTTAACTAAATCTGCAATTGGAATTCTTACTTGTTCCATAGTATCTCTGTCACGGACTGTTACGCAGTTGTCTTCTTCACTTTCGAAGTCGTAAGTAATGCAGTAAGGTGTACCGATTTCATCCTGACGGCGATATCTTTTACCGATTGAACCTGCATCGTCAAATTCAACGTTGAATTTCTTTGAAAGTGCGGTAAATACTTCTGTTGCTTTCTCGTTTAATTTCTTTGAAAGTGGAAGCACTGCACATTTATATGGTGCAAGAGTTGGGTGAAGTCTTAAAACAACACGTGTGTCATTCTTTTCTGCATCAACCACTTCTTCATCATAAGCTTCTGTAAGAATTGCAAGGAAGAGTCTTTCAACGCCTAAAGATGGCTCGATAACGTAAGGGATATATCTTTCATTTGTTTCAGGGTCGAAGTAGTCAAGACTCTTGCCTGATGTGTTAATATGTTGAGTTAAGTCATAGTCAGTTCTGTCTGCAACGCCCCAAAGTTCACCCCAACCGAATGGGAATAAATACTCGAAGTCTGTTGTTGCTTTTGAGTAGAAGCAAAGTTCTTCTTTATCGTGGTCACGAAGACGAAGGTTTTCTGCTTTGATATTTAATGAATAGAGCCAGTCACGGCAGAAGCCACGCCAATATTCAAACCATTCAAGGTCTGTACCAGGTTTGCAGAAGAATTCGAGTTCCATCTGTTCAAATTCACGAACACGGAAAATGAAGTTACCCGGTGTAATTTCGTTACGGAATGATTTACCAATCTGAGCAACACCGAAAGGCACCTTTTTTCTTGTTGTTCTTTGAATATTTGCAAAGTTTACGAAAATACCCTGTGCTGTTTCCGGTCTTAAATAAAGTTCGTTTTTACTGTCTTCTGTAACACCCTGGAATGTTTTAAACATTAAGTTAAACTGACGGATATCTGTAAAATTGTGCTTACCGCAATCAGGGCAAGGAATTGCCTTTTCTTTGATGTAATCCATCATCTGTTCATTTGACCAACCAGCAACAACAGTGCCGTCAAAATCTTCAATTAAGTTATCTGCTCTGTGACGTGTTTTACATTCACGGCAGTCCATTAATGGGTCTGAAAAACCACCAAGGTGACCTGATGCAACCCAGGTTTGCGGATTCATAAGAATTGCACTGTCAAGACCTACGTTATATGGATTTTCCTGAATGAATTTCTTTCTCCAGGCATTTTTAATATTATTTTTAAGTTCAACACCTAATGGGCCGTAATCCCAGGTGTTTGCAAGTCCACCATAGATTTCACTACCTGCATACACAAAACCTCTGCCCTTACAAAGAGCAACAAGTTTTTCCATCGATTTTTCTGTGTTATTCATTTCTATCGATCCTTTCAAAAAGAATTATAAATTACATTTTAATAATCGGTAGAGAGTTTTTCTGTTGTTTCAACAAGACCACCGAAACCACTCTTATACATAGCATAGTAAAGCCCTTGCTTTTCTAAAAGTTCTTCGTGTGTACCACGCTCTCTTATTCTACCATTATCTATAAACAAAATTTCATCTGCTTTACGGATTGTTGAAAGTCTATGAGCAACAACAAAGTTTGTTCTGCCTTTCATAACTTCATTCATACCCTTTTGCACAAGAAGTTCTGTTCTTGTATCAACAGAAGACGTTGCTTCGTCAAGAATGAGAATTGACGGATTTTTCAAGAATGCTCTTGCAATTGTAATAAGTTGCTTCTGACCACCCGAAAGATTTTCACCATTCTCTGTAATTCTTGTGTTGTAGCCTTCAGGAAGATTTTTTATAAATTCATCTGCCCCAGAAAGTCTGCAAGAATTATAAACATCTTCATCAGTTGCATCAAGTTTACCATAGCGGATATTATCCATTATAGTTCCATCAAAAAGCCAGGTTTCCTGTAAAACCATACCATAAAGTTTTCTTAAATCATCACGTTTTACAGTTCTTATATCTTTACCATCAACTGTGATTTTACCACCCGTAACGTCGTAAAATCTCATAAGAAGATTGACAAACGTAGTTTTACCGGCACCCGTAGGACCAACAAGTGCCACAAGACTACCCTTCTTAACTGTCAAATCAAGATTTTCCATTAAGGGCTTGTCTTCAAAATAAGAGAATGAAACGTTCTCAAATCTAATTGCATCATTAAATGTGAGTTCTTCGTTTGTTGGTTCATCTGTTTCACTTTCTTCATCAAAGAGCTTAAACACTCTTTCAGCAGAAGCCATACAAGACTGAATTGTGTTTGCTATTTGTGCAAGAGTTGACATAGGTGAAGTAAATAATTTTGAATATGTAATAAACGTGAGAATTCCACCTATTGAAAACGCTTTACCCATATCGTAAAGAACTACGTCGCCAATTGAGAACACACCATTATTTACTATTAAATAACCACCGATAATCGCAACTAATATGTAGCCTATGTTATCCATCAAGTTTATAAACGGACCTATTGTGCCCGAAATAAACTGTGCCTTACTGCTGACTTCAACAAGTTCGTTGTTTATATCGTTAAATTCATCTTCTGCCAACTGTTCCTGCCCGAAGATTTTAACAATTTTGTGACCAGTGTAAATTTCTTCAACGTGACCGTTAAGTTCGCCAGTTCTGTCCCATTGTGCTTTAAATAGTTTCCTTGAAATTGAGAGCACTTTTAAAGCAATAAAAGCTGTAAATGGCACAAGAACAACTATAAATAACGTCAAAAACCAGTTTGTAATTACCATCATAATGAATACGCCTACAATAGTAATTACCGAAGAAACTATTGAAAGAAGATTGTGTTGAAGAGTATTACTAATATTATCAACATCATTCATTATACGGCTTAAAATATCACCTTTAGAGTTCCTGTCGTAATATTTAAGCGGTAATGAAGAAAGTTTTTCGTTGATTTTTTCACGTAACTTTCTTACGACCTTTGCAGTCACACCCGCCATTACGTATTGTTGTATGAATGAAAATACTGTCATTCCACCGTAAATAACAATAAGTGCCTTTATACACGGTAAAAGTGACTCGGCTGAAATAAGACCACCATTTAATTTTACTTCAACCTGCTCGTTAAGTAAATCGAGAGCCTGACCTATATAATCGGGTCCAAGTACACTGAAAACCGATGAAATTACACAAGTTATTACAACTATTATAAATGCTGCTTTCTGCTCCCAGATATACCCCCAGAGTCTTTTTGCACTGTTTTTAAAAGACTCTGCCTTTTCTTCGCCTTTCTGAATTTCACGATATGAAGAATAACGAAGTTTTCTTGTAGCACGTCTTCTTTCAAGACGTTCTAATCGTTTTCCTTCTAAAACAGGAGTTGTCTTTTTCATTCGTCACTCACCCCCGTTTTTTCGAGTTGTGAGTCTGCCATTTCTTTATAGACTTTACAATTTTCCAAAAGTTCTTTGTGAGTACCATTGCCTACAATATCACCATTTTCAAGAACTATGATATTATCAGCATCTATTATAGTACCAACTCGTTGCGCAACAATAATTATTGCAGACTCTTTAAGAACTGTTTTTAATTGTTCTCTTAATTTACTGTCTGTAATAAAGTCAAGCGCAGAGAAACTGTCATCAAACATATAGAATTTTGCTTTTTTGACAATAGCACGTGCTATACAAAGTCTCTGCCTTTGACCACCAGAAAGGTTAGTACCATTCTGTGAAACCATACTCTCTAATTTCTGCGGTAAATTCTCAACAAAATCACGTGATTGTGCAATTTCCAACGCTTCCCACAATTCTTCGTCAGTTGCATCTTCATTACCATATCTTAAGTTATCGGCAACAGTACCACTAAACAAAAACGCCTGTTGTGGAATGTACCCCAATTTTTCGTAAATTGAAGAAAAATCCATTTCTCTTACGTCAACGCCATCAATCAGAACTGCACCGTCAGTAACGTCATAAAAACGCGGAATTAAATTAAGCACCGTACTTTTACCACTACCGGTACTACCAATAATTGCGGTAGTTTCACCTTTTTTTGCAACAAAACTTACGTTATTAAGTGCTCTTTTTAAATTGCCATCTTCGTCTTTATAATCAAAAACAACGTTTTTAAACTCAATAGTACCATCGGTTGTTTCTTCAGTTGTTTTTTCTCTTATTTCCATTTTTAATTCGTGGTCTAAAATTTCATTTATTCTGTTTGCAGAAATTTTACCACGTGGAATCATAACAAACATAGCCGCAACAGAAGCAAGTGCTACAACTATAAATACAAGGTAAATTATAAACGCCTGCAAGTCACCTATTGTATTTGCAATTTCAGTAGGGTCGGTTAATTTATTTATCTGGTTATAACCTACTACAATAAGTAACGCTATAATCATAAATATAAGAAGTGTTGCAACAGGAATTAGTCCTGCAAAAATTCTTGAAACCTTTAAAGTAAGCCCTGTTAAATCATCATTTGCTTTTTTAAAACGTCTTTCTTCGTATTCGGTTCTGTTAAACGCTCTTATAACCCTTACGCCATTTAATTTTTCTCGTGTAACAAGGTTTAAATTGTCAACACCTTTTTGAATTTTACTGAAAAATGGAACAACTATTTTTGCAATTGCAAGAGCAATTACCGCTATGACAGGACAAACAATAAGGAGTACAAGTGAAAGCCCCGGGTCCATAATAATTGCCATTACTGTACCACCGATTAGCATAATCGGCACAGAAATTATACTTCTTAAAAGAGCAATTAACAATTCACCTATTTGTCTTATATCGTTTGTTGTTCTTGTAATAAGCGACGGAATGCCAATTTCGTCAATATCCCCTTGCGAGAATGTCTGAACTTTAGAAAAAACTTTTCTTCTAAGGTCACCAGTAAAAAGTGCTGAAACTTTACTCGAACAATAACTATTCGCTATCGAAATAAACATTGCAATTGTGCAAAGTATAATCATAACAGCACCAATATTTTTTATGTAACTTAAGTCCCCTTTTGAAATACCATTGTTTATAAGCATTGACATCATAAGCGGGAACCCTAACGTCATAACGTTACTTATAGCCGCCAGAATAACTGTAAAGATAGCGAATCTTTTATGAGGTTTTAAAAGTTTAAAAAGTTTAATCATAAAAAATCCACTTCCTTTCAATAATCTTTTAAAGCCCATAGATATACATTATAATTATACCACAAACACACGCTTCTCTGCAACTATTTTTACAAAAAAATAAAACTGCTACAAGCAATTTTACTTGTAGCAGTAATTTTTATTTAGACCATACAGCGTAAAGAGTCATATTTTCTGTTACGCTTATTTTTTCGCCTGAATGGTATTCCGCTTCCTTAGCGTTGCTCTTTGTAGACCAACCTAAGAATTCTGCATTCTGAAGTTCAGGAGTTGTTTCACTTATAGCAAGTTTTTCGCCATCAACAACAACTTGTTCGTTAGGTGTATTAACGCCACCGTTGGCATCATAAGTTATTGTGTGCTTTTCTTCTGCTTCATATTCAATAACAAAGCCTGTTAAAGTCTTTGCTTCGAAAATCTTTGCAACAGACCATTTTGCTGAACCATCATTAAGCATAACAGCGTAATTTTCTTTACCACTGTTATATTTTACGCCTTTTTGGTAGTTTGTATAGTCAAGAGTAGTAACTTCTCTCTTAGTACCACTTACACCTAAGTAATACTGGTCACAATCTTTAAGAAGAAGTGAAAGAAGTTGGTTTTCAGAAGATGTTTCAATCTCTGCTAACTTACCACCTTTTGCCTTTGCAAATGCAAGTGCTTGTTCGTAAGTTAATGAACTATCATAAATTTCATATCTGCTACCACCGAACTTTGCAGTATTAGCAGGAATCATTTTGTCAATTTCTAATTCACAGATAAAACCTGTCTGACGTTTATTAGCAATAGCTTCTTCCCAAGTGCCATCTGTTTTAGTAACAACTGCTGTAAGATTTGCTCTTGCTGTACCTTTTAAATTAGTGTAATCATACGCTTCGCCGTTACCCCAGAAATACATTCCGTTTTCTGTTGAATCATTTAAACCAATATAGTATTGATAATATGAGCCGTTTTCGAGCATTTCATTTACAATTTCTTGCTCTTTGTCACTTGTAATAGTTACAAGGTGCCCACCCATAAGAGAACAAACCTGTTCCGCTTCTTCATAAGGTAACGCCATATCAAAAAGTGCATAAATACTGTTTTCTGTTGTTTTAATAGCATCTGCTCTTTCTATATTCGAAACCGATGCTGAACGGTCCTGATAATTAGGACGTGCAACGTAGTTAATTCTCGCACGTTGATTGGCAAGGTAACCGGTAGATGCAGGGTAAGTCAAGGCTTTTACCTGGTCTGACATATTACCTTCAACTGTATAAATATACTGGTCATCCACTTCAACTACAAGACCAACGTGGTCAATACAACCGAAACCGCCTGAACAAGTACAACTGAAAATAAGGTCACCTGCTTCAAGAGGTTTTGTGCCAAATGCAAAACAATCAGCACCAACTGATGGAAGAGTTGAGTAATAAGAATGCCCAACTGCTGATAATTTCGGGAAAACAGATGCTGGAACACCTGCTACGTAAGCACACCAGGAAACAAACACGTTACACCAGTAACTTTGTCTGCCGTACCATCTGCCGTATTCTGTATAATTGTCACCACTTTCGTGATAACCAACCTGAGTTTTTGCAATATTACAGATATCTGTAACCTGGTCACCTGTAAGTTCAACTTCACAGAGTGCTTTATAAAAGCTACTACTCATATAAGAAGATGAGGCGCTGTATTCAACTTTTTTAGCAGCTGCGTTTACGCTGAACATAGGAACCACTGCAAGTATTACAGTAAGTGCTACCGCAATAGCGCTTTTAATTCTGCTCTTAATCATAGAATAATTTTGCCTTTCGTAATTTTGAGTTTTTGCTATAACAATAATATTTATTTCAAACTTGTTGCAAATTATTACAGAGTTGTAACAATTTCTGCGAACGATTGTCATTGTACCATATAAAAAAGCCTTTTACAATGCACAAGTTGCACTATAAAAGGCTTGATTTTTATTATATTTTGCATAAACATAAACAAAAAATTAAGAAATTGACACATTTTTCGTTACATTTTGAAATTTTTCGGACTTAAAATCTTCTTCGAAAATCGACTAATTTATGATTTTTTCGCCATCAAATACTATTACACCTGCACCGCCACCGGCTTCGTTCTTTTCAACAAGCCAGTTTTTATAGGCCCTTTTTAACGAAGTATCTTCCGGCAATTCATTATATGGCAATTTATCTTGTTTTCCGAATATACGCCATAAATCTTCTTTAATGTCGCTTATATATTGGTCGTAAATATAAAAGTCATTCATAAATTTTAAAATGTTTGAATTCTCTGGCAAAAACTTATAATGTTCTTTATAAAGTAACCACGAATGACAAACGAAAATAATTTTCCCGTTTTTCACAAATGAAGTATTTTTATAAAAATCATACGCTTTTTTATAAGAGTCAAATCTCACTTCATCTGTAAGTGGTTCACCACTTGATGGAATGTGTAAAAATAAAACTTTAGTACCTTTTTTAATTTTAATTCCACTCGGTGTTACAATTTCTCTGTCAGTATCAGTATGCTCATACTGAAATCTACCCAACGAAAATCTTTCAAGTCTGTAAAAACCTTCAAACCAATGTGGCACAAAAGTACCGTAATAACCTTTACACTCAACACACTCATCGAACTTATATTTCAAATCTTTGATTGTCTCATAAAAAATAGAGTCGCTTATGCCCTGTTTTTTATACCTTTTATAAAGTGTTTCAGCAGAAAGCATTAAAAACACAAATTGAAGTATATTTTCATCAACTGAATAATTCTTAGCAATTGGTGTGAGTTTCTCTAAAAAGCGTCTTATATCATGCGCTTTAGGGAACATAAAACGCATTATTAACTTATCAAGTTCTCTGCCCAACTGTAAATTTTCATCTGCTAATTTAACAACTTCTGTAAACTCTTTTTCTGCACTTTCTGGCAACTCAAGTTTTTTAATAAGATTTTTGTAAAACTCATTATAATGCATTTTATCACCACCCGATTAAATATATTTACTATATATAATAGTATATGAATTTAAAATTTAGTTTTTAAGACTATTTAATGGTGCCGGAATTCTGCCACCACGCATAATGAAATCGTAACTGCTTTCTTTATGGACTGGCATTACAGGTGCAGTACCTAAAAGTCCGCCCATTTCTATTTCGTCACCTACTTTTTTATTTAAAGCAGGAATAATTCTTACAGCAGTCGTTTTTTGATTTATCATACCAATAGCCGCTTCGTCTGCAATAATTGCAGAAATTGTTTCAGCCGTTGTGTCACCAGGAACTGCAATCATATCAAGACCAACAGAGCAGACACAGGTCATTGCTTCTAACTTATCTAACGTGAGAACACCTTTGTGAACAGCTTCAATCATACCCTCGTCTTCCGAAACAGGAATAAATGCACCCGAAAGACCACCGACTGAAGAAGATGCCATAACGCCGCCTTTTTTAACTGCATCGTTAAGAAGTGCAAGTGCCGCAGTAGTACCGTGTGTACCACAGGTCTCAAGTCCCATTTCTTCTAAAATTCTTGCAACAGAGTCGCCAACTGCAGGAGTTGGTGCCAGACTCAAGTCAACAATGCCGAATTCTGCATTAAGTCTTGAAGATGCTTCACGTGCAATAAGCTGACCCATTCTTGTAATTTTAAACGCAGTCTTTTTAACAGTTTCTGCTACAACGTCAAATGGTGCACCTTTTATGCCTTTTAATGCATTGTAAACAACACCGGGACCTGAAACGCCAACGTTTATAGCGCATTCCGGCTCACCTACACCGTGAAATGCACCTGCCATAAACGGATTATCTTCAACTGCATTACAGAATACAACAAGTTTCGCACATCCAAGACCATCATTTTCTTTTGTTATTTCTGCAGTATCTTTAATTATATTACCCATTAATTTTACTGCATCCATATTTATACCCGCTTTTGTCGAACCGACATTTACTGATGAACAGACAAAATCAGTCTCGGCTAATGCAGATGGAATTGAATTTATAAGTCTTCTGTCACCTATTGTGAAGCCTTTTTGCACAAGTGCAGAAAAACCGCCAATAAAGTTTACACCACATTCTTTTGCGGCATTATCCATAGCCTTAGCAAAAATTGTGTAATCTTCTGTTTCACTACTTTCAGCCGCAATAGCCATAGGTGTAACAGAAATTCTTTTATTTATAATGGGAATACCCATTTCTTTTTCAATTTCTTCGCCTGTTTTAACAAGATTTTCTGCATATTTTGTAATTTTATCATACATCTTTGTTGCAGAAACTTTAGCGTCGGGATGACCGCAATCTCTTAAAGAAATACCCATAGTAATAGTACGGATATCGAGATGCTGTTCATCAATCATATTTAAGGTTTCAAAAATTTCGTGTTGATTAAGCATTTTTTCACCTCATATTCTGTGCATAGCATCAAAAATATCTTCACGCTGAATGCGGATATTAACACCGAGTCTTTCGCCCTCTTTGTCAAGAATATCTACCATTTCAGAAAAACTCACGTTTGCATTTTTCATATCTACTAACATATTCATAGTAAACATATCTTTAAGAATTGTCTGGTTGATATCTAACACGTTTACGTTTGCTTTTTCAAATGCAACACAAACACCAGCCATAATTCCAACTCTGTCTTTACCAATAACTGTAACAATAGCGTTCATAGTAACCCCTCGCTTTTATAAAAATACAAATTGATTTTATCATATTATTTTAGATTTTACAATAAAAAAATCAACCCACTTTTGAGTGAGTTGATTAATTATTTATAATGCACTTTTAATTTTTTCTGCTAATTCTTTTATTTGTGCTTCTGTCCAGTCACAGTCTATTGAAATATGGGCACATTTTTTGAGTATTGCAAGACTCTTTTCACACATATCTTCACTATACTCAACGTTTTTATTCTCTTCAAAATTGAATGGATTCATAAGCGGGTGGAATGCACCTTTTTTCTCTAAAATTGGCTTCCAGTCGTTATAAACGTGTCTGCCACAGTAACCTGGAATCATAGCGCCGGTTTTTTCTGCAAAGTCTTTACATTTTTCTTCGCTATCGAATTTAATTGTGAGTGCAATACCACTGTCACCATCGTAATCGTTAGACGGAATATATTCTACACCATCACCGATTTCTTTCATTAAGAGTGCTTTATTTTTTCTTAAATCTCTTACTATACCATCAAGTTTTTTAAATTGCTCACGCATAATTGCAGACGTAATTTCACCAATTCTATATTCTGTGCCACAAACCGGTTCAGTAGAAAAACCGTTCATCTGGTCACCAAAATAAGCAATAGCACCGCTATCGTGGTAAATAAGTGCTTTTTCAAAAATCTCCTGATTATTTGTAAGAAGTGCACCGCCTTCACCAGCACTTATAATTTTAAAGTAGTTAAAACTGAATGCACCCGCATTACCAATAGAACCGAGTCTTTTACCTTTAAAGAAACCACCATTACCCTGACACGCATCTTCTAAAACGAATAAATTATGCTTCTTTGCAACTGCCATAATTTTTTCCATATTACAAGGGTAACCCATCATATGAACAGGAAGAATTACTTTAGTTCTTTCGGTTATTTTATTTTCTATATCATCTGGGTCGAGCATTAAAGTTTCGTCAATTTCTGCCACAACAGGCATAGCACCAGTTGACACTACTGCAAGGGCAGTTGCTATGTAAGTGTAAGCAGGAATAATAACTTCATCACCGGGGCCTACACCCATACCGATTAAAGCAGACGTGAGAGATGCCGTACCCGATGTCATAAGAACCGCTCTTTTTACTTTGAACATTTCTCTTATTTCTCTTTCGCAGTTTTCAGTTTCTTTTAAAGGCCCGTTATTAACTTTAAAAAGTTCTTTAGAATCAATTACTCTTGCTACCGCATCTTTTTCTTCTTGTCCCATTCTATACATAACTTTTCACCTATCTCTCAAGTTTATTTATAGTTTCAATTGTTTCGCTCATCAAATGAAAATCTGCATCATCTGTAAGTGATTGAACGTCGTTATATTTAAACATCTTAATTTCATATCCACCACGACAAAGCTGGTCTTGTGTAGGGAAATAACCTAAAGAACCGTTTGTATTTGAAAGTGATAATATATGTAAATCTTTTATATGCTCGTTAATTCTCAAACCGATTTCTGAAAACAATTCATAAGGAAAACCTACAAAAGCAACGTTACCAATACGAATAATATTCTGCTCTAATTGGAACACGTCTTTTTCTACGTAATCATTTTCATAAGACTCTCTTACTTTGTTATAATAAACTGCCATTTGCTTGTCGCAGTTTATAGTATCAAGTGAAAATTCTTCACAACCCTTTTTCGCTTCTTCGTAAGAAATTCTTTTAGCATAAGGGATTTTTATATCTCTTGAAACAGTAGAAACTGAAACTTCGTTATATTCTTCTATACTATTATATATATTAATAGCATCTTTTGCACCTATATTACCAACTTCATAGATATATGAAAGTTCTGCCGTTGTGCCACCAGTAGAAATTCTTGGGCCTACGTCACCTTCTGGACCATTGAAAAATGCAGTAATTGCACCGCTTTCACTTTCCAGCGCATCTGTCATAACACCAGCCCAGTCACGACTTATTTTAGTGCTGAGCCCCGCAACAGTACCATGGCAACCGTAGTGAATAATATTTGCAAACACTTTATTTTCTTTATTTCTAAAAGATACTACCGTCATTTTAGGATTATAAACGCCCCATTCACTCTGACCTAAATCGGCATAATTAAGGTAATTAAGGTGACGGCGATTTATACCGAGTTTACTTTTACCAAAACCAACACCAACAGTCGTTTCCTGACGATTATTAATTGCTTCTTCTACCGCAGAAAAAATCTGTGGTTTCAAAATATTTTCATAATAAACTCTGTCAATATCTCCCCAACCAGGCATATTTATTGTAGAAGGTCCTGTGTGGGTATGTGTAGCAGAAATTAAAACATTTTCTTTTGGAATATTATATCTTTTTTCAAATTCATCTTTAAAAAATGAAGAAATTTCGTTATCTAAAAGACAAACACTCACCGTAACCATTAACGCTTTCACTTCACCATAATAAAAAGCGAATGCAGTTGCAGTAAGGTTGTCGTTTACACCATCAGAATATAAATCTGGCCTATACCCAAAAAGTTGACAACCAACTTCTGGTGTAATATCTTTTCGTGAAACGCCAACTAAAAGAGTTTTCATACAAGCACCACCAACTTTTATAATATTCTCTATAATAAAATTTTATTATTTTAAGGTCATAATAACAATACCGCAAATTCTCATTTTATACCCAAAAATTCACACTTTTATTGACTGTGCAGTAATTGTGTGATAACATATAGTAAGGTGAGTTACTATGCTTTATCAACCAATTTTAAAAAACAGAAATTCTCCCATAGTTGTAATAGGTGAAATGGGTAACTTTACAGTTCATCGTCATTATGAAATTGAAATTGTTTACGTTATAAAAGGTTCTTACAAAATTATTTTAAATAATGAACCATATCTTTTAAAAGAGAATACAATGATTTTTATTCCCCGATTTTCACCACACGAAGCAGTTGCAACAGAAAAAAACAGTTCACAACTTTTAATTGAAGCAGGACCATTGTTTTTAGGCGACTTTTTCGACGACGTTTCTTCAATAACTTTAGAAACTCCCGTTTTAGATTTAACTAAAAGCCGTTTTGGTATAAAAGTACAGAAATTATTGAATGAAATTATAGAAGCAAAAAAAGAATTTTCCGTCAGCAACGAACTTATTATATGTGGTAACGTAACGAAACTCTTTGGTTACTTCTTTAAAGAATTTTCATCTACAACAAACAAAACAAACGATAAAAACACGACTAAATTAAAAAACATCGAAAAGGTTCTTGATTTAATACATTATAGTTTTAATGAAGAGATTACTGTTGAAAAAGCGGCTTTAGTTTCAGGTTATGGCAAAAGCAACTTTTGTAAAATTTTTAAAAACATTACAGGCGAAAGTTTTCACCAGTACCTTAACTCTTATAGAGTGGAACGTTCTAAATTTTATTTAAAAAATTCAGATATGGCGGTTTTTGAAATTGCGGAAACAGTTGGTTTTAACGATTCAAAAAGTTTCTGCAGAGTTTTTAAAGAAAATACAAAACAGACTCCAAAAGAATATAAAAACAGTACGCTTTAACAAACGTTAAAACGTACTGTTTTTTTCATATATTCATACCGAGTGGGTGCGAAAACGGAATAGTCGCCGAAATCAACAATTTTATGAAATCCAACCATATATTGTATCGAATATCGAAAGCCCACCTAAAAGTTTAACAAGTGTATCTGGAATCATACTTGCAAGGAAGCCGAAATCCGTGAATTTTTCACCATCTGATTCTGCAACGCCTTCGTAATCGAGCATAAATGCTTGAGTGTAAACAATACCACCTTCACCGAAAATCTCTGCTCTTACGTAATTACCGAGTTCTCTTTTGTGGTCATCAAGGTCAATGCTGTTACCTGTTGCAATTGTTTTGCCGTTTGCAATCCAACGGATATTTTTAGCACCTACAGTAACTAAAGTAATTGTATCCATATTCTGGTCAACTGCAATAGCAGTAACTTTTGGAGCTTCTACGTCTTTTGGTGCTTCATATTTTGCAGTTGCATCTTCTGCCTGCATTGCTTTAAGTTGTTCACCTAATTTTACTGCAGTAGGGTCAATACTTTCAACCAAATAATTTGCAATTTCTGCAATTTCGTCTGGGTTACCTAAATTTTTACTACAAGCAAAGAAAGAACCTTTTTCTAAACATTCTCTGAATTTATCAGTAGTAAGAGAAGGCATAACCATTTCTGTATAACCTGTGAATACTGCATCTGTTGAATGAGCATCTGAAGTAGCAATTGCTAAAACGTTTCTGCCGGTAGGTGTAACTCTTTGTAAAAGAATATCCCAGAGCTTTCTGTCATAACGTGTTCTGCCGTCGCCTTTACTGTTAACGTCTATACCAATACAAGAATCGTATTTTGTAAGAAGACTTGCAAATTTATCGATATAATAACTATACATTGTATCGCTTTCATCATAAGCATCTGCAGTTGAATCTTCATCACGTGCATTTGTATATTCACCCGGGTGGTTAATTACTGAAAGCCCGCCCATTTCGTGAACGTTTTTAATAGGTGTTTCGTAATCACTTGTACCACCTAATAAACCATGACCATAATCAACAAACCAACTGTTAACGTGAGCGTTGTTTAAAGAACTCGGGTTGTTTTCTATACCACAAGGAACTCTTAACATATCGTGGAGTTCAATACCAGAAGACGTTTGTTGAGAGTAGTATGAACCACCTTTTCTTGTTTCTATTGTGTATGTATTTCCGTTAGCAGCTTCGCCACCTTTAGAATCAAGTGGAACTATATCGCCAGCTCTGCCTTTGAATAAATCAATAAATATTTCCATAGCAGGAATTACTGATTGACGAGTCCAGCCGTAATCTACAACACCGTGGTCTGTAACTGCAACGGCATCAAAACCATATTCATATTGTTGCTCTAACATATCTTTTAAAGTATCAGTACCATCACTTGCAGTTGTATGGTTATGAAGGTCTGCTCTGTATTGCTTATATGTGAGCCAGTTAACATCTTCATAAGGGTCGATTATTGTGTAATCTATACCCGTATCTGTGTCACCTGCAAAAGCAAGAGTAGAGTAACTCACCGTTAAAAGACAAGCAACCATAAAAACAGCAATAATTTTCTTTGCTTTTTTCATATAAAAAACTCCTTTTTAGAAATTTAAAGATAACTATTTTATTATAATACATTATTATATAGCAAAAATTGTTAATTTTCAACGATAATATTGACCGAATTTGAACTTAATAATATGTGCAAAAAAGCGACTATCGGTTGTTTTTCGATAGTCGCTTCAGATTTATTTCTTGAATTCATCTCTGATAGAGATTTTTTCTAATGCTTCTTCTCTTGTAATTTTGCCATTATTACAATCAATCATAACTTTAACGTCTTCGTCTTTGAGTTTGTAGAAGTGCCATATAATACCCGCAAAAATGAGACCGATTGTTGGAATCATTACAAAAATGAACCACAAACCGTTAAGTGTAAAGTCAGATTGTACTACGTTCTGTTCTGCTAAATCTTTAAAACTTTCAGCGTTAACCTCTTTCCAACCGAAGAAACCGAGCAAGAACATACCGAGAGAACCTGCAAGAGCAGATGCCATTTTAGTAACAAACGTCTGAATTGCAAACGTAATACCTTTTGCATCAATACCAGTTTTAAATCTGCCGTATTCTGCACAGTCCGGGGTAAACATAAATATCATAATACCCTGAATACCCAAAGGCACTGCACGAAGTAACGTTGTAATTATAAAGAGTACCACGTTCTGATAGCCAACGAACCAGCTGATTGTACCAAAAATTACTGCTGCCCAGTTGCTTATAATAAAGATTTTACGTTTACCATATTTTTCAACCAATTTTGGTACAAAAAGTGATGCTATAAATATAGGTGCGCCAGCAACTGCAAGAACAAGAAGGCTGAATCTTTCATCGTGGAATAAGTAATATGACGTGAGAAGACTCATAGCAATCATAACGTTAAAACCACTCTGGAAGAAGTAACCACCATAATAAATGAGCAAATATTTATTTGAAAATAAGTATTTGAGCATTTTTCTTACTGTAAACTGTTCTTCATCAACAGTTGTAAAACGTTCCTTACCATTAATGCAAACCGGAATCATTGTAGCAAACGCAACCACGCTGACTATTGCCGCTGCAACACCGAAACTTAGTCCAATACCCTGACCTGTAACAATTGTAGGAATAATTGTTGCAATACCGCTACCTACACCTGACCAGATACTCTTGTAAGAAATAATTGAAGTTCTTTCATCAAGATTATCTGTCATAACAGTGACCATACCGTGTATAGGCACGTCACAAAGTGTGTAAACAGTGTCCCATATAAGATAGAATATAGCAAACCAGAGAAGTTTTACCATTTCGCCTGCACCGTTTGGAATCATATATAAAAGTGCAGTAGCAAGTGGAATTACTGGCAAAGAAATTTTTAGCCAAGGTAAAAACTTCTGTTTACTTTTGAATTTTGCTTTATCAAAAATACAACCGAAAACAGCATCGTTAATTGCATCCCATATTTTAACTATGAGCATTACTGTACCCGATTTTACAGGGTCAACGCCCTGAAATAAAAGGTATGTAGTCAGAAATGACGTAATCATTGTGTAAATCATATTCTGACCAGATAAATATAAATAATAACTTTTTCTTTCTTTGTTAGAAGTACACCAAGTGTCCGGTGTATAAGTTAATTTGCTGATAAGTTTTTTCAACAAAAGCACCCCTTTTACTCTGTTGTTTTAGTAGATTTTCTCGCTACTACCCAAGCATTTGGTAAATATCTGCCTGTTGGCATATTGGTTGATGGTTCATTTATTATTTCACCTTCATAAGCCAAAGTAGAAGATGAACCGCCATCACAAGCACCCGCATTAACTGCACCATACATTTCTAAAACGTCCGCACAGTCACCCATAGTTGCACCTAAAGAATAGCCAACCTGTCTGCCATCAACAACGAAAATCATTACTACGCCGTTTTCTGCCTGACCGATTACAGTTCTTGGCTGAAGTCCCCAACCAGAAGAACCTTCAATAACCTTCTCGCCGTTTATTATAAGTGCCGGATGATATTGGAAAGCATCTCTGAGGCCACGTTCTTCCCAATCTGAAAATTCGCCGACAATAAGTCTGTCATTTTCGTCAAAACCAACTGTGATATATTTAGAAGAATAAGTCCCCCAATATTCACCCTGAGCAACACATTGAGCAGTAACTACACCGCCGACACTCGTTCCGCCCGGGTCGTGGAAGCCAGAAGCATTAGAAGCAATAACCGCATCTTCTTTTTCAAGATAATCACAAATAAACTCGCCACGTGAATTTTTGTAATCGGTAGCTGAAATATAAACTCTTGAAGGGTCATCTATTAAAACAAGACGGCCAACATAGTTCGAAGTAACCACCTTTAAAACAACTATACCTTCTTCTATATCGTTTATAAGCACTTCGTTACCGTGTTTATCTTTTTCACCTACAACAAGGTCTTTCTGACCTAATATATCTGTTTCCTCTTCTTCTTTTACAATATCGGTATGACCAATATCTTTTATATCGACCTGAGCATCCATAACTTCTTTTATAAGGTATTCAGGGAAAAATGACGTTGCTAACCATTTGTGCTGGTCAGTTGTCATTGCAGTTTCAATCCAAATATTACGCCATTTTGTAATAAATGGTACGTTACCAAAAATAACGAGAGCATACATGGAAACACAAAAGGCTACAACAATAACAAGTGATGTGAGCACCTTTATGGCAACACTTGTTTTGTCTGTTTTATGTTTCCTTTCAGAATTTCTTTTTGGTTGTTCGTATTTTGGTTCAACCTTTTCAATCGGTTTGTACTTGGGTTGTGCCGGTTTTCTTTCTTCTCTTACAGGTCTGTTATATTGTGGTGCAACCGGTCTTTGTTGGGTTCTTTGCTGTATTGCATTTTGCTTTTCAATAGAAGCACCATTCCTTACAGGTGGTGTCCTTGGTGGTACAGAAGGTCTTTGTGTTGCGGTTGGTCTCTGTGTCGTAACCGGTCTCTGCGATGCAGTTGGTCGTTGAGAAATAGTCTGTTGTTGTTTTGCATAACTTCTCATTCTGTCTGCTTCAGAAGAACGATTTTTTAGAGTATCGACCGATACGACTTCTTCATCTGTTAATTCAACCATTTTCACCACCACCTTTTAAAAAGCATTTTCAATTTGTTATTGTATCATATTCATTCTGATTTTGCTATATAAAATATGAAAATTAATAGAATATTTATTAATTTGGTGCTTATTACCTTATTTGTGCAACTACACTAACAATTCATTGTTTTTTTTGTATATCATAACGCCCCTTTTTACATTGTAAATCCATCACTGTTTGTGTTATAATTGCATTATTGCAGTTATTGAATATAGGAGTTGAGAAAATGAATTTCAAAGAAAAAGCGACAGGGCTTATTTCTAATGTAAAAGAACATTGGAAAACCCCTGCTAAAGGCAGATATATGCCTTACAAAGAAATTGCCGCTTACTCTGGTGGCGGTATTGGTGCTTATATGATTATAACTATGGGGTCCGCTTGTCTTTTAGCTGTTAACAGTACACTTCTTACAAGTGCACTCGGTGTTGACCCTATGGACACTTACGTTATGTACATAATAGCAGTACTTGCTAACATTCCGCTTACAGGTATACGCGCAAACATTATTGACAACACCCGTAACAAAGCGGGTAAATACCGCCCTTACATAGTTACAATGGCAATTCCATCAGCAATTGTGTGTAACATAATGGTCTGGTTCCCTTACGCAAAACTTTCTGACTGGGTTGGCGAAGGAATGTTATTTGGTGAAACTAAGGCTTATGTAATAAAATGTGCAATTATTTTAGCACTTAACCTATTGTTGCACTTCTTCTACTATTTCTTCTATGATGCTTACGAAAATCTTATTCACGTATTGTCACCCAACTCTCACGAACGAAGCGATGTTGCTTCTGTAAAAAGTGTTGTTTACTCATTTGCTCCGACTATTGTAAACCTTTTTACCCCTATTATTGCTTCAAATTTATTCCACACTAATACAACAGATATTCGTGTCTACAGGTTCATATACCCTATCCTTACGATAGGCGGCTTACTTCTTTGTATGGTTGTTTACAAACATACTGAAGAAAAAATTGTTCAAGCGAGAACCCACATTGTTCAGATTAAATTTATTGATGCAATTAAAGCAGTTGCAAAAAATAAATATTTCTGGATTATTTCACTCGCAGGTTGGATAGGTTTCCTCGAAAGTGCATTCCAGAATATTATGTTTTGGTTCTACAATTACGGCGGTGCTTGTACAGGTAACGCATACGGCTTGCTTATAACACTTTATGGCAACGCTTCTCTCTGGGGTATGCTTTTAGCTCCATTCTGCATAAGAAAATGGGGTAAAAAGAGCGTTCTTATTGTCACAAACATCTTCAACATCGTCTTCATTTTAATGATGTTACCATTTACAAATGAAATTCACAACCTGACAATCTGGCTTATTATGGGTTGTCTTTATCTGAATGCGTTTATGGGTTCATTTGCTCATATTCTCAACCCTGCAATTCAGGCAGATATCCGTGACTACCAACAATATAAAACAGGCGAAAGAATTGACGGTGCCTTTGCTGTTGTTACAACTATTGGTACGATTCTTACACTTATTACCTCCTCTGCATTACCGTTCATCTATGAAAAGAACGGTCTCACAAAGGAAAATGCTGCTATTGTTACTGCTAATCCAGACGTGCTTAACAGAGTTTTAGGTGATGGCAAAACAGTTGGCGAAATTCTCGCAGAACAGTTTGCAAATGGTCAAGATAATTACAACAATTCACTTTCCGCACTTTATGACCTTGATATTCTCTTACCACTTTCAAAAGTGCTTATTCTTATTGCGGCGTTTGGTGCTTTAATGAATGTTATTCCTTACATCTGGTATGATTTTAATGAAAAGAAACAAGAATCTGTTATTCGTGTACTTAAAATCAGAGCTATGTTTGAAGACTTCGGTAACGGTATTCTTAACGATGAAAAGCTTGTTGAGGGTATTGATATCATCCGCTCTTCACAAGGAATGGCTATTGAAACACCTAAAGTAATAAACAAAAAAATTTACAAAGGCAAAGATGGTAAAAAAGCACTCAAAGCAGATAAACGATACAACGACGAAATAGAAATCGCTCAATTTGTTTGCGATGAATTAAATAAATTCTCAACCCCTGCTTATAAATTAGCAATTGAAGAAAACAACAAAGTTTATTCTGCAGGTCTTAACAGTCTTTTAAGTTTTGATAAAGATACAATAAAAGCAGAAATTGCTCAAGCAAGAGCTTTGCCAAAAACAAACACCGAAGAAAAAGAAACAAGAAAAATTGCTATTGAAATTGCAAAGAAAAAAATGTCATCTTTCAAAGAAATTAAAAAGCATTTTGCAAATACAGGCGACCTTGTTGCTCCTGACTTTGAAACTCTTGAAGCTTGCTTTAACAACGAAGATGAGTGTGACGACACACTTAAAGCTCTTTATCTTGATTTACAGCAGGCTAAAAAATCCAAAGACTCTGCTAAAGCTAATAGTTTAAAAGCAGAAATCAAAACAATGCAAGGTAAAAAGAAGATTGCAAAAAAAGCAACAAAAGAAGAAACAGACAAACACGCTTACTTCAATCGTGCTGCAAAGGTTTATTTAGATGCTGAAAAGCTCATTAAACAACAAGAAAATTACAGCCATCTCGAAGAAATTTTCAATATGTACGATGAAGCAAAAGCAAGAGTTGAAGCGTAAAATTAAAACAAAAGAAAATCGGCTCGGTTTAATCAACTGATTAAACCGAGCCGATATTTTAATATTCATAGGGTTATTTACAGCGCTTCAATTATATCAATATTACCATCAAGTAAATCTTGTATAGAAACACTTTTGAAGTAATTATTAATAAGATTATCTACACTTGCCCACATACCTTTTGTTTTACAAACTTCTGACCTGTTACAGAAATTTTCGCCACAGTTTATACACGCTACCGGTGAAAGACTACCCTCTGTAAGATTGAATATCTCGTAAATTGAAATGTCCTTTGCTTCACGAGAAAGTCTGTAACCACCCGACATACCGCGCTGACTTCTTAAAAGATTGCCTTTTACAAGTGTTGCAACGATTGTTTCAAGGTATTTAAGAGAAACATCCTGACGCTTTGAAACCTCTGAAAGAGCTACAAAACCGTCGCCCTGATTCTGAGCCAAATCTATAAAAATTCTTAATGCATATCTGCCTTTAGCGGATACCATCATAAACAATCAGACCTTTCAATGAAAAAATCACATTTCACCAAAACCTGCTCCATCAAAGAAGAAATAGAGCAAATCGCTTATAATCTTAAATATCGTTGTAAGATAATCGTTGAATTCAAGACCACCCGAATATTCCTTTTCTTCACCATAAAGAACTTCGTCACGAACATCATAGAAATATTCTTTTGCTGCTTCAAATTCATCTAAATCAACGTTTGTATTATCAAGCGCCGCTTCACCACGGGCAATAGCGTTTTCAAGTTTTGCTCTGTCTGTAGAAGACAAGTGACTTAAGTCCATATTTTTAGTTTCTTCAAGGTCATTCATAAATCCTTTTGATTTACGGCCAACGTTGAATTGCGGGAATCTGTCAGCATAAGTATAAACGTCTTTGAAGTTTTCATCTACAAGAAGTTCAGAAACGAGTTTCATAATAACGTCGTTAGAACCAGTGCTTTCGTGATTCTGATTATAGAAATAGAACGTTGTGCAAGGAAGAAGACCTGTGTTAGCATCAACTATATTTCGTGGGTCAGAGTGGTCGTGATTAGGATTTGTGCAGTTATTAACTGAACGAACGTAATCCTTCGGGAGTTTTTTACCAACGCCTGCACTATAAGCACCCATTGATGTAGAATCGAGCTGGATAATACCATCAGCATTTACATCATCCCAGGAATCAACAATTTCATAAAGCGGAACGTTATAGTCAACTATATCAAAGATTTCTACACCTTTATTCTTTGCATCAAGAATGTTAGCGTCTGAATTTTTCTGTGCTTTGTAATACCAGTCTGTCTGCTCACGAATCACCTTCATTGAGTCATCTGTTAAGTACATTTCACGGCAAGCCTCGTAGTTACCTGAAGGAACAAGACCCCAAAGAAGAGTTGAGTAACGCATATAATCGTTAACCAAATCGCAAGCAACTATATCAAGAATTGTATTAAGTTCTGCATTAGGGAATATACGAAGAACAATGTTAACAAGGTAACCCGTCATTTCATCTACACCCATAAGAGCAGGCAACATTTTGCTATAAAGCTCGCCATTATCATCAAGAAGACCATACTGATAAATTTCACCAACTAAAAGTGAACCATCAAGTGCCGGAATAACGTAAACAATTCTGTTCACATCGTCAGAAATATTTCTGCCGTTGTCTTTATAGAGCTGCATAACAGCATTCGTTACAGAACCGCCTTGGCTTATAGGTGCTAAGTTAACCTTATCTGAGCCAGAATCTTCTTTAACAAACTGAATGAAGTCATAAAGCTCCTGTGCAGTATCTTTCATATTGCCTAAAGAAGCATAAGAAAAAACATAAAGATTTTCTTCACCAGCCATATCAATATATTTATTGAGTGGAAGCTGGTCTAATATGTATTCTTGGTCGTGCTTACTTAAATCTCTAAATGAATCGTAATATTTTGTTGCACGAACATCATTAATAAACTTACCATTTTCATCGCTCTTTAATCTACCCATAAGAGCATCGCCTAAAATACCAGAAAGTGCTTTTGCAGCTTTTTGGTCCTTATCTTCCTGAGAAATAAGAAGTTTACTTATAGGAACAAGAGCATCTGTAAGAGCAACACCTACAATTTCCATAGTATTGCCCATAAAGAATGGTGCTTCTAAGTTTGTTGCCTTACCATCTTCATAATATTTTGTTTCACTCTGAAAAAGACCAGGCACAACAATACTTGGAATTGCTTTTTGTGTATCAACAGCACTTGCCGCAACAACAAAAGTTGTTGAAAGCATTACTATTGCCATAATTAAAGCCAATACTTTTTTAGTTTTCTTCATAACTATCTATCTCCTTCTAAGTTAAGATACACCTATACAGAACTATATTATCACAAATTTTCGGAATTTGCAATTGTTTTTATACAAAATCGCCCTGATTTACTCAATCAGGGCGATTTTTTTATATATTATATTCAAATTCTGTTGTATACGTACCACTTACAAACTCATACTCTTCATCATCAAGATAGAGAGTTGCATAACTACCATCCGGAATTGTGAAAGAGAATTCGCAAAGATTGCTGTCACTTTTGAATTCCCAAGAAGAAATTATTTCACCATTAGGTGTTAAAATTCTTGCTTTTGCGTAACCTAATTCTTTATTTGGAATTGGTTCAAATATAATATGTTTGTAACCTGGTTCATTTTCGTCAGGGCGAATACCTGCAACCGTACTGTAAAGCCAGTCACCCACTGCTCCAAAAGCATAGTGATTGAAAGAGTTCATTTCAGGTGTAGCAAAACTTCTGTCTTCTTTCATACCGTCCCAACGCTCCCACATTGTTGTAGCACCCATTTTTACTGAGTAGAGCCATGATGGGAATGTATCTTTAAGTAAAAGTTTATATGCTAAATCTACTCTGCCGATATCCTGTAAAACGTGAAGAAGATAAGGTGTACCAACAAAACCTGTTTTTAAGTGCCCGCATTCTTCAATAAGTTTAACTAACTTTTCTGCTTCTCTTTCTCTGTTATCGGTAAGATTCAAGAAAAGTGCCAAAACGTTAGCAGTCTGTGTTTCGTGTTCTTCTTTACCAGTATTAAGGTAATTCTTTCTGTATTGTTCAACAATTACAGGGTACATTTCTTCATAATAAGAAACGTCTTTACCTACTGCTTTACCCATTTTAATTACAAGGCTTGTTGAATAAGCGTACATAGCAGTTGCAATTAAGTTTTTATCGGTAAAACCGCCAGCCGCTTCGTAGCCCGCATCAAGTGAAAGCCAGTCGCCGAAGTGACCGCCTTTATCCCAACGACCTTTTTCAGAACATTCTGTTTCAATGAATTTAAGCCAGTTAGTCATTGACTCCCATTGTTCTTCAATGATTCTTGTATCATTATATGCTAAATACATTTGGTAAGGCACAATAACTGCAGCATCACCCCAGGCAGCAGAGCCACCACCCTGCCAGCCAGCAGGAACAACGTTACCTACTGCACCGTTTTCTTCCTGGTCAGCAGCAAGGTCATGAAGCCATTTTCTGAAGAATTTTCTTGTGTCATAGTTATAAATTGCAGTTCTTGCGAAAACTTGTGCGTCACCAGTCCAACCCATTCTTTCGTCACGTTGTGGGCAGTCTGTCGGAATATCTAAGAAGTTACCCCTTTGTCCCCATACAATATTTTCGTAAAGTTGTTGCACGTCTTCGTGACCACAAGCGAAGAAGCCTGTACGTTTCATATCAGAGAATACTACAACTGCAGTAAAATTCTCTAATTTGATTTCATCATCGTTAAAGCCTATGAGTTTAATAAATCTGAATCCCTGGAATGAGAAGTGTGGTTTGTAAACTTGCCCTACACCATTTGACGTTACTTCAATTTCACACTTAGCACTTCTTAAATTTTCTGTGTAGAAATTGCCGTCTTTATCTAAAAATTCTGCGTGTTGAATTTTAAAAGTGTTACCTTTTCTTGCAGGTACAACCCATTCAACGTAACCGGTAACTTCTTGTTTAAAGTCAATTACTTTTTCACCGGTTGGTGTAGTAATTAATTCTACTGCATCGAGACGTGCCATTTCACGAGTTTCTTCGCCTTCAGTTTCAATAAGAATTTTCTTGTCGAGTGGCACTTCTTTTACAGTAAATTTATCTTCACATTCTACCGTGAAGTCAACCTTTTCGCCGTCATAAATATCAGAAAAGAGAATATTACTTTTCATACATTCCCATGATTTATCAGTTGTAATTACTTCAACTGTATCATCTTCATATTCAACGGTGAGTGCGGCAATTACTGCTATTTCATCTGATTTTAAGAATGGTAATTCTTCGTCTGGTCTTTTGTGACGACGTCTGCCCACACCTACGGCAATATCAATTGTGTTGCATTCTTCAAGATATTTTGTAACGTTATAATTCTGATATTGTAAACGTGTTCTGTAACTCGTCCAGCCAGGTGCAAAAATAAATTTGCCAATTCTGTTGTTATTAATATGCACTTCATAAAAACCTAAAGCACTGACAGAAAGTGTAGCTTTTCTTATTTTCTTATCTGCCCAGAAAATCTTTCTGAAAACGGGGCAAACAGTACCCAAGTCTTCATTCTGTCTTATAAATTCGGCTTTAAAAATATTACTCATAACTTAACTCCTTTGTTGACATTACATATTAAAAAATATATAATTAATAAAGTTATATTTATCTTATTATATTTTCAGAAAAAACACAATAGTAATGGAGCAATTTATGAAAAATCTTTCAGATATAAACGTTATTCGTTCCGTAATGGCAAAACACGGCGTAACCTTTAACAAAGGTTTAGGTCAGAACTTCCTTGTTGACCCCGAGATTTGTCCTTCTATGGCTGAAAACGCTGACCTTGACGAAAACACCTGCGTTATTGAAGTGGGTCCCGGTGTTGGCGTTCTTACCGCAGAACTTGCAAAAAAAGCTGGTAAAGTTTTAAGTTTTGAGTTAGACGAAAGACTTTTGCCAGTTTTAGACGAAACTTTAAAAGAATTCGATAACGTTGAAATTATAAATCAGGATATTATGAAAGCCGATTTAAAAACATTGATTGAAGAAAAATGCAAGGGTATGAAAATAGCAGTTTGTGCTAATCTTCCATACTACATTACTTCACCTATTATAATGATGTTTTTAGAAAGCAAATTGCCTATTACTTCAATTACTGTAATGGTGCAAAAAGAAGCGGCAGACCGTCTCTGTGCCGAAGTTGGTTCCCGTGACGGTGGTGCAGTTACAGTTGCTGTAAATTATTATGCCGAAAGTGAAATTCTTTTCTTTGTTCCAAAAGACTCTTTCTTACCGCCACCAAAGGTTGACAGTAGTGTTATTAAATTAACGTTAAGAGATAACCCACCAGTTGAAGTAAAAAATGAAGAATTTTTCTTCAAAGTAGTTAAAGCGGCATTTTCACAAAGAAGAAAAACTGCTGAAAACTCTATAAGTGCTGGTCTTTCTATTCCTAAATCCGACGTAAAAGATGCTTTGGAAAAAGCAGGACTTCAGGCTACAATAAGAGCAGAAAAAATGACTATGGAAGATTTTGCAACCCTTTCAGAAATACTCGAAAAGTAGGTTTATTTATGAAAATACTCTCATTTGGCGAAATTATATGGGACGTTTATGAAAATGAAAGTTTCATTGGTGGCGCACCTCTTAACTTAGCGGCTCATTGTAGTAAACAAGGTGCAAAAAGTTTTATGCTTTCATCTGTCGGTAACGACGATTTAGGAAAAGATGCTTTAGAAATAGTTAAAAATTTTAACGTTAATACAGATTTTGTTACCACAAATGAAGAAAAAGAAACCGGTAAGTGTATTGTTACACTTAATGAAAACGGTGTGCCAAGTTACAACGTTTTAACAGACGTTTCTTACGACTACATAAAATCCCCTGACAATATAAACGAATTACAATTTGATTTTTTCTGTTTTGGTACTCTTGCTTTAAGAAGTAAAGAAAATCTCGAAACTGTAAAATCAATTTTAAAAAATGGTAATATAAAAAAAGTTTATTGTGATATAAACATAAGACCACCGTTTTTCTCTGACAACGTTATTCTTTTCGCTTTGCAAAACTCCAACATTTTAAAAATAAGTGATGAAGAATTGCACTTTGTTACCGACGTGTGTGGTTTAAAAAAATTAGAAGATATTGCAGAAAAATATAGTAATTTAGAATTTATTTTACTTACTCAAGGCGAAAACGGTGCAACTGTGTACGACTGCAAAAACAAAAAAACATTCTCCGAAAACGCCCCGAAAGTAGAAGTCAAATCTACCGTTGGTGCCGGTGACAGTTTCGGTGCTACGTTTATTTGCGAATATTTTAAGACCAACGATACTGAAAAAAGTCTTAAAAAAGCAACTGAAATAAGTGCTTTTGTTGTTTCTAAAAAAGAAGCAATTCCAGAATGTTAATAGAAAGGTTGAAATAAAATGAAATTTGGTATTTATTACGCTTATTGGGAGCACGAATGGGGCGGAAACTTCGTTCCATATATTGAAAAAACAAAAAAATTAGGTTTTGATGTTTTAGAAGTTGCTTGTGGTGCGTTCCATTTAGAAAATGACGAATTCTTTAAAGAACTCAAAAACGTTGCAGATGCTAACGGAATGTTACTCTCTGGTGGTTATGGCCCAAGACCTGAACACAACCTTGCTTCACCAGACAGTTCAGTAGTAGAAAACGCATTGAATTTCTATAGCGATATTTTCAGAAAAATGGAAATTGCAGGAATTGACCGCATTGGTGGTGCTCTTTACTCTTACTGGCCAGTTGATTTTAAAGGTGGCTTTGACAAGAAAGCTGACACCGAAAGAAGCATTAAAAACATGAGAAGACTTGCAGATATTGCCGCAGACCACGGCATTACACTCTGTATGGAGTCTCTTAACAGATTTGAAGGATATATGATTAACGAAGCATATGAAGACGTTGATTACGTTAAAGCAGTTGACAAACCAAACGTAAAATCTATGCTCGACACGTTCCATATGAATATTGAAGAAGATTCTTTAGTTGATGCAATACGCCTTACAAAAGGCACTCTCGGTGCATTCCACGTAGGTGAACCTAACAGACGTTGCCCTAATAAAAATAGCAGAATTGACTGGTACGAAATAGGCAGAACTTTAAAAGAAATAGGTTACGACGAATACGTTGTTATGGAGCCATTTGTACTTATGGGTGGTCAGGTAGGTAAAGATATTTCTATCTGGCGTGATATGTCAAAAGGCAAGACAATGGAAGAAATTGACCTTGATGCTAAAAATTCAGTAGCGTTTTTAAGAGAAGCATTTAAATAAAAATTTACAGGGATTAGAATCAACAAATTCTAATCCCTGCTTTTTATTCTTCAATTTCTAATTGTAAACCTAAAATTTCATCGGCTTCTGTGCCGTCAATTACCTCGACACCTTTGAGCTTTTTCTGAATAATATCATTACGCTTTTGTGCTTCATCAAGAGTTTTACCAGCTTCGTCAATCTTTTTCTTTGCTTTTTCAAGAACAGTACCAAACGTGTTATACTGCGATTTTGCAACTGAAAGAAGTGTTCTTACTTCATCTGCTTTTTCATTTATAGCAATAGCCTTAAAGCCCATAGCAAATGAATTGAGAAGTGCAGTAATTGTTGTAGGACCTGCAATCATAATATTTTCTTGTTGCATTTTTTCGACAATACCATTTTTAGAAGAAACGATTTCTGCATAAAGACCTTCTGTTGCAAGGTAAAGAATTGCAAATGGTGTAGTTTTTGGTGGCTCTATGTATTTTTTTACGTCTTTAGCTTCTGCAAGAACCCTGTCTTCAAGTGCCTTTCTTGCAACTCTTATGAGTTCAGCATCGCAAGAGTCGGTAGCATCACAAAGTCTCACGTAGTCTTCCATTGGGAATTTTGAGTCTATTGGCAAATAAATTATTTCGTCTTTACTTTCACCACTCGGAATTTTAACTGCAAATTCTACTCGTTCACCATTAGTTTTTGGTGAGTAGTTTTTTACGTACATTCCCGGAATTGTCTGGTCTAACAAAGACTCTAACTGAACCTCTGCCCAAGTACCACGTGCTTTAACATTTGTAAGCACTCTGTTTAAAGACGTAACGTTATTTGTAACACCTTGTGAAAGTTCTTTCATTTCACCTAAAGATTTATAAACGTTTTCAAGTTGTTCAGAAACTGTTTTAAATGAAGAATTAAGCCTTGTAGTGAGAGTAGAAGTCAATTTTTCATCAACAGTAACCCTCATTTCTTCAAGTTTCTTTTCGTTACTCTCCTGAAGTTTTGCAACAGACTCAACTATAAAACGTGTTTGTCTGTCATTCTGCTCAATGTTATTCTGCCTTATAACGTTAAGATTTTCTGTTATTTTTTCAGTCATATCAATACGACTTTTATAGTTTTCTTCTCTTAAAGCGTTAAGTCTTGTGTCAACCTTTTCGAGTCCGTTTATTACGTCTTCACGAGACATTCTGCTCGCTTTTGACATTTCTTCACGATTATAGCGAAGCTCGTCAAAAATTGCACTATCGTTTCTGTTTTTCTTTAAAGAAATGAGTAATGCAACACATACACCAAGTAAAATAATAATTACACTAAAAAGAACAAATAAAATCAAAATTGTGCTATCCATAATAAAATCCCTTTTTTATCTTTTATTTTTTACTCTCTCATAATAACACATTATGTGACCTATTTTAAGTACTTTTTAATAATTTTTATTTTATTTTTTCTTCCTTACTTTTAAAACATATTGACAAATCAACTCTAATATGTTAGAGTACAAGTGAACTCTAATACATTAGAGAAAAGGAGCAATCAGTATGGAAACACCAAAAGTATTTGAAAGTGAATATCGTTTTTGCTTGATTTTGTGGGAACACGAGCCAATAAAATCAAGTGAACTTGTTAATCTTTGTAAAGAGCAATTGGGTTGGAAGCCTACTACTACATACACCGTTATCAAACGTCTGTCTGAAAGAGGTGTTCTAAAAAATGAAAACACAATTGTTTCTTCTTTAGTTTCAAAAGATGAAGTTCAGGCGTCAGAAATTAACGAAATGGTTGAAAAAACATTTGAAGGTTCACTACCCGCATTTATTGCAGCATTTACAAAGCACCAAAAAATATCTGAAAAAGAAATTGATGAAGTACAGAAAATGATTGATAAATACAGAAAGGGAGAATGAATATGACTGAACTCTTCATAACTGTAGTCAATATGAGTATATCTGCAGGGTGGGTTGTTTTAGCCGTTCTCTTATTAAGATTATTACTAAAAAAAGCGCCTAAATGGGTTAATGTTTTACTTTGGGGATTTGTCGCAGTAAGACTTATTTGTCCATTTTTATTTGAAAGTGCATTAAGCCTTATGCCAAGTTCTCAGACAATAAATCCAGAAATAGCGTTAAACCCTGCTATTATAGATTCGGGCGTTCCAATTATAGATAGCGTTGTTAACCCTGTTATAAATAGCACTACCATAACCCCAGAGCCTGAAAAAGAGCTTAACGTTTTTAAATTTATTGTACCATATTTAGCAGGTACCTGGCTTATTGGTATTGTTGTACTTTTAATTTACACTGTTGTAAGTTACGTAAAATTAAAAAAGAAAATCGGAACAGCTATTTTACTCCATGATAATATTTATCAGAGTGAAGCAGTAGTTTCCCCATTTGTGCTTGGGATTATAAAGCCTAAAATTTATATACCTTTCAATATGAAAGCACAAGATATAGAACACGTTATTTCTCACGAAACAGCACATATCAAGAGAAAAGACCATTTATGGAAACCACTTGGGTTCTTAATTCTCACTTTTCATTGGTTCAATCCTTTAGTTTGGCTTGGTTATGTTCTTCTTTGTCGTGATATTGAACTTGCCTGTGATGAAAAGGTCATAAAAGCATTGAACACAGACCAAAGAGCAGACTATTCAGAAGCTCTTCTTAGTTGTAGCGTAAACAGAAGATTAATTTCTGCTTGTCCTGTTGCGTTTGGTGAAGCAAATGTGAAAAACAGAGTAAAATCTGTTTTGAATTATAAAAAACCTGCATTTTGGGTTATTCTTGTTGCTGTAATATTAAGTGTTGTCGTTGCCGTTTGTTTTCTTACAAATCCGTTAACTCATAAAAATGTAATAGAACGCAATGATGCTATTTTTACTGATTTAAATGGTGTCTATATTACTTTGAATTCAATTGAAAAAACTGAAGATTATTTAACATTCAATGTAGAATGGCACAACGAAACATCTGTTGAAATCACCTATGGCGAAATGTTTTATATTGAATATAAAGATGGAAATAAATGGGTAGATACAGCAACGCAGGAAGTAGTTTTTCATTTAATTGGATTCCTTTTAAAAGCTGATGAAATAAAAGAAGAAACATATACATCTCAATATAACGATATATCTGAAAAAGGAACATACAGATTGGTTGTGCCTTTTTCAGTTAATGGTATCAACAAAGAATATAAAACCTGGGTTGAATTCGAATTTGATGAAATATCCACTACTGAAGAAAGAGAAAGCATTGAAAAAGCTGTATCAAAAGCGATACTTGACGACAATAAAATAAGGTATTATGACTTTGGTACAGAGTGTGCAACAGAAGGTCACATTATTTATGGAATGGATTTTGTTGACAACAAATGTAAAGTATATGTATTAACAGATTACAGTCAGTTCGGCTTTGAAAATGGATGTTTTGTAGAAAAGGGTGGCGGTAGAGTTCCTGCGGTAATGACATTTGAAAAAACAACAGATGGATATAAATTGTTAAATATAGATTACGCAGAAGACGGCTCAAGATATCAACCATCTATAGAAGAGATGTTTCCTAAAAAATATCAATATCGTGTAATGTTCCCTACTGAAAAGGATTCTGAAAGTCTCTGGAATCAGAATAAAGCTTATGCACAGGCTTATTTAGATAAAATAGGTAGAACTGAAGAAATTTGTCGATATTCTGAGGTTGAGCATATTCTTCTTACAGATGTTGGTATTTCTGTCGAAGTATCAAACAAGATACTTGAAAATAAGAACATTCCAAATTACAACTATGATTTAGGATATTTTGAGTCAGTTGAAGATGGAGTAAGATATATTTACAGCAAATCTTATGATAAAGAGAAAAACAAAATCATTTGTTTAAAAGAAGTTTATGACACAAAAGAGGTTATAGAAAGAATAGAAATTGATAGCTTAACAGGCGATGTTATCTTTGTATCTAGTTCCCCAAAACAGGCTGAATAATCATAAAAAGCAACCCATAATGCAAAAAGGTGGATTGAATTAGTGTTCAATCCACCTTTTGTATTATTAAAATTTAAAATCGCCACTCAAACATAGATTGACATTATCTAAATAATTCTGAATGACTACCTACCCTGTAAAGCATTAAAACAAGTATATCATCAACAACTTCATATACGAGCAACCAATCAGATTCAACATGACATTCACGACAACCTTTATAATTTCCTGTTAAATCATGGTCTCGATATTTTTCGTCAAGAACTTCACCATTAGCAAGTTTTTCAATAACAACAAAAAGTTTTTCTATATCTTTCCCCTGCTTTTTAGCAAGCTTTAAATCTTTCTTGAATTGGGTTGTAAATTTTACTTCGTATTTCATGATTCAAGTGCCGCCCTTAAATCTGCCATATTGTTATATCCTACTGAGGTTTTATCATTTATAATCGCTTTTCCCTCCTGAATAGCTGCAAGAGTTAATTCGTTAGGAGTATTTATTTTCACTTCAAAAGGAATACCGTTTTCTCTGATTGCCTGTCTTAAAAAAATATTGACAGCAGATGTCATATTGATTCCCAATGCCTCAAAAAGTTTTTCTGCTTGCATTTTAATATCTTTGTCAATTCTTATATTTAAATTAGTTGATTCCATAAAAACACCTCCGTTTTATTCTATGTATACTATAACATTTTATACACACAATGTCAACACAGTGTAATGAAAAAAGAGCAGAATAAATCTGCTCTTTAATATCCACATCATTCAACATTAGATTGATATGTTGAATGTGATTTAGTTCGTGTTTTTTATGCCTCGAAGCGTAGATAGAGGTGCAAATTTGATGATAGTTGGCATTTTACGAACCCCGTAGCATATTTTCATTAATGCCGGATGACGTGTTAGTTGTGATTTAGTTCGTGTTTTTTATGCCCCGTAGCGTACAAAGGTACGCGAGTTTGGGCATAAAAGGCACGAAATAAACACAAATAACCATCAAGCCTCTTCCCAATTCATTGAGCACTTGACTGCCTTATGCCATCCTTTAAGCATTTTTTCACGTTTTTCGGTATTTACATTTGGAATGAAAATACGGTCAACTTCTCTATCTGTTTCAATCTCGTCAAGATTTTTCCAGAATCCTACTGCAAGACCTGCCATATAAGCAGCACCGAGAGCAGTTGTTTCAACAAGTTTTGGTCTGTTAACTTTAGCGCCAGCCATATCCGCCTGAATCTGAAGCATAACGTTACTTACAGAAGCACCGCCATCAACACGGATTTCTGAAATAATCATTTCACTATCCTTTGCCATAGCGTCAATTAAATCTGTAACCTGATATGTGATACTTTCAAGAACTGCTCTTGCAAAGTGAGCACGATTAGTACCTCGTGTAAGACCCACAATGCAACCACGTGCATACATATCCCAATAAGGTGCCCCTAAACCTGTAAAAGCAGGCACTAAATAAATTCCATTTGAATCTTCTACACTTTCTGCCAAGAAGTCGCATTCAGATGGCTCAGAAATCATACGCAGTTCGTCACGAAGCCATTTAATAACTGAACCAGCATTAAATGCGCTACCTTCCAAATCATAAGTAACTTTACCGTTAAGTCCCCACGCAATACCCTCAATAAGTTGATTTTTTGAACGTACTCTCTTATCACCAGTATTCATAAGAAGGAAGCAACCTGTACCATAAGTATTTTTAGCCTGACCTGCATTAAAACAAGCCTGACCAAAAAGAGCAGATTGCTGGTCACCTATTGCACCGCCGATTGGAATGCCCGCGAGTGCTGAAAGACCTGGTAAATTATCTGCAATTTCGCCATAAATTGCGCTTGATTCTTTAACTTCCGGAAGAATGCTCATTGGAATACCTAATTTATTGCAAAGAGTTTCATCCCAACAAAGCTTTTCAATATCAAAAAGCATCGTACGTGAAGCGTTACTGTAATCTGTAACGTGCACTTGCTTATTTGTAAGGTTCCAGATAAGCCAGGTTTCAACTGTACCAAAGCAAAGTTTATTTTCATTTGCTAAAGTTCTTGCCTCTGGAACATTATCTAAAATCCACTTGATTTTTGTTGCTGAAAAGTATGCATCAATTAAAAGACCTGTGTGCTCTTTTACGTAAGGCTCAAGACCCATTTCTTTAAGTTTTTCGCAAATAGGTGCAGTTCTTCTGCACTGCCACACAATAGCATTATAAACAGGTTTACCTGTATCTCTTTCCCAACAAATAGTTGTTTCACGCTGGTTAGTAATACCAACAGCCGCAATTTCTTCTGCCTTTATATTACCATTCTGCAAAGCAACCTGTAATGAGTGAAGCTGACTTTCCCAGATTTCATAAGGGTCGTGTTCAACCCAGCCACTTTTTGGATAAATCTGAGTAAATTCAAATTGTGCTTTTGAAACAATGTTACCTCTTTTATCAAAAACGATTGTTCTTGAAGAAGTAGTACCCTGGTCAAGTGCTAAAATGTATTTTTTCATACTTTTCACCTGTTTCGCTTTTAATTATTTTTGAATAGGATGAGTAAAATCGATATAATCTACAGTATTTACTGTCTGATAATTAACCTCTTTTAAAGTAAAGAGCTTCTTTGTTTGTGCACTCGCAATATAAACAGTTGTTTCATAACTGATTGAATATTTTAAAACTTCAGCTGTATTAACATCAAACTCAGCTGTTAAAACTGCATTTTTATAGTGCACTACTTCAGTTCCGTCTGCAACACCCGAAAGAATTGTGTTAAGTGTTGTTTCAGTTGCACCTAAAATATTTTCCGAATTAAACACCTTACCATAAGCTGAATCTAAAACCTCGCTTTTTTCAGCATCTGGTAATGCAATAGAGATTGTAATAACACCATTCTGACGGTTTGCATCATACTTTGCAGTTGCACCGTAAACATCTGCAACGCTAAGTGCAGAAACATAATTCTGACCCTCAACGTTTATTTTATTTGTTGAACTTGTACCCTGAACTACGTAAAGTTCTTCTTCTTTCTGACTACCAATAGTTGAGAAAATACCCTCTATTATAGCATCAGTGTTTTCGGTTACAACACCTAAAAATGATGCTTCTTTGAATTCAAACTTCTTCATTTCAACATCACTTGTTTTGGTAAAGCCGAATTTTTCTTCTTTAATTCTGTTCAAGTTTTTGTTGAAATATGAAACGAGTTCTTCTTTTGTTTCAAAAATACCGCCACCATTAAAGCCACTGAAAGCACCAGTTGGCTGAAGGTTTATAAGACCTGCGGCACTTCTTAAAATTTTTCTTGCATCAAAAAGAGTTATAAACCCATCTTCATTAACGTCACAAAGTCTTCTTGCTTCAGCTGAAAGATTATCTTCAATACCAGCTGCAACTCTTAAAACAATAAGTGCATCACCTGTAGTAACTTTGCCGTCTCCATTTGCATCGCCCCACAAAGCACTTGCGGCATTTGTAGTAATACCGATTGAGAAAACAGACACTAAAACTGAAAGAACTAACGCTAACGCTAAAATTTTCTTTTTCATTTTTACTCTCCTTTATTTATTATTACTTAATTTCTTCTAAAATATTTTTAACTGAATCAAATATATAAGTAGGCTCAACATCTGAATTTTTTAAAATTTCTTCATCTGTTTCACCAGACATTACAAGAATTGACGTAACACCAGCATTCACACCAGTTTTAACGTCAGTGTAAAGTCTGTCGCCAACCATTGCAATATTTTCATAAGGGGTATTTGTTTCCTTTTGTAAAATATCTATCATAGTTCTGTCTGGTTTACCTAAAAAGATTGGTCTTCTTTTTACAGCATTTTCGAACATATCGGCAAAACTGCCACAGTCCGGTAAATATCTGCCGTCTTCAATGGGGCAAACCATATCAATATTAGTTGCGTAATATTCGGCACCAGCATCTAAAAAGTCGCACACTTTTCTGATTTTTTTGTAATCTAATTCTGTGTCATAGCCTAAAAGGACTAAATCGGCATCTTCTTCAACTATGTTGACGTTATATTTTTTAAGTTCATTTTTTAAAGATGCAGTTCCGCAAACGTAAACCTTTTTATCTTTTTTATTATCCCTTAAAAACATTCCCGCCGCCATACCTGACGTGAAAACATTCTCTTTTTCACAAGGGAAACCTAAATTTTTCATTTTCTCAACGTAATCGTTTGCATTTTTTGAAGAATTGTTTGTTAAGAAAATAAAGTTTTTACCTTGCTTTAATAACGTCTCTAAAAATTCTTTTGCACCATCTATGGGGTCGTAGCCTAAATTGACTGTACCATCCATATCAAGTAAAAAAAGTGTAATATCTTTTAAGTTGCTCATTTTTTAAATCCTTATCTACCAAATAATTCGTTTAATTCTTTGTATTCGTGTTTATTTATGTTATCAATTTGTTCTTTTGTTACTCTGTAAAGCCAGTTACCGTCTGCCCTGCCTGGTACGTTAAGACGGGTATCTGAACCGTAACCTAATAAATCTTGCACAGGGAATATGGTAAGACCTGCGTTACTTGCCATAATTGTTTTAATTATCGCTTTACAGCCGTCTTCATTCCAACGCTCATAATTACAAGAACAGTATTGCATAACTTTTCTTTTCATATCTTCTGGTGTTTCCCAGAGATAGCCTAAAAGCGTGTTATTGTCGTGTGTGCCAGAATAAGCAACACAGTTATTTATGTAGTTATATGGTCTGTGTGGCGTATCCCACATAGAAAGAAAACCAAACTGGAAAACTCTCATTCCGGGGAAACCGCTTTCTTCTACAAGTTTAATTACGTCTTCTGTAATATCGCCCAAATCTTCTGCGATAATTAACTTATCGCCCTTGACTTCGTTAAACACGTTAATGAGTTTCATTCCCGGACCTTTAACCCATTTGCCGTTTTTAGCAGTTTTTTCTGTACCTTTAACTGCCCAGAAACTCTCAAAACCTCTGAAATGGTCAATTCTTACACCATCGAAAAGTTCCAATGCAAATGAAATACGCTCTTTCCACCAACTGAAACCATCTTTTTCCATTTCTGCCCAGTTATAAAGTGGGTTACCCCACAACTGACCATCAGCAGAAAAATAATCTGGTGGAACGCCTGCTACGTCTGTAAGATGATTTTCTTCATCCATTAAAAACATCTTTTTATTGTAATAGACGTCAGCACTGTCAAACGAAACGTAAATCGGAATATCTCCAATTACACTTATACCATTTTCATTAGCGTATTTTTTAACCTTTGCCCATTGAGTGAAAAATTCATATTGAATAAAGCACCAACCAAAATAAATTTCGTCGCTATATTCTTTCGTTTCCCACTCCGTCCACTCTTTTTCGTCGTTAGCAGTTTTAAGTGCCATAAATTTACAGAATTCTTTTATGTGTGTATTTTCTTCTATAAATTTCTCTATTTTTGATTTTAAATCTGCTTTTACATTTTTTGACGCCTTTATAAGAAGCGGAAGTCTCTCTGTTTTTAATCTGTCAAATTCGCAGTAATATGGTGTCCCTTGCTTTGCTTTTTCAATATCGTCACGGGTTAAAAGTCCATCTTCAAAGAGACTGTCTAAATTTACAAAATAAGGGTTACCACCGAACGTTGAATATGATTTGTAAGGTGAATTACACTCGTCAGGAATAACGAATGGTAACACCTGCCAATATGAAAAACCACTCTGCTTTAAAAAATCTATAAACTGGAATGCTTCTTTACCGAAACTACCACTTGAATATTCTCCCCAAAGGGAAGAAACGTGCATTAACACACCACTTTTTCTTTCCAAAACAGATACACTCCTATACGTAACTATACATTGTATATTATAACATATATAGCATTTATTTGTAAAGAAATAATAAACTTTCACACGCCTAAAATACACCTGTAAATTTATGCGAATTGAACAAAGAAAAAGAGCTATAAGCTTTCAAAGCCTATAACTCTTTTATTACTTATCAGTTGCCGTAACGCATATTGCTTATATAGAAAAGGTCAAGTGCATCAAGTACGCCATCGTCGTCAACGTCGTTAGCGTCAAAATACGCCTTTTCTGTTTCAGAATAGCTGGTATTCTTAAGGCACATATCTATTGACTTGTTAAAGTCATCGTCATTAACAAGACCGTCGCCGTTAATATCACCTTCTACTACAACTGTTACAACCTCATTTTTAACTGTTTTTTCAGTTTTTGAAACAAGTTCAACTGTCATACCAGTTGCAATAACAGCCGTATTTTCAACTATATTGCCGTCTTTATCTCTTACAACGATATAGTCAAGGTCATTTTCTAACGCTGATAAAAGATTCTCTACAGTAGTGCCGTGCTTCAATCCTTTGAAGAAGTTGTTTTCTTCATTAATGAAAGCCCCGCTTTCTTCTGAAGCTACGATTTTTATTTCCTCTTCAATATAATATAAAGTAATATCAGCAGTAATCAAATCATCTGAAGACATTTCTGTCTTATCAGCATAAAGCCAGCCTGTATATTTTTTAAGGGCTGTATTTTCTGGTGTTTCAGGTAAAGCCTCGAGTTCACCAATAGTTTTGCTTTCATCTGACTTTAATCGATATAATTTAATTATTTCGCCCTTTTCAGTCTGGAACTTAACAATAATGTGACGATTATTTTTAACCTCTGTTACAGTTTCTGTAAGGCTCTCGGTAAACTTATCAACATTTTCCTGTTCAGTCTTTGGAATATTGTCAAAATCGTCACCAACTGTTTCTTTAGCATCAGTTACCTCACTGACAAAGTCATTCCAGATATCATCGTCATAACGACCATTTTCGTTACCCTCAGAAATTATTTTGTCAGCCTCTGTCATTATATCTTCATAATCATCTGTATCTGCTGCTTCAACCAAACCATCTTTTGCTGTCTTTAATGCTACACAGGCGTCATCAATAATACTCTGATCATCCTCAGACAAATCATCATTAACATTTTTTGCATTTGTTAATGCTGATAAAAATGCCTGCATTGTATCACCTGTATATTTTGTGACATTATTAAGGAGCGTTTCAGCTTCTTCAAGAACCTTTTCGAACTCTGAATAATCTGCCTTTACCTTGATTCCGTTTACTGCTGTACTAAGGTTTTCTGCGAGTTTAGTTATAGACTCCTGCTCTTCTTCAGGTAAATCCTTATCTAATTTCTTGGCAGCATCATAAGCTTCAAGAACTGCATTTTTTGAACTGTTTGTATAAACAGTTTCAGTATCATTTATAATAGCCTCTGCAGACTCCATAGCCTTATTAAACGCTGTATAATCAGCCTTTTTCTTAAGCTTGTTTTGTGCATCAGTAATAGCTTCAATAGCTTTTTCAACCTGTATGGTACCAGAACCATTTTCACCCTGAACTGGGTTTGTTGCTACTAAATCTTCAGCTTCTTTTATTTTACTTTGAAGATTGTTCCAACTTGAATTTGTGTAACCGTCGTTTGTTACGTTTTTAGCTTGTTCTATAACATTGTTGATTTCTGTCAAATCAACAAATTTAGCTTCTTCAAGTGACGTGTGAGCATTTGAAAGACCTGTTGTTGCTTCTTCAAATGCATCATGAATAGTTATAGCTTCATCCTGAACGTCAACCTCTAATTTGTCTGTAATATTTTTATAATCTTCTTTAAATTTTTCATATTCTTCGTCAAGATATATTTTATTATCGCCATTTTGGTTATTGGTGTTTATAATATCCTGAGATAAAGAATCGTAATATTCATAATAAATTGCATAAAGTAGCTCTTCTGCCGCAGTATCAATAGTTTTCTGGTTAACATTAGAAGGACCTTTAACCATTGCACGTTCAATAGCTTTAGCACTTACAAGTGCATCCATCATCGCTTTATAAATTTCTTCTCTAAATTCGCCTGATGAATTATCCTTTGGGAAATTTTCTTCTGCTATGCCGATTAAATAATCGAGCTCTGTATAATCACAGTAAGCATTCTCTTCTAAAACAACCAACAAAGTTTTTAGATTTTGTGTTGCTTCATCTACCACTTCTTGCTGAGTTTCACCCAAGCGTTTATCAAGATTGGAATCTATATACTCTATAGTTGCAAAGTGGGAAGAAAAAGCAGTATACTCATATTTTGCATCATCATTACTTACTGCCAAAGCCTCTTCATAGGCTTTATTATATTCGGTATAATCTGCTACTAATTCAAGACTATTTTTTGCAGTCAAAAGTTGATTGTAATATGAGTCAACCTCTGTTTGTGTATAATACTTACCACCATAAACAAGGTCAGTAGGAATAACTGCCAATACCGGCGACAACGCATCTACCGAAACCTCGGTATACTTCAATCTTTCTTCTGCGTCACCTTCTAGTTCAGTTAACTCATCATAAAGCTTAACTAAATCACGGGCATCTGTAACAAGAACTTCTACAGGTAAATGCAAATGAAACGTATCGGAACTCGTATCATCATCATTCGTCTGCAAACGCCACACAAAGCTTAAATTTTCTGCAGCACTTGCAACACCTGCACCATCACCTTTGAAGAGAATATCGGCATCTGCCCAGTACCCATATCTTGAACCAAGACCTTCAGCACCGGAACCACCTATTTCTATTCTCTTTATAAGTCCGTTGCTGGTCATAGACCTTGATGATTCACCCGATGAACCATCGTACAACGTATCTCTTGAAACGTATTTCCATTGATTGAATTCTTTGCTTCCGTTTTCATGGTTTGATACGCTTCCTGGCATTACTCTTGAAAGAAACGCCGATGTATTGTTTACTGCACCGTCTACTCTATAGAAACAATCCGTTGTACAAATATTTTCATCAAATGTAAACGCTTCTACATAAGGGAACGTTCTAGCGAAAGTATTGTGTCTGCTTGACGCATAAATTTCTTGATGAACATTAAAAATTTCATCATCATAAATCTGAACGAATTTATATTTGGTTGCATTAAGATGGAAGTTCATTTCAGTGCCATCTTGTTTATCCATATCCGCATCAGGACCATCTACGCAAGTATCAAAAACGTCGTCTGTTTTAGTTCCTGACGTATCCGGTGAATGCAAGTTCTTCGCAACAAACTGTGTTAACAACGCTTTCATTTCATTAGTTGCTTCGTCAACTACGTCTTGTTGAGAAAGTGAAAGAGTTTTATTAAGTGCTGAATCAATCTGAGATAATCTCTGTGCTACAACCGAAAGTGAATCTACAGTATAACCGGTACTGTAAACGTAAACATTTCCGTCTTTTCGTGTAATTTCAGAAACTTTACTGCGAATCTGGTAATAATCAGAATAATCTGCTAAACCGGTTGCCGTCTCTGTTATGTATGCATACATACCGTCAACTTCTGATTGTGTGTAGAATTTACTACCATCAAGCATATTCGTCGGCACAGCAATTATAAACTTTTTAAGTTTCGTATATCTTGCTTCTGTTAGATTGTTATGATTACCACTCTCATATTCCGATATTTGTGATTTAAACTCATTAACTTTATCTTTAAGCTCACGAACGTCTGTAATTATAATATCTGTTTTAAATCTTACCTGTCTTGTAGTTCTGCTGCCCATAAGACCAACGTCAGCATAAGTCCAGTTAAAATCCCAATAATAATTGGTATGTATTTCACCAAAAAGCTCGTTTTCGGGATGCACCGCATTAAAACTCAAAGCACAATCCCATTGGTAATCAGGGCAACCCGAAAGGTCAGCTACAGTACCTCTTAAATCGTGTGATGAAATATCTTTACCTGAAACGCCAACATCCCTTGCATTATCGTTAGCACCGGACCATTTATAATCAAAATTCATTACATCCAATAAATTTTGTGTGCCGTTAGTTGTAATTTTTTCAGGGTACTCTTCTATTCTTAAAGATGTATCTTCATTTGCCCCTCCGGTATAAAGGGTTAAACTATTAAGACGAGCATACGCTTCACCTGCAGCTTTTTCTAAAGAAAGATGCTGACTAAACGTAAATTTCTGATTATCCTCTGTTTGCATAAACTTAAAATCAGTATTTGAAACAGTTGCGTTTATCTTGCCGTAATCAGAATTTGTTCTCACCCATTTTGTTCCGTTTGTAAAATATCCCGCACTAACATTTGCAGTAAAAAAAGGAATACTACCAACTATAATAAAACACACAAGCACTATACTTATAATTTTATTTCGCTTCTTCATTTTCTTCTCTCTTTCTGATTTTATATGTATAAAATTTTAACACATACATAACTTCATTATAATTATATCATCTTAAAAAATAAAGTCAACGAAACCCATAACAAATTAACGAATTTTTCATTGTATTTTCCTTTTTAAAATTAAAACTCTCAATAAAACCGTTGTAAGCTTCATTGAGAGTTGTTTTATTTTGCTTCATCTGAATCTCTGTAATACTGAGTGAAAATTTTCGGATGTGGGTTGTTTTTCCACAATTCTTCTGCAACCGGTACCCATTCTCTGCTGAAATCAACACATTTATTACAAAGCTCGTCAACATCTTCGTTAATAAGATGGTCGGTGCTCTTAGCGCCTGTTTCTTTTATAATTTTTCTTAAAATATCAGGATTTTCAAGCATAGGACAAGGCATTAAATGGTTATCGTTAAAAGGCTGACCTTTTCTGTATGCCTGGAAAAGTGGACGCTGTAAAGATTCTAAAAGAGTAACTTCTCTTATATTTGAATCTGAATAGTGAACGAAAACGCAAGGCTCAATATCGCCTTTTGAATTTATATGGAAGTAGTTTCTGCCACCAGCAATACAACCACCAACATATTCACCGTCATCCTGGAAATCCATAACAAATATCGGTTTACCCGTTTTACCGTTTCTGGTTCTTTTCAACCACATATACATATATTTTCTTTGCATAGGTGTCGGTATCAAGTCTTTCTGACCATCACTACCAATAGGCATATAGTTGAAATAAAGTGCAAATTTTACACCTTTTTCAATCATTTTATCAAGAAACTCGTCACTTGTAACACTTTCAACGTTTTTGCTTGTATAACAAACAGAAATACCAAAAAGAATTTTATTTTGTTTTAAAAGTTCCATTGCCTTAATGGTTGTGTCATAAGCACCATCACCACGGCGGAAATCGTTACTTTCTTGTGAACCTTCAATACTTAAAGCAAGTGTAATATTACCACACTTTTTAATATCATCACAGAATTTCTGGTCAATTAAAGTAGCGTTTGTATAAATTAAAAATGTACATTCTCTATTCTCTGATGCAAGGGTTATAATATCATTTTTTCTTATAAGTGGTTCGCCACCTGTAAGCATATAAAAATGAGTACCCATCTCTTTACCCTGAGTTACAATGCTACGCATTTCATCAAGTGAAAGTTGGAATGAGTGACCATACTCTGCAGACCAGCAACCCTTACACTTTAAGTTACACGCAGAAGTCGGGTCAAAGAGAATTATCCACGGGATATTGCATTTATATTTTTCACGATTTGCTCTTACAGTTTTTGTGCCGTAAAAACCAGCGTGAACACCTAAAGAAAGAAGAAGACTTTTTATTAAACCGTGGTCAACGTCTTTTAAAATACTTTTTGCTAAAATAGTGTGAGAATTACTATCATCTAAAACAGCATTTCGCATTTTAGCATAGTTTTCTGCTGGGTACATTTTAAAAGTTTTCTCAACAATGCTGAGAATTTTAAGAAGATTTTTTTGTGGCTCTTTATCAATGTATTTCAAAATGCTCGAAATAGTTTTATCTGCCGCAAAATGAACTAATTTATGCTCCACAGTGCCTTCCTCCTTTCTTCTTTAATTAAAAACACAAACTTATTAAACAGTCTATCACACTTTCTAAAATTTGTAAACAACTAATTTATTAAATTATTATCACATTTTACAATAAATATACAATCTATTTTCTTGACTTTACTCTCGTAGTCATTTATAATAAAATAGATATAATTTGCAACAATATTTTGTGGTATTTGCAAAAATAAAACTAAAGGAGTTTTCTTTATGAAAAAAGAAAAAACAATCGCTCGTCCAGGCGATAAACTTTCGGGAAGAATCTGGTTTAACCTCTTCCTTTTCAACCTTATTGGTGGTATTGCCTGGAACTTAGAAAATATGTATTTTAATACATTCCTTTACAACTCAGTTTACGCTGGTGCTTCGCAAGCAGCACTTTCAGGCACAATGGCACCAACTACTGCTATAAGCCGAATGGTTGCTCTTTCTGCTATAACTGCAGTGCTCACTACATTTGTTATGGGTACATTCAGTGACAGATTAAGAAACAGAAAAGTATTCATTTCAATAGGCTACATTGTATGGGGTGCTGTTACTGCACTTTTCGGATTTATTACAAGAGATAATATTGCCGCTATATTTGGTCTTACAGATGCTGTTCAGATTCTCACCTTCACAGTATGGGCAGTTATCATAATGGATATGCTCATGACCTTTATGGGTTCAACCAGTAACGACTCTGCTTTTAATGCTTGGGTTACAGATGTTACTACTACAAGCACTCGTCCTAAGGTTGAAACAGCCTTTTTATTTGTAGGCTTTTTATCTATGGCTATTGTTATGGGCGTTGGTTCATTCGCTCAGGCTGGCACAGTTTCTTATAAAGTATTCTTTGGTGGACTTGGTCTTTTAGTTGTTGCAAGTGGTATTATTGGTCTTTTCTCTCTTAAAGAACCAGCTCACAAAGAACCAAAAGAAAAGAACACAAGCTACTGGGCTGACCTTCTTTATGGCTTCAGACCAAACGTTATTAAAGAAAACTCTCAGCTTTATTTAATTCTTGCTTCTGTTTGTATTTTTAACTGTGCATTCCAGGTTTTCTTCCCATACCTTTTCGTTTACCTTCAATATGTTATTCTTGCAAGCGAAGCTAATTCAGCATTACTTTCAGCCTTCCCACCTTCACTTATTATAGTCGCAGTTCTTGCTGTTGCAGCTATTATTGCAGGTATTGTTGTATTAATGAAGCTCTCAGATAAAAACAAATTCTTAGGATTTATCCCTGGTGTAATTCTTCTTATTTTAGGTTTATTTATACTTTCAACAGGAACAAGTCTTTACACACTTTTAATAGGTATCGCTCCTACACTTATTGGTTACCTTGTTCTTACAATCCAATTAAACGCTGCTATCCGTGACTTTACACCACCAGAAAAAACAGGTCTTTTCCAAGGTATAAGAATGATTTTCGTTGTTCTTATTCCTATGGTTGTTGGTCCTGCAATTGGTGATATTGCTTGTAGAAACGCTGGTGCTACTTACACTAATGAATATGGCGTTGAAACTATCGTTCCAGATGCTACAATGTTCATTTACAGTGCAGTATTAGCAGTTCTCGTATTCATCCCGCTTTTATTACTCAAGAAAAAAGGTTTAGAGAAAAAAGAAGACTAATTTCTTTTAAAATCCAGACAATCGAGGTGTGAATTATGAAATCAATTTTACTTTCTTCACTTACAAAAGTATTTAAAGACGTTGAACCTAACTTTGATGAATTCAAAGAATTTTCAGTTCTTCGTGGTGAAGTGTTTAATTTTCAGATAGCTGTTTTCCCACAGACAGATGAAGATTGTAACATCACGGTTGAAGTTGCTTCAAACCTTCGTGACGGAATTAAAGTTTACAAAGTTATAGATATGCCTACAACTTACGCCGCACCAGACGACCACGACGATTTTCATTATGACACTAAAAGAAGTGCCTACCCCGATTTATTACAACCAATAAACGAAGACAACACAGTTACTCTCACTAAAGGTGAATGGAATTCGTTGTGGTTTAAATACACACCTGAAATGGACTATATTGCCGGTTCTAACAGCATTACTGTTTTCCTTAAAAAAGGTATGTATGACGAAAACAACAAGCATATATTCAGTTTAAAAACATTACCAAGGCAATTACCAATGCAAGATTTGATTTACACAAACTGGATGCATTACGATTGTCTTTACAAACATTATAACGTTGAGCCTTTTACAGAAGAATTCTGGATTCTTTTAAGAAATTATCTTAAAAACGCTGTTGCTCACGGTGTAAATATGATTTACACACCTATTTTCACACCACCGCTCGACACAGAAGTTGGTGGTGAAAGACCAACGTTCCAGTTAGTTGAGGTTGATAGAATCGACGTCGGCTACCGTTTCAGTTTCAGGCACTTTGATAAATTCGTAAGAGTGTGTATGGAATGTGGAATAAGATTTTTTGAAATTTCACATTTCTTTACACAATGGGGTGCAGAACACGCACCAAAAATTATTGCAAACGTCAAAGGTATCAAAAGGCAGATTTTCGGTTGGAATACTAATGCAACTGATAAAGATTACGTTCAGTTCCTTGCAGTATTTGCAAAAGCATTCACAAAAGAAGTTGAACGTTTAGGCATTAAAGAAGCGTGTTACCTCCACGTTTCAGATGAACCAAATGAAGAGCAACTCGAAAACTACAAAAAAGCATCTTATGTTATAGACCAGCTTTTCCCACACTTTCACATAATAGATGCTCTTTCAGATATAGAATTTTACAGACAAGGTCTTGTTAAAACACCTGTTTGTAATGAAGACGAAGCAGATATTTTTAAACCTGAAGTGAAAGATTTCTGGACTTATTACTGTTGTGGTCAGACTCACGACTTTTTACCAAACAGAACTTTTGCAATGCCACCTGTAAGAAACAGAATTTTAGGGTTGCTTCTTTATAAATACGAAGCAAAAGGCTTTTTACATTGGGGACACAACTTCTGGTTTACCCAATACTCAAAAAAGCAGATTAACCCTTATGAAGTTACTGATGCTGGTGGAGCATTCCCATCGGGCGACTCGTTTGTAGTTTACCCTGGTCCAGACTACAAGCCGTGGAACTCAATAAGACACGAAGTATTTTATGAAGGACTTTGTGACTACAGAGCAATGAAATATTTAGAACGCCTCACTTCACGTGAGCACGTTTTAAAAATACTTCAGAAAAACCTTGATACAGAGCTCACATTTAAAAACTACCCACACGATATGGAATGGCTTTTAAACAAACGAGCAGAAATAAACAAAGAAATCGAGATTGCAACAAGATGACTTTAGCTGAAATTTTCAAAGCAAATTGCAGAGCAACCACTACATTATTAAACGAAAAACCAAGTCTTTCTTTTAAAGACTTGGTTTCAGGTTTTGGTGGCAAAAACAAAAATGGCATCATTGCACGCTTTTCATTCGATAACTTTTTTATTGATTTATATTTTATAGAAAGCGGACCTTTAGCTTACGCTCCAAACACTATCTGGATTAACATAGGCTTCGAGTCCGCTTCTTTTCTGCCTTTTGCGGTTTACGATATTTTAGCAGTAGCTGAACCCGAAAATTTCAAATGCTACACATACCCTTATCTTTACACAGAAGAAATTATGATTCAGGCTTTCGGTGAAATTAATGACCTTTTTAAAAGGCTTATACCAAAGCTTCAGGAAATTTCTGAAACGGGCACATTGAAAAACAATCTCATATTAAATCAGCAAGAAACTATAAATAAATTTGTTAATGACGATATTTTTAAACGAGAAATCGAAATGCTTGATGCAAGTCTTAAAATTCGTGATATGCTTATAAGGAATTTTCAGGAATCAGTTATAAGCCACGTTATTTTAGGTGGTGTTTCTGACTTTTTTAATAATGAACATGAAAAAGCAATTAAAAAACTTACTAAAGCCAAATACCTTACTCTTTATGAAAGTCGTCTTTTCGAAAAACTTAAAAATGGCGAATTAAAAGATTTTGATGCATCACCTTTCAGAGATGCAAAATATAAAAACTACACTAAAGTTGCAAAAAAACGCACGTATTCATTGGGTAAAAACGGAACTACAAGATTTCTTTTAGCAAGTTTAATGTTAACCCCATTTGCTACTACAATTGTTTTTTTGCTATATTTATTATTCTCATTTACGCTATTTAACAAGTCTTTGTTTTTCATAAATTGTGATATATATTCGCTCATAACGCTTTTAATTTCCGGTACGCTTATAGCAGAATTATTATCTCTCAATTTCTCACAAAAAATATTTAATTTCTTTAAACGGAACAAAGATAAAACTGAAGAAACTGTTGCGGTTAAAAAGAAATCTGCTTTTTTGAAAATCTCTTCAATTTTAACAGAAACAATAGTTATAATTTTACTTTTTACTGCTGTAAACAATTCACTCGTCTTTTATGAAAATAAAGTTTCATTCGCTGAAGACAGTGCTATTTCGCTCAGACAAAATTCAATTAAATATGAATACATAGAAACCGTATATAAAGTAGAAGGATTTTATTTCAATAACGAATTCTGGAAGTCAGAACATTATATATTAGTTTCAAAAAACGGTTACAGAATTGATACCGGTTATTATTTAAATAATTCTTTAAACGAATTTGAAGAAAAAGTTTTACCAAAACTTTTAGAGAATGGCTGCACGTTAAAAGAAATAAAAAGTGAAGAAGATATAAAATAATTTTCCACAAAAATAAAAGGACAGTTCATTTTAAGAACCATCCTTAATATTTACTATTTTGAATCGAATAAAAAAATTGCATTGGATATAACTGAAAGAACCGGTATTCCACAGAATATCAAAAAGCCACCTGCAATTGGTAGGATTTCAGCAAATACAGTTATTAACATTAATATATTTACAACCAGAGCAGTTACTACAATTATTTTAAGTTTTTTGCTACTGCGTTCATCAAACAAACAATAAACAACCAAAAGAACTGCCATTATACCGGAAGAAATCATACTTGTAAAAATAAGTGAAAAAGCTTTACCATCATCGAACCCAGCAAGTACCGGTGCTATAACCGTAGCAATACACAACACACAAATAATGCAATTTACTACTGATAAAAACTTTATAGTTTTAAATATTTTATTCTTTGTCTTCATAGAAGCACCCCTTTCAATTAAAACTTATCATGAGTTAAGAATGCAGTCAAGACACATTTTGTTGCGCCAAGCAAAACAACGCAATTTTGGTAAAAGTAACTTAAATTTATTATAGGCGGCATAAGAACTTTAAGTTATTTATATAATCCTAATGTTGTTATAACAGAAAGAAGGAATTTTCAGTGTTACAATTAAAAAATATTGTAAAAACCTATGAAATGGGCGACACTACGCAGACCGCCTTAAAAGGTGTTAGCGTAAGCTTTCGTGAAAACGAGTTCGTTTCAATCTTAGGTCAGAGTGGTTCTGGTAAAACTACTCTTTTAAACATTATTGGTGGGCTTGACCGTTACACCGACGGCGATTTAATTATTAATGGTATTTCTACAAAAAAATACACTGATGCTGATTGGGATACATACCGAAATCACTCAATTGGATTTATTTTCCAGAGTTATAATCTTATTCCGCACCAGACCGTGCTTTCTAACGTTGAAATGGCTCTTACTCTTTCAGGTGTTTCTAAAAAAGAACGCAAAGAAAGAGCAATAGAAGTTTTAGAAAAGGTTGGTCTTTCTGACCATATCCACAAAAGACCTAATCAGATGTCTGGTGGTCAGATGCAAAGAGTTGCTATAGCAAGAGCTTTAATTAATAACCCCGATATTCTTTTAGCAGACGAACCGACTGGTGCACTTGACAGTGAAACAAGTGTACAGATAATGGATTTATTAAAAGAAATAGCAAAAGACAAATTAGTTGTTATGGTTACTCATAACCCTGAACTTGCCGAAAAATATTCAACAAGAATTGTTAATCTTTTAGATGGTCAGATTATAAGTGATACTAACCCATTTGAGCCATCTGAAATTACAGAAGTGGATGAGAAAAAACAAAAAACAAAAAAAGTTTCTATGTCTTTTCTTACTGCACTTTCTTTAAGCTTTAATAACCTCAGAACTAAAAAGGCTCGTACTATTTTAACTGCATTTGCCGGTTCTATTGGTATTATAGGTATTGCTCTTATCCTTTCTCTTTCAACCGGTATGAGCACCTATATTGATGAAATTCAAAAGAATACAATGGAATCTTACCCTATTACTATAGGAACAGAATCCTTCGATATGTTTTCTTTGGGTGGCAACAATATGAGTGATGCCATGGAAGATATGGAAAAACGAGAAGAGCGTAAAAAGAGAACTGCAGTTTACGCTGACTATTCGTCTATTAAAAGAAGCGACTCTTTTACTTCAAGCTTCAAAACAAATAATTTAACCGATTTCAAAAAATACCTTGATAACCCTGAAAGTGAAATCAACAAATATTTAGGCGAAAATGGTGTTGTTTACACTTACGACGTTAAATTCTCAGCATTTTCTTATAACAAAGATAAAGAACTTATTGACTCAGACGTAGAAATAGAAGATGAAGATAAATCACCTAATATTTTTTCTGGCTTCAGTGTTTTCTTCCCAGGTAGTGATGATTCTACTGCTACAAACTTTTCTCAGATGCTTAAAGGTGCTGGTGACGAAGCAATAAGCTCTATTGTAACTGATAACTACGATGTTATTTATGGCACCTGGCCTGAAAAATATAACGAAATCGTTTTAGTTCTCAACAGAGAAAACAGTATTTCTGCAAAAAAACTTTATCAATTAGGGTTTATTACAGAAGAGCAATATAATACTGCTGCCGAGGATATTAAAAACGGCAAAGAAGCCAAAGACATTATTTTAAAATACAACAAAATCTGCAAACACGAATTTTATATGGTGCCCACTTGTGATATGTATCTAAAAAATGAGAATGGTACTTTCACAAAAATAGAAAACTATTCTGAACACGAAAAAGAACTTACAGAAAACAAAGTTAAACTAAAAATAGTTGGTATTATACGTCCGAAAGAAGATGCTGAAAATACAACAATTTCTTCAACACTCGCTTACACGTCTTTACTTACCGATTACATAATTGAATACACAAATAAAAGCGAAGTTGTTACTGCACAAAAATCGACACCTTCTATAAACGTTTTAAGTGGCACTAAATTTCAGGTAACGTCTGATGAAGAGAAAATAGCAGAAACCAAAAATTATATAAAATCGCTTGACGAGCAAGGCAAGGCAAATCTTTACAGAATGATGATTCTTTCAGGTCAGTCTGACAAAGAAGCTGGTGTTCCATCATTCTCTATGCCATCTATTCCAAATATTCCTTCAGCACCACAAGGCATGGTAACACCTGAAACAACCCTCCCTGTTGCTCCTGAAACTACTTTACCAGCTCCTCAAATACCAGAAACAACTGTACCTTCTTCTGAAAGTGACACAACCACAGAAGTAGTTACTACACCAGAGCAAGGAATTATTGCTCAGCAACAAGAAGCATTAAATAAGGCACAGGCTACTATTGGTATGCAACAAGGAGCTTTAACAAACGCACAACAAGTTATTGCTGGTCAGCAAAGCGCTTTAGTTCAATCTCAGTCACAGCTTGTTATGCTTACTGGTGTTTTAAAACAAATTCAATATGCTATGAATGAAATGGCATCTATGACAGAAGAGTCAAAGTTAGCCGATAAAATGGATGAATGGGTAGAAAATTCTAAAGACAGCAAAATGCTTCTCACAATTTACGACCAATATATCGGTGAAAAAACCTATGACGATAATATGACTGAATTTGGTTCAATCAGCTACGATGCACCTTCATCTATAAGCATTTATACCGACAGCTATGAAGATAAAGACAGCGTTGCTCTTTGCATAGAAAATTATAACACAAAACAAGATGAGGACTCAAAAATCACTTATACCGATTACATTGCATTAATTACTTCTTCTGTTACAACTATTATAAATGGTATCTCTTACGTGCTTATTGCATTCGTTGCAATTTCTTTGGTAGTTTCTTGTATTATGATTGGTATTATCACTCATATCTCTGTTATGGAAAGAACAAAAGAAATTGGTATTCTTCGTGCTTTAGGTGCTTCAAAAAGCAACATTTCACAAGTCTTCAATGCTGAAACGTTTATTATTGGTTGTTGCTCAGGATTAATAGGAATTATTATTTCGCTATTGAGTTTAAAGCCTATAAATGCTATTATAAGCTTACTTACCGAAATAACCGACCTTGATGCACAGCTTCCTATTGGTGCTGCCATAATCCTTATAATAATAAGCATTATAATTACAATTATAGGTGGCTTAATCCCATCACGAAAAGCAGCAAAAAAAGACCCAGTAGTAGCCTTAAGAACTGAATAAAATTCAGTTCTCAAATGCAGAATTCAAAATGCAGAATGCAGAATTTCGGAAACGCTTCGCGTTTGATTACAATTTAATATAAATAACAAAAACTACATTCTATCATTTCACCTTAAATGATAGAATGTAGTTGTTTTATAATATTATAATAGCGTCGCAGACCCTTTAATTACGAATTACTTTCCAAGTTCTATAGTTCTTTCGTAAGAACGACTAACTGCATTCATAACGTCTGCTCTGAACGAGCCGTTTTCAAGAGCATTAACGCCCTCTATTGTGCTACCGGCAGGGCTACATACTGCATCTTTAAGTTTACCAGGATGCTCGTTTGTTTCAAGCACCATTTTTGCAGAGCCTAAAAGAGTCTCTGCGGCATAAAGAATTGCCTTATCTCTTGGCAAACCACATTTAACGCCACCATCGGCTAAAGCATCTATAAACATAAACACAAACGCAGGGCCACAACCAGAAATCGCACTTGCGGCATCAATTTTTGATTCTTCTAATTTATCGAGCATACCTGCATTTTCTAAAATTTTTGTGAAGTCATCGTAATCTTCATCTGTAACGTATTTATTACCGGCATAAAGAATCATACCGGCACCAACAGAAGCAGGGATATTAGGCATAATTCTTATAATAGGATATTTTCCGTCGCACATATCTTTTAAATCGTGAAGATTAACACCTGCCGCCATAGAAACAATTACAAATCGTTCTTTTCGCGCTTTAAAAATATTTGCTAAATCATCACATAAACTTCTTAAAACCTGTGGTTTGACACCTAAAAAAACGAAGTCACATTCTAAAGCAATTTCTTCTGCTGTAGCAACTTTTACGCTATTTTTATCTGCAAAATCTTTTGCTTTTTGTAAATCAACGTCAGAAACGTAAACAAGATTACCACCTATTGAGTTTGCAGCCGCAATTGCTAAAGCGCCACCCATATTACCGCAACCAATAAAACCTATTTTCTTATCCATAATATCACCCTTTCTTAACGTATTTGTCCGTCGCCTTTTATTATGTATTTATATGTTGTAAGTTCTTCGAGACCCATTGGTCCCCTTGCGTGAAGTTTTTGAGTTGAAATACCCATTTCGCAACCTAAACCGAATTCTCCGCCATCAGTAAAACGTGTTGAAACGTTAACGTATACAGAAGAAGAATCTACACCTTTTACAAATTTATCGGCAGTTTCTTTGTTTTCTGTTACAATTGCTTCACTGTGCATTGTTGAATGAAGTGAGATATGCTCCACCGCTTCATTCACGTCACTTACAACTTTTACTGCTAAAACGTAATCTAAAAACTCTGTATCGAAGTCATTTTCGCCTGCATTTTTCCCGTCTATGATATTTGATGATTTTTCGCAAAGACGAAGTTCAACCTTGTTTTCATTTCTGTTATCAACAAGTCTTTCTCTTACAAGTGGTAAAAATTCAGTTGCGATTTTTTCATTAACAAGTAAAACTTCCATAGCATTACAAACAGAAGGCCTACTTGTTTTTGCATTTTCAATTATATTAAGTGCTTTTTTGAAATCCGCATCACAATCAACGTAAACGTGGCAGATACCAGTACCAGTCTGAATACAAGGAACTTTTGCATTTTCTGTAACTGCTTTTATAAGTCCTGCGCCACCACGTGGAATGAGTAAATCAACAAGCCCTACTGCATTCATTAATTCGTTAGCACTTTCTCTTGTTGTATCCTGAACAAGATTTATAAGAGTCTCTGGAAGATTTAATTCTTTCAAGCCTTTACGCATAGCATTTACTATTGCATTAGCAGAAGCGAATGCTTCTTTACCACCACGAAGCACACACACGTTACCGCTTTTTAAAGCGAGTGCCGCCGCATCTGAAGTTACGTTTGGTCTGCTTTCATAAATAATAGCAGTAACACCCATTGGAACCGTTGTTTTTTCAATTACAATTCCGTTTGGTCTTTCTACTCTGTTCAACACCTTACCAACTGGGTCAGGTAAGGCTACAACTTCTCTTATACCGTTTGCCATACCCTCAATTCGCTCTTTCGTTAAAGCTAATCTATCGAGCATAACGTCAGAAATTGTGCCCTTTGCTCTTTCTAAATCGCTTTTGTTAGCACTTAAAATTTCGTCTGCATTTTCAATTAATGAATCTGCCATTTTAAGAAGAGCATTATTCTTTTCTTCAGTAGAAAGTGATGCAAGTAAAGTTTTAACTTTTTTTGCTTCTATTAAAATTTCTTTTGTCGTTATCATTATTTACACCTGAATCTTGTACCAATTTTTTTACCATCAACTATATCGTAAAGCACAGAAGGGTTTGCACCGTTTGCAATAACCATTTCTGTACCCTTTGAAAGACAAAGTTTTGCGGCATTGAGTTTTGTTGCCATACCACCAGTGCCCAAAGAAGATCCTTTGCCACCACCTAATGCTTCAATTTCCGGTGTGATTTCTGTCACGAGTGATATAAGTTCAGCAGTTTCATCTTTATGTGGGTCTTTGGTATAAAGTCCGTCAATATCTGAAAGAAGAATTAACATATCTGCTTTCATACTTACCGCAACTATTGCACCTAAAGTATCGTTATCACCAACTGCAATTTCTTGTGTAGAAACTGTATCGTTTTCATTGATAATTGGTAAAACGTTAAGTTCTAAAAGTCTGTTCATTGTGTTCTGAATATTGTGGTAGCGTTCACTGTCTTCTAAATCAAGACCAGTTAAGAGAATTTGTGCTACTGTATGATTATATTCAGAAAAGAGTTTGTCGTATGTATACATAAGTTCACATTGACCAACTGCCGCTGCCGCCTGTTTTGTTGGCATATCCTGTGGTTTTTCTTTTAAAGAAAGTTTACCAACACCCATTCCGATAGCACCAGAAGAAACTAAAATCATTTCGTGACCTGCATTCTTTAAATCACTCATAACTTTACAAAGTTCTTCTACGTGACGGATATTTATATTACCTGTGCTATGTGCTAAAGTCGACGTTCCGACTTTTACTACTATTCTCATTCTGTCTGTTCCCCATCTTCTGTACTTGTTCCAGTACGTTCTTTTAATTTTCCTGCTCTTGAAATTGCAAGGTCTTCCATCATCTGTTCACGAACTTTACCGTTAACGTTAAAGAACATAAGCGAAATACCCTTACAAGTTCTGCCTATTGCTGGCGCTAAAGTAAATACAGTCCATATTGCTCTTAACATTCTCGGGTCTGTTTGCGGAATAACAACACCGTGAGAGTTAAGAAGTGGCTGATATTTAATAGCGGCAATAATAATACCACTTAAAATTGATGAAACGTTATTACTAACGAGTGTCATATAACCCATAGCGGCACTCATCATACCTTCGTTACGAATACCGGTTTTCCACTCAACGTAATCGTACATATCGCCGGTAAGAGCAGTATTACAATATCTCTGAACGCTATTCATAGCACCTGCTAAAGTAAGTTCAAACACAATAATTATAAGATTTACTACTGAATTTTCTGTTGGAGCATAGCCTATTAAATACATCACTAAATAAACTACACCACAATAAAGGTAACTTAAAACTGCAAGATTTTTAAGACCTAATTTCTTTGTCCATTTTGTTGCGAATGGTAAAACAAAGTAACTCGGAAGACCGGTAAATATACCAGAAATTGCGGCGTTTGAAAGTTTACCGGTACAGTTGAGCCAGAAGTAGTTTGCAACGTTCTGACCAACACCTTTACCAAGACCGAAGAACCCTTTAATGAGCAACACCCACATCGGTCTGCAAGAAGCAACTTGTTTTACAGATTTAAACACAGAAGTATTATTCATTTCTTCACGTGAAGCAAGTGGCACACGCTCTTTTAAAGTAAAGAAACCGTAAACTCTGAATATAATTACCATCGCAATAAATATTAAAGCACCACCTAAATAAATGCTTCTCGTTGGTATTGTTCTTGGCAGATAGTCAACGAAGAACGGGAAGAGTGACGGCAACCACACGCCTAACAAATCGGCGTAAGTATCTGTTGCAATAAGTTTATTTCTTTCATTTACGTTTGGTGTTAAGTTGTAAAGTATGGCTGTGTATGCCGGTCCATAAAATGAGTTTGAAATAGAACCAACATATTTAATGAAGAAAAACCATACGAAAAGTGCAACCTGAGAAAGTCCTTGTGGCAAAATCCACGGAACAAGGTTTGAAAAAATCCAGAATGGTAACGTTAAAATGAAATATGGTCTTACCCTGCCCCAACGAGTACGTGTTCTGTCTAATATAGGACCAGAAATAGCGTTATCAAACGTATCAAGAATACTGCACACTGAATCTGCAAGGCTCAACGTAACGGGACTTACACCCTGGAAAGTAGTGTTATAGAAAAACATATTGTTACCCGAGAAAGTTTCCCAGTTTTTATCACCGAAACCAGAGATTATGTAAGCCGCCATTTCTCTTGGACCTAAATATTCTTTTTCTTGCTGTTGTTTCTGCTTTTCAATATCTTCTTGTGAAATCTGAGCGTTCTTTTCAACTACGTCTGCCATAAAAACTCACCACCTGTTTTAAAATTTATTTTAAAAATTCGTTTAAATCTCTTTTAAGTCTTGCTACGGGCAACCCTACAACGTTAAAGTAGTCACCTTCGATACCTTTAACCAAAAGACCACCCTTGCCCTGAATCCCATAACTGCCGGCTTTATCATATACGTCGCCCGAGTCTACATATTCATAAATCTCTTCATCGCTCAAATCATAAAACGTTACTTTTGTTTCCTGACTGAACGTCTTTTGTTTTTCGCCTTTTATGATTGTGACACCAGTAAAAACTGAATGTGTATTACCACTTAAAGAACGAAGCATTGAAAAAGCATCTTCTCTTGATTTTGGTTTACCCAAAACGTTATCGTTAAGACACACAATAGTATCCGCCGAAACAATTATTTCATTCTTAAACTGTTCTTTTACCGCTTCGCCCTTGATTTTTGAAAGATATTCAGCAATTTCTTTGCCGACTAAACCTGACTTTATTGTTTCATCACAATCGCAGGGATTTACAATTATATCTTCTGTTATCATTTTAATAAGTTCTTGTCTTCTTGGCGAAGCAGATGCAAGTACAATTTTCATTTAATCCCCACTTTCTGTGAATTTTTGCTATTTTTAGTGTTTTAAATTGAATTTATGTTAAAGAAATATACTTTTTAAGAGTATTAAGTCCCCACTCGCACGCCATACGTGGTTCTTCGTGACCTTCGAACTCTAAAGTTATAAAATAATCGTAACCAGCATTTTTTACAAGTGAAAGACACTGGAATACAGGCACGTCACCGTGACCTAAAACTGCACCTCTTAAATGATTACCACCACGGGTAGTAAAGAAACCATCTGTTGGCGCTATATTGTCACCACTTTTTACGTGGAAATCTTTGGCGTGAACGTAAGAAACGTAAGGCATTAATTTACCGAAAGCAACAATTGGATTTTCATCTGCACAAAGGAAGTTACCCATATCAAGAAGCAACCCGAAGTTACTGTCATTTACGCCGGTTACAATTTTTTCTACCCTGTCGCTATCCTGACAGAAATATCCGTGATTTTCCATCATAGTGCGAATACCTTTTGTTTTAGCATATTCTGTAACAGCCTTACAACCTTTAATCAAATATGGTAACGCTTCATTGAAGCCTTTTGTTTTTCTGTCTTCACCCTGAAAACCAGAAGTACCATCGTGGCGCATACCGGTAACACCCAAAGCACACGCTACATCGACTTCATATTTAAGGCGTTCGATTTCTTTTTCAATATCATTATTTAAAAAGTCTGCACCAATAGAATATTGAACTGGTGTAATACCAACTTTTTTACATTCTTCATTTAATTCTTTTGCATACTCTATTTTATCTTTGCCGTCTGGTGTATGAATTTCTGCAAACTCAATACCATCGAAACCAATTTCTTTCGCTATTTTAATAAGGTCTTTTTCAGTAACACCATTTTTATCAACAAGACCAGAAAGACTATATGTACTGACCGAGAATTTCATAAAAGAATACTCCCTTTCCAAATTTTTTGCATTGTTTTATATTTACGCCCGTATTATTATATTAGGGGAGGCGATTTTTTGAAAATTGAAGCCATAAGCGACGAAAAAATCCTCGTTGCTCTTTCAGATAAAGATATGGACGAATTAGGAATAACGTATGATGAAATGGATTACTCAAACATAGAAACCCGACGAGTTATCTGGACCATATTAGATGAAGCAAAACATTCTTTAGGTAAACCTATTGACACCGACGGGAAAATTTTAATAGAAGTAACACCAAGTGACGATGGTGGTTGCATAATGTGTTTTACTTCTATGGCAACTGCTGATTACAAATCCAGAAAAAAACTTGTTATGAAAAAAGAAATAGAACCGTTACTTTTTAAATCACTAAACGAAGATGCTTTTTTAGATACACTCGATATTCTTGACACCCAGAAAGATTTATTTAAAAACTTTCACGCATATCTTTATAGAAAAAAGATTTATTTAATTATTTATCCCGAAATATCAAAAGCCGATAGAATTGCTTACATATTAAGCGATTTTGGTGATGTGCTTTTCGGAGAAAGCGAACTTTTAAGTCATATATTTGAATATGGCAAAGTTTTATGCTTTTAAAATATCTATTGCTTTTTTTACATCTGGTGACTTGAATATGTAACTACCCGCAACTAAAACGTTTGCACCTGCATCTTTACAAGCAGAAGCAGTTATATTATCAACACCACCATCAACCTGAATATCAACGTCTAAACCTTGTTTTTCAATTTCTTCTCTTAACGCTGTTACCTTTGGCAACATATCTTCCATAAAACTCTGACCGCCGAAACCTGGTTCAACAGTCATAACAAGAACCATAGAAATATCTTTAAGATAAGGAAAAACTACGTTTATTGGTGTATTCGGTTTAACTACAAGTGCCGCTTTTTTGTTGGCGCTTGTTATTTTTTTAATCGTTTCACTAATATCACTGTTACTTTCAACGTGAAACGAAATTAAATCTGCACCCGCTTTAACAAATGCATCGATATAATCAATAGGATTACTAATCATTAAATGACAATCAAAAACTGCAGAAGTTACTTTTCTTATAGAAGCCACAACAGGCACACCTATTGAAATATTAGGAACAAAGTGCCCGTCCATAACGTCAATATGAATATACTCGGCACCTGCATCTACGACCTTTGTAATTTCTTCTGCTAATTTGCCATAGTCTGCCGCAAGAATTGAAGGTGAAACTATAATTTTTCTGTCACTCATAAAATTACACCCTTCTCTTTTGAGATTATTTTAGAAACTTCTCTATCTTTTGCAATCTGGTTTCTTAATTCATCTAAACTACCAAACTTCATTTCTTCACGGATTTTTTTAAGAAGATGAACACTTATATTCTTATCATACAAATCGCCATCAAACCCGATAATATTTGTTTCGCTTCGCTCTTTAGAAAAACCTTCAATAGTTGGTCTTACACCAACGTTTGTTACTGACGAGTATTTTTTGCCATCAATAACAGAAAAAGATGCATAAACTCCGTATTCGGGAACAATAAAATCTTCCGCGAAAAACTGATTAATTGTAGGCGACTCAATAGTTCTGCCACGGGCATCGCCGTGGACAACTAAAAAATCGTAAGAAAACTCTCTGCCTAACATATTGTTGGCGTCTTCAATATCACCATTTCTTATAGCGTTTCTTATTCTTGTTGAAGAAACTGGCTCACCTTTATATTCAACAGGCGCACTTACTAAAAGTTCTATATTTTCTTTTTCACAAAGGGTTTTTAGATTTTCTGTATTACCCAAAGCCTTAGCACCAAAATGATAGTTAAAGCCACAAGAAAGTACAGAGGCACCGATTTTTTTAACTATTATTTCGTAAAAAAACTCTTCGTAAGTGAGAGTCATAATATCCGAAAAGTTTATTACAATCGGTTCTACACCCCACTCACCCAGTAATTTTATTTTATCGGTTTCTGTTATTAATTCACCAGGCGACTTTTTCTTTAACACCTTTTGCGGATGCTCATTAAACAAAAGCACCTTTGGGTTCTTGTTACTTGCAACAGCATTTTCTATAACCTTTTTATGACCTATATGAAAGCCATCAAAAGTACCAAGTGCTAACGCTATTCCGTTTTTATTTTCACTCATAAATATCTCCTGAACGGATATTTTAATATTTATACTTGTATTTGTATTTGTATTTATCTTTCTACGTATACCCTTTTCACAGTAAGATTTTCACTCTCCGGCAAAATCTCACCGAGACCTAAAAATTCATCATCACAATAAACTCTTATAAACCCTGACGGCACTTCGCCTTTTAATCTGTTTTTTAAGAGTTCGCCACCATTTTTAAAGCGTACGCCTTGTGGCTTTGTAACGTTTATTTTCGGGTATTCTGAAAGAATTTTATCAACAGGGATAACAACTTTTTCCAATTCATTATTATCTCTGGAATTTTCTAATTCTTGTAACGTGATACATTCATCTTCATTTATTCCACAAGCGAAACTTCTGTTTAAAGACGTCATTGTAGCGCCTACGCCTAAAACTTCACCTATATCGTAAATGAGAGAACGGATATAAGTACCACTTGAACATTCTGTATAAAGAGAGAACTCGTTTTCTGAAATTTTTTCTACTTCAAGACAGTAAATTTCACATTCACGCTCTTCTCTCTCGACTTCTACACCCTGACGAGCAAGTTCGTAAAGTCTTACACCATCTTTTTTTAGTGCAGAATACATTGGTGGAACTTGTTTTATTTTACCCTTAAACTGTGGTAAAACTTTCAAAATATCATCAAAAGAAGCAGTTTTACCCGTTTCTTCCGTAATTTTACCCCATATATCAAGAGTATCTGTAACAAGTCCTGTTTTAAATGTTGCTTTATATGCTTTTTTGTGAGTCGGTAAAAGTTCAATAAAACGTGTAGCACCACCCAAGGCAACAGGTAGAACTCCTGTTGCCATAGGGTCTAAAGTACCAGTATGCCCACATTTCTTTTCGCCGACAATTCCCCTGACGCGTTTTACTGCTAAAAACGACGTCATATTTTCTTCTTTTTTTAAAGGAATTATACCAGTCATATTAACATCCTAACGACATACGAATAGACTCTAAAATTTTAGATTTTGCTGTTTCGTAATCTTCTTTCACTTCACAGCCGGCAGCGCCTGCGTGACCACCGCCACCAAGACGTGCACAAATTTCTGATGCATCTATATCGCCTTCAGTTCTTACTGAAATACCAAACGCACCCTTTTGTTTTTCTTTAATAACCGCACCGACTAAAACGCCCTCTATCTGACGTGGTAATGCAGTTATAGGGTAACATTCGTGCTCGTTTGAACCACTTTCTTCATACATTTTCTGTGTGATTGTGATTATTGCACATTTGTCATTAAAATGATATTCAAGTGTTTTTCTCGCTAATAAATCAAGTTCCAAGAAACTTTTTGATTTGGTTTCAAACATAACCTTATTTATCATCTTTGTGTTAACACCAATATCTACAAGTTCTGCTACGGCTCTGAATGTTTTTGCATTTGTGTTCTGATAACGGAAACAGCCTGTATCAGTAGAAATACCAGTATAAAGACAGTTAGCAATATACTCGTCAATTTCTACACCTAACTTTTTAACAACCTTGAAAACAATCTCACACGCCGCCGCTCTGTCTTGTAAAAGAGTCTTTTCAGCAAAATAAGCGTTTGACATATGGTGGTCAATGCAAAGATTAACTTTATGACCATACTCTTCTGCCAAACCGCCCAAAAGATGAACGTCAGCAACGTCAACTGCAACGACGAATGGGTTTTCACCCACGTCGTCACACTCAAAACCTTCAAGCATATAAGAAAAATCTTTAGTTATTTCATCACTGCATTTAAAGGCTCTTTTCTTGCCCATTTTTTTGAGCGCCGCCATTAATGCAAATGCACTACCTAACGTATCACCATCCGGGTGCTCGTGTGATAATACAAGAAAATTGTCATTCTCCTTTAAAATCTCCACACAATGTTTAAGGTCAATAACCATACCTGACTTCCTTTCGAATCAACGAGTTTTATTCGTCATCTTCTGATGAATCGTCAACTAATCCTTCTAACTTTTTCGCGATATTCATACCGTATTCAATAGAGTCATCAGCAATAAATTTGAGTTCTGGTGCCTTTCTTAAACGAAGCCTTTTGCTTACTTCTCTACGAATAAGACCCGAAGCATTAGTTAATGCTTTAGCAGCCTGCTTTGCAACGTCCATACCTTCAATAGCACTGACGTACGCCTTTACGTAAGAAAGGTCGCCCGAAACTTCTGCTCTTGAAATACTTATAAGATGCTCTGCTACTCTTGGGTCTTTGAGTTCTCTTATAATTGCGGCAAGTTCTCTTTTAATATCTTCAGCCGCACGGTCTTGTTTATATGTGCCCATATAAAATTCTCCTTTCGCAAGAAATTTTATAATGAGAATTAATCTTTATATTCTTCAACGATATAAGCTTCTAAAATGTCGCCTTCTTTAATATCATTGAATCTCTCAAGTCCGATACCACATTCATAACCTGTTGCAACTTCTTTAACGTCATCTTTAAATCTTCTTAAAGATGCAATTTCGTCTTCAGAAATAACAATACCATCACGAACAACACGGATTTTTGAGTTTCTTGTAATTTTACCGTCAATAACGTAAGAACCAGCAATCATACCGGAAGATGAAAGTTTGAAGACACTTCTTACTTCTGCTTTACCCATTTCAACGTCTCTATATTTAGGAGCAAGCATACCTTTGATAGCTGCTTCAATTTCTTCGATACAATCGTAAATAACTCTGTACATTCTCATTTCAACGCCATCACGTTCTGCGTTTGCAACTGCAACTGCATCAGGACGAACGTTGAAGCCAACGATAATTGCATTTGAAGCGTTAGCAAGCATAACGTCTGATTCGTTAATTGCACCAACACCACCATGAATAACTCTTACGCGAACTTCATCATTAGAGAGTTTTTCAAGACTCTGACGAACTGCTTCAACTGAACCCTGAACGTCAGCCTTAACAATAACGTTAAGGTCTTTGAGTTCACCAACGTTAATAGAATCGAAGAGTGTATCAAGTGTAACTTTCTGGAATGACTTGAATTGTTCTTCTTTGTTGTGTTGTTTTCTCTGCTCAACAAGTTCTCTTGCAAGTTTTTCATCAGATACACAGTCGAACTGGTCGCCGCCAGTAGGAACTTCTGCAAGACCTGTAATTTCAACCGGAACAGATGGACCTGCTTCGTTAACTTTTCTACCCTTATCGTCTGTCATAACACGAACTCTACCAACTGCTGTACCGGCAACGATAATATCACCAGTTTTAAGAGTACCATTCTGAACGAGTAATGTTGCAACAGGGCCTCGACCTTTGTCGAGTCTTGCTTCAATAACAATACCTTTACCCGCTCTGTTAGGGTTAGCTTTTAATTCTTTCATTTCTGCAACCAAAAGAACTGACTCAAGAAGTTTGTCAATATTCATTCTTGCTTTTGCAGAAACAGGAACACAGATAACGTCACCGCCCCATTCTTCTGGAATGAGTTCATGCTCTGTTAACTGTTGCATAATTTTATCTGGAGAAACGTCTGGTTTATCCATTTTATTAATAGCAACAACAACGCTTACACCCGCTGCTTTAGCGTGGTTAATAGCTTCAATTGTCTGTGGCATAATACCATCGTCAGCTGCAACAACTAAGATTGCAATATCAGTAGCCATAGCACCACGGGCACGCATAGCAGTAAACGCTGCGTGACCAGGGGTGTCAAGGAAAGTGATATCCTGACCATTGAGATTTACTCTGTAAGCACCAATGTGCTGAGTAATACCACCTGCTTCTGTTTCAGTAACAGAAGTGTTTCTGATAGCATCAAGAAGTGAAGTTTTACCGTGGTCAACGTGACCCATAACAACTACAACAGGGCTTCTTGGAAGAAGGTCTTTTTCATCGTCCTGACTATCGTCGATAATTCTGTCTTCAATAGTAACAACAACTTCTTTTTTAACCTTTGCACCAAGTTCTGTTGCAACGATTTCTGCTGTATCGTAGTCAATAATTTCGTTAACAGAAGCCATTACACCGAATGCAAAAAGTTTTTTGATAACTTCTGCAGCAGTTCTTTTAAGCATAGCCGCAAGGTCGCCAACGCTGATTTCTTCCGGAACAGTGATAACAAGAGTTTTCTTTGCTCTTTCTGCTTCAATTCTCTTGAGTCTTTCTGCTTCAGTTTCTTTCTTACCAGAGCGCATACCTTGTTTTCTGTATTGCTGACTCTTCTGTTTTAATTTTTGTTTATTTGAATTATTGTCATTCATTGAGTGTGCAGGAGCAATGTTTTCGTATTTTTCATTATACTTTTCAAGTTCAACGTTATTAGCTCTTGTATCAATGCTGACTCTTTCGCCCTTTGTTCTTGACTGCATTGGGCCGTCGTCTTTTTTCTTTTCTTTCTTTTTGAAAGGATTAAGATTTGGCTCTTGATTTTGTTTCTTTTCAGGAGCTTTTTCTACTTTCTTTTCAGTAACTTTTTTATCGTTTGCTTTAGCATCCTTATTTTGTTTTGCAGGAGCCTTTGCTTCTTCTTTCTTTTCAGGTGTTTTTTTAGCATCTTCTTTTTTAGTTTCAGCCTTTTTAGGTGCGTCCGCTTTCTTTTCTTCTGCCTTCTTTGGTTCTGCTTTTTTCTCAGCAGGTTTCTTTTCTGCCTTTTTAACAGGCTTTTGTGTTGCAAAATATTCGTTGAAGTTTGCAACCTGATTTTCTTGTGTTAAAACGTCGAAAATAATATCAAGTTCTTTACTGTCAAGAGCAGTCTGATTTTTCTTTGGTTCGTCAAAGAATTTTAAAAGAAGGTCTGAAATATCTTTTGCTGATTTATTAAAATCTTTAGCAACTTCGCCTAATTTGTATTTAACTACCATAGTTTGCCTCCCCGAACATGGTTTTTAATTTTTCTTTAAATGATTTGTCTGTAACTGAAAATACTGCCGATTTTTTGCCTATTCCATTATAGTAATCTTCCATTAAAAATTGTGACTCAATAACAGGAATATTTCTATTACCATAAGTTGCAGCGTGTTTAATTTCGTTTTTTAATCTTTCTGAAGCATCAGAAGAAAGAATAATTAACTCTGCTTTATCTTTCACAATGCTTTCTATTACAGCATCGTGACCGCAAGAAAGTTTACCCGCTCTTCTTGAAAGCCCCAAAAAACCCATAATTTCTTTTACTTCTGCCATTATTATAACTCCGAAACCAAAGCATTATAAACGTCTTCTGAAATCTGAGTGCTGAATGATTTTTCAAGGCGTTTGCTTTTCTGCGCCTTAGAAAGACATTCTTTGCTATGGCAAATATATGCGCCTCTGCCCGATTTTTTACCAGTCAAATCTATACTGATTTCACCTTCAGGACTTTTTACAACTCTTATAAGTTCTTTTTTTGGCTTCATTTCGCCACAACCAAGGCATTTTCTCAAAGGTATTTTCTTTTCAGCCATTTTAGTCACCACAACAGCACTTACTGACTTTATGCTGTTGCCTTTCAAATTCAAATTTATTGATTCTGTGGAATATAAAAACCGCTTTCGGGTTTAATATCAATTTTCCATCCTGTAAGTCTTGCTGCAAGACGTACGTTCTGACCCTTGTTACCAATTGCAAGTGAAAGTTGAGTATCAGGAACAGTAACGTGACAAGCCTTTTCTTGTGTTTCATCAATTTCAACACTTAAAACTTCTGCTGGAGCGAGTGCTGCTGCGATAAACTTTGCAGGGTCTTCATCGAATACTACAACGTCGATTTTTTCGCCGCCGAGTGACTCAACAATGTTAGCAACTCTCTGACCTTTAGGGCCAATACAAGAACCGATTGGGTCAACGTTTTCGTCTTTTGAGAACACTGCAATTTTTGTTCTTGAACCTGCTTCACGAGAAACTGATTTAATTTCAACCAAGCCTTCATAAATTTCTGGAACTTCTGTTTCAAAGAGACGTTTTACAAGACCTGGGTGGGTTCTTGAAATCATAGCTTTTGGACCTTTTTCAGTATCTCTTACGTCAACGATGTAAACTTTTACAAGTTGACCATCTTTAAACTCTTCGCCGGGAACTTGTTCACCCTTTGGAAGAATTGCTTCTGCTTTACCAATTTCAAGAGTAACGTTACCGGTTTTAGGGTCAATTCTCTGAACTTTACCAGTAACTAATTCTTGTTGTTTACTCTGGAATTCTCTTAAAACAAGACCACGTTCTGCATCACGAATACCCTGACGGATAACGTTCTTTGCAGTCTGTGCCGCAATTCTACCGAATTGTTTTGTTTCAAGAACAACTTCTACAACGTCGCCGACAAGAGCATTTTTCTTAAATTTAACTGCATCTTCTTGTGTGATTTCTGTTAACTCATCCTGAACTTCTTCAACAACTGTTTTCTTAACGTAAACACGAAGTTGATTTTTTTCTGGATTACAATCACAGAAAACAACGTCTGCTCCGCCGTAGTCTTTTCTTACTGAAGTAACAATTGCCGCACAAACTTTTTCTAATAAAAAGTCTGCTGGGATACCTTTTTCTTTTTCAAGCATAAGAATTGCTTCAAAAAATTCTTTGTTTTGAGTTGATTTTTTTCTTGGTGCCATTTTTCCAATCAATCCTTTCGATTTTCTTTTTTATGATAATAATTTTATAAACTTACATATTGAAATCGTCTAATTTTACAAAAGCGATTTCTTTCTTTTCTGCAGTCATTTCAATTTCATCTTCTAAAAGAATAGTAACTGCGCCGTTTTCGTAACCTGTGAGAACGCCGTTGAATTCACGTTTACCATCACAAGGACGAATAAGTCTTAAAATAACCTTTTCGCCCATAGCGTAATCGAAATGAAAATCTCTTGTTAATTTTCTTTCGATACCAGGAGAAGAAACTTGCAAATTATATTGACGGTCAATTAAATCGGCATCGTCAAGTGGTTTATCAATAGCGTGGCTCATATTAACGCAATCGTCAATGCCAACGCCTTCTTCTTTGTCGATTATAATTCTCAAATAGTAGTTTGCACCTTCTTTTTCGAAGCAAACGTCCCAGAGAACCAAACCTAACTCATCTGCATAAGGCTTAACTAAATCCCAAACAAGTGAAACTGTGTTTTTTGCCATATAGCACACCTCTTTTCACATTATTGTAAATAAATGTGAGAGCAGGTCTCCCTGCTCTCACTCCTTGTTTGTATTCGTACGGGTTGATTATATCACACAATTTCAGTAATTTCAAGTGTTTTTTGTAAATTAGTGTGCCTGGTTGGTTAGTATAGATAGTTGTCAGTAATCAGTCGTCAGATTTCATTACGAGCATCTTATTTACGTAACGAGAATTGTCTTTACCAAAATATGCAGGATTATTATGTTTCTTCACTTTTTCTCCTGCAATGTATTCTAAATCGTCAACGGTGTTACTTTTCAGTTTTCTCAACTCTTCATCAGTTACCTTTACATAAATACATCTTATACATCTACCATTTTCATCGTGTGGCACTTCTTCTACAAAACAATCACCATCACAATTATATATGCAAAACTTATTCTGACATCTCATATTATCACCACTTACCCATTATTTTTTACACCTAATATGTGTAACTACCTTAATTTTACACATTATAGATGTAAATGTCAACACACTTTTTAGATGTATCATAAAATTGTTTTGGTGATATAAATGTACTATAAACGCATCCGTGAATTGCGAGAAGATAACGACAAAACGCAAAAAGAAATCGCAGAACTTTTAAACACAACACAACAACATTATAGTAGAATTGAAAATGGTGCAACAGAAATAACAGCTGATAGAGTTATAATGCTATCAAAATTCTATAACGTTAGTACCGACTATATTTTAGGTCTTAGCAATTCACCCTTACCAAAAGAATAATTTTTTATTGGTGATTCTATGATAACTTTTGATAAACTCTGGAAAACAATGGAAGAAAAAGGCTTTTCAACCTATAAACTCCGTGAAAAATGCGGAATAGATAGCAAAACAATTCGCAGACTTAAAGCCAACGAAAACATAGAAACAAAAACACTCAACAAAATCTGTGAAGCATTAAATTGCTCTTTAGAAGATATCGCAGAATATAAGAAAATTTAATCTCAAAAAACAAAACACACCCAACCACTCATCACGGTAAGGTGTGTTTTTCTATTTCATAATTCCTATTTATCAGACACTAACCACTGACTTACTAACTCACTGACCACTATACTTACGCCTATTACGCTCAGTTCTTTTCTTAATAGCTTCTTTCTGAGCCTTTTCTTTTGCTCTTTTTTTCTTTTCGGCTGCTTTTTGTCTTAACATTAAGTTAATTCTGAAAAGAACTATTGTACCGCCAACAACCTGAACAACGTCACACTTTGTTGCTTCTGCAATTTTTTGTGCGATTTCTTTTGGCGTTTCAGGTGATGTTTCAAGGTGAACTTTAATTTTAAAAAGTTCACGTGTATTAAAGGTGTCTTCTACCTGAGCAATTACTGACTCTGTAACACCTTCTTTACCGATTTGAAAAATCGGGTCTAATCCGTTTGCTTCTGCTCTTAACTGAGCACGTTGTTTACTATTCAACATTTTATTATCCTCATATCTCTTATAATAATTAAAAATTAATAATTTAAAATTAAAAATTTCGGGTCTGCGACGCTATTATAAAATCATAACAATAAAATTTTTCTCTCATTTCCAATAATATTTTATTTTAAAATATATAAAAATGAAAGAACAAACTTAATCCTTATATAATGTATAATCGGCTTTGCCCCTTAATTTTTAATTTTTCATTTTTAATTCTTAATTCCCTTTGCTTGCCTCGCAATCAAAGGGACCATTTCGCTCCATCTGGTGTATCTAAAATTTTGACACCTTTAGCGGTTAATTCGTCACGAATTCTGTCGGCTTCTGCCCAGTTTTTGTTTTTCTTAGCTTCAGCTCTGAACGCTAATTGTTCTTCTACGTATTTGCTGAACTCGTCATCAGCTACTGGTGACGAAGTTTCTTCTTTTTTAGTTTCTTTTAATTTCTTTGCTTCATCTAAAAGACTTAAAGATAAAACTTTATCAAAATCATTAAGCAAGAAAAGTTTTGTTTTGTCATTTGTTTTAGCCTTTAATACGTCGTAAAGAACTGTAACACCTAAAGACGTATTAATATCGTTATCGAGTGCAGTTTTGAATTTTTCTGTTAACTCTTTCACTGCATTTTCATCAATCGCTTCATTTTCGTCATCTTTTAATGCGGCGATTTTAGAAAGCAATTTATTGAATGCACCCTGAGCATTATCAAGATTTTCATAACTGAATACAAGAGATTTTCTGTAATGTGATTGAAGACAGAAAAATCTGTATGCCAATGGGTTGTAACCTTTTTCTTCGAGTAATGAAACAGTTAAAAATTCACCTGTTGATTTACTCATCTTACCACTGTTTGTATTAAGATGAAGCACGTGGAACCAATAGTTACACCATTTGTGACCGATATATGCTTCACTCTGTGCAATCTCGTTTGTGTGGTGTGGGAAAGCGTTATCAATACCACCGCAGTGAATATCAAGGTGTTCACCTAAATGCTTTAAACTGATAGCAGAACACTCGATATGCCAGCCGGGGTAACCAACACCCCATGGTGAATCCCATTTTAACGCCTGTTCTTCAAACTTTGATTTTGTAAACCACAAAACAAAGTCGTTTTTATTTCTCTTATTATTATCTTCTTCAACGCCGTCACGAACGCCAACCATTAATTCTTCGCTGTCGTGCTTGTTGAACACGTAATATTCATCTAACTTTGAAGTATCAAAATAAACGTTACCACCCGCAATATAAGCGTAACCTTTTTCAATAAGACCTTCTACCATTGTGATAAATTCATTTATACAATTTGTTGCAGGCTCTACTACGTCTGGCTTTTTGATATTGAGTTTTTCGCAGTCTTTAAAGAATGCATCAGTATAAAATCTTGCTATATCCATAACAGTTTTATTTTCTCTTTTTGCACCCTTAACCATTTTATCTTCGCCAGTATCAGCATCTGAAGAAAGATGACCAACGTCGGTAATATTCATTACACGTTTAACGTCGTAACCCGAATAACGAAGATATTTTTCTAAAACGTCTTCCATAATATAACTACGAAGATTACCGATATGAGCAAAGTGGTAAACCGTAGGACCGCAAGTGTACATATTCACTTTACCTGGTTCGTTTGTTTTAAAATCTTCTTTTTTGTGTGAAAGTGAGTTATAAAGTTGCATTTTACCCTCCAAGGTAATAATTATTTAGAAAAATCTATAATTTTGATTGATTGTTTAACGTAAATTACACCTGAAATTACGCAGAGAACCGCTGTAACCCATAAAAGTGCGTTTGAAACAATATGTAACGGGAACGTTTCCGGCAAAATACCAATATCGTGAAGTTCCGCCATAATCATAATTAAAATTGAGAAAACCATTTGTGAAACAGTTTTTAATTTACCATAAAAGTTTGCAGGAATAACAACGCCCTGGGCGGTTGCTACCAATCTGAATGACGTAATAGTAAACTCTCTTAATAATACTATCATAATTATCCAGATATTGCAAAGACCAAATTGCATAAATGCAAGAAGCGCCGCTGTTGTTAAAATTTTATCTGCAACGGGGTCTGCTAATTGACCGAAAACTGTAACGATATTATTTTTTCTTGCAATTTTTCCGTCAAGAAAATCTGTAATAGCACCAACTGCAAATACCACTAAACCTATTAAGTAGTGGTGTGGAATATCTGCTAAAAACAATGCAAGAAATATAGGGGTGAGAATAATTCTCACAATAGTTAACCTGTTTGGTACGTTCATTTTCATACTGCTTCTCCTATAAGCGAATATTCATCTTTGTCAAAAATTTCAACAGGAACAATTTCGCCAACTTCTATTTCGTAACCAGATGTAAAAACGATGTTGTTATCAATTTCTGGTGAATCCATATAAGTTCTACCAAAATAACTATCTGAATACGTGTCGTAACCATCAACAATAACGTCAAAAGTTTTACCCATAAGAGCGTCTTGCTTTTCATCGTTTATTCTGTATTGTTGCTCCATTATAATATCTGCTCTGTTTAAAGCAACGTCTTTTTCAATTTGTTCCGGTAAATCGTAAGCTGGTGTATTTTCTTCTCTTGAATAAGCAAAGCAACCAACTCTGTCTAACTTCATTTCATTTACAAATTCTGAAAGAGCGGTAAAATCTTCTTCTGTTTCACCAGGGAACCCTGTAATAAACGTTGTTCTTATTACAACGTCGCTGATTTTTTCTCTTAATTTATTTATTAATGCAGTTAAAGAGTCTCTGTCGCCAGGGCGATTCATTGATTTTAAAATCTTGCCACTTACGTGTTGCATTGGCATATCAATATAATGGCAGACTTTTTCATTTCTGTTAATTGCATCAATTAATTCGTCAGTAATTCTTTCTGGGTAGCAATAAAGGAGTCTTATCCAGTGTAAATTTTCTAATTTATTAAGTTCATCTAAAAGTTCTGGTAATTTTAATTCACCATAAAGGTCTTCACCATAACGAGTTGTATCTTGTGCTACTAAAATCAACTCTTTAACACCTTTTTCTGTGAGTGCCTTTGCTTCATCTAAAACGTCTTCTATTTTACGGCTTCTGAATTTACCACGAATAGACGGAATTGCACAATAAGAGCAACAGTTTGAGCAACCGTCTGCAATTCTTAAATACGCAAAGTATTCTGGTGTTGTTAAAATTCTACCACCTTCAAGTGGCATATTTTCTTTATCAGGAAAACTTGAATATTGTTCGCCTTCTAAAACAGCATCGCAAGCTTTAACAATATCATCATTTGCGCCGATACCAATTACTGCATCAACTTCAGGAATTTCTGAAAAAATCTCGTCAGCGTAACGTTGTGCCATACAACCAGTTACAACAACTCTTTTTAAAAGTCCATCTTCTTTATAATCAATCATTTCTAAAATACTATCGATAGACTCTTTTTTAGAATCTTCAATAAAAGCACAAGTGTTAACTATAACAACGTCTGCTTTTTCTGCTTCGTCAACTAAAAGATAGCCTGCATCAACTAACTTTTTAAGCATAAGTTCTGCATCCACCTGATTTTTCGGACAACCAAGACTTATCATTCCTACTGTTTTTGCCATTTTTACACCTCTGAAAGTTAAATTTCGTCACTACTAATTATATCGATTTCACATTCCCTTAATGCCGATTTTATGTCACTCCACGAATAACCCATTCGTTGAAGTTTGGCAATAAATCGCTTTTTAGTTTTTTCATCTTTAAAACCATTAGGAAATTTTATGCTTAACATTTCTATAATACGCTGAATTGGCTCGTTGTCAAGAGTTTTCGTGACATTTTCTATAATTTCCCGGTCAATTCCTTTAAGTTTTAACTCTGTAGAAATACGCCTTACGTCAAATTTTTTTGTTTCAAAAAGATATTTAGAATACGTCTTGGCAAACTCTTCGTCATTAAGGTAACCAAAATATGAGAGTTTTTCTATTGCACGTTCTGATGCTTCGTCACCATATTTCATTTTTAATTTATAAAAAAGTTCTTTTTTTGCATAAGAACGTCTTGTTAAATAATCTAAACCTTTCTCATAAGCAAGGCGAAAGCCTGCCTCCTCTTTTAAGGAAGCAAGCTCTTCTTCTGTTATAGTTTCGCCGTCTTTAAACCCGTTCTGAAACCAAAAATCATCATAAACAGTAAGAACGTATTCGTTATCAATATAAACGTGTACTTTATTGCCGTTGCCGACTTTTGATTTTATAATCATTATTAATCATCCACTGCAATATCAATTTTTGCTTTTGCCTTTTCTTTTGTTACCGGTTCACTTGCAGGAGCTGGAGTAGTAGCCCTTGCAATAGGATTTTTTGCAGACATCATTTCTTTTAATTTTTCACGAACCTGTTTTTCAATATCAGCTGCAAATTCAGGAGTATTGCGGATATATTCTTTAACGTTGTCTCTACCCTGACCGAGTCTTTCCTCACCGTAGTAGAACCAAGCACCACTTTTTCTGATAATCTCCATTTTAACTGCCAAGTCAAGAATTTCGCCATCTTTAGAAATACCCTGACCATACATAATATCAAATTCAGCTTCTTTGAATGGTGGTGAAACTTTATTTTTAACAATCTTTGCTCTTGTACGAGAACCAATAAATTCGTTACCCGCACCTTTTAACTGTTCAACTTTTCTTACGTCAATACGGATTGATGAATAAAACTTAAGAGCACGACCACCAGTTGTAACTTCTGGATTACCATACATAACGCCAACTTTTTCACGAAGTTGGTTAATGAAAATGATAACTGTATTTGATTTTGCAACTGCACCCGTTAATTTTCTTAAAGCCTGTGACATAAGACGAGCGTGGAGACCAACGTGAGAGTCACCCATTTCGCCTTCAATTTCTGCTTTTGGAACAAGTGCCGCAACTGAGTCAACAACAATAACGTCAAGTGCACCAGAACGAGCAAGATGCTCTGTGATTTCTAACGCCTGCTCACCATCGTCTGGTTGAGAAACCAAAAGAGAATCAATATCAACACCTAAAGCCGCTGCATAAACAGGGTCAAGAGCGTGTTCAGCATCAATAAACGCTGCATCGCCACCTAATTTTTGTGCTTCTGCAACAACGTGAAGTGCAAGGGTTGTTTTACCTGAACTTTCAGGACCATAAATCTCAATAATTCTACCACGTGGAAGACCACCGATACCTGTTGCAACGTCAAGTGAAATTGAACCAGTAGAAATTGCTTCAACTGCCATAGAAGCATTTTCGCCAAGACGCATAATTGCACCTTTACCAAAACTTTTTTCAATCTGACCTAACGCCATTTCTAAAGCTTTACTTTTGTTATCCATTTTTTCTGCCATCTGAGTTTCTCCTTAGTATGTAAATGTATATTTTTTGTTATTTGTTCGCACAAATGTTCGTCGATGAAGTCATTATATACGATATTTTTAAAAAAATCAAGCAATTTTGGAAAAATATTTAAGATTTTTTTATATTTTCTTGTGCTAAAATGCAAAAAATATCAAAAATAGTAAAAAAACTCTTGCATTCCTACCATAAAGATGTTATTATACTTGCGTTGCTCTGTCACCAGAGCTAAATTACCTAAAATTTTTAGAAGGAGGTGCAGCTCAATGGCAAAATGCGAATTTTGTGGTAAAGACGTTGCTTTCGGTATTAAGGTTTCTCACTCACACAGACGTTCAAACAGAACTTGGAAACCAAACGTTAAAAGAGTTAAAGCAGTTGTTAACGGTTCTCCACGTAGAGTATATGCTTGCACACGCTGCTTGCGCTCCGGTAAGGTTACACGTGCTGTTTAATGCATAATTGTAAACTTGCTGTTTAACTAACAAAGCAATAAGCATGAAGTATAGCCACGAAGCGTTAGTTTCGTGGCTTTGCTTTTTGTAAATTAGAACAATTTGTAAATATTCAGTGTTGTATAAACATTCCTATTGAATTTTTCTTGGATTTACAGTATAATTATTTCATATACCATTATTTCGAATCAGAAAGGATGCTCTGATGAAAAGATTTAAAATCATTTCTTTGCTTCTTGTATCATTTTTGCTTCTTTCTTTTGTAGTTTTACCAAACTCTCCTAAGGCAGAAGCGCTTCAGGAAACTACGTCTAAAAATGACGTTCCTGCATTAGCACCAAAAAGCGATTTTCTTTACAGAACTCAGAATAATAAAATTTTCATTACGCAATATCTTGGAACAAACGAAAAAATTATAATTCCAGAGACTATTGATAATCTTCCGGTTTTTGCAGTAACTTCAAAAGCTTTTGCAGAAACAAACGTTACTTACGTTAAATTGCCTGCATCTCTTGGCACCTTAGCAAGCAACGCTTTTAACGAATGTGACACACTTTTAAGAATTGATGTTGATGACTCTAACCCTTATTTCTGCTCTGTAGATGGTGTTGTTTACAGTAAAGACAGAACTGTTCTTAAGGTATTCCCTGCAGGTAAAGGTGGCGACTTCACAATTCCTAATGGTGTTACTACTGTTGCTAACTTCGCTTTTTACCGTTGTTATTTATTAGAAAATATTAATATGTATAACACTGTTACTTCAATTGGCGAAAGAGCATTTTCTTTCTGTTGGAATTTAAGAAGCGTTCGTTTCAGTGACAGACTTGAAACAATCGGCGCATTAGCATTTTCACATTGTGATGACTTGACAGAGCTCAGACTTCCTAAGTCAATTAAATCTATCGGCACAGATGCTTTCCTTGGGAAAATCAATTCTAATGACAGTACAAAAGAATATTATCTTATTGACGGAGTTTATGCCCTTAAAGGTTCATACCCTGCAAGATATATCAAGTCATTAGGTCTTAACTATATTAACTCAAGCCCTACGCTCACAAACGTTAAAGCGGGTGTTACAATCACTGATGTTAACAACGTTATTCCCGATGGTACTGAACTCAGAGTTGACGTTCACCCACTCTCTACTATTGATGCAGACTTTTCTAATCTAAAATATACCGATGGTTACGTATTAGATATTTACCTTTATAATAATGGTAGCATTTCTGTTCCTACCGGTTCATTCGAAATTAATTTTGACAAATCATCATCTGGTCTTATTCCTACTGCTACAAGAATTTTCTCTTCAAGAGTCGGTGACGTTGAAATTCTTACAAATCAACCAGACCTTAAAAGTGCTACTTATGAAACCGACACTTTAGGAACATATATCGTTCTTTTGTCAAACGATTTTTCTTTAAAGGGTGACGCTAACGGTGACGGTACAGTTACACTTACCGATGCACGAATTGCACTTCTCGCTTCTGCAAATATTGTAAAACTTACAGACGAGCAGATTAAAACGTGTGATTTTGTTACCACGGATGCTGATAAAAACGTAATTACTACTGCAGATACGAGAGCAATTCTTCGTACTGCGGCTGGAATAAAATAATTAATTAAATTAAATTTGAGGAGGACTATATAATGATAGGTCTTGGCAAATGGCAAGCAGAAATCAACAACATTATTTTTAAAGGTTCTGCTATTTTTACAATCGCTGATAACAATGGTGAATACAAAATCTCTCTTGAACTTCCAGGTGAAGATTTAGGAATTTCTGATATTGCTATCAACAACATTCAGGAAGATGGCGACACATTAACTGGTGAAGCAAAAGTTGATATTCTCCCTGGCGATAAGCCTTGCGAAATTTCACTTACGTTCACAGATGATATCTGCAACGGCTTCTTAAAAGTTCCATTCATTGGTAAAATTAAAGTTAAAGATGCTAAGAAAATCGGCTAAAAATTAAAAAAGCAAAAGGCGGTACGAAAGTATCGCCTTTTATTTTTTGCAACATATACTTGCTTTACTCTGTAAGTGTGAAGTGCTATACTCAAACTAAAGAATGGGAGTGACACAATGGCAAACATAAGTAAAAACATAAAAAGGCTTCGTAAAGAAAACAATTTAACACAAGATGCTTTAGCCGAAAAACTTTTTGTAACAAGGCAGACAGTTTCTTACTGGGAAACAGGCAGAAATCAACCCACACTCGATATGTTAGGTGATTTAGCCGAAGCTCTTAACTGTAGCCCACTTGATATAATTGGTACCAAAAAGCATAAATTGACTCACGAGCATTTTGTTGCACTTGTTTTAGAGAACGAAGAACTGTTTTATAATATAACAAACGATATTTTACACTCCCCATATCTTTGTGAAATTGCCATTAAAAACACCATTCTTGAAGCATTCAGTAAAATGAATGAATTAAGCGCTGATTCATTTATTGAGAGTTTTACCGGTAAACTCAGAGCTGAATGTGAAAAACTAAAACAACAAGAGTCGACTGAAAAAGGAGTGAAAACCAATGATTAATAATAAAAATAACATCCCCGACGGTTTTCACAGTGCCGTTATGGATGCCTTCAAGGAGATTGATGTTATGAGTAACAGCAAAAAACAACAAAGCAAAAATCGTGTTATAAAAATAATTGCCGTTGCCGCAGTTTCGAGCATTCTTTTAAGTGTTTCTGCATTTGCTTACACTGAAATAAGTGAATGGCTCGAAAAAACAGGCAGATATTCTGCAACTGTAACAAACGATGATATTGATTTTAATGAAGCACCTGAAAACGTAAAATTAAAATTAGAATATCTTTCAGCTGATTTTTCTGTATTAGAAGCACCATATAAATATAACTATAAAGGTGGTTCAGGTCTTTCATTTAACATTTTTAAAATGGATGCCCCTAACAAACGAGAATATAAAAACGTTATAAGTACAGAAAAAACTACTTTTGGTGAAAACGAAGCAGAAATTTTAACGCTTAATGAAAATGAAATGAGTCTTGCGCTTATTTATTTTGAAGAAAAAGGCGTTGTGGTTGAATGCTTTTTCAACAACCATATTCCAAGGGAAGAACTCAACAAAGTTCTCGGCAATTTAAAGGTTGTTGAAGCAACAGAAGAAGATAGCTTTATTTACGATTATGAAAGCGTACCACATTCTGAAGCATTTATTGCTGACACACCAGAAACAGAAAAAATCATAAAATTCGGTGAAGTTTGTGAAAACGGCTGGGACTTTGACAATGATGCTTATTACAATATTAAAGTAGTAAAAGCAGAAGTTCTTGACAATGTGAATGGTATTAATGAAAAATACATCCGCTCTATTGATGAACTCGACGAAATTACAAACAGCGATGGCACTTTAAAAGGCTACAATCATGAAGAAGTGATTTTAGGTGACGGCGTAAACACAATAGATACCATTAAAGACGTAACGTATGTAGAAAGAAAACTTGTTGCAGTAACTATTGAAGCAACTAATATAAATAATACTGCTGGTTCTTTATTCTGCTCAACCTATGATTTAGTTGATGCTTCAAACACATCTCTTATAGATGAAGCTTTTGCTATCGTTTCAGAAAATGATACCGATTCAAGATTTTATTTTGTTTCTGTCGATGCAAACAGTCAAAAACAGGTTACTATTTATTATCTTGTTGATGGTGACGTAGATTTTAATAATCTCTATTTACAGGTAAATAATCTTTACACACAAAACAAACGAAACACAAATTCATTGTTAGAACTTGAATTTTAAATGTATCAACCCCAACAGTTCACAGAAAACTGTTGGGGTTGGTTTCTATTCACCCTGATAATAAACTGTCTGATTATCTTCTACCGAAGAAGTAAGCCACACGTTACCGCCGATAACACAGTTGTTACCGATTTTTGTGTCACCGCCTAAAATTGTAGCATTCGCATAAATAACAACATTGTCGCCAATGTCAGGATGACGTTTAATATCTTTAATAGGGTTGCCGTCACTATCCACTTTAAAACTTTTAGCACCGAGTGTTACACCCTGGTAAATTTTAACGTGGTTGCCTATTGTAGTAGTTTCACCAATTACAATACCAGTGCCGTGGTCTATAAAAAAGTATTCGCCGATTGTAGCACCAGCGTGAATATCAATACCAGTTTTTTCGTGAGCAAATTCAGTCATAATTCTTGGTATAAGCGGCACTCTTAAATTATATAATTCGTGTGCTAAACGGAAAATAGAAATAGCATAAAACCCCGGGTAGCAAATGAGCACTTCTTCTCGGCATTTTGCAGCAGGGTCGCCCTCGTAAAGCGCTTCAATATCTTTTAAAAGCATGGTCTTTACTTCCGGCAATTTTTTTATAAATTTTTCGCAGATTATTTCAGGTGAGCATACTAAATCAGTGCCGTTAAATTCACAAGCGCCTTTTATTACTTTTGCAAGTCGATTATAAATATTTAAAAGAAGCTCTGTTTGTGAAAGTACGTTTTCGCTACCTTCGCTGTGAGTGTAGTAATCTGGGAATAAAAACGACTGTAAATCTTTGATTACTTTTACAACTTCTTTTCTGTTTAAAACCATTGATTCGCCATCGGTTGTTTTAATTTTAGATTTTTTATTTATAACGTCTATTTCTTTTATAGTACCAGTTATAAGGTCCATATTGTTGAGAAATTTATCCATTATATCACCTCAAGAAAACATTGCTGTTGAAAGATATCTTTCGCCCGTATCTGTTAAAAGTGCAACTATTGTTTTACCTTTATTTTCAGGTCGTTTTGCAACTTCTATTGCCGCAGAGAGCACCGCACCAGATGAAATTCCGACTAATACGCCTTCTTTTTTAGCAATAAGTCTGCCATATTTCAGAGCGTATTCGTCTTTAACGTCTATAATTTCATCGTAAATATTTCTGTCTAACGTTTCGGGAATAAAGTTTGCACCAATTCCCTGAATTCCGTGACTGCCACTCTCACCCTTTGTTAAAAGTGGTGATTTTTCTGGCTCTATGCCGATTACTTTTATATTTTCATTTTTTTCTTTTAAAAACTTACCCGTACCAGAAATTGTTCCGCCGGTACCAATACCAGAAATGAAAATATCTACGTTACCGTCAGTATCTTCCCAGATTTCCGGACCGGTAGTTTCATAGTGAGAAAGTGGGTTTGCTTCGTTTACGAATTGCCCTGCAATAATTGCTTCTGGAATTTCTTTTTGTAACTCTTCTGCCTTTTCTATTGCACCATTCATACCCTTGCTACCGTCTGTAAGAATTAACTCTGCACCAAAGCAAGTCATAAGCTTTTGACGCTCAATGCTCATAGTTTCAGGCATTATGATTATTACTCTGTAACCCTTACTGACACCGATAGCGGCAAGACCAATACCTGTGTTACCGCTTGTAGGTTCAATTATTACAGAATTCTTTTTTAAAATCCCGTCTTTTTCTGCTTTTTCAATTATTGCTTTTGCAGGTCTGTCTTTTGCACTACCCGTCGGATTAAAGCTTTCTAATTTTACTAAAAGAGTTGCTTCTAAATTAAACTCTTTTTCAATATTATTAAGTCTTAAAAGTGGTGTGCGACCTACTAATTCATCTATTTTCTGATATATTTTCAAAATAAATCACTTCTTTATTTTCTTGTTTTGTTATATATTAATGACTTGATTTTTGAAATACCGCTGATTCCCTTATCATTTACCTTTAAATCATCTAATGTATATCTTACGCAGGAAAGCTCGGCTTTATCACTTTCATATAAATCAACTATTGAGCCATCACTAAGTTCAGTAATGCAAGAGTAAACAAAGCTGAACGGATTTAAAGAGTCGGTTACATTTTTTCTGTAACGCCACTCTACAGTGTTATCGTCATTTACAATACCAACTCTTATTACGCCAAGCTTTCTGATTTTAGTTGAAGGGTAAGAAATTATAATAACCTTTTTGCCGTCAATTTCTTTACTATAGTTTATTATAGAGAACTGACAATTACTACAATATTTCAACTCTTTATCCTGTTTGTATGCACTCCAGCTTTCGCCACCATCTGTACTGTCACAGTAGCTTATATATCCTGCCGTATTTCTTGAGTACATTCTTAAAACGCCATTATTTAAAAGCACAAACTGTGTTTCAGAGCTTTTACCAGAAACGCCTACCTGATTTGCTTTTTTAGAACGCTTCCAGTTTTCGCCATCATCCGTGTAAATTACGCTTGTGTATTCTCTGCCGTCGTTATTGTCGTAAACAGCAAATATAATCCTGTTTTTACCGTTGTAATCAACAGAAATACCCGTACCCGGTGCAAAACCTGTAAAACCTTTTGACTCTATTTCTAAATTAAGAATTCTGCCGTCACCCCAGGTTTCACCATTGTCAGAACTTTTCTTAACCCATAAATAATATGTAGGGTAACATTTTATAGGTGAATAAGCGTAAAAAAGATTTGCAATTATATCTTTATCACTCAAAGAGCCATCTTTATTCATTTGTTTAATTAAAACAGGTGTGTATTCTTCGCCTGATTTTTTATAAACCTTATAATCTCTGTCAACATAGTAGTTGTCATAAATTTCATTATCACTGAATTTCCTTACAGGAGCAAAACCATCAGCAGAAAAATCATCAACATAATATGGATATTTCTCTTTGTTTAGCTTTGTACTTTCTGCTTTTTCGTGACTTGTTTTATCACAAACCGCTAATTTGCCATCTATAAAACCATTTTCTTTACCATAAGTACCTGCACTCCAAAGCCCCATATATGCAGGACACGCATCACACATATGGAAAACTGTTCCGTCTTCACCTTGCACTATTGCAGAATCTACAAAAGCCGCTGAAGTAGGAATTGCTTTATTGTGGTCAAAAAATTCCATATCATCAAACGCATTTACAAACGCTGGCTCTGACCAGTTAACACCATTATCATCTGAAAAACGGATACCCGTATCAACATTTGCAGGGTCATCTGTACCGTTACCGTATCTTACGTCAGCACACGCTAAAATTCTGCCATTTTTTAAAGTAAGAATAGCAGGAATTCTGAAAAGTTTGCTATCAAAAGTACCACTTGCATAAGGATTTGTTATTTTTAATGACATATCAATCACCTTTTTTAATTATTATTCATTTTAGTATAGCATAGATTGTAGTTTGTTGCAAGATTCTGGTGTGTTTTACAACTTTAAAATGCACCTGCAAAACTTGTTATTAACATTTGTTATAACAAGTTTTGAAAAAACTCTTGAACTTGTTCCCTTTTTATTCTTCTTTCTGTCATAATATAGGTAAAATATAAACTTTTTTCGTATATAAAATAATAAATAAACTTTTTCATTAATAAAAAATTTGAAAACGAGATAGAACTTTATTTGTCCTATCTCGTTTTTTCAATTTTATCTTATTGCATCTGCTAATGCACCAACAGAACCTTTTACAGAATCAGAACTTACACCAAATTGTCCTGCAACATAATCGGCATCCCTATCATAACTACTACCACCGCTATAACTACTTCCGCTACTGTAACTCCCACCATTATAATTACTATAACTACTTCCCGAATTGCTGTAATTACTGCTATTTCCTGTGAGAGTATTTATAAGACAATAAGCTCCTACCGCAAGAACTGCTGATGCCATAAGAATTATTATTATAATTTTTTTCATACTAAATTCATCCTTTTTTAATTTTCTTCTCAACCTAAAAGACTTGTGCATTCAGCAAAAAAAGACATCTCTTCTACTTCTTTTTGTATATCTTCTATGTCGTTTGCATTATTATATATTAATTTATATTTTAATATGAAGTTACCATAAATATCTTTGCATTCGTCAAAACGTACTACGTAGCATCCCGTTTTAGAAATCTTGTACGGAGCCATTATCGTAAAAACTGAACATTCCGAACCTCTAACTAATATTTCCTCTATTACAAATGCATATTGACAAACAACAAATTTTGCTAAAATTTCATCATTTATCGTACTCATTGGAATATTTGTTATATCATCTGATAATTCTAATAAACCACTGTTTTCAAAAATATAATTTCTTAATTCACCAATAGTTACTGAACCTAAATCAGTTCCATATTCTTGATATAAGGCGCTTTCTACCTTGCTCGCAGTTTTGTTAATATATGCTTCATTTGATATAAGTTTCATTATTCTTGTACATTCCTGATATGTATCTGCACTTACACCATTAATCTTGCCACTATTACCAAATATTGCAAAAACACATATAAATACTGCTACCACAGCAACAAAAGCAACTATAATCTTTGATTTATGCTTTTTTGGTTTTTCTTCCACATCTCCCATAGTTTCTTGTACAGAAACACTTTCAGTATTACTACTAACGCTATTATCAGTTTCTACTACTATTTCTTCTAAAATGTCAGTAAGCCTTGAACCGCATTCACCACAATACTTCATATTTGCATCATTTTCTTTCCCACAATTTTTACATATCATTTTAAATTTCTCCTTATATAAAAACTCGACATTTTATTATTCTTTAAATAAATTATTGATTGATTTTTATGTTTGTCCAGCCCGAAACATTAGTTTGTCCATAACTGTTATCTCCCCAAGCCACCAATGTACCATTAGGAAGTAGTCCTACAACATAGTCTGCTTCAGCAGTTACAGCAATAGTTCCATCCAAGAAATCCACATCCTCCCAAGTACATAAAGCGCCATCCGTTGTGGAAACACCTAAAACAAAACACTCAAATCCACCTATGTCAGTTACATTTTTCCAATCTCCGACATTTAAACTATTACCATCATCACCTGTACAACCAGTAGCAACTACAGTACCATCTTTTTTTAGACCTATAGTTGTATCCCCATCCCCAGTCACAACCTTTACTATTTCTGTCCAACCATTAACATTACATTTACCATAAGAATTATCGCCAACCGCAAAAACTGTGCCATCTCTTTTTAAAAAAACCGCATGATTATATGAAGCAGATACCATTGCTACATTTGTTATACCTGTTACATCTAAATATCCATATTCACTATTGCCTTCAACAATCTCACCAATTGCGATAACAGTGCCATCTTTTTTTACCCCTATTGTGCTACCACCAACCGCATAACAACCCGGAACAACAGTTGTAATAGAAACAATATCTGTCCAATCACTAACATTACATTGGCCGGATCCATTAGCCCCGACCGCAACAACAGTACCATCTTGTTTCAACCCAACTGTAAAATTACCACTCGCTGAAATCGAAACAATATCTGTCCAGTCACTTACATTACACTGACCATATTCATTATTCCCTGTTGCTACTACAGTACCATCCGTTCTAACCGCAACTGTATGTAGTGAACCGGTATCAATAGAGTTAACATTTTTTATTATCAAATTAGATGTTATATCTTGATTTTTTGCAGTATTATCTGTAGGCTCTTTACCTCTGATACCACAAGAACAAAAACTTATAATTAAAGCAACCGCTATCATAAATAATATTAAGTTTTTTACACATTTTTTCATAATCTCATCTCCTACTATTTATTATATAAAACGGATTAGGAAAATCTTTAGGAATATGCCATGGACTCCCCTTTTTATCCTGTGTTACTCTAGGATCTTTACATTTCCTACACCATTCTTGAACTTTCTTTTGAGTGACACCCCAAAGTTCAGCTGCTTCTTTTGTCCCCATATCTGCCATGTTTTTTCTCCTCAATATATTCTCTGCATCATCATTTTAATACAAATTTTTACTAAAGTCAATAGTAAATATATTTACTTGGTATAATAAATTTGGTGATTATATGACATACATCAAAATCATTAGGGATTTGCGAGAAGATAGTGATATGACTCAACAAGAAGTCGCTGATTATCTTGGAACTTCTCAAACCATGTATGCTCGTTATGAGCGTGGTGCAAACGAACTCCCTATAAGACATCTAATTAAATTATGCGAACTTTACAATGTTTCTTCAGATTATATATTGGGAATAGAAAAATAGTTCATTGATTTTTACTGAATCAATGAACTATTTTTTATAATTATTTTATCAAATTAAAATATTCTCAATTCTCAATCAATCCCGAATGCTTCGCTCTCTCGAAGTCCTGCTCACTTCCGTTGCCTTCTTTGAGATTTTCTAAAATGAGTGTTTCAACTGCTTTGTGAAGTTTTTCGTTTGCTTCTTCTAAATCCATTTCGCTGACATCAATTGGTTCACCAATTCTTGCAACGAGATTTTTGGGTCTGAATTTGTAGTCACCAGAAACACCAACCGGAATAACTAAAGCGTTATTCTTTTTAGCGAGTGAAACTGCGCCAAATTTAAATGGCATAAGCAAATCTTCTGTTTTATTTCTTGTGCCCTCAGGGAAAATACCTAAAGCGCCCTGACCTTGTAAAACTTCTGTTGCGGCATCTTTAGCTTCTGAGTCATGACCATTTCTGTTTACGGGAATGCAACCTGCGGCTTTAAAGAACCACGCAACCTTTTTGTTTTCAAAATATTCGCTTTTCGCCATATAATGAATAGGTCTTTTTGTAGAAACAATTACCATACACTGGTCCATTAAATGCTTATGGTTACAAGCAACTACAATAGCCCCGCTTTCGGGAATATTATCTTTACCTATAAGCTTAGGTGAATACCAGAATTTAAAAATCGGTTTTAATATAGTAGATAAAATTTTAAAACCTGTGTTGCTTTTTGCGTAGTTTGTCATTATAAAGTACCTTCTTCTACTTTCTTTAAAAAATCAGAATTAGCCGGAACAACGTATTTAATAGCCTTTTCAACTATATTAAACGTTGCTTCTGTTACAATTTTCACTTCACCGTCAAAATTAACTGCAGATGGTTTTTTACTTTTAATTGTAATCTTTTTACCTCGTTTAAAGTGAGTTCTTTCCCAACTTAAATGCTCACCACGTTTATATGGTGCAATAAGACCTAAAAGTGTAAGTCTTGAGCAATTCTTTTCAACAACAACAAAATCTAAAAGACCGTCATAAGTGAGTGCTTTCGGCGCAGCCATATAACCACCGCCATACCAACGGGAATTACCTACAACGCAGAAAAGAACATCCTTTGTAAAAGGCTCGTCATCATCGAACTGAATAGTAAAGGTGTTTTTCATTTTGCCTATAAAGCAATAAAGAAGTGCTGCGGTATATGCAGTTTCCGGTGATAAAAACGGTATCTTCTTAAAATCCGCCTGTTTTGCACAAACTTCTGCATCAAGCCCCATTGAGCATTGATTTATAGCATACTGGTCTTCATATTTAATAAGGTCAAATTCCATTGGTATGCCGGTAATATGTGCTTTTAAATCCAATAAATCTTCTTTATTACCGAAAATTCTTATAAAGTCGTTACCACTACCCATAGGAATAGCCGCAACCTCTGCATTTTTTTGCTCTGCACAAGCGTTAACCACTTCTGAAAGCGTACCGTCACCGCCACAAGCGTAAAATCTTATATGTTCACCCGTAGCTACTTTTTCTTTTGCAAATTCATTTGCATTACCAACACCTGTAGTTACGTAAATTTCATAATCTTCAATACCAAGCTCTGAAAACGCCTGCTTGATTTTTTCGCTGTAAGCAGTGTGGTCAATACCGTTACCCGCAACGGGATTGATAATAAAAATGTGTTTCATAAAACCATCTTCTCTCATAGAATAGATTTTTAAAATTATTTAAAATACATATATAACTGGCACTTAATCATACCGTTATATAATTTTCTTCGTTTGTCTGCTTTTCTGCCGAAGCAGGTTTCAAATTCTTCGTCAGGTGTAATTATATAATAACTCCAACCATGACTTTGCGGGAACACTTTTCCCATCTCTCTGTAAAGACGCTCTGCTTCTTGTAAATCTAAAAGTCTTTCCCCGTAAGGCGGATTTACCAAAACAGTACCCCTTTCGGTATGCCTTTGAAAATCTCTTATATCACGTTTTTCAAAATGGAGTTTTTTGCCTATAGGAAGCCTTGCGGCATTCGCCATAGCAAGTTTTATTGTTTCGCCATCAATGTCCGAACCAAAGCCTTGGAAATCTGTGTCAATCTTTTCGAGACTTCTTGCTCTTTCTCTTTCTTCTGCCCAGATATTTTTAGGTAGCACTTCAAATCTTTCAGCAGAAAAGTGTCTGTTAAGCCCCGGTGCTATATTATGAGCGTACAAAGCACCCTCTATCATTAAAGTACCGCTACCACACATCGGGTCATAAAGAGTGTGGTAATGCTTTAATTTAGCAAGTGAACAAATTGCCGCCGCCAACGTTTCTTTCATCGGTGCAAAGTTACTTTGTAAACGGTAACCCCTTTTGTGAAGTCCCGCACCAGAAGTATCTATTAAAAGAGTTGCTTCGTCATTCATAATTGAAAACTGAATTTGGTGTGTAGGACCTGTTTCATCGAACCACGAAATACCGTATTTTGATTTAAGTCTTTCAACAACCGCTTTTTTGATAATTGCCTGACAGTCGCTAACGCTGAAAAGTGTTGATTTTAATGAATAACCCTTTACCGGAAAAGCATCGTCTTTTAAAATCCATTGTTCCCAAGGAAGATTTTTAGTGCCTTGGAACAATTCTTCGAAAGTTGTTGCTTTAAACGAACCGACTAAAATCTGCACTCTTTCTGCGAAGTGTGAGCAGATATTAACTCTCGCTAAAAGATTTTCATCACCCGAAAAAAGCACCCTGCCGTTTTCTGCTTTTACGTCTTCTGCTTCTAATGAACGAAGTTCATCTGCAATAATGCCTTCTACACCTAAAAGGCAAGGAATAACAAAATTAATTTTCATATTTTAACCTTTCGCTTTTTCAATCTGAAACCAGAACTCTACACCATTCTCTTTATTAGTAAAGCCACATTCACATTTATGCATATCCATTATAGATTTTACAATAGAAAGCCCTAAACCGAAGCGACCTTCTTTTCTTGAATGCGCTTTGTCTGCTCTGTAAAATGAATTGAAAATATTATCTTTATCTTTATCATCAATAAAGCTACCAGAATTGTAAACGGAAACTTTATATTTTTCACCAATATCGCTTATTGAAACAATAATCTCTTTTTCATTTTTTGCGTGGCTGCACGCATTTGAAACATAGTTAGAAAGAACTCTTTCTATCTGTGATTTATCGGCAAATACCATTAATGAAATTTCTTGTTCAATAAATTTTGCATTTATTTCTTTCTCTTCAAAAATCGGCTTTGCCGCTTTCATATATTCTTTTATAAATTCGTTTAACTCGAAATCTTCTTTATTAAGTGTTTTCATTCCTGAAGAATAAAGAGATGCTTCTAAAAGACTTAACACCAACGTGTTCATTTTATCTGCTTCATTCATTATAATGTCACAATACTCCTGCATTGCAGTATCTTCTTCACCTACGTTTATTTTAAGACCTTCTGCATAACCGCGGATTATTGCAATAGGAGTTTTTAACTCGTGAGATGCTGACGAAACGAAGTCCTGACGCATTTTTTCTAATTTTCTTTCTTTTTCAATATCGCTTACTAACTGTTCGTTTGTTGCTTTTAATTCTGTTAATGCTGTATCAAGCGAAGAAGAAAGTTTATTTATGCTATCTGCCAACACTCCGATTTCATCTTTTCTGTTAATTTCACATTTCTGTGAAAAGTCAAGATTACTCATTTTATTGGCAGTTTCTGTTATTTTTATAATTGGTTTTGTAAATCTCTTTGCATAACCAGAAATATATATAAGTGCCAAAAGCATTGCCACAACGGCAATAACTGTAGTAACTTGTGTTGCTATTGAAGCATTCTCTTGAATAACGTCTTTTTGTGAAGTTATTTCTATATGATAACCGTTAGAAAAATCTTTACCATAAAGAATATATTGAGTAGAGCTATTTTCTTCTTGTAAAATGTTAAAATAACTACCATCTTCATTTTCGGTACGACTGACAACTATAAGTTTATTACCAGAAATAAAACTACCGCTACCCTCATAAACGTAATTATCGTTATTATCATAAAGGTCAATACTTACACCGTTTTTCACTTCGAATTCTCTTAACAAATTCTGGTAATCGCCTATATGTTCTTCTGCTTCCTGAGCCATTTGTTTTAATGATAATTCTTCATTCCACAAATAAACGTTATCGAGAAGTTGAGAGTTAACTATTACTAAAGCGATAAGAGAAACTACAAATATTGCACCAACTTCAAGAAAAACACGAAACCTGATGCCGAGTTTTTTCTTCATCGCTTTTATCTCTCCCTACATTTGTATTTTATAACCTGTACCGTAAATGGTTTTAATGTGATTTACACCCCATTCACCAAGTTTCGTTCTGAGTCTTGCAACGTGAGAGTCAACCGTTCTTGTGTCGCCCTCGTATTCGTAACCCCACACTTCATCTAAAAGTTGTTCACGGGTATAAACTCTGCCTGGATTTGAAGCTAATTTTAAAAGAATTTTATATTCTTTTAAAGTAAACTCTACCGCTACACCATCTAAATAAACTTCATGTGCCAACGGATTTATAATTAAACTACCAAGTGTTATATTATCATTTTCAGTTTTCTTTTCTTTGGGTGCAGCTCCCCTTTTTAAAAGTGCATCTACCCTTTTGGTAAGAACTGTTAATGAAAATGGCTTTGTAACGTAATCATCTGCACCAGATTCAAATCCCATAATCTGGTCAAAATCCTGACTTCGTGCAGAAACTAAAACAATAGGAATGCCGCTTGTTTCTCTGATTTTACGACAAACTTCCCAGCCATCAATTTCGGGCATCATAATATCAAGAAGTGCCATATCAATATCTTTATTTTTCTTAAAAATATTAATTGCTTCAAGACCATCTGTTGCTTCTAAAATTTCGTGACCATCTTTAGAAAGACAATCGTTAATAAGTTTTCTTATTAACTGTTCATCATCTGCAACAAGAATTTTTGCCATAAAATCACCACCTAAAAATTATTTCCCTACCGGACAAACTTTCATACATATACCACAAACTACGCCACGACCAATATGATGAAACTCTTTTTTCATATAATCGCTACATACTTTGGGGCTGAAAATATCTTCTCTTTTTACACCTTCGTGCCATTCTTTACCTAAGATTGCACCCGATGGACACGCTTTTACACATAAATTACACCCTTTACAGATATCAGTTACTTCTTCACATTCTCTTTCTACGGGGCAATCTGTAATTATTGTGCCGAGCCTTACTCTTGCACCATATTCTTTATGTAAAAACAATGAATTTTTACCTATTGTACCAAGACCTGCTTTTCTTGCCGCTCCTTTGTGAGAAAATCTGCCATTATAAGGAGTTCCGGGCATACTTTGTGAAGCCGCTACCGTTATATATTTATATCCCTTTGACTCTAAAAACAAACCCGCTTTTAAAAGACAACGGTCTATAAATGCATTAACAGTTCTGTAATGATTGAAATATGTAGGAGTCGGTTCCGAAGTAATTTCATCAATAATTGCATCGGAAAGTTTCACCACAATGCTCACTGCATTCTGCAATTCACCTGTGTCGGCATCACCTAAATATGAAAAACCAACGTCGCTTACACCTTCACTCAGCAAAAGTGATTTTAATTCATTTTGCAACGACAAAATATCATTCTGTGCCATTAGTTGTCCTCATTTTTTCCATACAATTAAGCACTTTCTGACTCATTGCCGCACATTCATAATAAAGACCTTTATTGTGCTCAAAATCTGTTATGAATTTATACATATGACTTGCTTCGTTTGACATAAGCGAAATTTTATCTTCAGAAGCAATTTCATCTATTACATTACCTTTTTTGTCGTAATTTTTAATACCTCTTAACTGTGAAACGGACTCTAAAGTAACAGTACCTTCATCACCCAATATCTGTGAAGCTGCTCTGCTTTCTGAAGTTTTTGAATATGTAATAGTAACAATTTTATCTTTATACTTTAATATTGCAGAACCTGCACCGTCTGCACCCGTAAAGAGAAAATGCTGGGATGCTAAAATTTGTTGTGGTTCGCCAAATAAATCTATCGCAGGATAAACACAATAAATACCTAAATCGTTAAGTGCGCCTGTTTTCATTTCAGGATTAAATATATTAGGCAACCCACCTGCTAAAAGCACGTCGTATTTTGAAGATAACTGTGAATAATCAAAATGGGCAGATGAAATATTACCTATGCTCTCTACTGCTTCTTTTAATGCATAACGTGCATTAGTATGCATATACATAATCGCTTCAAAATATCTTACGTTATTTTCTTCAGCTAAAAAGAATAATTTTGAAAATTCTTCACTCGTTGTTGTAATAGGTTTTTCGCATATTACGTGCTTCTTGTTTTCTAAAAGGAATTTGCACTGTTCATAGTGGCACGAGTTAGGACTTGCCACGTAAACAAAATCTGTATCTGAATCTGCTACCTCTTCAATTGATGCAAAAACCCTTTTTGCTCCTACTGCCTGAGCGTACGCTTTACCCTTTTCTTCGGAACGTGAATAAACACCGTCAAGCACAAGTCCGTCAACTAATTTTGCACCCTCAATAAAAGACGTTGTTATCCATGAAGTACCAATTACTGAAAATTTAATTTCCTGCATCAATCATCGCCCCCTAACAATTCATTTCTTTGTATTCTTAAAAAATCCACAACACTCTCTGGCGTTAATACTCTTTTACCGTGCTTAATAAGTCCTTTAATTGTTTTCTGCGGATTACCGTCCCACTCACTTTTCTCGCATACCGGTATTTTCATTTCTTTTAAAATATCGCAATAAAACTGAGTAGTATTCAAAAATTGCAAATAACCTTTTTTGTTTCCACCATTCCACGCAGTTTCTGCAACTGCAAACCATCTTGGGAAACACATATATGATAATTCTTTAAAATTTCTAATATGTTCGGTCCACGCTGGTGATTCTATTCCTAAAATCGAATTTTCACCAACTTCAGTCAACCCTTTAAGGTTTTTAGGCTTAAATTTATAAATTTTTTCTAATGAATTGACTGCATAAGGATAATCGACGTATAACGGCACGTTGCTTTCAACTATTAATTTATTGCCGTTATTTGCCCATTCTACACTCTTATTATTCTTTTCAAGCCACAATGAAACTGCTATATTTGAATCAAGGTTTCCACCTTTTAAAGCATCATTCCAGCAAATCGCAACTTTACCCTTTTTCTTAAGATATTTTGAAACTTCATTCATAAACCAACCCTGAAGTTCCTGAAAATTCTTAAGACCTAATTCGTCTTTTTTAGCACGACAACAAGGGCATTCTACCCAATTCTTCTTTGGTGCTTCATCGCCACCGATGTGAAAATATTTATCAGTAAAAATTTCGCACATTTCATCAATTACGGCGTAAATAACGTTAAATGTTTCTTCTTTACCTGCACATAAAATATTTTCGAATATTCCACCTTTTGTTTCGGGTTGTATTTTTTCACCTTTACACGATATTTCGGGATAAGCCGCAATTAATGAAGTTGTATGCCCCGGGATATCGAACTCTGGTATAACTTCAATATATCTTTCATGACAATATTCAACAATTTCTTTAAGTTCATCTTTAGTATAATAATGTGCATATTCATTCTGGTCATTTTCTTCTCTGCTGAATTCTGATGCCCGTCTTTTGCTTCCAACTTCTGTAAGGAGCGGATATTTTTCCATCTGGAAACGGAAACCCTGGTCATCAGTTAAATGAAAATGAAATTTATTTAATTTAAATAGCGCACAAGCATCTATTATTTTTTTTACTTCTTCTACCGTAAAAAAATGCCTTGAAGAGTCGATCATAAACCCACGGTAAGAAAATTCTGGCTCATCTGAAATATAAAGGAATGGAAGGCAACCACGGTAATTATACATTAACTGCTTTAACGTAGTTTCGCCATAATATATGCCCTTTTCACTTGCACCTTCAATAAAAACGCCTTTTTCGTTAATAGTAATACGATAACTCTCATCTTTCTGGAAAGAGTGTTTAATCTCTTTTATTACTTCTGGTTCCTTATCAAAATAATAAAAGCCTGCCTTTATTTCCAATCTTGTAGGCATAGGGATAAGGTGCATATATTTCACTCCTTTTCTAAAAATACTTATACAGATTAATAATACTATTAAAATACAATAATGTCAATGAAAAAGAGCGAAAAAACGGGTTGTAGTGAGTGCTCACTACAACCCTGATATTTTACACGAGTTCGTATGTTACTGTATATTCTGGGATATATTCGCCTGTACCAAAATCTCTTGCTCTTGAAATAACCTTATCTTCATAAACTTCGAGGATTACTCCAGTGGCAACATTATATTCGCCATCTTTATTTGTAATACCGATTGATGGAACGTTGATACCGTGAATATTGCCGATTTCTTCGTAAGTATACTGACCGATACCAGTATGAAGGTGACCTGTAATATAGAAGACGTTGTCATACTTATTGAGAAGCTCGTAAACTATATCTGACTGGTCGCCGATTGTACCTGACTCCCAAAGTGAAGCACCCCATGTAAGTGGGAGACCATGTGTATCTCTTAATGGATAGTGACCCATAACAAATACAGGTTTACCACTTGCAGAAATTGCTGCAACTCTTTCTTCAAGCCATTCTAACTGTGCATTACTTAAGTAAGCATCTTCAAAACGCATCTCATCTGAACCGATAACAAGGAACGAGTAATCATCTACTTCATACTCAAACCAAATGTTATCAATAGCTTTATCTTTAGGATTAAGATTGTTTGTAAAATCAAAATAACGCTGAGTTGATTGCTCGTAATCACGGATTCTTATATCGTGGTTACCTGCACACATAACAAAGTTATCAACCTTTGTTACTTTTTCTAAATCGTCTGTAAGACTGTCATATTCTGACTGGAAACCATTTTCAACAATGTCACCGGCAACCAAAAGAGCATCTATCTGACAAGCAGAATTCTGTAAATCGTCACATGCAGCAACAAAATTTATCTCTCTTTCAGGATTATAGTTACAAAGTTGTGTATCGCCCCAGACAACAGCCATAAGCTTTGCATCTGGCTCAGCGTAGTAAATTCGTGCATCAGTTGAAGGCACGCTCACGCCACCAAATAACATTGTTAAAGCAATAATAAGGCTATTGATTTTATAAATGATAGAACTGATAATACCAATTCCACCGCTAAGACCTGCAAGTGCTTCCATTTTATATACCCTCCAAATAAATTTGATTTTTATTTTACAATTAAATATATTTTACACTATTTTCTATTATTTGTCAACAAACTTCAATTCACCATTTGCTTCTCTCGACTCATCTGCTAAGAAAATAATATTATGACCATCAACAGAATCGTAAATTGAAGTACACGAAACAGAAACTTTTTCACCAGCAACATACTTTACGAAATCTTTTGTTAAATTGTCGTCGCCACCGCCGTGACCGTCCATATCAAAGTTTTCAATATCAAGTCTTTCTTCTGTGCAGAAACTCTCACTGTCAGGGTCTATTTTAGTAAATTTAATAACGTTGTTTTCAAATTCACCATAAAGTTCGCCTTTTGTACCCGTAACCTTTATTACCCTTAAAGGCGCGGCAGAACCGCCTATCATATTGTGAGTACCTGTTGCTCCATTGCTAAAGTTTATAAGTACACTTTGTCTGTCAACAACATTGTTGTCACATTTATAAACACATTTACCATAAGGACTTTTTTTAAGAAGTTCTATTCTTTGCTCCATTGTAGGATTTTCTACACTTTCAAGTTCCTGCCATACGTAAAATTCCCAAGAACCTAAATGGTCTAAGTAAATCTTTTTTGCACTGTATTGGCAACTATCTACATTCGGACAATCTTTAAGGCAATATGTACCAGAATTTTCAGGTGCGTTTTCGATTTTAAACTGACCTAATGAACCAACAGATGAAACTGAAACAGGTCTTACTGGTGACATCATCCACATCATAATATCCATATCGTGACAGCATTTTGCAAGAAGCATAGATGTTTTACACCTATCACTATTACCCCACTTACCTCTCACAAACGAAGTTGTTATATGATGATAACTGACATTTTCAATAGTTTGAATGTTTATTATTTCGCCCAATTCTCCATTGTGTATTTTTTCTTTGAACTTCAAATAAAATGGTGAATAGCGAAGCACGTGGCATACCATAACCTTGTTTTTATGCTCTTTTACAACGTCCAAAAGTTCTTTCATTTCCGTTTTGTTTACACAAAACGGCTTTTCTAAGAGCATATCGTAACCTAATTTAAGTAATGGAAGCGATGTTTCTACGTGTTGTTCATCCATTGTGCCATTTATTACGGCATCTGCAAATTTTGGTACCTTTGAAAGCGCTTCGGCATCTACAAAACAATTTTCTTCAGGGAAACCGAATTTTTCACGCACCATATTTCTGCGGTATTCATCCGGGTCTGCAACTCCGACTATTTTTAATTCGTCAGGGTGCTTCAATGAATAGTCTGCATAAACAAGAGCACGATGACCCGCACCCAAAACTATTGCTGTTATTGGTTTTTTCATAAACAAGACCTTCTAAACCTATCTTAATTTTTTACACATTCCCACACCGCCGAAAGCGGTAATAAATTTTTTAAATCCATTTCTTTCATAAAATCTTATAGCACCGGTGTTTTCAGCGTCTGCTAAAAGCATTACCGACTTCACATTTTTTCCTTTCAATTCATCTATAAGAGAATTAATCATCAAAGTTCCGTAACCTTTACTTTGATATTCCGGTAAAAGATTTATATGAAGGTGAGCAGGATAAAAACATTTTAAAAGTAAATACGGAATCGGAACAAAGAAAACCTTTCTTGCTTCGCCTTTGTGTATTTCTGCTATTTTCTTTATATATTCTCTATAAAAAGTTTTTCTGAACTTTTTTTCATCGGCAGAGCAGATTATATATCCCACTACTTCGCCATCATCACAAAGCACAAAACAATTCTCTGTTTCGTGTTCCACATAATAAGCAGCGTAGGTAAGACCATTAACTTTCCCGATAACTTCATCTCTTATAGATAAGTTACCTGCCGTCATTCTGCAGATATACATTACCTTTTCTAAATCACTCTTTTTTGCTTTTCGTATCTCTACCATAATTATTTTAATTTCTTGTTGAGTTTATTGTTCTCAACAAGTGGCAAACGAGTACCGTCAGGACGTTCTACTATGGTTGATTCGAGTGTGTTAACAAGATTTTTTCTGAAAGCGGCTACATATTCAGCTCTTAACTTCTGTTGTTCTTTTTTCTCTTCTTCTGCAAGACCACTTTCACGTGATTTTCTTGCTAAAAAATTTATTCTGTCAATTTTTGATTGTTCCATTTCTACCTCAGATTTTTATATTATTTCACAATCCCAGATATCCACGTCTGAATCCTGGAATACAGATTTTAACGTCTTGCGCACAGTTTCCTTTGAAACCCCACGTTTTAAAACAACTTGCAAGAAACCGCCGCCACCGGCACCACTGACAAGTTTACCAGCTGTATAGTCTGCAATACTTGCAAAAATCTGGTCAATTAAGGTATTAGTCGAGCCACTATCTACCTTCTGAGAAAGTTCCCAGTGATAATCAAGAAGTTTTGCAAATTCATCAATATTCCCACGTTCTAACTCAAATCTCATAAGAGCCGCAACTCGTTGAATTTCATTAAGTGCGAAAATCGAATCAGGTTCATTACCTATATATCTACCTACAACGTCTCTTAAAAGATTTCTTGCAAGCCTTCTCTGACCTGTATAAATAAGCACAAAACGTTCATTAAGTTCTTTCATTGTATTTTCAGGAAGTTCAAGTTTCCTCACCTTTATATCCTGAATAATGCCCGGCATTGCCGTAATAAATTTAACACCATTTACTACACCACCTACCTGGTCTTGCCATCCGCCACCAGTTGACATTATCTGCTCCATAGCAAGAACGTGACCATAAAGGTCATCTTCAGTATGTGGTATTCCCATAAATTCAAATATTGCTTTTACACACGCTGCCGAAAGAATTGAACTTGTACCAAGTCCACTACCTTTTGGCACATTTGTTACTTCTGAATGCATAACAAATCCGCCACCAAGACGGTCTAAAATTTCATTAAGATTTCCACCCTCGCTCGGGATAATTCCACAAGCAAGAAGTGCCGCTTTCTGAAGTGCAAACACGTCATAAGGGTCTTCCGTAACCTGAAGTGGAGCAATCTCTGTAAACTCGCCGTGAACGTCCATATCACGACTATCGAAAACAATTTTTTTCTCAGCAATTTTTTCGAGTGTTACTTCAACAGGTTTTTCGCCATTAAGACGAATCGCAGCATTAAGAACTGCACCACCATTTTCGTTACAATAAGGCGGAGTATCACTCCAGCCACCACCCCAGTTTACACGAAGCGGTAACTTTACAGTATGCTTATCTTTTGAAATTTTACAATTTTCGTTATATTTTAAATTGCTTACAGTTTCTTTTAAAATTCCTTCTGAAATTAAATTAAAACTTTTGCCTATAAATTCTGTACCTTTCTGACCACCAAGAGCAACACCAAGATAATAGAAAAGACGGATTTTCTCACTGAAATCAGCTCTTAAAAGACGTTTTTCCAACCATTGTTCCTGGATAGGTGTAAGGCTTCCTGCCCTTAAAATGTTTTTTGCTTCAGTTGCAGGTTTACCCGTACGGATAAGTTTTGCAATACCATCCATACGAACTAACTCCTGCATACGTTTATCCCAGGCAATAATTGCATCAGGGTCTGCAGCGTTAAATCCTGATTGAAGCGATTTTCTTTCACATTTTAAAAGTTTCTCAATATCACCACTACCATTTGCAATTTCGTATATATTGAGAGACGATTTTACTGCTTCTTCAATAGTGCCACAAGCAGGGTAAATTTCTGCATTCCATAAAGTATGGTCATCTGTTACCCATATACTTTCAGGGAATATTTCTTTAAGTGGCTTACCGAAAAGTTTATCTTCTTTCGGATTATCATTTACACCGTATATTCTTGCAACAAATTTTCCGTCCTTTTGTTTCAGCCCATGAATAACAACATCTGACGGAATTATTTCATCGTGAATATCCACGTAAGAAAGAAGTACGTTGTCGCCAATTTTTGCTTTGCTATGGACATAAGAAACTTCTAAGTAACAATTTTTTCCAATTTTCGCTTTATCAGATAAAACACTATTATATCCAGCGGTAGATTTTGCAATGCTACTGTTAACATGATTTTTCCAACCAAGTTCTTTATAACTTTCAATTCCACCAGACATAAGTTCAAGAATTTCTTTAGTTGTACCAAAATGTATGAATTTTGCAGGTGAAAGTCTTAAAAGTTTCATTCTGTATGGCCTTAAAATTTCCCATACAACTTCACGTGCGTTTTTAAGTTCCTGACAAAATTCACCCTCTGGTTTTTCATCATAAAACTTTTCAAGAGTAGAGTCAGTTGCTAACGGATATAAAAAATCGCCATAAAGTGAAAGACGCACTGTCTCATTTACATACTTATTATAATTTTCTTCTGTTGAAACGAGTGAATAAAGTGATTTTAACATTTCGACAGAAAAAATTACTGCACCCGTATCAATATCTACCTTGCCACTTTCATTAACGGCTCCGAAACCTTGTAATGCTTCAACTGACTGTTTGTGAAGGAATTTCTCTACACAACCATCTTCACCACGTAAAAATACACCGTGATTTTTACCTATTTCCACTTTTTCTTTAAATGAAATCGCTGCAGCACCACTACCGCTGTAATCTATCTGAAGCGGATTAAAGAGCAAGAGAACGTCGCCCGAAAGAAGCACCATACCTTCACGGATACGTCCTGGCACACTTGACATTGACATCATAAATTCATCAAAAAGAGTTGCATTTCTGCCATTTGGTAATTTATGCGGTACTGGTGAGAAAAGTTTGCCAAGAGCAGAATATTGTGGCACCCTTTTTGAATCGCCTCCTGAATGAATTACAAGAATACGAAGTCCTGAAAAATCATTCTTACCAATGTGCTCTGCAATATATTTTATTACACCTAAAGTTGCTCCGCCGCTACCAACACGTTTACCATCTCTGTCTGGAATAACGGCAAAATGGGTCTTTGATGGTAAAAGTTTCTGACTTAATCTTTCGTTTATTTGTGCCCTGAAACCTTCAGCCTGATTTTCATTTGAAGCAGTTAATATAATATAATCCCACACAGGAAACCCTTCACGGTTTAATGACCTTTCATAGTCATCCCATGTATCCATATAAGATTGTGCAAGAAAAAGCGCTTCATTCTTAGACATAACTATCTCTCCTGTGTTTTATTTTCTTTTTCAACTTATAAAAATACTCGTTAAAAACCTCATTTTTCAACAACAATTCTATTAAAAGATATGCAATCCCTGAAACTACAACCAACACCACTATATAGAGATACATATTCTTTATAATATCTTTAAATATAAACGAAAAAACAACTATTGGCACAGAGCCAACAACTACTTTTAAAAAGTGACTTATATTCTCCACTTTTCCCACAAGTTTTACGCCTTCTTTTCTGCATAAAACCAACCATATTAATTCTGCTAAAAGAGTTGTTACAGCCGTTGCAACTTCATTAAAATACGGAATAAGAATTATATTAAGAACAATATTTAATATTGCTGAAACTGTTATTACTTTTAACACAACTTTATCCTTTTTGAAAGGTACAAGGATTGCTTGTCCCCAAAAATATGCCACTACGCTTACAAAAATATCAATAGCGAGAATTCTTAATGGTAAAACAGCATCAAGATACTCTTCACCTGATAATATAAAAACAATTTCTTCACTTAAAACAAACACACCCATAACTACTGGAACGCTTATTGAAAGTAAAATATTATATATCTTTCTGCTTTCAGCTCTGACTTCACTTTCGTTTTCGGTTTTTAAAAGAGAAGCAATTCTTGGTATTGAAACCGCAACAATTGATGCTGCGACACCTTTTACAATATTATAAACTTTAACCGCAACAGAATATATGCCTACAGCTCTATCTCCTGACATAAAACCTAATAAAACAATATCTGACGTATCAAATATTTTATTAGCAATTGTCATCGCAAACAAAGTCACTATCGGGAAAATATGTATATGAAGTTCTAATTTTTTAGTTAACTTTATTCTGCAGTATTTTCTCGAACAAACAAAGTTGAATATATTTGCACCCGTCGCTGAAATTACTGTCACAATAGCATAATTTAATAAATCCCCTTCTGTTTTAACAAATACAAATAAAAGCGAAACAGAAACAATCTGATAAATAAGATTTCTTAAAGTAACAAATAAAAAATCCTCATAAATTCTGTACACCCAATCTAATGTAAGAGGAACAACGAAAATCTGAATTGAAAGGACAAACAGCAACAATTCATAATCTTTGAATTTGGGTACAATTAAAACCATTAGTAAAAATATACCATAAACAATTACTGTAGAAATAACATTTATAGTAAATAGTTGACTGGCAAAATTATTAAACTTTTTCTTGTCATCTCTTATTCGTGCCCCTTCTCTTATTGCATAAACCGAAATCCCAAGCTTTGCCAAAAGAACTAAATATGCAATTATCGAAACCGAAAAATTATATTTACCTAAATTTTCTACACCCAATATTCTGGAAACGTACGGAAATGTAATTAACGGAAATATTGCACCTACCACGTAATCTATCGCATACAAAAACATATTCAGATTTAATGATTTTCTTTGCAACAATCTAAACCAGACTCCCTGTACAATTTATTGTAACTATTCACAAAATTTTCAACGTCCAATGAATTTTTATATTCTGAATATTTTTCATCAAAAACAAAATCTTCTTTTAAAACTTTTTTTATAATATCTGTCAACGAAGTAACATTTTCAGTCTCAAACGTATAACCCAAATGATTTTTAATAATTGTTTCTCCTAAATTACCATGAGCAGGACCAACAATACACTTATCAAGTGCTACACCTTCACCTAACGGACCGCTTGCTCCGTTAAACCATTTTCTATATGGAAGAACAACTACGTCAATCGCATTCATCGCATACATAAGTTCCTCATCAGACAAAAATTTAAGTTTTAAATATACTTTTTCTTTGTATAAACTTGTTTTTTGTTTAATAAACTCTTCTTTAAAATCTTCTTCACAACCAGCAACAAGAAGTTGAAATGGCTCATCAACAGACTCTAATGCCGCTAAAAGAATATCTAATCCTTTATCATAACGCGTTCCACCAATACAACCCAGTGTTTTTGTTTCTTTTTTGAGCTCAAAATAATCACACGCCACACTTTTTTCACATCGTTGCGAATTAAAAACAGGGTACTCTATATGACAAACATTTTTTATGCCCATTTTCACAAGTTCGTTCTTCATATATTGTGAATGAACAACTATTTTTTTACACATACAAGAAATTGTATTCAAAACAATTTTCGCAAGTGCTCCCGTTCTTACACTATGTACAGTTATAATCGAGTTAAATTTCTTAAAGCGATACAAGCCATAACCCAAAAATCTATAAAAGACATCATCAAACAAAAAATGAACAATATCAGGATTTTCTTTTTTTACTATTTTATAAACATCATCAATCCATTTTTTATAAGAATTGTAAGTTAAAGATTCCAATTTGCATTCATATTGCTTACAATCAATTAACTCTGTTTTTTGCGGAATAATTGCAATGAACTCATCTTCCTTATTGTTTATTAATGTTTGAAGATAAGGTACTCTATGCCCCGTTATCGCTTTATCAATATAAACGATTTTCATAAATTCACCGTTCTTTATTTCTTATAATCTCCAATAATTATATTTCAAACTCTCAACAAGTTTCTTATCTAAAATACCTTTTACATCAATAATTACTTTCTCAGAGTTTTCCATTGACCTGAACAATTTATCTATATTATCTATGCCAAACATTTTAAATTCGTTATGTGCAACTGCAAGAATAACACAATCTGCATTCTTAACATCTTTTAACTCTGTCAAAGTAACGCCATATTCTTCCATAGCATCTTTTTCTGAAGCCCATGGGTCAACAACTAAAGGTTCCACACCATACTCATTTAATCTTTTTAAGATATCTTCAACTTTACTATTTCTTGTATCAGGACAATTTTCTTTAAACGTAAGACCCAAAACAACAACTTTCGCTTCTTTTACAGTTTTTCCAGCAAGAATCATTTGTTTTATAGCGGCATCAGCAACAAACTGTCCCATACCATCGTTTACTTTTCTACCAGCAATTATAATCTGACTGTGGTAACCAAGTTTTTCTGCTTCATAAGTAAAATAATACGGGTCAACACCAATACAATGTCCACCAACGAGACCTGGTCTGAAACCTAAAGCATTCCACTTGGTATTCATTCCATCAACAACTTCATTTGTATCAATACCCATTCTATCAAATACCATTGCAAGCTCATTCATAAATGCAATATTTATATCTCTTTGGCTGTTTTCAACAACTTTAATTGCTTCTGCTGTTTTAATTGTTGAAACAGGGAACGTACCAACTTCAATTACTATATTATAAACATTCTTAATTTCTTCTAATGATTCTTCATCCATACCCGAAACAATTTTTGTTATATTCTCTAAACGATGAACTTTATCGCCAGGGTTAATTCTTTCAGGTGAATACCCAACTTTGAAATCAACACCGCATTTTAAGCCCGATTCTTTTTCAAGAATAGGAATACAAACATCTTCGGTAACACCGGGGTACACAGTTGATTCATAAACAACAATTGAACCTTTTACTAAATTACGACCTACAATTTCACTCGCACCAATTACAGGAGCTAAATTGGGTGTATGGTCTAAATTAACTGGTGTTGGAACAGCAACTATATGAAATTTTGCAGTTTTCAAATCTGCTTCATCAAAGGTAAATTCTACTGTTGAAGCCTTTATTACTTCATCACCTACTTCATGGGTAGGGTCAACACCATTTTTATATAAATCAATTTTTGAAGCATTTAAATCGAACCCAACAACCTTTACACCTTTTTGTGCAAAAGCAACTGCAATTGGCATACCTACATAACCAAGTCCTACCAACGAAACTTTTTCTGTTCCATTAATAATCTTTTCGTAAAGTGACATTTCTACTCTCCTATACTACATCTTGCTATATTACTATATAAAAATCGCATTCTCTCTTTTTTATTTGCATTTTGTTTTAACATTTCTAAAGAAAGAATTGCTTTTTCGATTACTCTTTTATATTCATCAATCGAATCTTCTTCAAAATAAAGACAATTACCACCAATATCTATATGAGTAGCTCCATTTATTTTTTTAAAAATACATGGTTTACCCATAGCAACAGTCTGCTCCCATAACACAGAATGAAGCCCTGGGAATATAACTACATCTGCAGCCGCAAGTTCTTTATACAGATCTTTTGAATTTTTCCAACCTATATATTTAACATTTTCACTTATTTGTTCGTTAAATGCCTGCTTTAATTCTGGTGTAACAGAACCAAAAACAATCAATACTACATCATTACGGCCCAAATCATTTACAGACTTCATCAAATCTATTGTCTGCGGTTTATTATGGTCTATCTTTCCACCAGTCATTAAAACCAACTTTTCATTTACATTATATTCATCTCGTTTTTCCTGACGCCATTTTTCTAAATTCTCTTCTTTTATTTCATCATCATCTGCACCCATAACAAGAAGTTCACATTTTTCTTGTGGCAAATTATAAATATCCGTTAAAAATTCAACACGTGCCGGCAACACACCGTAAAATTTTTCTGTATATGGAGCTATTTTTCTTGCAATATATCGCCATAACCCTTTGTGCAATAAATTTTTAGAAACAAAACTTGTTGCACTATTTGCCAAATCGGCGTGATTGTCAACATAAAGTTTTACTTCAGGATGTTTTTTTAAATATTTTATTACACTAAAAACAGATAAAAACTGACAGTTGTGCATAAATATAACATCTGGCTTACATTCTTTTATTTCAGTATAAACACCAATGTATCTTTTTAATTTATAATTCACTTTTTGTGGAAAAGCATATTTTAATCTGGTAACTTTTATATCGTATTCATTTTGGTAACTACCCGAAAAATCTGTATGAGTTCTTTTACCGTTTTTATCAAAAGTTTCCTGTGAAGCAATTACCTCAACTTCATACCCCATATTTTTATGGAACTTAGGCAACATATTTTCTTGATACGAATAATTATCCGGAAAAAACGCGCCTAAACACAAGTGCAGAATTTTCATTCAGAAAAGGCCTCCAAAAACTGTTCTGGTTTATTCATAAATTCGCCAAACTTTTTAATTTCTTCATCTGTTAAATTCCACCATTGAACCTTTAAAAGTTCATCAATGGTGTCGTCATCAAATCTCTTTTTTATAAACTTTGCAGGGTTACCAGCCCAAATTTCATAGGGTCCAATATCATGAGTCACAACAGAACCCATACCAATAACCGCACCATCAGCAATTTTCACACCAGCTTTTATTAGAACCTTATTGCCAATCCACACATCGTTACCAATAATCGTTCTCCGATATGGCTCGTATGGAATTTTTGCAAATTTCTTTTTTAAAGCACTTGAACAACCTTGAAAAACAGGCGAAGTAGAAACCCAGTCTGTAGGATGCGCAGGGCCACCAATCACACAACCACCAGAAATAGAGCAAAATGCACCAATATCGCTATATAAAATATCAGTTTCTCTTGTTACATAAGAATATTTTTCTATTGTCGAGTTCACCACGTGACATTTAGAATAAACTTTTGATGTTTTATGTATCTGGGAATTGCGTATTTGTGCTATTTGCATATTTTGTATTATTTTGCCTACCACATATGAAAAACCCATAAATCTATTTCTCCCTAACTTATAAGAAGTTTAACCATTTCAAACGCCACTCGTTGCAAATAATAAAGTTTTGACATTCCGTGTCGCTTATATATTTCGTAAGTAATTTTTGCCCTTCTCATAGCTTCTTTAAAACTTTTTTGTGTGCTTATTCCACCAAATGTAAAGTTTGAAAGAACTTCATTTAAAACACAGATTTTTTTCCCGGATTTAAAAGCTGCCGTTACAAAATCGAAATCGTCGTACATATCGTGACAAATGTACGGATACTCCATAAGAAGTTTTTTTGTAGCAAACATTGTTGGATGGCACCAACCTGTAGTCGTCCAAAAGCGCTTATTAAATTTCGCCTTCTTTATTATATTGCCACTTGGTTTTACGAGTCTTAAATCACCCCAAGCAACATCAAACTTTTCTTTTTTGTAAAACTCTACCATTTTACTCACTGCATCAGGCTCATAATAATCATCACCATTTACGTTACCGATAAGTTCTACCTGTAATAAAGAATTCGCTTTATTCATCGCATCGTACATTCCACTATCTTTTTCAGAAACTACTGAGAAAGGAATATTTTTCTCTTTAAATTTCTCTTCATAAGAACGAGCTATTTCCACTGTTTTGTCAGTAGATTTCCCATCCATTATAACATATTGTATATTGGGATAAGTCTGGTTTAAAACCGACTCAATTGTGCGAGAAATAGTCTGTTCACAATTAAATGTAACTGTAGTTATACCAACCTTTATAGTGTTCTCTGTTTCTCTCACAATCCCCACCCCTTTATTTTTCTATCGTATCTTTATTTGGTTCAATATCTTCAACATCTTTTACTGCAGTAACTTGCCCCGCTTCTACACCACTTGTGCTATCTTTGAGAAACAAAATTCTTATAGTAGCAAACATCAACTTTATATCTTCAAAAAAAGACATATTCTTAATGTACAAAAGATCCATTTCTAATTTATCGTACGGAGTAGAATTGTATTTACCATACACCTGAGCGGTACCAGTAAGCCCCGCTTTTACCTGAAGTCTCAATCTGAATGATGGTAACACTTCTTCATACTGTGCTGCAATTTCAGGTCTTTCTGGTCTTGGACCTACAATAGTCATATCGCCTTTTAATATATTGAAAAGTTGTGGGAGTTCATCAAAACGACAAGCACGGACAACCTTACCGATTGGTGTGATTCTATCATCTTTCTGAGATGCAAGACGGGCAACACCATCTTTTTCAGCATCAACTCTCATACTTCTGAATTTTAATATTTTAAAGTGCTTGCCATCTTTTGTAAGACGAATCTGCTTGTAAAGTGCCGGACCACCATCATACGCTTTAATTGCAATTGCAACTACCGCCATAAGCGGACTAAGAACCACAATTCCAATAAGAGAAACAACTATATCAATTAAACGTTTTAATATAAGATATTCTGGTTGAAGATAAGCACGACTTACATTCATAACAGGAACACTAAATTGCACAACATGACGTGAACCCATCATAATAATATCGCCAACATGCGGAACAAAATAACCTTGTTTATTTCTATCAATACATTCTTTAGCAATTGAGTTTCTGAGAGTCGCTGAAACACCAACGGCAAACACAACTTCGTAAGGTTCAATCGCCTTCAACAAATCTCTGTAATCATCAAAATCGCATTTAACATATTCCTGAACATCAAATTTTCGAGAAAACTTTGAAACTTCAGTGAGTCTACTTAAATCCTCATCATTTCTGTAGAGAACAATAGTTTTTTGTGGTGGATACGTATTAAAATAGATTTTATTTACAAGATAACACCATATTATATTAAACCCGATTTGAAGAATCAACAAACCCAAAAAACCCCACGGTTGCGGAAAACGAAGAAAAGCAAATTTCTGTGCCACGTAAATAACCGCTAACGTAATTGCATTAGAAAGGGACTGGGCATAAACAAGTTCAGAGACTTTAGCAAAGCCAATTTCGTACATATGATAAATTCTACCTAAAAGGAATACCCCGACTATATAAAATACACTCATCAACACACCAAAACGCTCATGCAAAGGCGAAGTTTCTCTTTTATAAAATAGTGACCAGCACACAAAAAACATTCCCCACGTCACGAGCATATGTGCAATTTTTAGCAATCGCATTTTCTGATTTCCGATATCTTTTTTTAACATCTGTTATTACTCTTTTCATAATAAAATTTGTGTTTAGCAACATATAAATCTATTTACTAAAACGGCATACTACACCATTTTTGTATATACTGTTATATTATAGCACAAAAAAAGTCCCGCTTCAATAAGAAGCGAGATTTTTTTATCTGTTTCCATACATTTTCTCGTAATAATTCTGATATTCGCCACTAATGATAGTTTCCCACCATTCACGATTGTTTAAATACCAATCAATAGTGAGCTTAATACCATGAACAAAAGTATCATCTAATGAGTCACGAGTTTTTTTCAAAGCTTCAATTTCTATGTCAAAAACACGACGACCTTCAGCAATTTTATTCAAACTCATCATTTCCTTTCAAAATTAATTAACTGCATCATAAACTTTCTTCACTCTTTTTAAAAGTGCTTCGAATTCATCAAGTTTTACCATATTCGGACCATCTGATAATGCATTATCAGGATCTGGATGCACTTCAAAAAACAATGCATCCGCACCAACAGCAATTGCAGCTTTTGCAAGAGGCTCTACATTCTCTCTATTACCACCTGTTGCAGTACCTTTACCGCCCGGCTTCTGAACACTATGTGTTGCATCCATCACAACAGGATATCCAAACTTTTTCATTTCAACGATACCTGTCATATCTACAACTAATGTATTATAACCAAAAGTCGTACCTCGTTCGCAAAGCATTATATTTTTATTCCCTGAGTCTTCAAGTTTTTTTACAACATTAGCCATATCCCAAGGCGCTAAAAATTGTGCTTTTTTTATATTTACTATTTTTCCAGTCTTTGCCGCAGCTACCAACAAATCAGTCTGTCTACACAAAAATGCTGGAATTTGAATTATATCTACTACTTCAGCAGCCTTTTCTGCTTGCCAAGACTCATGAATATCGGTACAAATTTTAAGTCCTAATTCATCTTTAACTTTTTTTAATATTCTCAAGCCCTCATTTATACCAGGACCTCTATAAGAAGTAATACTTGTCCTGTTAGCTTTATCAAAAGAAGCTTTAAAGTAAAAATCAACATCTAAGTTCTCTGCAATATTTTTAAGTTCGCTTGCAATAAGCATTAAATTTTCCTCAGATTCTATTACACAAGGACCCGCAATTACCTTTAATTTCATTAAAACTCGCCTTCTTCTTCATATATAGAAACAGCGTTTTCATTATTTAAAACACGTCTTAAAATACTACCTTCTGTTTCAGCCACTTGTATTGCTTTTTCCAAGACTTCTTTTTCTAAATGCTTAGGGATTCTTACAATACCACATCTATCAGCAAAAATTAAATCACCTGGTAATATATCAATACCGTTTATGCAAATTGGAACTTGGTGACCTTCCACTGTTGCTATACCCTTAACATCTGCACAACAATAACCTTTTGCAAACACGGGATAATCCAAACGATTAACTTCATCAATATCTCTCGTAACACTTGAGACAATTGTGCCTATTGCACCTGCACGAACTGCTAAGTTTGCGTTTAACTCACCAAAATAAGCTCTATCTTCAACTTCATTTTCAACAACAATCACTTCACCAGGAGTAATTCTTTCGTAAGTCTTTAAACCATCATAAATACCGCGATAATCTTCGCCTTCTTTTAATGCACGGATTTTCAATGTATTCGCTCTACCAAAAACCTTTTTTTGAGTATAGTTAAGTGTTAAACCCGCAATTGTACACGAAATTCCCATATCGTGCAATATATCTGAAAAGACAGCTGAATTCATAAATTTTGACAATGTATGGAAATATTTGTTTTCTGCTTCTGCCCTACCACGCATTATATATTCAGCTAACTGAAACTCATCTGGATAATTAACATCAATTGTTTCAACTGCATCTGCAGTTAACATATATACATTATCTCCAAAACGCATCTTTTTAGTCAATGCAGTTTCTTTTCTTACAATGTATAATCCCATTGATTCAATAATTGTATCAGGTAAAGTATTACTATTAGGAATATTATATTTATCATAAACTGGTTGGTTATCTTTCCACAAGTATTCTTTTTCTTTTTTTACCAAAATAACAGAATCATATTCTGGTGAATTCAAAAGCACATCTACACCACGTTTTATAGTTTCTGGTGAAATAAAGGGGCTTGTACCTAACACCTGAATATAGATATCTGCATCAACTTGTGAGACTTCATTGTAAAACATTTTATGACCATCAGTTTTATTATTTGCAAGTGCTGGATCTCTTTTTAATGGAATATAATTCAAATATGATGCGTAATTTAAAATTTCATCAGATTCAGAATCTAAGTAAACTTCATCTATAAAATCACACGCGACAAGTTTCTCTAAAGTATGCAAAAACAAAGGTTTAACATTTAAAACCTTTATATTCTTAGATTCAATTCTTTCACTCGTGCCTTTTGCTGGTAAAAATGCTACTACCTTCATTTTTATTCCTCCTAAACTTTTTTAATTGTTTTTAATTTCTTCAATACGGGATTTATTATTTTTAGTATCTGTTTTCTATAAATTACAATAAGTACAAAAACAACACAAACTTGCCCTATATACATATGTCCTTCCATACTTTCAAACACAACTTGTAGAATCAATAACAAATACGCTAAAACATCTGCCTTTAAATTTATTTTCCACTTTATATATTTTCTTGAACATATCAAACGAATTACCCATACCACAAAAAAGGATATCGCTGTAGCAATCGCACCGCCACGAGCACCCCACACAGGTATAAAAAGATAATTCAGAACAACATTTACTAAGGCGGCAGCTACTGTAGAAACAGAAAAAATCCTACTGTTTTTAACTGCTGTAAACACACTGCCTACAAAGCCACTAAGCGCTGTAAACAAAACAGATATCACTAATATTGATGAGCTTTGCCATGCAATAAAGAAATCTTTGGCAAATAAAATTTTCGCCAAAAAAACATTGACAAAAATAACCCCACTACACATCAGTACCAGTGCAGCGTTATACATAGAATAGGTGTTGGCAAAGAAACCACCCTTATCCTCTTTATCGAATTCCTTTATTGCTGAAAGGTTCCAGGCTTGTGCAAAAACATGATGAATTGTCGATAAAATCGTGGGTATTTTTTGAGCCACAGCAAAAATACCATTAACTGCAACACCACAAATCGCTGAAACTATATATTTACTTGCTGAGCTATTCACCCACCAGCTCAAAGCAACGGTTATAAGTGGAACACAATATTGAAGCATTTCCTTTTTCAAGGCTTTATCTTTAACATTAAATTTAACAAAATTAAATATTTTTAACCTTATAGCAAAATAAAATACTGATAACGCCTGCGAAAGTGTATTTGCAAGAAAGAACCCGAACAGACCAAGCTTAATTACAAGTAAAAAAATCACATTGAATGCAACCATAGTCACTGTACTGATTATACCTGCAATTGCCGTATCCTTTACTTTTTCGCAACCCTTTGCCAGTTGAATAAAGTATTGATTCAATACATAAAACAAGTAGTAAAAAAATGCAAACCACATAAAAGGTGTTATTTGCGGGAAAATATTAAATTTATAAATTACAAGTAATAATGCAATTACAACAGGTATACTTTTTAAAATAAAGCCCATACCTATTGAAGCGATTTTTTCCACTGCCAAATCTTGTCGCATAGAAAACCGCATAACTGCATCTACAATATTCAGTGTTAATATCGAAACACCAACTGAACAGATGTAACAACCAAATCATAAGTACCATACTCTTCGGTAGTTAAAACACTTGTGTAAAGCGGAACCAATAAAAACACTAATATTTTAGATGACAAATTACTTATAGTCAGCAATCCGACATTTTTAAATAATGTTTTGTATTTTGAATTCATAGTTAAATATCTCTCATAAAGATTTATATTTATTTTTTTAATACGTCATAAAAGCTTTGTCTTTCAAAATTTTCAATCGCACCACCGTGGGTTAAATTAATTATTTCCATTTCATTTTTCTCTGCAAACTCTCTGCACATATTGTAACCTTTATTATCTTTTCTTGAATCTGCATAACCGCCTTCTTTTACGGCAAAATATCTCGACTTAGCTGCCACCGATTTCTGTGTATCATAAGAATTAGTTCTGATACCTTCTACATGGGCATTAGATATCTCTCTGACTTTAAACTTTCCATCAATATCAAGATATTTGGGGTATGTTCCATCAATTCCGTAAACATAAATTTTTCTGTAACCAAGATAATATGCAATTTGAATTGAATACGAAATAACATTTCCTAAATCACTTACATAAACACTTGCATCATCAGAAAAAGACATTAAATCCAACGAATATGTCTTTGCAAAATTCACGTATGTATATATATATTTTTCTGACGGAACAAGAACGTCTTTAAGCAAGTGAATGAGAAATGCAAATTTCACACCACTTTCTTCTATTTGTTTTGAATACTCTTCTGGCGTGTGAGTTCTAATATTTTCATTAGTAATAAACGTTGGGTCCATAACACTTAAGTATGTCGGATGCCATTCGGTTTTATCTAAAATATCTAATATACGATTAGCACCAAACGAATCAATACCGCTTTGCTGAATTAAATCCAAATCACTCATTTTGACACTTGGCCCGTTACCAACTATGACACAAGCCTCACCCAATTTTGTGTTTTTCAATTTTTTGATTTCATCAAATTCAGGTGCCTTTGTGTATTTGTTCACCTTCAATTTCCGTTTTAGTGCCGTTACAGGAGAAATAAAATAAAAATATCTCAGATATGCTAAAAATGACATCCCTGGTATTTTTCTCAAAACGCTTTTTAATGTCTGCAAATTCATTTAATCTCTCCTTTCAATGATATACACTGTCTTAACATAACATAAAAAAATCCTTGTTTCAATAAAAAACAAGGATTTTCTATTCATTTAAAATCAAATCATTTTAACGCGTTATTCCGTTATATTCAGTTTTCACTTTTTCATAACTCTCTAAATTACCAATGTCATATCGTTTGCCAGGCATTTCCATTGCATGAACAGTTGTCTGCTTACAAAGCCAGGCAATATAACTTCCTTTTATAACTATCACTACTTTTTTCATCAATACGCTCTTATTACTTTATTAACTCAGCGAAACCTATTATTTTAAAATTTCTTACATTATTAAATAGCCAACATATATGAAGCAACTGTTACATCATTTCGCCAATGGCTTAAATGAAACACAGAAACTGCCATAAACGCAAGTTTATCATACTCAGTCGGCAAATTATTTTCTACTGCTAACTTTTTATTGTTTCCCTTTAGTTTATATGTACCTACAACAAATTCTTCCTTAAACCCTTTATGTTTTATTTTTCCATTTTTATCTGGCATTGCAAATCTTAACCTTATTTCTTCTATTAATGTAGTTCTACCTTCTTCTGTAGATATTAAATCCAGATAATACTTATAACATCTTCGTGCGTTCTGCGCTCTTAATGTATGGTATGATTGGCTATTGTTTAATTCAGCTTTTGAGAATATTCTTTCACCAGGGTTCTTGTTTTCAAAATATGTTTTTATATATTCACAATCTTGTGGTAATATCCTTTGCAATTGCTTTTTGCCACCTTTGCCAGATTTTACTCTCACGCATAAATACCCAGACTCATCAATCACTAAATCATCACCCGTTAATTTTTCGAGTTCTGCCCTACGAATTCCAATTCTTTTTTGAAACTCTATAGAATACTTATATTTAGGATTATTAAAATCATTATCACTCCTTTCCTTTCTACCATTATTGGTTCTTCCTCGTTTATAATTAGCTGTGCTTCTTATATTTTTTTTATCTCTTTCATATTCACATTATGATAGCTACACACAGGCGCTATATAAGTGTGGATCGTACTTGCCTAATAACCTTTATCTTTCAAATAATCTGCATATTCTTGAATATGCTTTTTACAATCTTCCTTTGATTTCTAATCATATTCAGTTCTACAGAATTCTATAAATTTTCTATAGTTACTTACATACATCCTTCTTGTAACATTATTAGTATAATTTTTCTTAAAAAAATCCCTTGCTTCTTCAAAAAGCATTCTTGAAGTAGTGTTCTTTCTAACTTTGTTAGTCTTAGCCATTTTACCACCTCCTTTCATTGTTAATTTCAAGAAAGATTTATTTCTCACGGCTCTTTCTACCGTGTCCGAGCCGAAGCTCTGTTAAACTGTCAATGTCTCTATTTTTCTGATATATCCAAATATATCGCCGAGAAAAGGCTGTCCATACACTTTGACATTATGTGTACGCTACCGTAAAACAAAATTGAATTTTTCTAATTACAAAAACTCAATTTTCTTCTCCCCCACCAGTTGTTTCAAATTCTTCGAATTTATCAAATAACCGTAAGGGAGTCCTCTCACTTCTCTCCTTTTTCTTATTATAGTGAGAAGTAAGTTGTTTCTAACATAAATTCTAGAAACAACAGCAACCGATTTTTTCGGTTGAAATAGATTAATTTCCTTTATTAATCTACTAATATCCTTTTTTCTTTATCAATTCATCTATAGTATGACAGACGACTAAATCAAATAACAAACAAAAAACTCCCCTTAAAAGGGGAGAAAAAATTTTTGGTTTATACAAAACTTGTTTCTAAACCATTTCATAATATTTATTCAACTAATTTTAAAAACTTATTTACCAAATCGAACAACTAATATTCAATTCCTTTATACTCTGATTTTACCTTTTCGTAGCTCTCCAAATTACCAATATCATATCGTTTTCCTGGCATTTCCATCGCATGAACTGTTGTTTGTTTACAAAGCCAGGCAATATAACTGCCAGGGGCATCTGTGCCACAACCGCTATCAATACCTTTCTGCACGAGTTTCGCATCAGATTTAGTATAATAATAAAACGGCGGACAACACCAGTGTGTTGCTGGATTCGGTGATTTTTCTGTCATATTGAGAATTTTGTCACTTTCATCAATAGTAACGACACCACATTTAAGCAACTTCTTTTCATCCGACTCATAATAACGCATAATGCAAGACGTATTCTTACCCTTTGCATATTCAATAAACTTAGTCAAGCTGAAATCGAGAACATTATCACCTGCAATAACAAGCATATCGTCATCAAGCTTTAACTGGTCGATAGCATACTGAATATCCTTAACTGCACCAAGACGAGTTTCATTTGTACTTGTGCCATCATCAACAACAGAGATTCTTTGTTTTTTTGTTTTTGCCCAGTCGTCAAAATGATGAGCAAATTTGTGATTTGATATCACTACATATTCATCAACCAAACCTGCATTATCAATATCATCTACAAGCCAGTCAAGAATAGTTTTATTCCCAACCTCTAAAAGTGGTTTTGGAAAGTTTTCGGTTAACGGATAAAGTCTTGTAGCATATCCTGCTGCCAAAATTAAACATTTCATAATTTTACACCATCTGCACTTTCACAAATATGAACAGAATATTTACCGTCAAGATGTGGAAACGCCTTTAAATATTCTTTTGTTACTGTTTCGATTATTTCTTCTTCATAGTCAGGGTTAATAATCGCAAGACAGCAACCTTTAAATCCGGCACCAGAGAAGCGACCACCATAAATGCCTCTTGTTTCAGTCATAATTTCATATAACTTTATTAATTCAGGTGAACCAGTTTCCCAATTATAAATAGAACTATATCCGCTTTCAAATGAAAGTCTGCCATATTCTTCAATATCGCCATTACGCCAAGCTTCGGCACCTTTTTGCACACGGTCAAATTCTGTAAACCAATGCTCCGCACGTTTACGCCAGTTCTCAGGAAGTTTGTCTTTATGTTGTTCATAAACTTCACGAGGAACGTCACGAAGATTGGTTTCTTCAAATTTTCCATATTCCATACCAGCATAAGCCTTAAGTGCATACGCTGCACTTCTGCACTCATCTACACGCATATTAAATGCTGAACCCGCAAGGCTACGCTCTAAGCCACTAAAGAAAATCGCAAATTTATATGGCTTCATATCAGAGCTCTGTGGAATAAGCTCATAGCTGTCATCTTGGGTATCGAGATATAATAAATGGTCTTTTTTACAATAAACCTCACAGGATTGGTCAAGCTTACCACAAGCCACACCAACATATTTATTTTCAGCTTCCTTGGAAATCAATATAAGCTCCTGTGGAGTCAATTCAATTCCATTCATCTTACAAAGCGCAGACAAGTATGTAATAATAACTGCCGCTGAAGAAGAAAGGCCACCAATGGGAAGCTCCCCATCTAAAACTGCACATAACCCGCGGCGAAGCGGATAACGCTTATGAAGCGCAATTGTTGCCCCACGAAGATGGTCTGCCCAGTCATTTTCTTTTGTTTTTGGAGTTGCTTCAACGTGCCACTGAGCACGTTTATCGAACTGTAAAGATTGAATTTCAATAACACCATTTTCCTTCGGACCATAAGCTATATGTATACCCTTATTAATTGCAAAGCCAGTAATCTTACCGAGTTGGTGGTCAGAATGTGCACCAATAGGGCAAACGCGATATGGTGTAAATGCTGTGTGTTGTGGTTGTTTTTTATATATTTTTTCAAAAGCTTCGTATGCTGTCATATTCATCCTCATTAATCTCTGAAATATAAATCTCTTGTGTAAACTTTATCTAACACGTCAGAAATATCATCATTATAACGATTTGCTAAAATTATATCGGAAACTTGTTTAAACTCATCCAAATTATGTATCACACGGCTATTGAAAAAGTGTGTTTCTTTCATTGTTGGTTCATATATCACTACTTCAATGCCTTTTGCTTTAATTCGTTTCATAACCCCCTGAATAGAGGATTGACGGAAATTATCTGAACCAGCCTTCATTGTAAGACGATAAACGCCTACTACCTTGGGTTGCTTTGCAATGATCTGGTCAGCAATAAAATCCTTTCTCGTACCATTGGCTGCAACTATAGCAGAAATAATGTTTTGTGGAACGTCGTTGTAATTTGCAAGAAGTTGTTTTGTATCTTTTGGTAAACAATAACCACCATAGCCAAAAGAAGGGTTGTTATAGTGGGTTCCTATTCTTGGGTCAAGACCCACACCCTCAATAATAGATTTTGTGTCTAATCCACGTACCGCTGCATATGTGTCAAGTTCATTGAAAAAACTAACACGTAATGCAAGATATGTATTAGCAAACAACTTGACCGCTTCTGCTTCCGTTGGGTTCATATATCGAACTTCAATATCATCCTTAAGAGCACCTTCTTTAAGCAAATCAACGAATGTCTCTGCTGCTTTTTCCAATCGTTTGTTAGAAACAGGAACTCCCACAATAATACGACTCGGATAAAGATTATCATATAAAGCCTTACCTTCTCGAAGAAATTCCGGACTAAACAAAATATTGTCACAACAAAAATCTGCTCTGACTTTTTCAGTAAAACCAACTGGAACAGTTGATTTTACTATCATTACTGCATCAGGATTACATTCTATAACCTGTTCAATTACTGCTTCAACAGACGATGTATCAAAATAATTCTTATTCGGGTCATAGTTTGTTGGCGTAGAAATTATAACCAACTCCGCATTTTTATATGCAGAAGCGCCATCAGTAGTAGCAACAAGGTTTAGTTCCTTGGTTGAAAGAAATTCTTCAATTTCTTTATCTACAATAGGTGATTTTTTAGCATTGATCTTTTCCACTTTTTCAGGAATTATATCAACTGCTGTTACTTCATTGTTTTGCGCTAACAAAACTGCCATGGACAAACCGACATAACCGGTTCCAGCGACTGCTATTTTCATTTGCATTTACTCTCCTTTTAACTTGTTCTTTGAGTATATATGCATGTTCAGTCCCTACGAGTGCTTCTCCATGGCAACTTTATATGCAAAATTAGTTGTTTTGATAAAATTCGTGATACCACTCTGCAAATTTGCGAAGCCCATCACGAAGTGATGTAGATGGCTTGAAGCCAAAATCTCTTTCTAATGCAGTTACATCTGCATAAGTTATTGGCACATCGCCTGGCTGCATTGGCACAAGATTTTTGTGTGCTTCGAAATCATAATCTGCTGGTAAAACCTCTGCACGAATTAATTCTTCTTGAAGTATTGTAACAAAATCAAGAAGATTTTCAGGATTGTTATTACCGATATTATAAACTGCATAAGGTGGTAATGGTAAGCCATCCTCGCCGTTTTGCTTTTCAGGGGCGTGTTGCATTACACGCTTTACACCCTCAACAATATCGTCAACGTATGTAAAGTCACGTTTACAATTACCATAGTTGAAAATTTCGATAGTTTCGCCCTTGAGCAATTTATTTGTGAATCCGAAATATGCCATATCAGGACGTCCTGCAGGACCATAAACGGTAAAGAAACGTAAGCCTGTTGACGGAATATTGTAAAGCTTAGAATAAGCGTGTGCCATAAGCTCGTTACTCTTTTTTGTAGCCGCATACAATGACACAGGGTTGTCTACCTTGTCATCTGTTGAATATGGGATTTTTTTGTTTGTACCATATACTGATGATGACGATGCATATACAAGATGTTCAACAGGATATTCCGTATCCATAGTTGCACGGCACGCTTCAAGAATATTGTAAAAACCAATTATATTTGACTCAATATATACGTCAGGATTAGTGATTGAATAACGTACACCTGCCTGAGCGGCAAGGTTCACCACCACAGAGAAATGATGATTTTTAAAAAGCTCGTCAATCAATGCCCTGTCAGCAATATTACCTTTAACAAACTCCCAGGAGCAGTCTTTGTGCTCCTTTGCGAGCTTTTCAATTTCCTTAAGTCTATATTCTTTTATAGCCACATCATAATAGTCGTTCATACTATCAAGACCAACTATTTTAATTCCCGGAACAGTTCTCATAAGCTCCATCACAAGATTAGAGCCAATGAAGCCTGCTGCACCAGTGATGAGGACTTTTTTATTATTTAATTCAACATTATATATCTGCATATTTTAGTTCCATTAAAATTTTCTCCACACCATTTTATTAACAACACCAGTATAAGATTGAATAATTTTAATAACTTTAGTGGAAACATTTTCTTCTACATAATCCGGTACAGGTATTCCAAAAACACCATTATCATTCATTTCTACTGCTGTTTCTACTGCTTGAACCAAACTTTTCTCGTCAATACCTGCAAGTATAAAACAAGCTTTGTCAAGTGCTTCAGGTCTTTCTGTAGAAGTTCTGATGCAAACTGCCGGGAAAGGGTTACCCACACTCGTAAAGAAACTTGATTCTTCAGGAAGAGTTCCACTATCAGAAACAACTGCATATGCATTCATCTGCAATTTATTATAATCATGGAACCCAAGAGGTTCATTTTTCATAACTCTTTTATCGAGTTCGAAACCACTTTTCTCAAGACGAATCTTACTTCTCGGATGACACGAATATAGAATTGGCATATCATATTTTTCTGCCAATTTGTTTATAGCAGTAAACAAACTAATGAAATTCTTTTCTGTATCAATATTTTCTTCTCTATGTGCAGAAAGCAAAATGTATTTCTTTGGTTTAAGACCAAGTCTGTCAAGAACATCACTCGCCTCGATTTCAGAAAGGTTTTCATGAAGTACTTCTGCCATAGGTGAGCCTGTTACATAAGTACGCTCTTTAGGTAAACCGCACTCGTGAAGATAGCGACGTGCATGCTCACTATAGGCGAGATTCACATCAGATATAATATCCACAATACGACGATTAGTTTCTTCTGGCAAGCATTCATCCTTACAGCGATTACCAGCTTCCATATGAAAAATTGGTATATGCAAACGTTTTGCTGCAATTGCAGAAAGACAAGAATTGGTATCGCCAAGAATGAGTAATGCATCAGGCTTAATCTGATTCATGAGCTTATAGGAACAATTTATAATGTTACCAACTGTTGCTCCAAGGTCATCACCTACTGCATCCATATAAACCTCTGGATCTGCAAGCTTCAAATCCTTAAAGAAAACCCCATTAAGATTATAATCGTAATTCTGACCTGTATGTGCAAGAATTGTATCAAAATACTGACGACACTTATTAATAACCGCTGCAAGACGAATAATCTCAGGACGAGTACCAACAATTATTAATAATTTAAGTTTTCCATTGTCTTTAAATTTAACATCGCTATAATCAAGCTTTATTTTCATATCCATTATTCCACTACCTCAAAAAATGTATCAGGATGATTGGGGTCAAACTGTTCATTAGCCCACATTACTGTAACGAGATTTTCTGTCTCAGATAAATTTATAATATTATGCGTGTATCCAGGAAGCATATGAACTGCCTCTATCTTCTCTCCACTAACATAAAAATTCAAAACTTCATCTGAACCTATTTTACGCTGCTGTATTAAGCCTTTTCCGCTAACAACAATAAAAAATTCCCATTTTGTATTATGCCAATGTTGACCCTTTGTAATACCCGGTTTAGAAATATTTACACTGAATTGACCACATTTTTCAGTTTTTAAAAGTTCGGTAAAACTTCCTCTGTCATCACAATTCATCTTCAAAGGAAATCTTGCATTTTCTTCAGTTAAATACGATAAATAAGTGCTATAGAGTTTTTTAGAAAACGAACCCTCAGGTATTTCCGGCATTACAAGTGTTTTTGATTGTGATTTAAAGCTTTCGAGTAAATCAACAATTTCACCAAGTGTGACCTTATGTGTAACTGGTGCAACACAATACTGACCATCTTCACATAAAACTGTATCTATACCATCAAAGGCGCAGCGATGCTCCTTGTTTTCCAATGCATCAAGCATTTCTGTGATAAGGTCATCAATATAAAGCAACTCTAACTGAATACTTCTATCACTTACAGTAATCGGCAAATCATTTGCAATATTATTACAAAATGTAGCAACAGCAGAATTATAATTTGGTCTACACCACTTACCAAAAAGATTAGGAAAACGATAAACTAAAACCTTTGCACCAGTCTCTTTGCCATATGCAAAAATGAGTTCTTCCCCAGCCTTTTTACTTCTACCATAATCACTATCATACCGACCAATACAGGTTGCTTGTATTGAAGAAGAAATCATTACCGGGCAAGTATTGTTATACTTTTTTAATGTTTCAAGCAATGTTGATGCAAATCCAAAATTACCTTGCATAAATTCTTCGGGATTTTGAGGACGATTCACGCCCGCAAGGTTAAACACAAAATCTGCGTTCTTGCAATAATCGTCTAATAATTCCGGAGCTGTATCAACATCATATTCATATATCTTATCAATGGTAATACTTGGTCGTATTTTATCTTTACCATCTCGAATATTTTTAAGATTTTCACAAAGGTTTTTTCCAACAAACCCTTTTGCACCAGTTACAAGAATTTTCATTATTTTATATCCTTCTTAAGCTCGTCCTGAATATACTTTAAACTTGCAATTTTTTCTTTTGTTTCTGCAACCGTTAAAAGCTTAGTATTGTTTGAATTAAACTCCGTTAATTCGTTTCTTGTAACATCGCCCTTATTGAAATATTTGTCGTAATTAAGACCACGTTTGTCACAAGGAACACGATAGAAGTCACCCATATCTATCGCATTTGCACACTCTTCGTTTGTAAGAAGTGTCTCATACATTTTTTCGCCATGACGAATGCCAATAACCTTGATATCATCTTTATTGCCACCAAACAATTCGCAAACAGCTTCAGCTTGAGTCTGAATTGTGCAAGCTGGTGCTTTCTGTACAAGAATATCACCTGCTTCACCATTCTCAAACGCAAATAAAACAAGGTCAACAGCTTCATCAAGCGACATGATGAAACGAGTCATTTTAGGATCTGTTAATGTTATAGGATTACCACTTCTGATTTGGTCAATCCATAACGGAATAACTGAACCACGAGAGCACATAACGTTACCATAACGAGTACAACAAATTTTTGTTGTTTTTGATGTACGTGCTTTTGCAACAACCACCTTTTCCATCATTGCCTTTGAAGTACCCATTGCATTTACAGGGTATGCAGCCTTATCAGTAGAAAGGCAAACAACGTTCTTAACACCTGCTTCTATAGCCGCTGTTAAAACGTTTTCTGTTCCTATTACGTTTGTTTTTACCGCTTCAATTGGGAAAAATTCACAAGATGGCACTTGCTTTAATGCAGCAGCATGGAATATATAATCAACACCATGCATAGCATTTTTCACCGATTGTAAATCTCTTACATCGCCAATATAAAAACTAATTTTTTCAGCTACTTCAGGCATCTTTGCCTGAAATTCGTGGCGCATATCGTCTTGCTTTTTCTCGTCTCTTGAAAAAATACGAATTTCTCCTATATCGGTATTTAAAAATCTGTTAAGTACAGCATTACCAAATGAACCTGTACCGCCAGTGATGAGTAAAGTTTTATTTGTGAAATTTGACATAATAATTCCTTCTTATTTTCTTTTCTTCATATAGTTATCTGTTTCCATACATTTTCTCATAATAATTCTGGTATTCGCCACTAATAATAGTTTCCCACCATTCACGATTATTCAAGTACCAGTCAATAGTTAGCTTAATACCATCGGAAAACTTTGTTTCAGGGAGCCAGCCGAGTTCGTTGTGAATTTTTGTAGGGTCAATAGCGTAGCGCATATCGTGACCTTTTCTGTCAGCAACGTAGGTAATGAGGCTCTCTGGCTTGTCGAGGTATTTGCAAATGAGCTTAACAATATCAATGTTTCTCATTTCGTTGTGACCACCAATGTTGTAAACCTCGCCAACTCTGCCATTATGAATTATAAGGTCAATCGCTTTGCAGTGGTCCTCAACGTAAAGCCAGTCACGAACGTTAAGACCTTCACCGTAAACTGGGAGTGGCTTGTCATTAAGACAGTTTGCAATCATAAGTGGAATAAGCTTCTCTGGGAAGTGATAAGGACCGTAGTTGTTAGAGCAACGGCTGATTGTCACAGGGAGTCCGTAGGTTCTGTGGTATGCAAGAACAAGAAGGTCTGCGCCAGCCTTTGAAGAACTGTATGGACTGCTTGTGCGAATAGGAGTTTCTTCTGTAAAGAAAAGGTCTGGCCTGTCGAGTGGCAAATCGCCGTAAACCTCGTCGGTAGATACCTGATGGTAACGCTCAATGCCGTATTTTCTACACGCATCCATCATAACCTGAGTACCGAGAATGTTGGTCTGAAGGAACACTTCAGGGTTTTCAATAGAACGGTCAACGTGACTCTCTGCGGCAAAATTCACAACGATATCCGGCTTCTCAACTTCAAAAATCTCGTAAATGCCATCTCTGTCGCAGATGTTGGTCTTGTAGAATTTAAAATTCTCGTTTTTCATAGCATCCGAAAGAGTTGACATATTACCAGCATAAGTAAGACAGTCAACACAGATTATTTTGTAATCTGGATACTTCTTCAACATATAATACACAAAATTGGAGCCAATAAACCCCGCTCCGCCAGTTACTAAAATTGATTTCATTTTATTTACCCTCTTTTGCTAAAGAAATAAGATACTGACCATATTCAGTAGTTTTTAATTCTTCCCCTAATTTCATAAGCTGTTCTGTGGTTATAAAACCACGACGCCAAGCAATTTCTTCAATACAAGAAATATAAAAGCCTTGTCTTTCCTGAACTGCTTCTACAAATATACCAGCTTTAAGCATACCTTCTGGCGTGCCAGTATCAAGCCAAGCCATGCCACGACCAAGAAGCTCAACGTTTAATTCACCGAGTTCAAGGTAAGCGTTGTTAACTGCTGTAATTTCTATTTCGCCACGTGCAGATGGCTTAACGTTTTTAGCAATTTCAACAACACGATTGTCATAGAAATAAAGCCCCGGAACTGCATAATTTGACTTTGGTTTTTCAGGCTTTTCTTCAATAGAAATAACTTTATTATTTTCATCAAATTCAACTACACCAAATGCCCTTGCATCTTTTACAGGGTAGCCGAATATTGTAGCGCCAACTTTACGGTCTCTTGCTCTCCAGAGAGTTTTACTCATATCCTGACCATAGAAAACGTTGTCACCTAAAATAAGACAAACGTTATCGTCACCTATAAAGTCTTCACCAAGAATGAAAGCATCAGCAAGACCACGTGGAGATTCCTGAACCTTATATGTAATCTCAGCACCAATTTTTTCGCCTGTACCAAGAAGCTTTTCATAATTTGGAGTATCTTCAGGTGTAGAAATTATAAGAATCTCACGAATTCCTGCCAATAAAAGCATAGAAAGCGGATAATAAATCAATGGTTTATCATAAATTGGTAAAAGTTGCTTTGAAACAACTTTAGTCATTGGGTAAAGTCTTGTACCCTTACCACCTGCAAGTATAATACCTTTCATATTACAACCTCCGAATTATTTTTCTATTTTAAAAACATCACATAATTTATTTTCGTATTCTTCAAATTTTAATTTTAACTTATTAAAATACTTATCCCATAATCTAAAAAATACTTTTTCTATCAGATTAATTCTTAAAATATCAATCAATGTACATATAATAAATATTGCTAGTACACTTCCTATTGCATGAAGTGGCATATATTTTGATGAATACATACCAACATTATCTAACAAATCCTGCCATAACCATTTACGCATTGCATCAGAATTAGCATGTATCAGTAATACGCCAAATGTAGATGCAGAAATTGTATTTATTATTTTACTATATCCTAACTTTATATTCTTAAAAAACAAGAATGTAGAAACACCCGTTACAACAGCAAATGGTGTATTGGAATCAGTCACAAAATAAAAAATTAAATTCTTATCAAACTTCGCACAAGTCCATGCACCAAACACTACCGAAACAGCTGATATAATTATGCAAAGTGCTGATACCCCCCCTGTAAATTTGGTGCTATTGAACAATTTTTTAGGATACAAACGAATATATGACGAAATTAAATAAAGAACCATATACCAAGAAACATAGTTCATAGTTACCCGATGAACAAAACCAAAAAGAATATATGTAAAACTACATACAAGTAAAAGTCTTATATGTTGCTTTTCATTCATATTCCTAATTAAAATATTAAGAAATGGTATTGTTAGGAAAAATATCAAATAAGTAGCGGTAAAATTCCGTGCAACTGATGTGATTGGAATCAATGAAAAAATCAATGATTTAATTGTCAGCGGTTCGTAACCAGTAATCCAAAAAATTGAACTGATTATTACATTATAAAAAAGTACTTCTCCTAATAATTTGGTAAACTTTTTCGCTGTTATATTAGAATTAACCATAAAATATCCTGTTATCAAAACGAAACAATTTATACCGATTTTACCCCACGCACCAAAAAGAACTAAGAATATTGACCGCCAAGAAAGTGGGTCACTAAAAACAGGTCCACCTTCTAATGTTAAACCCGAATTAACAACATAATGATGTGCGACAATAAAAAACATTGTTATTATTCTATATAATTCAATATTAGAATCTCTGTTTTTTGTTAAAGGATTATTATTTTTCGCTAAACTCTTTTCCACAAAATCACCTATTTATAAGAATCTCACAAATTCTGTCTACATCCACAACATCAAGGTGTGCATAAAGAGGAAGACAAAGAATATTACGTGAAATCTCCAAAGCATTTGGAGTATTTACTGTCATATCATTTTTAAATTCTTTATTCTCAGAAACTAAAGGATAAAAATATTTTCTCGCAAAAATACCTTGTTCCTTTAATTTTTCAGCAAGCTCATCACGGTTTAAACCAAATTTTGATTTATCAACCAAAATAGGATAATATGCATAGTTTTGCTTAATACCATCTACTATTGGTAATAATTTTATACCAGGCACACCATTAAGCTTTTGACTATATCTTTCAAAAACTTGTTTTCTTAAAAGTAATTCATCATCTATATGACGAAGATTGCAAATACCCATAGCCGCCTGGAATTCATTCATTTTTGCATTTGTACCGAAGCATTCAAGCTCGTCACCATTAACGCCAAAATTCCTTTGGTAATTTATTTTTTCAGTTAAACCTGAATCTTTATAAGTAAGGCATCCGCCTTCAATTGTGTGAAAAACTTTGGTAGCGTGGAATGAGAACATCGAAATATCGCCAAAACCACCAATTCCACGACCTTCATATTCTACACCAAAAGCGTGTGCGGAATCATAAATAACTTTTAAATTATATTTATCTGCAATTCGCTGAATTTCTTTGACGTTACAGATATTACCGTAAACGTGAACACCAAGAATTGCAACGGTTCTTTCGGTGATAAGACTCTCTATTTTTGTTTCATCTATTGTGTAATCGTCTTTAATATCACAATAAACAGGCTCACAACCAGCTTGTACAATAGCATTAGTTGTTGAAGCAAATGTAAAAGGTGTAGTTATAATTTCACCCTTTAATTCCAACGCTTTTATTGCACAATAAAGAGCTAAATGGCCATTAACAAAAAACTCGGTGTTTTTAACCTTTAAATAGTCATTTATCTGTTCTTTTAACTTGTTGTGTTTGGGACCCATATTGGTAAGATGAACGGTCTCCCATATTGACTTAATTTCTTCACAATACTCTTCATATGACGGCATAGAAGAGCGAGTTACGTTTATCACAATTATGGCTCCTTTGAAAATTAAAAATCTAAAATATAATAATCAGAATGTTCACTTGCTTCATTTTGAAAAACAAAACCTTTATGAATATAAAACCCACTCGCTTTTTTATTTTCTTTTGCTACTTCAAGCTTAATTTTACACATTCCTTTTTCTTTACTAATACTAACAACATAATCAAGAAGTTTTCCACCTAAATGCAAACCTTGATACTCACTTTTAACAACTATCATTGAAATATAAGCTGTTTTTGATTCCATATCATTACAGTAAAACGCCACATAACCAGCAATATCATTTTCAATTTTAACCACAGCAACATAAGCATTTTCCGAATATTTCTGCGCAAGTTTTTCGAGTGATTCTTGATTCCATATATCTGAATCAAACATTGAATTTTTACAAAACTGCATTGCTTTTAACACATCTTTATAAAAAACAACTTGTTCAATACTATTTTTTTTATTCAAAGCAATCCTTCTCTCGTTTTGAAATCTTATGAAAAATAGTCATGAATTCACTCCAATATAATTTTTACAAATTCATTCTGATTTTCTAAAACTTTTTCTAATTGCTCTTGAGTATCAAAACGCATAACTATAGTACCAACAGCTTCATTAGCACCAGAAAAACCACCAACAGCAGTCCCTTTGGTTATCCACAAATCTTTTTCTATAATATTATCTTCTATTTCTTTAGAAATTTCTAAAGAATCAAAAACACCTTTTTTATCACTATGCAATATAATCTCTGCCCAAAAACCATTATAAGGTTTTTGTTCTATTTCAACTATTTCATCACCAACAGCAGCTCTGACAGCATTTGTTACCATATCCACACCAGTAGCGTAACGAACCATTTCTGCAAGTCTGTTACCACCGCCACGAGGCGAACACTCCATTATATATGCTTTACCATTGGTACATTCTCTAACCTCAATGTTATAAATTGAAGTTTTCATATCTAATAATTTTAATAATCGCTGAATTTCACCTGTAAGTTTTTTTTGGTTCTCTTGAGATATTGTTGCAGGCCAACTATACGCTGATGGTGTGTATGGATTTTCACAGTTTTCATCAAATCGTTGAGCTGAAAAAGAAACAAATTTCAATTCACCATCTACAGAAAAACTATCTGTATCTGATGAATGACCAACTTTCTCAAGAAAATCTTCTATAATAAATTCATTGCTATGAGAAAAAGAAAGTGCATAATCAATACTTGATTCAAGTTCCTCCGGAGTTTCTACTTTAGTAACACCTTTACTTCCTGCAGAATCTGTAGGCTTTACAATAACCGGCCAGTTAAAAAAATCAATATCCTTTAAAGCATCTTCTTTTTTAAAATAGCCTTTAGCATTTGGTGCATTAAAGCCATTATCAGCTAAAAATTTCCTAAAACGACCTTTATTTTGTAATATGCATACTGATTCATAAGAACCACTATGTGGCAATCCCATTTTTTCGGCAACATAAGCTGCGGTTACTACGCCTGGGTCACATGCAAACGACATAACGCCATCAACTTTTAATTCTTTAGCTAATTCTAAAACAGCCTCTTTATCAATTATACTTACATTATGATATTCATCAGAATATTTATGAGCAATATTATCTGGAAGATAATCGCATGTTATTGCATAATAACCCAAATTATGAATTGCTTCTATAACTGGTAAAATATAACGTGAACCACCGAGTAACAAAACTTTTTTCATTTTTAAGAATCCTTTTTTAATCTTTTATTTAAAACAGCTTTTATTTGTTCTAATAACAACTTATATGCTTTGGGTTTGAAAATTGCTGCTAATACAAGGTACACAACAACACCAACAAACACCTGTAAAACAAGTAATAAAAATACATTCAATTTTAATTTACCCACAAACAACACAACAACAAACATTGCTAAAGAAATTAACAATGATGGTAAGAAATCGCCAAGCTGCTCTTTGTAAGAGTAATTTATTAATTTTCTATTTGGATATGCATTTATAAACCATGCGATTACTGAAACAACTGCATCTGCAACAGCAATAGCAAGTGACGATTTAAATAAAAACACCGAAACTAACAATACTGTAATACCCAAAATTTTCTTTAATATTTCGAGTTTTAAAAATATATCGCTTCTACCGATTGCGCTGATAGCTTGTAAATTACAAGCATTAATCGGTAGAAAAGCAAAAACCAAACAAAAAATCTGCATAAACGGAACTGCCATTAACCACTTTTCTGTAAGCAAAATAGTAATAAGTGGTTCTGCAACAGCCGCAAGACCCGCCATAACAGGAAACACAATAAACGAAAGTACAGATATTGAAGCCCTTGTTAATTGCTTAACCTTTGATTTATCATCCTGCTCTGAAGACATTGCCGGCAACATAACAGATTGAACTGTGCTATTAACAACCATCATTATTGTTTGAGGAAATTTCTTTCCTCGGTCATAATAAGCTAATGTACTACTGTTGTATTTTTTACCAACAATAAGACTACTTAAATCCTGATAAAGGGTTTCTAATAAACCGGAAACAAGTAACTTCCAACCAAAAGCAAATAAAACCTTAACTCGACTAAAATTACACTTGAAATAAATTCTTAATTTTGCAGTAAAAAACATTATAATACAAGCAACAATTGTACTTATTAAGGATTGTGCCACAAGTGCCCATATGCCTCCGCCAGCGTAGGCTATTACAATGCCTGTAACACCCGCGATTACAATCGCTGCAAAATTACTATAAAACACCTTTTTAAAATCTAACGTTCTGCTGATTCTCGCAAGTTGCACAGAATTAAGTGCACCTGGGAACAACATAATAGCCAGAACCCTTAAAGGTTTTACAATACCTGCCATATTATAAAATTCACCGATTATAGGTGCAGTTGCAAATATAACACCATATAATACTACACTTACCCCAAGTGTAACCCAAAGAACAGAAGAATAATCTTCTTCTTTCACGTCTTTATTTTGTATTAAAGCTGTATTAAATCCATTTTGTATAAACACATTAGCAAGATTAACAAAAATTATCATTATAGATAACATTCCGTAATGCTCTGGACTTAAAATTCTCGCTAAAATTATTTGTAATATAAACTGAACTCCTTGAACACCTACTCGTTCAAGAAATTTCCATACTAATCCTTTGTACAAGGAATTTGATTTCATATTAAAATTTCTTCTTTCTCTATTATCAACAACACTTATTTCTCAATCATTTTCCAATTCAAGCAACATTTTTTCCCAATCTTTAATTTCATCTTTATACCTGTGTGGTAACATTTCTGTGTTAATGTTCTCATATTTTAGTGGTTTTACAAACTCATTATATGTCATTCTATCAATTTCATCCGTACAACTATACGGAACTCCGTCTGCATCAAATGCCCTTTTAATTACGCCATTACGATTTAAAAAGATTTTCTTTTTAAAATATAATAACCAGGAAATATTTCCTAATGCATATGACTTATCATTATCTAATATAGCAATATCTATGCCCGATAAAAACTCAACAAATTCACCGTATGGCATAAATTTATCAATTATTTTGACGTTTTGAATTTTCTCTTTTTCTACAAATGCACATACTGCTTCTATATAACTCTCATTACCATAAGAAAGCACCATATAAATTTCTATACTTTCATTTGAAAATTTTTTAAGTTTTTTTAGTATTTCGATGTGATTATCATTTGCATATCCAGAGTGTCCTAATAAAATCTTTTTCGTTTTTTCAGTGTTTGGAAGCACACTTTCCATAATTGCAGTTTCTTCTTTTGATGTATAAGGCAACCTAAACATTTTTACATCACCAAAATTTTCCTTGATGTCAAGTCTATCTACCGTGTTAGCTACACCAACTGCTGCAAAACAACGAACTTGAAACTTCCAAAAAGGATATAACAACAATTTAACTATTTTTTTAGTTCCTGAACTACTATGAAAATTGTAACGATGAACATCATGCCCCCATGTACGCCAAACAATTTTTTTATAATACCACGGATTAATTAATAACTCTCCACGTGGTAAACTATGTGCTATTATATAATCACACTTTGGTGCATACCTATTAATCAAACTAATAACACTTTTACTTTCTGTAAATTCTACATTTTCAAAACCAGAAATCGCTTCATATACCTTCTTATGAGGCGTTATAAATAAATGTTCTGAAACAACGAACCCATTTTCATTGTCATTAATATTTCTTACACATGCAGTACTAAATTTCGTTTCTGGTACAAAAAAAATATGTATATATTTATATTTTTTCATATTATCCCTCCACAAAACAATCACAAAACAATTTTAATTAATCACTTTTCTTTTATAGGTAAACTATAATCAAAATATACTTTCAAATTTTAAAAATTTCTATATTTTATAGCACAACGCAAAAAAGCTTTCACCACACAAAGAATTCTGAAATGAATTCAAACGTTTTATTTTAATTTTAATTAAAATAAGCACACTAGCATTTGCTTCTAAAAACACTTGGCAACAGAAATAGAATATTACTTGTTTATTATTTATTATTTATTATTTATTATTTATTATTTTTCTTTTTCGCTTTATTTGCTCTCTTTTGGTTAAACAACAACCACACTGTTTTGACACAATAAAACATATTATAAAAACGGATTATATTTAAACCTTTTAAATCATATTCAAAATAGCGCTCTTTATTCTTAGAAGAGGATGGAGCTTTGTCAAATTCAGATAAATTATATAAAAATATATCCTTCCCAGGTATATCCATAAAAATATTGGCTTCTATTGGCCGGAGAAACAGTCCCCATGATTTAACTATTTTATTGGGCAAACATCTTCTTGTAAGAACATATTGAGTATCAACCTTATACTCTTTAACACCATATAAATCCACTTCTAATTCATCTAAGCCTATTTTTTCTGCAACACTTTCACTCTCAAAAAAAGCATCATATATTGCCTTAGTTTCACCAAACTTTGTAAAACTCCAGTCGTTTGTTTTTTTCGCACAAAACTTTATCTGCATAGAAGTATTGGGAACTTTATTATGTTCTCCGATATCAGAAAAATTAGTTGATAACGCTACTCTTGGATAAACAAAATATTTGTTTTGATCAATGCAATACATAATGTGGAATTTCAACCATGAATTTTTCCATTTAAAAAGATTTTGAGGAATAACCTTTGGATCCATAGTTTTCCACTTTTCAGCTTCATACCATTGCACAAAGTCTTTCCATTGCTCTCTTAACCATATCTGACCCCAGGACATCGCATACTGCATAAAATATGTGTCTCCGCCATCGTAGTATTCATCAAATGGGCACTTTGCATTTATATTGAATTCATGCTTATACAAAGATATTCCTGCAATTTTGGGTTCATCTTTATAAAATTCAACTGCTGATTTCATATAACTATACATTTCTGGTGAAACGTATATATCATCCTCCAACACCGCAATAGCATCAAGATCATATTCTTCCATATAATTACCGCACGACAATATATGCTTTCTTAAACCCAAATTCGTTGTATGGGCAACTACGTATTTTTTTCCATACTTCCATTCATATGCATTTGCAAGTTGTTCAACAGATTTATTACCTGAGTAATCAATACTAATTATCAGTGTAATGTCCTGTTCACCTTTAAAATCAACTTGATCTAATGAATTTAAGAGTCGTTCAACACCCTTTGCATTCTTGTAACCAATTATTACAATACCATATTTGTTCATTTTCTTGTTCTCCATTAGATTTTCTTTCATCAACTATCTTCACTTTCAACATACGATAAAAAATCTTGTATATTTTCAAATTTATCAGCATTTTCTTGAATCCATTGTTTTTCCTTATTCCACCATTCGATTTTCAAAAGGCTATCTATATCTTCATCACTAAAACGTTTTCCTATTTCCTTTGCAGGATTTCCTGCCACTATCGTATACGGTGCCACATCCTTCGTTACAACCGAACCTGCTGCAATAACTGCACCATTTGCTATCACAACTGGTGCTATAATTGTTGCTCCGAATCCTATATAAACGTCATTCTCAACTATTATGGGAAAGCTCGTATCACTTACAACTTTCTGCTCATTAAATTTCTGAGCCGATACATATGAGAAGCCCACTTGTTGGCGTACCGAATAAAAACACGGCGACGAAGATACAAAACCTCGCACAGGATGAGTCAACGACAAAACATTTACATGCCCACCTATTGAACAGTATCTACCAACTTTACCTGAAAACGAGGAATATTCGCCAATATAACTTCCGGTTCCCATTTCTCCAGAAAAATAAGAGTGGTGTTCTATTTTATTATACCCTTCAAACACTGCATTCGGTGCAATTTTCGCCCTATTACCTATTATAAGCGTTTTATATTTTAGTTTTTTGATCACACCTATTAAAAAATAATAAATTTCTCTTATTAAAGTTCTCACTACTTCCTCCAATATTCTTTTTCGATTTAAAGAATTTAAATTGTTTTAGCAACTCTATTTGCAATTTCGCATAATATAACCTAATAAAAACCAAAAGGTAAAAAATTGCCAATAAACAGAAGAATAAAATAATGTTACAATACCTGTAGAAAACAAGAGTAAAAAAAACTCTCTATTATATCGTTCTTTTTCATCCAACTTATCACTAAGCAACTCTTTTAGAGATTTACAAAAGATATATATAAGTGGAATAAACAAGAAAACTCCGGCTTCACAAATTGCTTGGAAAATAATATTATGGGTATATCCCATCTCATAACTTTCAAAATAACCTATTCCATTTCCAAAAATAAAATCATCTTTTATTAATGTTTTTACAAAATCAAGTAGTTCGCTTCTACCATTTCCTAAATCATCAATACTAAGCAAATATAATGCTTTACCTATTGCTTGTATGGGCCTTCCAAATATAGAAACTGCTAAATCATTAATCCAAACTAACACTTGTGATAAATTAGTAAAAACTATAAATAAAAATACTATCAGCATCACTATTGTCACAATTCTTATTATAACACGTTTACTTTTAGATTTATTTTCTGTTATTTTAATAAACATATAAGCGAGTACTGTAATTGCAATATTTAGCAATACACCTCTCGGTGCATAATTAAAATAACAATAAAAAATTCCCACTATATTGATAATCGGTAAAGTTTTCCATTTTTTTTCATTTATTAAATCTATTGCTGAAGCATATAAAACTGGCAACATTGAATATGCAATACCCATTTGTAAAGAAACATCATAATTGTTAATTCCTCGTACAATAAATACAATTACACAAATACAACCAATTCTTTCAACTATACCTGTAACCTTTGTTGTATCAATATTTTGGCTTCCTATGAACAATGCCAATATACAAAATCCACAAAAATATCTAAAATAATACCATGTATATTCGGTATTAGGAACAACCATAAACGATACTATAAAGATAATAATTACATACACTACAATTAACGTATGTTTCAAATAAATCTTTATTTCTTTATTTATTATTCCTATAGCAAAAAGCACAAAAATGCAACCAATAGTTAAGTAGCTGACATTTTCTGCACCAATTGCACCATTTATTAGATTAAAGCAAATAATTAGTGATGCTATTAAATTACTTATTCGAGGTAAACTAATTTTTTTCATAATCTTATTCCTTAATCATTCATGAAGACAATAAAATTTCTCACACGGAAACTTCCTATCTTTCCTCAACAATAGTTGGTTTTTAAATTCTTCTCAATCCTTTGTTACCGATTTTGAAAACAGTTTAATAAAATTCTGAAAATCCAATGGGTTATTTGAGCATATATATTTCTTCATACTACATCTCTCTAAGAAAGTTAAGTTAGAAACCCGCTCTAACATGGCTGACACATCTGTATATGTACATCCACACACAAAGCCATTATTCCCATCTGAAATATACAACTTATTATCACTTGTATCTGTTGTCAGAACTGGAACTCCACAAGAAAAAGCTTCACCTATCTTTGTAGAAAAACCGTACTTTGATAACATTGTATCAGGACGAATTACTAAACTAAAATCTGCTGTTTTCAGCAAATCTAAACATTCTTTATGCTTAACCCTTCCAAAAAACTGAATGTTTTCTGCTATATATTCTCTAATTTCAGGATTTAAATTAAAAAACTTTTCTTTATCAAACCCTGCTAAAGATAACTTGAATTTATCTGTTAACCCTTTTTCAAAAATAGCCTTTATTACCCAATCTATTTTTTCTTTTTCACATCTTAACCCTGGTTGTCCAAGAAAGACAAGGTTTATTTTTTCATCATCTTCTCGTTCTTTATTTAACTCATGTTGCTCGTATGTAACACCAGGTATTACAGCTGTGTATTCGCCTTCTCCAAGCAATTCATTGTACGCACTACATATATATATCCTTCGTTCAATTTTTGGATATAGATATTTCATTCTTAATTCACTATCTATCTTCTTTATTTTGCTTACAATATCCTTGCCGGCAACAAAACGATCCATAACATTAATCACAAAATTAATATTATGCTTTTTGCAAAACTTAAAAACACTTCTCATTGGTAAAAAACGGAAATCCGCCATTATTACGGATTTAATTTTATCTAATCCAACATCGTTTAAAACCCTTAAAATATCTTTTGCCGACACACACTCTTTCACTACATCACATAAATTTTGTGGATCGTTTACTACATATGTGAATTTATCAATCTTGTTTATGCTTCCACGAGACACCTTAGGACTAACCCCTATTATCACTGGAATATATCCTGAAGCTTTTATCAAAGCCTTTACACCTTCTGCGTGTTGGCACATTGCATTGTTATATTCATATTGTATTATTCCGAAATATACAATTATATTTCTTTCCATTTTATACTCCATATATTTCTTTCATAATCTCGTTCACATTCGTGATATCATATTTTTTAGCTCTCTCAATATTTTCTTCTCCGACTTTATCTAACCAAAGCGAATCTGAAATACAACGTTGAATACTAATCGCAAACGCATCTACATCATTAGGAGAACAAGAATAGCCTGTCACTCCATCAATGGAATAATCATTAATGCCATTAATATTGGAGGTGATAATGGGAAGTCCCGCTGCCATTGCTTCGATTGCAGCTAATCCCAAACCTTCACGTTTGGATGGAAAAGCAAAAAGATCTGCTGCTTTACACAAATTAGGGATGTCGGCTCTAAATCCTAACAATATGACTTGTTGTTGCATATTCAATTCACGTATTAACTTTTCCAACTGAGTGGCTAACGCCCCTTTTCCAACAATGGCATAATGTATTTGTGGATTCTTTAATTGATGTAGTGCATGTATTATCACTGCATGATTTTTTCGATCGCACAACTCACCAACAGATAATATTAAAATATCGGTATTCTGAAGCCCGAGTTCTTTTCTAAATTCATCTCTGTCAATAGATGCACTTTGATATTTTTGAGTATCCACGCCAACGCCAGGAACTTTAACAACATTTTGTGCTTTGAATTTGTTTCGCGCTAACTCATAATCTTCATTGTTAATAGTAATTAAAGTATCAGTATAACGAGATAAATGTTTCTCTATAGGATAAAATAAAAACCAACTAGTTAAGGGACCACCCTTAAAGAAATGAAACCCATGCGCAGTATAAATCATCCGAGTTGTTTTATAATTCTTGCTTTTTAAATTCGCTAACCTACAAATGATACTACCTATAGGCGAGTGACAGTGAACAAGTGCATAGTTCTGTTCATCTAACAACTTTTTGGTGATTTTATATGACTTCCAGATAAGTTTTAGTGCTGTGATTTTTCTGGGAATCGGAATATGATGTATTTTTACCCTCATCGCATCCAATTCCTGCTTCAAAGATAAAATTTTTTCTTGTGGTATTGTACTGCCTTGCTCCATATTACAAGCTACATGAACCTCATATCCCATCGAAAGCAATATGCGAATATTGTCCATATTAAATTGTTGAATCATAGATGCCACAGATGCATACACAAGTGCCTTTTTCATCATAATTCCTCCGTCTTATAGACACTCTCCAATAGCGGATATTTTTGAACATTATCCTTATATTTACTCAAACTCATATCATAACTCAAACTACCAAACGCTTTATTTACAAGACCGGTTACTTTGCTCATAATTTTAAGTGCCCAGCCAAAGCCTTTTATTAAATGCACTTTTTTTCCATGAGCTTCTGCAATCATCTTAACTAATTCACTTGTATTGCTATACTCAGCATTTTGTGGCCAGAATGTTCCGTGTTCTTCATTTTCGACCATCAAGCGAACAAATTCACAAAGATTTTCGATATAAAGCATTGATCGCTCGTTTTCAACATAAGGGAAAACAGGTGTTAATGAGGCAATTTTAGCTAAAAGTGGGTAATTACCCTTACTACCCTTACCATAAATCATAGGTGGACGTAAAATAACCACATTGAAGTTTTCGCTATTCAAAGGATTTAAGCCGTTTTCTGCCTGAACCTTGCTATCACCATAGCAATTCGCAGGGGAAACTGGTGTGTCTTTATTAATTCTTTTTGTTTTACCTATTGGGGCACTATCGCCATAAACAATAGCAGAACTCATATAAATAAACTGTTTTACACCATCTGCTTTTGCCTTTTTAGCTGTTTCAACCGCTAAATCAGTATTAACTGCATAATAAAGTTTTTCTTTTTCTGCACTGATTTTGCCATTATCCGAATGAGCGATTCCAGCAACGTGGAATATACTGTCATACCCCGAAAAATCCTTGTCTCGCCAAGAACCGTCAATCATATCAATAGTTTCGACAATATACTCGGAAGAAAAATTTTCTTCGATATATTTTGCAAACGAAGTACCAATATAACTATTTGCACCTGTTATTAATATTTTTTTCATATTAACCTCTGCTATTACTGAGCTATATTTTCATCATTCTTTTTCATTTCGCCTGTGCCACCCTCAACAATACCATCAGATTTTAACACTGAAGTAATTGTACCGAGGAAACATTTGCAATCGAAAGCAAAGCTCATTTTTTCTATATATTCGCCATCAAGCTTTGCTTTAACATCAATTTCGAGTTCATCTCTACCATTGATTTGTGCCCAACCAGTAAGACCAGGTCTTACATCATTTGCACCATATTTATCACGTTCTTCAATTAAATCATACTGATTCCAAAGTGCAGGTCGGGGACCAATGACAGACATTTCTCCCTTCAATATATTAAACAACTGAGGAAGTTCGTCAAGACTACTTTTTCTCAAAATCTTGCCGATGCTTGTAATATACTGTTCGGGATTTTCTAATAAGTGCGTCGGACAATCTTTAGGAGTACTCATCTTCATGCTTCTGAATTTATACAAATTAAAATGAGTTTTATTTAATCCAACACGTTTTTGTTTGAAAAAGACCGGACCTGGGTCAGTAATTTTAATAATTAGTGCGATAACTCCCATAGGAATTGCTAACACAATTATTCCTACAGCAGACAACACCAAGTCAATTAATCTTTTTAAAAATCGTTTGTACATTCTTAAACAATCTCCTACTTATTACCGATTATTTCTTCACCAAAATTTCTTCCTTGATTCTTTGCTCAATTGCCTTCATTTGTTCCTTAAAAGCTTTACCCTTATATTCTGAGCCGTGTTCGCCTGCCGGGTGGTAGGTTGGAACGATTTTTGAAACGACGTCACGGATATCATCCTCATCGTCGCTGTAAGCTACATTCATAAGAACGTGTAACTGGTCTAAAAATTCATCTTCATCAAAAGGAATAGGACTGCCGATATGAATAAGCTTATTTGGAGTTGTTTTCATACCCTCTTCAGACATAAGCTTTTCTTCATATAATTTTTCGCCAGGACGAAGACCAGTATAAGAAATTTTAATATCAACATCTGGTTTGAGACCTGAAAGTTTAATTAAATTTCTTGCAAGGTCATCAATTTTAACAGGCGCACCCATATCAAGAACGAATATTTCGCCACCCTTTGCATAAGTTCCCGCTTGTAAAACAAGTGAAGATGCTTCTGGGATTGTCATAAAATAACGAATAATATCAGGGTGAGTAACCGTTACAGGACCGCCCTTTGCAATCTGCTCTTTAAATCTTGGAATAACTGAACCGTTACTTCCAAGAACGTTACCAAAACGAACTGCTACAAACTCTGTTTTTGGAGTTTCTACATTACGGACACAGATTACATCATCTTCTGTATTTTCAGTTTCTGTATGAAGTCTGAGTGGTAAAAGTTTATAAGCTTCGCCTTCTGCTATTTTCTTTGCAAATGATTGAATAATCATTTCACAAATACGCTTTGGAGCACCCATAATATTTGTTGGATTTACAGCCTTATCAGTAGAAATAAGCACAAAACGCTTACAGCCATTCATCATAGCTGCATAAGCAGTTTTATAAGTGCCTATTGCATTATTCTTTATAGATTCACAAGGGCTATCTTCCATTAAAGGAACATGCTTGTGAGCAGCTGCGTGATAAACAATTTCTGGTTTATATTTGTCAAAAACCTGATTTATACGACGGCTGTCACGAACAGAGCCAATTAAAACCTCTAAATTAAGTTCCGGATATTTATCTTTGAGCTCGAGTCCGATTGCGTGAGCATTATTCTCATAAATATCAAGTATTACAAGTTGTTTTGGGTTATGCATTGCAATCTGTCTGCAAAGCTCACTACCAATAGAACCGCCACCACCAGTTACTAAAATAACCTTACCGGATATGAAGTCAAAAATCTCATTCATATCAACCTTAACGGTTTCTCTGCCAAGCAAATCTTCAATTGCAACATCCTTCATTGCTTTAACTGAAACATCGTCATAAATATTAGCAACTGTTTTCATTTCGCAACCAGTTTCTCTGCAAATCTCTAAAACATCACGTTTCTTTTCTGCAGAAAGGCTTGGTATTGCAAGATAAATCTTTTCAATTTTGTATTTTTCAACATTTAATAAAATGTCTTCTCTGCCACCAACAACAGGAACTCCGTCAATATATCTGCCCCATTTGTTAGGGTTATCATCAATAATGCAGCAAGCCTCTTCTGTTTTCACCTTTGCACGTTGCATATCGTGAACCAACATCTGACCAGCGGAACCTGCACCTATAAGCATAACTCTGCTTGGAGGTCTTTTGGTTCTTCTGCTTCTTTCAAGCAAAACAAAGCGATATGAAAAACGAACAAGAACTGTTAATGCAAACTGAACAGCAACACCAATAATGTAATATGAAATTGGCATACGCTCAAATAACACAGTAATAAATACTGTATGAAATGCGCCCAACACAAAAATTGAGCCTATAACTCTTTTTAATTCACTGAAGCTTGCAAAACGCCAGATGCTCTGGTAAAGATGGAAAAACCAGAACACTACAATACATGCAACAAAATAAATTGGTGAAAACTTAAAGCAAGCTAAAAGATAGTGATCAGGCACCATAGATGCTCTGCAATCAAATCTTAACCATAAGGCAAAAAGGAATGAACCGATAGCAACGACTAAATCGTACGCCATCAGTAATGCTGCAACTTTATGCCAATGTTCAAAACGTTTTTTTCTTTTAACAGAATACTTTCTCTTCAGCATATTTACTCCCGTTTATACTTCTTTGTAAACACTTATATTTACAAAATAAAAACTCAAAATTTTACTATTTTTCATAATCAAAAGTGCCCAAATTTTTCCGCTACAGACACTTCTCGACATTATATCTCATATTCTTTGTTATAATACCACATCTATTTTTCTTTTTCAATACTTTTGCCAAATAAATCTACTTTATTTTTGTAGGTATTTTATGTTTATTTATGATAATTTTGGATACTTTGTACAACAAAATATAAATGCACAGCAATAAAATCTGCTGTGCATTTATGTTTTAGAAATATTTCGGTAAATACTCGCCGTGTGCTTCGATTAAATCGTCAACCATTTTCTTTATGGTGTCTATATCCAACTCACTGCCTGTGTGTGGGTCGAGCATTGCTGCCTGATAAATATGTTCTTTTTTTAGTGTCTTTGCTGCTTCAATTGTAAGAAGCTGAACATTGATATTTGTCATATTCATAGCGGCACACTGAACTGGTAACGCACCAACGTAGCAAGGTGTTACGCCCATTCCGTTTACGAGACAAGGAACTTCAACACAAGCTTCTTTAGGGAGGTTTGTAATAAGTCTGTCTTCGTTGAGCACATTACCGCCAATCTGGTAAGCAGTATTTGTAACGATTGACTCCATAATATGTGAAGCATATTCGTTTGAACGGTTGTGCTCCTTGAAGCCTTTTTCGAGCATATCCTGATAATCTTTCTTCCAGCTTTCAATCTGGTGAATGCATCTTCTTGGATATTCGTCAAGCGGAATGTTGTATTTTTCAATAAGTTCAGGGTACTTGCTCTTTATGTAGAACATATTGTATTCTGCATTGTGCTCACTTGATTCTGTGCAGTAGTAACCAAAATTCTTGATATATTCAAGACGGACTTTGTTATCGAATTTCGGGTCGCCCAGTTTTTCATCTATTCTCTTCTTGATTTCAGGATATAAGTCATTATTATCCTTATCTTTAATCTCAAGAAGCCAAGCCATGTGATTGATACCAGCAATAAGCTCACGTCTGCCTTCTAATTTATCTTCCATACCGAGCTGGTTGAGTAAATCAAGAGAGCAAGTCTGAACGCTGTGGCAAAGACCAACAGTTTTAACTCCCGTGTAGCGTTGCATATAACCAGAGAGAATTGCCATTGGGTTAGTGTAATTTAAGAACCAGGCATCCGGGCAAACTTCTTCCATATCACGAGCAAAATCTGCCATAACAGGAATTGTACGAAGACCGCGCATAATACCGCCGATTCCCAAAGTATCACCAATAGTCTGACGAAGACCGTATTTTTTAGGAACTTCAAAATCTATAATTGTGCAAGGGTCATAGAGACCAACTTGAATTGCATTAACTACAAAATTAGCACCACGTAAAGCATCTTTTCTGTTTTCGACACCTAAATAGCACTCAATTTTGCCGTAGCCACCCTTTGTTTTGCGGATTGCTTCTAAAATTGTACGGCTTTGTTCGAGTCTTTCGCCGTCAATATCATAAAGAGCGAAAACGCTGTCACGAAGTGCTTCAGAGCACATACAGTCGCCTAAAACGTTACGTGCAAATACTGAACTGCCTGCACCCATAAATGTGATTTTCATAAATACCGCCTCCGAAATTTTTGGTATGGTTTAAGAGTACAATAAATTTTAAATATTGTCAATTCATTCTACACCTTTAAATCCATTCTTTTCTGCATGACCTAATAAATATAAAAATGCATACGCTGGAATACGAATCATTTGCTTACCATTCGGTGCATTGTGAACACCATAATCTTCGGGGCGTTTGGTTATAACAAGCGCCGCAGAAGACTCTTCACAATATTCACATATTGCACTGTCATCTGAAATCGGTGCTGAATCTCTGTATTTTACTTCAATGAGCATATTTTTAATTTTTGGATATTCAACAACAATATCTATTTCTTTATTCCTTCTTCCACCTCTGAAATATCCGACTGACGTTGATTTTTGATAATAAAATGCCGCAACGTGCTTATAAATTGCTGTCTCCACGATTTTACCCATCTCTTCGGCATCTGTTAAAATATCATCATTCATCAAAACCGCATTTCTTATTGCCGCATCTGCTATATAAATTTTTGGCTTTGCCTTTAACACTTTTTTTCCGCACATATCAACAGGCCAACTCTGATATATAAGATTAGCGCTCTCTAAATATCTAATATAATTTTCAACTGTTGGTCGTGATACACCGTTTAATTCTTTTGAAATAGTTTCCATAGATACAATTTCAGACGAAACGTTACATAGATACAAAAATATTCTTTCAAGTTCAGTTGAATTCCTTATACTATAAAGTGATGGCAAATCTCTTTTTAAAACCTTATCTACAACATCTTCACGCATTACCTGTTGAGCAAAAATATCGTTATCGGCTAAAGCTAATTCGGGAAAACCGCCAACTTGTAAATAGCGATTAAAATGCTTTTGAATATCGCTCATTTTAAACATTACTTCTGTTCTTTCCTGATGTGACATACTCAAAAAAGATGTAACTTTAAGTTTTGGGTCGAATTCAGGCTTTGCAACACCTAAAAGTTCACAATATTCGTAAAATGAAAGTGTAGGAACACTGATAACCGACCAACGCCCCGCCCCACTTTCAGAACTACCCTTAATAAGTGCGGGACTTGCAGAGCCTGTTGCTACTACTTTTGTTTCAGGATTCATATCATAAATAGTTTTTAACCATCTATCCCAATCAGTTGCATATTGTATTTCATCGAAAAAGTAATAGACATCACTTTCAGCGTAAATATTCTCATGATAGCACTCTAATATTTCATTAAATTCACTTAGCTTTAACATAGGATGGTCAAGTGAAATAAAAACTATTTTTTGTGGTGGCACACCTTTTTTCAGTAATTCATCAATCATCTGGTATTGAATAGTTGTTTTTCCCACTCGTCTGGTTCCTGTTAAAACAACTGTTCTGCGAATTTCTTTATTTTCCAATTTATTCATAGCTTCATAAAATGCAAATCGTTTATAGGTTTTTAATAAAGCCATATTTATTGTACCGGTTTTCCACCAAGGATTATAGGCGTGCAAAACTTTTAAAATATTCTCTCGTGTAGTTATTGCCATAATACAACTCCTTTGCAAAAATCAAAACTATATTTATATCTTTTGTTACAATTATTATAACTATACTTTCAATTTTTGTCAACAATAATTGAAAGTATAGTTATAGTTTTTGCGTTTTTTATTATTCAATTTTAACTTGCAAGGTTTAATATTCCCCGAAACAACAAAGATAGTTGCTTTTATATTTCATTTTAACAATTTCACTTTTTTCCCTTGAAACGAATAAACATTTCCGTCATTTCCACTTATTTTTTCTGGGAAATCGGTTGTTATAATCTGTGAACCGCAAGTTTCAATAACCTCATATCGCTCATCACTATATTCCGGATAAACGTCTGCACGGGTTCTTACTATTAAATTACTTTCGTCGATATTTTCTGCTTTTCGCTCATCTGCACGCCACGCATCATTTTCTAAAATGAATGAAGTATAGCTTTCGTTTCTGTCATCGTAGCGAAGCATTGGGAACATTTTTTGTGTTTTAATTGATTCATCAAGTGCTATGTAGCTTTCAGTAACATCACAATCGTGAAGTAAAACGAGAATTTTACCGCGTGCTTCTTTTAAAGAAATCCAGTCGTCATTTTCACGCATTTCCTTAAATGATGCATAATCTCTCAACATATCTTCAGGCGTTAAAAGTGAATCGCCTAAAGTATCTGCCACTATTTTGTCAAGTTCTTTTGCATATTCCAATGAGAATTTTTTCATTCCGTTTATTTCAATAACAAAGCTTTTCGGCTCAACAATAATAATTACGGGAATGTGCTCGGGGTTATTGTCTGACCACATTTTTATTTCTTGCAAAGCTTTCTCAAAATCGTAAGCACTTGAAGCATTATCTATTAACGAATTGTGGGTTACTTTGAATTCTATTTTATCATCTTTATCGAGTGTTTCAATGTCAATTTCAACGTTTCTTACACCCATTTCTAATTGCTCGGTTAACGTATCCATCTCGAAATCGAACGTATTTAGTCCAAATTTTTTAAACGTAATACTGTCAATTAAATTCATTGCAAAACGTGTTTCTTTGGTTGCAAGTCTCTGGTAACTGTTGTGAGTCCCTAAAACAGCAATTTCATTAAGCTTTACGCCATCTTCTATTGCCTTTCCCAAATCAAAACCGGCTAAATCCGCTTCATTTTTCGGAGTGTAGTTTTTGTAGTATTCTGTTTCTAAATAATTTAAATGCTCATCCTGAAATTTGATATTTTCATCTATAACGTTCACGTTAGAGATAACTGCAGTAATAAAAATGCCGAGAAGTACAATAAATAAACCTAAAAATAATGATAGCAACGAAATGAGTATTCTTTTAAATGTTTTCATAAAATCACCTTATTTATCATTAACTCTCTTTAGTCCTGTAAACCTTTCACCAAACGAATTTGCCCAGGATTCGCAATAGAGTTTGTAATAAGAAATATTATGCTTTTTTCTGTAAGTAGCAAAAACATTACACCATATTACAGATGGAATTGCTACTACGATATAGTAAAGCGGACCTAAGAGAAGGCATTGCCAGGTGTGGCCGTATTCGTGAATTCTCACGTTATAGAGCCACTCTCTTTTTTCTTCTTCATCACGAACAAATATGAAAAGCCCCATTGAAAGTCCTCCGGCATTCCACGGCAAGTAAACTATATTAGCAAAGCCGAATTTACTGTGTTTATGCTTTAAAATTTTAGTGCATATTAAATACGCTATACCACCGACAATATTTACGGGGAGTCCCCAGGTCCATTGAACGATATAAAACAAAATGCTTTGTAATTTACTATATTTTCTTGCAGGTGTTGTTACCGTAATATCTATTTTTTCCATTACTCTGCCTCCGCTAATTGTTTCTTTAATTCTTTTTCTTGCTCAATAAGAATAAGATAATTACCATTTGAATCTTTTTCTAAAGTATGAATTTCTTCGTCATTCTGGTAAGTGCCAAGCCAGGTTTTTTCTAATTTATAACCTGAAAGAAGTTCGCAACGCTCTCTTTCATATTCAGTTAACGTAACTGAACCATATTTATGTTTTGTTGCAATAGCGGCTCTTATCATTGTGTGGTCGTCTTTGGTCATTTTAAAGCGCCTTAACAAGAAATATGCAATAGTAGCACTTATTGCAGGAAGAATTGCAACACAGATTCTTATACCCCACAAAGCAGTTGCGGTCTGCTCAATGTAAACACCTTCGTTACCAGTTACAAGACCAAATGCATTTAAAAGAGTACCAACCATAAACGTCATAACACCGCCTGTAACTTGTTTTACCATTGTGTTAAACGTGCCAATAACACCTTCACGGCGTCTGCCAGTTATGAGTTCATCAACGTCGGTTAAATCTGGTAAAACGTTGTTACTTACAAAGCCTAAACCACTCATACCGAATGGGTAAAGCACCGCACCACCTAAAATCATAAGAACAAGTGTGAGCGTTACGCTTCCACCTGGTGTTACAGGTTTTACAAAAATAGCAAGTAAGAGACCTATAATCATAAACGGTGTAACAACCGCACCACATTTACTTTTACCCTTTTTAATAGTGAGCGCATAGTTAAGTGGGAAAGCGAGTGTTTCAAACACACCCGCAAAGGCATTGAAAGTCGGGTAATATTTATAAAGATTTGCAAGATACGTTATGTAATAAACGCTTGTAGTTGAAAAGAAACTACGAGCCATCTGCCAGAAGAATGACATTGCAAAATAATCACGGAATGATTTGTTTCTGAAAACCTGAACATATTCAAGTATTGCAAATGCAATATCAAGTGGTGGTAATTCTTCATTTAATGAACTTGGTTCTTTACAAGTTTTGAACGTTGCAAATATTGAACAAGCATACACTATTGAAAGAACAATACCTGTTAATAAAAATGGCATTTTAGACTCTTTTGAAAGACCGTCTGATGAACCGAAAACAGATAAGAATATTAAAAGAATAATATATGACGGCACCATACCAACTGAATTGAAAATATAACTTACCGACGTATATTGTGTTCTTTTGTTATATTCTGGTGCTAACGTTGGTAACATAGCCGTGTGTGGAACGTCAACCATTGTGTAAGCGGTTTTATAAAGAATATAAGCAAATGCATAATAACAAATTGCAATAGTCGGGTGCTCTTTACCGTCAAGACCAAACGAGTTCCAGAGCATTATGTAAGACACAACAAGTGGCGGAATGCTAAGAAGCAAATATCTTCTGTGTCTGCCGTATTTTGAACGTGTTCTGTCTGTAATTAACCCCATAATAGGGTCGTTTATTCCGTCCCAGACAGTTGCAATCATCATAATAAAAGTAGCGTGACGAAGTTCCATACCTACAACGTTAGTTAAGAATATTGTAAAGTACATACTTATAATGTAGCCGCCGCCACCCATAAATATATTGGCAAAGCAATACTGAATCATTGGCCATACCGTGTCTTTAAACGTGCCTTCAATTCCTATTGCCTGTTTTATTTTTTCACCCATAATTAGATTCTCACTTATCTGTAATTTTTTAAATAATGTTTATAAAATACAACGCTGTTTGCAATTGAGTCTAATGAAATATGTTCATTTTCGCTATGAACTGAAGCGAATTGTTTGTCGTTCATTTCAATAGGTGCAAAACGAATTACACTTTCTGAAATACTGCATAAATGCCTTGCATCTGTACCCGCCGGTAAAATATATGGTGCAGGAATAACGTCGGGGAATATTTCATTAATACACTTTTTTGTATATTCAACTGACTTATTGTTTACGTCTGTCGTTTTAAAGCACTCGTTATTTTCTGCTGGTACTAACTCGATATTATACTTTTTAGCAATTTTTTCAATTTGTTTTAAATCTTCTTTTAAATCGCTTTCATAAACAGGACGAAGAAATGCTTTAGCGTGGCAGTATTTTTCTTCTTTGTTGGTGTTAATCTCGTTAAAAGTACAAGTTGTGCCAACCATAGCACCTGCCTGTGCATTAAGTTTTGGCATTAAAGTTTTTAAAAGAGAACCAAAACACCAGAGATTTGAAAAAAGAAGTGTCATAATAAATGGTGCATAAGGGCAAAGGTGTGTAAACATTCCCTTAACTTCCGGGTAAAGTCTTTTTATGAAAAGATTTTTTGTATTTACTTCTGTTATGAATGCAGACATTCTTGCAACGGGTGTATTCTTATTCGCTGTAAGACCTTTATGACCACTCGTATCTTTTGCATAGCAGTTAAGAGTATATCTGCCTTTTTCGTGAATTGCCATCATAGCACAGTTTGCTTTAATACCTGCAAGTGGTGGCGAAATAATTGCACCGCCTTCATCAAGTACGGTTTCAAACGCTATATTATTTTCTTTAAAATATTTAAGTGCTTCGGGTATTCCGTCACCGCCGATTTCTTCATTATGAGAAGAGCCAATATAAACGTTACATTCCGGAACAAACCCTTCGCTTAATAATTCTTCTAATGCCTGAAATTCCGCAAAAAGTGGTGTTTTAGTGTCGACTGTACCACGTCCCCACAAAGAGTCGTCAAAAATTCCACCACAAAAACCAGGGTGAAGCCACTCGCCAGAAACTGCAACAACGTCGTGATGGCTCATTAAAATTATATTTCTGCTTTCGTCTTTACCTTTTATTTTATAAATCCAACAGTCATCTGAAAAAGTCATTTTTTCTGCTTTCTGGTGAATCAACGGGAAAAGCTCTTTCATTACGTCACGAAGCTCTTTGAATTCCGTATCGTCATAAGAACCTTCTTTTGATACAGTTTCGCACTTTATCATTTCTGAGAGTCTTTTTGCATATTCAATTTGTTCTTCTTTAGTCTTATGCTCATTTCTTTTTGTCAATTTTCGTACAGTTAATTTAGCCTTTAAACCATTGAAAATTAAGATTAACAAAAATGATAAAAATACAACAAGTAAACCAATTAAAAATTCTTTCATAAAAAGTCCTTTCAACATTCAGTGGTCAGTAAAATTAATTACTACGTTATTTTAAAATGATATAATCACAAACATCAAGTTCAATTTCGCCGTTAACTGTTTCACCTGTTACGACGTTTTTATATTCTCTGTCAAGTGTAACAATTTTCTTTTTATCGGCAAAGTTCATTATAAATATAACGTCTCCGCGTTTTCTTATACTTACGCCGTCAACTGCTTTAATTTCTGTGTCGCCTTTAATTGAGAATTTTTCAATTAAATCTTCACAAAAATCTTTTGTAAAATCATCATCATTTCTAAATGCAACATAATAAGCGTTACCTTTGCCATAACTATTAACCGTTACTGCGGGGTACCCTTTATAAAAATCTGTTTCATATTCTCCTAAAACAGTTGCACCTTGTGAACGTAACAAATCACAAACGTGAATAACGTCATAGTTTTTGCCGTTATATGAAGCAGTATTTTTCATTCCATCCGGTAAAGAGTCAGTTTCTTCTGCCCAGATACCAAAAACTTCTTTTAAATTTTCTGCCGGGAAACCACCTAAATAGCACAAGTCGTCACTATTTACCATACAGGAAAGGTAGGTAGTTACAAAATTACCCCCGTTTTTAACGTAATTTTCAATTCTTTCTATTGTGCCATTTTTAAGCATATAAAGGAATGGTGCAATTACCAAATCATATTTTGTGTAGTCGTCATCCATAGCAATTACGTCTACAGAAACGCCGTTTTCCCAAAACGGTTTATACCACTTGGTACATTCCTCAAAATATTCTCTGTGTTCGTTGTTAAAGCCACAGAAATACTGTGTTGCCCAGCTTTCCTCCCAATCGGCAATAACCGCAACCTTACTTTCACTTCTGCCACCGACAACATCTGAAAGTTTTTCTAAAACCTCACCTAAATGTGCAACCTCTTTAAATACTCTTGTGTTTTCGTGACCACAATGGTCAACTACTGCACCGTGGTATTTTTCGTGACCGCCACGGCTTTTTCTGCATTGGAAATACTGAACCCTGTCTGCACCGTGTGCCACCGCCTGAATAGAAGAAAGCTCTTGTCTTCGTGGCATAGGCAATTTATTTACAGGGTGCCAGTTAACGAGTGACGGTGTACTTTCCATCATAAAGAACGGCTTGCCACCGCCCATTGTTCTGAAAGCATCGTGAACGAATGCAACGCTACACGCTTCTTTTTCGTTGAAGCCCCTATCCCACGCAGGATAGTTATCCCACGATAAAATGTCGAGATTTTTAGCAAATTTCTGGTAATTTATGCCGTCATATAATCTCATAAAGTTCGTTGTTATAGGAATATTCGGTGTAATTTCTCTTAATGGTACAATTTCGTTTTCAAAGAATGAAATTGTGCTGTCAGTCACAAATCTGCGCCACGCTAATTTCATAGCAGGTACGTGATTTTCACCCCTGAATTTTGGCGAATTTATTTGTGACCAGTCTGTAATCTGATGACTCCAAAAGCCGTTCCACCATTGGAAATTTAATTTTTCCAAATCATTGTCATATTCTTTTTTGAGCCACTCTCTGAAAGCTTCCTGACATAAATCACAGTGACATTCACCACAATATTCATTTGAAATATGCCACATTTTAACTGCGGGGTGATTTTTATAACGCTCTGCAAGAAGTGTATTTATATTTCTTACCTTTTCTCTGTATACAGGAGAAGTAAGACAATGGTTGTGCCTTACACCATATTCATTACGAATACCGCTTTCTTCTACTCGTAACACCTCGGGGTATTTTTGTGCTAACCAATTTGGTCTTGCACCTGAAGGTGTTGCTAAAATAACGTCTTTTCCGTTTTTATGTAATTTATCTAACAACTCGTCAAGCCAACCGAAGTTATAAACACCTTCTTCAGGCTCCAACATTGCCCAGGAAAATATACTAACGGTAGCACTGTTAACGTGTGCTAAATTCATAAGGCGCATATCTTCATCTATAATTTCAGGTGAATGTAACCACTGGTCAGGGTTATAGTCACCGCCGTGAATTATGTAATCAAAAATTTTATCTGCCATTAAAAACACCCTTTTTGAAAATACTAAATTTATTATATAACAACCCACGTTACATATCAACACAAATTTATCTTGATTTATGACCTGTTCTGCTATAAAATGAAATCATACTTAAAAAAGGGTGATTTTATGTTTACGTTTTTTGCAACTTGCTGGGGTAAGGTAACTGCCGCATTAATGAGTGCTATTCTCTCTTTTGGTTTTTCTGTTGGTGCATATATTGAACCGACAACTGAAAACTCGGGTAAATACCTTGACGAAAATATTGAAAACGTTATTTTCTTGATTGGTGACGGTATGGGCTATAACCATTTAGAAAAAACTAAACTTGAGAGAAATATTGAACTCACTCTCGATACTTTCGCTATTCAAGGTTCCTCAAGAACACGCTCTCTCACAAATGATGTAACAGATAGTGCCGCTGGTGGTACCGCTCTTTCTTGTGGTATAAGAACCTACAATAGTGGTGTTGGTGTTTATCTTCTTGACCCTCTTGATGTCTTTATCCATCCTGCAAGTATTACAGAGCTTTGCCGTGACAATAAAATGCTCACAGGTGTTATTACAACAGACGAAACCTCTGGCGCTACACCTGCAGCTTTTTCTGCTCACGCTACTGAAAGATATAAATCAGAAGATATTACAGAAGACCAAATGAAGTCTGATATAAATCTTATATGGGGTACAGAAAACGGTGTAGCAACTAAAGAAATGGCAGATGAATACGGCTATGAATACGTTACTACATACGATGAAATGATGTCTTTAAAAGAAGGCTCAAAAAGTTTTGCACAATTCACAAACGACCTTTGGACTTTAGAACAATCTGACGAAAATAACCCGACTCTTTCACAGATGACAGAAAAAGCAATTGACTTGCTTGATGATGGTGAAAACGGATTTTTCCTTATGGTTGAAGGTGCTCATATTGACAAGCATTCACACAATAATGAATCTGAAAATATGACAGAAGCAATGACTGAATTTGACAAGGCAATTAAAATTGCTCTCGGATTTGCAAAAGAAGACGGTAACACACTTGTTATAGTTACCGCCGACCACGAAACAGGTGCTATTACTTTAAATGACAAGGGCGAGTATGAATTTACTTCTGACGACCATTCAGCCGCAGACGTACCTTTAAGAATTTATGGTTCAGAAAAACTCATTAAAAATGGCGAAACAGTAAACAATTATGAAATTCCTATAAGAATTGCTTATATTTTAGGCTTTACTGACGAGCAATTCCCTCTTTCAAAGGTGGCATAATTTATGAAATATATTGTTGACCACGATTTTCACATTCACTCAACTATTTCACCTTGTTGTCACGATGAAAACCAGACACCAGAAACAATTCTGAAATATGCTAAAGACAATAATTTTAAATCAGTTTGTCTTACTAATCATTTGTGGGATGAAAGCGTAAAAAGTGTTGGTGTATGGCACCTGGAGCAACGGTTTGATTTTATAACAAGGGCTTTACCATTACCACAAGACGAGAATGTTAAGTTCTTATTTGGTGCAGAAGCAGAAATGGATTATAATTTCACTTTAGGTGTTAGCGACGAGCATATTGATTTCTTTGACTTTATTACTGTTTCTACAACTCATTTGCACCTTGAGGGGTACACAGTAAAGAAACGACCAGTAGTTCCAGAAGAAGCGGCAGAACTTTGGTTAACCCGATTTGAAGAACTCTTAAAAAAAGATTTGCCGTGGCACAAAATGGGTGTTTCTCATCTGACTGGCACACACGTTTTTAAAGCCGACCACGCAAAAGCAATTTCGCTTTTAAAAACAGATGATTTATATAATATTTTTTCTGAATGCGCTAAAAAAGGCGTTGGAATTGAACTTAATATGAAAAGTATTTTTAATTCAGAAGAAGAAAAAGATGCTCTTTTAAGACCATTTTTTATTGCAAAAGAATGTGGTTGCAAATTTTATTTCGGTAGCGATGCACACAAAACAGAAGCATTAAAGGGTGCAAAAGCGAATTTTGAGAATATTGTTATGTTATTAGATTTAAAAGAAGAAGATAAATTTAAATTAGAAACAAACAGCAAGTGATTTTTCACTTGCTGTTTGTTTCTATATTTCTCGTTCTATCAACTCTATCACGCTTTCAATCTCATAATCCGCAATATCTTTAATTGACTGCACACCATTTGCCATAGCGTATGAGCGAAACTCTTTAATCATATGAGTGTCGTTGATATTATCACCAACGGTTATCATATCTTCATATTTTCCACCGACAAGCTCTAAATAATCATAAAGCCCCTTTGCTTTATTAATCTTAGCAGAAACAATATCAATACATCTGCCGTTCTGTAGTGGGTTTAATTTGTCACCGAATTTTTCTCTTACAGCGTTGGTTACTTCCTCTGCTTCTTCATCATCCTCTAAGATGGTGCTCACCTGAATAAAATATTTTAAATTGGGCAAGGTTTTTCGAGTGAATTCATCTGGCAATCTGTCGTTATCGTTCTCGTCAATTATGTAGCTTCTGTCACTCTGAATTGTAGCCCAGTCTGCCCCGAGTGAAAAAAGAAAGTCTAAAAGTGGTTTTAAAATATCACCATCAATGCGGTCTTCTTTTAAAATTTTGCCGTCAGTTGTTAAAATTACCGCTCCGTTACAAGCAAGTAAAAAATCTAAATCCAACTCGTCTTTTTTATAAATTTTTAAAAGGTCATCAACCACTCTGCCACTTACAATGCCAAATTTGTTTCCCTTTTCACGCCATTCTTTTATAGCGTTTCTTTTTTTATCGTCAATTCCACCGTGGTTTAAAGTACCATCGTAATCACTTGCAATTATTTTCATAGTCTTACTCCGAAAAATTTATTATATTGATGATTATATATGATTTCATATATAAATTCAAGAATTTATTCAAGGTAAAAATTCATTGTAAAAAACAGTTTGTGGACAAAACTTGTCCTTTATATTATGTATTATTTTAATTAGGGTGAGGTATTCGAACCAAATATGCTCACTCCTGGGTAAAGTATTTCGGAGAATATGTAAATCAGAGTAAAAATCGACAATTTTCTCTCTTTTTCGTTGATTTTTTTAGTTAAACATGGTAAAATAATTTTTGCGACGTAAATCCGAATATTTTATTCCACGATTAGGGAACACTTTTTTGGTAAAAGTGCATTCTCTGATTTACTTTACCCTATGTGGAGAGTGGATTTGCGTCGCAGCAGTGAGATGCATTTTTCGGTGCGTCTTGCTTGCAAGACGCACTTTTTGGATGAAAAACTTTACATTGGGAGGATATATTATGGGTGAATTAATCACCGAAAAAGCTACTGAACTTCGTTCTAGAATCAAAAAATTGAATGAAGAACAAAACCAACATTTACAACAATTAGAAAAAACATATGAACACAATCAAAAATTACTCGAAATTAGTGAAAACGCCGGAAATATTATTTATGATATTGAAACTCAGTTTTCGGAAGCAACAAAATTCGATTCAACAGATGTAGCAATTCTTTTTCTTGCAACGGCACTGCAAATAGGTAGATGGGTGCTAATAGCAAAGCTCAATGAAATAGTTGAAGAAAAGATTAGTGATTCAAGAAAAAAAGATAACGACAAAACTATTAAGGATAAACAAAAAAAGAGTCAGCAAGATTACAAAAATAAACACAGTGACCGAGAACATGTTAAAAGTGACAAATATCGGGATTGGGCAGAACTTGTTTTTGGACCTGTACCATACGACACTTCTATCGGTTCTCCAAAATTCGGAGTTAATATGGAGGGCGGTTATCACCGAGTTCACACATTAGGTCACGACCCTGTACTTGGTTGGATTTTTGGTACAATGAACATTATTTCTGATACAATAACACTTGATGACTTCAGAACTTATAAAGTTTCTTATAATCCCAAACCACCTCATTGGGATTACCAAACAAATCTTATTGATGGTTTCCGTATGGCAATTGAATCAATACAAGAAGATTCTAACAGGCTACCCGCAGCATTATTTTCACAGGCTGTGCACTTGCAATCAGATATCTTAACTAAAAAAGGCCTTCCTATTCCGGTTCTTGAAACATTCAGTCCTGAACTTGCTGGCAAACTTTACAAAAGCGGATATGACTCTCTCTGTTTAATGAAAGATATTGCTGTTGTTGGTTCACAAGCCGTTTTTGCTATTCTTATAAATATGATTATAACATTAATACACGGTTTATATTATGACCCAGATAAATATGAAAGCAGAGATATATTTGAGGTAAAAACGAGAAAAATCATTCTATTCTCAAATGTTATTTCTTCATCATTAAATTTAGGTTGGGTAGCAGGGAATGCCCTAGCAGGTGTTGCTGCAGAAAATCCTGCCGCTATTAAAAATGCATTTAAAGATTTAGATGTGGGTGGTTTAATAGTTACTATGCATCGACTAATCACTGACACCAGGTTTATTAGAGAGGTTAAATATCAATTCCTTCAAAATCATTGGGAAATGATATTATCAGATGAAAAAATTTCTAGTATGTCTGACGAGGAAATATATAATATGGAGGCTTTTAAAAATGAGTAAAAAACACGACAAAAAAATAGCTGATATTGTTACAAAACCATTATCCGAAAAAATCAAGGAAAATCTCGAAAAATCAGATTTAGAAATTAAAAATTTAAAAAAGAGTAATGATGAAGTAGCCGAAATTCTTGACGATGTTGTTACATACGCTACTTTATCTGATGAATCAGCAAAAGAAACATTCTTAAATGATTTCAAAGAAAAACGCGAACGTATGAAAAACGCACCCAAAGATCCTGCGAAATTTAAAATCAGCACTATTTATGATAAAAAAAGAGATGAAGAATTAGCAGATAATCTTCGTAAATCTTTAGCTAATTATTCACATTCAACTAATATATCTTCTTATAAAACCTATAAAAAAGAAATAAACGCAGTACCAGACTATAAAATCTTTATCGGTAACCCTGATAATATTGTCGGAACGAATGTATTCTCTGAATATGGTTGCAAAATTCAAAGAAACGATACTAGTATAATTGCAACTTATGATGAAGATAGTAACGAAGTGAAAAATAATAAAGAAGATTTTATTAAATATTACACAACACTTACAGAAAAAATAACAAAAGACAAAACCGAATTAAGAAAAATTGCTCTCGAAAACGAAAAAGAACTTGAACTTATCAAAAACAAGAAAAAAGTAGACGAAAAAAGAGATACTGACACCCCAGCTCCTTTTGCCGATAAAATACTTAATAAAGTAGATGAATTAGCTAACAAAGCCCTGGATTATGCTGATGACCATCTTCCTTTACCCTTACAAATTGCAACAGGGGCAGCAGGGCTCGCTTCACTGATAACGGCTGGAGTTGTAAGCATCTCAGTAGGAATAGCAGAATTCCCTTCTCGCATGATTATTGAAGAGTTACAAGACTCTAACTTTGATAATAAATTTATAGCAGAAGCACAGCGTCATATTTTACTAATAAAATTATGTGAATTCATAGCAAATGAGCAATGTGAAAAAACAAATTAAAATAGTTTAAAACATAAATAAAAAGGATGACATAAAATGAATATTATTAATAGAACTACTTGGGGAAAAACGATATATGAAAGAGCAGAGATCTACTGCGAAGATATTAAAACTTTTCTTCAAAATCCAGAAAACTTTAATTTAACTTCACAATCGCTTGAAGATTATATTCTAGGGATTAATGGCTGTGAAAGTTGGAATAACTTGCCTTCCACATCCGTGTCCAACATTAACAAAAATTTTTATTACTTATTAGAACACGGAGAAAAAATAGGGTTTATTGATACAGGTGTTATTTTCAAAAAAGGAAAAAGCGGTGTTCTTTTTTGTAATAACGGAATAATAATAAAGCCTATTATGGGAAGCGAAAATATGTATATTAATTTCGAAACCCTTTGCTCAGCAATTATTGAAGATTCTGGAAAATATATTATAGCAGACAATAAATTCTCTGTTGAAAAAGAAGAATTTTTTACCGTAATCGATACTACTTCCACGATGATGGAGCGTTTTATTAACATACGCAATATTCTTCTTAGCCAAAGTCCATTTCACAGAGAGCGTTTCTGTAACTTTCTTACTAATGCAACCAATTTTTTCTTTTCATCAATCAAGGATTATGACGCTGCTTTCGCAAAAATGTTATCTGAGAAAATATATCGCTTTACCGAAAAATCAGATCCTCTACTTTTCAAGAAAGCAACTGCATTAAGAGCTCTTGCTTCAGTTTTTGCTGAAAACTTTGATGATGCACTTATGTACGCCCAGCAATCTAATGAAGATTCTCTTGTTGAATTTATTCAAGAAAGAATTAATGAATTCAGCCAAGTTGCTGCCTCAGATTTATATGAAGATGCAAAAAAGAACTTTGAAAACAAAAATTATTCGAAGTCTTTAAGTATAGCATTAGAATCAGCTGAAAAGTATCCTACAGCAGATGCGTTTGAATTGGCATTTGAAAGCATTTATGTATCTGCTGACGAAGATAATCAATATAATCACGATTCCCTTGTTTCTTTAAAAGAATTAAATGGCAACGGAGCAGAATTAAAACATAGCGTTTTGGCAAAAGAAAGTGCCAGAATTTCTGAACTTGAAGAAAAATACAAAAACTTTATGAAGAATCTTGGCGACAAAATATTGGAAAAAGTCCTTAATAACGATAAAAACTTTTTCATAAATAATCCAAAATTTGCAAATGCAACTGATAAATATGGTATGAATGCATCAATGTATGCCATCCTTTTTAATAAAATCAGTGTATACAATGCAATACAAGAAGTTTCTTCTGACGAAGCTATTCAAACAAATATTTTAGGACATACAATAAGTGATATTGCCGCATTCAAATATGACATTGAAGATGAAATGCTTCTTGATATATGGAGAAAACATAATGAAACTTTCATAAGTATGGAAGATTCATTTGAAAGTAATATGAAATGGTGTAAGATGGAAAGAAAAGCTAACGAAGCTAATATATCTACGTCTAATTATAACATCCGCAAGGCTAATAGTGGTTACTACCCTGATTTTGATGTAAATAAGGCAAAAATGAATATAAAGAAATCAGAAGATGAAATAAGAGAAATCAATAAAAGAATTCATGAAGAAGAAGAAAGTTTTCATAAGAATTTTGAAGAACTCTACAATAAATCACACGACTCATTTTTAAAGCTCATAGATACTTTCAGTAATCAGGAAATAACACCATTGGCAGATGAAGAAGATGTGCTACCAGAAATTCCAAAACCATTGGAATTATCTGAATGTGAAAATGAGCCTGAATTTGTTCGTTTACTCAGGAACAAAAGAATTAGTTATATTAATTCCTATATTCATAAAAATCTCGCGCCAAAAGGTGAGTTCGAAAAAACAGCTCAATATAAAGAGCGCGAAGAAAAAATTTATGAAGAAGCAGAACAAAAATTTGATGCCAATATAAATTCTCACAAGCAAAAATGCTACGAAAAATATGTTGCTGATTTTAACGAAAAAGTAAACACAGTTCAAATAAATAAGCAAACTGCTTATACAGAAGCACAAAGTAAAAATTTTAAAATTGAGCTTTCACAACTTTATGTTAAATCAATCGTAGGCGGAAAGGTAAAACTTGGTACATACGATGCAGATAGTGAAAAGTTTTTAATTTCTTGTGGAGACTGCGTAAGCGAAATTAATATTCCTATTGATATAGCATCAGACTTTAAAAACAAATTTATAGATGATGGATTAGATTATGTGATTGATACTACAGAACTCCACCAAAAGCCTGAAAAGTATGTAACTGCCTCTTGCCGTGCTAAATTTAACGATCAGTGTTTCCCATTCCAGTTGAAATATAAAGTCTGATTTTAAACACAACCCCCAACTACCAATTTTGGTAGTCGGGGGTGTTTTTTTATAATTTTACCTCTTCTATAATCTTAACCTTATCACCTTGTGCGCCAAGCCACATATTTATTCCGTCACCGTAGCATTCGGCACTCATTAAATAGGTTCCGTTTTTATAATCTTCTAAAATCTTTAATGTCGGCAGTTTATCCTGAATAGCTTCGAGTACACCTGAATATTCAAATATAACTCTCTTTAATTCGCCCATATACATAAACTGAATTCTTTTTCTGAATTCACCGTCTTTGAATTTATCTTTATATGGCACAGTGAATTTTTCTTTGCTCACTTTAAGATTTTCTATTCTGTCTATTCTGAAAACGACAGGTACATTGGTTTCAGGGTCTACTGAAAACGCGATTAAATAAAAGTAAAATTCCGAGAACATTATTGCAACGGGTTTTACGGTTTTTTCTTTTTTCTTTTTATCTTGCCTTGTGTATGTGAATGTAATTTTATTCTGATTTGTTATGCACTCTGAAAGAGTCCATATAGCAGAAAATAATTCTTTTTCGTGTTTTAATGGTACATAATTTCTGTACTCATTATTTATTATATTTTTCGCAACCTCTCTGTCACCCGGAGAAATCTGTGCTATAAGTTTTTCTATAAGTGAAGAAATTTCTTTTTTGTTGAATGCCCTGCTTTCCAATAAAATTTTACACATAGCAAGTGCTTCTTCATTAGTGAGCCATTCGCGCTGGAGCTCTACCAAATAATAAGCATTTTTCACTTTGTCATACTTAATAATTTCATCGCTTCCGGGAGTCTCGTTCTGCTGGATAAAATCTCTTAAAGCATCTATGTCGCGCTGAATTGATTTTAACGAAACTCCGAATTCAGAAGCCAAGTCTTTTTTACTCACATATCCGCCCTTATTAAGCCGTTTATAAATTTCTAAAAGTCTTGTGCTTTTGTCGGCTTTTTCGTATGCAAAGCTCATATCATCACTCACTCTTGTAAAATGTGATGGGCACTTTTCGTCCACCACCTTTACTTTACCATACATCGCGGATTTTATCAACTGTTTTTACCCGATATTATCTTTCTTACCCAGCGTTCAGTAAAGCCATATTTCAGCGCTAATTCTTTTGTGTTTAAGCCATTATATTCAGCCAGAATACATTCCTTTATGTACTCACCTGAATATAGGTGAAGCGGAAACGAAACCTGCTGACCTTTAAAATGGTTATATAAAATCACCGTATTTTCTTCGCCAATAAGCTCTGCAATTTCCTTGTAAAGCACGGAGAATTTATTTGTATTTTTATCTTTAATAAAAGACATAATCTGCCCCCTTTTGAGTTATTACGTTTATATAATAACCATCAGGTTGGACAGATTATGTCTTTAAAAGAAAGGACGTGTAAAATTATGACGTTAAAATTATTATCTGTTTTTGAATAAATCTAAAATATCTTTGCTTTGTGACTTTGAATTGTTTTTGTTTTGTGAATATTCTTTACCCTGTTCCCAGTCTATTTTACGACCTTGTGGCTTTTCGCCTTCTCGCACTGCATCTTTAATCATATTGTTATTTTTAAAAAACATAGCATTGTCTCCTTTATTTTATAAATTCAATTTTATTCTCTTGTGGTTCCGGCATCAGAGCGTTTTTTTCGCCATCTGCCGTCAGAATTTCTGCTTCTGTTTTGTCCTGCGGTAGGTCCTGTTTGTACTATAGGACCATGTGTATCCTTCGGACTATTGCTTTTGGGTGTGCCTGCTGAATCCTGACCGAATTTATTGCTTTGAAAATTAAACATACTTTTCACCACCTTTTATTATTCAATGTCGTCTTCTGCTTCTCCGTCAAACATATCCTGATAAACCCACGAAAATATTGGTTCTACATCAAAAAATTTGATTAGTATAAAATCTGCAATACCTAAAAAAAATTTAATGCCCTGTCCCATTTTTTCTACCACCTTTGTAATTGTAAGTCCAAAATTCTTTTGTTTACACCTTTATAATACAGCTTTGGATGGACAGAATTTGACCTTCTTTTAATATTATTGCAATTTATTTAAAAATTCTGCTTTTTTCTGTGCAAACTCTTCTTCTGTGAGAACGCCTTTTTCTTTCATCTCGAACAATTTGTTTATTTGCTCCATAACATGGTCGCTGTTGTACTTTGGTTGTGAAGCAGGCTTTGCCTGTGCTGCTTCTTTTGCTTTTTCTACTATGCTACCTGCCTGTTGAGTAACAGATTCGGTAATATTTTTTGTAACATTGCCTAATTTTTCAGCAGTAGCACTTAAATCTATATTTGGTGTGATTTGTGCAGTTTCATTTGCTTCACTCTCTGCTTCACAGTTAATCAAATCAAAAATTGCGTTTCCCTTTAAGTCTAAAAATCTTATTAAACCTATACCAAGAAGTAAAACAGTCGCTACAAGAATTATAAAAAATCCAGGTCCGTAAGAAATATCAATATCAACAGAATATTCTCCGCCACCACCATCTGCACTAAGCTGACCTGGTGCTATAAAAATACTTATAAGCATAACCGCGGGTGAAGCAAGACAGGCAATTTTTTTATAACCTGCAAATTTACCTATATATGTTGTTGCCAAAATTACTACAATTGCTATTAAGAATAAAAATCCCCACATGCCTGCATCTGTTATCATAGTAAAGCCAGTTACACTGCTTGATGAATCCGCGGAAACACCAAACGCAGAAGTAGAAACATCTACTGATGAAAATGGTAACGCTAACGCAATAACACAAATAGCACAAAGAATTGCATTTATATTTTTAATAATTTTTTCTTTCATTTTTATTAACTCCTTTTGTTTTATATTCAGAAACTATATCCCATTATTTCATAAGTAAAGCTTTCACTGTCATCTGTAGCATTTTCATAAGTGAATTTTGCTTTGTTGGCATCAAAATATTCCGCTATTTTTTTGTCTAAATCTTCTCTTAAAATTTCTTTTTTATCTAAATAACAACCCGAATAAAATTCACCATAATCTTCTGAGTAACCTTCTTCAATATAAGCTGTGTGAAGCATTTCAAATTTACCATTCTGGAGTTTATAAATTTCAATTCCGTAACACCCTTGACTGCCATAATAATTCTGAATAAGACCACTATTTTCTATGTAAGATGTACTATATGTTCTATACAAGGTCTGTTCAACAATTTTCCCGTTATGGTAAGTACAAAGCCTTTCACCTGTTGCTTCAATTCCACTACCTAAAAAGAGTTCAGGAACATCATCATTATCAACATAAATAAGGTTAAATGAGTTGTACCCTTCTTTAGCCGCTTTTTTTACATAATCTGCGTACGCTTGTCGCCATGGTTCTGAAAAAGGTGCTTCTGTTTCAGGTTCTTTTGTAGTCGTTGGCTTTTGAGTTGTTGGTTCAGTTGTTGCAGTTTCAGTTGTAACTACCGTTTGCATTACTTCACTTTCATAATTTGTTTCTGAAATTCCTGTTGTGCTTACCGGTTGTTCCTCTCTCTTTTTGTCATTCCCTGAAGTTACAAAACCGATTACTGCAATTACAGCAATAATCAGAACTACAACTACCAGCTGTTTTTTCTTGTCTTGCTGATTATTTTTGTTTTCCATATCATCCACCCTTTATTTTGTTTTCTTTTACAATTTTTCTTATCCATTTTTCAGTGTAACCATATTTTATGGCTAACTCCCTTATATTACTCCCGTTGTATTCATTGACTATCTGCTCTCTTATAAATTCTCTGCTGAAAAGTTCAACCGGAAAAAACATCTGTGTTCCCCTGTATTTAGAATGTATTTTTATAACTGTTTCAACTCCTAAAAAAGATGCCAGTTCACTGTATGAGCCATTCAGATTTTCCCCCTTTATTTTCTTGTTATCTAATGCAACCACTCCCCCACAATTTTCTTTTTTTAAATTATAAAACAACCATTTGGAAGTGTGTAGAGCCTTTGTTCAAGAAACATTTTCTTGTAAAATTCCCCCAAAAATTTAAAGCACCCATTTTTCAATGAGTGCTTTGTTTCAAATATTTTCATTTACTATTGTAATTAACTTTTTAACTATCTCAGAGTCAAAATCTGAAAATGTTTCTTCTATCAGAGCTTTGCCCGTCAATTTTTTAAACCAGACTGCCCCTGCTAAAAATCTGCCGTAACCTTCAGAGAGATGGAAACTGTCTCGGCAGAGTGAAATACCGCCATTTTTAAAATCGAATTCAGGAATATTTTCTCTCACGAACTGCACAACGTCGCCAGTCGGGATAATTTCTGCATTTATTAAGTCACTCGCTTTTTTGCTGGCTTCTTTAATTCGTAAATACATCTCTTTCTGATTACTGTTGTAATTTAAAAAGCCCTCGTGAAGTGAGCCTATTTCATAACTCCAGGTTTCGTGAAAATAAATTTTTGCTTTTGGTACTTTTTCTCTTACAACCGCAACTAAATCAGTTAAATATGGCTCGTAGGTTTCAAACATACCGCTAAAAGCACTTGCCTGCTGAACTGTTATAACATCCCATTTTTTCATTAAAAGAGCTTCATTTATACTGATTTTTCGTGTTGCTTCATTTCCGTTTATTTCTAAATCGTAAAGCTCATTATTTTCAACCAAATTCTGCCAATGTGTTTCTAAAGAACAACCACCAATAAAAAGATTGTAGCACTCTAAGCTCACACCATTCTGCTCCGCTATACTATGTAAAAATCTGTGAGAGTCAGTTGAAAAACTGTTGCCTATTGATAAAAGCTTCATTCTATAACCACCATTGCGTGAATATCTACTTCTGGAACTGTGAATGTTACTTCTCCATTCACATATTCAAATGCTATTTCTTTATTTTGTGGTTGAAGCATCACTTTGCTCGGTTTTTTATTATATTTCACGGAACATTTTACGTTATATAATGGTACTGTATCTTCTATAACTTCTGTACCTTTACCACGTACTGTTGTGTGAGCATATAAAAGGTGAAGCATACTTCTCTGCTCTTTTTCTTGTCTTGTTAACGTAACAACTGCTTTATCTGGGATATTTACAGAAACTGCCTTTTCACTACCAAGCATTTTTTCCATAACCGCTTTAAAAAGTTCTTTAAAACAAAGGTGACCGTGAAGAGCATAGGCAGAGAAAATATCCCAACCGATATATGCCACGTTACCATTTATAACTGCACCTATAAATTCTTCTTGTGGGTTATTTGGTGTGTGCATATGTGAACAGAAATGCTCAAGTGTTCTGTTGAAATATGGATTTTGGACACTTGCAACAACTTCGCCACTGTTCACTTTGAATTTATTAAACGACGTTCTCATTACGTACTCTGTAACACCGTTAACTGTTTCGTAATGCGGAACGAGATACGTTGGGTAAAATTCATTTTCGCCCAAGTATTCTGCACCAAAATCGAGTACGAATTTATTATCTTTCACAATTGATTTTGCAGTTGCAATTACTTTACCGCCGTTATTTAAAAATGCTTTTACTTTTTCTGTAAATTCATTTGACATACCCTCTACGTCTGGTAAAATGAGCAATTTATAATTTTCAATGCTACTTGTTTCATCAATAAAATTGTAAAGATAATTGCCTTCAAGTAACATTCTGTTAGCACCAGTGTCTGCTCTCACGTCTCTGTCACCAGTAATTGCTTCTGCACTTAAAACTGCTATATCTGCCGTATTTTTAGCATCAATTAACCAAGGTTCTTTTTCTTCTACAAGTGAATATGCCTTACCTATTAAATTATATGTAGCCATATTCATTTCGCCTGATGGGTGAAGTTGGTCACCAACAGAGCAACCCGCACCATTCATTACGCTTAAAGCCGCTTCGTAAATAAGTGCATTAGGGTGTTTGAAACCACCGAACTCGCCCCACGAATGATGGAATTTACCTGTCATTCCTAAAAATTCTTTATCTTTAATAGTACGCGTATATGCCGCAGAAAGTGGAAAATGGTCGTAACCCCAACCACCCGTTGGGAGACTCTCTAATTCAAGATGCGTGTTTTTATTAATAAAGCGATAATCACCTTTTGGAATGTGACCCTGATTTTGGAAAATTGTTGTTGTGTCACTATATTTTCTTACCGCTTTTTCAGTTGCATCAAGATATTTATTGCGCACTATTTTTCTGAAGTACTCCATATCTTCTTCATTTTCGATATTGAGACCAAGTGCCTTTATATCTCTTTGACAACATTCGCAATAACAAATTCTTGGAGAAATAATATCAAGAAAAATACCACAAGGGTTATATTTAACCATTACTTCTTCAATCTGACTGCACAAAGCATCAAGGTAGCCAGTATTAAAACACAAATTGTGAAAATGAACTTCGTTTTCAAATTCTTTTTGTTCTTCCTTAATTGGTGACACAACTGTGCGCCACTCGGGGTGTCTTACAAAATCTTTTTCGTCATAACCCGCAGAAATATAAACCGGTGCATTAACACCAATTTCTTTACACGCTTCAAGTTGTGCGCCCAATAAATCGAACTTTAACGTAGGGTGCATTTCATTAGCTTCAGTCGGGTGGTAAGACCAGCCGTGATGGCATTTTGAAAAGACCGTAATAGAATCAACGTGCCCTGCCTTTAAAGCACTCTGAAACTGTTCTTTGTTGAACTTATCGCCAACTGTCATAAATTCGCTTGTGTGAAAATCAAGGTGTACCTGTCTTTTTCTGAGCATAATTGTGTTCTCCTTGTGTTTTATTCATAAAAGTGTTGGTACTGTAATTGAAATAAGTATAACGCAAAAAATAAAAAAAGACAAGGCGCGCTTCAATGTAACAAAAGAAAAAAGCAGTCTTACGATTGCTTTCTTTGGTTGCGGAGGTGGGACTTGACCGTATGCTTCGCATACTATTTGCTTGGCGGGTACCCAATTTCTGCGAAATTCGGTACCCGCCAACCGCTTTTTGCTAAAAACAATTCACCGAATTGTTTTCT
>JAZSIE010000015.1:0-11435 GCA_045533655.1 Acutalibacteraceae bacterium
CAACAATTATAATCTCATTTGGGATACATTCCAATATGCAGATGACGATGTGTTGATATGTAGCGAGATCGTCGGATACAGCCAGCAAAGTTTGGAAGAGTTAAAGGCATCTGTTATTGAGGGCGAAATCAACATAGACAAGCTAATGTCGGGAGAAGAAGTCATTCTCCGTGTTCCCGCATACAAAATAACGGAGCAAGATTTCGGTGGAACGATACTAAGAGGAATTATCCCTGCAGAGTATGACGACCCGGACGCAATAAATATGACACAGTTTAAGGTCGGTGATGAAATCACACTTTCGGGATTGCTTACGGACGAGCCGTTAAACGGCGGCGTTGCAGAATCGGATATATCTTTGTTTTACCGAAAGGATGTAACGGTAAAAATCGGAGCTATTATCCGCAGTACCGGTGGTAAACTCATTTCAAGCAAAGCCGGAGCAGCTTGTTCGGTTTTGACTGTAAATGAAGCATTGGACGAGTTGGGAATCCCTGCCGCTTACAGCGTGGTTAGCATTTATACCGATGTTGATGCAAACAACACACTAATTGCGAAAGAACTGCAAGTATTGGGTCTTGATTACCCCAATATGACCTTTGAAAATTGGTCAAGTGATGTTAGGACGTATAAGATATACAATCTGCTTGTGGCTATTTTCGCTGTAACATTTATGGTCATACTAACAGTAGTAACCTTTACGATGCTTCTGATTCAGCTTGTCATTAAGACAAGATTAAGCCTTTCGACATATACGCTTTATCGAATCAACGGCTTGAGTTTCCGAAAACTGATAGTATCCTTGCTCCTTCAGTTAGTAGCGGCTTTCTCCATCGGAGCTATATTATCCGTGCCAATGACATGGTTGATAATTAAAAATAGTTTCAATATTTTAGGCGCAATAACGCATTACTTTACGCAAAGTGATTATCTGTTCGTTGTCCTAAGTGTGTTTGTGCTTATGGTTGTTTCGTTTATTCCAAGTTTAGTCATACTGTATAAGCGAAAGGACAACATCTTGATAGATTAAGTTTTTTATACAAGATGATTTATATACAAGAAAACAGGTGGTCTTTTGAACCACCTGTTTGTCATTTTCAGTTAAAAATTAATTCTTCACACACAATCTCTCTTGCTCGTGCTTGAATATTACCCATTCTCTGCACCCACTCCATCTGATTTTTTTCTTTGAGTTTTTCGGTAACACCCTCTGCCTCTTTCATCTGCTCAACAAGTGTATCAAACATTTGATGTGCCTTAGTATCAATATCTGCAAGATACTGCCATAGTTTTCCTTCAGCGAGTAAAGTTGTGAATACCACTTTCTTGTGTTTGAGAAGATAATCTTTATGTAACATACCCCATTTACCGAGAGTATTCTTTGTTTCTTCGGGCGATAATGTAAGGTTAGGAATATTGTAATCGCCAACTCGTCTGTAAGTAATATTATTAGTTTTCATAGTACTTGTCCTTTCTTTTCACTCGGTTTAAGCAAGGTAGGAAGTGTAGAATACTATGTTTGAAGCCGGTTTTACTTGTATTTTGAGTAAATCCCTTATGAACACCCGCACCAAAAAGCAGTTGAAAATCACGCATTTTCGACTGTTTTTATTATATCCTAAACCTATTTTTAATACAATAGCGTTTTCGACACTTCAATTTTTCTGGTTGTTATAAGTATTCTTTTGTGATACAATAAATTCGACAAACTTGAATTTGTAAGAGAGGTGAACATGATTTGCGCTATGTTGAATACGGGAAAGAAAACAACAACATCATTTTTCTCTTGCACGGAGGCGGATTGTCGTGGTGGAATTATGAAGAAGTAGCAAAATCTCTTCAAAAAGATTATCATATAATCCTGCCAATACTGGATGGGCACGCCGAAAGTGATAAACCGTTTACAACCATAGAAGATAACGCTGCTGAAATCATCGCCTTTGTTGATACACATTTTGGAGGCCGTGTTTTTCTAATTGGCGGTTTATCTTTAGGCGGGCAGATTTTACTGGAGATTTTATCTCAACGCAACGATATTTGTAAATACGCCTTTATTGAAAGTGCGCTGGTTATCCCCTCAAAACTAATGCATTCTATGATTAAGCCCACCTTTGGAAGTTGTTATGGGTTAATACGATGCAAATGGTTTTCCAGATTGCAATTCAAGTCGCTTAAAATAAAATCTGATTTATTTGATTACTATTTTAGAGATACTTGTGCCATATCCAGGAAAGATATGATTGCTTTTTTGCAGGCAAATTCTCTATATTCTTTAAAGGAATCTATAAAGAACTGTACCGCTAAGGTTTATGTATTTGTTGGTGAAAAAGAAAATAACACAATGCAAAAATCCGCCCAAATAATTCACCAAACTTTACAGGAGAGCATATTGCAAGTCCTTCCTGGGTTGTCTCACGGCGAGTTTTCCATAAACCAAGGCAAAGACTATGCAAATAAATTTCGAGAGATAATTGCAGACTTATAAATTCCAATTTGTAGAGTTAGATAAATTTGAATTTGACAAAGGAGTGTGATTGTATGAATGAGAAGCAAATGAAAGCATTTACGATTATTGTTCGAACCCTCTTAATAATCGGAGGACTTGGGATACTGATTGTGTATCCTATTATGATTGAAAACATAGACAATGACACTTTATATCAAACTTTGTCTATTGTTTCCAAAATTTCAGTAGTGGTAGCGGCAATAGGACTGCTTGGAAATCTATTTCGTGCTTTGCTTCTTTTACATCAAGAAGAAACAAAAAAGAAAGAAAAGAATAACGAACATTAAAAAGATAAACAAATTCCAATTTGACAATGGAGTGTGATTGTATGAAAAAAGTTTTACTAAGCCACGATGGTAAAATGAAGATGTATCTTGTCCCCGATGATGTTGCAGATAACTTAAAAAAATATTGTATGGATTTTGGCTTCGATTGGATAATGAATGACCCCAATGCTCAAAAACTTCGTGTTACCACACCAAGTGGAGAGATTGGTTATATGTTTGGGGCACAGGATTTTATAGACTATTTGAATGACTTTGTATTTCCAAACCAAAAATCTACATTGGTTGATGAAATGGATTTTTATGATTATGAAATTCCCGAGGAATACAAGGATATTCCTTGGTTCAATTTTTAAGAAACAAATTCCAATTTGTCGAACAGATGAATTTTGGATTTTATGAAACAACATTACAAAATTTTAGGAGCAGATTTCCTGCTCCTTTTCTTTGTTTTATGCGTTAAAAATTTTTTCACCTATAGCTACTACTTTTTTAGTAACTTTGGATTTATGCTATAGTTAAAACTTCAATTAGCCAAACTTAGAAAAATCATTTAAGTTTCTAACCACAATTTTGCCCACACAGAGTAACGTCAGGAGTGCAAAGTTCATCCCCTACAGTCCAAAACCTAATTAAACCTTGAAAACAATCAACAACTATGATATAATTTTAACAATACTTTTTAAGGGGTGGCTACTATGGCTAAATGGATTGATAATAAAACCGTAATTCTTACAGGTGCTTCAAGCGGTATTGGCAAAATGCTTGCTGAACGCCTTATGAAAGAGCACAACTGTAAGGTTATAGGTGTTGCAAGAAGCGAGAAAAAAATGCTTACTTTCGTTGAAGAACTCGGCGACTACGCTAAATTATTTTCTTATAAGCTTTTTGACGTTTCAAGTTATGACAACTGGCAAGAATTCCACTCTTGGCTTATTGAAAACAACGTAAAGCCAGACGTTCTTATAAATAACGCAGGTGTTCTCCCTCGTTTTGACAGACTTATGAACTACACAAAAGAAGAAATTGATGAGTCAATTAACATTGACTTTTATTCTGCGGCTTATTCTTCAAAAATTATGCTTCCACTTCTTATGGAAAGTGAAACTCCTGCAATTATAAACGTTGCATCTTCTGCGGCTCTTATGGCTCTTGGTGGTACATCTATGTACTCTGCAAGTAAAGCGGCTGTTAAAGGTCTTACTGAAGCTATGAGAGAAGAGCTCCGTGGCGAAGCATATATTGGTCTTGTTTGCCCGGGCTTTACAAAAACAGATATTTTTAGAAATCAGGGCGAAACTAATGGTATGGACCTTATTAATATGGTTTCAACACCTTGCGACAAAGCAGTTAACAGAATTCTTAAAGGTATTCTTAAAAAGAAATCTTACATAGTTGTAGGCTTTGACGGTAACGCTATGGGCAGATTTAACAGACTTATGCCAGTTCAAGGCTCAAGACTTTTCAGTTCTGTTATTAAAATGTTTAAAATTGACCTTTTCGCTTCAACATTTGGATATGAAAAGAAGAGCGAGAAGAAGTAATTAAAACACATTTCTCATAAGGACGGTGAGATTTTGGAAAAGAAAAATTTGTTTTTCGGCAAGGATTTTTTAGAGCTTGACAATGCCGCAAAGGTATTCCCTGCGCAAAACACAAAACAATGGTCGAACGTTATTCGTTATTCCATAAATCTCACAGTAGAAATCGACCCCCAGATTTTAGAAAAGGCGTTAAAGGATATTTTGCCACGCTTCCCTTCTATGTGTGTAAAAATACGTCGTGGCGTTTTCTGGTATTACTTTGAGCACAATGACAAATTGCCTGTTATTCAGGAAGATGATTTTAAAAATCACTGTTTACCAATAAAATATTCTGAAAGCAACGACTTTTTATTTAAAATTTTCTATTTTAAAAATCGTCTTACTATCGAAGCCTTTCATGCTCTTACAGATGGTTTTGGTTGTGAGGTTTTTATTAATACTCTTGCTGCACAATATTTAAGACTTTTGGGGCACAAAATTTCTTCTGGCGGTTCTGTTTTTGATATTACAGAAAAGCCTAAGGATAGTGAATTAGAGGATTCATTTTTAAAAAATGCAACAAAAGGTGCAAAAGCTTCAAGAAGCAAGCCTAATATTTATCACAGAAAAGGCGAAAAGCTCCCCGCTTTATGCTCTCACGTAACTTACGGATATATGCCGTTAGATAAAATTAAAGAACTCTGTAAAAAACACGGCGTAACTATCACGGAATTTTTCACAGCAGTTCTTACAGAAATTTATATTGATTTCCAAAAAAGAGAAGAAAAGACGCAAAAAGAAATAAGCATTCAGGTGCCTGTTAATGCGAGAAATCAATTTGATTCACACACTTTAAGAAACTTTTCGCTTTGCTACAGTGTAAGAACCAACCCTACTTTAGGTGACTACACGTTTGAAGAAATTTTAAAACAAGTTGCACTTTATTTAAGATATATAAATAACAAAAAGACTCTTGGGGCTATGTTTGCTTCAAACATTAAGCTTGAGGCTTTACCTATAATGAGAATTATTCCTCTTGTTATTAAGGATTTAGCAATTGGCGTTTCTTACGCTCTCACAGCAGAAACAACTACAACAGCACTTTTTTCAAACGTTGGCAAGGTAGATTTGCCAGAAGATATGCTCCCTTTTGTAGAAAACTGTATTCTTATGCCAGCGGCTGGTCTTCTTAATGGTGGCAGACTCGGTGCTGTTTCAGTTAAAAACGTTTTAACTGTTGGTGTTGCTAACTGTTATGATGACACAGATTTTGAAAGAGTATTCTTTACAAAGTTACAGGATATGGGAATTCCCGTTACACTTGAAACTAACTACGCAACAAAAAATGGCGAAACTTTACTTGAGCCATTACCAAAAGAAGAAATTATTGCTTACCAAAAGAAGAAGCATATAAAAACAATATCTTCTTCAATACTTGCATTTATAAGTGTTGTTTCAGTTATTCTCAATATTTTATTCACGCCTGAAACACCATGGTCAGCCTACGTTACTTCTTTCTGTGGTATTACGTGGCTAATTTCGGTATTACCATTTGTTTTAAGGCAGATTCTTACAAAATTCCACAGTGTTTTAGTCACGCTTGGTAGTGTGACTGTATTTACAATTATTTCTGAAACTATAATGTCATTTATTCCACATAGCAGAATTTTCGATTACCTTAATATAACTGTTGGCGTTGTTGCTTTTATTTTATTCACAATGTCAGTAGTGGCGAGTAAAAATAAGAAATTTAAAATGTGGGTAAGGAAGAAGTTTAATTTTTAGGTATTAGCTGTTAGGTGTTAGGTGTTAGGTATAAGATAAAAAGTTCTATCATTTTGAGTTTATCAAAATGATAGAACTTTTCTAATATCTAACGACTAAAACCTAAAATCTGATTTTATAACACTTAATCTCAAATGGATTAATTGTAAATGAAAGTTTGTTGCCGTTTGCAATTGAAACTGCTACGTCATTTCTTTCAAGTAAATCACATTCTGCAACAGATTTAATGTCAGCAAAGAGCTCTGCTGTTACGTCTGTTCTTGCACCTGATTTTTCAACAAAACGAATGATGTAAGCATCTTCATCTTCACATTTTTTAACTGCTTCAAGAGTAACGTTTTTGCCGTCAACCTTAATGAATGAACCAGCTTTGTCACCTTTAGCATCTGCTTTAACGTCAACTGCAACTGCTGGGTTATTCATTTCAAGACCGCGAACTAACGTCTCTGCTTCTTTCCAGTTACCTTTATGTGGATAAATTGAATATGTGAAGTAGTGGTCACCACGGTCAGACATTGGGTCTGGATTCATTGGTGCTTTAAGAAGTGTGATAATCATTCTCTGTTTATCTACTTCATAACCATATTTACAATCGTTAAGAATTGTTACACCATAGTTGTCTTCTGACATATCAATGAAGTTATGAGCAGAAACCTCAAACTTAGCCTTATCATAAGGATTATGACGATAGTTAGAGCTTTCGATTGTTGCATAAGCAATATCTCTTGTATATTTTTGTGCTTTAACGTCAACGTCGAAACCAACTTTAAGAAGTTTTTCTTGCTCGTGCCAGCTGATGAACGTATCAAAGTCAATTTTATCGAGTTCTTTGTAAAGAATGATATTTTGTTTAACAACTGACTTATTGATATTCTTTTCGATAGAAACTACTGTGAACACGTCACCTTCTGAAACTGCAACAACTTTACCAGCTTCAGTATCAAATTCTCTGTCAACGTAAGAAGCAACGATATCCCAAGCGTCATACTTACCTGGAAGGTCTTCATAAAGGCGGAATACGTTACCTTTACCTGAAAGAACTTCACGATTATTTTTCTTATCGAGAATTGATGTGATTTCTGCTGAAGCGTCAAGAACTACCTTGAAGTTATCATTTTCAACTGCACCAGAAAATGCAACTGATTTTGCTTCTTCAATCTTTGCGTCTTTTGTATAGAATACTTTGTAGCCTACTGCTGGAATATCCTTTGCAATAAATACAAGCACCTTTGTACCATCAAGCTTTGTGTAGCTCTGAGTTGGAACTTTGTTGCCGTCAGCATCATAAATCTCAACATCCTTATATGGAAGTTCAATTTTGCTTGTAGCAACTGTGCCGAGCGAATTGAAAAGTGCAAATGGTTTACCATATTTTTCGCTACCGTCAACGTTACCAGCGAGAACGTCAAGAGCTTCACTTCTAACGCTTTCACCGATTTTAATAATATCTTCATAAATGGCACAAAGGTCACCGAATACTTCTGTAATATGTGAACCTGGAAGTGAGTCGTGGAACTGATTTGTTAAAATCATCTGCCAACCTTCGTTGAGCTTTTCGAGTGGATATTTGTAGCCGTATTTCATAGCGATACTTGCGAACATTTCTGCTTGTCTGTAAAGGTTTTCGCAGTATCTGTTATACTTCTTAAGAAGTGCTTTAGTTGTGTGAACACCACGGTGCTCTTCTAAGTAAAGTTCATCTTTCCATGTAGGAATATTAGTTTCAGTAGCATTCGCTTTCATACGTGCTAAAGAATCTTCAATTTTACTTACTTGTGTCTTTGGAAGACCCGGGAAGTTTTTGTAACGTTTTACGTATTCAAGCATTTCGGTATCAACACCGCCACCGCCGTCACCCCAGCCGTAGCAATACATTGATTCGCCGATTGTTTCTTTATCTGTATATTTTTTCCAGTTAACTTTAAGTGAGTCTGCTTCAACAGTACCAATAAAGTGTGTTGGTGGAACAATTGAGAATACTTTTGAACCGTCAGGACCTTCCCACCAGAATGTGTTGTACTGCCAAGGGTTTGTATCGTTCCAGATACCCATTTTATGAGTAACGAAATATTCGATACCTGCTTTTTTGAGAATCTGTGGCATAGCGTAACCATTACCGAATACGTCTGGTACCCAGCAAGTTTTTGGTGTGATGCCAAATTCTTTTTCAGCAAAGCGAACGCCGTGAAGAAGCTGACGAACGAAGGATTCACCAGAAACCAAGTTACAGTCCGGTTCAACCCACATAGCGCCGATGTATTCCCATCTGCCCTCTTTAATACGAGCCTGAACTTGTTTGTAAAGAGATGGGTACATTTTTGCCATTTCAATATATGTAGGTGCTGTACTCTGTGAGAAAATGAAGTCAGGATATTGCTCCATAAGACGAAGCATTGTAGCGTGAGTTCTGCCTAACTTTCTTACGTATTCTTTATAAGCCCACATAAATACAATATCAAGGTGAGAGTTACCAACGAGAGCAATATTACCCTCTGATTTATAGTTAGGATTATTATAAATTTTTTCTTTAAGAACTTTTTGTGCTTCTAAAAGACCTGCTTTAAATTCTTCACCCTGAAGGTCAAAGTTAACAAAAGTAAATGCTTCTTTTAAAGCCGCTCTTATAGTTTCTTGTAAACCTGTGTCGTGAACAGGCATAAAGAGTGCATTAAACACCGCTTTAAAATCCCAGTAAACTTCTTCAATAACAGGGTCAACAACACCAATAAATGAACAAGAAAGTGTTTTAACTGTTGATTCGTTTGAGTGCCATACATAATAAGACTCAATATCAACGTCGTAGTGCTCGTCACCTTTTGCACAATCTGTTAATAAAACAGAGTTTCTGAATGGGTCAAGACCCTGGTATGGTTCGCCATTGAGAGTTAAAAGTGAGTCACCGCCGAAGTAAACGTTAAGAGTAACTTTTTTACCCTTAAAACGTGCTGGCATTGTGAATGAATTTTTGAAAAATGCGCTCCAACCGTTATTACCCCAACGGTCGCCAACGTCGATTTCTTTCCATTCATCGTAAAGATATTCGTAATCGCCAACGCCTTTGTAGATGCATTCTTTCATCTTCCAAGCAGGGATTGACTCGATATCAGTATAAATTCTCTTTTTAAGATTTTTAATTTTGAGTGCTGCAACGTCATCAAATGAGAAAATACCTCTTTGCTTACCCTTAACCGCATCACGCCAGTCATCAACGTGGGCATCCATAGCATCGAGTGCTGCAACAGCATCCATATTTTTGATTTCTGCCAAAAAAATCTTCCTTCCTTAAACCGCAAAACGATTTTATTTCGTACATATTTAAGTATAGCATTATTGGTAATTATTTTCAATAAGTATTTAGGGGAATTTTAAAATATTTTGCAGTTGATTTTACATCAATAAATACTGTATAATAAAATTATAAATTCAAAAGGCGGTGTAAATATGAAATACGTTTCAAGAAAAGAACAAGTGAACTATTTAGCAGGTCTTTCGGGGCAGAATTTAGTTTACTCTCTTATAGGTGGCTCGTTCTTTACATACTTTATGACAGATATTGCAATGTTCCCTGCGGCAATAGTTTCTGTTATTCTCATTTTAATGAAAGTCTGGGACGGCATAAATGACCCGATTGTCGGTTCTTTTGTTGACAGACATAGTTTTAAAAATGGTGAAAAGTTAAGACCGTTTTTACGCTACACTCCACTCCCCGTTGGTATATTTACAGTTTTAATATTCCTTGTATTTTCAACCGAAGAAAGTCTTTTGTGGCTTCGAGTTTCATACTTTATAATTATGTATATCGCGTGGGATATTGCCTACACTTTACAGGATGTTGCAATCTGGGGAATCACCGCATCTGTTTCACCAATAAGTGACGAAAGAGATAATTTTATAAAATGGGCAAGAACAGTCGGCTCATTATGTTATGGCATCTTTAATATGCTTATTCCAATGTTTATTGAAATGATTGCTTTAAGAACACAAAATAAAATGTCTTTAGTTACTCTTGTATTTGCAGTTATTTTCGGTCTTGGGGGCGGAATGTTAAGTTACCGCTCTTACAAAGCACAAGAAAGAATTAAAATAAACCCACAAAACCAACAAAGTTCATTAAAAGAAAGTTTTTCACTTCTTTTCAAAAACAAGATGATGCTTTTAGTTACACTCGCTAATCTTTTTGGTTCTTTAGGTTTCGGTACACAACTTGTTACGTATTTCTTTAAATATAAGTTACCGGTTGACTTCCCTGGTGCTGACGGTTTTATAGGTGCATTAGGACTTACAACAATCTATTTTGCAATTACAAACGTGCCACAGTTTATTGGTATGATTTTTGCCGATAAATTAAAGAAACTCTTTAAAGGCTACGTTAACGTGCTTATATTCACACAAATTACAAACGCAGTTGTAAGAACTGTTGCTTTCTTAATTGGTTTTGAAGGTGCTAACTTCTGGATTGGTATGGCACTTTTAGCAGTAGGTTCAATTCCTATGGGTGCGTTAAGTATTGCACAGACTTCTGTTTTCTGCGACAGTGTTGACTATATGGAATGGGAAACAGGCAAAAGAACAGAAGGCGTTACGTTCTCAATGCAGACTTTCTTCACAAAAGTTTCAAGCGGTATAACCGGTGGACTCGCTACACTTTCGTTATCGCTTTTAGGTTACAAAGCAATTGATGATACTGCAACTTCTTTTATAGGCACACAAACAGAAGCATTTGACAACTGGATTTGGCCACTTGTAATGCTCACACCAGTTATTGCAAGCATTCTTTACGTAGTGCCACTTTTATTTATAAGGTACTCACCAGAAAAGAGAGAACAAGTTGAAAAAGAGCTTGCAGAGCGTAGAAAAATACAAGAAGTTACTGAATAAACAAAAATATCACCCCAACGAATTAAAAATTCGTTGGGGTAAATTTATTATTGTGCTTTTGTATAAACAAGTTTATTTGAAACTTTGTAATAACTCTTATATTCGCCTTTCTGTGCTTTTACAATATATTTGTACTTTGTACCACTTACAGCCTTTTTGTCTGTCCATGATTTTGAAGTAGATTTTGCAGTTTTAACCTTTTTCCATGATGTCCATTTGCCATCTTTCACTTCTGAACGATAAATAATATACTTCTCAGCACCATCAACCTTTGACCAATTAACTACCATACCGGTTTCGCCATTAACAATACTTGTATCAGGTGAATTAAGATATAAAAGCTTATCTGAAGAAGCTCTTGCACCTAATGAACTACCATTAACAGCTTTAACTGAATATTTGTAAGTCACACCTGGTTTTACAGTGTTATCTACAAAAGTAGTATTAGCTGCTTCAACC
>JAZSIE010000016.1:0-107105 GCA_045533655.1 Acutalibacteraceae bacterium
TTTAATTTTTTTATTAAACTAACCAACCCCCAACACCTAACCCCCAACCCCTAAAACCCAACACCTGATTTGCAGGCGACCAAGCTTAAGCCCCTACACTACTAACAACTAAAACCTAACACCTAACAACTGTGACCTTACAATCCAAATCAATTGATTTGGATTGTAAGGTCACTCATAGCATACGCCACACACGGGTGAATAATGCCGTGCGAAGTGTCTGAAATTCTTCTTGAATCAGTTCCTTCGGGGATAAACACGTTACCCCTTGTAAGTTTTGCTTTACAAAAACCACAAGAGCCGACTCTACAATGAGAACGGGTTTCAATTCCCGCTCTTTCGAGTGCTACTAAAATAGTTTCGTCACTGCTACACGGAATGGTTTTTAAAACCTTTCCGTCTTTTTTTACTCTTAATTCAAACGTTTTACCAAGAAATTCTGCCGGGAAATCAGGTATCAGTTTAGCTTCTTTATTTTTGCTGCCAATGTTGAGTCTTATATCTTTTCTCTCTAACCCTAATTCTGCAATCTGTGTAGAAAGAAGATTTAAAAGTTGCTCTGAACCGTTTATAAATACGCTGTATTTTTCGGGTGGTGCATACTTTTCAATAAGTTGCTTTGTAATAAAACCACGCTCGTAATTTTCTACTTTTTCATCACTGAAAACAAATACAACGTTAAAGTTTCTTGTGGTTTTACTTATTTCAATAAGTTCATCCATAAATAAAGCATCACTTCTTTTACGGCAACTGTAAAAAAGTGTAAGGTTTACGTTAAGTGACTTTTCTTCAATAGCCCTTGCCATAGATAAAAATGCAGGAATGCCGTCACTGTCAGTAGCACCAACTAAAAACGGATTGTCTCTTAAAGACTGATAATAAAAAGTACCAAGTGGCTGAGAAGCAACTACTTCGGTGCCTTTTTGCCAATTGTTAAAAATATAATTTGAAGCAAACCCGTGCATAACTTTTTTAACTTTTATCATATAAAAGTCGTCGTTACTTGAGTCGAGTGGTGAAGAGCATATTGTAAAAGGTCTTGTAAGAACCGATTGCCCGATGTTAAGTGTAATGCTTAAATACTGACCAGGTCTGAAATATGCGAGTTTACCGGTGCCGTGAGAAGAGTCAGGGTAAAGCACGTAACAACGCTCATCTCTCGAAAGTTCAATTACTTCTCTTATTTTTAAATATTGCACTTGTGGGTGAAGAAAATTCGCCGTGTAATTTACCACAAAATTCTTCTTAACAGGAGTTTTAAGTGCGTTGTTAATAGCGTTCTTTCTCGCTTCTGGAATTCTTACGAATTCAGAGAAATCTTTAACGGGGGAGTTAATGCTGACTTTTTCTTTCATTATTTAACCCCCTTGTCTTCTTTTTCAATGTCATAAAGTGTAGCATAACAAGTGTTTCTGCCCGAAGCAATAGCAGAATGAACACCGGCACCTTGTGTGCCGAAACCACCGCAAAACCTTAAACCCTTGGTGTCAGAGTCACTTTCTTCTGTCATAAAACGAGAAAGCATATTGTCAGTGGTGTCAGTAGAATAACCATAAACCACGCCTTGCGGTGTATTTAAATATCTCGCAAAAGTGAGTGGTGTCGCAATCTCTAATTCTTCAATATTATCACTTATTTTAACACCCGTTGAGTCTTCATAGAGTTTAATAATACGCTTTGCAAAATTATCTTTTTCATTAAAATAATCTTCGGGCGCGACGTTAGCCCAACAGTTTTCTGTAAAAAGAGTTGTAAAGTTGAGAATTGAAGTGCTTTTTGGTGATGCATCTGGATTTGCACAGTTAAGGCAAGAAACCCTACACATATTGTTACTGCTTAAAGTTCTCATTAAATCATACTGCACAGAAGAGTCGGCAGTTTCTGTAATAATCGTGTTGCAATCGGTTATACCTAAATCATTAATTGAACGGTTTAAACCAACGTAAATTGTGGCACCCCTTGCGCCGAAAGTTCTCATATTACTTCTTTTAATTGCAGTAACGGGCACGTCACTTGCTTTCATCATTTTTGAATATGCAAACGTAGGTGAACAGTTCGCAATAATGTGTTTGCAAAGTATTTTTTCACCGTTAGTTAAAATAACGCCCGTAGCTTCACCGTTTTCAAAAATTATTCTTGCGACTTCCGAGCCCAACCAAATCTGACTGCCGTTATCTTCAATGAAACCTGCGAGTGTAAGTGCAATTTCATTACTTCTGTTTTTTGGCACGTAGCCACCGAATTGAATATAATTATAAAGAGTAATAACGTATTCTGTGAAACTTAACCGGTCACAGTCAACCCCGTGAAAAATCCATAATGATGAAAGAATTTCTTTTGCTCTTTGTGGTATTTTTAAAGCGTCAAAAACTTCATTTACTGTGTAAGGTGCAGTCCTTACAAAATTGCCATAATCTTTTAAAAGACTTTTAGCAAAGTTCATATTAATCTTTTCTTCAGTAGCACAAAGATAATTTACGCCGTCAACAGTAACTTCTGCTACGTCAAAAAGTTTTTCTAAAGAAGCTGTGCTTTCTGGCACGTATTCTTTCATAGCTTTAATAAAATTCTCAATTCCAAAGGGGAGAGTTGCATCAATTTTTTCGCCGTTTTTAGATTTTGAAATTACTCTGAAAGCAGTGGACAACTTGCACCATTCTATTTTATTGGAAATACCGAGTTCGTCAAAAATAATGCGCACGTCACCAACACCTTGCGAGTTTGAATACCCACAAAGTGAATGTAAAGAAGTTTCAAATTCAAATCTGCCACGAGTAAAACTTGTAGCACTGCCACCGGGTGTCAGATTTTTTTCTAAAACTAAAACTCTTTTGCCATTTTTAGTTGCACACGCAGCAGCGGTGAGACCACCAAGCCCTGCGCCAATTACAATAATATCAAAATCCATAAATATCTCTCAAAAAATTTATTAAACCTTTTTGTCGTCTGTTGCTTCACCCGGTGAAGAAATAGGAATAACTTCACCTAAATAAGTAGGTTCAGGTTTTATTATGCACCATAAAAAGTCTTTGACTCTCGCTAAAAATTCACGTGAATCGTTATAAAGTTCTTTAGTAAGTGCAAAGTTGTAATAACCGTCGGCGCATACGCCGTAAGCTTCAAGACCTAACTTTCTTGCATCATAAATCGCTCTGTATAAATGATACTCCTGCGTTACGATTATTAAACTTTCAACCTGAAAAATCTCTCTTGCTCTGTACATTGACTCGTAAGTAGAAAAACCGGCGTGGTCCATTAAGATATTCGTAGCAACCGCACCCGCTTCATCTATTGCAAATTGCTTCATAGTGTTAACTTCATCATATTCTTCTCTGCCGTGGTCACCACTCATTAAAATTCTGTTTGTGCAACCAGTGTTAAAAACTTCAACGCTTCTAAAAATTCGCTCTTGTAAAATGTGAGTAGGAGCGCCGTCTCTTACACCGGCACCTAAAACTAAAACGCAGTCAACGTTATAGTTTTTCGTTTCTTCAACGGTTAATACGTATCTGTTTGCATACTCGTAAATATAAGCGTTAATAATAATCGGTATCTGTGCTAATATAATCCCAACGATTATAATAAAAGATATAAATTTTTTAAATTTGTTTTCTTTGTTTTTTACTCTTTTAAATTCCATAATTAAAATCCCTTTACATATTAATGCATATTAGATTTTACACTAAATGCTTTAATAAATCAACAGAATAATAGCACAAATTGGTAATTTTAATTTCTTCTTAATAATAATCATTGATTTTTATTACATAATATGGTAAGATTGAGTAAATACTCACCAAATATTTTGAAAGGGGTATTTTGAATGTTGTTTTATGTTTGTTTAGCACTTGGAATTATTAGTCTCGTTATGTTTTTAGTACAACGAAAACCAGAAGTTTCGTTAAAAGTTTTGCTTTTTAAAACTGTAACGAGCGTACTTTTTATTTTAACGGCTTTTTCGGCATTTTATTCTAACGAAAATTGCCCGAAAGAATTAGCACTTCTTTTCTTCGCTGGTGCAGTTTGTGGTCTTTTAGGTGATATCTGGCTCGATGCGAAATATCTCTTTCCAAAAGAAGAGCACGGGCTTTTATATTCAGGTTTCATAAGTTTTCTTATAGGTCACCTTTTCTTTATTGCGGGTATGTTTATAACCTACGGCGTTTCAACGCTCTCTGTAATATGTGGTATTGTTGGTGCTTTAAGCGCTCCGCTCACTTGCTTGTTTACCGAAAAAGTATTTAAAGCAGATTTTGGTAAAGATAAATTAATTACAGAAATTTATACAGCAGTCTTAACTCTTACAACAGGTGTTTCATTAGGTATTGCAATCGAAAATGGTTTTGATATTTCAACACTTGTAAGATTTATCGGCTTTGCATTATTCTTAGGCTCAGATGCTGTTTTGGCAAAAGTTTATTTCTGCAAAGGTCAGAATACAAGAGTAAACGTTGTAATTAACCACGCTCTTTACTATCTGGCACAATTCGCACTCGCAACGTCATTATTCTTATTTTAGGAAGTATTAAAATGCAAACAGAAAGATTATATTATAAAGACAGTTATATAAGTGAATTTGAAGCTAAAGCTATCTCTTGTGAAAAAAGAGATGGCTTTTATGCCGTTATATTAGATAAAACCGCGTTTTTCCCGGAAGGTGGCGGTCAGAAATCTGACACTGGTTTTATAGGTGAAACCATAATTTTTGACGTTCAAGAAGAAAACGGCGAAATTATACATAAATCAAAAGAAGAAATAAAAATTAACGAAACGTATTCTTGTAAAATCGATTGGAAAAAAAGATTTTTAAGAATGCAGAACCATACGGGTGAACATATTGTTTCTGGTATTGTAAACAGAAAATACGGTTACGATAACGTCGGCTTCCATCTTGATGATGAATACGTAACGTTCGATTTTAACGGCGAATTAACCCGTGAACAGATTGATGAAATTGAAGACGAAGCAAACGAAATAATTTATAAAAATATTAAAGTTAAAACAACTTTTCCAGACGAAAAAGAATTGACAACACTCGAATATCGTAGTAAATTAGAACTTACAGAAAATATAAGAATAGTTACAATTGATGGCGTTGACGTTTGTGCTTGTTGTGCACCACATGTAAATTCAACTGCAGAAGTCGGAATTATAAAATTACTCGACTTTATGAAGCATCGTGGCGGTGTAAGAATTGTAATGAAAGCGGGTAAACTTGCACTTTTAGACTATCGTGATAAATATAAAAACGCTTTAGGAATTTCAAATCTTCTTTCAGTAAAACAACAAGATATTTTTACGGCAACCGAAAAATTTTATAACGATTTAAGTGAAGAACGTCGCAAATTCTACGAGTACAGATTATCTGTTGCAGAGCGTGATAAAGAGAATTTATGTGAAATAAATGGTTCTTTAATACTCGTAACAAACGGGTATGATAGCGATATGATGAGAGAAGTAGTAAACTTCGCAGTAGAAAAAACTGAAAAGTTTGGGGCAGTTTTCTCAGGTAGCGATAGCGATGGATATTCATTTGTAATAGCTTCAAAATCTCAAGATATGAATATCTTAAGAAACGAGTTGAATTCAAAACTCAATGGTCGTGGTGGCGGTCGTGATGGTATGATTCAGGGCAAAGCCACAACAACAAAACAGCAAATAATTGATTTCTTTAAGGAAGTGTAAATATGAGTGAATTTAATGTAAAACCAGCAAGGGGGAGTACCCAGAAGCCCGACCATATTTTTATAAGTATTAAAGGTGACGCTAAAACTTCAATGACAGTTACGTGGCGTACGTCAGTTGACGTTACAAGTGGCTATGCTTTAGTCAGAGAAGACGGCAAAACCGACACAGTAAAATATGAAGCAGTAACAGGTTACTTTAAAAGCGATATTGACGAAAGTAATATGTTCTGGGCAGATATGGTTAATTTAAAACCAGGCACAAAATATTTTTATACAGTAGGTAACGATGAATTTAGAAGTGAAGAATATTTCTTTACTACTGAAGAAGAAAATGCCGAAAGTTTCAAATTTATGTGTGTTTCTGACCAACAGAAAGGCGAGCCGCACGATTTACCAGATTACAGTTACTTCACAAAAGTTTTAAAAACTGTTTTAGAAGAAAACCCAGATATTAAATTCATTCTTACTGCAGGCGATAATACAGACTGCGGGCAACACGAAGTTCAGTGGAATGGTGCATTTTCGGGTCTTAAAGGCGTTGTTGAATACATACCATTTATGATGACTTTAGGTAACCATGACAACCGTGGTTTTAAAGATTATAAAAATCACATTGGCAGATATTACGCAGAACCAGCAGAATTTTTCTGCAAACAGTTTAAAGGTTCGTATTCCTTTAACGGACCGGAAGGCTGGGAGACTGAAAACTATTCTTTTAACTATGGTGATGCTCATTTTAATATAATCAGCGTTAACGAACCTGAAAGGGTAAACGACTGGTTAATTAAAGATATTGGTGCTACCGACAGAGTGTGGAAATTCGGTTCTTACCATTTCCCTATGTATTATGCAGGTCCGGAACTCAGTAATGACGATGGGTTCCCTATGATGCGTGAAGGAATTGAAATGCTCGACGTTCTCTTCTCTGGTCACGAGCATAACTTCGCAAGAACTTTCCCTATAAAAAATGAACAGTTGTTTGATAAGCCTTCTGAAGGTACAATTCACTACGAGTTAGGTAACAGTGACGCTAACCCTCCAGGCACAATGTCTTGCCACAAGGTATGGCACGCCGCACATTACCCTTGCGAAGAAAAACTTTCACAAGTTGCAATAGTTGAAGTGTTTAAAGATAAAGTAATTCTCACTTCAAAAATAGTTGAAGACGGCAGAATTATTGACCAATGTATTATAGATAAAAAGAATGACGTTATTTACCCGCTTGCTTTAGCACCACTCTTTAAAAAGAGAACAAGAACTTTCTACAAAGGTATGAGTTTAGGTCTTAGCGAGCGTGAACAAATTCCGGAATTTAAAGACGGAATGTGGTTCTCACCATTAGCAGTTTTATTTACCGCAGTTGGTGCCGACGTAAAAAAAGAAGAAGGTAAAGTTACTCTTGGTATCTACGGCAAAACTGCAACGTTTACAGAAGGCAGTAATATTGCGGTTACAAACGATGGTGAAATTACACTTCCGGCACCAGTTTACCGTGGAGAAAACAGCCAACTTTACATACCGCTTGATGCAATTATTTCTTGCTTCAATATGAAATGGAATTATGCCGAAAGAAATAATTACCTTTCAATCGAGCACATGACCGAAGCAATCCCAATGACAAAACAACCATAATGGAGTGAATAATCAATTATGATTCCATTAATTAAAGATAAAAAAGTTTCAGAATACACTTCAGCTTATTCTTCAACGCTCTGGCTTTTTGAAGAAGTAAGTAAAGATGAATATTTAAACCATCTTGAAGAAATAAAAAATAAAGGTTATAGAGAAACTTATAAAACAGATATTGAAGACAATTTAACGTCTGTTTTTGAGAATGGCGAAAATCTCGTTATAAGTTCTTTCTACCCGTGCGACAATACCGTAAGAACAGTTTTAGAGAATAATAAAAATCTTCCCGAATATAAAATGCGAGAAGATTTAGAAAGAAACTCACAAACAACACTTTGGCAGTTTGAAGTTGACCATTCTTTAATTGATTGCGGTATGTGTTACATAATCCGTACTTGTGATGGCTCATTCTTCATAATAGATAGTGCCCACACTTACTCTTGCCGTGATGACGAAAGAATTCACTCCTTTTTAAGAGAAAGAACCCCAAAGGGCGAAAAAATAAGAATTGCTGGCTGGTTTTTCAGCCATGGTCACGACGACCACATAACACAATTTAAAAACTTTTTGCTTTATCACTCAGACGACGTAATTATTGAAGGTCTTTACTTCAATTTCCCAACGTACGACCACAGAGATGCTGGGGAGTGGATGGGTGCAGGTGAGGGTTATGTTAATCAGTTCAGAGCGGCAATTAAGAAAAGACCTGATATACCTGTTTACACACTCCATTCAGGCGAAACTTTCTACATAAGAAACTTGAAATTCGATGTACTTTGTTCACACGAAGATGTGTTCCCAAAATCAAATGAAAATTATAACGATTCTTCGGTTGTTTTAATGATGACCGCAGAAAACACTAAAGTTTGTTTCCCTGGCGATGCTGGTCACGAAGAAAGCTATATTTTAGAAAATCGTTATAAAAACGGCTACTTGAAGTGTGAAATTATGCAGTCAGCACACCACGCCCATTTTGGTACAACTCCTGAGTTTTACAGAATGACAAATTCTGAGGTTGCACTCGTGCCATCAACACAAATTATGTATGATGGTGACTTGCCTCGGTACGAAGCAACCCGTGTTATGACAGATATTGCAAAATATCTCTTTATTGCTTCAAATGGTACTGTTGAAATTGACTTGCCATATAAATCAGGTGAATTTAAACTCCACCCCGACGAAACGTTTGAAAACTTTCAAGGGATAAATAATCTCTGGTCTTATGAGTATACTGAAGAACGAAAAAAACAACTCTATGAAGAATACCTCGCCCGTGGTGGCAAGCCGTTGAGCTGTTGCTAGTATGCTAGTATGTTAGTTGTTAGTCATTAGTTATTAGAAAAACCAAAAACTACATTTTCTCATTTGTTTTGAATGAAAGAATGTAGTTTTTTTATATCGATATTTAATTTTGAATTTTTAATTTAATTTCAATGAGCTGAAGAATATAAATAAACTAAATTTTATAACAAATCAACTAAAACCTAGTTCTTAATCACTAGCAACTAGTAACTAGTAACTAGCCTACTATCATACTAACCGCTAACTTATCGCATCGCTCATTTTCGGGGTGCTCATTGTGTCCTTTTACCCACTTAAATGTAACGTTATGTTTTTCTAAAAGTGGTAAAAGTGTTTCCCATAAATCAACGTTTAAGGCGGGTTTTTTGTCTGCTTTTCGCCAGCCGTTTTTTTGCCACGAATAAACCCAGCCTTTTGTTATTGAGTCACAAACGTATTTAGAGTCGGTTGTGAGCACTACTTCGCAAGGCTCTTTTAACGCTTCAAGTGCCTTAATAACCGCAGTTAATTCCATTCTGTTATTAGTGGTGTCTTTTTCGCCACCCGAAAGTTCCTTTTCGGTGCCGTTAAATCTTAAAATTGCACCCCATCCACCAGGACCGGGGTTCCCGGAACAAGCACCATCTGTAAAAATTTCAATTTTTTTCATAAACGCTTCACCAATAGCATTTTAACATAAATTAACTGAAATATAAACACTTTTTTTAAATTATGTTTAAATTAAGTTTAATTGTAAATACTTTATTAAAATAGTTTTTTTGGGGTGTTTTTGTGAAAGTGGTAGTTTTGGCAGATAATCAGGGCGAGTCGCTTCAGCCGTTAACTTCTGCATTGTCTTTTTTACGATTAGAACTTCTTGGTGAACCGTTGTTGTTTTACATTTTAGATTCTTTATTAGGTTTGCCTGTATCTGAAATAATTATTATTGCAAATTATAATATCAGTGAAATTCAGTTGCTTTTTCCCGAGAATGAATATAAAGGTATGAACGTTTCGCTTGTGTGTGTAGATACGGCTGTTGTTACGGCAGAAAGCGTGAAAAACGTTGCCAATGAAGATGAAGAGACAGTTTTAGTTATTAATGCCGACAGTTATTTTGAATTTAATTTAAGTGAAGCTTATTCTCGACATATTATTAATAAAAATGATGTTACAATTATTTGCAAGAACGTAGATGACCCGAGAGATTATGCAGTAATAAACGAAACTGAAGAAGGGGAAATAACCGAGATTGTTGAAAAGCCTGATTGGAGTGGAGTTTTCAGCGATTTAGTCGATTGTGGAGTTTATTTTATTGAACATAGTGTTTGGGAACTTGAAAAAGAAAATAAATCAGACCAGAATTTACGGAGTGTTTTTTTAGATGCTATAAACTCAAATTTAAAAGTTTGCAGTTTTAAATCGACGGAATATTGGTGCAATATAAATAACACAAATGCATTTAAAAAAGTGCAGTTCGATTTATTAAGCGGAAAGGCAACTAAAAAAATTCCTTTTGTTGCTTCTGATATTTTCACAAAAACAAGTGTTCCAAGTGGTAATTTTGTTATTGTTCCACCAGTGTTCTTTGGTGATAACGTTCAGGTTGAAAGTGGTGCAGTAATAGGTCCGTTTGCAGTAATCGGTGAAGGTTCTCTTATAGCAAAGGGTAGTAAAATAAGTGACAGCATTCTTTCTAAAAGTGTTTATGTTTCATCAAAATGTAGCGTTACTGGTGCTATTCTTGGTGAAGGTGTTTCTGTAAAGAAAGGTGCACTTATACTTGAGGGTGCAGTAATCGGTAAAGAGTGTCTTATAGGTGAAGAATCGGTAATAGGTGAGGGCGTTTCTGTATGGCACAGCAAAACTATTGAAAATGGCGTCTTTATAAACGAAAACGTAAAATATTCAAAACCCGAAGCAAAGGTTGCACTTGTAAATGACGTAATATATGGCGATTTTGGTGTGGAACTTACGCCCGAAAAAACAGCAAGACTCGGTTCTGCTTTAGGAACGCTTTTAGGCGGTCTTAGAGTCGGCGTAGGTGTAGATGGCGAATTGAACTCAATAGCCTTAAAATATGCGTTGCTTTCAGGGTTAATAAGTGTCGGTGCAAAGACGTTCGATTTTGGTAATTGCTTTTACTCGCAGATGTTTTATTATTCTGCTTTTTGTGACGTAGATATAGCCGTTTTTATAAGTGGTGGTGAAAATGGTGTCTCGCTCTCTTTTTGTGAAAAAGGCGGAATGGCGCTTTCACGTGAAAATATCCATAAATTAGAAGAAATCTTAACGTCGGGTGAATTTAACCGCACAACAGGTGCAGATTGTCATAACGTAAGCGTTGTTGAAAGTCTCCAGAAAATGTACGAAAATGAAATTGTACGGCAATTTGAAGATATAAGAATGAATTTTAAAGGAGTGCTGTTTTGTTCGGGAAATCCACTTATTGATATATGTGTTAAATCAATTCTTAAAAGAATATCTTTAAACGAAGAGAATGAAGATTTTATTGTAAAAATAAATAATACGGGCACAAGACTTACAGTAGTTGAAAAAAATCAAAATTTTTCTCACGAAAAAATACTTGCTGTCGTAGCGTTTTATGAAATGAAAAAGGGTAACGACGTAGTGCTTTTGTGGGATGCCCCACAAATTATTACTACACTCGCATCTGAATTAGGTCGTAAAGCTTTAAGGTTTTCTGATTACAGTAATTCTGATTTTAATAAAATAAAGAGCGTGAATATCGATAAACTCTGGTCGGCAGATGCTGTTTTTTTATTGTTCAGACTTGTGAAAATACTCTTTGAAGAAAACAAAAGTTTAAAAGAATTAGTTGAAGAAATTCCGGAGTTTTACGTTGCAAAAAAGGTTATGACAATAGAGTCTTTACCATCACTTATTTCAAAAGAACTTTTAAAAAAAGACTTTAAAACAGACAGTGGTGGTGGCGTTACAAGAAAAACTAAAAAAGGTGTTGTAAGAGTCAGAAATGATAATAACGGAAAAAGCCTTAAAATTATAACAGAAGCCGTTACAACAGAACTTGCCGAAGAACTTTGTGGTGAAATAGAAAAACTTATCAGTATTGACATTGACACATAAAAAAAGTATAATAAAATGGTTATAATGTAATATAATGCCTTAATATATCTTCTCAGGATTATTCTGAACTTTCGGTAGCGGTGGCAAGTCCGCTATCTACATATAAAATACAGTTAGATTTTAAGTCGAAAAACAAACAATAAAAAGAAATGGAGCGATTATGGAAAAAGAAAAAAACAAAGACTTTACCAGACAAGAAAAGAAAAATAAAAATAGTGGTAAAGCAAATAAAAAGAATAAAAAATTTAATAACAAAAATGAAAATAAATCTCAGAAGAAACAGCGCAAACAGCAAAGCCCCTTCAATAAAAATAAGAAGCAAGGCGGTGGCAAAATGCCGAAAGAGCAAAATGTTAACGATACAAATAATCAGGCGAATGCAAATAATAACAACAATAAACAAAAAAGAGATAATACAAAAAAATCTGGTCGTTATGGCAGAATTAAACCACCGGTAAAAAGCACACCAGTTAAAGTTTCTTTCTTGGGCGGACTTAACGAAGTCGGTAAAAATATGACTGTTTATGAGTATGAAAAAAGTATGCTCATAGTAGATTGCGGTTTAGCTTTTCCAGAGTCAGACCAGTTAGGCGTTGACTTTGTTATTCCTGATTTTTCTTACGTTGAAAGAAACGCAGAAAGAATTAAAGGTATTTTAATTACCCACGGTCACGAAGACCATATCGGTGCGTTATGTTATTTACTTAAGAAAATCAACGTGCCGGTTTACGCTACACTTTTAACAGCTGGTCTTATAATGGGTAAACTTTCTGAACACAAGTTAGAAAAAACTGTTGACGTTAAAGTTATAAACCCTGGTGAAGAAATTGCTTTGGGCGATTTCAACGTTGAATTTATTCACGTTAACCACTCAATTCCTGGTGCCGTTGCATTAGCAATCAAGTGCGATGCTGGTACAATAATCCAGACGGGTGACTTTAAAATCGACACTACCCCGATAGATGGTGAAATAATTAATCTTTCACGTTTTGCAGAACTCGGTAACGAAGGTGTTTTATGTCTTCTTTCTGACTCAACAAATGCAGAGCAACCTGGTTACACACAAAGCGAAAGCAAGGTTGGTGAAACGTTTGAGAGTCTTTTCTCAAAAGCAGGTAACAGAAGAATTATAATAGCAACCTTTGCTTCAAATATTCACAGAGTCCAGCAGATTATAGATATTGCATCTAAAACCGGCAGAAAAGTAGCACTTTCAGGCAGAAGCCTTGAAAACGTTACTGCAACTGCAAGTGAATTAGGTTACGTTCATATTCCGGAAGGTACGTTAATCGGCATTGATGAAATAAAGCGTTATAACGACGAGCAACTCGTAATTATAACAACTGGTAGTCAGGGCGAAGCGATGTCTGCACTTTCAAGAATGGCTTCAAAAAGTCACCGAAAGGTAGAAATCGGCTACAATGACTGTGTAATTATTTCTGCAAGACCTATTCCGGGTAATGAAAAAACAGTTTATAAAGTTATAAATGACTTGCTCTGTTTAGGTGCACAGGTTGTTTATGAAAAAATGTATGACGTTCACGTTTCAGGTCACGCTTGTCAGGAAGAATTAAAAATTATGCTTTCACTCGTAAAGCCTAAATATTTTATCCCTGTTCACGGTGAGCAGAAACATTTGAGGTATCACGCAAAACTTGCTGAAAGTATCGGCATACCACACAATAATATCGTGATTGCAGACAATGGTTGCGAAATTTCAATGAATGACGTGAATATATCTGTTTCAGGCACAGTTACTCACGGCAAAGTTTACGTAGATGGCTACGGCGTTGGTGACGTTGGTACAAGAGTTATGAAAGAAAGACAACACCTTGGTACCGATGGTATTATAATTATCGCCGCTACAATTGACGCCGCATCAGGTGAACTCTTAACTGGTCCCGATATTGTCTCAAAAGGTTTTGTTTACGTTAAAGAAGCAGAATCTTTAATGGGAGAAGCAGTTTCAGTTTCAATGAACGTTATAAACAGTTTTCCACCATATAACTTTGACTTGAATCAGATGACTAACAAACTTCGTGATGAAGTTTCAAGGCTTATGTATGAAAGAACAAAGCGTAGTCCGATGATTTTACCAATTATTATGGAAGTTTATTAAAAATCTTGTTACCCTATATTAATCAAGGAGAAAGATTATGAAGTTTAAAAGTTTGTTGTATCATAATCCCGTAGGTTTTTTATCATCAATTATATTTTTACTTGCGGGTGTAGGCTATTTGTTTATAGATAAAAAGGGTGCGGTTGCGGCTTTTTTGGGCTTTTCTATAGTGCTTGTTCTCAGTATTATCTATTCAACTTATAGCATAATTTCAACAAAACGATACGTGAAACAACTTAATAAATCATTAAGGGGAGAAGCAAAGAATATTGACTCTTTTCCGCTTCCTTGTGTGCTTTGTGATTCCACGGGTGCAATTTTATGGTATAACAAGTTGTTTGTTTCTGATTTGTTGCAGGATGGCGACGTAATCGAGTTTAAAATTACAGATTGCTTAAAAAACTTTTCGTTTGATGATTTTTCGAATGATGAGTCTGTTTGCATAGAATATAACGACAGACTCTACACAGTTTTCACAACTAAATTCAGGGAAAAAAATGAAAAACTTATTGCATTTTATTTCCTTGATGATACATATTTTAAAACAACAGAAAAAGAATACCTTCAGACAAGACCTTACGTTATGCACATTCTTGTAGATAACATTGATATTCTTTACAGAAAATACTCCGACAGTAAGTTTGCATCAATCACCAGTGGTATTGAAAGTTTACTTGAAAAATGGCTCGAAAATCATAACGTTGTGTTTAAAAAGACTGCAGAGGGCAGATTTTTAGTAATAGGCGAAAAACGTGGTCTTGATGCACTTTGTAAAGATAAATTCGAAGTTCTTAATGCAGTGCGTGATTATAAATACGAAGACGTCGAAATGGGTGCGACACTTTCTATTGGTGTAGGTACGGGTGAAGATGTTTTAGAGTGTGAAAATCAGGCTAAACGTTCATTGGAATTAGCATTAGGTCGTGGCGGCGACCAGTGTGTTGTATTTCAGAATGACGATTATTCTTTCTTTGGTGCCAGAGCAAACCTTGATAATGCTACTTCAAAGGTTTCACCAAGGCAGACTTCAGCAAATATTTTAAATGAAATTAAAAAGCATAACAAAGTTGTTATTATGGGTCATAAATTCTCTGATAATGATGCTGTCGGTGCTTCGGTTGCTATGGAATATTTCTGTAGGCAAAACGGCGTAAATGCAAGGGTTGTAATTGATGAGAAAAAATCTCTTGCCGGTCCTTTGATTAAATATCTTCGTGACAATGGTTACGATAGGTTTATTGACCACGATGAAGGTAAACGCTTCTGTGACAGTAAAACACTTGTAATTGTAGTTGATACACACGTAGAAAATCTGCTTGAAAGTGATGACGTTTACGAAGATGGTGGCAAAAAGATTGTAATCGACCACCACAGAAGAAACGCAGATTATATAGACGATGCAGAAATTTTCTATCATTTACCGCTTTCTTCTTCAACTTGCGAAATGGTGTCAGAACTTTTAGAATATTCAACAACACAAATAACAATACCGCCAGAAATTGCAACTGCACTTTTAGCAGGTATTGTGCTTGACACAAAAGATTACGTTTTAAAAACGTCAGGCAGAACTTTTGAAGCCGCTGCATTCCTAAAGCAGAATGGCGCAAATACAGTTGAAGTTAAAAAATTATTCTCAGTTAACGTTGAGCAGATAAACGGCGAAAATGAAATTATTAAAAATGCTATAACTTATAAAGACTGCATTATCTCAATAGCCGATAAAAAGATTGAGAATTTAAGAGTTATCACGGCAAAAGCCGCAGATGATATGCTCAATATAAGTGGTGTTAAAGCATCATTTGTAATTTCAAAAATCAAAGATGATTTAGTTAATATTTCGGCACGTTCTTTAGGTGAAGAAAACGTTCAACTCATCACCGAAAAATTAGGTGGTGGCGGTCACAGCACAATGGCTGCTTGTCAACTTGAAGATGTGTCATTTGAAGAAGCACTTGAAAAATTAAAGAGTGCAATAGATGAATATTACGAAGAAAAGTAGAGGGATTAAAATGGATGTAGTATTAAACAGTGATGTAAAAGGTCTTGGTAAAAAGGGTGAAAAAGTAAGCGTATCAGAAGGGTATGCAAGAAACTTCCTTTTTCCAAGAAAATTAGCGAGTGAAATTAACGCTCAGCTTATGTCTGAACTCAAAAACAAAGAGTCTTCAGAAAAATTCAAAGCAGATGAAGAGTTAAAAGCCGCAAAAGCTAATGCAGAAAAAATTAACGGACAAACTGTGTCTTTAAAAGCTAAAGGTGGCGCAAACGGTAAACTCTTTGGTTCAATTACTGCAAAAGAAATTGCAGTTGAAGTTAATAAAAAGTTCAATATTACTGCAGATAAACGTAAGATTGTTGTAGATGATATCAAAGCATTTGGCACTTACAATGCACAAGTAAAACTTCATCCGAAAGTTACTGCAGATTTTAAAGTTCAGGTTACAGAATTATAATTGGTGAAAAGATATGGCAGAAAAAGAATTAACAACAACTAATGCTGATATTTATAAAGATAAATTCAGTTTTACAGCAGAACAGGCAATCTTAGGTTCAGTGCTTATTGACCCTGAGTGCCTTAGCCGTGTTATTTCTATTGTTAATCCGGAAGCGTTTTATTACCCACAACATAAAGAGATTTTTAATGTTATGGTAACTCTTGACACGTTAGGTTCAAGAATAGATGCTCTTGTAATCTTAGAAAGATTAAAAGAAAAAGGCGTTTTTGATGAAGAAACAGGTAAGAATTATTTAGCGCAATTAGCCCAGAGCGTTCCATCAACTGCAAACGTTGAAAACTACTGCAAAATTGTTCTTGATAATTTCTACATAAGAAGACTTATCGACATTTCTCAGGATACAATAGATTCGGCTTCTTCTGGTGTTGAAGCAGATATCCTTTTAGAGTCAGCAGAGCAGAGTATTTATAATCTTCGTAAAGGTAAATCAACAAGTTCAATTCAAAGACTAAGTGACGTTATCACAAACGAAGTTTATCCGACTCTTTCAAATATTACTTCTGATAATGCAGATGAATTCAAAGGTATTCCAACGGGTTTTTCAAAACTTGATGAAATTATTTCCGGTCTTAACCGTTCTGACCTTGTTTTAATTGGTGCACGTCCTGCTATGGGTAAAACGAGTTTTGCACTTAATATTGCACGTAACGTTGGTATGACTGGTAAAAAAGTTGTTTTCTTCTCACTTGAAATGTCAAACGAACAGTTGGCTTCTCGTGTGCTTTCAACTGAGGCACGTGTTGAGAGTAATAAACTCCGTTCAGGTAACATAAGTCAGGCAGAGTGGCAACGTCTTGCAGAAGCGACAAACTTACTCGCTTCACGTTGTGAACTTTATTTTGATGATACTTCAACAATTACAGTCCCTGAAATTAAAGCGAAAATCAGAAGAATGAAAAACGTTGACTGTATTATTATCGACTATTTAGGTCTTATGCAGACTGCCGATAAAAATATCAAGGGTAATCGTGTGCAAGAAATTACAGAAATTACACGTAGTTTAAAACTTCTTGCAAAGGATTTAAAAATCCCTGTTGTAGTTTGCTGTCAGCTTTCTCGTGGACCTGAAAAGAATGGTAAAGCATCAAACAGACCAATGCTTTCAGACCTTCGTGACTCTGGTTCTATCGAGCAGGATGCTGATATTGTTATGATGCTTTATAGAGAAGGTTATTATAAAAACGATAAACAAAATGCAGAAGAAGTAGATATGTCACAGGCTGACGTAGACGTTGCTAAAAACCGTCACGGTCCTACTGAAAGAATTAAACTTCACTGGGATGGTCAGTTCACACTCTTCTCAACTCTGGAGTATCGTGATGAGTATTAATTCTTCTTTGGTTTTAGAAAAAGTAAAAAAGGCAATAACTGAATATAAAATGCTTGAAAACGTAAGTACAGTTATAGTTGGTCTTTCAGGTGGTGCAGATTCAGTCTGCCTTTTACACGTTTTGAATACACTGAAAAATGATTATAAGTTAAATCTTTTGGCAGCCCACGTGAATCACGGTATCCGTGGCGAAGAAGCAAACGCTGATGCCGTTTTCTCAAAAACTTTTGCAAAAACTATGGGCGTCGGGTTTGAACTTCTCGAAGTTGATTGTGTTAAAGAAGCACAAGAAAATGGCGAAACAACTGAAGAAGCGGGTAGAAGAATTCGTTATGGTTTTTTCAGTTCTCTTTGTAAAGATGAAACCAACAAAATTGCTACCGCTCATAACAGTAATGATAATTTGGAAACTGTGCTTTTCAATATTGCGCGTGGCTCGGCACTTTCAGGTGCCAAAGGCATTCCACCAAAGCGTGATAATATAATAAGACCACTTATTTTCTGCACTCGTGAAGAAATTGAAGGTTACTGCAAAGAAAATAATTTATCATTTGTAGTGGATAGCACAAATTTAAGCGACGATTACACCAGAAATAAAATTCGTCATAACGTTTTACCAGAATTAGAAAAAGTGAATTCTAACGTTGTAGAAGCATTTACACGTTTTTCTGAAAGTGTAAGAATTGACGATGATTATCTTGATTCTGTTGCAGAAAACGCTTTAGAAAAAGCAAGTTCAGGCGAGTGTTCATACAACACAGAACTTATAAATTCATTACATCCGTCTATAAAAAATCGAGTGATTTACAAGGCAGTTGAACGTTTTTCAAAAGAAACGCCCGATAGCAAAAAAATTAATTTGGTTTTAAGTTGTATCAATGAAAAAACTAAAATTCAACTTTACAAAAATTGCTATTGCGAAACAAAAGAAAACGTGTTGAATTTCTTTAATAATGACAATACTATTGAATGTAAAATAGAAGAAAGCGAACTTCCTTGTGATGCGAAATTTAATCTGACTTTCGGGCGATTTGTGGTAAAAGGGGAATATTTTTCCAAAACTTCACAAAAAATTAATGATTTACTATTGGATAATTTAATAGATTGTGATACAATAAATGGAAATTTGATTTTAAGAACTCGTCAGGAAGGCGACAAAATCACACTTCGTAAAAGGAACGTAACAAAAACCTTGAAAAAACTCTTTATAGAAGAAGGTGTTTTAAAGGAAGAAAGGGGTAAAATCCCTGTTATTTCCGATGATAACGGAGTTGTTTGGGTGTATGGGTTTGGCGTTAATAAAAAGAACGCTGTAAAAAGAGAGACAAAAAATATTTTATCTGTAGAGGTCGAGAGATATGGTTTCACAGAAAATGAATGAAGATATCAAAAAAATTCTTATTGGTGAAGATGAACTCAACTCAATTGTTAAACGCTTGGGTGAGCAAATCACTAATGATTACACTGGTAAAGACGTACTTTTAATAGGTATTTTAAAAGGCTCTGTTATATTTATGGCAGACATTATGAGAGCAATAAATCTTCCTTGCAATATTGATTTTATGGCTGTTTCAAGTTACGGTAACGGTACTGAAAATTCTGGCAGAGTAAAAATCAATAAGGATTTAGATAATGATATTCAAGGCAAGGATATTATAATTATAGAAGATATCCTTGATAGCGGTAAAACACTTTATTACATAAGAGATATTTTATCTGCAAGAAAACCAAATTCTATAAAAATCTGCACTCTTTTCGATAAACCTGAAAGACGTGAAGCAGATATCAAAGCAGATTACGTAGGCTCTTTAGTTCCTAATGAATTTATTGTAGGCTATGGTCTCGATTACGCTGAATATTACAGAAATTTGCCATTTATAGGCGTACTTAAAGAAAGCGTTTATGAGAATAATAACTAATATATTTTAGTTTTATTTATAAAAGCAAAAGTTATAAAAGTAGGTGACTCACTATTAAAATCAATGATAAGGTTAAAGCAGTTATACCATATATCCTTATTCCGCTTATTGTAATGGGGTTAATTTATTGGTATTCAGGTTCTGCTACAACCGAAAAATTAGAGTATTATCAAGTAATTGAACTTTTCGATGAAGGTAAGGTAACTGAGTATGAACTTAATATTGGTACCGGTGCTCTTACCTATACTTTAGACGATGGTTCAACCGGCAGATATTCCGTGCCGAACGTTTCAATGTTTGTTAATGACATTCATGAAAACGTTATTGAATATAACCGTGCTAATCCTGAAAAGAAAATTGTTTTTGATTATATTTCAGGTGCTTCATATTCAATGTGGCTTCAGATTGTGCCAATCATTCTCTGCGTTATCACTGCAATTATTTTAGGTGTTATGTTTATGAAGAAGATGGGTAACTCCATCTCAAGTGAAAATAACAGAGCTATGGGCTTTGGTAAAGCAAGAGTAAAATTCGGTGCCGATGAAAAAAGAAAAACAACCTTCGATAAGGTTGCTGGTGCCGATGAAGAAAAAGAAGAATTACAAGAAATTGTTGAGTTCTTAAAAGACCCTAAAAAGTTTACAGAACTCGGTGCAAGAATTCCAAAGGGCGTTCTTTTAGTTGGCCCTCCGGGTACTGGTAAAACCCTTTTAGCAAGAGCAGTTGCAGGTGAAGCAGACGTTCCGTTCTTCTCAATTTCAGGTTCTGACTTTGTTGAAATGTACGTTGGTGTCGGTGCTTCACGTGTCCGTGACCTTTTTGACCAGGCTAAGAAAAGTTCACCAGCAATCATTTTCATTGATGAAATTGATGCTGTCGGTCGTCACAGAGGTGCCGGTATGGGTGGTGGCCACGACGAAAGAGAGCAGACACTCAACCAGTTACTCGTTGAAATGGATGGTTTCGGAAACAACGAAGGCGTAATTATTATTGCCGCTACTAACCGTCCTGACATTTTAGACCCTGCACTTCTTCGTCCGGGTCGTTTTGACAGACGTGTTACAGTTGGTCGCCCTGACTTAAAGGGTAGAGAAGAAATTTTAAAAGTTCACGCAAAAAATAAACCGTTAGGTCCTGACGTTGACTTAAAGAGCATCGCTCACGGTACTATCGGCTTTGTTGGTGCAGACCTTGAAAATCTTCTTAACGAAGCAGCACTTCTTGCGGCTAAACGTAATAAAAAAGCAATCACAATGGTAGAAATCGACGAAGCAACTATTAAAGTTGAAGTCGGTGCAGAAAAAAAATCACACAGAATTACAGAAAAAGACAAGAGAATTACTGCATACCACGAAGCAGGTCACGCAGTTTCTGCTTACTATCTTGAAAACTGTGAGCCTGTATATGAAATATCAATTATACCACGTGGTATGGCTGGTGGTTATACACTTTACAGACAACAGGAAGACAGAACTCACATGTTGAAATCTGCTATGGTTGACAGAATTGTTACGTCAATGGGTGGTAGAGTTGCAGAGCAAATCACATTCGGCGATATTTCAACAGGTGCTTCACAAGATATTTCAACCTCAACCGATATTGCACGTTCTATGGTGACACGCTACGGTATGAGTGAAAAATTAGGTCCCGTTCTTTATGGTAAAGATAACGACGAAGTTTTCTTGGGTATGGATTATAGCCACACAAAGAACTACTCAGAAGCGTATGCTAATACTATTGACGATGAAGTTAAAAGAATTCTTACAGAGTGCTACGCAAAATGCGAACAACTCCTTACAGAGCATAACGATAAACTTACACTTATTGCAGAAACACTCATTAAGAATGAAAAAATCAGTGGCGAACGTTTCTTAGAACTTATGGACGAAAACTATGACCCTGAAAAGGATAAGGAAAACGAGAAAAAAGCTGTTGAAGAAACTACTGAAAATGCAGAAACCAAAACAGAAGAAACTGTTGAGGTTAAAGCAGATGAAGAAGTTGTAACAGAAAATCCTGTTCCGATGATTTCAGAAGATGTAGTTGAACCAAACGAAAAAACAGAAGAATAAAATTAATTATCCCCTTGATAAATCTCAAAGTTTATCAAGGGGATAAAAATTATTTTATTAAATTGCGACTTCCTTCAAAAATAATTGTTAAAACACCGTCTTTAACAATTATTTCACTTTCTTTACCAATAAACTCATTACTAACGCCAACAGGGAAGTGGGGAGTGATATCTGTATCATTCAATTCATATAAAAGTCCGTTTATTGTAACGCCTTTTGCAACGCCTGAAAGAGCAAAAATTGAAATATAACCTTTAGCATTATCTTTGAATTTTATACTTGAGTTTTTTATAGCTGTAACAGTAGAATTACCATCATAAATGTAAGCAATACCGCCGTTTTCAGCAACAAATGTGGCAGTCTGAATTGTAGCTACTGTGTGGTCTAATCTGCCACCAATAGCACCATAAATTACGAATGTTTTATATCCTTTTTCTAAACCGATTTTCACGGCTAAAAGCGTGTCAGTGTCATCCTTTTTTATAGGGTGTTTTATAACGTTTTCATTCTCTGGTGCTTCGCCCAAAGAATCAAAATCACCAACAACTAAATCGGGTTTTATATTAAGTTTTTTTAACGTGCTGTAACCACCATCTGCCGCAATAATCAAGTCACTTTCTCGTGGCTTGAAATCAGCAATAGGAGTGTCTAAAGCACCGAAGATGTAACATGTATTCATAAATCAATCACCATAGATTAATATACTGCTTTTTTGGGGGGAATGCAAGCATAAAAGAGTTGAAAGTTGAAAATTTAAAGTTGAAAGTTAAGGAACGCTCAGCGTTGATTGTTTTTTTTTATAAAAAAAAGACTACATTCTACCATTTAAAGATTAAAACACTTTAAATGAGAGAATGTAGTTTTAATTTATGATATTATAATTACGGCGTAGCCCCGAAATTTTCAACTTTCAACTTTCAATTTTAAACTCATTTTGCAAAGCAAAATTAAAAAATTCCGTAAGTAATAAGCGACATTATAAGCCCTGCAATAAATACGCCGAGTGCTATAATTGGCAAACTTTTCTTGATTCTTAAATCCATAAGTGCAGAAATAAGGGCGCCTGTCCAACCGCCAGTACCAGGGAGTGGTATTGCAACAAAAAGCAAAAGTCCCCATTCCTTATATTTTTCCATAGTGCCTTTTTTCTTGTCTGAACGTGCTTCCATTTTCTCAACAATTTTTGCTAAATGCTTGTTTTTTCTCATAAAAGCAAAAATCTTTTTAATAAAGAAAAGAATGAATGGAATTGGAATCATATTACCAACGTAGCAGATAATAAAAGCCTTTATAAACTCGATTTCTAAAATTCTTGCCGCAATCATACCGCCACGAATTTCTAAAACGGGGAAAAGTGATACAACAAATGCTATGAGTTCAGCAGGTACGACGTTTTTAAAAAAATCTACAACTGAATTAACAATAGTTTCAACCATTTTATACCTCTTCCGGTGTTATTAAACCTTTGCTTATAAGGTGCTCTCTCGCATCGTGAAGAATAGTTTTATCATTCTCAAATTTAAGATTTTTATAAGCGTTTTCGTACGTAAGCCAGATGTAATCTTCAATTTCTTCTTTCTGAATAATTGTTTGTGTGTCATCTGTCTTAGCAACAAAAACATAAACAGATTTGTGAATTCTGTTCTGAATGGTGTATTCAGATTTAGAAACGAAGTCTGGTATAATGTCAATATGAATACCAGTTTCTTCTAAAACTTCACGCTTTGCAGTTTCTTCTGCGGTTTCATTGTCTTCCATGTGACCTTTAGGAAAACCCCAGTTTGAACTACGGTTGTTTTTTATAAGTAAATAACGAATTTGCCCGTTTATGTTTCTGTAAATTACCGCACCACAAGAACGCTCATATCTGCATTCTAAGTTATATTGTCTGCCTTCGGTTAAAAAACTTATAGCATTTTTAATTTCGCAGTCAATGAATTTTTTTGATTTCGGTGCCGCTATTAATTTAACTTCACCAGTGTCGAGAAAACGAACTGATGCAATAACTCTGCCATCAAAATGACGAACCGGATTATCAATACCCATTACAAGTACGCCACTAATGGGTGAGTAGGGCTTGAATTTGCCGATTGGTTGACCTTGGTTGAGTTTGTAAACTCTGCCTGTGTCACCCAAAGGAGTGCCTACCGGCTCAGTTATACTGAGTCTTATTAATTTGCCTAACATGAACTAAACCTCTTCTAAAATAACTAAATCTAACTGTTATTATAACTCTTATTGCATTTTCTTGCAATACATAATAACGATATTTTGAGAAAAAATGGAAATTTTTCTCAAAATACCCAAAATTTAGCACCTCGTGATATTTCTTTTGAGAAATATCACGAGGTGCTTTAAGTTTAAAGTTCTTTAAAAGTTTTTATAATTTCTGCCGATTTACCGCAAGTCATAGCACCTTCTGTGCATTTGTTAACAAAACAACTCGGACCATAGAAATTAAATATAGTTGAGTCTGCTTTACGTAACTTTTTGAGCATATCAACAGCAAAATCTCTTATTTCCCATTGAGCACGGGTACAAGAACGAAGTTTCATAAATAAAAGCAATTCTCTGCCGTTAATAGTTGTAACAATATCAACTGTGTTACCGCTTAACTGAATATAAGCAGAAAGACCTTCTTCGATGCCTTTTTCCTGGAAGTAATCGTAAAGTTCAGCAGTTTTTTCGAATGCTTTTTTATAACGCTCTAAAAGTTCTGGTTTATTAACGATTGTTTCTGGTAAAATATATCTTCTTCTGTTTGTAAGAGCAAGTGAAGGAATGCCTATTGACTGCATTCTGTGACGTGCAAAGTGAGTAAGACAAGAAAGTGAAACGTTATTTATTCTGAATGTGAATGTAACTGCTTCAAGTGGACGTTGTCTCTTTGAATTTATAACTTCTTTAATGATTTTTGCACATTCTTTTTCATCAGAAATAATACTTTCAATCTGACTTGTTGGTAAACCTAAAGACTCAATAAGAGCCGCTCTTGCAACACATTTTGAAGCTTCAGGAGTGTAGTTGAGAAGTTCAACGTTTTCTTGTGAAGCAATAAGACTGTCGTCTCTCTTATATGAAAAATGCGGAACGTCCTGGATTGAAGGGCGACGTGTTTCAAAATCTGTGAAAATACCAGGAGTCATTTTCTTTGCTTGTTCGTAAAGAGAAATACCAAGGTTTTTAATTTCAGGGAATGAAGCACCTCTGCCGTAAATCATAGCATAAAGCATATTAACAAGTTCACGTGCATTAAGTGTGCAGTAGAAGTTGCTGTAAAGTGAATATGGAAGAATGAAACGAGCATCTTCCTTTGGAATACCTTTATCAATGAAATCACGGTATTCTGAATAAAGGTAATTCATATGCTCTATGTATTTATCGTGGATAGACGTTGACTCAAACTTTGGAATAAAGTAACCGAGTTCGCCAAAGTCAACGTATCTTCTTGATTTAACTGTGAAAGAAGCAAGTCTGAATTCAATAACAAACTGTTCAACAAGAACAGAAACGTTCTGGAATGCTAAGTTGAACACAGTGTGTTCAATAGTAGAAGTATGACCGGAGCGTGTTACCTTTGAAATAAGATTTGCATTTTTCTGGGCATCTTTAGAAGCCTCTAAAATTTCAAGAGCAGTACCTGGTTGTGTAGAAATTCTGCCAGATGCAGCAGGGAGTTGTTCGCCAGTGTCTGTAAGACCTACAATAACTGCCTTTGAGTTTGTGTTAAATTCGGTAGCCATTAAATTACCTCCACATAAAAATAAACATAGATTTAACTCATATTACCACATTTTTTTAGTTTCTGCAATAGTAAATTACATTTTGGTCTATATCTTGTGGCGAAACTATAAAAAAATCGAAAAAATACACAAATATATGGCGTTTATATATTGCATTTTTTTTGCTAATATGGTATTATTTATTAAATAGTGTTATTGTGCCCTTTTGTGTGGTTTTTGCTTGAAAATCTGCACTATTTCAGAAAAGAGGTAATAGTTATGGCAATAGTAAAAAAAGAAGCATATTACAATTCTTCGACTGGCGTTAACAAAATCAGAGCATTAATCTGGCTTGATGATGAAGTTGAGCACGTTGGCGTTTTTCAGATTGCTCACGGCGTAAGTGAACACATTGACCGCTACGACCATTTTGCAAGATTTTTAGCAGAGCGTGGTTACGTAGTTTGCGGTAATGACCATATCGGTCACGGCAAATCTGTAAATAGTCCTGAAGATTTAGGCTTCACTGCAGAAGAAGATGGTTTTCGCCGTTTTGTTGACGATATGCACATTCTCTACAACATAATGCATAAGCGTTACCCTGATTTAAAATATTACTTGTTCGGTCACAGTATGGGTTCGTTCTGTGCAAGAGTGTATGCAGGTACTTTCTCTGAAGATTTATCTGGTCTTATTATATGCGGTACAGGTCAGGCTCCGGCAGGGCTCGAATTTGCTATCGGTTCATTAAGAGAGTTAACTGCCAAAATAGGCACAAGAACACGTAACGCTATTATGGGTGGAGCGTTAAACAAAATTTCTTCTTTAGGAATTAAAGACAGAACTTCAGATTTAGATTGGTTAAGTTACAACAAAAAGAACGTTGAAGATTACAAAAACGACCCACTTTGTGGAATTGAACTTACAGTTGCGGGTATGAGAGATTTAGGCTCAATAGCACTTCTTGCGAGTGACAAATTATGGCCTGCATCAGTAAAAGTCGGTCTTCCTATACTCATCATTTCCGGTGCCGATGACCCTATCGGAATGGGTGGCAAAGGCCCTACTGCTTGTGCAGACAGTTTAATTGCTTGTGGTCACGAGCCAGAAGTTATTATTTACCCGAATATGCGACACGAAATTTTAAATGAAGACGATAACGAAAAAGTTTACCTTGATATTTTAGGTTTTCTTAATACGGCTTCATTCTGAAAGGTAGTTAAATAATTTGCAAGAAAACAAGTTTTTTGTTTCTGCTAATGAAATGGCAGAGCAAAATGAATACAAGAAAAAAGTAAAAAATATCGTTAAATCAAGATTTGAAGGCAAAACGCCTAAAGCGTTTGTTCACACTTACGGTTGTCAGGGTAACGTTGCTGACAGTGAGCATATTAAAGGTCAACTTGTAGAAATGGGTTACGTGATGACTGAAACTCTTGAAGAAGCGGATATTATAATTTACAATACGTGTGCTATACGTGAACACGCTGAAGACAGAGTTTTTGGTAACGTTGGTGCATTAAAGACTTTAAAAAAGAATAACAAGAATCTTGTTATCGGTCTTTGTGGATGTATGATGCAACAAGAACACGTTGCCGAAAAAATAAAAAACAGTTACCCTTACGTTAATCTCGTTTTCGGTACTCACGCTCTTCATAAGTTACCGGAGTTACTTTTCAAAGTGTTCAAAACTAAAAAAAGAGTTTTTTCAGTTGAAGAATGTGATGGTGTAATCGCTGAAGGAATGCCGAATGAGCGTGACAGTGGCGAAAATGCCTGGCTTCCTATTATGTACGGTTGCGACAATTTCTGTTCATATTGTGTTGTACCTTACGTAAGGGGCAGAGAGCGTAGCCGTGAAGCAGACGTTGTTTTAAAAGAAGCAGAAGATTTAATAAATGAAGGTTATAAAAAAATCACTCTTTTAGGTCAGAACGTCAATTCTTATGGCAAGAGTTTAGAAAATGGAATTAATTTTTCAGAACTTATAAGAAGACTCGACAAAATCGAAGGCGATTATACTTTCGATTTTATGACGTCTCATCCTAAAGATTGCACAAAAGAACTTATTGACGTTTTGGCTTCTTCAAAACATTTCTGTGGTCATCTTCATTTACCTGTTCAATCTGGTAATAATAGAATTTTAAAAGAAATGAACAGAAAATATACAAGAGAGCATTATCTCGATTTAGTAAACTATGCTAAAGAAAAAATTCCGAATGTAGATATCACCACAGATATTATCGTCGGGTTCCCCGGTGAAACTTATGAAGAATTTTTAGATACGGTTTCTCTCGTGAAAGAAGTAAAATATGGCTCAATGTTCACTTTTATCTACTCAAAGCGTAAAGGAACAAAAGCGGCTTCTTTACCTGATGATGTATCAAAAGAAGAAAAAACAAAATGGTTTATGGAACTTTTAAAAGTCCAAGAGGAAATTACAAAAGGGTGACAACCTCTCTTGCGAAGAGAGGGGGACCACGCGTAAGCGTGGTGGAGAGTTCTAGCGTAAGCGTATAATTAAATTTTTTACCTTATAAACAATGTTTCATTGTGAAATTTTTTATAAAAGAAAGGAAGTATAACAATGAGTGTTATCGAACTTACAAGACAATTAGGTGCAGCAATACAAGCTGACGAACGCTACAAGGCTTTTGACGAAGCTAAAAAAGCAAACGATGCAGACAAGGAATTAAACGACCTTATCGGCAAAATCAATCTTATTCAGATGAATTATCAACAAGAAGCTTCAAAAGGTGAAGAAGCAGACGAAAGCAAAATGGAACAATACGGCAAAGAATTTGAAGAAGCTTATCGTGCAGTAATGCTTAACGGTAATATGGTTAAGTTTGAAGCAGCAAAAACTGCTATTGACGATATGATGAACGAAATTATGGGTATTCTTGCTCTTTGCATTGACGGACAAGACCCAGCAACTTGCGAACCAGCTCACGAGCATTCTTGTGGCGGTAGTTGCGAAAGCTGCGGCGGTTGCCACTAATTTTTAAAAATTATTTATTAAACAAGCGTTGTTGAGGTGTACTATGGCAGGTCTTTCTCCGATGATGGAGCAATATTTTCAGATAAAACAGAATTATGCTGATACTCTGTTATTCTTCAGGTTAGGCGACTTTTACGAAATGTTCTTTGAAGATGCTAAAATTGCATCTAAAGAACTTGAATTGGTCCTCACCGGCAGAGACTGTGGTCAGGAGGAAAGGGCACCAATGTGTGGTGTGCCTTTCCACAGCGCTGACAGTTACATAGCAAAACTTGTGTCACGTGGTTACAAGGTGGCTATATGTGAACAAGTTGAAGACCCGTCACAAGCAAAAGGTATTGTAAAAAGAGACGTTGTAAGAATTGTAACACCGGGTACTGTTATTGAAAGCAGTATGTTAGATGAAGGTAAAAACAACTTCTTGGCTTCAATTTATATTACCGATAAATCCTGTGGTGCCGCATTTGTTGACGTTTCAACTGGTGAAGTTCACCTTGATTCATTTTCTGATGGCTCTGACGCTAATCGGCTTATGAATCAACTCGGTTGCTTTAATCCAAGTGAAGTTCTCCTTAACAAATACGCTTCTTCAATTAAAGAAGTTACAAGATTTTTAAACGACAGACTTTCTGCAAGAACACAAGTCTTAAACGAAAGTGATTATGATGAAGCAATTTTGAAAGAAAAGGTTGTTTCTCATATAAATGAAAATTCTGAAGATTTTCAGGAATTCAACAGAAACAATGCACTTCTTTTAGCATTCGGTTCAGCGCTTAATTATTTAGAGAATGCACAAAAAACAGAATTAGAAAATATCAACGAAGTCGAATTTTTCGGTGCCGATAAATTCTTGAGTCTTGATTTAACTGCAAGAAGAAATTTAGAATTAACCGAGACACAAATCCGTCGTGAGAAAAAGGGTAGTCTTCTGTGGGTATTAGACCACACAAAAACTGCGATGGGTAAAAGACTTATAAGAAACTGGGTAGAACAACCTTTACTTAGTTTCCCATTAATTTCTGCAAGGCAGAACGCCGTTGAAGAATTAGTTAACGACACAATTCTTTTAGATACTGAAATGTCACTTCTTTCAGATATGTACGATTTAGAAAGAATTATGACACGAATTGTTTACGGCACAGCAAATGCAAAAGAACTTCGTACTTTGAGCCTCACTATTGATAAATTACAGGGCATAAAGTCATCTTTAAAAGATGTTAAATCAAAAATGCTTAATGAAATTTATGATGAAATTGATTTATTAGAAGATATCAATTCACTCATAAATGCTTCAATAGTTGACGAGCCACCACTCACAGTAAGAGAGGGTGGAATGATTAGAAAAGGCTATAACGAAGAACTTGACTCTCTTCACGATATTGTAGATAACGGCAAAGGTTATTTAACAGCCGTTGAACAGTCAGAGCAAGAGAAAACAGGTATCAAAAAACTTAAAATAGGCTATAACCGAGTATTCGGATATTATATAGAAGTCACTAATTCATTTAAAGATTTAGTACCAGAGCATTATATAAGAAAACAAACTCTCGCAAACTGTGAAAGATATATAACACAAGAATTAAAAGAACTCGAGTCAAAAGTTTTAGGCGCACAAGAAAGAATTGTGAGAATTGAGTTTGAATTATTCTCACAAATACGTTCAAAAATTGCCGATGAATTAGAAAGAGTTCGTGTAACGGGTAAAGCAGTAGCAAGGCTTGACGTTCTTTGCTCACTTGCTTACACGGCAGTTACAAATAATTACGTAAGACCGACAGTAGATACGTCAGATGACGTTATTATAAAAGACGGCAGACATCCGGTAGTTGAACTTATGTTAGGTGGTGCACCATTCGTACCAAACGATACACATTTAGATTGTGGCGATTACAGAAGTGCAATTATAACGGGACCTAATATGGCTGGTAAATCTACTTATATGCGACAAGTTGCGTTAATCGTCTTAATGGCACAAATCGGTAGTTTCGTACCTGCTTCAAGTGCTAAAATCGGTATTGTAGATAAAATCTTCACCCGTGTTGGTGCATCTGACGATTTATCACAAGGTCAGTCAACGTTTATGCTCGAAATGACCGAAGTGGCTGATATTTTAAAGAATGCAACTGCAAAAAGTCTTATTGTATTCGATGAAATTGGTCGCGGTACATCTACTTTTGATGGTATGAGTATTGCAAGGGCAGTTTTAGAATACACTGCCGATAAAAAGAAAATCGGTGCAAAAACACTCTTTGCAACACACTATCACGAATTGACAGAACTCGAAAATACAGTTGATGGTGTTAAGAATTACAACACGTCAGTTAAAAAACGTGGCGATGATATTACTTTCTTAAGAAGAATTGTAAAAGGTGCCGCAGACGGTAGTTACGGTGTTGAAGTTGCAAAACTTGCAGGTGTTCCAAAAACAGTTGTTGAAAATGCAAAGGTTATTTTAAAATCTCTTGAAGAACAACAAAGAGTAAGTTTAGGTTCTCCGGCAAAAATTATAGAAAAAGAAGAACCAGAAGAATTACAACTTTCCTTTAGTTCAAGTGGAAAAGAAAGTTTTGTTGAAAAAGTTAAAAATATCGACGTTAATACTTTAACTCCAATCGAAGCATTAACAAAACTTTTTGAACTTCAGAAAGAAGCAGAAAATTTATAATCAATTTATTGTAGAAAGGGGGCGTTTGCAGTGCCAAGGATAAATGTATTACCTAAAAATATTGCAGATTTAATTGCCGCTGGCGAAGTTGTTGAACGCCCATCTTCTGTAATAAAAGAATTTTTAGAAAACTCCATTGATGCAGGTGCTAAAAACGTAACTGTTGAAATTAAAAATGGTGGCAAAACCTACATAAGAGTAACCGACAATGGTTGTGGTATTGAAAAAGACGACGTAAGAAAAGCATTTTTAAGTCACGCTACGAGTAAAATCAGTTCTGCTGACGATTTAGATAATATCGGTACTCTCGGTTTCCGTGGTGAAGCGTTAGCTTCAGTTGCGGCGGTAGCAAGAGTAGAACTTCTCACAAGAACAGAAACAGAAGAAGTTGGTACTTCTTACAAAATCTTCGGCGGTGAAGAAGTTGAACTTGCTGAAGCGGGTTGCCCTGTTGGAACAACTTTAATAGTAAGAGATTTATTCTATAACATTCCTGCAAGAATGAAGTTCTTGAAAAAAGATGTTCAGGAAGGTAACTATATCGCTTCAATTTTAGAGAATATTGCTGTTTCTTATCCTGAGATTTCATTTAAATTTATAAGGGATGGTAAACTCAATTTTTCAACACCGGGCGACGGTAATTTAAAATCAGCAATATATGCCGTGTTCGGCAAAGAATATACCGAAAACTTACTTCTGGTTGAATATGAAGCGAATGGTATTTCTGTAACTGGTTTTACAGGTAAACCAACAAGTGGCAGGGGAAGCAGAAGTGGTCAACACTTCTTTGTAAATGGCAGATATATAAAAAGCCCTATGTGTATTACTGCACTTGAAACTGCTTATAAAAACTCTATTATGGTTGGCAAATTCCCACCATGTGTAATTTTTATAAATCTTCCTTTTTCTGCAGTTGACGTTAACGTACATCCTGCAAAAACAGAAGTAAGATTTTTTGAGGAAAAGAAGATTTTTGATGCAGTTTATCAGGGTGCTTTAAACGCACTCACACAAGATACAAGACCTAAAGCATCGTTTTCAGTCGCAAAGGCATTTATGCCAGAAGTGGTAAAAGGTGAACAGTTAAAATTAAATGAAACACCGGTTGCTAAAGTAAAAACAGAAATAAAAACTGAACCAAATCAAGAAATAAAAATTCAGCTTAAACGTGAAACACAACCAGAAGTAAAAAGAGAGAGTTTAACTACTCCAAAACCTGAAACAGTTAAACCGAGCGAAATTAAATCAACGCTCACTCTTAAATCAAACGAAGAAAAAACTATTGATTTTCTTGAAACAGAATACGTAAAACCACAAGAAAAGAAACTCAATATTTCTATAAATACAATAGGTGTTGCTTCTGAAAATGAAGAAGTAAAAGAAGTAATGCCTGTAACTGAAAATGCAGAAGAAAAAAACGTTGCAGTTGAAGAAGCAACAAAAACTCCTGATTTCAGAATTATCGGCGAAGCCTTTAAAACTTATATTTTCGTTGAATTAGAAAATAAAATGCTTATGATAGACAAGCACGCCGCACACGAAAGAATTTTGTTTGAAAAGTTTAAAGCGCAACAAACTTCTTTTCAGCAAATGCTATTAATACCCGTTACTGTTAATTTATCACCGGATGAATATAACGCCGTGCTTGAAAATAAAGAGTTGCTTTATAAAGCAGGGTATGATATTGAAGATTTCGGTGACAGATGCGTTAAAGTCAACGCTTGTCCTACTGAACTCATTGATGAAGATATTGTTGCTCTCATAACAGAAGTAGCAGATTATCTTACTACAAATCAAAAAACTGTAATGCCGGAAAAGTTAGATTGGATTTATCATTCAATGGCTTGCAGAGCCGCAATTAAAGCAGGTAACACAACAACCGATTTTGAAATAAAGAAGTTTGTAGAAGAATTGCTACAAAGAGATGATATCCGTTATTGTCCACACGGCAGACCTGTTATGGTTGAAGTAAGTAAGCGTGACCTTGAAAAGCAATTTAAAAGGATAGTTTAATTAATGAAGAAAACAAAAGTAATCGTTATTGTAGGTCCTACCGCTTCGGGAAAAACTGCTCTTGGTATTCATATAGCAAAACAGTTTAATGGTGAAGTGGTTTCTGGTGACTCAATGCAGATTTACGAAAATATGGATATTGCAACTGCAAAGCCTACAAAAGAAGAAATGGATGGTATAAAACACCATTTAATCGGTTTTGTCAGTCCCGAAACAGAATATAGTGTTGCTTCATTTTGTGAAGATGCTAAAAAGGCTGTAACAGAAATAACTGAAAAAGGTAAAGTTCCCGTAATTGTAGGTGGAACGGGTCTATATATAGATTCGTTTATAAATAATACAACCTTTTTTGAAGATGCAAATTCAGAAAAAGTAAGAAATGAACTTTATAACGAGTTAAATGAATTCGGTATAGAAAAACTTTATAGCGAATTGCTTTCAGTTGATAGCGAAGCGGCAAAAAAAATTCACCCTAATAACGAAGTAAAGGTGATAAGAGCGTTAGAAATATATCGCACAACTGGTAAGAATTTAACTGAGCAAAATAAACAGTCACATAAAAACGAGAGCGAATACGAGCCTTTATATATAGGTATTTCTTATAAAGACAGAGAAAAACTCTACGAAAGAATAAATAAGCGTGTAGATATAATGCTCCAAAATGGACTTTTAGAAGAAGCAAAAGAGTTTTATAAAAAATACGCTTCAAAAACAGCAGTCAATGCAATAGGTTATAAAGAATTAAAACCTTTTATAAATGGTGAAAAAACTTTAGAAGAATGTGTTGACCACTTGAAACAATCAACAAGACGTTATGCCAAAAGGCAATTAACGTGGTTTAATCGTAACGATAAAATAAACTGGGTTTATCCTGATTCTTATGAAGATATAAATCTTCTTTATAATGAAGCCGAAAGGTTAACTGAAAAATTTTTGAAAGGAGAATGAAAATGCGAGACAGACGAGTAAGATTAGTAGCATTAGGGCTTGTCGCAGTTTTTATCCTTTCATATTTAATTTATCAGGTTGTTTTAATTTCAAAATCAGGAATTGAAACACAAATCGCAATAAGTGAAACAGTTTATAAAACCATCAATACAAAATGTTTTGTTGTACGTGATGAAGAATATATTGTGAATACTGCAAAAGGTACAACAATTTCATTTGCAACAAATGCTGAACGTGTTGCAAAAGGTGACACAATTTCAATGATTTTCAAAACAAACGAAGATGCAAACACCTACTTAAGAGTAACTGAAATTACAGAAGAATTAGACCATTATAATACTTTAGCGGGACAAGCGAATATTCAGACAGTTGACGTTTCTGCATTAGGAAAAAAAATAGAGAGTAAACTTTCTGATTATCTCGATTGTCTTGACAAGGGCGAATACGAAAAAGCATTAGAACACGCCGAAAGTTTTCAAAACTATGTTACAAGCCGTCAGATTTCAACTGGTGAAGTGCTTAATTTAAATGAAAAAATCAACGATTTAAATCAAGAACTTTCTACACTTCAGGCGAAAGAAACTGCATATAGTGAAGTGAAAAGTGAAAGAGCGGGTTATTATTTAATTGGTGCAGATGGTTACGAAAATACAATTGATTTTGCTAAAATCGATGAATTAACCTGCGACGATGTTGAAAAAGCAATTAAATCAAAACCGAAAGAAGTAAAAGACGGAGTAATCGGCAGGACTATGGGTAGCTTCGATTGGTACGTGCTTTGCTCAATAGATTCCGATGAAACAATAGATTTAGAAGACGGTGAAGAAATTTACTTGAATTTCCCATATTCTGGTGTGGAAAAATTAAAGGGTACAATATATAAATTAGGTGACCGTACTGATAAAAAAACACTTGTTATAATAAAATGTAATTTAATGAACGAGTCTTTGGCAGATTTCAGAATTGAAGACGTTCAGATAATTACAAAAGAATTTACAGGTTACAGAATAAAGAATTCTGCAATACGAAACGTTGACGGTCAAACGGGTGTTTACGTTGTAAGTGGTAATCTCATAGGTTTCAGAAAAGTTCATATCGCTTATAACGACGGTGAATATTCAATAGTAGATAATCCTGATGGTGAATCAGGTTATATAAGACTTTATGACGAAGTAGTCACAAAGGGGGTTGAGTTGTATGACAACAAACTCGTTTGATGAAAAAAGATGTGAAGTGATATCTGAAAACATCAAACTTATTCGTGAAAAAATCGAGACTTCCGCAATTAAATCGGGTAGAAATTATGAAGATATTAAATTGATGGCGGTAACAAAAACAGTTCCCGTAGAATATATAAATTATTCTATTGACAACTGTGGTATTGATTTAATAGGTGAAAACAAAGTTCAGGAATTCCTTTCTAAAAAAGATGAACTTCACCTTGACGGCGTAGAAAAACATTTAATAGGTCATCTGCAGACAAACAAAGTGAAAAAAATAGTTCCACTTGTCGATATGATTCAATCTGTTGATAGTCTTCATTTAGCTGAAGAAATTTCTAAACAAGCCACAAATAATAATATCAATATGAAAATTCTTCTTGAAGTCAATATTGGTAGCGAAGAGAGTAAAACAGGCTTCGATAAGTGTAAATTTTTTGAAGTTATGTCACAGATTTCCGAGTTGCAGGGAATTACCGTAAATGGTATAATGACAATACCACCTATATGTGACGACGAAAATGAATTAAGAAAATATTTTACTAGTATGTCACAGTATTTTAATGATATTAAAGAAAAACAATATAAAAACTTTAATATGGAAATTCTCTCAATGGGAATGTCGGGTGATTACGAATTAGCCATTGAGTGTGGTGCAAATTTAGTAAGAATTGGCTCTTTAATATACGGAGCAAGAATATATAATTAACGGAGGAATAAAAATGAACATTAAAAATTTATTTGACAAAATTATGGGTGAAGATGAATACGAAGGCTTTGAAGATGAAGATATGGTAGAAGAGGACGTTGTACCTGCTTACCAGAGTCCAAGACCTGCTCGTGAAGAAAACTATCGTCAGGATTCAAGACAGAATATGAGAACTGGCAGAAGAATTCAGCCATTAAGAGATGATGAAGAAGATCCATCTAAAGTAGTTAATATTCATACAACAGCAAAATTGCAGGTTGTTTTATCAAAACCGGAAAGATTTGAAAATGCAGTTGAAATTGCAGATAATCTCAATGAAAAAAGAACTGTTGTGCTTAATTTAGAAGGTACAAATCGTGATATTGCAAAAAGACTTATTGACTTCCTTTCAGGTGTTGCTTATGCTAACGGTGGTCAACTTAAAAGAGTTGCAAATAACACGTTTATTATAACTCCTTATAATGTTGATATTTCAGGTGATTTAATAGACGAACTTGAAAATACAGGTATGTTCTTTTAATATATAAAACCTTTTGAATGAGAATATATGGAAGTGGGTAAATAATTATGATGACACCATCACAATTGAAAGAGTACGAATTTAAAACCGCAGGTAGAAATGCTTACAAGGCAGATGACGTTGATGATTTTTTTGCTGAAGTTGCGGCAAACTATACAAAGATGTTTCACGAAAATGGTGAACTTGTAAGACGTGTAGGTCTTCTTGCAGACCGTCTTGAAAAATTCAAAAAAGAAGAAGAAGAAATCAAAAGTGCAGTTGTAAGTGCACAAAGAGCGGCAGATATCATTGTAAGAGATGCAAGAAACTCTGTTGCAGATGCTGAAAGCGAAGCTGAGGCAGTTTTAGCGGCAGCTAAAAGTGAAGCCGCTATGATTAAATCTGATGCAGAAAAACAAGCAATTGCAGACTCAGAACTTCTTCTTTCTATGACAAGAGATAAGGCACAAGAAATTATTAAAAAAGCAAAAGAAGAAGCAGGCGAAATTTTACTTAAAGCAAATTCTACTGCTAAAGATGCTATGGGTGCCGCTACAAGAACAATGACAAGCGAATCACTTCATTTTGAAATGCTCAAAAAAGAAGTTGCCGAGTTCAAGTCAAGCATTCTTAATCAATATAAATCTCACATTGAGCTTATTACAAGACTTCCTGATTTAGCTGAAGAAGAAGCTAAAAAATTAGAAGGCGTTAAACCTACGGTTATTGAAGAAAAAAATCAGGCAATAGAAGAAGCAATAAACGAGATTAACGAAACAGGAGAAACAGAAGAAAGTTTTATTGAAAATACAGTAGAAGAAGACGTGCAAGAACTCGTTAATGAAAAAGAACAGTTAAAAGAATCACAAAATATTTTAACTGATGAACCAAATGCATTTGAAGAACAAAAAAATCAAGTTACTTTTATTCAGGAAGAAAAAGAAATTACTGAAGATGAAGAATTAGCAGAGTCACTTTTTTCAGTTGCATCAGACGTTGACGCAGAAGTTGACGATTTAGTTGAAGAAAAGATTGAAATTAGCGTTGATTCAGAAAATGATTTTTCTGCAAAAGAGTTAGAAGAAGCAGAAAATTCAATTGAAGATTTTGAAGCTGATGAAAGAAAAGCGGCTGTTCAGTATTTCTCAAACGAAAATAACGAAGAGTTAATTGAAGTTGATGAAGAAATGCTTACACAAGATGGTGAACTTGTTGTAAAAACAGACCTTCCTTTAAGTATGTTTGACGATACAGATAGTCTTGAGTTTGTTGACGATTTTGCAGGAATGGAAAAAGAGAACGATGAAGATTATGGTTCATTTATGTTCACAGATGCTATAAAAAATGATGCCGCAGCAAAAAGACCTATTAAAAAGGTAACTGTTGATGCTTCTTACCTTGACTTTTTAGCATCAGAATCAGAAGCAGAATACAGCAGAAATACACAACCGGTAATTGAAGAAAATGACGAAGATGGCGAAGAAGAAGCAACTACAAAAAGAGGTTTCTTCAGAAGAAAATAATAGGGAGAAGAAAATGTCTGTAATAGGTGCAATTATATTTGTTTTGTCGCTTGTCGGCATAGACCAGTTAATAAAATATTTTATAATTGAATATTTAAAGCCTATTGGCGTTTTCGAACTTATAGAGGGCTTTATTCGGTTAAGGTACGTTGAAAATACAGGTGCGGTATTTGGCTCATTCTCTTCACACACCGCAGTGTTAACTGTAGTTTCAATAATTCTTCTTATTGTGACTGTTTACTTTCTTGTGTCGCAGAAGAATAAGTCTAAATTAGTAAGTTTTACCTTGCTTTTAATGATAGCTGGTGGAATAGGAAATATAATCGACAGAATTCGTTTGCATTTTGTTGTTGATTATATTGAACCACTATTTATTGATTTTGCAGTTTTCAATTTTGCTGATTGTTTAATAACTGTCGGTGCATTCGTTCTTATGTTTTATCTTTTGGTAGATATAATTAAAGATGAAAAGGCTAAAAAAGGAAAAGTAAGTAGTCAGGAATTTATAAATGACGAAACGGTGGTAGAAGATGAAAGAAATTAAACTTACTGCTACCGAAGAAGTCAACGGCTTACGAATTGATAAAGCCGTTTCCACGCTTTGTGACGATTTAACAAGAAGTGGTGTGCAGTCTCTTTTAGAAGAAAAAAAGGTTCTTTTAAATGGTAAGGTTGCAAAAAAGAGCGAAACTGTAAAATCGGGCGATATTTTAGAAGTTGAAATTCCTGACCCTAAAACACTCTCGTTAGAGCCACAGAATATACCGTTAGAAATTCCTTATGAAGACGAGCACTTGCTCGTAGTAAATAAACCAAAAGGTATGGTAGTTCACCCGGCGGCAGGGAATTTTGATAAAACTCTTGTCAATGCACTTTTATATCATTGTGGCGACTCGCTTTCTGGTATAAATGGCGTAATTCGTCCTGGAATAGTACATAGAATTGATAAAGATACGAGCGGACTTTTAGTTGTTGCTAAAACAGATATGGCACACGTAGGTTTAGCAGAACAAATAAAAGACCATTCATTTAAACGTGAATACCGAACAGTTATTGTCGGTAACATTAAAGATGATACGGGGACTATTAATCTTCCTATTGGCAGACACCCCGTAGATAGAAAAAAGCAAACTGTAACTACAAAAAATTCAAGAGAAGCAATAACTCACTACGAAGTTTTAGAGCGTTTTAACGGATTTACTTTTTTAAGAGTAATGTTAGAAACTGGCAGAACTCATCAGATAAGAGTTCACTTCTCTCACCGTGGCACTCCAGTTGCTGGTGATGCCGTTTATGGTAATCCTAAAAAAACTTATGGGTTAGAAGGGCAATGCCTTCACGCCGCAGTGCTTGGGTTTGTTCACCCTATAACAAAAGAATATCTTGAGTTTTCATCGGATTTGCCAGATTATTTCAAAGACTTTTTAAGGAGAATAAAGTAATGTCGTCAGAGTACGAAAAATGGCTGATAGTTTCAGATATTGATGGTACGCTTAACAATAAATTAAGATGTTTACCAGAAGTAAATAAAACAAAAATAAAAGAATTTGTCCAAAACGGCGGTTACTTTACTCTTTGTTCCGGCAGAAATTTACAGTCTTTAACACCACATTATAAAAAATTAGGAATTGAAACACCGGCAATGTTTTTGAATGGTGCCGGTATATATGATTTTAAAACAAATAAAATGTTAAGTTTTACTGGTGTCAACGAAGAAACTGAAAATTTAGTTTTAGAATGTGCTTCGTTAGTAAAGAGTGCAGAAGTTTCTGTTTTTACAGATGATATGATTTACCACGTAAAACCTAAGATTTTTGGTTACGTAATGTCGGCGGTTGACAATTTAGATAACACAATATGTAAAGATTTTCAGAATATACCACGTGGTAAGTGGGGTAAAGTTATTTTCTTCGGTTTGCCACACACGTTAAAAAAAGTGCTTGAATTTTTTAACAGAGAAGAAATAAAACCACTTTGCAATACTTTCAGAAGTTCACTTTTAACAGTAGAAATTGTTGCAAAAGAAGTGGATAAAGGTAAAGCAACCCATCGTCTTGCCGAAATACTCGGTATCGAAAAAGAAAATATCGGTGCAATAGGTGACTATTATAACGACGTGCCTATGTTAAAAACAGTAAGCCATCCGGCTTGTTGTGGTCAGGCACCGCAAGATATTAAAAAGTTAGTAGAATATGTTACTTGTCATTGTAATAATGGCGCAGTAGCAGATTTTATAAATTACTTAGAAAATAAATATATAAAAAATTAATATAAAGCGGAGGGATAACAATGGATATGAATTCTAAAAAAGAACTTTCTGTTGTAGCAACAAAGGTTCGCAAAGGTATTATTGAAGGTACCTTTAATGCAAAGTCAGGTCATCCGGGCGGTTCATTATCAATCGCAGAAGTAATTACATACCTTTATTTCAAAGAGATGAATATTGACCCACAAAAACCGGTTATGGAAGAAAGAGACCGTTTTGTTCTTTCTAAAGGTCATGCGGCTCCTGCACTTTATGCAGTTATGGCAGAGCGTGGTTTCTTCCCGGTAGAAGACCTCAAAACACTTCGTAAAGTTGGTTCAAAATTACAAGGTCACCCAAGTATGAGATATTTAGAAGGTGTAGATATCAGCACTGGCTCTCTCGGTCAGGGTATCTCTGCCGCTTGTGGTATGGCTTTAGGTTCAAAACTTAAAGGCGATAAATTCAGAGTTTATACAATTTTAGGTGATGGCGAAATTCAGGAAGGTCAGGTTTGGGAAGCGGCTATGTATGCTGCTGCTAAAAAACTTGACAATTTAGTTGCTGTAATCGACAACAATAACCTTCAGATTGATGGTAGTGTTGAAGAAGTAAATTCACCATATCCAATCCCTGAAAAATTCTCAGCATTCGGCTGGAACGTTATTGAAATTGATGCGCACGACTTCGACCAGATTGAAGATGCTTTCAAAAAAGCACGTGAATGCAAAGGTAAACCTACTGCTATTGTGCAGAAGAGCACAAAGGGTAAGGGCGTTTCATTTATGGAAAATCAGGTTAGTTGGCATGGTTCTGCACCAAATGCCGAACAATATGAAGAAGCTATGGCAGAATTAAATGCAAAATTAAAGGAATTGGAGGCGTAAAAAATGGCTGAAGTAATTAAAACTGCAACTCGTGATGCTTATGGTAAAGCATTAGTTGAACTTGGTGAAAAAAATAAAAACGTAGTTGTTCTTGATGCCGACTTAGCAGCCGCAACTAAAACGGGCGCTTTCAAAAAGGCATTCCCTGAAAGATTTTTTGATACTGGTATTGCAGAATCAAATATGATGAGCCTTGCAGGTGGTCTTGCAACAACTGGTTTTACAGTATTTGCAAGTACGTTCGCAATGTTCGCCGCTGGCAGAGCATTTGAACAAGTAAGAAACACAATAGGTTATCCACACCTCAACGTTAAAATCGGTGCAACACACGCTGGTATTTCAGTTGGTGAAGATGGTGCGAGTCACCAGTGTTGTGAAGATATCGCATTAATGCGCTCAATTCCTGGTATGGTTATTATTAACCCTGCTGACGATATTGAAGCAAGAGCGGCAGTTTTTGCAGCAGCAGAGCACGATGGTCCTGTTTATATGCGCTTTGGTCGTCTTGCAGTACCAAGAGTATTCGACGAAGATTATAAATTCGAAATCGGTAAAGCAGTTACTTTAAGAGAAGGTACTGACGTTACAATTATCGCAACAGGTCTTATGGTTAACGAAGCAATTGAAGCTTCAAAAACACTCGAAGCAGAAGGTATTTCTGTCGAACTTATCAATATGCATACAATTAAACCACTCGATAAAGATGCAGTTATTAAAGCGGCAAAGAAAACAGGTTGCATTGTTACTGCTGAAGAACATAATATTATTGGTGGTCTTGGTAGTGCAGTAGCAGAAGCAGTTGCAGAAGAATATCCGGTTCCAGTTGTTCGTGTTGGTGTAAACGATGAATTCGGTAAATCAGGTCCGGCAGTTGAACTTTTACATCTTTATGGACTCGATGCAGCGAACATCGTAGAAAAAGCAAAACTTGCAATTTCCAAAAAATAAGGTGAAAAAATTATGAATTCAAGATATGAAAGTGCAAAAGAGATTTACGCTTCTTTTGGTGTTGATACTGAAAAAGCAATAGAGACTCTTTCTGACGTAAAAATTTCAATGCATTGTTGGCAGGGCGACGACGTTGGTGGTTTTGAAAATAACGATGCTCTTTCGGGTGGTATTCAGGCAACTGGTAACTACCCTGGTAAAGCAAGAAGCGTAGAAGAATTAATGAGCGATATCGACGTGGCTTTAAAACTTATTCCTGGTACTCACAAATTAAATCTCCACGCTATTTACGCTGTTACAGATGGCACTGTGTCACGTGATAAATTAAAACCGGAGCATTTCAAAAAATGGGTTGATTTTGCAAAAGAACGTGGTTTAGGTCTTGATATTAACCCAACTCTTTTCTCACACCCATTAGCAGCAGATGGTCTTACTCTTTCTCATCCGGATGAAAAGGTGAGACGTTTCTGGATTGACCATTGTAAAGCAATGAGAGAAATCGGTGCATATTTCGGCAAAGAGTTAGGTATTACTTGTCTTAATAACGTGTGGATTCCAGATGGCTACAAAGACGTACCAGCCGACAGAATTGGTCCACGTGAAAGGCTTAAAGCATCTCTCGATGAGATTTTCTCTGTTAAATACGATAAAAAATATCTTGTTGATTCAGTTGAATCAAAAGTGTTTGGTATCGGTGTTGAAGCATACACCGTAGGCTCCCACGAATTTTATATGAACTATGCGGCTAAAAATGACGTTATGTGCCTTTTAGATAACGGCCACTTCCATCCGACAGAAGTTTGTTCCGATAAAATTCCGTCGCTTCTTCTCTTTTCAGAAAATCTTGCACTTCACGTAACACGTGGTGTGCGTTGGGATAGTGACCACGTAGTAGCATTTGAAGATGAACTTAAAGAAATGGCAAAAGAACTCGTTCGTTGCGATGCTTTAAAGAGAACGTTTATAGGTCTCGATTTCTTTGATGCTTCAATTAACCGCGTTGCCGCTTGGGTAATCGGTTTCAGAAATCTTCAGAAAGCACTTTTATTTGCACTTCTAACACCACACGCTGAACTCAAAAAGTGTCAGGATAGTGGTGATTTTACAAGAATGTTTGCACTTTCTGAAGAACTTAAAACACTTCCTATGTTTGACGTGTGGGAAGAATTTTGTAGCCGTAATAACGTATTAGGTAAAAATGACTGGTACGAAGAAGTAATTAAATACGAAAACGAAGTATTAAAGAATAGGGGATAATAATGTATAATTCAGTTTTAGAAGCACCTTTTGTTAAAGGTTACGTAAAAATGGCAAACGAAGGCTATGAAAGATGTTGGCACGAAAGAAACGGCGGTAATCTTTCATATAGAATTAAAGATGACGAAATCGAAAGCGTAAAAGCATTACTCGATTTTTCAAAAGAGTTCACACCAATTGGTGCAACTGTTGAAAATCTTAAAAATGAATTCTTTTTAGTTTCTGGTAGTGGCAAATTCTTTGGTAATATCAAAAGTGCCACAGAAGAAAATATATGTATTGTAGAAGTTGATGGTACAGGTAAAAATTACAGAATAGTATGGGGACTCGTAGCAGGTGGCAGACCAACAAGTGAATTACCAGCTCACCTTATGAATCATTCTGTTAAAAAGATTGCAACAAATGGTGAACATCGTGTTATTTACCACGCTCACCCAGTTAACGCAATTGCAATTACCTTCGTTTTACCACTCGACTCAAAAATCATTACTCATATTCTTTGGGAAATGATGACAGAATGCCCTGTTATTTTCCCACAAGGTATAGGTGTAGTGCCTTGGATGGTGCCAGGTGGCGAAAAAATCGCTATTGCTTCTTCAGAGCTTATGAAAAAGTTTGATGCAATTCTCTGGGCACACCACGGCGTATTCTGTTCAGGTGTTGACTTCGATTTAACTTTCGGTCTTATGGATACAATCGAAAAAGCCGCTGAAATTTACGTTAAAGTACAGTCAATGGGTGGCATTAAACAAAGCATCACAGACGATAATTTCAGAGACCTTGCAAAAGATTTTAATCTTACACTTAACGAGGATTTTTTAAACTGATTTAATAATCTTATAAAAAATCTTTAAAAAGATTACAATTTTTATTGAAAATGTAAAAATACTGTGATATAATGTTAAAGATAATACAGTATTTTTTATAGATAGGTGATAAAGTTATGGCTAACTGTCCTAAATGTGGATACAGACTTAAATTTACAGACTTCAAGGCAGACTGCCCTGGTTGTGGTGTTAACCTTATGTATTACAACCATCAGGAAAGACTCGCTGAAGACGCTGACAAGGCAGAAGCAGAGCACGTAGTAATGCAACCTAAAATCGACAGAATCAAATTTGCATTTATAGGTACAAAACTTTCAATCGCTCGTTTAGTGCTTCTTTTCTTACCAATTGGTATGCTTTTCTTACCACTTGCTCACGTTGAAGCAAACTTACCTTTCAAATCAATCGATATGCAGGTTTCAATACTTAACGTTGTAATGGACGTTGTTATGAAACTCAATTTTGAAGTTCTTATCGATATGATTACTGGTTCAGATTTAACGAGAGTCGCATTTATTTTCTACGTACTTTCAATTGTTTACATATTCTTGACAGCAATTATTGCAATAGCAAGAATTCCTGTAATTTCAGTTTCTTGTTCACCTAAAACAGACGGTGGCGACAGAAATATCACACTTTCAACATTAGGTATTATCTTTACTGTTCTCAGTATGGTTTCATTCGTTATTTTCTCGGTTTCAATGCAGAATGCATTTGGTGAAATCTTCTCTGCATCACTCTCATTCGGTGGATTCCTTGTTATATTAGGATTTGTTGCAGGTATCGTTATAGACGTTCTTATTAAAAGAGCAGACGTTCCTGTTAAATACAAAGACGTTTCAGAATTCGTTGAAAGAGTTGAAGCAAGAAAAGCAGAAAAAGAAGCTGCTTTAGAAGAAGCAAAAAGAATTATTGAAGAATACGAAAGCGCTAAAGCATAATTTAAAAATCCGTTGCGAAAGCAACGGATTTTTGTTTTATATAAAAGCTACTGTTTTTTTATAGAGTCAATCGCATTTTTTTCAAGTCTTGAAACTTGCGCTTGTGAAATTCCTATTTCGTCAGCAACTTCCGTCTGAGTCATACCTTTCATAAATCGCATTGAAAGAATGTTTTTCTCTCTGTCTGGCAAGTTTTTTATCGCTTCTTTTAAAACTATTTCGTCTAACCAGTCTTTGTCGGTTTCGTTTGAACCTATCTGGTCCATTAAAAATATGGTGTCGCCACCGTTTGAATACACGGGTTCATAAAAAGAAACGGGGTCAACAACGGCTTCGAGTGCAATTACAACTTCTTCTTTTTTTAAGTTCATTTCTTTTGCAATTTCTTCAACCGTTGGCTCGTAGCCTTTTTCGTTAGAAATTCTTTCTTTTATCTGCATAGCGTGGTATGCCGTATCTCTCAAAGACCGTGAAACTCTTACGGGGTTGTTGTCTCTTAAATATCTTCTCACTTCGCCAATAATCATCGGTACGGCGTAGGTTGAAAAACGAACGTCGTGACTCGTGTCAAAATTGTCAATTGCCTTAATAAGACCAATGCAACCAACCTGAAACAAATCGTCTAAGTTTTCACCACGGTTAGTAAAACGCTGAATAACACTTAAAACAAGTCTTAAGTTTCCGCTTATTAAATCTTCTCTTGCTTTTTTGTTTCCATTTTTTGCTTCTTTTAATAGTATTTGTTTCTCTTTTTCGGGTAATATCTTTAAAGTAGAAGTATTAATTCCGCAAATTTCAACTTTATTATATACCATATAAAACTCCTTTTTACTGATATGTAAATTTTTAAAGGAGTGTTTTTCAAGTCACGAAAAATATTATTTGCAATTTGTAAAAAATTAATCAAAAATTCATTTATTTTTTTCAAAAATTTTACTCTCTGTTTACTATAAAAAATGTTGACATTTTAGTAGTCTATGGTATAATAATAAAAAGAGAAATTAAGAATGTTAAGGAGTGTTAATTCAATGAAAAAGTTTTTTAAATTCTTAGGCGTTTTAGCAGCTATTGCAGCAGCAGCGGCAGCAGTTTATGTTGTACTTCAGAAAGTAAAAGCAAAAAATGCTCCTGAAAGTTATGATGAAGACAATTACGTTTCTTGTTCTTGTCTTGAAGATGACTTTATTTCAGAAACAGTAGCAGAATAATTATTCTGTATTTACTTTTATTTTGATTATTCAAGCCTTTGCGTTGTGGCAAAGGCTTTTTCGTAGAAAAGCAGAAGGAATGGTTTTGAGTGGAATTCGCATTTAAAAATGCATACGTTTACAAAAATCAAAAAGTGACATTCAATCCTGAATATACCTGTATGGCAGATATTCAGGGCGGTGTGGCTATTTCTTCATTTTTAAAGGATTTATTATCTTCAAGTGTTTTTGAATATGGTATTTTTCCCGGTTTCTGTGATGTTCACGTTCATCTCAGAGAGCCGGGTTTTTCTTATAAAGAGACAATAAAAACCGGTACGCTTGCATCTGCCCGTGGTGGTTATACAGACGTTCTCTCAATGCCTAACTTAAATCCTGTACCACATAATGAAGAAAATATGAATATCCAAAGGGATATTATTAAAAGAGATGCGGCAATAGGTGTCCACCCGTTTGCATCACTTACAGTCGATGAAAAAGGCGAGACTCTTTCGGATATTGAAAAGTTAGCACCAATCTCAATTGGTTATTCAGACGACGGCAGGGGAGTCCAGAGTGAGAGTTTAATGCGCTCTGCTATGGAAAAGGCAAAATCTTTAAATAAAATAATCTCTGCCCATTGTGAAGATAATTCACTTCTTAATGGTGGTTATATTCATAAAGGCGAATACGCTCGTTTAAACAACCACGCTGGTATATGTAGCGAAAGCGAATGGGGACCAATAAAGCGAGATATCAAATTAGCAAAAGAAACTGGTTGTAAATATCACGTCTGCCACATTTCAACAAAAGAAAGCGTTGAAATTATAAGACAAGCTAAAAAAGACGGAGTAGATATCACTTGCGAAACAGCACCGCATTATTTGGTGCTTAACGATATGATGCTAAAAGATGAAGGTCGGTTTAAAATGAACCCGCCAATCCGTTCTGAAGAAGACAGGTTAGCGTTAATAGAAGGTGTGCTCGACGGCACAATAGATATGCTCGCAACTGACCATGCCCCACATTCTTCTGAAGAAAAGGGGAAAGGCTTAAAGGGAAGTCTTATGGGAATAACTGGTATTGAAACTGCATTCCCGATAGTTTACACAAAACTTGTAAAAACCGGCATATTGCCACTTGAATTAGTTATAAAAATGCTTACAGATAATCCGAGAAATCGTTTCGGTATTAAAGATAACGATTCTCTTACTATCTGGAATTTGAGCGATGAATATAAAATTGACACGAGCGAATTTCTTTCAATGGGAAAGGCAACGCCATTCCAGGATGAAAATGTTTTCGGCAAATGTCTTATGACTGTATATGGAGGTAAAATTGTATGGCAAACGAAGTAAGAAAAAAGATTGTCTTTCAGGATGGTAGCGAATTTATAGGCTACGGTTTTGGTGCAGACACAGAAAGAGTATGTGAAATAGTGTTTAATACCGCTATGGCTGGTTATCAGGAAATGGTTTCTGACCCGAGTTTTGCAAATAAAATTGTTGTTATGACTTATCCGCTTATCGGTAACTATGGTGTTGCGGATGAAGACTTTGAAGCAAAAGCTTCTTCACTCGGTGGTCTTGTTGTAAGAGAATATAACGATATTCCATCAAACTTCCGTTACACAAAAACACTTTCAGAAGAAATGGAAGAAAACCATATTCCAGGTATCTGGGGTGTAGATACAAGAGAAATTACAAGAAAAATCCGCGATAACGGCAGTAGTCGAGTAATTCTCACAAATGCTGACGTTCCAACAGAAAAAGCACTTGAAATTATTAAAAATACTCCAGTTGAAACTGATGCAGTAGCAAAAGTCAGTTGTAAAAAACGCTGGTATTCAAGAACGACAAATGCAAAATATAACGTTGTTGCTGTTGACTGCGGTATCAAACTTAATATAATTCGTCTTTTAAATGCACGTGGCTGTAACGTAACAGTTGTTCCTTATAACACTTCTGCAAAAGAAATTATAAAAATGAACCCAGATGGCGTTATTATTTCAAACGGCCCTGGTAGTCCAGCAGATGTTTCTTCAATAGTTGACGTTGTAAAAGAATTAAAGGGCAAATTCCCACTCTTTGGTATCGGACTTGGTAACCTTTTAATAGGCGCAGCTTACGGTGCTAAAGCAGATAAATTGAAGTTTGGCCACCATGGTGGTAACCACCCTGTAATGAATATTGAAACAGGTAAGGTTTTAACAGTTTCTCAAGGTGAAGATTATACTCTCAATGAAGATTCATTGAAAAACTCAACATTAAAAATAACACATCGTGATATTCTTGATAAAACAGTTGCTGGTGTTGAAAATGCAAGTGAAAAAGTTTTCGGCGTTCAGTTTAACCCAGAAGGTGCACCAGGTGCCATAAACGATGCTTTATTCGATAAATTTATTAATCTTATGAAGGAGGGCAAGTAAGATGCCAAAAAGAACTGATATAAAGAAAATACTTGTTATAGGCTCTGGCCCTATCGTTATAGGACAAGCTGCTGAATTCGACTATGCTGGTACACAAGCTTGTCTTGCACTTAAAGAAGAAGGTTACGAAGTAATTCTTTGTAACTCAAACCCAGCTACAATTATGACAGATACTTCAATGGCTGATAAAGTTTATATGGAGCCACTTACCTTAGAATATATCGCAAAGGTTATCCGTTATGAAAGACCAGATGCAATTGTTCCTGGTATCGGCGGTCAGACAGGTCTCAATCTTGCTATGCAACTTGAGAAAAAAGGCATTTTAAAAGAATGTGAAGTTGAACTTTTAGGTACAAAGAGTGAAAGTATCGAAAGAGCAGAGGACCGTGAACTCTTCAAGCAACTCTGCATCGATTTAGGCGAACCTGTTCTTCCATCTGAAATTGCAAACACAGTTGAAGAAGGTCTTGCAGCTTGTGAAAGAATTGGTTACCCAGTAGTTCTTCGTCCTGCATTTACATTAGGTGGTACAGGTGGCGGTTTCGCTGATAACGAAGCAGAATGCCGTGAGCTTCTTAAAAATGGTCTTAAACTTTCACCAGTTCATCAGGTTCTTGTTGAAAAGAGCATTAAAGGCTATAAAGAAATTGAGTTTGAAGTTATGCGTGACTCAAACGATACAGCTATTGCTATATGTAATATGGAAAACGTTGACCCTGTTGGTATTCACACCGGTGACTCAATAGTTGTTTGCCCTTGTCAGACTCTTACTAATAAAGAAGTTGGTATGCTTCGTGACAGTGCTTTAAGAATCATTAAAGCATTAGAAATCGAGGGCGGTTGTAACGTTCAGTTTGCACTTGACCCACTTTCATTTGATTATTATGTTATCGAAGTTAACCCACGTGTTTCTCGTTCATCAGCTTTGGCTTCTAAAGCAAGTGGTTACCCAATCGCTCGTGTAACTGCAAAAATTGCAGTTGGTATGCACTTAGAAGAAATAGAGCTTGCAAATATCCCAGCAGCTTGTGAACCTGCTCTTGACTATGTTGTTGCAAAAATGCCACGTTTCCCATTCGATAAATTTGCAACTGCAAACAATAAGCTTTCAACTCAGATGAAGGCAACAGGTGAAGTAATGAGCCTTGGCAGAACTATTGAAGAATGTCTCTTAAAGGCTGCACGTTCACTTGAAATTGGGGTTTGCCACCTTTATATGAAGAAATTTGACGATTACACAGAAGCAGAACTTCTTGAGTATATCAAAGACGGCACAGACGACAGAATTTTTGCTATTGCAGAACTTATAAGCCACGGCACCGATATCGGTATGATTTACGATGCTACTAAGATTGATATTCTCTTCTTAGAAAAAGTAAGAAATATCATCCGTATGGAAGAAAAACTCAAGGCTAATAAGAATGATTTAACAGTTCTTTATGAAGCAAAGAGAATGGGCTTCTGTGACCAGTATATCGCTCGTCTCTGGGAATGTGCAGAAATCGATGTTTATAATCTTCGTGTTGAAAACAATATGTTCCCAGTTTACAAAATGATTGATACTTGTGCAGCAGAGTTTGAAGGTACAGTTCCTTATTTCTACTCAACCTGCGAAGCAGAAAACGAATCTGTTGTAACAGATAAAGAAAAAATTATAGTTCTCGGTTCTGGTCCTATCAGAATTGGTCAGGGTGTTGAATTCGACTACTCAACAGTTCACGCTGTTCAGACAATCAAAGCTTCAGGCTACGAAGCAATTATTATTAACAACAACCCTGAAACAGTTTCAACTGACTACACTTGTTCAGATAAGCTTTATTTTGAACCACTTACAGTTGAAGACGTTATGAATATTATACACCTCGAAAAACCAATGGGCGTTATCGCTTCTCTCGGTGGTCAGACTGCTATTAACTTAGCAGAGCCACTTAAAAATCGTGGTGTGAAAATCATCGGTACAGACTGTGATGCTATTGAAAAAGCAGAAAACCGTGATTCATTCGAAAAACTCCTTAAAGAACTCGATATTCCACAACCAGAAGGTAAGGCTGTTACTAAGATAGAAGATGGTCTCGAAGCTGCAAAGAAAATCGGCTACCCTGTATTAGTTCGTCCATCATTCGTTTTAGGTGGCCGTGCAATGCAGATTGTTGCTGATGAAGAACAATTAAAGCATTACCTTAAAACCGCTGTTGAAATTGATGAGGACAAGCCAGTTCTTGTTGATAAATATATTTCTGGTAAAGAAGTTGAAGTTGACGCTATCTGCGATGGTAAAGACGTTTTCGTACCTGGTATTATGGAGCTTGTTGAAAGAACAGGTATCCACAGTGGTGACTCAACAAGCGTTTACCCAACCTTCAGTATTTCACAAAAGGTAAGAGAAACAATTCTTGATTATACAAAGAAATTAGGTCTTGGTATCGGTATCATTGGTCTTTACAACATTCAGTTCATTGTTGATAAGGATGACAACGTATTCATTATCGAGGTTAACCCACGTTCTTCAAGAACAGTTCCATTCCTTTCAAAAGCAACTTCTTATAGTCTTGCAGATATTGCAACTCTCACAATCTTAGGCAAGAGCCTTAAAGAGCAGGGTATTGACTATATTTACCCAGAAGACAAAAAACGTTGGTATGTTAAAGCACCAGCTTTCTCATTCTCAAAGCTTCGTGGTCTTGATGCATACCTTTCACCAGAAATGAAGTCAACAGGTGAAGCTATCGGTTATGACGATAAACTCACACGTGCACTTTATAAAGCATTACAGGCTTCTGGTATGAACGTTATGAATTATGGTACAGTTCTTGCAACTATTGCCGATGAAGATAAAGAAGAAGCATTACCAATTATTCGTCGCTTCTACAATATGGGCTTCAATATTCAGGCAACAGAAGGTACTGCAAACTTCCTTAAAGAGAATGGTATAAGAACTCACGCAGTTAAGAAAATCAGCGAAGGTAGTGAAGAAATTCTTAATAATATGCGTCAGGGTTATATCAACTACGTTATAAATACTCGTGATATCAACCAGACAGGTTTCTTGTCAGATGGTCACGAAATCCGTCAATGTGCAGTTGAAAACAACGTAACACTCTTCACTTCACTCGATACTGTTGCGGTGTTACTCGACGTTCTTGAAGAAACAACACTCTGCATTTCTACGATTGACGCATAATAAACTGGAGTTTAATAAAAAATGTATCAAGGAATTTATACAATAAAAGAAAACAAAAAAATCGCAAAAGATGTTTTCAAAATGATTGTTGAAGGCGATACTGCTTCACTTACTGCAACAGGTCAGTTTGTTAATCTTAAAATTGATGGTCTTTATTTAAGACGTCCGATTTCAGTTTGTGATTATGATGACAGTACAATTACACTTATCTACAAGGTAGTAGGTGCAGGTACTGAAATAATGTCAACTAAAGTAGCAGGTGAAAAGTTCGATATTTTAGTCGGACTCGGTAACGGCTACAATACCGATAAAAGTGGAGAAACTCCACTTTTAATCGGCGGTGGCGTTGGTGTTCCGCCAATGTATGGTCTTTGCAAAAAGTTAATTTCTGAAGGTAAAAAACCAACAGTAATTTTAGGTTTTAATACTGCAGATGAAGTTTTCTATAAAGAAGAATTTGAATCTTTGGGTGCAACAGTTTACGTTACTACTGTTGATGGTAGTGTTGGTGTGAAAGGCTTCGTAACTGACGTTATGAAAGACCTTACATACTCTTACTTCTTTACTTGCGGACCAATGCCAATGTTCAAAGCGATTGAAAATACTGCTACTACAAGTGGTCAATATAGTTTTGAAGAAAGAATGGGCTGTGGATTTGGTGCGTGTATGGGTTGCTCTTGCAAAACAAAATACGGCAACAAACGTATCTGTAAAGATGGTCCTGTTTTAGAAAGGGAGGAGATTATATGGTAAGTCTTGAAACGTCACTTTGTGGTCTTAATCTCTCAAATCCCTTGATTCCTGCAAGTGGTACTTTCGGTTATGGTTACGAATTCGCAGAACTTTATGATATAAATATTTTAGGTTCATTCTCATTCAAAGGTACTACTAAAGACGCTCGTTTTGGTAATCCTACACCAAGAATTGCAGAATGCGAAGCGGGTATGATTAACGCCGTAGGGCTTCAGAACCCCGGTGTTGAAAAAGTAATCACAGAAGAATTACCAAAACTCAAAGAAGTATTTAATAAAAAAGTTATGGCAAACGTAAGCGGATTTTCAGTTGAAGATTACGTTTACACTTGCGAGAAGTTAGATAAAGAAGACCAAGTTGGTTGGCTCGAAGTAAATGTCAGTTGTCCTAACGTTCACGGTGGTGGTATGAGTTTCGGTACTTCACCAGAAGCCGCCGCAGAGGTAACAAGAGAAGTTAAAAAGGTAACAAAAAAACCTGTTATTATAAAACTTTCACCAAACGTTACTGATATCGTGTCTATTGCAAAAGCGTGTGAAGAAGCGGGTGCAGACGGCATAAGCCTTATAAATACGCTTTTAGGTATGAGAATAGATTTAAAAACCAAGAAACCAGTTATTGCAAACAAAATGGGTGGTTTCTCTGGTAATGCTATTAAACCGGTTGCTATAAGAATGGTTTATCAGGTATATGATGCAGTTAACATTCCTATAGTTGGTATGGGTGGCGTTTCTACTGCAGAAGACGTAATTGAATTTATGTTAGCGGGTGCTTCGGCAGTAGAAGTAGGTGCCGCAAACTTAATTAACCCTTACGTGTGTAAAGATATTATTGAAGATTTACCACGTGTTATGGAAAAATATGGTATTACTAATTTAAAAGATATAATAGGAGGCGCACACTAATGGGTAAAGACGTAATTATCGCTTGTGATTTCAGTAGCAAAAAAGCGTGTATGGATTTTCTTGACAAATTCACAGGCAAAAAACCATTTGTAAAAATCGGTATGGAACTTTTCTATGCAGAAGGTCCCCAAATTGTTCGTGAAATCAAAGAAAGAGGTCACAAGATTTTCCTTGATTTAAAACTTCACGATATTCCGAATACAGTGAAAAAATCAATGTCAGTTTTAAGAAACTTGGATGTTGATATGACTAACCTTCACGCCGCTGGTACTGGCGCTATGATGGAAGGTGCATTAGAAGGTCTTACACGTGAAGATGGCACAAGACCAATACTTATTGCAGTTACTCAACTTACTTCAACAAGTGAAGAAAGAATGAAAAACGAACTTCTTATAAATGAACCAATCGACAAAGTTGTTATGCATTATGCAAAAAATGCAAAAGATTCAGGTCTCGACGGCGTTGTTTGTTCACCACTTGAAGCAGGCAAAGTTCACGACCTTTGTGGTAAAGATTTTCTCACAATCACACCAGGTGTTCGTTTTGCTGTTGGTGATATCGGTGACCAGGTTCGTGTTATGACACCTGCAGAAGCAAAGAAAATCGGTTCAGACTATATCGTTGTAGGCAGACCAATAACTGCGGCAGAAGACCCGGTTGCAGCATACGAAAGATGCGTAGCAGAATTTTGTGATTAAGGAGTATTTACAATGGAAGCATATAAAAGAGAGTTTATTCAATTTTTAGAAGGTGCAGGCGTTCTTAAATTTGGTGATTTCACTGCTAAAAGTGGTAGGAAAATCCCTTATTTCATTAACGCTGGTGATATTAAAACAGGTGAACAAATCTGTAAATTAGGCGAATTCTATGCAAAAGCATATTTTGAAAAAGTAGGTAATAAAAAGACTGTTCTTTATGGTCCTGCTTACAAAGGTATTCCTATTGCAGTTTCTGTTGCAGTAGCGTTAGCAAAAAATGGTCTCGACGTTCCATTCTTCTTTAACCGTAAAGAAGAAAAAGACCACGGTGAAGGTGGCGTTTTCGTTGGTTACAAACCACAGGAAGGCGAAGAAATTGTTATTGTTGAAGACGTTATTACCGCAGGTACTGCTATAAGAGAGAGTATGTCTATTCTTTCAGGTCTTAAAGGCACTAAAGTTGCCGCAACATTCGTTATGGTTGACCGTAAAGAAAAAGGTCAGACTGAAAAATCTGCTATGGCAGAAGTTGGCGAAGAATACGGCTTCCCGGTATATTCAGTTGTTGACGTTTACGATATTATTGAATATCTTGAAGAAGATGAAAAAAATAAAGAAAACGTTGAAAGAATTAAAAAGTATCTTGAAGTAAATGGTGCAAAGGAATAAAACTATGAGAAGTGTTATAGATGTTCTCGACCTTACAGTTGAAGAACTTGAAGAACTTGTTAAGGTTGCAGATGATATTATAGAAAATCCACAGAAATACAGTGAAAAGTGCAAGGGTAAAAAACTTGCAACACTTTTCTTTGAGCCATCAACACGTACACGTTTGAGTTTTGAAGCGGCTATGTATGAATTAGGTGGTAACGTTTTAGGTTTCTCTGAAGCACAAAGTTCATCTGCCGCAAAAGGTGAAAGTGTTGCAGATACTGCAAAAACAGTTTCTTGCTATGCCGATATTATCGCAATGCGCCACCCAAAAGAAGGTGCACCACTTGTTGCATCTTTAAATGCTTCAATTCCTGTTATAAATGCAGGTGACGGTGGTCACAATCACCCGACACAGACTTTAGCAGACCTTCTTACAATTCACAGAGAAAAAGGCAGATTTAACAATTTAACTGTTGGTCTTTGTGGTGACCTTAAATTCGGCAGAACTGTTCACTCACTTATAAATGCACTTTCTCGTTATGAAGGAATTAAATTCGTTTTAATTTCACCTGACGAATTAAAACTTCCAAGTTATATTAAAAAAGAAGTTTTAGAAAAGAATAATTTAGAATACGTGCAAACAACTGACCTTGAGGCAGTTATGCCGGAACTCGATATTCTTTATATGACAAGAGTGCAACGTGAACGTTTCTTTAACGAAGAAGATTATTTAAGACTTAAAGATAGTTATATTCTCACAACTGAAAAACTTACAAATGCTAAAAAAGACTTGTCAATTATGCATCCACTCCCAAGAGTTAACGAAATAAGTGTTGCAATCGACGAAGACCCAAGAGCGTGTTATTTTAAACAAGTTCTTTATGGTAAATATATGCGTATGGCACTTATATTGAAACTTTTAGAGATTAACTAACAGGGGGTAGGAAAATGAGAGTTGACTCAATTAAAAACGGCTTTGTAATCGACCATATTACAGCCGGTAACGGTATGAAAATTTACGATTTATTGAAACTCGGTGAACTTTCTTGCCCGGTTGCACTTATGACAAACGTTAAAAGTGCAAAAATGGGTGTTAAAGATATTATCAAGATTGATGCCGACGTTACTATTGATATGGATATTTTAGGTTACGTTGACCCGAATGTTACTATTGATATTATCAAAGACGAAAAATTAGTTGAAAAGAAAAACGTAGATTTACCAGAAAAATTAACAAATGTAATTTACTGCAAAAATCCACGTTGTATTTCTTCAACCGAGCAAGAATTACCACACGTTTTCAAATTAACCGATAAAGAAAACAGAGTTTATCGTTGTTATTATTGTGAATCAAAAGCGAAATAATGTATAAAAATTACTCTTTTGTAAAAAATACAAAAGAGTAATTTTTTTATTGGGTGATATTATGATATTCTTAAAAGCATTTTTAATCGGTGGGTTAATTTGTGTTGTTGGTCAACTTTTACTTGATTTAACAAAACTTACACCAGCAAGAATTCTTGTAGGATTTGTTGTGGTTGGTGTAATTTTAGGCGGTATTGGCGTTTATAAATACGTTGAAGAATTTGCAGGGGCGGGGGCTACCGTGCCACTGTTAGGCTTTGGTGCATTACTTGCTGACGGCACTAAAACCGCAATAGAAAAAGACGGGCTTTTAGGTGTGCTGACGGGACCTTTAACGGCTGGTGCCGCAGGAATTATGGCGGCAGTAATCTGCGGAATAGTCGCTTCGTTTATAGGTAAACCGAAAGCAAAATAAAATTGGAAGTTGCATTAAGATGCAACTTCCAATTTTGCAACTACGGCATAATGGTCCGAAATATATCGTTTATTATATTTCTCTTTAACGACTTCGTATTTAAGTGCCTTAAAACCGTCGTTTATGAGAATGTAGTCTAAGACAATATCTTTGAAAGCATTCGGGTCTGCGTTATGGAATGTAGCAGTGTTCGTTGTCTCTTTTGCTAACACTTTAGTGTCCTTTAAAACGTCTGCGGTAATATCTCTGTAGCCAAGGCTTTTTTCAATGAAGTTAAGGTCGCCAGAAAACACAACGGGCAAGTCTTTAAATTCTTTGGCTTTATTTAAAATCATACCAATGCTGTTTCTTCGTGCTTCACTGCTGGCATTATCAAAGTGAGTGTTTATGTGAACAAATTGTGTGTTTGTGTATTTGTTTTCTAAAATAACCCAGTTGCAAATTCTTATGTAAGCAGAGCCCCAGCCGTAAGAAATTTCGTCGGGTGTTTCTGAAAGCCAGAAGTAGCCAGAGTCAACGACTGTAAATTTACTCTTTAAATAAAAGATTGCAGTAAATTCATCTTCGGCATCTTCACTTTCTTTATAGTCTTTACCAGAATTGCCACCTACACCAATATAAGCGTATTCGTCGCCTAAACGGTTAACGAGTTCATTCATCCAGTAAGGTGTCGCTTCCTGAACTCCAAGAGTATCAATTTTATTGTTACGGATAGTCTCGGCTATGCCGTCCGCCCTTGTTTCTAAATCTTTGCCGTCAAAACTCCACGAGCAGATATTGAGAGTCATAACGTTAAGCTTTTCTACTGGCTTTTTATAACCATTCTCTTCGTTATTTTTGTTCTGGATTGTACCTATTATGTATCCTGTTCCGTAGGTGAGTGGTAAAACCAAAGCAAAAACCAATATTAAAGCTATTATTTTAATAAACTTCTTCAAGATAATTACTCCTTAAATAAAGTGATTAAATAATATCACAATATTGGTTTCTGGTCAATAATTGAGTCCCATTAAATATTTCAAAAAATATTTAATGGGACTCGTATTTATTCTTTATTGTTTAGCAACTTTTCTTTGAATGAACTTAACTATTTCAACTATTGGAATAATAAGGAATGCAAGACCGAGTGAAATAAGGTAAGCTTTTAAATCAAGATGAGCGAAACCAAAGAGATTTGAAAGGAATGGTACTTCAACAACCGCAGTTGTAAGAAGGAATGAAGCAAACATTGCAATATAAAGAACTACGTTGTGATGTCCTTTGAATACCATACCAACACTCGAAGCTCTTTGTGAGCGCATATTAAATGAATGGAAAATTTCACACATTGCCATTGTGAAGAATGCCATAGTCATACCTTCGCTACTGTCTTCAATGTGGTGGAATACAAGGTGACCTGTTTCAAGGAATTCACCAATGTAGAAAGCAACAACTGTAAGAATACTAACAAGAATACCCTGGTAAGCACAGTCAAAGCCTAAACCACCAGAGAAAATACCGTCGTTTTTGCTTCTTGGTTTTCTCTTCATAATATCTGCTTCTGGTTTTTCAAGACCTAAAGCGAGAGCTGGAATACTGTCTGTAACAAGGTTAATAAAGAGAAGGTGAGGGGCTTTGAGAATTGTGAAACTCATAATAGTTGCAAAGAAGATTGAAACAACTTCTGAAAGGTTAGAGCCTAAAAGGAACTGAATTGCTTTACGGATGTTGTCGTAAATTCTTCTGCCTTCGCCAACTGCAGAAACAATAGTTGCAAAGTTATCGTCTGTAAGAACCATATCTGCAACGTTCTTTGTAACGTCAGTACCGGTAATACCCATACCGACACCAATATCTGCACTCTTAATAGATGGTGCCTCGTTAACGCCGTCACCGGTCATAGCAGTAACGTAACCCTTGTTTCTCCAAGCGTTAACAATTCTTGTCTTGTGTTCTGGTTGAACACGAGCGTAAACAAAAATGTTTTCAACTATCTTTTCAAATTCTTCGTCAGAATATTTATCAATATCGCTACCCATCATAGCCTGACTGTCGTCATTTAAAATGCCCAATTCTCTTGCAATAGCCTTTGCTGTATTAATATGGTCGCCTGTAATCATAATAGGTGTAATACCTGCGCTTCTGCACTCAACAATAGCGTCTTTAACTTCTGGACGAACAGGGTCAATCATACCTGTAAGACCAATGAAAATCATTTCATTTTCAAGTGCTTCGCTTGAGTATTCAGCAGGTTCTAATGTGTATTCTTTAAATGCTACTGCAAATACACGAAGAGCTTTGTTACCCATTCTTGTATTTTCTTCTGCAATTTTTGCGATTATATCATCAGTAATTGCAACTATCTGACCGCCAATATATGCTTTAGTGCACTTTTTGAGAATTTCGTCAGGAGCACCTTTTGTATATTGAATGAAACCACCGTTGCAGCTGTGAACTGTACTCATCATCTTTCTGCCAGAGTCAAATGGAACTTCACCAACACGTGGTTTTTCAGTAACAAGTACGGCTTTGTCTAAATCTAATGTTTTAGCGTAGTTTATAAGAGCAACTTCATCTGGTTCACCGGTACCTTTGCCGTTTTCGTCAACGTCAGCGTTTGTGCAAAGAGCCATAGCAGTTGCCAAGAGTTTTTCATCTTCTGCGTAGTGGTCAACAACAGTCATAACGTTCTGTGTTAAAGTACCGGTTTTATCTGAACAGATAATTTGAGTACAACCGAGTGTTTCAACTGCATTCATTTTTCTTATAATCGCATTCTTTTTAGACATATTTGTAACGCCTATTGAAAGAACGATTGTCATAACAGCAACAAGACCTTCAGGAATTGCCGCAACTGCAAGAGCAATAGCAGTAATAAATGAGTCGAGTGCAACCTGATAAATAGGTGAAGTGTCGCCTGAAATGAAATACATAGCAATATTGTAAGCAAAAATTACACCACAAACACCAAGAACGAGTTTTGTAAGGATTTTTGAAAGTTGTTCAAGTTTAATTTCAAGTGGTGTCTTGCCGTCTTCTGCAAGGGTAATAGCGTTAGCAATTTTACCCATTTCAGTATTCATACCGGTAGCAACAACAACTGCTTTACCACGGCCATAAACAAGAGTTGAACCCATATATGCCATATTTTTACGGTCACCTAAAGGTACTTCTTCATCACCCTTATTTAAAAGAGCTTTAATGAGTTTGTTAACAGGAACAGATTCACCGGTAAGTGCCGCTTCTTCAATTTTCATACTCGCACATTCAAAAATACGGCAGTCAGCAGGAATTGCATCACCAGCATCAAGAAGAATAACGTCACCAACAACTAAATCTTCACTTTTAATTGTAACAATTTTACCATCACGAAGTGTCTTTGTTGTAGCGGCAGACATTTTCTGTAACGCTTCAACTGCTTTTTCAGCTTTGTTTTCCTGAACAACGCCTAAAATAGCGTTGATAAGAACAACCGCAATAATAATAAGTGCATCTGTAGGAACGCCTATACCGTGCTCAATGAATTCAGTAATTGTAGAAATTACTGCCGCAACAATGAGAATGATAATCATAGGGTCCTTTAACTGTGCAAGAAACTTTTTAAAAGTAGAATCTTTCTTAGCTTCTGCAAGTTTGTTTTTGCCGTTTGCTTCAAGTCTTTTTTCTGCTTCTGCAGTGGTAAGACCTTGTTCTGAAGATTTCACTTCTTCAAAAACAGCTTCGGCGGTTTCGAGATAATACTTCATATTTTTCCCTCATTTTCTGAAAATGTACTCAAAGGAATAACAAAAAAGACTTTTACCGTTGGGTAAAAGTCTCACTCTTTAAGGTATAAGCGGGTTTAAACCGTATTGACGCCGATACCGTGCTTTGCACGAGTTACTCCCTTTTGTTAAATATATTATATAGTAAATTCCAGAATTTGTAAATATAAAATAAATAAAATTTACATATATAACATAAATTGCCCAATAATTTATACATTATATATAATAGACAGGGAGTGGGTGTTTTATTCAATAGGTATCTCAATAATCGGTTGAAGTTGAATGCCGTTCAATGCATTTTCAAGAGTTTTTTCTAAAAGTGTAAAATCTGCAACACAAGAAGTCGGTTTGTTTTTAAAACTGTCTTGTCTGAATGGTACAAAATACGTGTGTTTGTAGTTCATTAAACTACCAATATTTTTTCCGGCATTTGAGAGTGCATCGTTTGTAGAAACGGCTATAACAACTGGTCTTGCATTTCTTAAATGTGCTTTTGTGGCAAGGGTTACAGAAGTATCTGCTATGCCGTTTGAGAGTTTTGCTAAAGTGTTACCAGTGCAAGGTGCAATAATTAAAGCATCAAGAAGTTTTTTAGGACCTATTGGTTCAGCATCTTTAATAGTGTGAATTATATCTTTTTTAGTTATTCGTTTAAATTCATCTTGCCAGAATGAAGCTTCACCAAAACGAGTGTCAAAAGAATAAGCGTTTTCAGACATAATCGGAACTACGTTGTAACCGACTTTAACTAAATTTTCAATTTCTTTAAACACACTTTTAAACGTGCAGAATGAACCACAAATTGCAAAACCTATAGTTTTCATTTATTTGCCACCACGCTTTTCAATAATTGGTAATATTGAACGTCCTATAATTTCACCTGCAGTTTTAGGTGCAACCTTTCCGGGTAACGAATTTGCTTTGATTACGTCAAAAGCGTATTCTTTTGCCGCCTGAAAATCTATTCCGAATGGGGAAGATGCAATTTCAATAAAAAGACATTCTTGGTTTACATTTTTCATTTCCTGGTGACTTAAAACTTTTTCGGGTACAGTGTTTATAAGTGCATCAAAAATGAATTCTTTTTTCGCTAATTCATTGAAGGTTGCTGTTTTATAAAATTTTATAGAAGCATCAGCCAAATCTTTTTCTTTTCTTGCAAAAACAGTAACGTCTGCACCAAGATTTTTTAGCGTACTTGCTAACACTTTTCCTACTTTACCATAACCCAATACGGCACACTTCATAGAGTGAATTGTTATAGGAAGATTTTTAATAAGTATTTCTACAACGCCTTCTGCAGTAGGTACGGCGTTATATATAGCTAATTCTTCAAGTGTAAAATAATCGTAAAAGGTTACGCCTTTTTCATAAAGCGCTTCTTTGAAACTTTCGGGCAATTGTCCACCAAACAGAGTATGCTTACTGTTTACAAGTGTCAATATATCTTTTATTTCTACCTTTTCTTCAAAAAGTGGTGCATTTAAAGTTAATCGGTCTTTTGTAAAAGGAAGGGGTAAAATTATATATTCAGCTTCGTTTAAAGCATCGCTCAGCATAGTAAAGCAATTAGTGTCAGAAAATGCATAATAACATACAGCGTATTTTTTCTTTTCTAAATATTCACCAAGGTAAAGGGAACGTTCATCTCCACCTAAAATTAAAAAAGTATTTTCTTTCATTTGAAATCACCCAATACATTTTATTCTGTAATTAAAATATTGTTACAAAATAAAAAGAAACAAGGTCGCCGAAGCGACCAAGTTCCTTGTATTTAAAGGGGGAGAGAATATATCAACTTTATGAAAAAGGAGAACGTAAAATTTATTCAACGTCTAAAAGCCAGGCTACGTTTGTGTTAAGTACTTCTGCTAAAGCAACAAGTTCAAAGTCTGAAACTGAACGAAGCTGACCTTCTAACTTTGAAAGACCAGAAGCATTAAGGTCCACACCACGAATCTGTAATTGTGTAAGCAAGTCTTTCTGCTTCATACCAATTTCTTTTCTTCGTGCTTCTACTTTTTTACCACAGATGTTGCGGTCGCCTAAAGGTTGTTTTCTGATTCTCATAATATTGCCTCACTTTCACATTTTTAGGGATAGTGCGTGGGGTAATTTTTAGGCAGGTTCGGATAACCCATTTCGCCCTAAGAGTGAGTAACCACTCACGATAGGTTAAAAAATATATTGCTTCTTTCGAAGCTTTATGTTCTGTAACTCAGAACTTTATCTTGGCTTCATCATATCACACAAATTTAATTCTGTAAAGATATTTCCATAAGAAAAAATAGATTTATGAATATTGTGAAAATATAACAAAAAATAATCCACATTTTGTACTGTTAAGGGCATTAAAAAGTTTGATTAGAAGTTATAATTATGGTAAAATAAGCAATAGATACAATAATATATAAGGTGAAAATTATGAAAACAAAAAATTGGTTATTTTCAGATTATAGTTGTCTTTCAATGGCAGAAGGGTTGCTTTCTGCAGGTGTGGAGAATACTCACGTTGTTTACGATATGTTTTTCAGAGAAATTCCGAATAATGGTGGCTTTGCCGTTATGGCAGGGCTTTCTGTGCTTGTTGATGAACTTAAAAATCTTAAATTTACAGAAGATATTCTTAGTTCATTACAGCAAGATGGTTTTTCAGAAAAACTTATAGATTATTTAAGAAATTTCAAATTTGCCTGTGATATTTACGCTGTGCCTGAAGGAACCCCCGTGTTTCCTAACGAACCTATTGTTAAGGTTTGCGGTCCCGTTATTCAGGTTCAACTTATTGAGACACTTGTTTTAAATATAATAAATCACCAGACACTTATTGCAACTAAAGCAAACAGGGTTGTAAGAGCTGCTCAGGGTAAAAGCGTTATAGAAATGGGCGCAAGGCGTTCGCAGGGTTTCGATTCTGCCATGTATGGTGCAAGAGCCGCTTTTGTTGGTGGAGTTTCTGCAACAACGCTTTATAACGCTTCAAAAGAGTTTAATATTCCATCGGTTGCACCTATGAGTCATAGTTGGGTTCAACTTTTTGATGATGAATTAGAAGCGTTCAGGATTTATTTAGAAGAACACGGCGAAGCCGGTATGCTTTTAGTTGATACTTACGATACTTTAGAGAGTGGTGTCAAAAATGCAGTTGAAGCATTCAATTCTGTTCTTGTGCCAAAAGGTTTGAGACCTGCGGGTATTATAATTGATAGTGGCGATATGACTTATCTCTCAAAACGTGCAAGAAGACTTCTTGACGAAGCAGGTTTCCCTGATTGTGATATTTATGCTTCAAATTCTCTTGATGAAATTCTTATAAAAGATATGATTAATCAGGGTGCTAAAATAGATGGTTTTATAGTTGGTGAAAAACTTATAACTTCTGCATCTTCACCAGTTTTAGATGGTGTTTATAAACTTTGTGAAACTGAAAAGAATGGTGAAAGAATACCTGCTATTATGGTAAGTAATAACGTAAATAAAATTACAACACCTTGCTCGAAACGTGTGTGGAGACTTTTTGATATGGAATCAGGTAAGGCTATAGCCGACGTATTAACGCTTTCAGACGAGAGTATTGATAATGAAAAAACATATTCATTATTTGACCCTGATTTTACTTGGAAAAGAAAAACTGTTGATAATTTTGTTGCGAGAGAATTGCTTGTAACAATTTTTAAAGATGGTGAATGTGTGTACACTTCACCAACACTTGAAAATATACGTGCATATTGTAACGAACAAGTTTCAACTTTGTGGGACGAAGTAACAAGATTTGAAAATCCACACAAATACTATGTAGATTTCTCTGGTAAACTCTGGGGTGTAAAACAACGCCTTATAGAGAAAAACTCAAAATTCTAGGTGGCTCTATGGAAAAGAATATAAAAATAGGGCTTTCACGTTCAAGGCTTTTTGATTTTCAGAACGTTGTAAGTTTTGTGGGCAAAGTCGATGAACCATTCGATTTAAAAGAATTGAACAAAGCGTTAAAAATGCTTTCTGTAAAAGAACCGTTAATTACTTCTGTGATTTGTCTTGGTGATGAATCTGAAGCTTACTTGCAACCTGACAAAATTCAACCTGCAATAGAAGTTATAGAAAAAGATATAGATTTGTTTTTGAAAGAACAAATTAATAAGGGTATTAATTTCAATGAAGATTTATTTAAGTTTTTTGTTGTAAATCAAAACACTCTTGTAATTCTTTCTCATACAGTTGTGTCCGATTCTAAATCACTACTCATTTTAGCAAAAGAGTTGCTTTCATTTTATACTAAAGAAAGTGTAGGGGTGGAACCGAAACCCATAAAACTCTTTTCAGAAGAGTGTGATTTACCATTGTCGGTTGATTCATTTGTTGCCGATAAGGTTACAGAAGTTTTAGATAATAATTATCTTATTAAACAACAAAATTTTAATTACAATGATTATATTAATGCAAAAGAGCATTTTATAAAAAGGTACGGCAGGATTGATTTTGGCAGCGTAGAAATAGATGAAAAACTTTGTGTTCATCTTAAAGAAAAATGCGAAGAATTAAAGGTGGATTTTTCATCACTTATTTTATTTGCAATTACAGAAGTTATAAAACAAAATACAAAAGCGCAGAAAAAAACGTTGAAAATAAACGTTTTAGCAGACAGAAGACCGTTTTTCGTAGAAAGAGATTTGTATTCTGTTGGTTGTTTTAACGGCAACGTATCAGTAGATGTATTAAAAAACGCAAGCGATTTATCAAAGAGTGTAAAAGCTTTTCACGACAGTGTTTATAAAAAAGTGTGTTCGTGTTTCAATACGTTTTATAGCGAACTGTTTTTAAGCAAATTAACACCATCGTTTCTTGATTCTTGTTTTATGTATAAAGCAGGCGTTTATAAAAACAAAAACACAAAAAAACTTGCTACTCTTTATGGTTGTGAGCAACAATTTTTACTTTTTTTTGAGTCTTATAACCTTAATCAAAATGCTTGGGAAAAACTCTCCACTTTCCACCACATAAGAGTAAAAGAACCCCACAAATCGAATTTTAATGTCTCTTTTTCACTTGTTCAATCCAGTAAAACGACTCTTTTTTGTGAGTGGAATTCTGCACAATATTCAAAAATGCAGGTTGATGATTTTTTCAAAAAAACAATCAGTTTTTTAGAGAAAATTTAATTAAAAAAACAAATAAAACCAATGCTTTAAGCGTTTTTAACCGAATTTGACTATTAAAAGTCAAATTCGGTTATTTTTTTATCAAAAACTTAAAAAAATCTATTGACAATGGAGATATGTGGGTATATAATAGGAGCACAGTGGGGTGAATTCCCATAAAGTGACGCGTAAAACCCATAAAGTGGGGAATTTTAAGTTTTGAAAGGAAGGTGCAAGGAAATGTACTCTGGTATGTATAATCACAGTGTTGATTCTAAAAATCGTTTCATTATTCCTGCACAGTTCCGTTCTGAACTTGGCGACAGAATAATTCTCTTCCGTTCACCGGATGAGTCAAAATGTATCTATGTTTATACTGAAGAACGTTGGGAAGAAATCTGCCGTGAGATTGATAATCTTCCTCCATCAGCGTCATCAAGACATTTACAAAGAGCGCTTCTTCACGCAGCTATGCCTGTTGAACTCGATAAAACGGGTAGGGTTACACTTAACCAGTCTTTCAAAGAGTACGCTAATATCGTAAAAGATATTGTTATTACAGGTGTGTCCAGCAGAATTGAAATCTGGGCACAAGAAGAGTGGGATAAAGAAGCAGAAAACTTTGAAGATTGTCTCAAAAATGAAATTGAAATCAGATTCTAAGGAGAATGAAAGATGGAGTTTAATCATATTTCAGTCCTTCTTAGAGAATCTGTTGAAGCACTAAATATCAAACCGGATGGTATATACGTTGATTGTACAGCTGGTGGCGGTGGCCACTCGGCAGAGATACTTTCACACCTTAATGAAAACGGTAAAATGTATCTTTTTGACCGTGACCCTGATGCAATAAAGGTTTTAACTGAACGCTTCAAGGATGACAGAAGAGTCAACATAATTCACGATAATTACTGCAATATAAAGGTTGCACTTGACGTTTTGGGTGTTACTTCAGTTGATGGTATTGTTGCAGACCTTGGTGTAAGCAGTTTTCAACTCGATACTGCTGAGCGTGGTTTTTCGTTTCATAACGATGCTTTGCTCGATATGAGAATGAGTAAACAAGGGTTAAGTGCAAAAGACGTTGTCAACACGTATTCAGAAGATGAACTTTGTCGTGTTATCTGGGATTACGGCGAAGAAAAATTCGCAAAAAAAATCGCTTTCAACATTGTGAAAGCGAGAGAAATAAAAGAAATAGAAACAACCTTTGAATTAAGCGATATAATTTCAAATTCAATTCCTGCAAAATTCAAACGTGACGGGCATCCGGCGCGAAAAACTTTTCAGGCTATTAGAATTGAAGTCAATAACGAATTGGGTGGCTTAAAAGCAGTTCTTCCCGATATGTTCGGGTTGTTAAATAAAGATGGTGTTTTAGCAATAATAACTTTCCATTCTTTAGAAGATAAAATAGTGAAAGATTATTTTGCAACACTTAAAAAAGGGTGTACCTGTCCTAAAGATTTTCCGGTTTGTGTTTGTGGAAATACACCAAAAGCTATTGTTAAAAGCGGTGGTGTGAAAGCGGGACAAAAAGAACTTGAAAATAATAAAAGAAGTCGCAGTGCCAAACTTCGCACGGCATTAAAATTATAAGGGGAATATAAAATGACCAACTATCGAGAGTCTTCGGCTTATGATTTGTCACTCTTTGAGCCACAAGTTGTTGAGCCAAGAAGAGTCAGAGAGACACAGCAACCTGTAAAAAGACAAGCTGTAAAAAAACAGACTAAAAAGCCTGTTAAAAAAACTCAGACTAAAACAAAAGTAAATGCACCTGCAAAAAAACAGAGTGTTAATTATACAAGACAAGAAAACGGAACTGTTAGAAAAGTTGCAACTACGGTTGACCAGTATCAACATACTGTTGCTCGTCATACACAAAAAGCAGCTGTTTCGGCAGGTTTAAAAAAGGCGATGTGTTGCCTTGCGGTGCTTTTCGCATTTACTGTTGTAAATCTTTATATGAACGCAGAGTGTGATAAACTTGATTCACAGATTGCATCACTTCAGAATGAGGTTTCTATTGCAGAAGGTGAAACAGTAAGACTCAATGCGGAACTCAACAGTATGGTAGATACAGAAAAAGTTATTGAGTACGCAGAAACAAAACTTGGTATGGTAAAGGCTGGAAGTTATCAGATTACATATATCAATTTGTCACAAGGTGATGAATTTGTAGTTGCTGGTGACAAAGAAGTTTCTCAAGATAGTGGTTTAAAAACAGAAATTAAAGAGTTATTTGCATATATTTTCTAAAAAATAAATACATTATATGGGGAGTTGAGATTCTCAACTCCTTTTTTGTTGAAAAAGTTTAAAAGTGTGAGGGAATTTCTTTACATATTGCATTATATATGGTATAATAAATTTAATTATGTTATTTGTTATAAAAGGGGGTAATTTTGTTGGCAAGAACAACAAAAAAGTTAAAACAACGCTGTCTTATTGCTGCTGCGATTTTGCTCTTGTTGGGCTTTGGTGCCGATATATTCAGGCTTTTTTATATTCAGGTTATAAAAGGCGATGAATATAAAACAAAAGCAGAGGCACAGCAACTCAGTGATACTGAAATTTCTGCCGACAGAGGAATTATTTACGATTGTAACTATAACGTTCTTGCAGAGAGTGCTTCTGCTTGGCTTGTTTACGTCAATCCATCAAAAATAAAGGATGATGTTCAAAGAAAATTAATTTCTGAAACTCTTGCAAAAATTCTTAAATTAAAAGAAGAACGTATCTACGAAAAAATTTCGAATTCAAATTACAGTTATGTAAAAATTGAAGGTAAGGTTGAGTATACAGAAAAAACTCTTATTTCAGATTTTATTGATGATAACGACCTTTACGATATTGTAAATATTGACCCCGATACAAAACGTTATTACCCATATTCAAATTTTGCTTCTACAATCCTTGGTTTTACTGGCGCCGAAGATTCAGGCAGAGCGGGTCTCGAACTTGAGTATAACGATAAATTAACAGGTGTTGCGGGTAGAATTATAACGGCAAAAAATGCACGTAATGGTGCTATGTCAAGTAATTTTGAAACAACCTACGATGCAAAACAAGGTACGAGTCTCGTGCTCACTCTTGATAAAACAATCCAGTATTATCTTGAAAAAGGTTTAGCACAAGCGGTTGAAGATAACGACGCAACTTCTGCTTATGGTATTGTTATGGAAGTTGAAACCGGTGCAATTCTTGCTATGGCAACAATGCCCGATTACGACCTTAACACTCCGACGGTTATTACCGACAAAGAAGTTCTCAAAGAATTAGATAAAATCAAAGATGAAGAAGAATATGATTTAGCATATAATAATAAAATTTATTCAATGTGGCGTAACAAAGCGGTCAGCGATACTTATGAACCAGGTTCTGTTTTCAAGATTTTTGTGGCTGCAGCAGCACTTGAAGAAGGTCTTGTTACTCCGGATTATTGCTTCAGTTGTTCTGGTTCTGTTAAGGTTGCGGATAACGTGCTTCATTGTCATAAAGATGGTGGTCATGGTAATCAGACTTTAGCAGAAGGTTTAATGAACTCCTGTAACCCGTTTTTTGTTAATATCGGTCAGAAGTTGGGTTCAAAGAATTTTTATAAATATTTTGAAGCATTCGGGTTTACTGGTGAAACTGAAGTTGATTTACCTGGTGAAGCAACACCGGTAAAAGACGTTACATACCACTCACTCCAGAATATGGGTATTTCACAACTTTCATCATCTTCATTCGGTCAGACTTTCCAGGTCAGTGCAATTCAGATGATAACAGGTGTTTCGGCAATAGCAAATGGTGGTAATTTAATGCAGCCTTACATTGTTGGTGCTATGTTAGATGAAGATGGCAACACTGTTTTTGAAGCAGAGCAGGTTGTTAAAAGAAGCGTGATTTCAGAAACAACAAGCAAAGAAGTTCTCAAAATGATGGAAAAGGTTGTTTCAGAAGGTACTGGTAAAAACGCTTACGTTCCGGGTTATCACGTTGCAGGTAAAACCGGTACGTCTGAAAAACTTACTGTAGATGGTGAATATATCGCTTCATTTGTTGGTTGTGCACCAGCAGATGACCCCAAAATAGCAGTTCTTATAGTTATAGATGAACCTCAAGGCTATATTCACGGTGGTGGTGCTATTGCGGCACCAGTTGCAGGTGCGGTTATTGAGCAGACACTTAAATATATGAATATTGACCCTGTTTACTCAAATGAAGAACTTGCTCAGCTTAATGGTATTACACCAGATGTAAACTCAATGAGTGTAGATAAAGCAAAAGCAACTCTTAAAAATAAAGGCTTTACCGCTCGTGTTGTTGGCGATGGCGACACTGTTATTTCGCAATATCCACTTAAAGGGCAGAATATTCCGCTTGATGGTGTTGTAATCCTTTACACAGAAAAAGAAACGTCAAACAAAACTGCAACCGTTCCTGATTTAAAAGGTCTTAGCATAAGTTCTGCAAATGAAAGAGCAGTTAATGCAGGCTTTAACCTTAAAATTTCGGGTGCATCGCTTGATAGCGAAGTTGTCTCTTACAGACAAAGTATAGAAAGTGGTACACAAGCAGAAATGGGTACAACTATTACAGTATATTTTAAAACAAACCAAGGTGTTGAAGATTAATGCTTTTATCAGAATTATTAAAAGGTGTAAACGTAAAAAATGATTATATCGACAGAGAAATAAATGACGTTACCGATAATACAAAAAAAGTAACGGAAAACTGTGCATTTGTCTGTGTAAGTGGAGCTCGTTTCGATGGCCATAATTTTGCAAAAGAAGTTATGGAAAATGGTGCTACTACAGTAATCGTTTCAAAAGATTTAGGTTTAAAAGAACAAGTTCTCGTTGAGAATACCCGTGAAGCGTATGCTATTATGTGTAAAAATCTTTTTGGTGCTTCAGTAGATAAAATGACACTTATCGGCATAACTGGTACTAATGGTAAAACGACAACGGCGTTTATTGTTAAAGATATATTGTCAGAGTTCGGAATTAAATCTGGTCTTATAGGAACAGTTAAAAATATGGTGGGTGACAAAGAATTTCACACAGAACTCACAACGCCCGACCCCTACGATATGCACAAACTCTTTAAAATGATGGAAGATGACGATATAAAATACTGTGTAATGGAAACGTCTTCACAGGCATTCCATCAGATGCGCCTTGCCGGTATTCACTTTAAAGTTGGCGTGTTTACTAATCTTACACAAGACCATCTTGATTATCACGGCACTATTGAAGAATATAAAAAGTGTAAAAAAGAACTTTTTAAAGTGTGTGATACTGCAGTTATAAATATGGATGATGAAGCATCGCAGTATATGGTAGATGGTTTATCTTGCGAAAAAGTTAGTTATGGTGTAGAAAATACTTGCGATATCAAAGCAAGTAATACAGAACTTCTTGAAAATAAAGTAACTTATAAAATCAATGATGAATTAAACGTTGATTTTCATATCCCGGGTGACTTTTCTGTTTATAATTCATTGGCGGCTATTGGTGCAGTCAGTGCATTGGGTTTCTCTTTAGAAGATACAGTAAATGCAATAAGTAAAGCAAAATCTGTAAAAGGCAGACTCGAGTTAGTAGAAACAAATACACCTTTTGGCGTTATTATTGACTATGCCCATACACCAGACGGTCTCGAAAAGGCAATTAATGCAGTAAGAGGTTTTACAAAAGGCAGAGTTATTACTCTCTTTGGTTGCGGTGGCGACAGAGATAAAACCAAGCGACCAAAAATGGGTAGAATGGCAACAGAACTTTCAGATATTGTAATCGTTACAACTGATAACCCGAGAACTGAAGACCCGGAAGAGATTATTAAAGAAATTTTAATTGGTACAGTCGGTTCAAAGGCAGAAGTAATTACAATTACCGACAGAAGTGAAGCAATAGAGAAAGCTTTAAAAATTGCAAAACAAGGTGATACAATTCTTCTTGCTGGTAAAGGACACGAGACTTATCAGGTTATAGGTACTGAACGTGTTCATTACGATGAAAGAGAAATTATTAAATCAGCATTAAACAGGTGATTTTTTGGAAGAAATATTATTAAGCGAAATAGCTAAGTGGTGTAACGCTGAATGTAAGTTAACAGGCACAATTGACACTATTTCAACAGATAGCAGGGTAATTGATGAAAATACGTTGTTTGTTGCACTTAAAGGCGAGCGTTTTGATGCAAATGATTTTGTAGAAGACGTTTTAAATAAAGGCGCAAAAGCAGTAGTTTGCAGTCGTTATAATGGCGAAAGCGACAGAGTAATTTTAGTTGAAGATACGGGCAGGGCACTTTTGCAGATTGCAAAAGGGTACAGAAGTAAATTCAATATTCCATTCGTTGCACTTACTGGTAGCGTGGGTAAAACAACAACTAAGGGAATGGTTTATGCCGTTCTTTCTGAAAAGTTCAATACGTTAAAAACCCAAGGTAATTTAAACAATGAAATAGGTGTTCCTAAAACTTTGTTCTGTCTTGAGAATTCTCATGAAGCCGCAGTAATCGAAATGGGAATGAACCATTTTAATGAAATTTCACGCCTTACAGAAGTAGTGAAGCCAGATATTGGTATAATTACAAACGTCGGCACTGCTCATATTGAGAATTTAGGCTCAAGAGAGGGTATTCTCAAAGCAAAATGTGAAATTACCGAAGGAATGAAAAAAGGTTCGCCGCTTATTATAAATGGCGATAACGATATGCTTTCTACAATCAATACGAATGATTTTGAAGTCGTAAGATTTGGTATTGACAGTGAAAATCTTTATATGAAAGCAGAAAATATAAAATTTTTACCAGACGGTAGTGAGTTTACTGCAGTTTGTGAAAATGAAAGTGTTAAAGCATTCGTTCCAGCAGTTGGCATTCACAACGTTTACAATGCACTTTGTGCTATGTGTGTGGGTAAAAAAATGGGTTTTACACTTACCGAAGCGGCAAGTGCACTTAAAAATTTCGCACCCGAAGGAATGCGACAAAATGTGCGTGAAGTCAAGAGTTATACTTTTATTGAAGATTGCTACAATGCAAATCCCGATAGTATGAAGGCTTCACTTGTCACTCTTAATACAATAAAGAAAAATCGTAGTATTGCAGTTCTTGGCGATATGCTTGAACTTGGTGACTATAGTAACACTGCTCATTACGAAGTTGGTAAAATAGCAGGGGACGTGAAAACCGATATTGTTATAACGTTCGGTGAGTTGTCGTTGCTTACTAAAAAAGGTGCAGAAGAAAATGGTGCGAAAGCATACAGTTTTATGGATAAAAAGGAACTCACAGAGTTCTTGAAGTCAATTTTACAAGAAAATGATACGGTTCTTTTCAAAGGTAGCCGTTCAATGAAAATGGAAGAAATCTTCCATGAGTTATATAAGGAGTGGGAAGTATGAATTTATATTTAGCATTAGGTCTTGCGGCAGTTTTAAGTTTTGTAATTGCATTCGCTTTAGGCTACGTGGTTATTCCGTTTTTACATAAACTCAGTTTTGGTCAGACAATTCTTGATATCGGACCTAAATGGCATAAAGATAAACAAGGTACACCGATTATGGGTGGCATTATGTTCGTTATTTCAACACTTGTTTCTTTTGGTGCAGTTGCATTAATAGATTATTTTTTAGATGGCAAAATCATTGTTGTAAACGATATAGTTGCTTCTTCAATGAAAGTCAAAATTTTTGGCGGTATTATAATGGCTTTAGGCTTTGCGTTTATCGGATTTTTAGATGACTACATAAAAGCCGTTAAAAAACGTAATATGGGACTTTCAATAAAACAGAAATCAGTTCTTCAGGTAATCGTAATGCTCGGCTATTTGTTGACTCTTTATATTGATAACCCAACTGGTGCAATGTTTATACCATTCTTAGGTATGGTTGAAACTAAATTCTTTTTCTGGGTAATTGGTATTGCAGTTATTTACTGCACAACAAATGCAGTAAACTTTACTGATGGTGTAGATGGTCTTTGTGCATCTGTTACTGCGGCTGCAGCGGCTTGCTTTATAGTTGTTGCAGGTCTTCGCAACTGCTTTGGTGCAAGTCTTTTGTCAGCGGCATTAATGGGTGGTCTTGTAGGCTACGTTATCTGGAACTGGCACCCTGCAAAAGTTATGATGGGTGACTTGGGCTCAATGTTTTTGGGTGGTATGATTGTTGCACTTGCATACGCAGTTGATTGTCCGTTCATAATAGTTTTAATCGGTATTATTTACGTAATAGAATTCGGTTCGGATATTATTCAGATTGGTTACTTCAAAATGACTCATGGTAAACGTTTCTTTAAAATGGCACCAATCCACCACCACTTTGAACTTTGTGGTTGGAAAGAAACAAAGATTTGTAAAGTTTTCACACTTATAACATTCATAGGTGGCGCTTTAGCAATAGTTCTTTTCTATTTTGGTAACTTAAAATAATTTTTTATATTAAAATATAAAGTAAGGAGGAAAGTAAATGGAAAATAAAAAGAAAAAAGGCTTTTTAGATGATTTTTTTATAAAAAACAGTATGGATTTGCCATTCTTTTTACTTCTCTTACTTGTTTTAGCAATAGGACTTGTAATGTTGCTTTCTTCAAGTTATTTTTACGCTTTTTACAATACTGCCGGCAACGATAGTCTGCATTATTTTAAACGTCAGTTGTTTTTTGCAATTACTGGTCTTGGTATAATGTACGTTGTCTCAAAACTTGACTATAAATATCTTAAACTTTTCGGTACACTCGGTATGGGTGTTTCACTACTGCTTTTGGTAATTGTTTTGCTTATGCCAAGCGAAGATGGTATTAAAAGATGGATTGACTTAGGATTCTTTCAGTTTCAGCCGTCAGAAGTTGCTAAATTTATGCTTATTCTGTTTTTGGCAAACGGGCTTGATAAAGATTACAAAAAACTCGTAAGCAGTAAACTTTCAAAAGAAAGTTTTGCACATCGCCTTTATGAAATATCGGGTAACAAAATATTAATTTCGCAGGGCACAACAACTCTTTTTTACTACCTTTTCGTAGTAGTTGTTATTGCAGGACTTGTAGCATTAGAAAGCCATCTTTCAGGTACAATTCTTATACTTGGTATAGGTGTTATAATGCTCTGGCTTGGTGAAGGCAGAGCAAAGTGGTTCGCTATCGGTGCTACTGTTGCTATCGTTGCGGTAATAATTGTTGTAAAAGAATATGATAATATCCCACTTTTAAGAGATTATATGGCAGAGCGTATCAAGGCGTGGTTAGATAAAGACTACGAACCAACTGGTGCACGTTGGCAGACCAATCAGTCGCTTTATGCAATCGGTTCCGGTGGTTTCTTTGGTTCGGGACTTGGTAATTCTAAAGAAAAGTATCTTTACGTTTCAGAACCACAGAACGACTTTATTTTCGCAATCGTTTGTGAAGAATTAGGTTTTGTAGGCGCAACGGCAATTTTACTTCTTTATGGTGCATTAATTGTACGTGGAATTATTATTGGTATGCACGCCAAAGACCGTTTTGGTTCACTTGTTGCATTTGGTATGGTGTTCCAGTTAGGGCTTCAGGTAGCACTCAACGTAGCCGTTGTTACAGATACAGTACCTAATACGGGTATCGGTTTACCATTCTTCAGTTACGGCGGTTCTTCGATGTGGCTGTGTCTTGCAGAAATGGGGGCAGTGCTTTCTGTTTCACGTCAGGCAAATATGCCAAAAGTTTATACGTTTAAAAGGTGAGTAAGATGAAAGTTATGATAGCGGCTGGTGGCACTGGTGGTCACGTAAACCCTGCATTAGCAGTAGCAGGTGAAATTAAAAAAAGACACCCCGAAGCAGAAATCTGCTTTGTAGGTACAAGTGATAGAATTGAAGCGAAAATTGTGCCACAGGCGGGTTATGATTTAAAAACTATTGAAATAAGTGGTTTTAAACGTAGTTTTTCGCCTGATGCAATAAAAGCGAATATTAAAACTGTAACAAGACTTTTAAAGAGCAGTGGTGCAGTTAAAAAGATAATTAATGAATTTAATCCCGACGTAGTTGTGGGCTTTGGTGGATACGTAAGTGGTCCGGTTGTAAGAATGGCTAATAAAATGGGCATTCCAACTGCTATTCACGAGCAGAACGCTTACCCTGGTATTACAAATAAAGCATTAGCAGAAAAAGTTGACGTTGTTATGCTTACTGCAGAAGAAGCAAAAAAGCATATGACAATTAAAAACAAAATGGTTGTAACCGGACTTCCTGTAAGGGGCGAACTTTTAGAAGCAGACCCCGAAGTTTCAAGAGCAGAGTTAGGTTTTGACAGTAAACCGCTTATTCTTTCAATGGGTGGTTCATTAGGTGCAAGAGCTATTAACGAAGCAGTTACAGACGTTGTTTCAAAAATCTGGAAAGATAATACTTGTAACTTCCTTATTGCAACTGGTCAATATGGTCTTTGGGTACCGGATTTAATGAAAGAAAAAGGCGTTGATTTAGATAACGCTAAAAATATTGAAATCAGAGAATACATAAATGATATGGCTCGTTGTCTTTCGGCTTGTGACCTTGTTATCTGCCGTGCGGGTGCATCTTCTCTTTCAGAGTTTCAGGCGTTAGGTAAAGCGTCAATTCTTATTCCGTCACCAAATGTTACTGAAAATCATCAGTTTCATAATGCTATGGCACTCGTTAACAATAATGCCGCAGTTATTATTGAAGAAAAAGATTTAACCGGTGACAGACTTTTAGAAGAAATCAATAAACTCATAAGTGATAAAAATAAACTTAAAGAAATAGGCGATAACGCTAAAAAAATGGCAACACTCAACGCTAAAGAACAAATAGCAGATATTGTTTTAGGACTTATAAAATAAAGAGTAACCAAAATTACCATTGTTACATAGTATGAAGCATAACAGCACTTTTGAAGGGTGTGGATTTATGTCTTCGTTAGTAATAAATGGTGGAAGAAGATTAAACGGAAGTTTAGTAGCACAAGGTTCAAAAAACAGTGCTTTGCCAATTCTTGCGGCAACGTATTTAGTAAACGGAAAATCAATAATACATAATTGCCCACGTCTTTCGGATGTAGAGTGCACAATTAAAATTTTACAGAATTTAGGTTGCAAAACTGAAAGGCACGGCACAGATTTAATTGTAGATAGCACTTCTGCTTCAGGGTGCGAAATTCCAGAAAACTTAATGAGAGAAATGCGCTCGTCTGTTGTGTTCTTAGGTGCGATTTTAGGCAGAGCAAAAATGGCGAGAATTTCAACTCCCGGTGGATGTGAAATTGGTTTAAGACCAATTGATTTGCATCTTTTTGCTATGAGAAAATTGGGCGTTGAGATTGAAGAAAGTTACGGCAAACTTCTGTGTACTATTAAAGATAAATTAAAAGGTGCGAAAATAACTCTTACTTTTCCGAGTGTTGGTGCTACTGAAAACGCAATTCTTTTAGCAAGTGTTTCAGAAGGTACAACAACAATTATAAACGCCGCACGTGAACCTGAAATTATAGATTTGTGTAATTTTCTTAATAAATGCGGTGCAAAAATTTCTGGTGCAGGCGAGAGTGTAATTGTTATTGAAGGTGTAAAAATTTTACAGGCAACTGAACACTCTGTTATCTGTGATAGAATTGCCGCCGCAACTTATTTATTTGCGGGTGCAATTACTGGTGGCGATATAACTTTAAAAAATACAGTGCCACAACACCTTAATTCAATTCTTCCCGTGTTAGAAGAAACAGGTTGCGAAATCTCAATAAAATGTAACGATATACGGCTTAAAGCACCATTAAAACTTCGTAGAATAGATAAACTCATAACACAACCTTATCCGGGTTTTCCAACAGATGCACAAGCGCCGATTATGACACTTACTGCAGTAGCAGACGGCACGAGTGTTATTGTAGAAAACATTTTTGAAAGTCGTTTCAAGCACGTGCCCGAACTTTTAAGAATGGGTGCAAAAATCAGAACCGAAGGCAGAGTTGCGGTAATAGACGGAGTTAAAAGACTTTATGGTGCGAGTGTAGTTTCACCGGATTTACGTGGTGGCTCGGCACTTGTTTTAGCAGGTCTTGTAGCACACGGTAAAACAGAAGTCGGTGCGGTTAAACACATTGACCGTGGTTATGAGAATTTTGAAAATAACTTATGTATGCTTAATGCAGATATAATCAGGATGGAGTAAAACTATGGCAACACCAAAAAAGAACAATTCATCTAAAATAATTAAATTGCCTACTGATTTTACAGGAGTCAGTGGGCAACAGTTGTCTCGTGATGAAATACGTTCAAGAAAAAAGAAAAGATTAAAACGAAGAAGAGCAATAAGAAAAGCAATACTCTCTTTGTTTATGCTTTTTATTGTAGCAATAGTCGGCTTCGTTCTTGCAGTAACGGTATTTTTTAAAATAGATACTATAAAAGCAAAAGGTTCGGGTGTATATCCGCAAAAAATAATAATTGAAAATTCAGGCGTTGCAACGGGCGATAGTCTGTTACTCGTCAGCGAAAACAGCATTTCAAAAACACTTTTGTCAAATCTTCCTTACGTCGGCTCTGTGACTATCGAGAAAGATTTGCCATCCACGCTTATTATAAACGTTATAGATACAGTAGCTTCTGCGGCTATATCAAATAACAGAGGGTCATACATCCTTATAAGTGACACAGGTAAAGTTTTAAATGCCGATTCTAAAATTGTGACCGAAGGAATTCCCGTTGTAACTGGTGTAGAAGTCGAAAGTTACAAAGTAGGCGAAACAATTACGTTTAAAGCAGAAGAAACGGGCGATATTTTAATACAGATACTTAAAGCATTAACAAAAGCGGGTATAATAGGTATGACAGAAATTGATTTGACAGATACATCTGCAATCACTATGAAATACGATAACAGAATTAAAATTCTTGTAGGTCCCGCAGTAAAACTTGAAACCAAAATTTTAAGAGCCGCTTCTGCTATTGACAGAGAAAACGAAATTAACCAATATGAAACTGGTGTTCTTGATTTAAGAACGGACCCAAAAGTATTCTTTAAAGCAGGTCTTGAAGAAACAACAACTGAAAAAAATTCAGCTACCGGGGATAAAACCAAAGATAAGAATGATAATAAAAAGAGCGAAACAACAGAAACAACAGTAAAAACAAGTGAAAATTAAGCCTTCAAATAATCGTTTTTTAGTAGATTTTTAATAAATTTGCAAAAAAGACGATAAAAATAGAAAAAATTACTTGATATTCTTTAAGTTGTGTGTTAACATTATATGGATAAATTGGAAAGTTTTGCACAGAGATGTATTCGCTGTGTTCTATATTAGGAGGAAGTTCAAATGGCATTTGAAAATGTTACAACTGAATTCGAAGAATCTACTCAAATAAAAGTCATCGGTGTAGGTGGCGGTGGCGGTAACGCTATTAACAGAATGGTTACTGCTGGTGTTCAGGGTGTTGAGTTTGTTGCTATTAATACTGACAGACAAGCACTTGAAACTTCAAAAGCAACACATAAAATTGCTATTGGTGATAAAGTTACAGGCGGTCGTGGTGCTGGTGCTCGTCCAGAAATGGGTCTTAAAGCAGCAGAAGAAAGCCGTGACATTATTGTTGATACGTTAGCAGATACAAATATGGTATTCATTACTGCTGGTATGGGCGGTGGTACTGGTACTGGTGCCGCTCCTGCAATTGCACAGATTGCTAAAGAACGTGGCATTCTTACAGTTGGTATCGTTACAAAGCCATTCCAGTTTGAAGGCAGAAAAAGAATGCAACAAGCAGAAGCAGGTATTGCAGAACTTGCTCAACACGTAGATAGTCTTATTGTTATCCCTAACGAAAGACTTAAACTTGTTTCAGAACAAAAAATTACTTTTGCTAACGCTTTCGGTATTGCTGATGACGTTCTTCGTCAGGGCGTTAAGAGTATTTCAGACTTAATTAAAGTTCCTGGTCTTATTAACCTTGACTTCGCAGATATTAGTGCTGTTATGAAAGACGCTGGTCACGCTCACATGGGTGTTGGTCGTGCTTCTGGTAAAGAAAAGGCAGCAGCTGCAGCAAATGCCGCAGTTTCAAGCCCACTTCTTGAAACAACAATTCAGGGTGCAAAAGGTCTTATTATCAGCATCACAGCTTCTCCTGATATCACTCTTGAAGAAGTTGAAGATTCTGCAACAATCGTTTCAAGTGCAGCAGATGCAGATGCAAACATCATCTTCGGTGTTACATTTGACGAAACACTTGACGACGAAATGGTTGTTACTGTTATTGCTACTGGTTTCGGTACAGATATTAACGGTTTCCCAAATAAAGCAGGTGCAGGTCTTGGTATGGGTATGCCAACATCATCTGTTTCATCAGAACCAGAAACAACTTCATCTTCAGATGATGACGATATTGTTGACATTCTCGACCTTTTCAAAAACAGATAATTAAAGAAAGAAATAATGCCGGTTGAGAAAAATCTCAATCGGCATTTTGTATTAGAAATGAAAAAAATTAAACTTAACAAATATGAGAAGCAGACTTTCAGAGATTTACTCGTGTTGCTTCCTATGATTATGGCTATACTTATTCTTTCAAGAAGCATTCCCGATGGAACTTTGCGTTATATTGTTCCTGTAAAGAACGTTGGCGAAAAAGCAATAGCACTCACGTTTGACGACGGACCAAGCGACTACACAGAAGAACTTCTTGACGGTTTAAAAATGTATAATGCAAAAGCATCGTTTTTTGTAATTGGTGAAAAAGCAGAGAAAAATCCGGATATTGTAAGACGTGCTTCAAGCGAAGGGCATTTAATCGGTAACCATAGTTACGAGCATCTCAGAATGCCACTTCACTCAATAGAAGAATGTGAAGAAAGCATTGGTAAAACGTTTAACGTTATTGAAAATATAACGGGCGAAAGGTCAATGTATCTTCGTGCTCCTTTCGGCGACGTTACGTTTTATCAACTCAAAAAATTAGACGTTGTTTTCATTAGTTGGACTTTCTCAACTTACGACTGGAAAGATAAAGATGCCGACTACATCTACGAAAGAATTATGAAAAAAGCAAGTGACGGCGATATAATTCTTCTTCACGACACAAAAAAAGCAACAGTCGAAGCAGTCCTTCGTGCAATTCCGGAATTGCAAAAACAAGGCTACGAATTCGTAAGAGTTGACGAATTATTAGCACGAAACGGCGAAAAAATCAAAATGGGAACTCCGTACAGATGGTGTAAAAATGATAGGAATGCGTTTTCATTTTAGCTTCGCTAAAATGAGCGATATAAATCCTTACGGATTTGCGATATATTTCTAAAGAAATGCGAGATATCTTCGATGCGATATGCCTTCGGCGTGAAATTGGATTTATATCATATCGCATACGAGCAAAGCGAGTATATATCGCAATTGCATTTATGCAATTATATCGCGTTTGCAAAGCAAACATATCGCAAATAATTTATGGATAACTAAAAATAGCACTCTCACTTACTGAAATGTGAGAGTGCTTATTTTGTTACTGTATATGTAATTTTAGTCTGTTTTACCTTTAGGTGTCATCACTATAGTATAGTCAGTTTCGGTATATTCATTTCCCGATAAATATGTAATGTTGATGTTGCCTTTTCTGTTAAAACCACCTTTAACGACAAAATCTGCAGCAACAGGTGGGACGTTTTCTAATTTATACTCTTTGTAGTATTGTTCTTTATCAAAGATATCCTGAACAATAATTATATGTTCGCCATTTCTATAATCGGCATATACCACATAATCATCTTTAGCATCTATTACATAATAAAACGTTTCTGATATTTTGTTGCTTTCTAAATTGAAGAATTTTGCATAGTTTGTAGATAATCCAGTTCCTGCCTGAATAGATATACCAACAACATCCGTGTTTACACATAATCTTTTGGGTTCTCTTGTCAAATTATCTTCATAATCTAAAATTCTATCTTTGTAATCTGTAACTTCATATGAATAAGTGTTATTCTTGTTATGTGTAATAGATGAATGAATAGTCAGATTAACATCCCATAATTCTAAACGATTAATATTTTTTATAGACCCTTGATGCATACCTAAGTGACCGCAGTCATCTTTATCAAAAATGCCTTCTATAATAACATATTCGCCATTATATTGAAAAGCTTCTTCATAAGAAATTGCTCTTTCGCCAAGTTCAATCCAGATAGAGTTATGTATATAGTATTTAAAATCTTCTTTGTTTAGATATATTGCACTCTCTTCAAACCCGAAACTGCTTACGCCTTTTACTCTAACAAGTTCACCATCATATTTTTCAGGTGTAGCAATAAGTTGAATCATTGTTACATCTTTAGCGTATTGGTTAGCAGAGTTGTTTTTTTCACCATAGCCAGACTCAATAAGAAAATGTTTATATATTCTTTCTCCGAAAACTATACCCAAAGCAACCAATAAAGTAATAACAACAGAAAAAATAATAATTAATCTTTTTTTACTTTTCATAAAACTATCACCCTTGGTTCATTATAGCATACACTCTTTTAAATGTAAATTCATATTGGTACAAACCAGAATAATCGGTTGACATTTTTAAATATTCTGCTATAATAAAATTAAACAAGGAGTTATTCCGTAAGCGGTTAGCTCCCTTGGGATTAAGTTTTAATAAAAAATAATCGCCTTATGTGAGAGTTAGGCGATTATTTTTCTTTTTTTATGGCTATTATATAACCTGTTGCAACAAGTACGAAAAGTATTGCACCAATTATGTATTCCATAAATATCACTCCTTTCGCCTTAAAAAGGTTCGGGAGCGTAGAATTAACCGCCTACCGTGTAGAATAACTCCTTGGGAACTTTCGTTCCGATTTTTATTCTAACATATATTGGTAAAAAATGCAAAAAAAAAGTTCTATCACTTCAGTAACTAACTGCAAATGATAGAACTTTATTTACTTATTTGTGTGAAAAATTTTACTTACACGCTCACTTATTTCTTCTTCACTTAAATTTACATCGATATCACGAAGTTTTAAAATGAGTTTTGAACATTTGAGTATCAAATCAGTGTTCATTTTTTCTATTGGTTTTTCTATCTCTTTCTCCTGGATTTTATCAAGTATTTTTATAAGAAGTTTTTTCATTTTATACCCACCTTTAAATTGGATTACAAATATTATAACAGTTATGCAATACAAATGCAATGCATATTTAATTTATAAAATGGTATAAAATAATTGTAATACAATTGTATTGCGAGGTTTTTGTAATATGGGAAAATTTAATATACCATCTATACCACCAACTACTAATAAAACAATTCGTTTTCCAAATGATGTAATTGAAGCGGTTGAAAAAGCAATTCAGGGGAAAGAGTGTAATTTTTCAGCTTTTGTAATTGCGGCAGTTCGCTCAGCTTTGGAAGATATAAATAGTGATTAAAAGTAAAGTTATATCATATAAAGTTTGTCTTGGACGCGATATAATATTAGGTGATAAAAATGTTTAAAATAGATAATGAAATGAAGAGTGCGGATATTCCACGCACAATAAGATTTACTGAAACACTGTTTGATGAGTTGCACGAAGTTTCGGCAAAAAACGGAATCTCTTTTAACCTTTTAGTTTTACAATGTTGCAAATATGCTCTTGAAAATTTAGAAGAAAATGAAAAATAAATAACAAAAAAGTTCTATCACTTCAGTAACTAACTGCAAATGATAGAACTTATTTTTATTCAATTATAATTGCCGACCGCAGGTCCCACAATTCTTAATTTTTAATTCTTAATTTTTAATTTTAGAAACAATCTCTTTAGTGTCTCTCGCAATAGCAAGTTCTTCGTTTGTTGGAACAACGAAAGCTCTTACTGGACAGCCAGGGAGAGTAAGTTCAACTTCATCACCGTGAGTTGCATCGTTAACTTCTTTGTTGAGTTTAATGCCAAGGTATGAAAGGTTTGTTAATACGTCTTCTCTTAAGTCTGTGCAGTTTTCACCAATACCGCCTGTGAAAGCGATAACGTCAACACCATTCATAGCAGCAATATATGAACCAATAACTTTTCTAATCTGGTACCATTGCATATCACGTGCAAGTTTTGCTCTCTTGTTGCCTTCAACAGCAGCCTTCTTAACTTCACGGTCATCTGAGTGAACGCCAGAAATACCAAGAACACCACTTTTCTTATTCATAAGTGTGTCCATTTCTTTTGGTGAAAGACCTTCTTTATCCATAATATATGTAATAGCAGATGGGTCAACAGCACCGCAACGAGTACCCATTACAAAACCATCAAGTGGAGTGAGACCCATACTTGTGTCAAGAACTTTGCCGTCTTTAATAGCAGTAATTGAGCAACCGTTACCAAGGTGACAAGTAATAAGTTTAAAATCTTTTAAATCTTTACCAATGATTTCAGCAGTTCTGTATGCAACAAAACGGTGGCTTGTACCGTGAGCACCATAACGGCGAACGTGGTATTTTTCATAGTATTCGTAAGGAAGTCCGAACATATATGATGTTTCTGGCATTGTGCTGTGGAATGCGTTGTCAAATACAGCAACTTGTGGGAGTTTGTCGCCAAAAACTTCTGTACAAGCGTTAATACCAATAACGTGAGCAGGGTTGTGAAGTGGAGCGAGTGTGCCGAGCTCATCAATACCCTTAACAACAGAGTCATCAATAAGAATGCTTTCTGTGTAACGGTCACCACCCTGAACAACTCTGTGACCTACTGCTTCAATTTCTTTAAGGTCGTCAATAACTTTGCATTCACCAGTTGTAAGAGCATCTTTAACAATGTTGAATGCAACTTTATGGTCAGGAATATTTACGTCTGGCATCTTGAATTCTCTGCCATCAGCAGTTGAACCTTTTGCAGAACTTGTGCTTGTGCCAATTGCTTCACAAATACCTTTTGCAAGCCATTTTTCGCTTTCCATATCAAAAAGTTGATATTTGAGTGAAGAACTACCGCAGTTAATTACGAGAATTTTCATTTTTTGAACCTCCAAAATAGTTTTAATTCTTTAAAAGAATTTTATTTGTATATTTATTGTGTAAAATAATAACATTATTTATTATATCACTTTTTAAACATTTTTCAAGTGTAGTTTACATATTTTAACAAGAAAGGTGGGCAAAAAATGAATTACGGAATTGTTGCAGAATTCAACCCGTTTCACAACGGTCATAAATATCTCGTTGACTCTTTAAAACAAAATGAAAACGATACCGTTACAGCGGTTATGTCAGGTAACTTCGTTCAACGTGGTGAGCCCGCAGTTCTTGACGTTAATTTAAGAACAAAAATTGCACTTATGTCGGGTGTTGATTTAGTTCTCTCTTTGCCGTTTCCGTATTGCAGTGCAACTGCAGAAAAATTCGCACTTTCTGGTGTTACGGTACTTGACTCTTTAAATTGTCTCGATTCTCTCGGTTTTGGTTCTGAAAGTAATGACAAAGAAACTCTTTTAGAGTGTGCTAAAAATTTAAGAACGCTTGATTTTAATTTGCTCGTTTCAAAGTTAGTAGAAAGTGGCATTTCTTTCCCTACGGCACGTGAACAGGCGGTAAAAGAACTTTTTGGTGAAAAAGAGGCAGAGCTTTTACAAAAGTCAAACGATATTTTAGGCGTTGAATATGCTAAAGCACTTTTAGAATTAAATTCTAAGTTAGACATTACAACCGTTAAAAGAACGGGGGCTTCTCACGACTCAAAAGAAGGTACAAAAAATATCCGTTCAGCGTCACTCATAAGAACGTTTATAGACGATTTGGATGAAGTTAAAAGTTTTGTACCAAATGAGTCTTTTGAAATTTTAAAAGAAGCAACAGAAAATAAAAAGATTATAGATTACGGTAAATATGAACTTTCTCTGCTTTTTAAACTTCGTACTATGAGTTTAGAAGAATTAAGCAAATTACCAGACGTTAACGAAGGACTCGAATACAGAATTTTTGAAGCGGTAAGAAATTCAACTTCTTACTCTGAACTACTTGAAAAAATCAAAACAAAACGATATACTTTATCAAGAATAAGAAGAATACTTCTTTTCGCATATTTAGGCGTAACAAAAGAACTTTTAGAAACTCCCGTGCCATATATAAGAGTGTTAGGTTTCAATGAAAAAGGTGCCAAGCTTTTAAAAGAGTGCAAAGAAAAGGCAAAATTACCAATTGTAACACGCCCCAAAGATTTAAAAAATCTTGACGAAAATGGTAAAAACATTTTTAATTTAGAATGTAAAGCAAGAGATGTATATTCCCTTTGTTTGCAGTCTCCAGATATATGCGGTAAAGAAATGACAGAAAAAATAATTGTTATATGAGGTTTTTATAATAATGGACGTACTCGTAATAGGTGGCGGTGCGGCTGGATTAATGGCTGCTGGTACTGCCGCAAAAAATGGTTTGAAAGTAACGCTTCTTGAACGTAATGACAAGTTAGCACGAAAAGTTGCAATAACGGGCAAGGGCAGATGTAACGTAACAAACGATTGCCCGTTGCTTAACGATTTAATTGCAAATATCCCGGTTAACGGCAGATTTTTATTCGGCGCATTTTCACGTTTCGATACTGCCGATACAATGGACTTTTTTGAAAATTTAGGCGTACCACTTAAAATTGAACGTGGTAACAGAGTTTTTCCCGTTTCTGACAAAGCGCTCGATATTGTCGATGCTTTAAATAAATACATAACAATAAACGGCGTTACAAGAAAACAGGGCAGAGCAACTGAACTTATTATAGAAGACGGCAAAGTTGTTGGTTGTATTACGGAAGACGGCAAAAAATATTACGCTTCAAACGTAATTGTTGCAACGGGTGGTCTTTCTTACCCAAAAACAGGCTCAACTGGTGACGGCTACGAGTTAGCAAAACAAGCGGGTCATAAAATTACAGATTTAAAACCATCGTTAGTGCCGTTAGAATGTCACGAAGGCTGGTGTACTGAAGCACAAGGACTTTCGTTAAGAAACGTAAAAATCACCGTTGAAGATACGGTTAAACATCGTGATATTTACGAAGATATGGGCGAAATGATATTTACCCATTACGGAATTTCAGGTCCTATGGTGCTTTCTGCTTCGTCTCATATGAGAAATATGGAAAAGGGCAGATATAAAATTCACATTGACTTTAAACCCGCTCTTACCTACGAGCAGTTAGATAAACGAATTCAACGTGATTTATTAGAATGTTCAAACAAAAATTTATATAACACGTTAGCACTTTTATTACCAAGAAAAATGATTCCAATTACAGTTAAACTCACAAAACTCAATGGTAATTTAAAATCAAATCAGGTAACGAAAGAAATGCGTGGCGAATTGGTCGATTTCTTAAAAGATATTACACTCACAGTAACCGATTTCAGACCAATTGACGAAGCGGTTATAACTTCCGGTGGTGTCGATATTTCAGAAATTAACCCTAAAACAATGGAAAGTAAATTAGTTAAAGGTCTTTATTTTGCCGGTGAAGTTTTAGACGTTGATGCTTACACTGGCGGTTTCAATTTACAAATAGCATTTTCAACCGGTCATCTTGCCGGTGACTCAATAGAAATATAACAAAGGGGTATTTTAATATGATTAACGTAGCAATTGATGGTCCTGCAGGTGCAGGTAAAAGTACAATAGCAAGAAAAGCGGCGGCAGAACTCGGGTTTATTTATGTTGATACAGGCGCTTTATACAGAACTGTTGCTTTGAATGCTTTAAGAAACGGCGTAGAAAACACAAAAAATCCTGAAGAAGTAATTCCAACTTTAAAAACAGCAGAAGTTTCACTTAAATTTATTGATGGTGAACAACACGTATTTTTACGAGATGAAGACGTTTCAACTGCTATAAGACAGAATGAAGTTTCAATGGCGGCTTCTAACGTTTCTTCAATTCCGGAAGTAAGAACTTTCCTTTTTGATTTACAAAGAAATATTGCAAAAAATAACGATTGTATTATGGATGGCAGAGATATAGGAACGGTTGTGTTACCAGATGCTAAAATCAAAATTTTCTTAACTGCATCAGCAGAAGCAAGAGCAGACCGTCGCTTTAAAGAATTACAGGAAAAAGGTCAGGACGTAGATTACGAAACAATCTTAAAAGAAATAAAAGAACGTGATTATCAGGATATGAACAGAGCAACTGCACCATTAAAACAAGCAGAAGATGCAGTTTTAGTAGATACAACTGAAATCGGTTTACAAGAGTCAATAGAACTTATGATTAACACAATAAAGGAGCGTCTTTAATGTGTAATATAACCCTTGCTAAAACGGCAGGATTTTGCTTTGGTGTTGACAGGGCAATTAAACTTATTGAAAAACTTCTTTCAGAAGGTAAAAAGGTTGCAACGCTTGGTCCTATTATTCACAACCCGCAGGTTATTGAAGATTTCAAAAATCGTGGTGTTGATATTGTTGAACATCCGAGCGAAGTAACTGACGGTGCAATTCTTGTTTTAAGAACTCATGGTGTTACCGAAGACGTTTTAGAAGAAGTAAAAAACAGTGGTGTTGAATTTATAGATGCCGCTTGTCCGTTTGTAAATAAAATTCATAAAATTGTCAGAGATAATTCGGGTGAAAACGTTGTAACAATAATTTTAGGCGACCCGAGTCACCCTGAAGTACACGGCATAAAAAGTTGTGCCAAAGGTGAATCGTACGTTGTTAAAAATTCGACTGAATTAGAAGAATTATTACAGAAAAATAATTTATTTTCTCAAAAAGAATTAATTTTAGTCGAACAAACGACTTTTAGTGTCAAAGAATGGGAAAAAAGTTTAAAAAAAGTAAAATTACTATGTACAAATGCAAAAATTTTTGATACAATATGTAGTGCGACTGAAGAAAGACAGAAAGAAGCAATTTCACTTTCGCTTAAAAATGATGCTATGGTAATTGTGGGTGGCAAGCACAGTTCCAACACCCAGAAATTAAAAAGTGTCTGCGAAAAAAATTGCCCGTCATTTCTTGTTGAAACTAAAGATGAGCTTTATGGTATCTCATTTTCTGGTTTTAACTCAATCGGTCTTACTGCGGGTGCATCCACTCCCGCCGGTATTATAAAGGAGGTACTTATAACCATGTCCGAAATTGTAAACGAAAACAAAATGATTGAGGAGGAAAAAGTGCAGAACTCTGTATCAGCAGAAGATTTTGATTTTGCAGCTGCATTAGAGGAATCACTTAGCGGCCTTAACAGTAACCAGAAAGTAAAGGGTACTGTAATAAGCGTTAAGTCAACTGAGATACAAGTTGATATCGGCAGGAAAGAAACCGGCTATATTCCTTACAGTGAATACAGCAACGACCCTAACGCTAATCCGCAAACAGAGTTAAAGCCAGGCGATGAATTAGACCTCATCATCATGAAAACAAACAATGCAGAAGGCGTTATTATGCTTTCTAAAAAACGTTATGATGCTATTAAAGCGTGGGATAACGTTTTAGCAGCTGAAGGTACAGACAAAGTATTCACAGGCGTTGTAACAGACGTTATCCGTGGTGGTATTCTTGTTCTTTCAGAAAACGTTAAAGTATTCATTCCAGCTTCACTTGCTACAATGAATCGTAACGACAAATTAGAAGATTTATTAAAAACAACTGTTGAATTCAAAATTATTGAAATCAATAAACAAAGAAAACGTGCAGTTGGTTCAATCAAAGCTGTACTTAAAGGCGCTAAGAAAGAAGCTGAAGACAAGTTCTGGGCTGAAGTTCAAGAAGGCGAAACACGTAAAGGTACAGTTAAATCTCTTACAAACTACGGTGCTTTTGTTGACATCGGTGGCGTAGATGGTATGATTCACATTTCTGAACTCTCATGGAGCAGAATTAAACATCCATCAGAAGTTGTTAACGTTGGTGACGAAGTAGAAGTTACTATTAAAGCACTCGACGCTGAAAAAAGAAAAATTTCATTAGGCTTCAAAAAAGTTGAAGACAATCCATGGGAAATCCTTAAGAGAGATTACCCAGTTGATACTGTTGCAGACGTTAAAATCGTTAGCTTCACATCATTTGGTGCATTCGCACAGATTATCCCTGGTGTAGATGGTCTTATCCACATTTCTCAGATTGCTAACAAACATATTGCAAATCCTGCTGATGTACTTAAAGTTGGCGAAGTTGTAAAAGCAAAAATTACAGAAATCGACTTCGACCTCAAGAGAGTTGGTCTTTCAATTCGTGCACTTCTTCCTGAAGAACCAGCAGAAGAAGCAGTAGAAGAAACTGCAGAAGCAGTAGAAGAAGCAACTGAAGAAGCTGCTGAATAATAAAATTAATACTACCCGAAAAACATAATTTTTCGGGTAGTATTTTATTAGAACGGAGTGAAAAGAGTGTACTGCGAAAAGTGTAAAAAACAAAGTCCTGAAAATTTCAAGCACTGTGCTTATTGCGGTGCAACTTTTCAGAAAAAACGTAAAACACAAAACACAGAAAACGAACTCATAAAAAGAATTAAAAGACTCAGAATGCCCACAATGAAAAGCAGGGTGTTAAGTCTTATAATTATTGCAATAGTTCTAAGTATCGCTTCAATAACCACAGGGCTTCTTACCGGTAGTAAACCTGATGGTCTTGTAAAAACATTTGCAAATGCAATCGAAAAGAATAACGAAGAATTATATTTCACGCTATATGATGAACAGATTAAATCATATAACAAAGAATATATATATTTCGATGACGAGGTTGTTCTTACTGAAATGACGTATTCAATGCGCAGAAGTTATGAGTTCTATAAGCTTCGTTGCGGTGAAGAATTTAAACTCAAATATACAGTTGACTTAGTAGAATATATTGCCGAAGATGAGCTTGAAGAGATAAACGAATATTTAGAAGAAACTTATCTTTATGAGAAAAAAGCCAACAAAGGTGCAAAGCTTTCTTTTACAATAGATGCAAAAGGCTCTTTAGGTGAGTATCAGAGTATTTATAAAGATGTTTATGCTATAAGAATTGGTGGTAAATGGTATTTAGCATCCGTTCCTAAAACTGACTTTAGTTAAAATAAAGTCAGTTTTATTTTTTTATATTGACAAATTAAGTTTCATCGATTATAATAGTTTCACCGAAACGGTGAAAGGGTGATTTTTATTGAAACAAAATTTTTCTGAAAGTCAATATGTAGAATTAGCTAAAGAACAATTCTGTCAAATTATAAATAAAGTACCGTTCGTTTCAGATATAGAAATTATCGATACTGGTCTTCAAAGAGGGTTTGGAGAATTTCACGCAATTGTTCATTTTAGTGATAATGAACAAAGTCAAATATATTGTGTAGAAGTAAAATCAAATGGTGAAAAACGTTTTGTTAATATGTTTATAAAACAAGCTTTACAACATAACGATGATTGTTGTTATGTGTTTATGGCTCCTTATGTTTCGGATGCGTCTGCAGAAAATCTTTACAATAATAAATTAAGCTACATTGATTTATCAGGTAATTGTTATATACTCTCTAGACGTATTATTATACATTTTCAAGGAAAAGAAAATAAATATGTGGAAAAAAGAGAGAAGAAAAACTATTTTTCAAAGGCTTCGGGAGCAACATCAGTAATTATACGTACGATGTTAGACCAACCATTTGAAAAATGGCAAGTAAAAAAACTGTGTGAAGTAACAGGTAAATCAATTGGAATGGTTTCAAACGTTAAACGCTTCCTCAAAGAACGTGCGTGGATTGACGAAGATAGCGAAGGTAAGTTTCAATTAACCGATATAAAGGAATTATTATATTCTTGGGCAAAGGACTATCATAAAAAAGACTCACGAAAACTCGAATATTATTCAATAGACTCAATACCTGAGTTAGAAAAATATATTTCTTCTTGGAGTATAGAACACGATAACAGTGCAATATTAGGTGGTTTTTCAGCAGCAGCGAGATATGCGCCTACTGTCAGATATAAAAAAATTGATGTGTATGTTGAACATCAACACCTTAATGACTTTGTTCGTGATTTAGACTTACAACCAGTTAATGCAGGCGGTAATGTTGTTATAACAATCCCCCACGATGAAACTCCGCTTATGTTTTATCGTGAAATCAATAGTAGTTTCGTAACTTCTCCTGTACAAACTATCCTTGATTTGTTATGGAATGTAGGACGTGGAGAAGAAGCGGCAGAAGCTATTATTTTAAAAGAATATAAGGAGAGATTAATTTGATTAAAGATAGGGAGTTAAAACAAGCAGTCGACTACTCAGAAGGACAAAAAGATGCCGCATATATGATTTTGGGAGAGATAGTAAATCTGTTAAATGAGTTTGCGGATAATATTAGAATTATTGGAGGTTGGGTGCCTTCTTTGCTATATCCAGACAGTGATCATATTGGCTCAATAGATGTCGATGTTTTGTTGGACCAACAACAAATAAAAAGAACTGATAGTTATAAGACAATAAAAAGAATACTTACGCAAAATGGATACTCGAGACATCCTGAGCAATACTTTACATTTGTTAAAACTGTTGAAATACAAGGAGTATCTTATACTGTTGATGTTGATTTTTTATCTGGCAAATATGGTGGCGATGGGGGTGCAGTAAGTAAACACGTTGATGGTATAAAGGCGTTGCCTGCAACGGGTGGTAATTTTGCTTTTGAATTTCCACCAACAGATGTAAAAATTGAATATATACGCTCTGATGGTGCACTTGATAGTGGTCATGTTAATGTTATATCAGTTGTACCATATCTTGTTATGAAAGCGATGGCGCTTGGAAGAGGAAAGCCAAAAGATGCATATGATATTTACTGTACAATTGACAATTTTCAAGGTGGCGTTAAGGCTCTTGTAGATGAGTTTATTCCTTATAGAAATAAAAAACTTGTAGAAGAAATGAGAGAAAAGTTAGACGAGAAATTTGCTTCTCCAGAACACGCTGGACCTTCTGATATAGTTGCTTTTCTTGATATTAACGACGAAGAAGAAAAGGCGAGAATAAAACAGGATGCATATCAAAAAGTACATTTTCTGGTAGATAAAATAAATTAATAAATACATAAAACAAGGATAGCTCTTTAATCGGAGCTATCCTTTACTTTTTATATTCTTACAACAGGCACAGCGATTCTTGCACCGACATCGGTTTGTGCTCCGAAATTGAATGTGGGAGCGATGTTGGTTGCGAGTTTATAACCATATCGTTCAAAGCTGTAGTTTTCTAATGCCTTGTAAACTTGACCGATATAAGCACCGAAATCATCGGGATTTTCAAAAGGTTCACTTTGAAAATAAAGTAATGTGCATTCGGGAAGTTCTGCCAATTTGTAGCCATCAGGCAAAGGTTTTGAATAATCTAATGGAACTTCAACGCCTGAAGCAATATTGCTGTATCCTTCCTCTTGTAAAAAATCAGGTAACTCAAGTATTGCTGCTGTATCAAACTTTTCAGGAATACTGTTCTGAAGTCCTTCCCAATCACAGCCCGCTTCTTCACAATAAGATAAATAACCAGTTGCCGATTTTGATGGAAGATAAATCAGTTTTCTTTTCGGTCTGTCTACAGGTATTACAGTACAGATTGATGTGCTTTCCATTGCTCGTCCTTCTTTCAAGATATGATAATGATTTGCAGGGTGACCAACGAATAAAGGTATAGCAATTTTAGTTTTTCTATACTCATCAGGAGTGACAGAAAAACGTTTTACAAATGACCTTGTGTATCCCTCGTGAGAATTAAAATGACTGTCTAAAGCTACATCAAGTACATTGTCGTGTGTGTTTATAAGTTTTTCTGCACTTTTGCTTAACACAACAGCATTCACATATTCGTAAAGTGTTATCTGTATATATTTACGAAACAATCTATCAAGCTGACGACGTGAATATCCTATAGCATTGCATATACTCTCAATACTGAAATCATCATCGTTATGATGTAATTTTATGTATGCTTGTGTAGCAACAACTATTTCTAAATCGTTCATTTTGCACCCTTGAAATATGATAACAATAAATCAATCCCTTTTCTTGATTTATATGGACATATTATTTTGCTTTGTTTGAATCTCGGTAATTTAAATTAATTATTTCTTACAAAACTTTTGTAGAAGGTATGTTAATTATATATAAATGATAGCACATAAAGAATAATATTTCAATTATCTATATTTTTGCGAAATTTGTCATTTTTTCGGTTTTGCACAAAAAAATAGCGATACTAAAAAAATATTTGACAAATTTTAATAAATGTGATATTATCTATGATAGAATTCGTTTATTATGCAATTGGGGTGGTATTTTGAGCGAGAAGGAAGCGTCTTGTTTTAAAGACCTTACTGATGAAGAGTTAGTAAAACTTTCACAAGAAGGCGACAATCTTGCTTTAGATACTTTAGCACGTAGGTTTTTATCACGTAAACCTAAAATGTATAATGCCGGCTATCTTGATGTTGATGACTTATTGCAAGAAGGAATGATTAGTTTTCTCTCTGCAGTCAGAACTTACAAACAAGAAAAAGGCATTCCGTTTTCTGCTTATGCTACCGTTTGTATGAACAACGGCATTGTTTCTGCAGTCAGAAAAACCAAGAACGATTTTCAACTCGATTACGAAGTTGACCCTGTAACTGTTGGTGGCGAAGTTAAAAATCCGTTAGATACAATAGTTGACAGTGAAAATCTTTCTTCAGTTCTTTCACTTTGTGAAAACGTGCTTTCAGATGTTGAAAAATCAGTTGTTTACAGTCAGATGAGTGGTCTTTCATATACTGAAACGGCAGAAAAATTAGGGCTTACACCAAAGGCTGTTGATAATGCGCTTCAACGTGCCAGAAGAAAACTTAAAAACGTATTCAACTAAAAATAGTGTTCGCACTATTTATATATGTCCTCTTAGCTTAAAAAGGAGAGCGTTAATTTAAAGGTGACGGTGCAATTCCGTTGGAGGACACATCATTATAAAAAGCGAGGAAGCTAAAAATGTACGAAGACAAAACTCTCATCTGCAAAGAATGTGGTAAAGAATTCACTTTCACAGCAGGCGAACAAGAATTCTATGCTGAAAAAGGATTTGTAAACGAACCACAACGTTGCAAAGAGTGCCGTGATGCTCGTAAACAAGCAATTAAGGGAGAACGTGAAAAGTTCAAAGCAACTTGTGCAGCTTGCGGTGGCGAAGCAGAAGTTCCTTTCAAGCCACGTGAAGACAGACCTGTTTATTGCAGTGCATGTTTTGCAAAAATGAAAGAAGAGGCATAAGTTTTACATAATAAATTAGTTTAATTTAATGAAAAAATTTGCCTGCCTTGTCACTGTGTGACAAGGCATTTCTTTTTTTATTTGGAAATTCCACTTCTTTTCTTAAAATAACCAACGCAAACAAATTAGGCACAGCCATAAGACCATTAAAAATATCGGCTATCGACCATATAATTTCGGGTGAAATAACACAACCTAAAAAAGCGAGAATTAAATAAATGAATTTATATGGTTTTATAACTCTGTGGGTAAATAGATATTCAGCACTCTTTTCGCCGTAAAACGAGCAACTCGTAAGCGAAGCAAAAGAAAACAACGCCGTAAGAAGTGCAATTCCTTTTTTACCTAAATTCCCTAAAACACTATAAGAAGCAATTGAAAGTTCTGCACCAAAAAGTTGACCGTCTGGTATAAACGAGCCACTCACTAAAATTACGAGTGCCATTATTGTGCAAAGAAGCGTTGTGTCACAAAAAACTTCAAACATTCCCCAGATTCCTTGTGTTTCTGGGGTAGTGTTTTCTGTTTCTGAATGAATAATAGTAGAAGAGCCAAGTCCCGCTTCATTTGAAAAAACACCACGAGAAACCCCGTAACGCATCGCTTTAAAAATACCGAATCCACTAAGAGCCTTAATCGAAAAAGCTTCTTTAATTATAAGCATAATCATCGGAATAATTCTGTCTCTGAAAATAAAGAGAACACCAAACGATAAAACGAGATAAGAAATTGTCATTACCGGAACGAGTAATTCGCTTAAATTAGAAATTCCTTTTACACCTTTTCTTATAATGATAAAGCAAATTATTGCTACTAAAAAAGCGGTGAAAAAAGTTGGTATTTTAAACCCTGTTTCAAGCGACGTGCTGACAGAATTCGCCTGAGCCATATTCCCCATACCAAAGGTAGAAAGAAGGCAAAAAACAGCGTAAACCTTTGAAAGACCTTTCATTTTAACGCCTTTTTCTATGTACTGAAAAGCACCGCCGGAGATTTTACCATATTTATTTCTGAAACGATATTTTATACCTAAATAATTTTCGCTATACGCAGTCATCATTGAAAAAAATGAAGATATAAACATCCAGAAAACGCTACCTGGTCCACCGGAATAAATTGCAGTAGCAACGCCAACAATGTTGCCAGTGCCAATACACGCCGCAAGAACAGAGCAAAAAGCACCGAATTGAGAAATTCCGTTTTCAGTTGCTTCTTGCTTTTTAAAAAGAGTTTTTATAGTTGTATCAAAAATTTTTTTAGCACCAAGAATTTGAAAAAATCTGCTTTTAAAAGTAAAATAAATACCAACAAAAAGAAAAAATAAAAGCATTGGTGTGCCCCATATAACACTGCCTATCGCATTTATTAAACCATTCATTTTACATCACTCACTTGAAAAAAATAAACTTGTGCAGTATAATTATATAGTTTAAAAATTCTTAATATAACAGAGTGTGAAAAATGGTAAATGATTTAACTAAAGGTAAGACGAGCAGGGTAATACTTTATTTCAGTTTGCCTTTGTTTATAAGTGTTATCTTTCAACAGATGTACAGTATTGCAGATAGTGTTATTGCAGGTCGCTTTGCAGGTGAAGCGGCTTTAGCATCTGTTGGTGCATCTTACCCAATAACAAATATTTTCAATGCTATTGCAGTTGGTTGTAACATTGGTTGTGGCGTTGTAATTTCTCAACTTTTTGGTGCTGGTAAATATAAAAAGGTGAAAACGGCAGTTTACACGTCGCTTATATCGTCACTTGTAATTTCTGTTGTGTTAACTGTTTTGGGAATAATGCTTACGCCATCGCTTATGAAACTCATAAACACACCGGAAGATATTTTCACTGATTCTGCTTTATACTTAAAAATTTACATAGCGGGTTTCACTTTTTTGTTTTTATATAATATTGCAAACGGCGTGTTTGCTTCTTTAGGTAATTCCAAAATCCCGCTTTATTTTCTCATTTTTTCATCTGTAACAAACGTGGTTTTAGATTACGTTTTTGTAGCACACTTTAATATGGGGGTGAGCGGTGTAGCGTGGGCAACGTTTATAGCGCAGGGTGTTGCCGGTGTTATGTCTGTATTAACGTTACTTTATCATCTTAAATCATTAAAAACCGATGAAAAAGCAGAAATATTCTCATTCGAGATGCTTAAAAGTATTTCTAAAATTTCAATTCCAAGCGTGTTACAACAAAGTTTTGTTTCGGTTGGTAACGTCTTTATTCAAGGTGAAATCAACAGTTACGGCTCTGCAGTAATTGCAGGGTATTCCGCCGCAATTAAACTTAATACGTTTGCGGTTAATTCGCTTGTTACGTTCGGTAATTCTGTTTCAAGTTTTACGGCACAGAACGTTGGTGCAATGCAATATAAAAGAATAAAAGAGGGCTTTAAAAGTGGTGCAGTGCTCTCAATTATTACTGCAATAATTTTTTCAGTCGTTTATGTTGTCTTTTCAGAAACACTTATTGGTGTGTTTATGGAAGGTGACAAAAGCGTTTTAGCACTTACAACCGGTAAACAATTTTTAATTATAGTAGAACCATTTTTATGTTTTATTGGCTTTAAAGTTGTGTGCGACGGTGTTCTTCGTGGCACGGGTAATATGAAATATTTTATGTTTGCAACTTTTGCCGATTTGGTTTTAAGAGTAATTTTAGCATTCATTTTCTCGCATTTCTTTGGTGCCGTCGGAATCTGGCTTTCGTGGCCAATCGGCTGGGGACTTGCGGTTGTGTTATCGTTTGCGTTTTATAAGAAAGTGATAAAGTTTTTAGAAATTAGGAATTAAAATTCGTTTTAATTCCTAATTTCTATTTTTTTGGTTAAACTACTAACACTATGAACAGAATAATTTTAAAAATGCAAAATATAGAAAAACGCTTTGCTGGTGTTCACGCTTTAAAAGGTGTGGACTTTGAGTTGCTTTCTGGTGAAGTTCACGCCATTATGGGTGAAAACGGTGCTGGTAAATCTACGTTAATGAAGATTTTAGCTGGTATTCATAAAGCGGATAGTGGCGAGATTTTTGTTTTTAGCGAAAAGTGTAGTTTTAATTCGGTAAAAGAGTCACAAGAAAAGGGTATTGCTATTATTCATCAGGAGTTAAATCTTATTCCCGATTTAACTGTTGCCGGTAATATTTTTTTAGGCAGAGAGTCTATCGTTTTCAATTCTTTTATAGATGGCAAAAAGATGGCAAACGACTCAAGAAAACTTTTAGGATATATTGGTGCTGATATTGAACCTGCTGAAAAGGTTTCTAATCTTACTCTTGGTAAGCAACAAATGGTAGAAATAGTAAAAGCAATTTCTTTCGACTCTAAAATACTTGTTTTAGATGAACCGACCACTGCTTTAACAGAACCTGAAGTAGAAGAATTATTCAGAGTAATGAACGAGTTAAAAGCGAAAGGTATTGGTATGATTTACATTTCTCACAGAATGGATGAAATTGAAAGAATTTCAGACAGAGTTACTGTTTTGCGGGATGGCGAATATATAGGAACTGTAAATACTACTGAAACTACAAAAGAAGAAATAGTTAAAATGATGGTCGGAAGAACTGTTTCAGGTGATAAAAAAGTAGAGAGTACCTGTAACAGTGGTTCTCCGGTTGTTTTAGAAGTGAAAAATCTTAATAGTGGTGACAAAATCAAAAATGTCAGTTTCAAACTTCATAAAGGCGAAATATTAGGTTTTTCTGGTCTTATGGGTGCGGGTCGTACAGAAGTAGCAAGGGCAATTTGTGGTGCCGATAAATTAGAAAGTGGAGAAATTTATATAAACGGCAAAAAGACTACTATTAAAAGTCCCCATAATGCAGTAGAAAATGGCTTGTGTTATTTGTCAGAAGACAGAAAACGCTACGGTCTTTTACTCGATAAATCCGTTACAGAAAATTCCGTTTTAGCATCTTTAGATGATTATATAAAATTCGGGTTTATAAATGATAAAAAAGCCAAGGAAAAAGCAAAAAATAAAAATGAAATGCTCAAAACTAAAACGCCAACAATGGCACAAAAGTTAAAAAATCTTTCAGGTGGAAATCAACAAAAAGTTATTATTGCACGTTGGTTATTAAAAAACAGCGATATTTTCATTTTTGATGAACCAACACGTGGAATAGATATTGGCGCAAAAAGCGAAATGTACGATTTGATACAGAAACTCGCGAACAAAGGTAAATCAATTATAGTGATATCTTCTGAACTTTCTGAAATACAACACATATCAGACAGAGTTATTGTAATGTGTGAAGGCAGAATAACAAAAGAATTGCCAATAGAAGAGGCAACACAAGAAAATATAATGAAATATGCTATGAAAAGAGAGTGAAAAAAGTTGCGAAGTGCACTTAAATCAAAATTCAACCAGAATGTAATTATTCTTTTTACACTTCTTTTACTTGTGTTTGTGTTCTATCTTTTAAATCCCAATTTCCTTAATAAATATAACATTGTAAGTATGGCACAGTCTTTGGCACCATACGCAATTATGGGGCTTGGTGTAACATTCAGCATAGCAACGGGTGGAATAGATTTGTCAATCGGCACTGTGTGTATCGCTTCATCTGTTGTTGCAGGTAAATTATATACCGACGGTTTAATACCTTTGTGGGCGACAATTCCCGTAATGATTTTAATTGGTACCTTTTTCGGTTTAATAAACGGTCTTTTGGTTGCAAAATGCAAATTACCGGCATTTATTGCAACGTTAGGTACTATGATGGTCTCCCGTGGACTTTCTGCAATTATTGTAAATAGTCCAAATATTTTTTACCCCACTTCAACGTGGTTTAATAAGTTGTTTTCAAATTACAACGGTTTCCCCGTAGGTCTTTTGTGGGTTTTAGTTTTTATGGTTATTTGTATGTATCTTATGTATAAAAACAAAATCGGGCGTTATATTCTTTCAATTGGTTCAAATGAAGAAGCAACGTATCTTTCAGGTATAAATACAGATAAATATAAAATAATAGCTTATGTAATTACTGGAATAAGTGCAGGTGTTGCGGCAATTTTCTGGTCTGCTTCATTTGTTACTGTGGCAACGGCAACCGGTAACGGAATGGAGCTTGATGCAATAGCGGGGGTGTATATTGGTGGTACTTCTGCTACTGGTGGTGTAGCATCTGTTACCGGCTCTGTAATTGGTGCTATTATGCTTGTAGTTATACGTTCAGGGCTCAATTTTGTTTTGGCACTTATGAATATAGATATTAATTCAACTTATGTAACCTACGTTTTAACAGGTGTAATAGTTGTGTTGTCAGTATTAATAGAGGTTGTAAAATCACACAAATTAATAAAAAAAGGTTGAAAAAAAGAGATTAATGGTATATTATGGAAAAAAGTGTTAAAGGGGCGTTTTTATGAAATTGAAAAAAATTCTCGCTTTAGTATTTTCGTTATCATTATTAGTAACTTCTCTCTGTGCTTGTGGTACGGCAGAGCAAAATGGTGGTAATGATGAAATGAAAACAATAGCAATTATTGCAAAAGGTGAGTCACACGCTTTCTGGCAATCTGTAAAGCAAGGCGCAGAAGATGCGGCTAAAAAACATGGTGGTTACAAAATATCTTTCCGTGGTCCTGCTTCTGAAACGTCTCAGGAATTACCGGCACAAAAAGAAATGGTGCAGACTGCACTTATCAATAATCCGTCAGGACTTATAATTGCAACTATCGGCGAAGGTTTTTCAGATATTTTAGAACAAGCCTACGACAAAAAAATCCCTGTTGTTCAGTTCGACAGTGGCGTGTGGGAAGCAGATATAAATGCATTAAATGAAAAAGGTAAGAATCCTATTGTTTCAACAGTTTCTACTTCAAACGAAACTGCGGCAGGTCTTGCAGCGTGTAATCTTTTTAATGCAATAAAAACAGACGTTGCAGCAAGTGATGGTAATTATGTGGTTGGTGTCATTCAACATGACCAGACAGATACTGGTATAGACAGAGCTAAAGGTTTTATTGATGAATTTACTTCACTTGCAGATAATGACCTTATGGCAAAGGGCAAATATAGGTTTGAAAAGATAGTAAAAGATGGCGACAGTAACAATGCCTATGTTGATGCACTTAACGCTCTTGTTGAAAAAGGCGCAGATGCAATCTTTATGACAAATGAAGGTGTTGTAAAACAGGTGAGTGATGCCATTGCTGCTAACCCTGGTAAGTACGATGATATAAAATTCTGTGGTTTCGATGCGGGAACAAAACAAATCGAGTGGATGAAATCGCAAAGTAAAGCCGTACTTGTCGGCTCTGTTGCTCAAGATTCATACAGAATAGGCTACGATGCAGTTGAACAGTGCATTTATGCTATTGAAGGTGGCAAAGTAGCAGAAAACGTACCGGTTTTAGGTAAGTGGTACGACAAAGAAAATATAGATGAAATGATTGAAAGTAAACTTGTTTACGAAGGTTAATAATAAACCCCCACAATGTTTCCTGAAAGAAACATTGTGGGGGTTTTTAAATCATTTACCGCATCCACAAGAACCTTTGGTGTAAGGTATCTGTTCAACGCAACAATTATTTTCTTTTTGGTTAGGTGGGAAGAATTCGTCAACAGGGAAAGATATTTTTCTGAAAATATCGCAAGGGTCTTCGGTTTCACATTGGCATTCTTTTGTTGGTACGCAGAAGTCATAAGCAGGAATGAGCATCTGAACGTCACGTTCAAGTTGAATAATTGTAAATACACCCAAAGTAACTCTGAGAGCCTTTTCACAATTGCAGTTATTGTTGAAACTACCATCAAAACAACAGCAAATATGCTTTGGAATGTTGCCGTCGCAACAGTCAGGTAAAGTGTTACAACAATCACAAACACGGCAGATTTCTGCATTAAGACAAATAGGCTCAACTGTCTGCACTTTCGCTCTTGGGTTAGCGTTGCAAATATTGTTCTGTTCATCAAAAGCGTTCTCAACGTAGTTAGATGAGAAAATTTTAACGTTACCGTCACTACCATAAAGAATGCACTTTTTACTAAATGTAACAAGACCTTCAATTAAATCAGGATGTGCAGTAGGGCAGGTGTAAGCATCAACCGCTACTTTAACAAAGAACGTTAAATCTACTGAATAAAAACCTTTGTTAAATGGAACTTTTTCAACTTCAACAAGACAATTTAAAATCTCTGCACCTCTGCATTTTACAGAAGAAGCGTTGTCAAGAATACATTGACCACGGTCAGTTAAGTAAACTCTTAAATCTTTAAGACATTCCTTGTCAGCACAAGAGTCATAAACACGGTTAGTGTCTATGCAAATCGCTTCTTTAATGTGGTTGAGATTTGCATCAAGGCAATTTCTGTTATTATCAGCCATACATTTTCCTCCTTAATATGTTCGAAGTCGGGCGGAGTTCAACTCCCGGCACGAATTATACCCAAAACTTCATTAACAGTATATGAGAACGGATGAAAAATGTTACAAAAAATAATACGTAGGGGAAGAGCTTTGCTCTCCTGAAAATAATATATTACTTTTTTCGTGGGTATGGTTTTTCTTCATCTGTTAAACCAGCAAGGTAAGTCCATACTTGTATCTAAAGCAATAGCAATTTTTTTACATTGTTCAAACGTTAAATAGCGTTTTCCGCTTTCTATTTTAGAATAATCACTTTGGTCAATTCCTGTGAGCATCTGCATTTTTAATTGTGTGTAACCTTTTGATTTTCGTAAATCTTTTAATCTACTCATAACACCACCAAGTAAATTATGTCACATTGACCTATTGACAAATAGGGGTGTAATTGACCTATAATAAATGCTAAAAAAGTTAAATAAGTTAAATAATTGCAAAAAACGACCGAAATTTGTAATAATTTGACTTTATTTATACTAAAAAATATAGTAAAATAAAATTAACTATTGAAAAGTGGGGTTTTTTACTTGAATATTGCAGTTTGTGATGATAACGTTATATTCTTAAATGAATTTGTAACAAAAATTGAAGAAATAACAGATGCTGAACATCAGATAATAAAATTCGAGAGTGCTGAAAGTTTACTTGAAAGAGTAAAAAATTATTCAGAAGATTGTATTGATGTTGTAATTACAGATATTGAATTACCTGGTTATAATGGAATAGAAATGGCAAGAATTCTTAGAGAACAATGCCCGAGAATTCAGGTTATTATAGTTACAAATTATACAGATTACATAGAGGATGCTTTTTCGGTTGAACCTATACATTACATATTAAAACCAATTAATTACGAAAAACTCAAAGAAGCATTAGAACGTGCAGAAAAGGCTATAGAAATAGGAAAGCGAAACACACTTTCTATCACTAATAAAAATAAATTAATTCGTCTTCATTGTGATGAAATCAAGTACGTTGAAAGTTATATGAGAACAATTTTAGTACACGAAATAAAATGTAATACTGAAATTTATATGAAATTAGATGAATTCAGTTCTATTGTTCCCCCGTTTTTCATTCGTACTCACAAAAGTTATCTTGTAAATATGAATATGATAAAAACTATTTCAAATAATCGCATAGAGTTGTTTTCAGGTGAAGTTATTCCCGTTGCAAAAGCGAAATATGCTGAGGTAAAAAAAGAAGTGTTAAATTATTTAGGTAGGGGAATTTAATGGCGGAATTAATTTTAAATTTATTTAGTGTGACTATAACAACACTCAATTTAGGTGTTGCTATAAACTTGAGTTTTACACCAAAAATAAAAAAATGGGTTTCAGTTTTGGTGTTTATGCTACCAGGAATATTGTTGAATTATGTTTTTAGTTATTCTGCTCTTGTGTATGAGCAACTTTCACAATATGCATTTTTCAGTGCAATAAAAGCATTATCATTAACAGTTTTCTTCTTGTTATATTTCTTGTTGGTCTTTAAAGAAAAAACAAGTCATAAAATAATAGGCTTTTTGATTTTTCAGGTAATGGTAGCTGTCAGTGAATTTTGTTATGCTTTTTTAGTTACTTTATTTTACGACGTTTCTGCAGTAGAGCACAGGTTAATACAATTCCCTGAAATCATTTATTTAATAATCGGGCAGATTGGGATGTATATTATTTTAGCGGTTACGTTCTACTTTTTAATGAAAAAAATGGTTTTTAAACTTCCTGTTAAAATCTTAGTATTCTTTTTTGTTATAGTAATTCTTAATTGTATGATAATTTTAGGAATAAACGTTGTTACAACAGACTCTAAAGATACATTAACACGAGTAGTTTTATTCTGTGCACCAGTTCTTTTGACTATTATGTGTATTGTATTATACAAAATGATGGTTAAATTCAGCGAAACCGAAGTTATGAAAGAAAAACTTTACTGGGTTGAAAATGTCAAGGGGATGGAGCTTGAGTATTATAAAAAGCTTCAGGAAAAGACAAATGAAGTGCGTAAAATTCGACACGATTTTAAAGATAATTTAGAAACGGCGAAGCTTTTAATTAAAGAAAATTCAGAAGAAAGTATAGAAAAAGCAAGTGAAATAATTTCGGCTATGGAAAAGAGCATAAATGCAACAAAATTGCCAGTTTACACAGAGAATGTAGTTGTAAATGCAATTGTTGGTGCAAAGGCAGAAGAAGCAAGTAAAAAGGGGATAACACTTGAAACACAGATTGATGTGCCAAAGGAATTAAGTATTGAAAGTATAGACCTTAACTGCGTGTTCCTTAATCTTCTCAACAATGCAATAGAAGCAAGCGAAAAACTTGAAAAGACCGAAAAAACAATTTCTTTGAGGGCAGGTATAAAAGCTGGATATTTGTTTGTAAAAGTTGAGAATGAGTTTAATGAACTCGAAACGAACAGTTTAGGTGAACTCATTACAACAAAAGAAGATAAAGAAAATCACGGAATTGGTACTTCATTATTAAGTGAGATTGCAAAAAAATATGATGGCGAATTTCAGACAGAGCAGAAGGCACATAATTTTAGTGCGGTAGTAAGTTTGAAGGTGTAAAAATGGCAGTTGCAATTTATCTTGTATCTATGTTTTTTTCGGCAGTCGTTATCGGTTATACATATAACAAGTTGTTGACACCTAAATTGAATATAGTGTTTTCTGTATTGGTGTTTGCAAGTCTGTTTTTTACGATTTTTACTGTCGCAAACTATTCAGAAACCTATAAAATGTTAATACCTGATTTTCAGGAGCAACAAGCATTAAAATCAGTTGCTATGTTGGTATTGTGTCTAATTTATCCATTAGTCTTGTTCAAGGATTCTATAAAAAACAGAGTCAAATTATTTGTTATTTTAATTCTGTGTGTCTATACTGTTGAAGCTTTGTTTTCGGCGTTGTTGTCAATAACTTTGGACTTCGATGCAGTTGAATTCAATACAAGTGAAAGTTTAGAGATACGCCTGATTGCATCTATTACATCGCTTGTTATTTATTCCATAGCAAGTGTTTTAACCTATTTTATTTACAAGCGTAATAAAATAAAACTTAGCAAACCGATGCTAATTAGCATAGTTGGAATAATTTTAATAAACTGCGTTATGCTCTCGTTTATTTTCTCAGTTACAGTTAACAGTAAGGATATGTTGACTAAAATTATACTGTTAGTATCTCCGCTATTGTTAATTCTTTTATCTGTAATTATGTACAAAATGATGTTGAAACTCAGCGAAACCGAAGTTATGAAAGAAAAACTTTATTGGGTAGAAAACGTCAAGGGAATGGAACTTGAATACTACAACAAGCTCCAGGAAAAGACTAATGAAGTGCGTAAAATTCGTCACGATTTTAAAGATAATTTAGAAACAGCAAAGCTTTTAATTAAAGAAAATTCAGAAGAAAGTATTGAAAAAGCAAGTGAAATAATTTCTGCTATGGAAAAGAGCATAAATGCAACAAAATTGCCTGTATACACAGAAAATGTAGTTGTAAATGCAATAGTTGGTGCAAAGGCAGAGGAAGCAAACAAAAAAGGAATAGCACTTGAAACACAGATTGATGTGCCAAAGGAATTAAGTATTGAAAGTATAGACCTTAACTGTGTATTCCTTAATCTTCTCAACAATGCAATAGAAGCAACAGAAAAGCTTGAAAAGAGCGAAAAAACAGTCTCTTTAAGGTCAGAAATAAAAGCAGGTTATTTGTTTGTAAAAGTTGAGAATGAGTTTAACGAAGTTGAAACGAATTCAGCAGGTGAACTTCTTACAACAAAAGAAGATAAAGAAAACCACGGAATCGGTACGTCATTATTAAGCGAAATTGCAAAGAAGTACGATGGCCAGTTTGAAACCAGTATTGAAAATTCTCGTTTTAGTGCAGTGGTGAGTTTGAAAATAGGTGAATAATATGAATTTTGTGTTTTGGGATTTATTAATTGTTGGTATATCGTTTTCCACACTGGGGATTGCTTTAACAAAGACCTTAACACCTAAATTTAGTTTTGTAAGTTCTGTTTTATTATTTGCAATACCAGCCGATGTTGTTTATATGATTGCAGAATATTCTGAAAGTTACAAAACTATTTTTAATAGTTTTGAACTTCAACAAAATATCAAAACAATATTTTTAATGTGTGTATATTTCGGGTATTGTCTATTCGTATTTAAAGATGTTCTTATTAAGAAATTTAAGGCGTTTATAGCTTTAGTTGTCTTTTTGGTAATGTATGAAGGTATAATGACCGCTATTATTACGGGCGTTTTCGGAATAACAAGTTATGAAGAGTTCGATAGTGATTTTAGAACACGGTTAATTATTAAACTTGTGTCCATAATTGTATATTCATTGACGGGTATTACTATATATTTAGTTTGCAAAAAAATAAGGCTTAAAATTGATAAACGGGTACTCATTAATCTTGCGGCAATAATAATTGTTAATTGCATAATGGTAGCATTTATATTCACAAGTAATGCCTATAACAAAGATGTGTTTACAAAAATTGTATTGTTGGTAGCCCCACTTCTGTTAATGTTTTTGTGTTTTACAATGTATAAATTAATGAAAAGACTTAACGAAACCGAAGTTATGAAAGAAAAACTTTATTGGGTTGAAAACGTTAAAGGAATGGAGCTTGAGTATTACAATAAACTTCAGGAAAAGACAAACGAAGTCAGAAAAATCCGTCACGACTTTAAGGATAATTTAGAAACGGCAAAGCTTTTAATTAAAGAAAATTCAAAAGAAAGCATTGAAAAAGCGAGTGAAATAATCTCTGCTATGGAAAAGAACATAAATGCAACAAAATTGCCGGTTTACACAGAGAATGTAGTTGTAAATGCAATTGTTGGTGCAAAGGTAGAAGAAGCAAGTAAAAAGGGTGTAACACTTGAAACACAGATTGACGTGCCAAAGGAATTAACTATTGAAAGTATAGACCTTAACTGTGTCTTTCTTAATCTTCTCAACAATGCAATAGAAGC
>JAZSIE010000002.1:0-123654 GCA_045533655.1 Acutalibacteraceae bacterium
CCGTATGATAATGCTATGGCTGAAAATTTCTTTTCAATTTTGAAAACAGAATGTATCTATCGAGCAAAATTGCGAACCTATGAGGAGGCTCGCCTCCTCATAGGTCAATATATCCATTTCTACAATAACGAAAGAATTCAACTAAAAACAAAACTGACTCCGTTAGAAAAACGAAATCAGTTTGTTGCTTAAAATTTAATATTTAACACCATAGGGGGTGCTTTTTGTACTGTCCGCACAAATTGGGGCAGTGCAATAATTGGTTTTCAATTTATCTGCGTAGTTTTTGTTTAAAATACTTCTACCGTCGCTTTTAATCTGCCTTTTTTCGTTTCTCCGGAAGAGCCGAGCCAGTTGAAACGCCCATAACCCCTTACAGAAATGATATCTCCTTGTTTGATTTTATGAGAATTGTTTTCTGTGAGTTTACCATTTACAAAAACCTTTTTAGCTAAGAAAAGATTGTTGCTCTCACTTCTTGAAAGATTATAAATTTCTGCAATTATAACGTCGAGTCTTTCTGAAGCAACAATAATAAATTTTTCGGTTGGTTCAGGTTTTACTTCTTCGGGAGTTTCATTGACTTTTTCGCATTTTACAGAAGTATGCCTTACTTTTTTCAAGTTTTCTGTTATAAAATCTGCAACGGTATCAAGACAGAAAATGTAACCAGTGTTATTTTTTATAATTATATCACCAATAGTTTCACGCTTTATACCAAGTCCTAAAACAGAACCTAAAAAATCACGGTGAGTTAAATCGTCAGCAAATTTCTGCATCAGGGGTGAAACCAAAATGCAGGTGACGGGGTAGGTGGGTGAAAATCCAAAATCTTCTTCGTTACCAAAAACAGCAATCTGACGTTCGGCAGTTTCATAACCACCAAAAAGTAAAAAATCAGTTTTTATATTTTTAAAAAGCAAATCTTGTTCATACATATTAAGAAAATCAGAATACTCGTAAACGCCCCTATTAAAAGAACGATTTTCTAATTCCTTAAAACGCTTAATTAAAAGTGTTTCTTCTTTTTCCAATTTGTTCACCCCTTGCTACAAAAATTCATATAATATGAAAGAATATACCATACTTTTACGTATTTTAAAAGACGTGAATGAAAAATAATACAAATTTTTGATTGATATTGTTGTGAAATTGCACAACTTATTTAATTTGAGTTTGGTAACATTTATCATAAGTTTAGAACTTTTTTCTGAGAGTAATTTTTTTGTTGATAAAAATTTTAATTAATGATAGTATATCGTAGTCAACCCGTGAATACTAATTAAATTTTGATAAGGGGTATTGAGAAATGGTAAAAGTTGTAAAATTCGGCGGTAGCTCACTTGCTGATGCCGACCAGTTCAGAAAAGTAGCTGAAATTATTAAATCTGACGAGTCAAGAAGATTTGTTGTTGCTTCAGCTCCTGGTAAAAGATATGATGACGATATTAAAGTAACAGATATGTTATATTCCTGCTACAAATTAGTTAAGGAAAATAAAGATATCGACGAAGCTTTCAAATTAATTGAAGACAGATATAACGGCATAATAAAAGATTTAGGTCTTGATTTCTGGTTACAACCTGAATTCGACAGAATTAAAAATGCTATTGTTCACCACGCTGGCCGTGACTATATTGCATCTCGTGGCGAATATTTAAACTCAATGATTTTAGCAAGATATATCGGTTACGATTTTGTTGATGCTGAAGAAGGAATTTTCTTCACAGAAAACGGTATTCTCGATACAGAAAAGACAAACGAAGAACTCACAAAAATCCTTAAAGAACACACCCACGCAGTTGTTCCTGGTTTTTACGGCGTTATGCCAAACGGTACAATCAAAACTTTCTCACGTGGTGGTTCAGATATCACGGGTTCAATCGTAGCAAGAGCAATCGGTGCCGATATTTACGAAAACTGGACTGACGTTTCCGGTATGCTTATGGCAGACCCAAGATGCGTTAAAAATCCAAAAGTTATAAATACAATTACTTATGCAGAACTTCGTGAACTTGCATATATGGGCGCAACTGTTATGCACGAAGATGCAATTTTCCCAGTTAGAGAAAAAGGTATTCCTATAAATATCCGTAACACAAATAAACCAGAAGATGCTGGTACAATGATTGTTTCTAAAGTCGATTCAAATAAGGTGGATTCAGTTATTACTGGTATTGCCGGTAAAAAAGGTTTCTCTGTTATCTCTATTGAAAAGAGTATGATGAATGCTGAAATCGGTTTTGGCAGAAAAGTTCTTGAAGCACTTGAAAATCACAAAATCTGCTTTGAACATCTTCCATCTGGTATTGACACAATGTCAGTTGTTGTTAACGACCACGACTTTTTACCGGTTCAGGAATCAATTCTTTCAGATATTCAGAGAAAAACAAAGGCAGATAACATTTCTGTTTACAACGGCATAGCACTCGTTGCAGTTGTTGGTCGTGGTATGGCTGGTGTTAAAGGTACTGCCGGTAGAGTATTCGGTGCTATTGGTAATGCTGGTATAAATATCAGAATGATTGACCAGGGCTCAAGTGAGCTTAACATCATTGTTGGCGTTGCTGAAGAAGATTACGTTGGTACACTTGAAGCAATCTACAATGAGTTTGTAAAATAAATGAAATAAAAAACTGCGTTGGTATTGTAAGTGAATAATAAAAATAAGTTCTATCATTTTTAGTTTTTGAAAACTGAATGATAGAACTTTTTATATATCATATATCGCCATAATAAATTCTTCCGGCATCTATTTTTTTACCGTTTTTATCTTTTAAACCGTCTGGGAATAATATTTTAAAAAACAACATTTCTTTGAAGAATTCATCTGCTGAAGGTGTTTTATCGTTTGGGAAAGACTCATTCCATAACTCTTTTAAATATTGGTTATCTGAATTTTTAATTTGGTACATTACAACTTTAATGAATTTTTCTTCAAAATCTTTTTTTGCTTGCTCAACACTTCCGTTTCCCTTTTTTGCAAGTTCTTCAAATAAATTATATGACGAATTTTCTTGAAACATAAATAAACACCCTGTTCAATCGTTAATTGTAAATACTATAAATATAACAAACAACCTATTCAATATTCATAGTATACACCAAAGTTTTAATAATATCAATAGTCTATGGAAGAATAAAACAAATATTTATAGACTATAATCAGGATGTGATAATTGTATGAGCGATATTAAAAGAATTATGGGTCAACGAATAAGAAATTATAGAACACAATTAAATATGACACAAGAAGATTTGGCAGAATATTCTAATTGTCATCATACTTATATAGGGCAATTAGAACGTGGTGAAAAGAATGCTACAATTGAAAGTATAGAAAAAATTGTAAAACCATTAAATATAACGTTATCTAAATTGTTTGAAAAAATTGATGAGTGTTCATCAGATGAAAGAAATATTCCTTTAGAGTGTTATGAATTGATTTCTCGTAAAAGCAAAAGTGAACAGGAACAAATATATAAAATTTTGCTTGATTTGGAAAAATATCGAAATATATAAATGATTTATTTTTTAATAGAATGTAGTTCCAATACTATTAGTTCTTATCTAACAAAAAAAGCACCCTGCTCAAAGCAGAGTGCTTTTTATTGTTATTTTTACGCTTTATCTTTTGAACCGAAGAGTTCGATTTTTTCACGAACTGTTGCTTTAATTGCTTCTGAACCAGGAGCAAGAAGCTTTCTTGGGTCGAAGCCTTTACCCTGAAGGTCTTTACCTTCTTCAATGTATTTTCTTGTTGCTTCCTGGAATGCAAGTTGACATTCTGTGTTAACGTTGATTTTTGAAACACCGAGTGAAATTGCTTTTTTAATCATTTCTGCAGGGATACCTGTACCACCATGAAGAACGAGAGGCATTGTGCCTGTTTTTTCCTGAACTGCTGCAAGAGTTTCAAATGAAAGACCTGCCCAGTTTTCAGGGTATTTACCGTGGATATTACCGATACCAGCAGCGAGCATTGTAACGCCTAAATCAGCAATCATTTTGCATTCTTCAGGGTCAGCACATTCGCCAGCACCAACAACGCCGTCTTCTTCGCCACCGATTGAACCAACTTCTGCTTCGATTGAAAGACCTTTTTCTTCGCAGATAGCAACTAATTCTTTAGTTTTTGCAATGTTTTCGTCGATTGGGTAATGAGAACCGTCGAACATAATTGATGAGAAACCTGCTTCGATGCAAGCTTTTGCACCTTCGTATGAACCGTGGTCAAGGTGAAGAGCAACAGGAACAGTAATTCCTAATTCGTCAATCATACCGTTAACCATACCAACAACTGTTTTGTAACCGCACATATATTTACCTGCACCCTCAGAAACACCGAGAATAACAGGAGAATTCATTTCCTGTGCTGTGAGAAGGATTGATTTTGTCCATTCAAGGTTGTTGATGTTGAATTGACCAACTGCGTAGTGGCCAGCCTTTGCTTTTGTAAGCATTTCTTTTGCATTTACTAATGGCATTTTTAACACTCCAATTTTTAAATATTATTATTTATATGTAATCGCAAAGCGATAAAATATATTAAATTTTGTTTGGGTCGAAGTCAAGAACGAGTTCTTGTCTTTCTGGAACTAACTGTGTAAGTTTTACACCAGCGGCTTCAAGCATTCTTTTAGATGCTCTGGTTTCTGGTGTATCTTTATATTTATTTGAAAGGTAAATAACTTCTGTAATACCGCTCTGAATAATAGCCTTCGCACATTCGTTACAAGGGAAAAGTGCAACGTAAAGACGGTTGCCTGTAAGGTTTGTGCCCCTTGCATTTAAAATAGCGTTGAGCTCAGCGTGACAAACGTAAAGGTATTTGGTGTTGTAACGGTCGTCACCAGCACGCTCCCAAGGGAAAACGTCATCATCACAACCAGCAGGGAAGCCGTTGTAACCAACAGAAACAATTCTGTTTTCAGCGTTTACAATACAAGCACCAACTTGTGTGTTAGGGTCTTTGCTTCGTTTAGCGCAAAGCATCGCAGCGCCCATAAAAAATTCATCCCAGGAAATATAGCCTTCTCTTTTTGGCATAGTTACCCCTCCAATAAATCATTCGCAGTATATTATATAGTATTTTATAAAATTTTTCAATAGAAAGTTGATATATTACCAAAATATGAAAGAAATTTGAAGAAAATATGAAAATTTAAGATTATTTTAACGTTTAGTTCTTGAAAAGAATTATAAAAAGTGATATATTTGGTATGCTTACGAAGTATGTACAATTAATTAACGTATTTGTTAATAAGGAGAAAAGATATGGTTAAAGATTATTTTAAAAGACTTTATAAAGGAATGAAACCAATTGAGCACATTTATTGGTGGACTTTAAGAGGTTTAATGATTTATGGTATTATTAAAAGCCTTGTTACAATTGACCCTAATTTAGGTTCAATGCAACCATTACAGATGATGGCAAACTTAGTGGGTATGTTTGCTTATGAAATTTGTCAGATGTTCCCTAAAAACACATTCCCAAGATTGTTGCCACGTTATTTCCAGCACATTTCAATCTTCGGATTTTTCTGTGCTTCATTCGGCGGAGCATTTTTAAACCTTTATTATGAATTGCCAATGTTTGACAAAGTGCTTCACGCTTTAGGTTGTGTAGAAGCAGTGTTCGTAAGTTATGAATTGGTTTGCGCTATGCAGATTCGCGACAAAGTTGTTTGCCCACCAAAAATCGTGGCACTCTGTGCTTTAGGTGTTGGATTTGTTTTCGCTTCTGGTTGGGAACTTTTCGAATTTGTGTTTGACCAATGGTTCGGTGGTGACGCTCAACACTGGGATTTACAAAAAGCAATCGCTGAAGCAGGTGGTAACGTAGAAAACGTATTTATGATGATTCCGCTTGATGCTGAACGCTTTGAAGCACGATTTGCTTTGATGGATACAATGGGTGATATGATTCTTAATACTTTGGGTGCTGTTCCTATGTATCTTTTCTTGAGATTCCGTCCATATCGCCATATGGGACCTAACAACATTAACAAAAAAATCGAAGAAGAATTGGCAAAAACTACCAAAGAAGCAACAGCGGTTTAAATAAATATTGCATATTGTAAAAAATAGGTATATAATGTATCTGTAAAATTGCATTAAAATGCAGTAAACTGGGTAGAGAAATCTGCTCGGTTTATAAATCTCATTATTCAAGGGGGCATTAGGAATGACTAAAAAATTAGTCGCTATTATCCTTGCTTTAACACTTTCAATTTCTGTGTTTATGGTTCCTGCAAGCGCTGCTTCAGCAGTTGCACCGCAAACATTAGAAATAAACGTTGAGAATATTTTAAACAGGGTTTTAAATGACCTTATTCACTACGTTCTCACATACCTTAATAAATTCTGGCCAGGTTTTGACAGTGATTTTGATACATCAGAGTCCTACGTGGCAGAGAATTTCTACAAAGGTGAAGAAACCTTTGATAAAACTGTAAAATCAAATGCAAAATGGAGCCTTGGTTATTCAAGCGATTCACTTATTGATGATTTCGATATTATGAATGGTGAATTCTTCCTTGCAGGTTCTCTTGAAGTGCTTGAAGGCAGAGTTCCAAGAGCTGTTTATGACGACCAGAGAGTAAGAGTTTATGCTCTTAGCGACGGTGCAAGCGGTACAGTTGTTCACGCTGTTATTGACGGTTTCGGCTTTGCAAGAGGTGACGTTGAAGTTATCCGCGGCAGATTAGAAGAATTCGCAAAAGCTAATAATATTATCAGTATGAACGTTTCAGTTCTTCACCAGCACTCTTGTATTGATACTCTTGGTATGAACGTTCCACTTCTCAAGGCTCTTGTTACTAACACAGGTAATGCTGGTTCAGGTTTGGTTTTCGATGAAAACCTTCTTGATGATTATATGGTAACAAAGAACCCAGAGTTTATGGAGAACCTTTACACAACAACTGTTGCTTGTGTTGAAGAAGCTGTTAACGATATGACAGAAGGTACCCTTAACTACGGTTATGCTAATATTAAAGAATATATTAGAGATAAGCGTGAACCTCAGTCATTTGATGAGAATATTCACAGGCTCCGCTTCACACCAGCAGATGGTTCTGAAGAAACCTGGATTTTAGAAGCTGGTATGCACTGCACAGGTTACGGTGCAGGTCCTGATATTCTTTCAGCTGACTATCCATACTACATTGAGAAAAACATCAATGAAAAAGAAGGCGCAAATGTTGTATTTGTAATGGGTGCTGAGCTCGCTATTACAACAGAAGGCGAATTAACAAACGTTGAAGGCGAATCAGACTTAAACAATATTACATATTATGCAAATGCTATTGCTGATAAGGTTAGAGGAATTAATAACGAAATTAAACTCGACCCTGTTCTTAATATAGTACACCAAGAAGTTATGGTTCCTGTTGATAATGGAATTCTTACTCTTGCTTGCCGTGAAGGTATTTTAGGTGCAGTTGTTCTTAAAGATGGTGAAGATTACACACTTGTTTCAGAAATCGGTTATATGGAACTTGGCAACGAGGTTGCAGTATTCTTTGCACCAGGTGAATTTGAACCAGGTATTTTCTTTGGCAACGTTACAAAGCCACAGGATAGCTGGAATGGTGAGTCTTGGGATTACCCAGCACTTAAAGATATTACAGATTGCAAAAACGTTTTAGTATTCGGTCTTGCTAACGACCAGGCTGGTTACGTTCTTGCAGATAACGAATATCACTCACTTATGGGCGAAAACGAAGAAGTTAACGCTATCAGTAAAAAATCAGGTTCAACATTTACAAAGGCATTTATTGACCTTGTTTCATCTGTAAACTAATATTGATTAATAAAAAGCACTATCGTGAAAACGATGGTGCTTTTTTTGAATTGAAAGTTGAAAATTGAAAGTTGAAAATTAAGGGGCTACGCCGTAATTATATACAAATAAAAATAACTGAATTCGTTCGTTTTTAGATTTAACAATAATCTTTAAATGAGAGAGTGTAGTTTTTTATACGTGTTTAATTATAATTAAACGCGAAGCGTTTCCTGAACTTTCAACTTTCAATTTTCAACTTTAAACTATAATTACGATATAACTTCTAATTTTTAGTTCCTGATAATTTTCCTTGCATTTACCTTATTGATATAATATAATAGAAAGGAAATCCACTTGAAAGGGTGAGAAAATGAGCGATATTAATGAACAACTTGTGCAAGAAGTTGAAGTGAAAGAAAAAAAGAAAAAATCTCCGTTTATTGTTGGTCTTATTGTTCTTGTTTTTGCAATAATCGGTGTTGTTTCAGTCGGCTCTTTTGTAAAGGATATAATTGTAGATAAAGTTACAGAATCAGAAGATTATTCTGAATATACTAAATATCTTACGTGGGTTGTTGGTATTGACCCTGACCCGTTTACAGATATAACTAAAGCAGATTTTGATGACCTTCTTAATATTGCGGTTTGTTCATTACTCACTTCAGAAGTGAAAACCGATGATTATGACGTTACAGAGCTTGGTATGGTTGTTCCTGCAAGAGACGTTGAGCAGAGTTTTAAAACTATGTTTGGTAATGACGTTCAGATTGTTCACGCTACTGTGCAAGGGTATGGTTACGAATTCCAGTACGATGCTACAACAAACTGTTATTACGTTCCGCTTACTGGTGTTGTGCCACCATTTACAGCGAGAATTGAATCTGCTAAAAAAACCGGTGGTCTTGTAACACTTAAAGTTGGTTACGTAGGAACAAGTAATATTGAAGTTGCAGTTGACGGCACTATTGCAGCCGCTCAACCAGATAAATATATGGAAATAACGTTAAAAGAAACTGCAGATGGTGGTTTTAATCTTATATCTATTACTTCTCTGACTCAGGGCGAACATCAATAATGGTGGTGAATTATGAAGAAGTTTTTTGCACTGTTTCTTCTTGTCTTTTTTGTGATTTCAGGTGGATGCAATAAACCGTTAAAAGAATATCTTGGTGGAGAAATAACCGAAAATAAACCGTTGACAGTAATAGAAAGTAAAATTCCTATGGCAAGAACTTTGCCGGACGTTTTCAAGCAAGAAATTGTTTCTGATTTAGCGGCGATTCATTATATAGACTTTGAAACGTCTTCGTGGGAACGTGAATATATGCCGGAATTTATAATGATTCATTTTATGAATGGCGTTGTGATTTCAAAAGAAGACCCTTACAATAAAGATATTGTAAGAAGTATATTTATGGAGCCTGGTGTAGGCATAAATTACGTTATTGACAGAGAAGGTAATATTCTTTGTATGTTACCTGAAAACCGTTGCGCATGGCATGCTGGCGAAGGGGAGTTTTTAAATACTCCTAAATACACAAATAAAATAAATTTCTATTCTATTGGTATTGAACTTATGGCAATAGGTTCTAAAGCAGATATGGCACAATATATTGATGGTGAAACTTATGATTCGCTTGATGATAGTCTTAAAGGTTTTACCGATGAACAATATGAGTCGCTTAATCTGCTTCTTACTGAACTTTGCGAAAGATATGAAATACCGAGAACTAAAGATAGAATTATAGGTCACGAAGAATTCAGTCCACACAAATCTGACCCGGGCGAACTTTTTGATTGGAGCAGGCTCGAATTAGATGGTAGAGAATAGAAAAGGCGAAAATTTGTCGGTGTGTTTAGTTATGTTGACTAAAAAACAACAAACTATTTTTACATATTTTTATTTTTATACTATGGAAAAAAAAGTAGAATTTTGTTATAATCATCTTTGGTGTTATGTTGCTTTAAAATAAAGCAGATACTCAAATATATCAATAATTTATTTTTGGAGGTAAACTATGAGCAAAAAGTACGTTTATTTATTCTCCGAGGGCGACGCTTCAATGCGTGAACTTCTCGGCGGTAAAGGTGCTAACCTTGCAGAAATGACTAACATAGGTCTTCCTGTTCCTCAAGGTTTTACAATTTCAACAGAGGCTTGTACTCAATATTATGAGGACGGCAGAAAGATCAACGATGAAATCCAGGCTCAAATTATGGAATACATCGTTAAAATGGAAGGCGTTGTAGGTAAAAAATTCGGCGATTTAGAAAACCCACTTCTCGTTTCAGTTCGTTCAGGTGCTCGTGCATCAATGCCTGGTATGATGGATACAATCCTTAACCTTGGTCTTAACGAAGACGTTGTTAACGTTATGGCTACAAAATCAGGTAACGCTCGTTGGGCTTGGGACTGCTACAGAAGATTTATTCAGATGTATTCAGACGTTGTTATGGAAGTTGGTAAGAAATATTTCGAACAACTCATCGACGAAATGAAAGAAGCTAAAGGTGTTACTCAAGACATCGAACTTACAGCTGAAGACCTTAAAGAATTAGCAGGTCAGTTCAAAGCAGAATACAAATCAAAGATTGGTAAAGACTTCCCAACAGATCCAAAAGAACAACTTATGGGTGCTGTTGAAGCTGTTTTCCGTTCATGGGACAACCCACGTGCAAACGTTTACCGTCGTGACAACGATATCCCTTATTCATGGGGTACTGCTGTTAACGTTCAGGCTATGGCTTTCGGTAACATGGGTGATGACTGTGGTACTGGTGTTGCATTTACTCGTGACCCTGCTACAGGTGAAAAAGGTCTTATGGGTGAATTCCTTGTAAACGCACAAGGTGAAGACGTTGTTGCTGGTGTTCGTACACCAATGCCAATTGCTCAGATGGCTGAAAAATTCCCAGAAGCTTTCGCACAATTCGAAAAAGTTTGTGCTACTCTTGAAGACCATTACAGAGATATGCAGGATATGGAATTTACAGTTGAAGCTGGTAAACTCTATATGCTTCAGACAAGAAATGGTAAGAGAACTGCAAAAGCTGCTCTTAAAATCGCTTGTGACCTCGTTGACGAAGGCATGATTGATGAAAAGAAAGCAGTTGCAATGATCGACCCACGTAACCTTGACACACTTCTCCACCCACAATTCGATGCTGCTGCTCTTAAAGCTGCTACACCGGCTGGTAGAGGTCTTGGTGCTTCTCCTGGTGCTGCTTGTGGTAAAATTGTATTTACAGCAGAAGATGCTGAAGCTTGGAATGCAAGAGGCGAAAAAGTTGTTCTTGTTCGTCTTGAAACATCACCTGAAGATATTACAGGTATGAAAGCTTCTCAAGGTATCCTCACAGTTCGTGGCGGTATGACATCTCACGCAGCTGTTGTTGCTCGTGGTATGGGTACTTGCTGTGTATCTGGTTGCGGCGAAATCAAAATGGATGAAGAAAATAAAAAATTCGAACTCGCTGGTAAAACATATAAAGAAGGCGATTATATTTCAATCGACGGTTCAACAGGTGCTATCTATGATGGTATTATTCCAACAGTAGATGCTGAAATCGCTGGCGAATTCGGTAGAATTATGGATTGGGCAGACAAATACAGAACTCTTAAAGTTCGTACAAATGCTGATACTCCAGCAGATGCTAAGAAAGCTCGTGAACTCGGTGCAGAAGGTATCGGTCTTTGCCGTACAGAGCACATGTTCTTCGAAGCAGACAGAATCGCTGCATTCCGTGAAATGATTTGTTCAGATACAGTTGAAGAAAGAGAAGCAGCTCTTGATAAGATTCTTCCATATCAACAAGGCGACTTCGAAAAACTTTACGAAGCACTCGAAGGTAACCCAGTTACAATTCGTTTCCTTGACCCACCTCTTCATGAGTTCGTTCCTACTGAAGAAGCTGACATTGCAGCTCTTGCAAAAGCTCAGGGCAAATCAGTTGAAGATATTAAAGCACTTATTGCTTCTCTCCATGAGTTTAACCCAATGATGGGTCACCGTGGTTGCCGTCTTGCAGTAACATATCCTGAAATTGCAGCAATGCAGACAAAGGCTGTTATCCGTGCAGCAATCGCAGTTCAGAAAGCTCATGCAGATTGGAACCTTGTTCCAGAAATCATGATTCCACTTGTTGGTGAAGTTAAAGAACTTAAATACGTTAAAGATATCGTTGTTAAAACTGCTGATGCTGAAATCGCAGCTGCAGGCGCTGACCTCAAATATGAAGTTGGTACAATGATTGAAATTCCAAGAGCTTGTATCACAGCTGACGAAATCGCTCAGAACGCTGACTTCTTCTGCTTCGGTACAAACGACTTAACACAGATGACATACGGCTTCAGCCGTGATGATGCTGGTAAGTTCCTTACAGCTTATTACGATGCAAAAATCTTTGAAAACGACCCATTTGCAAAGCTCGACCAGAACGGCGTTGGTGCTCTTATGGAAATGGCAGTTGCTAAAGGTAAAGCAAGCGGCAGAAACCTCCACTATGGTATCTGCGGTGAGCACGGTGGTGACCCTGTTTCAGTTGAATTCTGTCACAAGATTGGTCTCAACTACGTTTCATGCTCTCCATTCCGTGTGCCGATCGCTCGTCTTGCAGCAGCTCAGGCAGCTATCAAAGGCTAATATTTCCAAATAACGAATCCCCACCGAGCAAATCGGTGGGGATTTTTGTGCTTAATATATTATTTTCTATATATATCAATCGGTTGTCCATTGGAATCTTTCCAAACAGACCATCCGTTATTTGAGTGTCCTAATGCAATCCACCCAGCAGTTGACGGAGAATTTGCATCTGTTGTTTCAAGAAGAACATTATCCTTGATTGGAGCGTTCTTTCTTACCTCGGGCACCCAGCCCTCCTTGGTTGGCGCACATATACTGCCTTTTTCAACGGAAAGTTTGCCATCTATAACAACCATCGTTGCCGTAACCTTACCAAAACCCTTTACGTTTTGGGATAGATAATACTTACCATCTGGAATAAGAGCCCAATCTTCTTTAATTTTATGTTCTTCAGTAGCAGCAATAAAGACTTCTTCTTTAGTTAATGTTTCAGGAAAAATTTGCTTGCCCTCGAATGAGGACAGTAATTGGACAACTAAATCTGCATCTAATGAAAACAATTCAGAACCTTGAACATTGCTTTTGCCAAAAATTTCATCAAGGAGTTTTTCCTTTTCATCGTAATCTTCAACTTCTATTGCAAACTTTCTTTTAAGTCCCACAACATTAAAATATCCATTCCGTTCTAACTGGTACATTCTACTTTCATAATTATCCGTTCCTGTTTTGCCAATTTTAATCAATCCAGGAACCACAGTTGTCATTACATAAATTATACCTTTTGCCATATTACTAACCTCTTATTCATATTTTCAAGTTAAGTATATCACACAATCTTTCTGTTTTCAATATTCTATAAGGCTTTCATTTATTGTTCTATAAGCAATTAGTAAAAAATCTAACTGTTGTTCTGCATTGAGTTAATTATAAAAGTATGCTATAATAATAAAAAACAATTGGAGAGTTAGTTTATGGATTGTAAGGCAAACAACAAAACAGATATAAACGATGCTTTGGTTGAAGGGTTTCTCGATTTTAAAATAAATGAATGCCTCCCAAAGTTTCGAGAAGAGCACAAAGAAGAATATAAAGTAGTTATCAACTTAATACAATTGTTCAACTCCTTAAAAGATAAGTTTGTTGGCAAAAATGCCTCTGAACAAGATATATTTTTACTTTCTTCTATTATTGAACTCAACAAGTTGTTTCAAAGTGCTGTTTTACTATTTGAAAGAGGAATTCCCTCATCTGCCAACATAATCATTAGAACCATTTTGGAATTATCACTAAACATTGTTGAAACGGTTAAGAATAAAGAACACATACAAGAAATTATGCTTAACGAGATTAAAGAAACTCGCGCTACTGTAAATATTGCCAAGGAATTTAAAAGGCTCGATTTAATTCCAGCAGAAAAGATAAAAGAAATTCAAGAAGCCTATGATTGGCTTTCAGATAATAAGCCTGCAAAGAAAACCAGTGTGAAAGATTTGGCACAAAAGAATGGATTTGAAGTAGAGTATTTACTATACAGAACTTACTGCGGCAATACACACATATCAGCAAGTGCATTGGCTAAAAATTTCAGTGCATCATCTTCGGGGATTACTTTTGATGCAGGAAGACAGTTAGGCGATTTTAAATATGATTTGCGCAGGTTAATTAGTATAGCCATTATTCCAATTCCATCACTAATAAGTGAGTATTTCAATGACGACGATTTAAATAATCAGTATAATTTAATATGCAGAAACTTTGAAAGTGTTTTCAAATAATTTTCCTCTTTTGCTGATAGCAGCACAGGCAGCTATTAAGGGCTAATTCCTAACACAAAAAATTCCGTCCATCGAAAGATGGGCGGATATTTTTATTTGATGAATTGCCCGAATAGGCGTGAATTGCGCCTTGCGACGCATGAATTGGCATTACCATGAATGGCACCTGTGGTGCATTTATGTTTGTACAGTTTTTAATTTTGTTGCAAATAGCAATATACAGTGTTATAATATTAACATAATTATGTAATTAATGTATTATGGGGAATAAAATGGAAATAGAGTTTATTGGTAAACCGAAGGTAATAATGTCAAATCCGCACAGTAAACACGGCTATTTTGCGTGGCCTACTGCGGTTCGTTTGCAAAATGGAAAAATAGCTGTAGGGGCTTCCGGTTACAGATTAGAGCATATTTGTCCATTTGGCAAGTCAGTTGTTTCATATAGTTCTGATAATGGTGAAACTTATACTATTCCGGCACCGGTTATTGACACACCTCTTGATGACAGAGATGCGGGAATCTGTCCGTTTGGTGAGAGCGGAGTTGTTTTTACTACGTTCAATAATTCTGCTGAAATGCAAAGAGAACATAATAAAGAAAATAGTTATGTTCAAAGCTATATAGATACAATTACTCCTGACGATGAGAAAAAATATTTAGGGGCACTTTTCAGAATAAGTAAAGATTGTGGTGTAACATTCGGCGAAATTCATCATTCGCCAATAACATCTCCACACGGACCTATAGAACTTCGTGATGGTACTGTTTTATGGGCTGGTACAGTTTTTAGTGATATTTTTGCTGGTATTGAGGTTCGTCGTCTTAATACAGAAACCGGAAAAACAGAACTTATCGGAAAAATAATTTCGTCCGATAAAAATATTGTTCTTAATGAGCCTAATATGATAGAGCTACCAAACGGCAGGCTTATCTGTCATACTCGTGCAGAAAACAGAGAGCTTTTTGATGGTGGAGAAGAAACACTTTTTACAGTTTTTCAGAGTATCTCTGATGATGGTGGTAAAACATGGACTGAACCAGAAATGCTTCTCACAAAAGATGGGGGAGCACCACCACACCTGATTTTGTTGAGTTCAGGTGTGCTTATTTCTGCTTATGGAAGAAGAAAACAGCCTTATGGAATTATGGTTATGATAAGCACTGACGGCGGTGAAACATGGGAAAAGGATATTCGCCTTTATGAAAATACTGCAAGTGACGATATTGGTTATCCTACAACAGTGGAGCTTCCTACTGGTGATTTACTTACTGTTTTTTATGCGACTAACTCGGAAGAGGAGCCATGCGTTATAATGCAACAAAAATGGAAAATAAAAGGATAAAAGGAGTGTTATTATGTATAGCATTGACTTTGGTAAAAGTGGAATAAAAGTGCCGACAATCGCAGTCGGTTGTATGCGAATAAGCGACAAAACAGAAAAAGAAGTTGCAGAGTTTGTAGATACTGCATTGAGTAATGGTGCAAACTTTTTTGATCATGCCGATATTTACGGCGGTGGCAAAAGTGAAGAGGTTTTCGGTAAAGCAATTGCTTCTTTAGACAGAGAAAAACTTTTAATTCAGACAAAATGTGGTATCAGAAAAGGCTTTTTCGATTTTTCTTACGACCATATTGTAAATTCTGTTGACGGAAGTCTTAAAAGACTTGGTACGGATTACATAGACGTTTTACTTCTTCACAGACCAGATGCTCTTATGGAGCCAGAAGAAGTAGCGAAGGCGTTTGATTATTTAAAAACTTCAGGCAAAGTCCGTCATTTTGGCGTTTCTAATCAGAATCCTCATCAGATGGCACTTTTACAAAATTCTTTAAATGTTCCACTTTGTGCAAATCAGTTGCAATTTGGTGTTATGCACACACCGATGATTGATTTTGGTGTTAACGTTAATATGCATAATAATGCGGGGGTTAACAGAGATGCTGGCAATATAGAATATTGCAGACTTAATAATATTACAATTCAACCATGGTCACCGATGCAACACGGATTTTTCAAAGGTTGCTTTATAGATAATGAAAAATTCCCAGAACTTAACGAAGCACTTCAGCGAATCGGCGAAAAATATGGTGTTTCAAAAACAACAATGGCATTTTCGTGGATTCTTCGCCACCCTGCAAAAATGCAACCTGTTACAGGTACTACAAATTTAACAAGACTTAAAGATTGCTTAAAGGCAAGTGAAGTAAAAATCACCCGTGAAGAATGGTACGAAATTTATCGTTCGGCAGGAAATATTTTACCATAAGGGGATAGTATATTATGAAAAAATCAATTAAAATTCTATCTTTAATTATTGCACTTACAGTTATTTTCAGTTGTGTGAGCGTTTCTGCTTTTGCTTTAGAAAATTCTAAAAACTATTACTATTTTGATGCTATAAATGGTGATGACAGAAATAGCGGTACAGATATTGACCACCCAATAAAAACTATTGATGGTCTTAAAGAACTTAATATAGGACCAGGTACTCATTTTTTATTTAAAAATGGTGGCGAGTATGAGTGTGCAGTTTTGCTTACTTGCGAAGGAACAAAAGAAAATCCCGTTGTAATTTCTTCTTATGGTGAAGGCGAAAAAGCAATTTTAAAAACAGACGAAAAAATTGAAGTTTTCCGTCTTATAGATTGTTCTTACGTAACTGTTTCAGATTTACATATTAAAGCACCTAACGGTGGTGGTATCTGGATTGATACACTTGAAAAGACTTCCGAAGGCATTATTATTGATAATGTTTATTTCGAGGATATGCAAAACTACAAAGTTCATAGCCGTGACGATAATACAAACGGTGCGGCAGTAGGCAGAGCGGCAGTTATGGTTAAAGGCTTACCTGCAAGGTCAAGATATGCCGTAAACAACCTTACAATCAGAAACTGTGAAGTGTATAACTGTGCAAATGGTTTTATGATTTGGGGTTCGTGGAACGAAGAACAGAAACCCTGGTGCGAAGAACACGAAATAGACCCTGTTTACAACAAAGGTTTACTTATTGAAAATTGCTATTTTCACGAGATGGATGCCGAAGCAGTTATAGTTGGTATGTGTGATGGAGCACTTGTTACAAATTGCCGTGCTATAAACTGTTGTCAGGGCGTAGGTCTCGACGAAAATGGTGAAATTGAATATTTTACTGCGGCAATGTGGTTCTGGGGTAGCGAAAACAGTACGATTCAATATTGTGAAATAGCAGGGCAAAAAAACTACGGCGACGGTATGGCAGTTGACTTTGACTCTCACACCAATAACTGTACTTACCAATATATTTATTCTCACGACAACGTTCGTTTTATGTGTAACAACCCTAATTACAGTGGTCACCACGGCAATACAGTCCGTTATTGCCTTTCTGTAAACGATAACGTTGGTCGTTCAACTACTGCAGTAGGTAGTGCTGGTGAGCACGAGTTCAATTTTTACAACAACACAATTATAAATTGTGGTGAATTCCAACTTAAGAATATGTATAATTCTTACGTTGCGAATAACATAATTGTTCTTGCAGATGGTGAGCATTTTGCTTACGATTTTGACCCTACAAGAAAGAATGTTTATGAAAACAACTGCTATTACAATGCGTTATCACCACTTGTAGATTTAAGTTCAAGAAATATTCTTCCCGGCTTTACTGGTGGAAGTTACTCAGATATAAACAGTTTTACTCTTTCAGAAAATTCACCGCTTATTGGTGGTGGCGTTAAGATTAATGACGGCATAACAACCGACTTTTTCGGTAACGAAATAGTTAGTAACAACATTGGTTGCTATGGCGGTACTGGTACAGATGCTGAATATATACCAGAAAGTGCTGAAAGCGTAATGTTCAGAGCGATAATGGACATTATAAGAAATCTTATTTCAAGTATAATAAATGCATTTGATTGATAAATAGGGGTGAGATAGTGAAAAACTACAAGAAATGCATTCTTTCTGCAATTTTATTGTTGGTGATTTTATTTTCTCTTACTGTACCTGCTTTTGCAAATGAGGGGTTTGTAGTTGAAAATTCTGTTGTTCTAACAAGTTCCGAGCCAGATTGGTGGGGCTGTGGTGTGCAGTATGGAAGATTGTTAGTTCTTGACGATGGCACTATTCTTGCAACACATTGCGAACTTAATGCAGGACTTGAAGAATATAAGCCGAGATACCCGATTTACAAAAGTACAGATAATGGTAATAATTGGGAAATTATAACTTACGTTACCGATACTCTTACTGGTGCTAATTCTGAGTGGAATCCATATCTTTTTGAATTAGAAAAAGATTGTGGTAAGTATAAAAAAGGTGCTATTATTTTAGTTGGTTGCTCAATAGACCCTGAACATAAAAAAGAGTCATATATAAGACTCTATTTCAGCACAGATGGTGGTTGCACTTTTGAGCAGGGCGTTGTAGTTGCAAGTGGTGGCGGTCTTGAAGAAGGCGTGTGGGAACCATTTTTATTACAACTTGATGACGGCAGAATTGTTTGCTACTATTCAGATGATTCCGACCCTCAGTATTCACAAAAAATAGTTTATAAAACATCAAGTGATTTGGAAAACTGGAGCGAATCGGCTGAGGTTGTAGCAACAAAATTTTTCGAAGAACGTCCTGGTATGCCTGTTGTAACACGCCTTGGCGATGGCAGATACTTTATGGTGTACGAGGTAGTAGATAAAAATGGTGTAAGTGGCAACCCTGTTTACGCAAGATATTCAAGCGACGGTCTTGACTGGGGTGACCCTGAATTTATTGGTTACGAGATAATAAATTTCAATGGCACAAAAGCCCTTGGCTCCGCACCTTTCTGTGCGTGGAGTCCCGTTGGCGGTGAAAATGGTACACTTATAGTAAGCGGTACCTTTATGAGAAAAGGCAAAAGTAACACAGGCACTGATTTGTTTATAAGTAACGATAATGGTGATAACTGGGTAACGATACAACACGTAATTCCATATATTGCAGAGAACAATGTAGGGTATAGCAATTCTATTGCTTTTTCTAAAGACGGAAAATATCTATATGCTATCAATAACCCATTGATAAAAGATAATAGTGAAAAATCAGAAATGGTTGTAGCTGTAGTTGATTTTGAAAAATGTATTTCCGAAATTGATATTACTGAAATGCAAGGTGGTAGTAAAACATTTATAATATGTGTTGTTGGTGGTGTAATTGTTTTGGCAGCAATAATAAAGGGGTTGGTTTTTGTGGCTAAAAAAAGGAGAAAGAAAAAATGAACGGAATGACACGCAGAGAACGACAGATTTTTGATATTGATAAAATATTAGAGATTTTAGATAAATCAAAAGTAGTACACGTTGGTATGGTAGATGGTGACGAGCCTTACGTTGTACCAATGAATTATGGCTATACTTATGAGAATGAGAAACTTACAATCTGGCTTCACGGGGCAACAACCGGCAGAAAACTTGACTTAATAAGAAAAAATCCTAAAGTGTTTTTTGAAATGGAATGTGACTTAGTGCCATTTGAGGGTGACGTTGCCTGTAATTATGGAATAAGTTATTCTTCAGTTATGGGTAAAGGTATTGCTACAATAGTTGAAAATTCAGAAGAAAAACAAAAAGCACTTTCTGTATTGATGAAAACACAAGTAGGAATGGATTTTGAGTTTAATGAAAAATTGGCTTCTGTTGTCGGTATAATTAAAATAGAAGCATCGGAATTCACGGCAAAACACAGACCGTTACCTAAAAAATAATTTAAGTTTTTAAGCAATTCCTATTTACAATTAATTTTGTTGTGATAAAATGTATTCGTTAATATTTATATTACCTATGGAGGTATTATTATGGAAAAAACAATTAAGTTCGGTATATTCGGCTTAGGTCGTGGCAGTGGCTTTTATGACGGCGTAAAAGCTAACAACGGTGAAGTTGTTGCGGTTTGCGATTTTGACGAAGAAAAGCTCAAAAAAGCAAGAGAAGACCACGAAGGTATTGCTACATATACTGATTTTGATGAATTTATAAATCACGAGGGATTAGAAGCAGTTTTCCTTTGCAACTATTTCCACGAGCATACACCATACGCTATTAAAGCATTAGAAAAGAATATTCACGTTTTAAGTGAATGTACTTCTAATATTTCTATGGGTGAAGGTGTAGCTTTAGTCAGAGCAGTTGAAAAAAGCAACGCTTATTATATGATTGCTGAAAACTACCCATTTATGAAGTTTAATCAGGAAATGCGCAAAGTTTACCAGTCAGGTGTACTTGGTAAGGCATTATTTGCAGAAGGTGAATATAACCACCCAATTCTCAATCAGGATGATATCAACAAATATTGCCCATCTTCAAAACACTGGAGATATCATATTCCGAGAATTTATTATATAACTCACTCTTTAGGCCCACTTATGTATATTACAGGTGCATTCCCAAAAAGAGTTACTGGTATGCCAATTTTTGCACCACTTAACGAAGAGAATGGTGGCGGTAGCCTTTACTGGAGATTACCAGACAGAAGTGCTGTTGTTACTTGTCTTAATGACGATAACTCTGTATTCAGAGTAACTGGCTGGTCACACTTCGGCGGTCACGCTAATACTTACAGAGTTTGCGGTGAATTAGGTCAGATTGAAAATCTTCGTGGTGAAGATGGCAAAGTGCTTCTTTCATTTAATGATGAACATACTCCAGAAGGAATGGAGAGAGTTACAAAGTACGAAGCAGACTTTGAACCAGATGCAAAAGAAGCGGCTGAAAAAGCAGGTCACGGCGGTGGCGACTTCTTCATTGTTCGTGAATTCTTCAATAGCATCCGTGAAAACAGAAAGCCGATGTTTGACGAGTATTTTGCAACAACAATGGCTTCAGTTGCAATTTTAGGTCACAGAAGTGCTTTAGAATATGGTGTTCCTTACGATATTCCTGACTTCAGAAAAGAAGAAGACAGAAAGAAGTGGGAAAATGACTTCTTGACTCCTTGCTACGATTCAAAAGGCAACCCACCAACAATTGCTAATACTGAAAGAAAAGAATACATTCCTACAGAGGAATCTATGAAAGCTTATGATGATGCAATTGCTGCATATAGAGCTTCTAAATAAAGTGCTGAGTTTCGGAAGCCTTACGGCTTTATTGTAATTAAATATAAATAACAAAAACTACATTCTTTCATTTAAAGATTATTATAAATCTAAAAATGAACGAATGTAGTTGTTTTTATAATACTGACAACTGACAACTAACAACTAACAACTAAATATCACTTTTTTACGATAAAGTGATAAAAAATTCTTGCAAAAGGCTTGAATTTATGTTATTATAAGCAATATATCTAAAAATGCGAAAGTGTTTCTTGTTGATAAAATATAAAAGTAAATCAAAAGAGAAAGTCAAGGTAAAAAAATGAATACGAAAACTTTATGGTACATATTAAAAAGAATAGGTTTATCGCTTTTAACTGTATTAATAGTTATTACAATTACGTTCTTTGTAATGCACGCAGTTCCTGGCGGTCCATTCCTTGGTGAAAAGGCTATTTCAGAAGCGGCAAAAGCGGCTCTTGAAGCAAAATATGGTCTTGATAAACCTTTGTTTGAGCAATATATAACATATCTTAAAGATATTATAACATCCTTCGATTTTGGTCCATCTATCAAACAAAGGGGCCGTGACGTTATAGATATTATTGCCGATGGTATGAAAACATCTGCAAAACTTGGTGCAGTTGCGGCGGTTATAGCACTTATCAGTGGTACAGTTTTAGGTTCTGTTGCAGCTCTCAGAAGAAATAAGTTTATAGACAGAGTTATAATGGTTATGACAACAGCATTCGTTTCAATGCCATCGTTTATTATGGGTACTTTCCTTTTACTTTTCTTTACAGTTCAGTTGGCATTGTTCCCTGCTAACGGTTCTGAAGCGGGTGGTCTTGTGTTGCCGATTATAACACTCTCGTTGTCGCCAATGGCAAATATTACAAGACTTACAAGGTCTTCAATGCTCGACGTTTTAGGTCAGGATTACATCCGTACTGCTAAAGCAAAGGGCGTTTCCGGTACAAAAATTATTTTTGGTCATGCTCTTAAAAATGCACTTATTCCGGTTGTAACGTATTTCGGACCAATGCTCGCTTACATCGTTACAGGTTCACTTGTTGTTGAGCAGATTTTTGCAGTTCCCGGTATAGGTAGAGCATTCGTAAGCAGTATTATTAACCGTGACTACACACTTATTATGGGTACTACTATTGTTCTTGCTATTCTTATTGTAGTTATGAACCTTATCAGTGATATTCTTTACAAGATTATTGACCCACGTATTAAGTTAGAGTGATAGAATAAAGCTACAAGGAAACTCAATAAGAAAGGGATTTATAAATGAAAAAGCTTTTCAGTATGCATCTTAACGTTGATGCATTTTTACCGGCAACTGAAGAAGAAAAAGCATATATGGTACAAATGAGACCATCAACAACCTTCTTCCGTGATGGTGTTAAAAGATTTGTTAAAAATAAAGTGGCACTCGTAAGTCTTATTATTGTTGTGCTTGTTGTACTCAGTAGTATTCTTCTTCCGCTTTTCATACCTTATTCATACGACCAGATGTTAGGCGTTCAGTTAGGTAAACCAGTTGATGCTTCTTACAACAACTTAGCACCGTTTGAATATGGCGAAACCGAACTTCAGAGAATGGAAGCAGGCGAGAAAATTTTCCCACATATTTTCGGTACTGACTCCCAAGGTCGTGACTACTTCATTCGTGTTGTTTATGGTGCAAGAATTTCACTTGCAGTTGGTTTCTTTGCAAGTATTATTGTTCTTATTATAGGTATGACCGTTGGTTCTGTTGCAGGTTACTGTGGTGGCAAGGTTGACCTTGTTATAATGAGAATAGTTGATATCATATACTCTTTACCAGATATGCTTCTTATTATTTTACTTGCTTCTGCGTTAAAGCAGACTAATTTGGATGAAATAATAAAAGGCACGGCATTAGAGCAGATTGGTGCCAATATTATAAGTTTGTTTATAGTTTTCGGTGTTCTTTACTGGGTTTCAATGTCACGTCTTATTCGTGGCCAGATTCTTTCATTGAGAGAACAAGAATACGTTCTTGCAGCCCGTGCTGCAGGTGCTCGTGGTAAATGGGTTATTTTTAAACACCTTATGCCAAACTGTATAAGCGTTATTATTATTTCAACTGCACTTCAGATTCCAAGCGCTATTTTCACTGAGAGTTATCTTTCATTCTTGGGTCTTGGCGTTAATGCACCAATGCCATCATTAGGTTCTCTCGCATCTGATGCATTGAACGGAATAAACTCATATCCATCAAGACTTGTTATTCCGGCAATTGTTATTTCTCTTATAGTTTTGTCACTTAACCTTTTAGGTGACGGTTTAAGAGATGCTTTCGACCCAAAACTCAATGACTAAGAAATTTTTTGAAAGGTACTGATTTTTAAAATGGTATTGCTTGAAGTGAATGACCTTCGCACATCGTTTTTTACAGATGCTGGCGAAGTAAAAGCAGTTAATGGTATATCATTCCAGTTAGACAGGGGCAAGGTTCTCGGTATTGTTGGTGAATCCGGCTCAGGTAAATCGGTTACAGCATATTCCATAATGCAGATATTAGCATCTACTGGTAAAATTGTAGGTGGTTCTATAAAACTTGACGGTGAAGAATTAGTTGATGCAGGCGAAAAGAAAATGAGAAAAGTGAGGGGTAACAAGATTTCTATAATCTTCCAGGACCCAATGACTTCTCTTAATCCTACTCACACTATCGGTCACCAGTTGACAGAAGCAATTTTGCTTCACACAGGCAGAAATAAAAAACAGGCAAAAGAAAGAGCAGTTGAAATGCTCCGTCTTGTAAATATAAATGAACCTGAAAAAAGAATGAAACAATATCCACACGAACTTTCAGGTGGTATGCGCCAGAGAGTTGTTATTGCTATGGCTCTTGCTTGTGAGCCGGACATTCTTATTGCTGACGAGCCAACAACTGCGCTCGACGTTACTATTCAGGCTCAGATTTTGGACCTTATGACTTCTTTACAGAAGGAATTAGGTATGGCTATTATTATGATTACTCACGACCTTGGTGTTGTGGCACAGATGTGTGATGAAGTTATCGTTATGTATGCCGGTTCTATCTGTGAACAAGGCACTGCAGATGAAATCTTCTACAACCCACGTCACGAATATACAAAAGGTCTTCTTCGTTCTATTCCTACAACAAACACATTCGGTCAGAAGTTAAAGCCAATCACTGGTACACCTATTGACCTTCTTAATATGCCAAAGGGTTGCCCGTTTGCTCCAAGATGTGATGCGGCTATGAAAATCTGTATTAAAGAAAATGCAGAAAGAATGCTCATTAACGACGACCATGCGGCTGCTTGTTGGATGAACGTTAAAAAAGGCATTGAAGATGGCACAATAGAAATTGAAGATAAAAAAGATGGGGAGGCAGAAAACAATGAGTGATAAAAACAACTCTCCACTTATAGAAGTCAAAAATCTTAAAATGTATTTTGATATAAGCACAGGTGTGTTTTCTTCAAAACCATTAAAGGCTGTTGACGACGTTTCATTTTCAATTAATAAAGGTGAAACTTTAGGTTTGGTTGGTGAATCTGGTTGTGGTAAAACTACCGTTGGTAGAACACTTCTTCACTTATATAAACCAACTGCTGGTGAAATCATTTATGATGGTAAACCATTAAAAACCAAAGCAGATATAAACGAATATCGTAAAAAGAGCACAATGGTATTCCAGGACCCTTATTCTTCACTCAACCCAAGAATGACTGTTTCTGATATTATTGCAGAGCCTTTAGATATTCACAAGTTATATAAAACTGAGGAAGAGCGCAGAGAAAGAGTTCTTCAACTTATGTCAAGAGTTGGTCTTAACAGTGAACACGCTTCTCGTTATGCTCACGAATTTTCAGGCGGTCAACGTCAGAGAATCGGTATTGCACGTGCTCTTGCAGTTAATCCTGAATTTATCGTTTGTGACGAACCAGTTTCTGCACTTGACGTGTCAATTCAGGCTCAGGTTGTTAATATGTTTGGCGAATTACAAGAAGAATTAGGTCTTACCTATCTCTTTATTGCTCACGACCTTCTTGTTGTTCGTCACATAAGTAACAGAATTGCGGTTATGTACTTAGGTAAAATGGTTGAACTTACAGATGCTAACGAAATCTACGAAAGACCATTACACCCATATTCAAAAGCACTTATGTCGGCAGTTCCAATGCCAGACCCTAAAATTGCAAGACTCAACAACAGAATTCCGCTCTCTGGTGATATTCCGTCACCTCTCAACGCTCCGTCGGGCTGTCCTTTCAGAACAAGATGTGAATACGCTTGTGAAAGATGTGCTGAAGAAGTACCAGAATTCAGAGAGATTTCAAAAGGTCACTTTGTGGCTTGCCACAGAGTTGAAGAAATCAACGGTTAATTTATTCTAAACGTATATTTATACTTTATGGCGTGCATCCATTAAAGTATTTATATAAATAAAATTAAAAAACAAAAGTAAGAAAAGGTGGTAGATAACAATGAAAAAGTTACTCGCAGTGATTCTTGTTTTAACAATGTTACTTTCACTCGCTGCTTGCGGCGGTAACGGTGGCAAAGAAGTTGAACAAGTTGAAACTCCTACACTCACATACCTTTACAACACAAGTGATAGCCATAAGGCTATTGGTGAATACCTTCAGAGTGCTCTTCAGAGTGCAGGTATCACAATGAATCTTCAGAACCAAGAATGGAACACATTCCTTGAAACACGTAAGAACGGCGAATACTCAGTAGCAAGAAACGGTTGGCTCGCTGACTACAACGATCCAATCAGCTTCCTTGATATGTGGACTTCAGGTTCAGGTAACAACGACGTTCAATTCGGTAAAGGCGCTCACGCTGACCTTAAAATGTATAACCTTGACCTCACAGCTTATGGCTTAGAAGATAAGGTTGAAAATGGCACATGGGCAGAAACATATGACGTTCTCATTCAGAGAATCAAAGCTTGTACAGACTCAGAAGCTCGTTATGCAATGATGCACCTTGCAGAAGATATGCTTATGGAAACAGGCTGTATCGTTCCTCTTTACTACTACACAGACCTTTACATGATTGATGAATCAGTTAACGGTTTCTATTCAAACCCACTCGGTTACAAGTATTTTATGAATACAGACGTAGCTGGTAAAACAGATTCTATCTCAGTATGTCTTGCTTCAGAACCACAAACACTTGACCCGGCACTTAACAGTGCAGTTGATGGTGCAACAACAGTTGCTCACCTCTTCTCAGGTCTTGCAAAATGGGCTCAGGATGCAGAAGGTAAACTTGTTATCGCTCCTGATGCAGCAGAAGCACTTCCAGAAGGTGTAGTTAACGAAGACGGTACAGTTACTTACACATATAAACTCCGTTCAGGCATGAAATGGTCAAACGGCGACCCAGTTAAAGCTTCAGATTTCGTTAACTCTTGGAACCGTGCAGCTTCAACAGAACTTGCAGCTGACTATGGCTACATGTTCGAAATCGTTGACGGCTATGCAGAAATGCAAGAAGATGCAACAAAGAAACTCAATGCAATTGCTGATGATGCTGCTGGCACAATCACAGTTACAATTGAAAATGCTGTAAACTACTGGAATGAGCTTCTTGCTTTCCCAACATACTACCCAGTACACTCTTCAGCATTCGGTAACGAAGCTTGGGCTACAGATCCTTCTACTTATATCTGCAATGGTCCATACACAATGGCTTCTTGGGATCACAACAGTGTAATCACACTTAAGAAGAACCCTAACTACTTTGCAGCTGCTGACGTTAAGATGGAAGAAATCAAAATGTTCCTTTCAGATGACGCTAACAACATGCTTTCAAACTTCAAAAATGGTTCTTGGCTCCTTATCGATGACGTTCCAACAAACGAAATTGCAACTCTCAAAAAGGATTATGCAAATGAATTCGTTGTTGCTGGTCAAATCGGTACTTACTATGTATGCTGGAACATCAACGAAGACCTTCTTCCAGGTAGCGAACTTACAGGCGTAGAAAAAGAAAAAGCACAGCAAGAAATCAGAAATGCTATTGCACTTCTCTTCGACCGTTCATATATCGTTAACGATATTGCACAGGGCGGTGAACTTCCTGCTTCTTCATTCGTTGCTATGGGTATGACAGATGCTGACGGTTCAGAATTCTATAAGAATGCTGGTCCAAGCGAAGACTTCGATGGTTATTATGACATTTCAGAAGATTCATATGCAGCAAACTGCCAGAAAGCTGTTGAAGTACTCAAAAAGTACTACTCAAACATCAACGCTTAATTTAAGTGTTAATTAAAAATTTATAATTTTTCCACCCTTACAGATTTTTTGAATCTGTAAGGGTGGTTTTGTTTTGTGTTTTGTATTCCGAAAACTATATAAAAATACAGAGTTTTTGGAATACATTCCGAAAAGTATTGATTTTTTGAAAGTTTTTGATAAAATGAAAAAGTATAGTATTAAAAGTAGAGTGAGTAATCTTATAAAATGAATAGACAAAAATTAGAACAACACATAACAGAAAAATACAGCATAGAGCCAGAATACCCTTGGGTGAAAATGCCGACTTTTGCAGTGTTTCGTCACAGTAATAATAAAAAGTGGTTTGCCGTTATTATGACTATTACAAAAGATAAATTAGGTTTTGATAGCATGGAAAATATTGACGTTGTAAATTTAAAATGCGACCAACTTCTTATGGGCTCGGTTTTAAATGAACAAGGAATTTTTCCAGCGTACCACATGAGCAAAACTCATTGGATTTCTGTCGCACTCGATGGAAGTGCACAAGAAGATAAAGTCAAGTGGTTACTTGATTTGAGTTATGATTTGACGAATAAGAAAATAAAAAAGAAAAAGGAAGAAGTAAAATGAAATATTTCTACCCCGAAGATTACGGTGCATTAGCAGATGGCAAAACGAATGACGTTAAGGCAATACAAAGTGCTATTGACAAAGCAGAAGAAAATAACGGTGGCGTAGTTGTTTTAACGAGTGGTAAAACGTATTATTCAGACTCTATAAGAATGAAAAAGAACGTCCAGTTTCATTTACAAAAAGGTGCGGTGTTAAAGGCTACAAGTAATATCGATGGATATATACGTCCGTGTAATATGATAAACAACCCGAAAACTGCGCTTATCGGAAACCCTGTTACAGGTAAGCCGTCGTTTGTATTTATTTATGGTTTCGAAGCAGATAAATGCTCAATAACGGGCGAAGGTACTATTGATGCTAACGGTCATAGTTTTGTAAAAAGAAAAGATAAATATTACGTAACGGGCGATTTTTACCCAAGACCAACTGTAATTTATATTGAAAAGAGTAATAATATTTCATTTAAAGATTTTACTGTTATAGATGCGCCGTTCTGGACACTTCACCCAGCAGGGTGTGACGACGTACTTATTTCACAAATAAGAATTCTTAATGATTTAGACGTTGCAAACTCTGACGGTATTGACCCTGACCATTGTAGCAACGTGAGAATTTTAGGTTGTCACATTGAGTGCGCAGACGACTGCATTTGCCTTAAAGCATCAAATGGTAATGCAGAATATGGTCCTTGTGAAAATATTATAATTTCAGATTGCACTCTCGTTTCTACTTCTGCCGCAATTAAAATCGGTACAGAAGGTGTCGGAGATTTCAGAAACGTTATTGTTAATAACTGCATTATAACAAGAAGTAACCGTGGCCTTTCAATTCAAATTCGTGACGGCGGTAACGTTGAAAACGTTACTTATTCAAACTGTATTATTGAAACCCGCCGTTTCTGCCCTGACTGGTGGGGAACTGCTGAGCCGATTGTTATTACAACGTTTAATCGTGATGAAAATACAAAATCGGGTAAAATAAAAAACGTAAGATTTTTCAATATTACTTGCAAAGGCGAAAATGGTGTTTTAGTTCACGGCAATAAAGAAAATATGATTGAAAACGTAACTTTTGAAAACGTTAACGTAACACTTTCAAAAACAAGTAAATGGGAAAGCGGACTTTACGATTTGAGACCTTGTTTAGACTACGGTGTTGAAAAAATAAAAAATTCTGCATTCTATTTAAGATATGCAGAAAACGTGTTGATTGAAAAATGTTCAGTTAACTGGGGTAATATTTGTGACGATTATAATAAAAGAATAGATTATGAAAATTGCCCTAATTTAGAAATGATAAGATTTACTGGTGCAGATGCGAAATAAAAGAAGTAACACCCCTTAGCTTATGTTTAAAAAACATCCAAACTAAGGGGTGTTACTGTTCACTTTTGATATCTAACATCGTTTTCTGTTACCTCTTCTTTCTACAGATTTTTTCAGGCGATTTCTACATATATGTAAACGGTTAATTAACCTGAAATTTTAAATTTTTGTTTTTCTCTGAAATCGCCATCGACTTTTTTAACAAAGTCAAGGATTGATGTTTACTTGTACATTGTAACCACACTTTCAATTTTTTAATTTGAATTATAGTTTCTTAATACATCGGAACCACACTTTCAAATTATTTTGTTTTTTGAATTTTTGGTTTTTTAGTACATCGGAACCACACTTTCTTCTTAGATTTTGTGTTTTACTGTGGCATCGGACTCACCCTTCCTTTGTCTACATAGTATCACATTAAAAAGCACATTTCAATCCGCAATATTTCACAAAGATAAAACTTTCTGAATGTTGAAAACGGAGAGAATAATCATTCACCATAACGACTTTTTCAAAAGTTATTGACAACTAATATTTTTTTATGTTATTCTAAAAGGGTAGTCGGTTCAAAAAACCGACCTTTTTTGCTTTTTGGCACTTGTATTTTTCTTAAAAGGAGTGAGTATTCTGGAAAAAACAAACGTAGAAATTTTAGCAGAAGAAATTTTACTTAAAGCTAAAACAGAATTAACAGGTAATATTCACTCTTTAATCCGTGCTATAAATGCATTGGAATTTACGTTAACGAATGAAGAAGACGTTTTTACAGATGCTAAATCTTTTTATTATAATCCGAATTATATTCTCTTAAGATTTAAAGAGAATACTACTTCTGTAAACAGAGTTCTGTTGCATTCAATTCTCCATTGTATGCTTCTTCACCCGTTTAACATTGATTTTAAAGATACTGCTCTCTGGAATCTTTCCTCAGATATCTGTGTTGAAAATATAATCAATAGTTGGAAATTAAACGCTACTAAGTCACAAAAAGAAGTGGCACAAAGTGTGGTTATAAACGAAATTTCAAAGAGCGTTAAGAATTTATCGGCTGAAAATATTTATTACTATTTAAAAGGTGAAGAACTTCTGAAAGAAACAATTAACTATTACAGTGACTTGTTTTCAGATGACGTTCATAAAATCTGGTATAAAAACAAGAATTTTGCATTTTTTGAATTCGATGATGACGAGGAGACTGTTGAAGCACGTTCTATTTATAAAAAGGCTGATAGCAGAAAAGGTCTTTCTAATGACTCAAATGATAAAATAATGTATGATGCAATAAGTGGTAGTGCAAATGAAGAAAAGGAAGTCTGGCGAAAAATTACCCCCACGGTTGAGAGTGATATAGAAGCACTTAAAAATAGGGGCCTTATGTCAGGTGTTGAAACTGCCGTTTTAAAAGGTGTTTCAAGAGATAAATACGATTATAGTAAATTCTTAAAAAAACTTATTTCTATTGATGAAACAATCGAAATAAATGACGACGAGTTTGATTACATATTTTACACCTACGGTCTTAATACGTATAAAAATATGCCTATAATCGAACCGCTTGAATATGCCGAAAATGCAAAAGTGAAAAAACTTTTTATTGCAATTGATACGTCTGGTTCGGTTAAAGGTGACGTGGTACAGAAGTTTATTGAAAAGACTTATAATATATTAAAATCTACCGACTTTTTCGGTAGCAAAACAGAAGTTTATATTATTCAGAGTGACAGTGAAATTAAAGAAGTCAAAATTTTAAAAAATTCTAAAGAGATAGAAGAATATATTAAAAATATTTCTCTTAAAGGCTTTGGTGGTACTGATTTCAGACCAGTGTTTCAATATGTAGATGAAATATTTACTTCTTCACAAAAGAATGAAGTTAACGGTTTAATTTATTTTACAGATGGTGACGGCACTTACCCGAAGCAAATGCCAAAATATAAGTCTGTGTTTATAATTAACGACAGTTGTTTCGATAAATCAAAAATGCCTTTATGGGCAACCGCATTATTTATTGATAGCGATGATTTAACAAGGTGATAATTTGAAAATCAAAAACGGTGTTTTAGTTTATAAGAAAAAGAAAACTAAAATAAATGAATTTAATTATAATGAAAACATAGTGCAACTTGAATTGACAAAACGAGTTAAAGAAATTTCTCGGTTGTCTTTTGCTGGTTGTAGAAATTTAGAAAGTGTAAAGTTTTGTGATACACTAAGAAAAATCGGCTACGGTGCATTTATGAATTGCCCGAATCTTCTTGAAGTGTCAATTCCGGTTGGTGTGGAAGTTTGCGAAGCTGCATTTATGGATTGTCGCAACTTAAAAAAAGTGATTTTGCCACCATTAAAAGTGTTACCCAAAAATCTTTTTAAGGGATGCGTTTCTTTAGAAGAAATTGTAATTCCCGACACAGTCGAAATTATTGAAGAAGGTTGCTTTTATGGTTGTAAAAATTTAAAAACTATTATATTCAGTAAAAATCTTAAAGAAATAGGCGACTACGCTTTCAAACGTTGTTTCGCTTTAGAAAACGTTGTTTTCCCGGAGACTCTTAAAAAACTTGGTCACAAAGCATTTGAAGACGATAAAAATTTAAAGATTGTAAAATTTAACGGAGATTTAGAATATCTTGGTAAATCTGTTTTTTATAACAAATTTTACGATGAATATAAAATAAAAGGTATTGCTTTCTGTTCTTCGTTTACTTCAAAAAATGAATTGGAAAATTGCATTACAATAACTATTCCGGAAACAATAGAGTTTCTTTCTCTCGGGTTTGAGGGCGTTTTACCATTCGCTTATCGTAACAGAAATAAAACCTGCCCTAACCACGTTTTAGCAGTAGAAAAAGAGCAGATTAAGGTGTTTATGAGTAGCAACTATTATTCATATAAAGATGATAGTGACTACATAATAGAGAACGGTAAGTTCAAATTTTCAAAGTATGACAATCAGTTGGAAAAGGCAGAAGAATTAGAAAAGGCGTTCGTTGCCGCTTTCAGACTTTCATATCCGAAGGAGTTAAGTGAATTAAAAGAAAAAGAATACTTTGAACATTTAAAAGGTCACGAAAAAGACGTTATAATTTTTGCAGTTGAAGTTAATGATGAAAATGTGTTATCATACTTATTAGAGAATTTTACGTTTACAACTGAATTCTCTGCTACGCTTTATAGCCTTTGCGCTAAAAAAGGGTGTGGCAATCTTCAGGAGATAATTTCACTTAAAACGTCAAAAACGGCTATTAATGAAACAGAAGATTTATTAAAAGATTTATTGTTAGTGTGAGGTATTTTATGAATATTAAAGACGCTACAAAGCATATTAAAAACACAATTACCGCTTATCTTGAAAAAGATGAAAAAGGTGATTTTGTTATACCGGTTAACAAGCAACGCCCGGTGTTTCTTTACGGACCACCCGGTATAGGTAAAACCGCAGTTATGGAACAGATTGCAAAAGAACTTAAAATAGGTATTGTTTCTTACTCTATGACACACCACACCCGTCAGAGTGCGTTAGGTTTACCATTTATTAAAACTAAAACTTTCGGCGGTGTAGAATACGACGTTTCAGAATTCACAATGAGTGAAATTCTTTCAGACGTTTATTCATATATTGAAAAAACCGGTTATAAAAACGGTATTTTATTTTTAGATGAAATTAACTGTGTTTCAGAAACACTTGCACCATCAATGTTAAGATTTTTGCAATATAAAACCTTCGGCTCACACCCTGTGCCAGATGGCTGGGTAATTGTTGCGGCGGGTAACCCACCTGAATACAACAAATCGGTAAAAGAATATGATATTGCAACACTCGACAGAATTCAGAAAATAGACGTTACTGCAGATTACGGTGTGTGGAGAGATTACGCAATAAACGAAAAAGTTCACCCATCTATTATTACATATCTTGACTCAAAGCCTACTGATTTTTATATTGTTGAAAACACCCCTGATGGAAAAGAGTTTGTAACTGCAAGGGGTTGGGAAGATTTATCACGCCTTATGTATTCTTTTGAAAAGAAAAATATTGAAATAGATGCAGAATTCATTTCGCAGTATATTCAGGTGCCAACAGTTGCAGGTGATTTTTCTTCATTTTATAAAACGTTTAAGAATATGAAAGAAATGTGCTCACCGAAAAGCGTTTTAGAAGGCACTTTTGACGAGAATTTAAAAGAAAAGTTTAAAACTTCCGGTGTTGAAGAAAAATTAGGTTTTATAAATCTTTTATCTAATACTATAAACGATGAACTTTCACGTTGTGTAGAGAAAAACACTGATATTAAAGAAACCGTTAAATTTTTGAAAGATAACGACGTGTTTTCATTACCACGTGAAGAAGCTGTTAATACGTTAAAAAACAATGCTTTTAACACAGTGATTACTGCAATAAAAAGTTCAGTGGAAGAAGATGAGTTATCAGTAAAAGAAGTTGCAGAAAGTGAACTGAGAAAACAGATTGAAAATTTGAAATCGGCAGTTTCTGTTTCACAAAAGATGCTTTCAAATGCAAGTAAATTTATTTATGACTCATTAGGTGACTCACCTGAACTTAAAATATTCAGCACAGATATTACAAGGAATGATTTATCTGCCGGGTTCTTAATTGGTTTTGGTTGTGACGATTTTTCAGAAATAACTAAAACTACTAAAAGCGATAAGGAACTTTTAAGTGAACTTGATAAAATATTGTAATTTCTTAAAATTTGTGTTATATTAATTATAGAAAAGAAAAATAAATCTTTTTAGAGTCTAAAAGGAGGTATTAGTATGTCAAAGATTATTACTATTAGTCGTGAATTCGGTTCTGGCGGTAGGGAGTTAGGTAAACGCCTTGCAGAAGCTTTAGGTGTGCCTTGCTACGATTACCAGATAATCGAAATGGTAGCAGAAAAACAAGGTCTTGATAAAGATTATGTTGAAAATGCTTCTGAAAGAGATATAAGAGCATTTTACCCTACAACAATCGGCGTAAGATTTTCTGCTTCAACGTTCTTTATTAACCAGTCAGTTGAACTTTTTACTGAGCAGACAAAGGTTATAAGAGAGTTGGCAAGTAAAGGTGACTGTGTAATTGTCGGCAGATGTGCTGATGTTCTTCTTAATAAAGAAAATCTTTTAAATATCTTTGTGTATGCCGATAAAGAGTCTAAAATCAAACGTTGCCTTGAAAGAGCAAAAGAAGGCGAAAACCTTACAGAAAAAGATATTGAAAAGAAAATGAAAGAGATTGATAAAAGCAGAGCAGATTTAAGAAAGATGCTCGCTGACACAGCCTGGGGTGACAAAGCAGGTTATCACCTTATGGTGAATACTTCCGGTAAGGAAATCAAGTCATTAGTACCGGGTATTGCAGAATATGCGAAAGCGTATTTCAATGAAGCGTAAGCTTCATTGAAGAGTGCTGAGTGCAAAGTGCTGAGTGCTGAGTTAAGGAAGCCTTGCGGCTTGATTATAATTATATTGAATAATAAAACTACATTCTCTCATTTTTAATTAACCTTAAATGATAGAATGTAGTTGTTTTTATAATATTACAATAGCGTCGCAGACCCGAAACTCAGCACTCAGCACTTTGCACTCAGCACTATTTTTATCTGACTCACACCAATCTTTTACCTTTACATATAATAAACTGTGCATAAAAAAGTGCCGATTACTGCAAAAAGTGAATTATTATTCACTTTTTTACGTCGAAAAATGTAAGATTTTGCTTGTATTTTGCAAAAAAAGTGCGTTTTATTCTCGCTTATTTTTATTCAATGTTACAATATTACAAATTATGGTAAGAAATTTGTTGCATTTTGACTAAAAGGGGTATAAAATAGTCGAGTATTAAAATTTATTCTACTTTAAGGGGTAATATTAAATGAGTTATGTTCAAAGAGTAATTGATGATGTAGCAAAAAAACACGCTAACGAGCCTGAGTTCGTTCAGACTGTTACAGAAGTTTTAACTTCATTAGAGCCAGTTATCGAACAAAATCCTGAATATGAAAAGTATTCATTACTTGAAAGAATTGTTGAACCAGAAAGACAAATTACTTTCAGAGTTACTTGGACAGATGACAAGGGTAAGGTTCACGTAAATACAGGCTACCGTGTTCAGTTCAACGGTGCTATCGGTCCTTACAAAGGTGGTCTTCGTTTCCACCCATCAGTTTATTCTGGTATTATGAAATTCCTTGCTTTCGAGCAGACATTCAAAAATAGCTTAACAGGTCTTCCAATCGGTGGTGGTAAAGGTGGTTCTGACTTCGACCCACGTGGCAAGAGTGATATGCATATTCGTCGTTTCTGCCAGAGTTTTATGACAGAACTTTACAGACACATCGGTCCCGACGTTGACGTTCCTGCTGGTGACATTGGTGTTGGTGCTCGTGAAATCGGTTACCTTTACGGTCAATACAGAAGAATTAAGGGTGCTTTCAAAAACGGCGTTCTTACAGGTAAAGGTCTTTCATACGGTGGTTCTTTAGTTAGACCAGAAGCAACAGGCTTTGGTGCTACTTATTATGCAGTTGAAGTTTTCAAACACTTCGGCGAAGATATTAAAGGTAAAACTTTCGCTCTTTCAGGCTTTGGTAACGTTGCTTGGGGTGCAGCAAAGAAAATTGCTGAACTCGGTGGTAAAGTTCTTACAATTTCTGGTCCTGACGGCTACGTTTACGACCCAGATGGTATTTCAACAGATGAAAAAATCGAGTATATGCTTGAAATGCGTGCTTCAGGTCGTGACAAGGTTCAGGATTATGCAGACAAATTCGGTTGTCAGTTCTTCCCAGGTGAAAAACCTTGGGGCGTAAAGGTTGACGTTGCAATGCCTTGCGCTACACAGAACGAAATCAATATGGATGAAGCAAAGAAATTAGTTGCAAATGGCGTTCAATATTACATTGAAGTTGCTAATATGCCAACTACAAACGATGCTTTAGAATATCTTAAAGAAAACGTTAAAGTTGTTGCTCCATCAAAAGCAGTTAATGCTGGTGGCGTTGCAGTTTCTGCTCTCGAAATGGGTCAGAACTCAATGAGATACAACTGGACTGCTGAAGAAGTTGACGCAAGACTTCAACAGATTATGAAAGATATTCACGACCATTCTGCAGCAGCTGCTGAAAAATATGGTCTTGGTTACGACCTTGTTGCAGGTGCTAACATTGCAGGTTTTGTAAAAGTTGCAGATGCTATGATGGCACAGGGTATTATCTAAGTGCAGAACCGATAAAATAGCAAGAGATAAGTTCTATCATTTAAAGTTTCCGTAAACTTAAAATGATGGAACTTTTTATTTTGTTCTGCGTTTTGTGTTTTCTCTTGCAAATATACTCTTAAAATGGTAATATAAAACCAATACAAATATTGGAGTGATATGAGTGAAAAAAGCAAGTTTACCACTTTCAAAAAACTTTAAGGTTGGCGAAATTGATAAAAGAATTTACGGCTCTTTTATTGAGCATTTAGGCAGAGCGGTTTATGGCGGTATTTATGAGCCAGGTCATATAACAGCTGACGAAGATGGTTTCAGAAAAGACGTTATTGACTCTGTAAGAAAGTTAAACGTGCCAATCGTACGTTACCCTGGTGGTAACTTCGTTTCCGGATATAATTGGGAAGATGGCGTTGGTCCAAAAAATGAAAGACCACAGCGTTTAGAACTCGCCTGGGGTGTTACTGAAACTAATGAATTTGGTACCAACGAATTTTTAAAATGGTGTAAAAAAGCTAATACAGAGTGTATGATGGCGGTAAACCTTGGTACCCGTGGAATTGAAGCGGCAAGAGATTTAGTTGAATACTGCAATCACAAAGAAGGTTCATATTATAGTGATTTAAGAATAAAACACGGCGTAAAAGACCCACACAATATTAAAGTATGGTGCTTGGGTAACGAGATGGATGGTCATTGGCAGATAGGTCATAAAAACGCTTACGAATACGGCAGAATTGCAAACGAAGCGGCAAAGGTTATGAAAATGGTAGACCCGTCTATTGAAACCGTTTTGTGTGGTAGTTCAAACAGAACTATGGATACCTTCGGTCACTGGGAAGCAGAGACTTTACAAGAGGCATTCTGGAACGTTGATTACGTTTCACTCCACCAATATTTCGATAATAAACTTGACGACACTCCAAGTTTCCTTGCAAAAAATATGGTTATGGATGATTTTATTGATACTGTAATTTCAATCTGTGACTACGTAAAAGGTTTAAAAAGAGCAAAGAAACAAATTAACCTTTCATTTGACGAGTGGAACGTCTGGTATCACTCAAACGACGTACCATTTGAAAGATGGTCAAAAGCACCTTGTCAGTTAGAAGATATTTATAATTTTGAAGATGCTTTATTAGTTGGTTTAATTCTTATTTCTCTTATTCGTAGAGCAGACAGAGTTAAAATAGGTTGCCTTGCTCAATTGGTTAACGTTATTGCACCTATTATGACTGAAACCGGTGGTGGAATTTTCGAGCAGACTATTTTCTACCCATTTATGCATTTTTCTAATTTCGGTCGTGGTACAACACTTCTTTCAAAAATCAGTTGTGATAAACACGACACAAAAGAATTCACCGACGTTCCAGATTTAGATGGTATTGCAGTTCTTTCAGAGACGGAAGATGCATTGACAATTTTCGCAGTAAACAGAAGTTTTACTGAAGATTACGAACTTTCAGTTGATATGCTCGATTTTCAGGGATTTAAACCGGTTGAACATATTGAAATGGCTGGTTTCGGTTTAAAAGAAACAAATTCTATCGTTTCTGCACCAGTGAAGCCAAGTAATGCAGATTTACCAGAAATAGACGGAAGAAATGCAAAGGTACATATAAAACCACTTTCGTGGAACGTAATAAGATTTAAGAAGGAAAATTAGTAATGAATTTCGATTACAGAGAAGCGGCAAAAAAGAATATTTTAATTGTTGCGCACAGGGGCGTAAGTGCAGGTAATATACCTTGTAACACTTTACCCGCTTATGAAATAGCGTTGAAACAAGGTGCAGACGTTATTGAAATGGACGTTGATATGAGTGCAGACGGTGAATTAGTAGTATTTCACCCGGGCAGAGAATTTGAGCATCTTTCAATTGCAGAAAGTTTTGAAAATGCAACCTGGGACGATATAAGCCGTTATCGCTACGTTAATGCGGGTGAAAGGTGTCCGACACAATTCGGTGTATTGAAGTTTGATGATTTTCTTGAGAATTTCAAAGACCGTTGTTTTATAAACGTAGATAAATTCTGGGAGCATCCTCAAGAGATTTATAATGCAATTCATAAGCATAATATGGATAGTCAGGTTATTGTGAAATCTGCACCATCAGACGAAGTTTTCAGAGTTTTAGAAGAAGTTGCACCACGTTTACAATTTATGCCTATTGTGAGTGAAGAACATAAATATCACGAGATTTTAAAATCAAAAAATCTTAATTACATTGGTGCAGAAGTGCTTTTTACGTCTGACGAAAGTGAAGTTGCAACCGATAAATTTATTGAAATGATGCACAAAGACGATAAATTAGTCTGGGTTAATGCAATAATTTACAATTATCGTGAGCAATTAGCGGCTGGTCACTCTGATGATACCGCACTTACAGAGTCAATGGATAAAGGCTGGGGTTGGCTTTCTGATAAAGGTTTCGATTTTATTCAGACAGATTGGCCAATGATGCTTATTGATTACCTTAAAAAGAACGGTAAATATTACAGATAACAACAAAAAGAGTGAATAATTATCCGTTTGTAGCAATTTTCGACACGGAATATTCGCTCTTTTTGCATTTTTGTAGTAAATATAATCTATTGTGTCGAAAATATTGACATGTATTAAATTGATAGTATAATTATATGGTATTAAAATTGATGGTTGGGGGCTTATAAATGAGTGAACTATCTGTATTGTTCGCAGATGATTATGAAATTGTCAGTCAAAATCTTGCAGGATTTTCAAAACTTGGGTTTACTTACAGAACGTGTGAGAAAGATGGTAACGTAGTATTAGAAGAATTGATGAAAAATCCTGTAGATGTTATTGTGATTGACTTCTTTATGAAAGGTATGGATGCTTTAGGTGTTTTAGAAAGATTTCAGAATCTCAATCCACTTATAACTCCCGCAGTAATCGTTCTTTCTGGTATAGATAACTCTGCAATAAAAAATGAAGTAATTAAAAAAGGTGCAACTTATTATCTTAATAAACCTGTAAAACAATCTGTAATAATTTCTAAAATTATGGAAATAAAGAAAGCACGTGAAACAAATAGACTTCCGTCAAATTCTTGTGCATACTATATTGATAGTGAAGCTATAATTACTAATGTCATTCAGGAACTTTGTATTCCAGCACATCTTAAAGGATATAAATATTTAAGAGTGGCAATAAAGTCAAGTGTTGAAAACACAAAACTTGTAAATTCTATGACAACAGTTCTTTATCCGTTAGTAGCAGAAAATTATGAAGTTTCAAGCGAGAGTGTCGAAAGGTCAATAAGAACTGCAATTCAACTTGCTTGGGATAGGGGTAACCCTGAAGCATTTTCAAAATATTTCGGGTATAATTCTCAGGTCAGAAAGAAAAGACCTACTAATGCAGAATTTATTGCAAGAATTTCAGATGAAATCAGAATTAAATATAATGTTTCTTGATATATGTGCACAACAAACAATTTTAAAAATTGTTTGTTGTGCACGATGTTTTTTTATAATTCTTATTTTACATTGAAAAGTTTTGAGAATTGTGATACTATCAAATTAATAGTATGGAAAAATATGTCTGAACGGAGCTGATTTTAATGTTAACAAGATTAGATATTTCAGCATACAAGAGAATATATGACAAAAATTCTATGGCGGTTGCAGTTGTTACCTTGCTTAAAAATAAAAATGGCGAGGTAAATGATTTTGTTTATGAATATACAAATCAGGCAATGGCTGATATTGATGGTATTAAAGCATCAGATATTATAGGTAAAAAGTATTCTGCGCTTTATAAAAAATATCCATCTAAAACAACTCTTAAAAATCTCAGTGAGGTTGGCTTTAATGGTGGTGCAGGTACTTCTCAGGAATATTGGAATGAAGTGAGCCTTAGTGTATCTATGCACTATTCTCAGGTGAGTAATGGCGTAGTTTTAATAAATTTAGTAGGTATTTCAAGTGTTGACCAGCTTCGTTCTCATAACGAGCAATTGGTTAATAAAATTCCTGGTGGCGTTGTAATTATAGAGGTTACAGATACTATTCATTTCTTCCACTGTAATGAATGGTACTATAACAATTTAGGTTACACCAGAGAAGAATTTGAAAAGATTAATAAGGATGATGAAAATTCGGGCATTCATCCGGAAGATGTTAACGTTTTAAAAGACAGTGTAGAAGAATGTCTTCTTGGTAAAAATGGTGATACTTTAACTTTCAGAGCCAAAACAAAAAATGGTAATTATAAATACGTGAATCTTACTACTACAGTAATGGGCAGAAATGATGGTAAGCTTACGCTTTATGGTCTTTATAGTGACGTTGATAAGCATATAAGACTTTCAAATAAATTAGCTTACGTTAATGCTGAAATGGATAATATGATTGCATCTATTCCAGGTGGTATTTCAAAGTATGTTTTAACAGAACAGGGTACGTTAAAACGTCTTTACAGTTCGCCTGGTATGGCAGAGCTTGTTGGTAAAACTCAGGAAGAATACGAAAGAGATTTCGACAATAACTGGAAAGATAATATTTATTATGCCGACTTCCCTATTGTTCAGAAAAGTATAGTGGAGTGTATAAAAACATTAAAATCAACTGAATTTACATACAGACTTATTCATAAAGATGGTAGTCTTGTGTGGGTTACCGCCCTTGTTCGTGTTATTGGTGAAAAAGATGGAAGACCTATGGCACACGCCGTTTTCCACGCTATGACAAAGAGTGAAATTCTTTACCAGACACTTCTTGATAATATTGACACCGTAACAATGGTCAGAGATATAACCAGTAACGAAATTCTTTATGCAAATAAAGCGGCTGGGTTATTTTTAGGTATAAATGAAAAACAATTAATAGGTAAAAATTACCATGAGGCAATGAAAGAAAAACTTATTAATTGTGAAGAAATAGAAAAAGAATTAAGTAATGGTAAGGTAGAAGAAATAGTTATTGGTGACAGGTGTTATAATGTTACCGTTGAAAAGCTTGTGTGGAATGACAGAGATTCAGTTGCATATTTCTTTACAGATATTACTGATTCGTGGAGTGCACGGGCAGAACTTCAGGATGATAAGGACAAATTAGAAGAAATTGTAAGTAATATTCCTCTGGGTATAGTTGTGTTCAGATTGAGCGCAGATGATGAGCTTATGGTTGAGCATTGTAATGACAGTATTTGTAATATTATAAAGATTGAAAAAGAAAAAGTAACGTATGGGGCGTTCAGTGATTTACGCCTGCCGTTTGACTTCACTCGTGAAGATTTAATCAGAATATTCAATGCTTTTGAAAAATCAAAGGAAGAAAATCAAGAGGTTGCTCTTGATTTTAGAATAGTTGATAAAAATGACGGTAAGAAAACATGGGTTACAGTTAATTTCAAGAGTATTAAGCAGGATGACGGCAGTATTCTTATGTATGCAGGTTTTGTTGATATTACAAAACAGAAGGAAATGGAAGAAAAACTGGTTCTTAATACAAAGGAATTAAAAGAATCACTTGTTAAATTGCAGGAAAATCAGGATAGACTTAACGCTGTTTCAAAACGAGCAGACCTTTTCTATTGGGAAATTGAACTTGAGACCGGTGAGGTAACCGCTTCATTTGCCGGTGAAAATTCACCAAGTCTCAATTTTAAAAACGAAGGCTTTGGTACAGACTTTATTATTCCTTATGACCTCGAGTATTTTAAGGTTATGACGAGTATTGCGGCTTCTGGTAAAGAGTCTCACGTTACATTTGATATCCGTGTAGGTCAAAGCGAGGAAAAGAGTGAGTGGTACAGAATCACTTACGATATCATTCGTGATGATGAAAATAAACCTGTAAGTCTTTTAGGTCTTGCACAGAATATAAACGAACTTAAATTAGAACAAAGACGTCTTGATGAAGAAATAGAAAACGTTGAAACGGCAACACAAAGGCAAGATGTTCTTTCTACAATGAGAATTAATCTTACAGATGACTGTGTTGAAAGCTATAGCAGTAAGCCTGAAACGAGGCTTTCTATAAAGGCAGGGGATAAATACAGTGATGCAATTTATATGATTGCAGAGCATGCGGTTTCAAAATCACAGAAAAATGAAATAATAAAGCAGCATAGCGTGGCAAAGCTTCTTCAGAGCTTTGAGGATGGCGAAAAATCACTTTCATTTGATTATCAGATTGAAACTTACGACAGTGCTAACTGCTGGATTAACAGTTCAATTCGTATTTACAGACATCCTGTAACACGAAAAGTAATGTGCTTTATGTACTGCTACGATATTAATGATATTCATATTACAAGGGATATTATTGACAAGGTTATTGAAGATGGCTATGAGCATATAAGCGTTATTAACGTTAAGAGCAGAAAGGTTGAGCTTGCGTTAGGTAATGCCAACGAAAACTATTATTTCAAAACAGGCGATGCTTTTGACCGCTCTTTAATGGAAAGTTTTGCTCGCTTAACGTCGCTTCAGGATGCGGAAACTAATTTTGATAACTGTTGTCTTTCAAATGTATTGTTTGAATTAAGTGACAGAGAAGAATTTGCCTATCCGTTCAACGTTAATGAAACAACAAGAAAAGAACGTAAGCTTTTCACATATCTCTGGTTTGATAAAACAAAAACAAAGATTCTTTTGCTTGTAACTGATATTACAGATGTTTACCAGCAAGAAATAAAGCGTTCAGAAGAACTTGCAAAAGCGCTTGATGCGGCTGTTCTTGCAAATAAATCAAAAACGGATTTCTTGTCACGAATGAGCCACGAAATCCGTACACCTATGAATGCTATTTTAGGTATGTCAAGACTTGGTGAAGAGGCAACACAGGATGATTCAGTTGTTGAATATTTTAAAGATATTAATGCTTCTGGTAATTATCTTTTAGGTCTTATTAACGATATTTTAGATATGAGCCGTATAGAGCAGGGCAAGATGGATATAGTCAATAAGTACGAAGAAGCAGAAGAAATGATTCGTTCGGTTGAAGTTGTTATAAGGCCTTTGGCAGAAGCGAAAAATATAACATTTAACATTAACCGATTTGGGCAGATGCCACAATGGCTTCATCTTGATAAACTTCGTGCACAGCAGGTTTATATCAATATTCTTAATAACGCTGTTAAATTCACAGAACCTGGTGGCAAAATTGACTGGGATATAAATAGCGAAATGATAAGCGATAATAAAGTGAAGTTCACTATAAATATCAGCGATACTGGTTGCGGTATGAGTGAAAGCTTTTTAGAGCGAATTTTTGAGCCGTTTGCCCAGGAGCAAAATAGTCTTGTAAATGCACGTCAGGGAACAGGTCTGGGTCTTGCAATAGCAAAAAGTATAGTTGAAAAAATGGGCGGTACTATTACTGTTGCAAGTAAAATTGGTATTGGTACAACATTTACTATTGAATTGGTCAGAGATTGTAAACAAGTTAACTCTCAGGCGAGTATTTCTCAGGAAACTGATGATATGAAAACTATTCTTGATGGTAAGAAAGTATTACTTTGTGAAGACCATCCGCTTAATACCCTTGTTGCAACAAAACTTCTTGAAAAGGTTGGTATTAAGGTTGTAACTGCTGAAAACGGTAGTATTGGTGTTGATGTGTTTGCTGCTTCGGAAGAAAATGAATTTAATGCCGTTCTTATGGATATAAGAATGCCTGTAATGGATGGTCTTGAAGCAACCACAAAAATCAGAGCGCTTAATAGACAAGATGCAAAATCAGTGCCTATTATTGCAATGACTGCCAATGCTTTTGCAGAAGACAAAAGTCTTTCTAAATCAGCGGGTATGAACGAGCACCTTTCAAAACCTATTGAACCACAGATTTTATATAAAACGTTGGCAGATTATATAAAATGATAAAAAAGAGAGTTTTACTAAATGGTAAAGCTCTCTTTATTCTTTATTGAAATTACAAAAAAGAATAATAATTATTAAAAAAATGTGAAAAACGAGGACTTTTTTGTTAAAACACACTATTTTTACTGACATTGGTGAAAATTTTTGTGCTTTTTCTTGCATTTTTCTTTTAAAGTGTTATAATGATATTTATAGGAGAATGTGTTATTGTATCTTAATGCATCTCAAAAAAAATTAGGGGGCTTTTTTGTGTCGAATAAAGATATCGTTCTTGTTATTGATGACGATAGAGTTGACAGAGAAATATTGAAAAATATTCTTTCTAAAGACTTTTATGTTGTCGATTATCAAGATGCGCAAGAAGGTTTTGATTTTCTCGCAAGGCATGAACAAGAGGTTAAATGTGTTGTAGTTGACATCTATATGCCTGGTATGGACGGTTATGGTTTTTTAAAGAAAGTAAACGAAAGCGGCCTAAAAATACCAATTATCGTTACTACAAGCGATTTAGGAGAAGATACTCAGGTTAAGGTTTTAGCAGATGGTGCTTGGGATTTTATTACTAAGCCATATAATGCTGAAATAGTTAAGTTAAGAGTTCAAAACGCTATTATGCGTACCGAATTCTTTGCATTTAAAAAATTAAAATACATAGCTGAGTATGACGTTCTTACAGGTATTTTTAATAAAGATAAATTCTTGAAGAAAACAAGAATAATGCTTGATAATAATCCTGATAAGAAATTCGCATTTATCCGTTTTGATATTGACCGTTTCCAATTGGTGAATTCATTCTATGGTTCGAGCGAAGGCGACAGAATCATAAAGTATCTCGCAATGGGACTTGAAAATTTAGCAAATCAAAGGTCAAATCTTACTTATGGTAGAATTGAAGCTGAAGTTTTCGCACTTTGCGGTGAATACGAAACAGAAGAAGAAGTTTACGAACTTATAGAAAAACATATAGAGATAATCAAAAGCTACAACAGAAACTTTGACCTTGTTCCCAATTTCGGTGTTTACTTCCTTGACGACTTAACTCTTTCCCCTGGAGTTATGTTAGACAGAGCAACACTTGCCGCTAAAGAATGTAAAGGCAATTATATTGATACTGTTGGTGTGTTTAAGCCTGAAATGAGTATGAGGCTTGAAAAAGAACAGGAAATCGTTAACGAAATGGTGCAAGCATTACAGGAGGAACAATTTATTGTTTATCTCCAACCAAAATATTCACTTGAAACAAATGCACCAGCAGGTGCCGAAGCACTTGTAAGATGGATGCACCCTAAAAAGGGTATGATTTCACCAGGTCTTTTCATTCCTGTATTTGAAAAGAATGGCTTTATTGAAAGACTTGACCATTACGTATGGGAAGTTATTTGTAAATATTTAAGAAAATGGCTCGATGAAGGTATTAAACCACATCCTATTTCTGTTAATATTTCGCGTGTTGATTTATATAACCCACAAATCGTTGAGTTTATTATAGGTCTTGTAGATAAATATAATCTTCCGCACGAATTGTTCCAACTTGAACTTACAGAAACTGCATATATGGATAACCCACATATTATGAAGCAGGTTGTTTCAGGGCTTAAAGAAAATGGTTTTACTGTTATGATGGATGACTTTGGAAGCGGGTATTCATCACTCAGTGTTCTTAAAGAAATTGAAGTTGACGTTCTTAAAATTGATATGCGTTTCTTCGATAGTACCGGTGCTAATGATGGCAGAAGTGAAAATATTATTGCTTCTGTTGTGCGTATGGCAAAATGGCTCGGTATGCCTGCTGTTGCAGAAGGTGTTGAAAAAGCAGAACAAGTTAACTTCCTCGGTAGTGTTGGTTGTGAATACGTGCAAGGGTTCTACTTTGCAAGACCAATGCCTATTGATGAATATGAAAAACTTGTGAGAGAAAATAAAGAAAAGACTGTCACCAAAAACGTTGATTTAACAGGTGCTCTTACAATGGATAAGTTGTGGTCATCTGCTCCTGAAATGGAGATTCTTTTCTCAAATTCTGCTCAACCAAGTGCAATTTGTGAATTTGATGGCAACAAGTTTACATATTTAAGAACCAATAATGCATACAAAGAGTTGTTTGGTGCCGATGGTGTTTCTGAAGGTAATCCTATGGATTACATCTTCTATGAGTACAAAAATGACGTTCTTGAGGCATTCGCTAATGCAATTAAAAACGATGAAATTACAGAGTGTCAATATAAACGTCGTGTACAACAAGGTAATGCTCTCTGGGTTTCAAAGAAACTTCAGTATATTGGTAAAGTTGGCGAAGAAAAATCTATTTTTGTTGCAAATCTTACTGATATTACTGTTCAGAAAGAAGTTGAAACAGAACTCAGAAAGCTCAAAAAGGTTATGAATAGCGGCAATAAAGATAAGCCTAAAAAACTTCTTGTTGTTGATGATTCAGAGCTTAGTAGCAGAATTATCAAAGATATTTTTGCTAATAGCTATGAAGTTATGCTTGCAAAGAATGGTTTAGAAGGACTTAATCTTTTAAGAGAATATAAAAATGAAGTTGCAGTTGTTCTACTTGATATGGTTATGCCTATTATGGATGGTAAAGAATTCTTAACACACAAGAATTCTGATGAGGATACCGTAGATATTCCGGTAATTGTTATATCAAGTGAAAATGATGAAGGACTTCAGGTCGATATGCTCCAGATGGGCGTTAATGACTATATTACAAAGCCATTTGTTGCTGAAGTTATTGCTCGTCGTGTTAAAAATGTTATTGATTACAACGAGCGCTTCAGAAAAATGGTTAAAGAATATCAAAATATGTCAAAAGATTAATTTGACTGCAAAATGATTGTATTAAGCCGTATTTGGTTTAATACAATCACTTTTGACTTGAGTAGGGATGAGAAAAAGTATTATGGATAGAGAAATTTTAGAGTCGGTGGAAATTGACTACGCTGAAGCAGAAGAACGTTTTTCTGGTTCAACTGAATTGTTTGAAAAATTCCTTGAAGAAATTGCGACAATGAATGTTATTGCACCATTACAAAAGGCATTGACCGATGGTGACATAATAAACGCTTTCAAAGTAGCACACACTTTAAAGGGCAACTTTGGTAATTTGAGTATGAAACCACTTTATAAAATTATTACACCGCTTGTAGAAGCGTTGAGAAGTGAGAATATGCTCGAAGCACAGAAGCTTTATATAGAGCTTGAAAAAGAATATGGAATTGTTACCGAAGGAATAAGAAAAGCAATGAAATAAATAATAAATGTGACAAAAAAGGTGTTAGTTTTTGCTAATATCTTTTTTGTCACAAAATTAAAAGCACCACTCAGATTTGACTAAGTGGTGCTTTTTTTTAATTTTATCTTCTTATAGAACCGTAAATAAGGTCTAAGAGAATTTCGATAATAGACATTAAATCACGAAGGAATTGATATTCTTCAAATTCAATATCGTAACCTGCAGAACCGTCGATATCTCTTTTGATTTCATAATTACATTTAGTACAGAAATTAGATTCTGTTTCATCTCTTGTGAATGTAGAATCATTATTTCTTTCCCATTCTTCATCATCTGAATATTTCCAGATGTGATCTTCCATTGAGTCAGGAACAACATAACCACAACCAAAGCATTTTGTGCCATGCTTTGTACTACCAAGACTTGAGTTTTCTTCAAGTCTGTGGTTAACAGTAACTGGAATGTTAGCAACAAACTGACCATCAAGCGTAACACTTACTTCTTTAACGTCAACAGAAAGGATGTTAGAAGCTTTTGGTGAGAATGTGAAACGATATGAAATACTGCTTGAATAATAAACAACTTCTAAAACAGAACCTGTTGAATCTTTTATTGTAATAGAAATTCCTTCAGGATCAAATTTTTCGTAATCGTAATACTCAGTTTTATATGGTCCAGATGATAATTCAAAAGTATATTTATCATCTGGTGTTGTTTCGTCTGCAGCAAAAGCGATTACTGAAAATACTGAAAGAAGCATAAGCACAGAAAGAACTGTAGCTAAAAATCTTTTAGTTTTCATTCAATTACCCTCCGCAATTAGATTAAAGCGAAGCCTTCAACAATAGTTGTAACGAGAGCTAAAATAGTTACAAGAATGTCGATATTAGCAAAAATTGTTGCATAAGTAGCTGTGCCAGGAATGTATTGGCTGACTGTGTCGCCACAAACTAAGCAAGTACCTGTTTCTGTTTCGCTTCTTACAAGAGTTGCATCGCCATTAGGAACCCAGTAAGGAACGTCATGGCTTTCATTTTTACAAATAACTCCACAAGCTGAGCAAATCTGACCGTGGTGGTGGTTGTTTACAGGAACAATTTCGCCACCAGCGTGAGAAACAGTAACTGGAACAAAACCACAAGATTCACCTTTGTAGAATATTTCGATTTCTGTCATGTAAACAGTAAGGTTTTCATCCTTTTCTGTTGTGAATGTGAAGTACTGATAATCTGTGTCATAAGAAACATTTGTTGAACCATCACTTATAATAAGTCCGGTTGCATCAAAGCATTCAGCATCAGTGTATTCCGATTTTGTTGGTTGAGTATAAACTGTGTAAACAGAAGTTGGTCTCTCAGTTTCTTCTGCAGATGCTACCACTGTCATAGAAAGGGCAAGACATACTATTGCCATGACGATAGCAAGAATTTTACGGGTTTTCATAACAAATTCCTCCAAAATGTTATTTTTTTACTACTGCATTATAACACACTTTTTTCTAAATGTAAAGATACAAAATAAAGTATATTGCATAAATTTTTCACTAAATATGGCATTTTTGTTGTAAAAGGGTGTGTTTTGGTTGACTAAACCCTTAAAAAAATATATAATTAACATAAAATTTTAAAAAAATAAACGAAAAGGTGGAGTTGATTTGCTAATTAAAGGTTTTCAGAAGTTGACTCTTCTTGACTATCCTGGTAAAACTGCCTGTACAGTATTTACGGGTGGGTGTAATTATCGTTGTCCGTTTTGTCACAATGCTGGATTAGTTACTAAATTGGATACAGAAATTATTTCTGAAAGTGAAGTTTTTAACCATTTAGAAAAACGTCAAGGGATATTAGATGGTATTGCAATCAGTGGTGGTGAACCATTATTGCAGGGCGATATTGAAGAATTTATGCAAAAAATAAAAGATTTGGGTTATTCAATAAAACTCGACACAAACGGAAGTTTTCCAGATAAATTAAAGAGTATTATTGATAAAGGTCTTTGTGATTATGTAGCTATGGATATTAAAAATTCAAAAGAACGCTACAATGAAACAATAGGAATTAATAAATTCGATATATCTTTAATGGAACAAAGCGTAGAAATTCTTATGAATTCAAACGTAGATTTCGAATTCCGTACAACAATAACAAAGAATTTTCATACAATAGAAGATATAAAGAAAATAGGCGAGTGGATAAAAGGCACAAAAAAGTATTATCTTCAGAATTTTGTTGATTCGGGTAATCTTATTGATTGTAACGTAGAAGGTGTTTCTAAGGAAGAAATGCAGAAAATGTTAGAAGCAATTAAAGAATATATACCAACGGCAGAAATTCGCGGTTTATAATATTGTATAGGGGAAATTAAGTTGGAGAGAATTTTAGAATTAAAAAGAGAAATTGAAAAGGCTAATAAAATTTGTGTGTTTACTGGTGCGGGTATAAGTTGCCCGTCGGGGATACCTGATTTCAGAAGTGCAGACGGCTTATATAATGAAAAGGGTGATTATGAATATTCACCTGAAGAGATGATTTCTCACACATTCTTTGTTAACAATACAAAATTATTTTATGATTTTTATAAATCAAAAATGATTTATGAAAATGCAAAGCCCAATAAAGCTCATATTTATTTTGCAAATCTTGAAAAGCAATATAAAAGAGTGAGTGTAGTTACACAAAATATTGATTCCTTACATACGTTAGCTGGAAGTACCAATGTTTTTGAGATACATGGCAGTGTAAAAAGAAACTATTGTATTTGTTGTAAAGAGTTTTATGATGAGAAGTATATTTTAGAGTGTGATGGTGTTCCTCATTGTAAAAAATGTGGTGGTATTGTAAAACCTGACGTTGTTCTTTATGAAGAAGGTTTGAACCAGAAAACAGTTGAGGGAGCAATCGATGCAATAAGAGAAGCAGAGCTTCTTATTATAATAGGGACGTCGCTTGCGGTTTACCCTGCGGCTTCGTTTGTTTCTTATTTTAAGGGTGGAAAAATAGCACTTATTAATAAGAATAAGACCGATTTTGATAAAAAAGCCGATATCGTTATATATGACGATATTGTGAATGTAATAGAGAAATTAGAAGGTTGAACACAAGATATTGTGTTCAACTTTTTTCTATAAAAATCAGATTTTGCGAAATTTGTCGTAAAATGACCAAAAGAAAACTGTAATATATGTGCATATTGCATATAAAAATCAATATCTTGTGATTTTGACCTAAAAAAAGTTGATTTTAACCACAATATATTGTGATTTTTCTATTGACAACACGAAATATATCTGTTATTATCCTATATGCTAACGAAAAACGAAAAGAAATATAATTTTAAGGAGAAAGAAATAATGTATCAGGTTATCAAAAGAGATGGCAAAGTTTCAGGTTTTGATATAATCAAAATCGCAGACGCAATTAAAAAAGCATTTGAAGCATGTGAAAAACAATACAATGATAATATCATTGATTTTCTTGCTTTAAAAGTTACAGCAAACTTTGAACCAAAAATCAGTAACAATCTTGTTGCTGTTGAAGACGTTCAGGATAGCGTTGAATCAGTTCTTGTTCAGGCTGGTTACGCAGACGTTGCAAAGGCTTATATCCTTTACAGAAAACAACGTGAAAAAATCCGTAATATGAAATCAACAATCCTTGACTATAAAGATTTGGTTGACAGCTACGTTAAAGTTACAGACTGGCGTGTTAAAGAAAACTCAACAGTTACTTACTCTGTTGGTGGTCTTATTCTTTCAAACTCAGGTGCTATTACTGCTAACTACTGGCTTTCAGAAATTTATGATGAAGAAATCGCTAACGCTCATCGTTCAGGCGACGTTCACATTCACGACCTTTCAATGCTTACAGGTTACTGTGCTGTTTGGTCACTTAAACAACTTATTAAAGAAGGCTTAGGCGCTGTTCCTGGCAAAATTACATCAGCACCGGCAAGTCACCTTGCAACTCTCTGCAACCAGATGGTTAATTTCTTAGGCATTATGCAGAACGAGTGGGCAGGTGCTGAGGCTTTCTCATCATTTGATACTTACTTAGCTCCATTTGTAAAAGTAGATAACCTTGATTACAAAGGCGTTAAAAAATGTATTGAATCATTCATTTTCGGTGTAAATACACCATCTCGTTGGGGTACACAGGCTCCATTCTCAAACATCACTTTAGACTGGACTGTTCCTGCTGACCTTAAAGATATGCCTGCTATTGTAGGTGGTAAAGAGATGGATTTCACCTATGGTGATTGTAAAAAAGAAATGGATATGGTTAACAAAGCATTCATTGAAATAATGATTGAAGGCGATGCTCACGGTCGTGGCTTCCAATATCCAATTCCAACATACTCAATTACTCGTGACTTTGACTGGTCAGAAACAGAGAATAACAAACTTCTCTTTGAAATGACTGCAAAATATGGTACACCATATTTCTCAAACTACGTTAACTCAGATATGGAACCAAGCGACGTTCGTTCAATGTGCTGCAGACTTCGACTTGACCTTCGTGAACTTCGTAAAAAGAGCGGTGGTTTCTTCGGTAGTGGTGAAAGCACAGGTTCTATTGGTGTTGTTACAATTAACTTACCAAGAAGTGCATATCTTGCTGAAAACGTTGAAGATTTCTATAAGAGATTAGATAAACTTATGGATATTTCTGCTCGTTCACTTAAAGTTAAGAGAGGCATTATTACAAAACTTCTTGATGAAGGTCTTTACCCATATACAAAGCGTTACCTTGGTACATTTACAAACCACTTCTCAACAATTGGTCTTATTGGTATGAATGAAGTTGGTCTTAACGCTAAATGGCTCCGTAAAGATATGACTCATAAAGAAACACAAGAGTTTGCTAAAGACGTTCTCAATCACATGAGAGAAAGACTTTCTGACTATCAAGAAGAATATGGTGACCTTTACAACTTAGAAGCTACACCGGCAGAAAGTACAACATATCGTTTTGCAAAGCACGATAAAGAAAAATATCCTGCAATTATTACTGCAAACGAAAATGGTACACCTTACTACACAAACTCTTCACACTTACCTGTTGGTTACACAGCAGATATTTTCGAAGCACTTGATGCACAAGATGAACTTCATACACTTTACACATCAGGTACAGTATTCCATGCATTCTTAGGTGAAAAACTTCCTGACTGGAAAGCTGCTGCAAATCTTGTTAAGAAAATTGCAGATAACTACAGACTTCCTTACTACTCAATTTCACCAACATATACAGTATGCTGTAACCACGGTTACATTCAAGGTGAGGTTTACACTTGCCCAGATTGTGGTGAAGCAACAGAAGTTTATAGCCGTATTACTGGTTACTATCGTCCTGTTCAGAACTTTAATGATGGTAAAGCACAAGAGTTCAAAGACAGAAGAGTTTACGATATTATTCACTCAAGCTACGAAAAAGCAGAAAGAACAGTTGACCACGCTCACTGTTGCCCGGAAGCAGAAACAAAAACTCAGGTAGCAGTAGCAGATGCAACGTTTACACTTTTCGCAACAAAAACTTGCCCTAAATGTAAAATTGCTGCTCAACTTCTTGACCAAAAGGGTATTTCTTATGAAAAACTCTTTGTAGAAGATAACGTTGAAGTTGCTAAAAAACTCGGCTTAAAACAAGCCCCATCACTCGTAATTTACAATGGTGATGAAGCAACTGTTATTTCTGATTTACCAGCAGTTAAAGAGTTTATTGAAAATATGTAATTAATAAAAAACCCATAAATTTTTAACGGGTGTCTGGAATTTTTTAAGTTCCAGACACCGATATTTTAAAGGTGATTTTATAATGAAAGATATTATCATAATCGGTGCAGGTCCTGCGGGACTTACTGCGGCACTTTATGCATTAAGAGCGGGTAAAAGCGTTCTTGTTATTGAAAAAAGCACGTTCGGTGGTCAGGTAACGTTTTCACCTAAAATTGAAAATTACCCTGGTATTCCGGAAATGACTGGTAACGAATTTGCAGATAAACTTCTTGACCAGGTTTTAGCTATGGGTGCTGAAGTTGAAATGGAAAAAGTTACCGGTATTATAAATGAAGGAAACAGAAAATTAGTTTTTGCGGGCGATAAAAAATATGAAGCGAAAGCAGTTATAATTGCTGTTGGTGTTAAACACAGACAATTAGGCTTAGAAAGAGAAAACGAACTTACTGGTAAGGGTATTTCTTACTGTGCAGTTTGTGACGGTGCATTTTACAACGGTCAGACAGTCGGCGTTGTAGGTGGCGGTAACTCTGCTTTACAAGAAGCAGTTCTTCTTTCAGATATTTGTGAAAAGGTTTACGTTTTCCAGAACCTTTCATATATGACAGGTGAAAAGAAACTTGTTGAAATTCTTGAAGCAAAGTCTAACGTTGAATTTATGACAGACGTTGTTGTAAGTAACTTAAAAGGTGACGACGAATTAACAGGCGTTACGTTAAAGCACACAACAAATGGCGAAAAAGAAGTAGCGTTAAATGGTCTTTTTGTTGCTATTGGTCTTGAGCCATCAAATAGCGATTTCAGCGATATGGCTACACTTGATAGTAACGGCTACTTTGATTCTGACGAAGCGTGCATTACAAAAACAGAAGGTATTTACGTTGCAGGTGACTGCCGTAAAAAGAATATCCGTCAGATTACAACTGCAACTGCAGACGGTGCTTCAGCAGCACTTGCCGCTTGCAGATATATAGATGCGATATAAAAATAATGGTGTTATATGCTGAAATTTATGGTTGTTCAGTATGTAACGTCTTGAAATAAAAATGCCAATACAAACAAAAACAGCGGTAAGAATAGTCTTACCGTTGTTTTTGTTGCAAATAAGAAAGATCTGTGGTATTATTAAGTTGCAGACAAAAGTCTGATTGGGAGAAAATACTAAAAAGGGTGAATTATTATGAAAAAAGATAAGTCGAAAAAGTTTGCGATTCTTGCGGGATTATTTTTCTTTATTCCTGCTTTAACTGCCCTGCCAAGCATAATCTCAATGAATATAATTACAGGTTCAGATTTAACGAGTCAGGTTATGCTACGAGGATTGATAGTTTTAGCTGTTGACAGTCTCATTTCTTTAGCACTTTCTATAGCACTATTTGTTCGTAAAAAGAATGCATCGTTTGTTGTGATTACATCGCTGTGGTTAGTGTTTTACATAGCAAGATGTATAGTTTTGGTGTCAGGATTCAGCGTAAATATATTTTTAAACGTAATTTCTTTAGTGGTTATTGTTTGGTTGTTTATGACTAATTGCTTACCGAAATTTAAAGGTTATATAAGTACAACTAAGGGCTTGTGGTTCGTTCCGTACGTACTAAATGTATTAATGTCTTTTTTTGATTTAATAGAAAATGTTACGGATTATCTTAAATTCGGCTTAACAAACGAAATAGTTATGACAGTTATAACTATAGGCTTTGGTGGTGCTATTAGTAGTTTGTCATATTTATTTATGGGCTTATGGCTTTACAAAAGTTATGAAAACGAAATCAACAATAATGATTTGGTTTTAGAGCAACCTACATATATAACTGCCCCAGAGATTGTAGAAGTAAAGGAAGAAACAACAGAATAAAACAAAGGGACTGATTAGAATGTTTTAACATTTTAATCAGTCCCAAAAATTATTTATTCATTCTTTTCTTTGCATTCTCAAGTGCTTTCTGGTACGGCATTAACATACCTTCATTCATTTTGTCACCCATTTTAGATTTCATTTTTTCTGAAGAAAGCATACCACCAACTAAATACATTAAAAGCATACGCTTCCATTGTTTTTGCGGGAAGTCATACTGGTTATGAGATTTATAGAATTTGTGGTCTGCTTTCATCATACCCTGCATAATCCAGATTAAATCTCTGAATACCTTCATACCACCAATGCCATAGAAATTCTGTGGTAAAAGAATTTTCTTTTCTAAAGCGTAGTCTAATTTCTTTGCTAATTTATCAATGCTTTCGTTTGCATCTTCTTCGTTTGAAGCAACGCCACAAAGGAAGTTGTGACCGACCTCTGCTCTTGCTTCAATAATTGTTCTTAAGTTTTCTTCAACACTTAAATGACCGTTTACAATGTAGCCTATTGGCATACCTATAGTAACAGTTCTGTGACCATTACAGAATTGTCTGTCATCATACATTTTAAAACGTGCACCCATTGAGTGGTCTTTGATTGTAAAAGCATAAACAATTGCTTCTGCTTTCTGAATATCATTTCTTAAAAATTCATCGAAATTATCTTTGTAAATACATTTGCCTGAAACTGCACAGTTAAAGCAACCAAGGCAACCACTCTTGAATGGATAATCTTTAATATTTACAATTCTTGTCTTTTTAGTGCATTTTGCTCTGAAACGTGCAATCATATTTTTTAGCGCTTCGTCATTTTCGTCACAGTCTGTAACAATAACAACATCGCCTTGCTTTTCGTCTGCACATTCAATTACTTCTGTATTTGTGAGTGTAGCACGAGAAGTTATTTTAATTTCTTTTTCATAAATGTTATTCTGGATATTGAACATAACGTAGTCGAAGAATTCTTCTGCCTGCTTCTGACCTTTTTCAGTAGATAAGTCATCCATATCTGCAGAAAGTCCGTTAATATATTTAAGTCCTAAATCAAAGCAGTTGTCTTTTATGTAACGATGTGCAGTTGTGTCATAAAAATGCTTTGAGGTAGTAAATTGTGTAGCAAATTTTTCGCTTAAATCTAATTTTGCATCCTTTAAAAGCTCAATAAATCTGTGAAGCTGACAAGGTGCAATAAATGTATAAACAGGGTAAGAAAAAACAAGTAAATCCGCCTTTTTTACTTCTTCAATTGCTTTACTGAAATCTTTTTCTAAAACCTTTATTTTTTGCCCTGCATCAAGCACAGAAAACTCGTGCTCGGGGTGTAAAATTTTTAAGTAATTTGTTGTTTGCAAAGTAATGCTGTTCTGCCCCTTAGGACTGCCGTTAATAATTAAGATGTTCATTTGTTGTTCATCTCCAAATCAGAATTGTCATCGTCTTTAATTATTTTAATATCTTTTGAAAATTTGTTGATATATGGTTCAATATCGTTGTATTCGATATAAGGTTTAACAAATCCCTTACAAAAAGAATAACCTAAAATAAATAATATAATTTTTCCTAAAAAAGAAGTCTTGCAATGTTTGAGTTTAAGTCTTATTAAGATGCAATCATCTGTTTTGATAAGAGTTTTAATAGAATTCCAGGGAATGCATTTTATAGGGATTGCTAAAAGAATTGCAAAAAGATTGATAATAACAAAACTATTTTCAATGCCTTTTTCAGTAAGCGAAAAAGCGGAACCTTTATTTTTTACAAATATTCTAAGCAGATTTATAACTGTTAGAAGATAAGTAAAAAGAACCAAGCTAATAGCGATGCATAAAAAAAGTGAAAATCCTTTGCTAAGTGGTTGGTTGTTTTCGTCAAAAATTTGGTTGGTATATAGCATATATACAGCTTTATACCCTAAAGGTTGAATTCCACCAAACAAAATGACAATAAACCAAAATCTCCAGTTTAATTTGTGTTCTTTCATAATATCATCTCCTGAAATTGAGTATATCATAAACACAACATTTTTTCAAATAAACTTGACAAATGCCCGTGTTTTTGTAAATATAGATATAGTAAAAACAAAGGAGAAATTTTTATGTCTGCATTTTTTATGAGCGTTGTTGCTTTTTTTACTTCACTTGCAACTATAGTAACATCATTTTTAGGTTTTGATATAGGTAGTAAAGAAAAACAAGTAGAAAACTTTAAAGTTACAACTTACATAAGGGGTGACTATATTCAGGAAGAAAACAGTCTTTATAGTGAAGATTTTGATATCGTTACAGATGTTATTCTTTTTGAATGTGCTTCTTTTGATAATAATGGTAATGTTGTTTATGAAAAAGATAAATTAGAAACAGCGCTGAAAAACATCAGAAATGCAATAGGTGAAAGAGATGTCAACATAACACTGAACCTTTTAGGGCCTGAATGGCATTCAGAGTCAGATGTGTGGGAAGAACAGATGGAAGCACAAAGTAACGAATACAACAAGGCGTTTACAAGTGGTGTTCTGGAAGATAATATTATTAAAGTTTTAGATGAATATAACTTTGATGGTGTTCATTTTGATTATGAATACCCACTTTCAAAAAATGCGTGGAAAGAATATAACAAATTTTTAGTTTCTCTTAATGAAAAGTTAGGGGAATATACGTTGGGTGTTGCTTGTAGTGACTGGAATATAAAATTCAGTTTATCTGCTATAGAAGCGGTTGATACTTTTGAACTTATGGTTTATGACTTTAACGATGAAGAAGGTAAGCACGCAACTTACGAAGAAACTGTTAAGCTTGTTAATACAGTCGGGCTTCACGGAATACCACAAGAAAAAGTAAATGTAGGTCTTCCTTTTTACTCAAGACCTACCGATATGTCAGGCTACTGGTATGGTTATAATGGTTACTATGAAAAAATAGATGAAAACGGTTGGTATCACTGCAATGATACTGATAAGGATTTTTGGTTCAATACACCGGAAGTTATAGAACAGAAAACAGAGTATGCCATAAATAATGGCTTCGGCGGTGTGATGATATGGCATTATAACTGCGATTTACCTTCAACTCACGAAGATTCACTATTAAAAGCAATTGATAATGCATTAAACAGTAATCAGGCATAAGAAAGTTAAAAAATAACTCTATCATTTAAGTTTACAAAAAACTTTAAATGATAGAGTTTGTTTTTTATAATGCTAACAACTGCAAGCGAAAGTTAAAACTTAAAGTTTTAACTTCTCGTTTGCCGCTTTCATCATTTCAGGTGAAACTTTTATAACCTCACGGTCGTAAGTGAGAAGTCCGTTTAATTCATCTTCTACGTCACTTACTTCAGTATAAATTGTTGCAGAAAGACCTTTTTCTTTCATACATTTATAAATTCTGTCTTCGTAAAGGTGTTTTATTGCAGCGTCAAATTTTTCTTGAGTGTAATATTTTCTGTAACCAAAGAATTTTTCTTTGTTGTAGGTGTGACCTCTGAATCTCATTGAATAGCCACCAAATTCTGTAAGACCAATTGGTCGTCTGTCTTCTTTATTGAATTTAGGGAACATAAATGGTGTAAAGTAAATGTGGAAGCTGTTTACGTCACCAGCGCCGTGGTCAACCCAACCACTTGCGTGGTCAATGAGCCTTGTCGGGTCTTTTTCTCTATAGAATTCACAAGCTTTAACTGAGTCAAACTGTCCCCATGCTTCGTTGAATGGAGTCCAGAGAGCGAGAGAAGGAACGTTGTAAAGAAGATTAATCATATCTTCTGAATCTTTATAATATTCTTCTTTGCCTTTTTCATCTGTTCTTGCATAGAATAAATTATTCTTTTTACCATCAGGCACTCTACCAACTTTTTTATTGTTGAAGAGCATACCTAAGAATGGTAATGTACCAATAGCAAGGAAGTTATATTTTCCGCCGCCGTTAATCATATCCTGCCAAACAATCATACCGAGTCTGTCGCAGTGGTAATACCAACGAAGTGGTTCGATTTTAATGTGCTTTCTTAACGTGTTGAAGCCTAAATCTTTCATTGTCTGAATGTCATAAATCAATGCTTCATCAGATGGTGCAGTGTAAAGACCATCTGACCAATAGCCCTGGTCAAGAAGACCATTGAAGAAATACGGCTTATTGTTAAGCATAAATCTTGGTGTGCCGTCAGCGTCAACGCCAGTGCTGAATTTTCTCATAGCAAAGTAACTGTCAATTCTGTCTTCACCAGCGGCAAATTTAATATCGTAAAGGTAAGGATTTTCAGGTGACCAGAGTTCATAGTCTGAAAGTTTAATTGTGCCCTTACCATCGGTAAGCTTTGCACCCGCTTTTATCTGGTCTTTATCCATAACCATAACGCCAACTTCTGGCATTACCTCGCCTGAGTAAGAAACCTCAATGTGTAATTCGTCGTTATCAATATCTGGAGTGAGTTTAATATTTGTAATGTAGTCGTAAGAAACTTCTTCAAGCCAAACAGTCTGCCATATACCAGATTGTGGAGTGTACCAGATTCCACCACGGTTAAAGGTCTGTTTACCGCGAGCCTGACTGCCTGTGTCAGTAGGGTCAGTTACTGTAACCCTTAAATCATTTTCGCCATTTAAAATAGCTGCAGTAACGTCAAATGTAAATGGAAGATAACCACCAGTATGTTCACCAATAACAGTGCCGTTTAAGGTAACTGTGCATTTATAATCAACTGCGCCAAAGTGTAAAAGCACCTTTGATTTTGTTTTTGTGAAGTTGAAGAATTTCTGGTAATAGAGAGTGTCAGTAGGCATTACCCATTTTTCAACACCACTTAAAATTGCTTCTGGGCTGAAAGGAACAACAATTTCACCCTGGAAACCGCTGAATTTCTTGTTTTCGCCGTAAATAGCGTAATTCCACACACCATTTAAGCAAATGAAACTGTCACGTTTGAACTGTGGTCTTGGATAATCGTTAAGTGGGCAATTTTTATCTAAAGTTTTACCCCATCTTGTCAATAATCTTTCCATAATACCCTCCGAAAGAAGTTTTAATAAATACACATTCATTTTATCATAAAAACACTTGTTTTTCAATATAAAATCACCAAATTATCTTGTTTGAATAATATGGAAATATAGGGGGTGCTTTTATGGTGGCAGAAGTGGCAATGCTCATTTTTGCAATAGTAGGAATATTGAGTATTTTAAGATTTATAATTTTTAAATTTATAAGTTTTAAAGAAGAGAAGTTTAATTTAATTATACCCGTATTCAAAGAAGATGAAGAAGTTTTCAGAAGAATTGAAAATTTAAGAGAGTTTCTGGAGTTTTCGGGGATACATAAAAAATGCACCGTAGTAATTATAAACTACGGCGCAGAGAATTGGTTTTTAGAAAAAATTGACGAGACGTATGGTTACTACGGATTTTTAAAAATTGTAGATAAAGAAGACGTAAAAGAAGCCTTGAAAGAGATTATAAGTTAGCGTCTATATTGAATAATTTAAAAGCATTGTTATTAGCAGTTGCGAGAACTTCTTCTTTTGTAAGATTTTTCACTTCTGCTATTTTTTCTGCTACGAAAGATATATAAGTGCTCTGGTTTCTTTTACCCCTCATAGGCACGGGGCTCATATATGGGCAGTCGGTTTCTAAAAGGAGTCTTTCAAGTGGCAATTCTTTTGCAACTTCTAAAGGTACACGGGCATTTTTAAAAGTAACTGCACCACCAAGACCTATATACATTCCGAGTTTCAGAACTTCTTTCATAACTTCAACACTACCAGAGAAGCAGTGAAGAACGCCCTTTGGTTTGTATTTTTTCAGAATTTCTAAAGTGTCGTTATGAGCATCACGTGAATGAATGATTACAGGTAAATTCAACTCGTTTGCTAATATAACCTGTTCTGTAAAAATTCTTTTTTGTTCTTCTTTGTTGTCTTTTACCCAGTAATAATCAAGGCCAATTTCACCAATTGCAACACACTTTTTATGTTTTGAAAGTTCTTTTATTTCATTGAGATAATTTTCATTCGCTTTGTGTATTTCTTCGGGATGAAAACCTACTGCACAATACATAAAATCATATTCTTTAGAAAGTGCAATTGAGTTTTTAGATTCCTCAATATCTGTACCGCAATTTATTACACCCAAAATGCCCGACTCAGTGAATGAGTCGAGCAATTTAGTTCTGTCTTCATTAAATGCTTTATCGTTATAATGAGCGTGAGTATCAAAAATGAAGTCCATAAATTAACCTAACATAGTACCAGCAGGCATACCGTCAACAAAGAGAACTTTAATATCATCTTCGGTAATTTCACCCGCTAAAACCATACCTTTACTTTCAACACCGCAAAGTGTTCTTGGTTTTAAGTTTGCAACAATAACAACACTCTTGCCAATAAGATCTTCTGGCTTATACCACTGTGCAATACCAGATGCTACTGTTCTTGGTTCTTTTGTGCCGTCATCGAGTGTGAGTTTTAAAAGTTTTTTAGCCTTTTTAATTGGTTCACAGTCAATAACTTTTGCAACACGAAGTTCAACTTTAGCGAAATCGTCAAATTCAATTTCTTTAAGACCGATAATTGTCTTTTCTTCAACTTCTTCAACTTGTGGAAGAGATGCTTCAATTTCTGCTAACGTTTTTTCCATATCGAGACGGTTGAAGAGTGGTGTTGCTTCGCCAACTTTTTTGCCCGCTTCTAATTTACCAAAACTTTCGAGTGATTTAAGGCAATCAATATCACAATTGATTTGTGAGAGAATTGAGTCACTTGTAGTTGGCATAAATGGTTTTAAAAGAACTGCAATAAAGCGGATACTTTCAAGTAAATTATAAAGAACTGTGCCAAGACGAGTTTTTTTGTCTTCATCTTTAGCAAGTGCCCAAGGCATTGTTTCGTCGATATATTTGTTACAACGTTTTGCGAACTCGAATATTTTTGAAATAGCATCGCTTATTTTGTAAGTGTCAAGAAGTTTTGTAACTTCAGGGAGAGTAGCAAGAGCCATTTCTTTTAATTCTTTATCTAATTCATCTTCGCAAGAAGGTTCTTGAATTACACCGTCAAAATACTTGTTATTCATAGCAATTGTACGGTTAACAAGGTTACCTAAAGTATTTGCAAGGTCTGAATTAAAGCGTTCAATAATTGTGCTGTAAGTTATAGAGCCATCTTGTGCGTGTGGCATTTCTGAAAGAAGGTAATAACGAACTGCGTCAACGCCGAAACGCTCACAAAGGTCATCAGCATAAATTACGTTGCCACGGGATTTTGACATCTTATCTTCACCAGAGAGAAGCCAAGGGTGACCAAAAACTTGTTTTGGAAGTGGCTCGCCTAATGCCATAAGCATAATTGGCCAGTAAATTGTGTGGAAACGCAAGATATCTTTACCAATAATGTGAACGTCTGCCGGCCAGTATTTTTTATACATTTCTGTATATTCTTCTGTATTATAACCGAGACCTGTAATATAGTTTGAAAGTGCATCTATCCAAACGTAAATAACGTGTTTATTATCAAAGCTTACAGGTACGCCCCATTTAAAAGAACTTCTTGATACACATAAATCTTGAAGACCAGGTTTTATGAAGTTGTTAATCATTTCTTTTTTACGACTTTCAGGGTAAATGAAGTCAGGGTTTTGTTCAATGTATTCTTCTAATTGCTTCTGATATTTACTTAATTTGAAGAAGTAAGTTTCTTCTTTTTCTTTTCTTACTTCTCTGCCACAGTCAGGACATTTGCCGTCAACCAACTGTGTTTCTGTAAAGAAACTTTCGCAAGGTACACAGTACCAGCCTTCATATTCGCTTTTGTAAATATCGCCTTGATTATAAAGTTTTTCAAAGATTTTCTGTACTGATTTTTCGTGGTCCGAGTCAGTTGTACGAATGAATTTATCGTAAGTTGTGTTAAGACAGTCGCAAACGTCTTTAATTTCACCAGCAACTTTGTCAACGTATTCTTTTGGAGAAATGCCTGCTTCTGCAGCATATTCTTCAATTTTCTGACCATGTTCGTCAGTACCAGTCTGGAAAAATACATCATAACCCTGCATTCGCTTAAATCTCGCAAGAGCATCGGCTAATACGATTTCGTAAGAGTTACCTATATGCGGTTTTCTTGATGTGTAAGCAATTGCAGTTGTAATATAATATGGCTTTTTTTCCATTATGTTTTTCATTCCTATTCTTGTTTTAATTTAATAATTATTCAGAAACTAATTCGATTGTTTTTTCTTCAATTCCTGAAGCGTTTATTGTAATTTTAATTTTACCTTTTTTACCATTTGTTCTTACCCAAAATGCTCTGTCGCCACCAATAAGTGGGAATTCAGTAGGGCCAATAACGGAAGCAGGGCCGTCAACGGTAACTTTAACTGTACTGTCAGCGAAAGGTACTCTGTTACCATTCTGGTCTTTTGCGACAATTTCAATTCTTGTAGCATCGTAAGTGTCGCCTTGTTTTAATGTGTAAGAATCTGCGTTAACTTCTAAGTTGAGAGATTCAACCGCAGTTCTTATAACGGTAGCAACACATTCGCCGTCTTTGTAACCTTCAAAGCGGTAAGTGATTTGTTCTTCACCCCAACCGCCAATGTACTTTGTAACAAGGTCAAACATTCTGTTAAAAGAAAGTCTGCCTGTAACCATAGCCGCACCAGCGAGTAAGAAGTTGTGTGGTGGCATTTTGAATTGCTCCATCTGAGCCGCAACAAGTGCAGGTTTTAAAATAGATGCAGTTGTTTCGTCTAAATTATCAACTTCTGTTAAGGCATCACCAATAAAGTCTGCCGCAATAACCGGTGGGTGTGGAAGGTTTTTAAATGGTGACTCACTTGGGTAAACTGTACTTGTATATTTACCATTTTTGTAAAGTTTAACATAGTCACAGTTAGAATAAATATAAACTTTACCAATAACACCGCCTGGATGCTCACCGATATCCATAGCAGAAGTTACTTCTAAATATGGTTCGTTTTCTTGTTGTGAACGATAAACCGCTGCACCTAATTTTGGTACACGGAACATATCTGTAACACCGTGATAGCAGATTTTATCGCCACTACCAAAGTCTTTGTGGGTGTTGTAGTCTGCCATACACCAGCCAATAGCACCGCTGATTCTGTCGTTTCCGTACGCTGTGTTAAGAACTCTTGTGTGTCTTAAAGCGTGTTCGGTTCTTAAAGCCTCACGGTCAAATGATTTTGTAGGGAACATGTGACCATTATGTTCTGTAACAAGGTAAGGTGCATTGAAACCTGTAACAATTTCAGGTGGTAAAAGGTGAATAGCACCACCAGAATGTGAGAAGTCGTTATATGTGTAAACGTCTTCAAGTAAATGGCTTCTTGGAATATTTCTTACGCCACCTGTCTGACGAGTGTTATCGAGTGAACGAGCCATTTTATTTGTTTCGGTGTAGAATTCGTCACAGTCAAGACCTTCGTTAACACGAACGCCCCAGAGAATTACTGACGGGTGATTTCTGTCACGGATAACCATTCTCTTAACGTTATCAAGGCAAATATCACGCCATTCGCCTTCGCCTAAAAATTGCCAGCTTGGCATTTCTGTAAATACCAAAAGACCAATTTCGTCACAGCGATTAAGGAAGTGAACGCTGTTAGGGTAGTGCGAAGTTCTTACAAGGTTTACGCCTAATTTATATTTAAGTAAGTCGGCATCTGCCTTCTGAACGTTTTCTGGCATAGCATAACCAACGTAAGGGTAGCTCTGGTGACGGTTAAGACCACGGATTTTAATCTTTTTACCGTTAAGGTAGAAGCCGTCTTTTCTGAATTTAACTTCTCTGAAACCAAAGCGGACTTTATATTCATCTTCGTTATTAAATGAAACGTAAACGTTATAAAGTTCAGGGTTATTAATATCCCAGAGTTTAACGTTCTCAACTGCCCATTTCGCGTTGATAACGGTTCCTTTTACTTTACATTCTTTTTCACCGATTGTTTCACCATCTTTTTCAAGACGGAATTTAAGAGTGCCCTCTGTACTTTCGGAGAAAGTAACATCCATATCGAGAACTTTTTTAGGTTGGTGGATATTTAAAGTTCTCACGAATACGTCTTTAATGTAAATTTCTGAAACTTCTTCAATCCATACTTCACGATAAATACCGCCGTAAACCAAGTAGTCAACAACGTTGCCGAAAGGTGGAATTTCAGGTCTTTCACTTGAGTCTAATTCAACTACTAAAACGTTGTTCTTTTTATTTACAACGTCTGTAATATCAAATGAAAAACGGTTGTAAGCACCTTTATATTCGCCAATAAATTCATCATTTAAATAAACCTTTGAGTAAACAGCCGCACCTTCAAAATGAAGAATATATTTTTTGCCGTCTTTCTTTGGTAAATCGAATCTTTTACGGTAGCAACTTACAAATTGATAGCATTTTTCATCAAAATAGTTAAAAGGAATTTCTTTATTAGCGTGTGGAATATCTACTGTTTCAAAAGATTTATCGTTAAATTTTGCTTTTGTCATTTCTTCTGAAAAATTCGGGGAATATTTCCATTCAAAGTTAAGTGGATATGAATTACGCATTTTATCACCTTTTTTCATCTTTTTTTGGTCTATAATATACCATTATAATTACCATTATTTTATACTATTATAATAACAATGTCAACTTAAAAAATCTAAAAGCGATTGTCTTGTATTCTCAGCTTTTCCTTCGATAACAGAGTCTAAAAGAAAATCTAATTTTTTGCCGATTTCTTCATTTTTAAATCCGAGTTTAATTAAATCGTTTCCGTCGATTTTTAATTGACTTATTGTAACGCATTCATTATTTTTTTCAATTTCTTCAAGCCATATCAAAACTTGCTTTGATTCTTTACTTATGTCTCTGTAACTTTCTGAAAGTGCCCCACGGTCGCTCTTTTTAATAATGAGTAAAGTTCTTACGTCTTCGGCGGTTAATACTTTCATTTTCTTTTTTAATTCTAATTTAGTTTCAGGTGGCTCAAAATCGTGGTGACTTACTAAAAATGAAACACGGTTAATAGTCTTTTTATCAAAGCGAAGTCTCGTTAAAATTTCTTTTGCCATTTCAGCACCAATGGTAGCGTGATTTTTAAAAGTGCTGTCGCCATTTTCGTTTAATTTATGGGTAGGCACTTTTCCTAAATCGTGTAAAAGCATAGTAAGTCTTAAAATTTTATCTTGCGGAATAGTCTTTACAGTATGGCAGATATGAGTCCATACGTCGTAGGCGTGTTTTTTGCCGTATTGTTTAAAGTTGATACAAGGCAGAATTTCTGGAATTATAATTGCAAAAACGTCAGCGAATTCTGTTAATATATTAAAAACGTTATCACCGAGAAGTAATTTATTAAGTTCAACAGTAATTCTTTCAACCGAGATATTTTTTAAGAGTTCTTTTTGTTTGTGAATTGCTTTTTTAGTTTCTTCTTCAATAGTGAAACCAAGAGTAGAAGCAAAGCGTAACGCTCTCATAATACGAAGCCCGTCTTCATTAAAGCGTTTTTCGGGTTCACCAACAGTTCTTATTATTTTGTTTTCGATATCAGAAAGTCCGCCGCATAAATCAACAAGACCTGTTTTTTCTGAATAAGCTAACGTGTTTACTGTAAAATCACGTCTTTTTAAATCTTCTTTAAGATTTCTTGTAAAAGAAACGTTTTCGGGGTGGCGGTTGTCAGAGTATTCGCCGTCAATTCTGAAAGTTGTAACTTCAACTGCTTCGTGGTCTATTATAATTGAAACAGTGCCGTGCTTTATGCCAGTGTCTATTATTCTTTCGGCTTTAAAAAGTTCTTTTGTTTCTTCTGGCAGAGCAGAAGTGGTGATATCCCAATCATTAGTAGGAATACCCATAACGCTGTCACGGATGCTACCACCGACACAATAAGCTTCAAAACCATTTTGCCAAAATGTTTCAAGAATGTAATTTATTTTTTCTGGAATTTTAATATTCATATTAAGTCCTTTATAGTATTCTTTGAATGTTGTAATACCTAATATTATCGCCCTAAATTGTGTTTATGTCAACTAAATTTTAAAAAAATACACAATATTTATGATTAGGTAGCAAAAAAACAAAAAGTTACAAATTGTAATTTTTGCATTTTTTACAAAAATAATAACCAATATATACGACAGGTGTTGAATAAAATACAGAATATAGGGGTATTTGCTCGATTTTAGACATTTGATTTGTGCAAAATATACAATGTTAGTGCCTTGAAATTATTTGACAATACCAAAAAAATGGTTATAATACATTTTGCCATAGGATAAAAAAGCAAAGAGATATTTTTGCTTATAGTTTTAAGTTGAGTCTGGCACCTCGATTTTTAATTGTAAACAAGATTATCTATTAACAACAATTCCTTTAAAAATATCATTCCGGGAATTGTTAGTTTAAGGAGTATTTATACCATGACAAAATTTAAAAAAGGCGAAATGGCAGTGCATTTACCTAACAGAAAGCTTGCGCTTCTTATGGTAGTAGTGTTATTCTTTGTTTCAGTTACTGCGTTCGCTAAGCCAGTTAAATCTTATGACGTTAAGATTAAGGACGGCGAAAAAGTTATTGTTACTCGTACCAGAGAAACAAAACCAGAAGCGATACTTGAAGAAAACGATATTTTATTCAATGAAGCTTATGGTGATAAATTAGACCTTACAGGGTTTAAAGCTGGAGAAGACGAAACAATAATAAAAATAAACAGAGGCGTAAGTGTATCAATTACAAATTACGAAGGTACAACTTATGCAGTATTTGCTTCAGGCACAGTCGGTGATGCTATTAAAATGGCAGAAATCAACTTACCTGAAGGTGCATCAGTAAACTATTCACTTGACGAGCCACTTACTGAAGGAATGGAAATTGAAGTTTACGGTGCTTACGATATTAAGGTTAAAATTGATGGCGTAGTTTACGAAAGAACTGTTTCTGGTAAAACAGTTGGCGACGCTATTTCTAAAGTTGACCTTAATATAAGTGATGATGACCAGACAAATCCTGGTGAGAACACACCACTTATGAATGGTATTGTAATTGAAGTTATAAAAGTTAAAACAAAGGTTTACACAGTTACTGAAAAACTTTCATACAATACTAAATATCTTTACACTGACGAGTTGGCATCGGGTAAAACAAGAGTTACTCAGGAAGGTCAGAACGGTGTAAGAGAAATCACTTATAAAGAATCATATATCGGCGACGTTCTTATTGACCGTGTTGTAAAAGACTCTAATATTACAAAACGTCCTGTTGATAAGATTATAGAAGTTGGTACAAAGGCAAATATAAAACCTTCAACAACACCATCTTCAACACCAATAAGTGACCTTGCAGTTCCATCCTACGTTAATATAGGTGCAAACGGCATTCCTACAAATTATAAAAAAGCGATTAATGCGAAAGCAACTGCTTACTGTATGCCTGGTGGTATAACTTCAACAGGTGAAAAAGTAAGAACAGGTTATATAGCGGTTGACCCTAATGAAATTCCTTATGGCACAGAAATGTATATTGTTTCTGCAGATGGCAAACGTGTTTATGGTTATTGTATAGCCGCTGACACAGGTGGTTTTGTTAACAGTACAGACTGGACAGTTGACTTGTATATGGATACTGAACAGGAGTGCGTTAACTGGGGTAGACGTGATATAATAATTTATATTTTATAAAAATTGTTATTTTAGCGCAGAACAAAATGAGCATATTCAAATTTATTTAAAAATTTGAATATGCTCATAAATTTTACATAAACTAAATTTGGTGAAAAAAATGAGAAATTATCAATATAGTAAATTAGTAGAAAAGTTAACCCCTAAATCGCCATTAAAAAAAGATTTAATTAATGCATTTTTATTTGGTGGGACAATAAGTTGCATTGGTCAGGTTTTAAGAACTTTGTATCTTATGACTTCTATGACGCTTACCCAGGCTAAAGCACTTGTTTCAATAACACTTATTGCAATTACTGCAATTCTTACAATACTCGGTGTGTTTGATAAATTAGCAAAAATTGGCGGTGCCGGGTGTTTCGTTCCAATCTCGGGTTTTGCAAATTCTGTTGTGTCACCAGCACTCGAATTTAAAGCAGAAGGTTTTGTTTTAGGTACTGGCGCTAAAATGTTTAATCTTGCAGGTCCCGTAATAGTTTACGGTTGCGGTGCTGCAAGTATTTACGGTCTTATTTATTGGATTATAGAAAAAATTTAGGGAACAAATTGGCTTTCTTTAAGTCAATTTGTTCCCTAAAATATTTTAATCTTCCAGTGCCATTTTAACTTTACATAAAAAGTCAACTTCGTTAAATGGCTTTGTTATAAAGCCTTTTGCACCTGCTAAAAGTGCTTCACGAGTTATTTCTGGTTTGTTAATAGCAGAGTTTATAACTATTTTTGCTTCTTTTTTTAAATTTAAAAGTTCATAAAGAAGTTTTAAGTCGAAACTGTCAGGAAGCATAATATCAAGCACAGTCAGGTCAGGTTGTGTTTTTTCAAAAATTTTGCGTGTTTCTTCTGCTGTTGTTGCTTCTAAAATATTATCAAATCCAGCGTTATATAACGCTTGCTTCATGACACTTCGAGAAAACTCTGCATCATCAACAATTAGTATTGTTTCTTTCATTGTATATATCTCCTATCAGGTGGGGGAACCCTTCAGATTATTTAGCTTCTTCTAATTGAGCTTTTAATGCTTTTTCATAGTCTTCAATAGGCATTGGTCTGAAGAAGAAGTATCCTTGTGCTTCGTAGGCACCAATGCTTATAAGGAAGTCGGCCTGTTCTCTTGTTTCAACACCTTCAACAACAACTTTAAGGTCGAGTGCCTGTGCCATTGAAACGACAGATGTAAGAATTTTGCCAGCTCTCTCATCATCTTTAGACGTAGGCAAGAAGTTGATGTCGATTTTCAAAACGTCAACTTTAATGTCTTTAAGAGAGTTGAGTGAAGAGTAACCACTGCCAAAATCGTCCATAAGAACGTGGAAACCACCTTTTTGAAGGTTGGCGGTGAGCTCGATTAATTTGTGGTTGTCTGAAATAAATGAACTTTCAGTAAGTTCAAATTCAATATCTTCGTGTGGTATGTTGTACTTATCAACAATCTTAACAATGTTAGGGAATAAGTTAGGGTCGTAAAGGTCTGCACGAGAAACGTTAACAGAAATCGGAAGAACCGGAATACCTTCGCTACGCCATTTGTCAAGTTGTTTTGAAACAGTTTCAAAAATGTAGTAATCAAGTTCTGTGATAAATCCGTTGTTTTCAAAAATCGGAATAAAGTTTCTTGGTGAAATAAGACCTTTTTCAGGGTGAACCCAACGAACGAGCGCTTCAGAACCGATAATTCTGCCGGTTCTCATATCAACTTTAGGTTGAAGATAAATTTTAAACTCGCCATTATCAAGAGCACGTTTCATTTCAGAAACAATTGTAATTTCTATTTCTTCTTGCTCTTTAAGTGCCTCATCAAAATAAGAAACGTGAGATTTATAATTGTTTTTAGTAGCCTTCTGTGCAACACCTGCTCTGTCGAGCATATGCCTTACAGAATATTCTGAATTCTCTGCTATGTAAATACCAAATGAAAGTGTGATATCAAAGTTTAATGGATACATTTTTATTGCGGCAACTAAAGTGTCGATAACTCTGTTGAGCAATTCATCATTATCATAAGGAATAGAAAATGCAAATAAGTCAGAAGTTATACGGCAATATGTACCATTTTTAATAGGTTCAATAATTTCCTGAAGTTTTACGGCAATAAATTTTAAAATTGAATCGCCTTCGGAAGTGCCGAAAAGCTGGTTAATAATTTTAAAACTCTCAATGTCAAAACGGACGATTGCAAATTTCTGCTCCGCGTTTTCTTCAATTATTGTCTGCGTTTTTTCAACAAACGTATTTCTGTTAGGAATTTTGGTGAGTCTGTCAATAGATGAGAAGATTTCTAATTTTTTAATTGCTTCCATCTCATTGTTGATATTGTTAAAAGTGAGAATTACTTTTGTTTTTATACCATTCTCAATGTAAAGTGTAAGAGCGAGACGGAACCATTCGTAAATATTGTTATCTGTAAGCATTCTTATGTTTATGTAACGCTGTGTGGTTTCGTGAACGTCACCTAAATTAAGGAATGAAACAACTGCATCCAAGTCAGGTCTATAAATAAGACCAATCATTGTTGTAGGGTCGAAAATATCAATGTTCTGAAAATCACGATGAACAAACTGAATATATTCTGGGTCAATAAAGGTATTGCCGGTTTCAAAATCATACTCTGCAGAGAATGTATTTGTCTGACGCATAACCATAGTATGACGCTCTTCTAAAGAGTTTGCAGCAGATTTAATTCTCTGGTTTTCATTTTCTCTACGTGCAAGAATAGCTTTAACTTTTTTTACAGCATTTTGTGGATTAAATGGTTTATAAATTAAGTCTGTTGCACCAAGATCCAAAAGTCTTTCTTCTGCTTCTGGTGAATTATCTGTTGTAGAAATTATAACAGGAATATCCGAAAAATCAGTATCTTTTATTTTCTCAAGGAAATAGAAACCATCATATTTCGGCATAATAATATCAAGAATAACTGCGTCGATATTACCATTGTTTTCGAAAATAACATCAAGAGCTTCTTTACCGTCTGTAGCTTCTAAAATATTGAAATCAGACGAAAAAAGTTTTGCAAGTATTTTTCTATTTATTTCGGCATCATCAACAGCCAAGAGAGTTTTCTTATCCACAGAAAAAGCCTCCAGAAAATCAAAATTAATGGTGTTGCGTGTGTTGCGTGTTAAAGATAAACAACAAAAACAACGAAAATCGTTGAAAAAACATAACAATATATGGTGATTGTTGCATTACATAATGCTACATATGGAAAAACACACAAAAACACCCTACAATACAAGACTAATCTAACATATTTTACTAAAAAAATCAATAGGAAATCCCAAAATTTTGATAGGAATTCACGAAAAAGTTTCGAAAGAATGATAAACAACAAGGTGTTGGTGTTTTATATCGATTAATAAAGACGTATATGCAACAAAAAATGAATAATATGTATAAAAAAATGTATAAATATGCGAAAATAAGGTGAAGTTTAACAAAAATATAAATATTTATGAAAAGGTGTTGACAAACGCAGTGTAAAGTTGTAATATTATGCACACAGAATGAATATTTTTTCAAAAACGATTTTTGGAGGCAATATAAAATGGATAAGAAAAACATTAAAAAAGTAGTATTAGCTTACTCAGGTGGTCTTGATACATCAATTATTATTCCTTGGCTTAAAGAAAACTATAATAACTGCGAAGTTATTGCAGTTTCAGGTAACGTTGGTCAGGCAAGTGAATTAGAGGGTCTTGAAGAAAAAGCTCTTAAAACAGGTGCTTCAAAGCTTTACGTTGAAGACCTTACAAAAGAATTTATAGAAGATTACGTTTTCCCTTGCGTTCAGGCTGGTGCAAAATATGAAGAATACCTTTTGGGTACAGCATTTGCTCGTCCATCAATTGGTAAAAGAGTTGCAGAAATCGCTTTACAGGAAGGCGCAGATGCAATTTGTCACGGTTGCACAGGTAAAGGTAATGACCAGGTTCGTTTTGAACTTGCTATTAAAGCTTTTGCACCAGATATGCCGATTATTGCTCCTTGGAGAGAGTGGGATATTAAATCTCGTGAAGAAGAAATTGATTACGCAGAAGCACACAACGTTCCACTTAAAATAAGCAGAGAAACAAACTATTCTAAAGATAAAAACATCTGGCACCTTTCTCACGAAGGTCTTGACCTTGAAGACCCAATGAATGAGCCACTTTATAATAAAGAAGGCTTCTTAGAAATGGGCGTTTCACCAGAAATGGCTCCAGATAAACCGACTTACGTTACAATTCACTTTGAAAAAGGCGTTCCAACAGCTATTGATGGTAAAGATATGGGTTCAGTTGAAATAGTTGAAAAACTCAACGAACTCGGCGGTGCAAACGGTATCGGTCTTCTTGATATCGTTGAAAACAGACTTGTTGGTATGAAATGCCGTGGTGTTTATGAAACTCCAGGTGGTGCAATTCTTTACAAGGCTCACGAAGTTCTTGAAACAATCTGTCTCGATAAAGAAACTGCTCACTACAAAGCACTCGTTGCACAGAAGTTAGCAGAACTCGTTTACAATGCACAATGGTTCACACCACTTACAGAAGCAATTTTAGCTTTCGTTAAGAGTACACAACAAACTGTAACAGGTGACGTTACTCTTAAACTCTATAAAGGTAATATGATTAATGCAGGTGTTAAATCTCCATTCTCACTTTACGACCCTGAAATTGCTACATTTGATGAAGATGAAGTTTACGACCAGAAAGATTCAGCTGGTTTCATTAACCTTTATGGTCTTCCAATCAAAGTTATGGCAAAAATGAAAGAGAAAAACGGTTTAGATAAATAATTAGTATTAGCCACTGATTAGCAATAATCAGTGGTTAACGATTTGAAAGGACTTTTATTATTATGGATAAAATGTGGGCAGGAAGATTTAGTAAGGCTTTAAATAAAGAAGCAGATGACTTTAATTCTTCCATTCACTTTGATAGTAAAATGTATGTGCAAGATATAAAAGGTTCAATAGCACACGCTTCAATGCTTGTAAAACAAGGTATTATTTCTAAAGAAGATTTTAACGAAATTACAGATGGTCTTTCTTCAATTTGTGATGACATTACAAGCGGAAAACTTCCTATTGATATGGACGCAGAAGATATTCATATGTTTGTTGAAGCAGAACTTACAAAACGTAAAGGTGACGTTGGTAAAAGGCTTCATACAGCACGTAGCAGAAATGATCAGGTTGCTTTAGATATTCGTCTTTATTTAAGAGATGAAGCGGTAGAAGTAAATGAACTTTTATATAATTTAATAGAAGCAATTTTAGAACAGGCTAAGAAAAATCAAGATGCAATTATGCCTGGTTACACCCATCTTCAAAGAGCACAGCCTATTACCTTTAGTCACCATCTTTTAGCGTATGCTATGATGTTTATCCGTGATGCAGGTCGTCTTTCAGATGCAGTAAAAAGAATGAATTATTCGCCACTTGGTTCTTGTGCACTTTCTGGTACTACGTATAATACCGACAGAGAATTTGTAGCAAAAGAATTAGGTTTTTACGGAATTACACAAAACAGTATAGACGGCGTTTCTGACAGAGATTTTTGTGTTGAGCTTCTTTCTTGTTTCAGTTTAATTATGATGCATCTTTCAAGATTTTCAGAAGAAGTTATTTTGTGGAGTTCTTGGGAATTCAAATTCGTTGAATTAGATGACTCATACACAACTGTTTCAAGTATTAAGCCACAGAAAAAGAATCCTGATATGGCAGAATTAGTAAGGGGTAAAACAGGTAGAGTTTACGGCGATTTAATGTCACTTTTAACTGCGTTAAAGGGTTTACCACTTGCTTACAACAAAGATATGCAAGAAGATAAAGAAGCAATTTTTGATGGTATTGAAACTGTTAAAAAATGCCTTAGTATTTTTGCACCGATGATTTCTACAATGGTTGCTTTAAAAGATAATATGTATAAAGCGGCACAAAAGGGATTTATAAATGCAACAGATTTGGCAGACTACCTTGTTAAAAAAGGTCTTCCTTTCCGTTCTGCCTACAAAATCGTAGGTCAGATTGTTGCAAAATGTATTGATGAAAATATAGTTCTTGATAATATGGAACTTTCAGAATATCAGAAAATCAGCGAGTTATTCCAAGAAGATTTATATGAAGAAATTTCACTTGAAACTTGTATTAAAAAGAGAATTTCTGCTGGTTCAACTGGTTACGAGTCAGTAGAAAAACAAATAGAATACGTTACGGAGTTTATAAATGGCAAAAAAGATATTTATTGATGGTAAAGCGGGTACTACCGGTCTTAGAATTTTTGAAAGACTTGAAAATTTCAAAGGTATTGAAATAATCACTCTTTCTGATGAAAAAAGAAAAGATTTAAGTGCGAGAAAAGAAGCACTCAATAGTGCGGATATTGCATTCTTATGTCTTCCTGATGATGCGGCAAGAGAGTCTGTAAGTTTAATCGAAAATGACAACACGGTTGTAATTGATACTTCAACTGCTCACAGAACTGACGAAACTTTCGCTTATGGTTTCCCTGAACTTTCAGAAAATCATAGAGAAAAATTAAAAAACAGTAAAAGAATTGCAGTTCCGGGTTGCCACGCAAGTGGTTTTATAGCACTTGTTTATCCGCTTGTTGAAGCCGGTGTTTTAAGTAAGTCAGAAAATCTTTCTTGTTTTTCACTTACTGGTTACTCCGGTGGCGGTAAAAAGATGATTGCAGAGTACGAAGATGCAGAAAGAGACGTGCTTTTAGATGCTCCGAGACAATATGGTCTTACTCAACAACACAAGCATTTAAAAGAGATGAAAGCAATCAGTGGTATTGAAAATGCTCCCGTGTTCTGTCCGGTTGTTGCACCATTTTATTCTGGTATGGAAGTGACTGTACCGATTTTTAAGAGTATGTTAAAAGATGGTACTACACTCGACGATATAAAAAATATTTATAAAAAGAAATATAATGGTCCTATTGTTAGTTTTGTTGATGAAAACGATGAAGCGGGATTTATTTCTGCTAATGCTTATTCAGATTTAGACTCAATGGAAATTGCAGTTTTCGGTAACGAAGAACGAATTATTTTAACTGCAAGATATGACAATTTAGGTAAAGGTGCTTCGGGTGCCGCAATAGAATGTCTTAATATCGTTTTAGGGCAAGATGAAACAACAGGTTTAGTTGTAAAATAATCTCATTCAGGAGAAAGTAATTATGGAAATTATAAATGGCGGTATTTGTGCCGCACAAGGTTTTACTGCTGGTGGTATTCACTGTGGTATAAGAAAGAATAAAACAAAAAAAGATTTAAGTTTGATTTTCAGTGAAAAGAGAGCGGCTGCAGCGGCAGTTTATACAACAAACTTAGTTAAAGGTGCTCCGCTTGTAGTAACTAAAAATCATATTGCTGACGGCTTTGCTCAGGCAGTTATCTGCAATAGTGGTAACGCTAATACTTGTAATGCAAATGGTATTGAAATTGCAGAGGGTATGAGTAAATTAGTTGCAGATACAATGAACATCAAAGAAAATGACGTTGTTGTTGCTTCAACTGGTGTTATTGGTCAGCCACTTGATATTGAACCAATAAAAAATGGTATGGACGAACTTAAAAATTCTTTAGGTAATAACAGTCTTGATGCCGCAGAAGGTATTATGACAACCGATACAGTCGTAAAAGAAATTGCAGTTTCTTTTGATATCGGCGGTGTAGAGTGTAAAATCGGCGGTATTGCAAAAGGTTCTGGTATGATTCATCCTAATATGGCTACAATGCTTGTGTTTATCACAACCGACTGCGCTATCTCTCCAGAAATGTTACAAAAAGCACTTTCTACCGATATAAAAAATACTTTTAATATGGTCAGTGTTGATGGTGATACTTCAACAAACGATATGGTTACAGTTCTTGCTAATGGTATGGCAGGTAATAAAGAAATTACTTGTGACGGTGAAGATTTTGAGACGTTTATGAAAGCACTCAACACAATTACAGTTCACCTTTGCAGAATGATTGCTGGTGACGGCGAAGGTGCTACAAAACTTCTTGAATGTCAGGTTAATGGTGCAAAGAGTGAAGATATAGCAAAGACGGTTGCAAAGAGTGTTATTTGTTCATCACTCACAAAAGCGGCTATGTTCGGTGCAGATGCAAACTGGGGCAGAGTGCTTTGTGCTATTGGTTATAGCGGTGCAGACGTTGACGTTACTAAAATTGACGTTTCATTTATTTCTGATAAAGGCGAAATTTTAGTTTGCAAAGATGGTGCAGGCGTAGATTTCTCTGAAGAAAAAGCAAAAGAAATTCTTTTGGAAAAAGAAATCATTACAAAAATTGAGTTGAATGATGGTGCTTCTTCTGCTACTGCATGGGGTTGCGATTTAACTTACGAATATGTAAAAATCAACGGAGATTACAGAACATGATAGATAAAAGCGTTACAAATTTAGATAGAGCAGAAATTCTTACACAGGCTTTGCCATACATACAAAAATATCACGAAAAAATAATCGTTGTAAAATACGGCGGTAATGCTATGGTGAGCGAAGAATTAAAACAACAGGTTATGGAAGATATTGTTCTTCTTCACCTTATTGGTGTTAAGGTTGTTTTAGTTCACGGCGGTGGTCCTGAAATTACAGAGACTTTAAACAGAATAGGCAAAGAAAGTCAGTTCGTTGACGGGCTTCGTGTTACAGATAAAGAGACTGCTGACGTAGTGCAAATGGTTCTTGCTGGTAAAATCAATAAATCACTCGTTAATCTTATTCAGATTAAGGGTGGCAAAGCTATTGGTATTTCTGGTCTCGATGGTCATATGATTGAAGCAGAAGTAAAAGACGAGAGACTCGGATTTGTCGGCAGAATTACAAACGTTGACGTAACTCCTGTTTTAGACGTTCTTGAAAAAGGTTACATTCCGGTTGTTTCGACTATCGGTTGCGATAATGAAGGTAACGTTTATAACATAAATGCAGACACAGCGGCTTCATATATTGCGGGTGCTATGAATGCTACAAGACTTATTTCTATGACAGATATTGCAGGCGTTTTAAAAGATAAAGACGACCCGAATTCTATTATAAAATGCATCAATATTGAAGATGCACAAAAACTTTTTGAAACTGGTGTTATTTCGGGTGGTATGATTCCGAAAGTTGAATGTTGCATTGACGCCATAAGAAAAGGTGTAGAAAAAGTTATTATTATGGATGGCAGAATTCCACACTCAATTCTTATAGAGTTACTTACAGACGAAGGTGCCGGTACAATGGTTACAGAAGAATATGACGACGAGAGATAAGGGGTATTATTATGAGCATCAAGGAGAAAGACCAGTATTATATTGCCAATACTTATGCGAGATTTCCTATTGAAATTGTTTCTGGTAAAGGTTCAACTGTTGTTGACAGTGATGGTAAAGAATATATTGATATGGGTAGCGGTATTGCGGTTAATATTTTTGGAATGTGTGACGAAGAATGGACTTCGGCGGTTGCAAAGCAGTTAAGCGTTTGTCAGCATACTTCAAACCTTTATTATTCAGAACCTTGTGTGAAACTTGCGGAACTTCTTTGCGAAAAAACAGGTATGAAAAAGGTGTTTTTCGGTAATTCTGGGGCAGAAGCAAACGAAGGTGCAATTAAAACTGCAAGAAAATATGCTTATGAGAAAAAAGGTAAGGAATATTATAAAATCTTAACTCTTAATAACAGTTTCCACGGCAGAACAATTACAACTCTTGCGGCAACTGGTCAAGATGTATTCCACAATGACTTTTTACCACTTACAGACGGTTTTGTTTACACAGATGCTAACGACGTAGAAATGCTTAAAAAAGTAGTTTCAGAAAATAAGTTAGCGGCTATTATGTTTGAAACTGTTCAGGGTGAAGGCGGGGTTGTGCCACTCACCCAGGAGTTCGTGAATGCAATAAAAGATATTTGTGAAAAAGAAGATATTTTGATGATTGTTGACGAAGTTCAGACCGGTAACGGTAGAACAGGTAAACTTTTTGGTTATATGCATTATGGAATTACTCCGGATATTGTTACAACTGCAAAAGGTTTAGGCGGTGGTCTTCCCATAGGTGCTGTTATGATGGGTGAAAAAACGAAAGACGTTTTAACAAGTGGTACTCACGGCTCAACTTTTGGTGGTAACCCGGTTTCATGTGCTGGTGCGGTTAACGTAATTTCACGCCTCACTTACGGATTTTTAGAAGACGTAAACAGAAAGTCGAAATATATAATTGATGAACTTAAAAATACAGATGGTGTTAAAAGTGTTACAGGTCTTGGCCTTATGCTTGGTATTGAGACTGAAAAAGATGCTTCTGAAGTAATTAAAATTTGTCAGGAGAACGGCGTTCTTCCTATAAAAGCAAAAAATAAAGTGAGACTTTTACCACCACTTAATATTACAGATGATGAATTAATTAAGGCAATAAGCGTTATAAAGAAAGCAGTAAAGGTAGGGTAACTAAATGGATTTAAAAGGAAGAGATTTTTTAAAGCTTCTTGATTATAAAAGTGAAGAAATTGAATATCTTATAGACCTTGCGGCAGAACTTAAAGAAAAGAAGAAAAAGGGCATTCCTCACGAAGAATTAAAAGGTAAAAATATTGCTCTTATATTTGAAAAAACAAGCACAAGAACACGTTGTAGTTTTGAAGTTGCGGCAAGAGATTTAGGAATGGGCGTTACTTACCTTGACCCATCTGCTTCACAAATAGGCAGAAAAGAGAGTATTGCCGACACAGCAAGAGTTCTTTCTTCAATTTATGACGGTATAGAATATCGTGGTTATGGGCAAGAAGTAGTTGAAGAATTAGCAAGATTTTCAAGAGTTCCGGTCTGGAATGGTCTTACTAACGAATTTCACCCAACACAGATTTTAGCTGATTTTCTTACAATTAAAGAAAAATTTGGTAAGTTAAAGGGTATAAACTTCGTTTATTTAGGCGATGCAAGATACAATATGGGCAACTCTTTAATGGTAGGTTGTGCAAAAATGGGTATGAACTTCGTTGCTTGTGCACCTAAAAAATATTTCCCTGACACAGACCTTGTAGGCGAATGTAAAAAAATTGCAAAGCAGACTGGTGCTACTCTTACTTTCTCAGAAGACCCTGTTTCTGCAGTTAAAAATGCCGACGTTGTTTACACGGACGTGTGGGTTTCAATGGGTGAGCCAGAACTTGTGTGGGCAGAAAGAATTAACGATTTGTCAGATTATCAGGTGAATAAAGAGTTGATGTCACACACAGGTAAAGATACAATTTTTATGCATTGTCTCCCATCTTACCACGATAAAAAGACAGAAATTGGTAAAAAAATCTGCGACAAATTCAACAGAACTGCAGTTGAAGTTACCGACGACGTTTTTGAAAGCGAACAGTCAGTTGTTTTTGAAGAAGCAGAAAACAGAATGCACACAATTAAGGCGGTTATGCTTGCGACGCTTAAATAGTGTGGCTAGTATGGCTAGTTGGCTAGTTGATAGTATAATTAGTGATTAGTAAGTCCGTTGTAGTGGAACTTTGTTCTCTCACAAATGAATTCCGAATTCAAAATTCAGAATTACGGCTAAATTATAATTATTTATCAATAAAACAACAAAATTCTATCATTTTTAGTTTGTGATAACTTTAAATGATAGAATTTTTTTATTGTTATAACACTAGCCAACTAGCCAACTATCCAACTAGCCACACTAGCCATACTGACTTACTGATTCACTAAAAATTCACAAATTATATTTCTGTAAAAACATTGACTTTGCACACAAAAATTAGTACAATTATAATGTATGAAAATTTGCATTTTTAAGGCGAATTTATGAATATAAAATATAATTGAAATTTTAAAAAGGAAGTGTTTTGATGAAAAGAGTTTTAAGTTTATTTTTATCATGCATATTTGTTTTAGGTGTGTGTTTCTCAACACCTGTTATTGCGAGCGCAGAAGAGCCCGCAACGTTCGTAGTTGACGATAACGTATTTCAATACGTTGAAGGTAGTCAGGAGTGCTCTGTTAAAAAGTGGAATGGTTCTGACGTTGCTCTTACATTAACTACTGTGCAGGATGAAAATGAGATAACTTATACAATAACAGGTATATTATCAGGTGCATTTAGTGGATGTACAGATCTCGAAACTTTAACAATAAAATCAAATATTGAGACAATTGAGGCAGGAGCTTTCGCAGGTTGTACAGCTCTTACAGAGTTTATAGAGGATGCAAATTCACTTAATAGCGATTTTGAAGTTGATGCGGGTGTTTTGTTTAATGAGAACCAAACCACTCTGATAGCATACCCAGCGGCTAAAGAGGGTACAGAATATACTATTCCTTTAGGTGTAACAGAAATTGCCAAGGGTGCTTTTGCGGGTTGTGCAAATTTAAAATATATATTTACAGAAAAAACATCTTTTGAAGAAAACGAAAAAATAACTATTGGTGAAAATAATGATATTTTTTCACAACCTGGTGTGTATCACGAAGGTTTGGCAGCACATAATTTTTCTGGTGAAGTGGGTCCTAAAAAATGCACAGCATGTTGTTTGCTTGAAAATGAAACCGATAAACAACAACACACATGGGAAAACGGTGTATGCACAGAATGTGGATTAGTTTGTGAACATGCATGGGAAAATGGTGAATGTACAAAATGTGGATTAGTTTGTGAACATGCATGGGAAAACGGTGAATGTACAAAATGTGAATTAGTTTGTGAACATGCATGGGAAAACGGAACATGCACAACTTGTAATACAGTATGTGAACATGCGTGGGAAAATGGAACATGTACAAAGTGTGAATTAGTTTGTGAACATACATGGGAAAACGGAACATGCACAACTTGTAATACAGTATGTGAACATGCGTGGGAAAATGGAACATGTACAAAGTGTGAATTAGTTTGTGAACATATATGGGAAAACGGAGTATGTACAACTTGTAATACAGTATGTGAACATGCGTGGGAAAATGGAACATGTACAAAGTGTGAATTAGTTTGTGAACATATATGGGAAAACGGAACATGCACAACTTGTAATACAGTATGTGAACATGCGTGGGAAAATGGAACATGTACAAAGTGTGAATTAGTTTGTGAACACACATGGGAAAACGGAACATGCACAACTTGTAATACAGTATGTGAACATGCGTGGGAAAATGGAACATGTACAAAGTGTGAATTAGTTTGTGAACATATATGGGAAAACGGAACATGTACAAAGTGTGAATTAGTTTGTGAACATGCGTGGGAAAATGGAACATGTACAAAGTGTGAATTAGTTTGTGAACATATATGGGAAAACGGAACATGCACAACTTGTAATACAGTATGTGAACATGCGTGGGAAAATGGTGAGTGCACTGTTTGTTATACAACGTGTGCTCATAACGACAAATCAAATAAAATAGAAAAATTACCAACTTGTGTAGATACTGGTGTATTACTTACAAAATGTAATGAATGTGATTTTGAAGAAAGAAGCACTATTGATATAGATTCTGATGCTCACAAAATGTCAGATTGGACTGAGACTGTAAAAGCAACTTGTTCTTCAACGGGTGTAGAAGAAAGAACTTGTGAAAACGGAGATTGTAAACATACAGAAACACGAGAAACAGGAAAAAATCCTAATAACCACACTTATGGTGACTGGGTTGTAACTGCTGCTACTTGTGTTGCAGATGGCGAAAAAGTAAAAACTTGTACAAATACAGAATGTAAGCACGAGTTAAAAGAAACAATAGCTAAAGACCCAACGGCTCACAAAATGGCTACTGAGTGGGAAGTAACAAAAGCGCCAACTTGTGTAGAAACCGGTTTGCAAGTAAAAACCTGTTTAAATGTTGGTTGTGACCACGAAATAAAAGAAGTTATTGCTATTAAAGCAGATGCCCATAACTTAGGTGGTTGGGTAGTTACAAAAGCTGCAAAATGTACTGTTGCTGGTGAAATAACAAGATTCTGTAAAAACGGAAATTGTGAATATAAGGTAACAGATTCGCTTGACCCGGATGGCAAAACTCACGATTTCGCAAAAGATTTCACAGTAATTGAAGCAACTTGTATTTCGACTGGTTCGAAATTTAGAGCTTGCGAAAACGAAGGTTGTAAAGAAGTTACAGAGAAAACAGAAATCGCAATCGACCCTGATGCTCACAAAAACGTTGAGACTATAAATGTAAAACAACCTACTTGTGAAGAAAAAGGTTACACTGGCGACGAATTCTGTAATGACTGTAAAAAGACGTTCGACCCTGGTATTGAAGTTGATGCATTAGGTCATACTGAAAGTGACTGGATTGTAGATAAAGAAGCTACATTTACAGAAGAAGGTGCAAGACACATTTCTTGTACTGTTTGTAAAAAAGAACTTAAAAAAGAAGTAATTGAAAAACTTACACTCGCAACACCTTCTCCAAAAGCATACAACAAAACAAGCAGTATCAAAGTTAAGTGGACAGACGTAGATAACGCTTTGACTTATAACGTTTATCGTTCAGATTTTGTGAATAACGATTGGACTAAGTGGAAAAAAATTGGTTCTGTAAAAAAAGGTGTCGGCGAATTTACAGATAAAAATGTTGTAGCTGGTAAACAATATAAATATACAGTGAAGGCTTATAACGGTGAATTTGTAAGCGGCAAAAAGACTTCTAACAAAATCATATTTATTAAACCGGTAAAACCAGCACTTACAATTACTACAACAGGTCTAATTCTTAAGTGGGATACTGTATTAGGTGCAGATAAATACGTTGTTTACCGTTCACAACTTGTTGATGAAAAATGGTCTGACTGGAAGAAAGTTTCGACAGTTAAAGACGGTAAAACTTCTGCTGTTGATACCTCTGTGGAAAGTGGTGCAACTTATAAATACTCGGTACGTGCATATATTGGCAGTTCTTACACAGAGCGAAAAGCATCAGGTACTATTATATATCTTGCTCAACCAACTATAAAACTTTCTAATACTGCAACAGGTATTAAAGGTAGCTGGGAAACAGTGAATGGTGCAACTGGTTACGTAATTACACGTGCTGAATACAACGAGAATACCAAGAAATTTGGCACTGCTATAAAATTAGGTACAGCGGGCGCAACAGCAAAGTCATTTACAGATAAAACTGCAAAAGAGGGCGTTAAATATAAATATACTTTAACTGCTATAAATGGTACGTATTCAAGCGTTGTTTCATCTGGCAAGGTTATAAGACGACTTGGAGAGCCAGTTGTAACAATTGAAAATGCAAATGGTTCAATCAAGGGTAAATGGACTCAAGTAAAAGGTGCTACTAATTATACAGTTTATCGTTCTGAGTTAGTTGATGGTAAGTGGACTTCTTGGAAGAATCTTGGTACAACTGGTGCAACAGCAAAATCTTTTACAGATAAAACTGTTAAATCGGGTGTTAACTATAAATACACGGTTAAAGCAATAAACGGTGGCTCAAAGAGTAGCGTTGGCGCTTCAAATAAAGTCGTTTACCTTTCTCGCCCAGAACCAACGGCTGTTAACTCAATTTATGGTGTAAAGGTTACCTGGGGTGCTATAACCGGTGCTGAAAGTTATATTGTTTATCGTAAGGCTTACGTTAATAAACAATGGACTGAATGGCAACAAATCGGAACATCAGAGAGCAATTCTTACATTGACTCAACAGCAGTAAGTGGTGTTAAATATAAATACACAATTCACGCTGTAAATGGTGGCAGTTTAAGTGCCCGTAAAGCAACGTCAACTTTACTTCACGTTGCAACACCAACCGCAACTGTAAAAGCAACCGAAAAAGCAATTAACGTAAGTTGGGGTCAGGTTGGCGGAGCTACAAAATACGTAGTTTATCGTCAGGTGCTTGGCGCTGATGGTAAATGGTCAGCATCAACTAAAATAGCATCATTAAAAGGTGTGCTTGAGTTCACTGATACCACAGCAGAAGCTGGTAACACTTACAGATATAAGGTTGTAGCTTATAATGGTAAGGTGAAAAGTTCATCTAATGCAACAGATGGCATTTTACTTCCAACCGCTCAATAAAAAATGAAAAAATCCACAACGATGAAAATCGTTGTGGATTTTAATTTTAAAAATTTAAATTTATTTGTGGTAAAGTTTCTTGCTCTGGTACTGTGGTTCACAAGTCAAGTTAATACCTAATTTTCTGAAGATGTCGGCATCAACTTGTGAAAGAATAACAGTTGAATGAGCTTCACTACCTGCAAGGTTTTTGAGTTCTGAAATAGCCTTTTTAGCGACATTGCTTGTTGTAGCGCTCATTGAAAGTGCAATTAAAACTTCGTCTGTATGAAGTCTTGGGTTTCTGTTGCCTAAAAAGTCTGTTTTAAGGTCCTGAATAGGTTCAATAATTTCTCTCTTTATTAAAAGTGCACTGTCATCAATTCCTGCAAGAACTTTTAATGCATTAAGAAGTGCCGCAGAAGAAGCACCCAAAAGGTCTGAAGTTTTGCCAGTAACAATTTCGCCATTAGGTAATTCAATTGCTACGGCTGGTTGACCATTTGTTGTTTCGCTTTTTAAAAGAGCACTTTTGACTATTGGTCTTGTGTTTTCAACAGAAATACCTGCCTGATTCATAAGACTTTCAATCTTCTGAATTGCCTGGTCGTTTTTCTGCCCCATTTTTTTATCGCAAAGAGTTGAAAAATATCTTCTTATAATCTCTTCGTGAGATGCTTTTTTACAAACTTCATCATCAATAATTGAGAAACCAGCCATATTAACACCCATATCAGTAGGTGATTTGTATGGGCTGACACCTTCTATTTTTTCGAACATAGCGTTAAGAACTGGGAAAACTTCAACGTCACGGTTGTAGTTAACAGTTGTTTTACCGTATGCTTCAAGGTGGTAAGGGTCAATCATATTAACGTCGTTAAGGTCGGCAGTTGCTGCTTCATAAGCTAAATTAACAGGGTGCTTGAGTGGTAAATTCCAGATAGGGAAAGTTTCAAATTTTGCATAACCCGCTTTAACACCACGAGCATTTTCGTGGTAAAGTTGTGAAAGGCAAGTTGACATTTTACCGCTACCAGGACCAGGAGCAGTTATAACAACAAGTGGTCTTGTTGTTTCAATGTAATCATTTTTACCAAAACCTTGTTCGCTTACAATATGTTGAACGTTGTAAGGGTAGCCTTCAATTACATATTGAACGAAAGATTTAACACCAAGAGTTTCAAGTTTTTCTTTGAATTTAATTGCCGCAGGCTGACCTGAAAATTGTGTAATAACAACACTACCAACGTAAAGACCAACACTTGAAAAAGCATCCATAAGACGAAGAACGTCTATATCATAAGTAATACCAAGGTCACGGCGGACTTTGTTGCTTTCAATATCGTTTGCAGAAATAACAATAACAATCTCTGCCTGGTCTTTAAGTTTCAAAAGCATCTGTAACTTACTGTCAGGTTTAAATCCCGGCAATACTCTTGCGGCGTGAAAATCGTCGAAAAGTTTACCACCGAATTCAAGGTAAAGCTTACCACCGAATTCATCAATTCTTTTTTTGATTTGTTCAGATTGTTTTTCGATATACATATCGTTACTGAACCCTATTTTTCTTTCAATTTCCAAAATATACACCCCTTATAAGCGGAAAATAGAAAAAACCTAATACAAAAATAAATTTTATCAAACCCAATATAATTTGTCAAGGAGTGGGGAAGATATAATAAATAGAAATTACTGAAAATTATTGAAAAAAATATAAAATTAGATTATGATATAGAATGGTGATTTAGTTGATTATAGATTTTCATACACATTGTTTTCCTGAAAAAATTGCAAAAAATACAATAGAAAAATTAAGTTTTGTTTCAGGTGGTCTTATTCCGCAGACAGACGGTACAAAAGAATCGCTTTTATATTTGATGCATAAAGACGGTGTGGAAAAAAGTGTAGCACTTTCAATTGCTACAAATGCAAATCAGCAAACGAAGGTTAACGATTTTGCAATTTCTTTAAAAAGTGAAAAGTTAATACCATTTGGTTCAGTTTTTCCTTTTGCTGACGATTGGGAAAGTGAACTCGAAAGATTAAAAGAAAATGGCATAAAAGGAATAAAACTTCACCCTGATTATCAACAGTTTTTTGTTGACGATGAAAGAATTTTTCCATTATATAAAAAAATTGAAAAATTAGGTTTTATTCTCGTGTTTCACGCTGGCGAAGATTACGGCTTTTCACCGCCATATAAAGCTACGCCAGAAAGATTAAGAAAAGTATTAACGTTAATTGAAACACCCGTTGTCTGTGCTCATTGGGGTAGTCTTTTGATGGTAGATGACGTCTTAAAATATCTTTGCGATATAGATAATTGCTATTTTGATACTGCTTTTGGTTATGGTACTATGCCAAAAGCAAGGGCGCTCAGTATATTGGAGAAAAAAGATATAAATAAAATTGTTTTTGGGTCAGATAGCCCTTGGAATGCGCCTTCGTGGGATATTGGTATGATTAAAACAATGGGTCTGACACAAGATGAGGAAGATAAAATATTTTATAAAAATGCAGAAAAATTATTGGAGTTATAAGTATGAACGGCAAACAGTTTTTACCTACAACTAAAAAAGAAATGGAAGAACGCGGTTGGTTTCAGCCGGACTTTGTTTACGTTTCGGGTGACGCTTATGTTGACCACCCGTCTTTTGGTGCATCTATAATTACAAGAGTTCTTGAAGATATGGGCTTTAATATTGCGTTTCTTTCTCAACCTGATTTTCATTCAGTTAATGATTTTAAACGCTTCGGTGAACCAAGGCTCGGTTTTTTAGTTTCTGCCGGTAATATTGACTCTATGGTGGCACACTATACGGTTGCTAAAAGAAAAAGAAACTACGACTATTATTCACCCGGTGGCAAAATGGGTTTAAGACCTGACAGAGCTACAATTGTCTATTCTAAAAAAATCCGTGAAGCATACCCTGATACACCAATTATTTTAGGTGGACTCGAAGCATCTTTAAGACGTTTTGGTCATTACGATTATTGGGATGACACAGTAATGAAAAGCGTTCTTGTTGATTCTAAAGCAGATATTTTAACTTATGGTATGGGCGAAAATATCTTAAGAAGAATTGCAGAACTTTTAAATAAAGGTGTTCCTGTAAATAAAATTCGTGACGTTCGTGGTACTGTCTGGCTTGGTAACAGAGACGACAAAGTTCATTTTGAAATCGGCGGTAGTTGGGATTTTAATGATATAAAAAATGACAAACGTGAATACGCTAAAACGTTTGCTTTACAATACAAAAATCAGGATAGTATATCTGGCAAAGCGTTGGTTGAGTATTACGATGACAAAATGCTTGTACAAAATCCACCAATGGCACCACTCACCCGTGAAGAATTAGATGAAGTGTATGCTTTACCTTATATGAGAGATTATCATTTTTCGTATAAAGATAAGGGTGGCGTACCAGCTATTGAAGAAGTGAAATTCTCACTTACTCACAATCGTGGGTGCTTCGGTGGTTGCAACTTCTGTGCACTTGCTTTCCATCAGGGCAGAAGTGTACGTTCAAGAAGTATCGAAAGTGTAGTTGAAGAAGCAAAACTTTTAACTACAATGGAAGATTTCAAAGGCTACATAAATGACGTTGGCGGACCTACTGCGAATTTCAGAGAGCCAGCGTGCGACAAACAGTTAAAAAGTGGCGTGTGTGCTGAAAGAAAATGTTTAGCACCTACACCTTGTAAAAATTTAAAAGCAGACCACAGTGAATATATTGAACTTCTTTCAGAAATAGAGCGTTTACCTAAAGTGAAGAAGGTATTTATCCGTTCTGGTATAAGATTTGACTATCTTTTAGCCGACAAATCGCCATCCGGGAATGCATTCTTTAAAAAACTTGTTAAAGACCACGTTAGCGGTCAGTTGAAAGTTGCACCAGAGCATTGTTCAGAAAGTGTGTTGAAACTTATGGGGAAACCAGAGTTTTCAGTTTATGAAAAATTCAGAAACCGCTATTTTGAACTTACAAAAAGTTTTAATAAAGAACAGTATTTAGTTCCTTATTTAATGTCGAGTCATCCGGGTAGTAAATTACAGGATGCAATTAAACTTTCTGAATTCATAAGAAAGTGGAATTATAATCCCGAACAGGTGCAGGATTTTTACCCGACGCCTGGTACTGCTTCGACCGTTATGTTTTATACGGGACTTGACCCGTTTACTTTAAACGAAGTTTACGTGCCACGTTCACCTGAAGAAAAGAGAATGCAACGGGCACTTCTTCAGTGCAAAGACCCTAAAAATGCAGATTTAGTAAGAAAAGCACTAAAAATTGCACATCGTGAAGATTTAATAGGTAACTCTAAAAACTGCCTTGTTGCACCATCTTATAAAGATAGGGTAGAGAAAGCAAAACAAAATAATAAAAGAAACAATATAAAACAAGGTAATAAAAACAGAAACACACGAAATACTAAAGGAAAGAGAAGATAATTTTATGATACTCGAAAAATTAGTTCAGTTTTCAAATTTTTATGGTAGTAACGAAGAACTCGTTTTAGCTGGCGGTGGTAACACTTCTGCAAAAGATGGCGATATTATGTATATCAAAGGTTCAGGAACGAGTCTTTCTACAATTACTAAAGATGGTTTTGTTAAAATGAACAGAGCAAAACTCAAAGAGATTTTTTCTAAAACATACCCTGATAACGATAAAGAAAGGGAAGCGTTGTTTTTAGAAGATTTATCAGATGCAAGAGAAAAGGGTGAAGAAAGTAAACGCCCAAGTGTTGAAACTACACTTCACAGTCTTTTTGAATATACTTTTGTTTTGCATTTACACCCGGCGTTAGTTAATGGTCTTACTTGCTCACAGAATGGTAAAAAGAAAGCAGAAGAATTATTCGGTGACAGAATTATCTGGGTTGACGTTTGTAAACCTGGTTATATTCTTTCTAAAATCTGTTTTGATTTAATGGAAGAATATAAAGAAAAACAAGGAAAACCAGCCGATATTATATTACTCGAAAATCACGGTGTTTTTGTTGCTGGTAACACAGTAGAAGAATTAGGCGAAAAATTAGGTTTTGTTACAAGTAAAATCAGAAGTGAAATTGTAAGAGAACCAGATTTATCATCTGGCGAATTTGATGGTGACAAGAGTATGAGCACGTTTAATATTTTAAACGAAACGTTTTCTGATGATTGTGTTATAAGTTATGACCCATCGGTTGAATCATTGAAGGTTGCCAAAAGTGAAGAAACGCTTAAAAAGATTTATAAACCGTTTAACCCTGACCAGATAGTTTACTGCAAACCTTATCCGCTTTATATAGAAGATGAAAATACAATTTCTGAAAAAGTAAAAGAGTATAAAGAAAAGAACGGATTTTTACCAAAAATCATTTTAGTTAAAGATTGTGGTGCTTACGCTGTTGACGTAAGTGAAAAAGGTTCAGATAATGCTTCAATGCTCTTTAACGATGCTCTTAAAATAGCGTGTTACAGTGAAAGTTTCGGTGGTGGAAAACCAATGACAGATGAACTTACTGATTTTATTGTAAATTGGGAAGCCGAAAGCTATAGGAGTAAGCAAGTCAAATAAAATAAGTTTATTTGCACAAATTAAAAACGCTTTATTTGGGTAAAGTTCCAAAAATGAAAATTCAGTGTATTTATAATTGGAAAATATATTAAGTTATGATATAATTACAATATCAATTTTATGAATGGAGGTAGTTGTGATGGCTGAGAAAACAAAAGACGGTTTAAAACTCGACTATAAAAAGACGATTTTAACTGGTTTCGGCTTCCTTGCTACATCAATTGCGTGGGCTATTTACGACCCATATATTACAAAAATTCTTAATAAAATTCTTTCAGAAAGTTCAATGATTTCTGATTGGAGTAATGCTATTGCAAAGGCTATTCCGTGGATTGGCGATTTTGCTGCCGCACAAGGTGAAAGCACAGTTGCTTTAGGTGGTGGCTTTACTTTAGTACCACTCTTTATTGGTATTATTATGACGTTTGATAACATCTTTGGTGTCATTTTTCAACCAACCTTTGGTAAACTTTCAGATAACTGTCACTCAAAATTAGGTAAACGTCGTCCGTTTATTGTGACTTGTGCACCGATTTCTGCGGTGTTGTTTGCACTTATTCCGTTTGTTGCGTTGAATACAACTGGCGATTTAGCACTTCCACTTACAATGATTACAGTTATTTTGTTTGTATTTTCTATGTCTTTGTGGCGTGCACCTGTTGTAGCACTTATGCCAGACTTAACACCACCTTCACTTCGTTCAGAGGGTAATGCGGTTATTAACCTTATGGGTGGTTTAGGTTCTGCGGTTGGTATGATTGCGGGTACAATTGCTATTGCACTTTGTGCGGCATTTACAGGTTTAACAACAGCAGAAGTGAAAGCTAATGAGACAATTTCTTTCCCGTATGTTTTCATTATTGGTTCGGTAATAATGATTTTGGGTATGCTTGTTCTTCTCTTCTTTGTTAAGGAAGAAGATACGAGTATCAAACTTAAATTAGACGCTAACCAGTATGCAGATGAAAAAGCAAAGAAAAAAGCGGAAAAAGAAGCAGCAAAAGCACAAAAAGCAGCCCTTAAAGCAACAAAGCTTACAAAAGGTGAAAGAAAAAGTCTTATCTTTATGCTTGGTTGTCTTTTCTTCCTTTTCTGTGCGGCAAATGCTATTACAACATTCTTCTCGCTCTTTGCACAAGAAATTCTTCATATGATTACTTCTGAAGCAACTGCTATAATGCTTCTTTTTGCAGTTGCAGCAGCTGTTGGTGCTCTTCCTGCTGGTAAAGCTGGTAAGAAATTCGGCAGAAAGAAAACAATTCTTGCAGGTCTTGCAGTTTTCCTTGTTGCATTTATACTTTTCTTTGGTGTATTTGTTGGAATGCTTGGTAGCAAAAATGTTTCAATTAATGACTATGTTCAGATTAATAACGCTTATATAGCAATAGATGACCATATTAATGCCTATAATGCTGAAAAGAAAACAGAAGCAAAAGAACAAGGCATAGAATATGACGAGAAATCAGAACTTTCTATGGCAGGTTATGCTGAATATGTTCAGTCAAAAGGCACAGGTAAAACAACTGAAACCGATAAATATTATACTGATTTTGAAACTTACCTTGAAGCAAATGCCGGTGAAGATATTTACGATATTATTGTTGAGGTAGCAGGTAATATTTTTGCTAATGACAGTGAAACTACATTTGCAAGTGCTATTTCAAATATTCAAAACACTGTTGATGATGTTACAAAGATACTCCGTGTTCTTATTTTCCCTGTTCTTATTCTTGCAGGTGCAGCTAATATGTTTGTTACTGTTAATACACTTCCGCTCGTTCTTGATATTGGTGGTGTTGAAAAGGTTGGTACATTCACTGGTTACTACTATACAGCAACATTCTCTGCTCAAATTGCATCGCCAATTCTTTATGGCTTCGTAAGAATGTTCTCGGGTAGTTATATTTCACTCTTCTATTACAGCCCTGTGGCTTTTGCAATTGCGATTTTAATGCTTCTCTTCGTAAAACACGGTGAAGCAGTTCCAGATGAACTTGTAAAAAAAGCACAGGAAGAAAATGATTAATTGAAAAATCTGCACCCCTTGACATTTTATTGGAATGTCAAGGGGTGCGTTGTTTTAAAATATACTTCCGTTGTATTTAATAAGGGTTTTGAAAATGAAACCAAAACAGATTAGAAAACCGATTGATAAAACTAATTTTGAGAGAATTGCAATAACTTCGATAGAACTCCATAATTCTAATATTGTTGAAATCAGTAACGGTAAACTTAAAAACATAAACTCTTTACCAGTTTCGTGACAAAATCCTTTGAAATCTGTTACATTACGATAATGATATTTATGCAAAAGTTTGTAATGTCCTTTGTAAACGGCTAATCCCGCAAAGAATATACATAAAGTTATAAATAAATTGAAGACTATTAACCAAGGGTCTTCTATAAGGGTGTATTTATTTAATAACTCCATAATACCTTGAGAACTATCTTTTAAAAGTGGTATTATCAGTGCAATAGCGACTACTATTGAAAGTATTGCGGTTGATTTTTTTGTTTTTTTACTTTTTTCAGTTTCAGTTATTGCAGATATTATATTTTTTTCTGCAATTTCTTCGACTGTTTTGGTTTCAGCTTTTTCGCCTGCTAATAACTCATTTATTGTAATATTAAAAAATTTACTTAAAGCTTGTAAAGAATCAACATCGGGGAAACCTTTACCTGTTTCCCAACGGGAAATAGCTTTGTCAGAAACGTTTATTTTATCTGCTAAATCTTTCTGTGTCAGGTTTTGCTCTTTTCTTAATTCAGCGATAAACTCACCACATTTTTGAGCATTCATAAAATCACTCCCTTTAAAAAACATTTTATAATATTATAAAAAAATAATCAACCTATGATTCGTAGAGTTAAAAAATACACCCACATTCATTTGAATGTGAGTGTTTTTTTTATTATGCATCCGGAATATCTAAATTACTGTCGCCAGTTGTTTCTTCCGGTTCAGTTGTTTCAGGTTCGCTTGTGTCAGGAACAGTTGTTTCTGGTTCAGTTGACTCTGGTGTAGTAGTTTCTTCACCTTGAGTTGTATCTTCAACAGATGGTTTATCACTTGGCCAGATGATTGTTTTACCAACCATATTGTCAACACTTGGTCTGTCAGGAGCGTAGGTGTGAATTGTGTAGGTGTATTCTATTCCTTGTTCAATAGTGTTATCAGTAAACACTAACAACTCACAACTCAAGAAAACACCCATAAATTCCCATTCACCATCAGGACCAGCTTTTCTCATTACTTTGTAAAGAGCAGCATTTTCATTTGCTTCCCAAGCGAGTGTAACTATTTTTTCACCGTTACCAGTAGGGTCGTCAGAAAGTTGAGCGAATATATCTTCTATTGGTTCAACAGGACCTTTAAGCATTGCTTCAGTGCCCTTGTCATCAAATAAACTGTCACGGTCAGCAGAGATACCTTTAACGCTGTAATAATAAATAACGTCTGTTTCTATGGTGGTATCACTGTAACTTAAATTATCGTCTTTAGAAACCGTTGCTAAATAAACCCAATCAGTATCAGCAGTTTTACGATATATATCGTATGTTTCAGCGGCGTTAACGCTATCCCATATAATTTCAATTCGGTCACCGAGTTCTGTATTAGCATAGTAAGGTGTGGCAAGAATTTCTACTGCAGGGATTGGTGGGAAATCCCACTTAACTTTTTCAGAAGAGCGACTTATAGAAAGTTTATTGTCTTTAATTGGTTTAACTGTATAAGTGTAGGTGTAACCCTGAATAATAGTGTCGTCAATGTAACTTTGAGGTTGTGAAGCGGAAACAGTAGCTAAAAATGTGGCAGTTGCACCATTTTCAGAACGATAGATTTCGTAACTTTCAGCATTAGAACCTTTCCAAGTAATTGTAACGTGTGCAGTACCCGCATCTTTATTTTCTTCAAATAAAACGTCGAGGCTATCGAGAGTTGTGTAGTTTGCAATACCATTAATCATATAGTTACTTTTAAGTTCGCCTAAATTTGCACGAACAGTGTAGAGATATGATGTTTTAGTAGCATTTTCTGATGAGTCAATATACTCGGAATTTGCAGTTGTACCTATATTTTCCCACGAACCTGAAGGGGTACGTCTGAATACAGTGTAATTTTCAGCACCAGTAACTGCAGTCCAGATGATTTTTACACCTGTTTCTGTGTTAATTGCATCAGTAAGAATTGGTGTAGCGAGAACTGTGAAAAGCTCAGTGGAAACGTAATTGCTTACGTAGTTTCCGTTTACTGCTTTAACAGCATAATAATATTTAGAACCACTCTGAGCAGTTTTGTCGTGATATGTTTTTTCAGTTACGCCTGTAGCTAAAACAGTCCAGTCGGAAGCATTCTCATCTTTTCTTAAAACTGAGTAAGTTGTCGCACCGTTAACACCATTCCACGTGAGTTTTACTGTGCTGCCAAGCTCTGTGGTGTATTCATTCTTTGCAGTTACAGTAGGTGCAGCAAGGAACATAGCTTTAAGACCCGGGGTTGAATAATAACTTTTGTATGAATCTATATAAGCACGGATTTTGTATTCGTAATTTTCACCGGATTTTTTAGTTTCGGTATCTTTATAAGCAAGAGTTTTTGGATTTGTGATTTTCTTAATACGCTTTAATTCGCCACCATCAACTCTTTTGTAAACGATATAACCATCAGCATTTGGTACTGCATTCCAGAAAACTTTGATATTACCACTCTTATAAACTTCAATTTTTTCTGGTTTTGGTGACTCAATATACATTGTAGTAAGCCCTTTTTTATCGTAAGTGCTTGAGTTTGTTTTTGAGACAGCCTTTATGCTATAAGAATATTTAACTCCATTTTTTACGGTTTTATCAGTGTAAGAAGAACCCGTTGCATTAGCAATTTTCTTCCAGTTTTTATCGCCTTCTGGTTTGCGGTAAACTGAATATCTTTCGGTAAAGTTGTTAGAGTCTAACCAAGTTATTTTAATGCCATAGTTTACACTTTTGATATCCTTTAGAGTTGGAGCACTAAGACAGTTATAATCAACACCGGTTGAATTGTAACTACTGTAGAATTTACCGTGATATGCACGAACTGTGTAGGTGTAAGCCCAGTCAGGACTGGTAGCAGTTTTATCAGTGTAACTTAATGTGTCAGGGCTTTTGATTGTGGCAATTTTTTTGAAGGTAGAATCATTGAGTGAACCACCTTTTCTGTAAATATAATATCCTTGACAACCCTGTACTTTAGTCCATTTAATAACAGGGTAAACACTACTCTTGGTGCTTGGCTCTGCAAGTGTTGGTTGGGTAAGGCGTACTATTGTAAGACCTGGTTTTTCGCAAAGACTTGAATAAAGGTCATCAAAAGCTTTTACTGTATAGTAATACTGAACACCAACCTGAGCGGTTTTATCAGTGTAGGATGTGGTTCCTGCTTTAACATCAACAAGTTTTTTGAAACTTGTACCTTCTGTTTTTCTGTAAATTCTGTATTTTACCGCTGTGCTAAGACCTGTCCATTTAATTTTTACACCGCTTTCGGTGTTTTTGATGCTTGTTAAAGATACTGTTTCTTTACCAAGACGATTGATTTTTATGGTAAATTTACAAATAGTGGATTTGTCAATAATCTGGTCTTCACCATCAGTAATGGAAGTGTAACATCTTCCGTAATACGTGCCACTCGGGTTTGATTTGAATGACCAACCGAGTTCTAATGGAACAGAACCTTTATCAGCCGGATAGTCACGGGTGTAGCTTGATACGATATTATCCGGATTGTAATCATTTGATGAGTAAATTTCAATATTGAAGTAAGAATTCTCTTTACCTGTACTGAAAATCATAAAGTAAAGTTTGGTAGAGTTACCATAGAAAGTGTAAGAATTTTTCTGTGCTGAAAGATTGCCGTCGGTAGGAATTATGTACCCATAAGAACCACCGCGTTCTTCTTCAGTAGTAGCGGCTGAAGCTGTTATTGCAAATGAAGCAATAGCAATTATCAGAACGAAAAGTAATGGAATTACTCTTTTTAATATAGAGCGTTTCATAAATAACCTCCTGAAACTAAATACAATAATATACATAAACTTGACAATACACACGAATTATATCATAAGAGTACATATATTTCAAGTTTTTTTGGTAATTTAAAAAGATTTAACAAACTTGTAAAATTTTACTTTGATTTTATTCATTTTTTGGAGAAATTTACATTGTGCAGACAAGTAGTTTTATAGTCACCCTTACCAAAAAAAAGACAATATTTTCTATATTGTAAATTCGCTTATGTTGTTGCTTTTTTGCATAAAAAATGTTAAAATTCTATAATAGTGTTGCTATGCATATACCCAAGGTGACAAAGGAGTTAAAAATGAATTCAGAAGAATTACAATTCCACAAAGAAGCCTTTGATAAAATTCCGGAAGAAAAAAGAAAACGCGTCTTAGATGCCGCAACAACGGAGTTTGCTCAATATGGTTTTGAAAATACGTCTATTCAGCAAATAGCAAAAAAAGCTGAAATAAGCGTCGGGTCGGTTTATAAATATTTTGAAAATAAAGAAGAACTTTTTGCAATGGTTGTTAAAGAAAACCTTGCTTTGTTGGAAGAATTGTTGCTTTTGCATTCTTCTTCTGATGAAGATATTATGGTAAAGGCAGAAGGTGTTTTAAAAGAGCTTCTGAAGTTTTCAAGAAAACATCCTGAACGTATAAAACTTTATAATGCAATTACAACTGGCAGTAACGTTGAATTTTCAAGAATGTTAGCAGAAAGAGTTGAGTCAATATCTGCTAAAATTTATACTGAAGTTATTAAAAAAGCGCAAAAGACAGGGGACGTCAGAAGTGATATTGACCCACGGGTTTTCGCATTTTTGCTTGATAATATTTTTACAATGCTTCAGTTTTCGATATCTTGTGATTATTATAAAGAGCGTCTCAAGGTTTATATTGGTGAAGATGAAGAAAATCAAGACGATTTATTGATAAAACAGTCTTTAAAATTTATAAAAGCGGCATTCAAATAGAAAGAAGGATAAAAAATGAAAAAAGTATTTGGTGTTATTTTGAGCTTGTGTATTTTACTTTCTGCTTTTTCGGTTAATGTTTTTGCAGCCGACGAAGCAACAACAGAAGATCCCCACGAAGAAACAAGGGCTTATACAGAAGCGTTTAACAAACAACTTTCAAAAGGTGACGTAACAGGTGACAAAAAGGTTACTACCGAAGATGCATCTGAATATCTTAAAGTAGCTGCGAAACTTGTAGCACCAAAAGAAAACGTTAATTATGATTACACAGGTGATGGTAAAGTTACAACTGCCGATGCAAGAAAAGCGTTGAGAGTTGCAAGTGGTCTTGAAGCAAGTATAAGTGATGAAGACGTTTTTGATTATTTCTTAAACGAAATTAATACAGTAAAGAGTACGATGCCAGGTTTTAAAAGAACCGCAACAGGTACTTGCAAATCAGCAAAAATTACCGTTACAGGTGCACCGCTCCTTGTTAACAGCCTTAACTGTAAAGATAAGGAATATGTTAAGTTTATCGAAGATAATGAATCTTTGTTAAGAGATGATAAAAATCCTGAAGAATACGATAAAATGCTTGCTGATGCAAAATCACTTTATGAGCCACAAAAGGAATCAAAGGTTGTTCCTACAGGAAATAGAGTTCAGCATATAAACAATTTCCCTGTTAGTGGTCTTGCTGTTAGTTGTAGGCTTACAATAGATGATATTGAAAGTGTTTCATTCAAAACAGAAGATAAATATTATATAATCACCATTACTCTTGGCGATTACAAATATGATAGTAAAAATCCATATCCTGCAGCACCTTCTCAACAATCAGAAAGAAAAGATATTCCTTACGGTAAAGTATTTAATCTTCTTGAGTTAAGTGAAGCAGATGCTAAGAAACTTAAACAAGTAGACTTAAAGGATGGTAAGGTTACTTTGAAAGTTGATTCTACAACAGGTGAAATAATTAATTCTGATTATTTCTTCAAAATAACAACTGTTTTAGAAGATGTTTCTGTAGTTGACGCTGGTTTTAAGACTTACAACATCGTTATGCAGACAAAAATGTCTTATGAATTCGACGAGAATTTTGATATGACAATAAAGAACTGAGGTAAAAATAATGTCTAAAGTAAAAGTTACAATGGAAAACGGTAAAGAGTTTATTATAGAGCTTTACCCAGAATACGCACCAATTACAGTTGAAAATTTTGAAACTCTTGTTAAAGACGGTTTTTATGATGGTCTTACATTCCACAGAGTTATTGCTGATTTTATGGCTCAGGGTGGTGACCCTGAAGGCACAGGCTGTGGCGGTAGCGAAAAGAATATTAAAGGTGAATTTAAAATGAATGGTGTTAACAACACACTTTCACATACCCGTGGAGTTATTTCAATGGCAAGAAGTATGAATCCGAACTCTGCAAGTAGTCAGTTCTTTATCTGCTATGGTGACTGCACTTTCTTAGATGGTCAGTATGCGGCATTCGGTAAAGTTATTGAAGGTATGGAAACAGTTGATGATTTTCTTAACACAGAAAGAGTAATGCACGGTGGTGAACTTTCACGACCGGTTACTCCAATAGTAATGAAAAAAGCAGAAATTATTGAGTAATTAAATTGAGAAATCAATTAAAATAAAATTAAAAGAATAAGGGTGAAGAAATGAAAATCAATGATTTACTTCATAAGGTTTACGGCACAACACCGAATGACGGAAACCTTCAACCAAAAGAAGCGTTAGCTTATGGTATTGCTGGTTTTGGTCAGAACTTTATTTGCACAATTATCGGTTCGTACTTAACAATTTTCTTGACAGATGCACTTCTTTTCGGTGCTGATGGTGTTACAATCGGTTCAGTTGCAGGTTCAATGGCAGTTGCATACTTAATGCTCGGTACACGTATTTTTGACGCATTCAACGACCCTATTATGGGTAGTATTGTTGACAGAACAAGAACAAAGTGGGGTAAATGTCGTCCTTACCTTAAATGGATGGCTGTCCCTATTGCGATTATGACAATTGCTTGCTTCTTACCTGTATTCCAGGCAAAAGCATCAACGTCATTCGTTATTGTTGGTATTATTTACGTTCTCTGGTCTGTTGCTTACACAGTTGCTGACGTTCCTTACTGGGGTCTTTCAACTTGTATGACGAACGATACGGTAATTCGTGGTAATCTTCTTACAGTTACTCGTCTTCTCTGCACATTAGGTGCTGGTATTGTTACTGTATTTATTCCTATTATTACAGGTGCAGTTACAAGTAAATATAAATATACTGCAGACGATATAGCAACTATTATGACTGATAAAGCAGCAGAAATTGAAAAATTAGTTGCAAATCAAGGCCTTACAGTTGAAGAAGCTGCACAAACATTTATCGGTACAGTTATTAAAGGTCAGGAAATCGCAAATGCTGACACTCTTAAATGGACATATTTCATTGCGGCAGTTGTACTCGTTGTTGCAGCAGTTCCAATGTTCTTCTATGGTTTCAAACACACAAACGAACGCTTTACTGCAGACGACAACCCACCAAGCCTTGGTCACAACTTAAAACTTCTCTTTAAAAATAAAGAACTTCTTCTTATTGTTGTTTCAGGTGTTCTCGGTGGTGCGAGAATGGTTTACACCTATACAGGTGGTCTTTACTTCGCAAAATACGTTCTTCAGAATGAAGGTATGTATAGTTTAATTACACTTCTTGTAGTTCCTGGTGGACTTGTTGCTTCATTACTCGTTCCTTGGATGTCAAAGAAATTCACAAAGAAATGGGCTTACGTTGCAGTTCACATTTTCGGTGGTCTCGTAATGGGCGTTATGTACTTTGTAGGTTACGATGCTCCTTGGAAATTAGTGGTTTGTGCTATTGCACTTGTTCTTCTTGGTATTCCACAGGGCGTTAACAACATTATTACTTACGCTATGATTGGCGATACAGTTGACTATCTTGAATGGAAAACTGGTGAACGTGGTGAAGGTATCTGCTTCGCTATGCAGACACTTATCAACAAAATCGGTATGGCAGTTGGCGCATTTATTGGTGTTATTTCTTTCGCTGCTGCGGGTATCGATGCTGAAACAGGTTATATTTCAGCAGAAGGTGCAAGAACACTCTGGAATATGCTTGTTCTTTCAGGTGTTATCAGTATGTTCGCTTGTGCAGTTCCAATGTTCTTCTATACTCTTACTGAAAAACGTCAGGCAGAGATGGTTGCTGAAATTAGTGCAAGGAAAAAATAAGATAAAAAGGGTGTGCGAAATGCACATCCTTTTTTGTTTGCAGTTTGTAACACAATTTACCGAATTTTCATAGTATGCTTTTGTAAGTGATAAATTTTAGTTTATCAATTAGGAGTGATATTATGACAAAGACTATTACACCTGTTTCATTTTTCTTTGGTGCAAATAATAAAAGTAAATACGTTTCACTTTTTGGCGATATGTATAATCCGAAAGATGACGGAAATCATTACATATTAAAGGGTGGACCAGGTACTGGTAAATCTACACTTATGAAAAAAATTGCTTCAGAGTTAGAAAGAAAAGGTTATTTTGTAGAACGTGGTTATTGCAGTGCTGACCCGAATTCATTAGACGTGGTATTAGCACCAGAAATAAATTTTTCTATAATAGACGGCACGTCGCCACACCAGTTTGATACAACGTACCCCGGTGTTACTGAATATATTATAAATTTAGGTGAAGCGTGGGATAAAAATTACTTGAAAGAGTATAAAACCGCAATTATAAATCTCACCGATGAAAATAAACGCCTTCACAGAAAAGCGTCAGATTTTATGCAGGTGGCTTCACGAATTAAACTTGAAAATATGCGCTATTGCGATAGTATTACTGATAGAGATAAACTTAAAAATTTTGCGGAAAGATTATGTAAACGAGAAATTCCGACAAGAAAAAATGTAGAAAAAGGTAGGAAACAAAAAAGATTTTTAAGCGCAATTTCTCCTGATGGTGTAGTGGTTCAGTACGATACAATCGTGGCACTTTCTGAAAAAATAATAACTATAAAAGATGAGTTTTCAATATGCGCACCATTTATTATGGATTACGTGTCAGATTATGCGAGCGAAAATGGTTACACAGTTTATGAGTGTTACTGCCCATTGTTTCCTACTGCAAAAATTGAGCACGTAATTATTCCTGAATTAAAGTTGTGTTTTTTTACAGAAACTTCGGCTCATAAAACGTTGATAGATGAAGAAAAAACTATACACGCTACAAGATTTTTAAATAAAGAATCGCTTTCAGAAATGAAAGAGACTCTGAATTTTAATAGAAAAGCACAAGCAGAAATGCTTTCTGAAGCAGTAAGAAAAATATCCGTCGCAAAAGGAATTCACGACAGACTTGAAGATTATTATATAAGAGCAACCGATTTTTCTGTAATTGAAGAAATGACAGAGAAGTTGTTTAAAGAGATATTTTAAAACGTACCCATCAGTAAAACGGTGAGTTTTACTGATGGGTACATAATTTTTATAAGTAAACGTTGTTCATTTTTTGTTCAAGTTCTATTGAACCATCATTCTTTACAGTTGAAATTGTAACGCCTTGTTGCCAGTCTTTTTCCGGGAGAGAAACAATACCGTCGTAGTTACCTAAGTTGTAGGCATTGTAACTTGCATATTGAACGTAAACAAGAAGAATGTTTTCGAGTCTGAATGCTATATCGTTAACGTGGTCGTGACCAGAGAAAATAGCAACGGCACCGTTTTTCTTCATACTCTCAAAAAGACCTGAGTTGTGTTTAGAACAACCAACAGTTTCAAATGCTCTGCCGTAGAGAATATCGGCATTTTCATTTTTTATAAGCTGTTTGTCGGCTTCTCTTAAAAGTTCGCCGTTTCCATCTCTCATATAGTCGCCATTTTCATCTAACTTAAATATTTGTTTATATTCCGGAATAGGAATGTGCATATAAAGAGAGTTTTTTACTTCGCCGTAAGTGTTTCTCAATGATTTAAGTTCGTTTTCGTACCAACGTATTTGAGATGGTTTTATATAATCGTAACTGTTTACGTATTCTAAAGGAACGTTATCGTTAAGTGCATGACGCTCTATTACGTCTCTGCCCGAATCAAAAAAGAAAAGCGAATGTTTTATTTCAGTTTCACTGTTCATTATATTTATAATGAAGTTACCAAATCCGAAAAGGTCTTTATTACCAAATTTTGAAAGACAGTGCGGGTAGTCGGTAAGACTTTTGAAAATGAGATATTTGTGATATTCTTTTTCTTCTCTTGCTTCGTGATTACCGAAAACGTAAGCCCAGTAAACGCCGATTTGTTCCATCCATTCTGCGAATTGAATTGCATCTATCTGCTGGAATTTAGATTGAATGCAGTCACCAGTGAAAATAACAAGGTCTGGTTTGTTATCTCGGATTTGTTTGAAAATTCTATCAAAAGTTTTATCGTTTAAATCGTAATCTTCATCAAGATGCATATCGGTAGTTAAAAGAATTTTGAAGTCAACATTATCGATAGTGCCATCTTCTTTATATTTTGCTATGTAAGTTGCATTGTTTGTTTCTTTAATGATTTTTACGTCAGTGCCAACGTAATCAACTTTGACTGATGATAAAAATCTGTTTTTGGCAAGTTTGCCTTTTGTTAAATCATAAAGAGGTTTTTCAGCGTTAAGTAAGAGCCTTATAGCATTCTGCTGTATAAATGTGCGAATAGGTTTCATAAATATACCTTCTTATAAAGAATTAAGAGCAAATAAAAAATGCTCAACTACAAGATATTGTAGCAGAAATGTAATTTTTATTCAATATAATTGAAAAATAATGATATTTTTTGTAACATATTGCATAAAAATGCACAATTTTATTTGTGTAAAAAATAGAAATTTGTCAAATTTTGAAAAAAGTGGTTACAAATAGTAATCTTTGTGTTATACTCAAGATGTTGTATTGTAAAGGAAATTACTTGTCAATATAATGTGCAAACTCTCACAGGGGGTGTTTCGTTGAGAACATTACTCGTTCATTTTTCAAATGACAGTGAAGTAAAAGAACTCTGTTCAAGGAGTGCTTCACAAGATATAGATGTACTTGAACTTCGCGATTTATCGAGAAAATCGTTTCTCCAAAATCGTTTTGGTACTAAAAAAACTTCGTCAATCCGCCTTAAAGGTTACGACATTGATTTGAATGATTATGAAACAGTAATTTTAGCAACTGACGAAAGTTTCGGCAATATCGCCCCTGCGATGAAAGTGTTTATCCGTCAGAATGATTTGAGATTTAAAAATATAATCTGCCTTGTTTTCGGCGAAGGCAGAAGTCAGAAAAGGGCAACTGATGCATTGAGAACTGAAGTGTCTCTTTCTGGTGGTACGGCTAACTGTGTAATATCCGTTTCACAAAGAGCTTTAAAACGAGAAGCAGAAGATTTGCTTTTCTACGTAAGACACTGTATTCACGTTTGATATTATTGATTTTTTGGAGTAGGTTTTCCTACTCCTTTTTATTTTGATTTATTTACATATTTTTAACACTATATTTCATTACTTTCATTGACTTGAAAAAGTATATGTGATATATTTATTATGTATAATTTTGCTATATAGAATGTATATAAAAAGAGATACAAAGAAAGGAAATTTTACAATGAAAAAAACTTTTAGAATTTTAGTGTTGACATTGACAATAATCTCAATGTTGTCAGCTCTTTTGGTGATGGCTTCTGCAGTCGATGTGCCAACAGCTTATATTGGTGCTTCTGATTATCTTATTACTGATGGAACATCTTCAAGTGCAAGTCAGCCTATTTTTAAAGATGGTAAGTTAACTTTTAAAATAAATCTTGCAAGCGGTACAACAGTAACAGGGGCTTTAGTTACTGTTAGGTTTGACAAGAATGTTTTAAGAGTTATAGATGCTGGTCCAGCAACTACTTTGGATGAAGATGGTAACAAAACAGAGGTTGTTACTGGTATGCATACTCACGGTTACTCTCAGTATGATGATTCTGCTTATACATTTGCTTACATAAGTGCTAATGGTTACAAAACAGGAAATACGGGTAAAGAATTTGCATATATCACATTTGAGGTTATTGATAAAAATTATCCACTTACAACAGTAGAGTTTGTTGCGGGTGATTATTCATCAACTGATACAATTAAAGAGTATAAGGATTTTACGACAATTGATGCTGGTATAATTACTTCATTTGAATCAGGGAAAAATTCAATTACAATAAATTGGAAAACAATTCCAGGTGCTACAGAATATCTTCTTTATCGTAAAGGTGGCGAGGATTCTAAATTCAGAGTAATAGCGACAGTTTCAGGAATTACTTATACAGATTCAGAAAACATTACAAACAACACTACTTACACTTATGCGGTAAGGGGTAAAAACCAGACTGGTGACTATGGTTGGTATATAGGTACCTCATTTAATTATATGGATACTGTAAAAATAACAGTAACAAATGAAAAATCTGGTGTAAGAATTGCCTGGGATAAGGTTGATGGTGCAACTGCATTTAAGATTTATAAGCGTGAAACAGGAAAAACTGAATGGATTGAATTGAAAAAAGTAGATAGTGACGTTCTTGCAGTAACAGATAAAGACGTTACAAGTGGTGTTACCTATGAATATTCAGTTGTTGTATACAAAGGCGAAAGTGCAAGTGCTAAGTCGGATGCAGTAAAAATTAAATGTGTAGCGATAGTTTCAAAGGTTACTTTAGCTAATCACGTTGATGGTGTAAGCGTTAAGTGGACAGAAGTAAAAGGTGCTCAGCAATATCGTGTGTTAAGAAAAGTGAAGGGCGAAACAGCATGGACAGATGTGGCTACACTCTCAAATACCACAACAAGTTATGTAGATAAAGGTGCTACAACTGGTGCGGTGAATTACTACGCTGTAAGAGCTTATATAGATAGTACGTGGAGTTCTTATGACGCGTATGCTATAAATTATCTTGCAGCCCCAAGGGTGAAAAGTAAATCAAGTGATGTTGACAAAGGTATAACACTTAAATGGGATGCAGTTGCGGGTGCGGCAAAGTATCGTGTTTACCGCTTGAATAGCGAAGGTAAATTCAAGTTGATTGCTACAACAACAAGCAATAAATTTACAGATACAGACGTGAAACTCGGCAAAACATATACATACACACTTAAATCAGAAAATGGTAAAAACGTATCCGGTTGTGTAAAACCAGGTTGGTCAGCAAAATATACACTCGGGACTCCTGTAATAAGTGAAGTTACAAACTCAACAACTGCAATAAAAATAAAGTGGAGCAGTGTTTCAGGTGTTGACGGTTATAAATTATACAGAAAAGCAGAAAACGAAAGTAAATACAAGCAAGTAGCAAAAATTAAAAGCACAAGTTATACTGATGAAGACGTTAAAACTGGTGTGAAATATACTTATACTGTAAAATCATACAAAAACAAAACAGTTTCTTCGTGTAACAAGAATGATGATTATTCTGGCATAATACTTGCAATACCAAGTGCAAAAGCAAAAAACAGCACAGCCGGTCTTAAAATAACCTGGAAAGCAATAAGCGGTGCAGAGCAATATAAGATTTATCGTGCTGAGTACGATTCGGATTCGAAGAAATGGTCATCATTTGACGAAATAAAAATAGTTGATGCAAAAACATTGACTTACACAGATAACGAAGTAACAAGTGGTGAAAAATACAAATATAAAGTGCGTGCACTTTATAAAAAGTGTAAAAGTTCAGTGAAGTCAACAAGCACGGCAATATATTTAGCAATAACAAATGCAACGGTAGAAAATACTGAAACAGGTGTAAATGTAAAATGGACTACTGTAACCGGTGCTGAAAAATACAGAGTTTATCGCTCAGAGTATAACGAAGCAACTGATAAGTGGAATTCTTTTGTAAGTTTAAAAACTGTGGACTCTGAAACCTTGTCATATCTCGATAAAACAGCAAAAGCTGGTGTGACTTATAAATATAAAGTTTGCGTTATTAAAAGCAAGACTTTATCAAGTTATAAATCAACTGAAAAAATAACGTACTTAAGTACACCAGAGTTGATTTCTTGTGAAAATGTAGAAGGTGTCAATACTTTTGTCTTTGAAGAAGTAAAAGGTGCTACGGGTTATGAAATTTACAGAAAAACTTTATATACCAACTGGGTTTTAATAGCAACAGTTGAAGGTGTAGAAAATACATCTTATAAAGATGCAGATATTATAAACGATACACAATATTTCTACACTGTGAAAGCAGTTAATGGAAATAGCGTTAGTTCTTTTAATGAAGATGGTGTTTCTTGTTAAAATTTAATATCCCCTTGCAAAAGCAGGGGGATACTCTTAATAATTAAGAAAGGACGGAAAAATCATTTGAAAAGATTTGTTTCGTTAGTGCTTTGTTTAGTGATGTGTCTCAGTTTAATAAGCACAAATATGCTTACAGTCTTTGCTGTAGGCACAGCAAGCAGTTTTCTTGACGTAGGTAATTCCGGTATGGAAAACAGTGAGATTACATATACAATAAAGCTTAAACCAGGACTTACAAGAGTAAGTGGTGCGGTTATAAACGTTGAGTTCGACCCTGCAATATTAGAAGTTAAAAGTGCAGGACCAGTTTATTCGATTGATAAAGACGGTAATCAGATTAATAACGTCGAAGGCGAGTATGTTAACGGTTTTTCAAAAGGTCGTAACGATTTGTATTCTTTAGCATTTATGAACACAAATGGCGTGAATACAACTGGTGCAGAATATAAAAGTTTTTTCAAAATTACTTTTAAAGTAATTACTTCTGCACGCCCGTTAACGTCTTTGAAGTTTTCTGTTAAAGAGTTTTTTACAAACGATGACGTTAACAACGATATAAGACCAGCAGATGGTGAACAAGTTTTTAAAGATGTAACGTTTTCAACTCTTGATAATCCAAAACCACTTTCGACAAAACTTCTTGAAAATGCAATAGTTTTTAATTGGAGTGCAGTTTCTGGTGCAGAAGAATACACCGTTTTAAGAAAAGCAAGTGATGAAGGTGTGTGGCGTACAATAGCTGAGGTAGAAGAAAACGTCACCACTTACACAGACGAGAATGTTGAAAGTGGTATAACATACACTTATTCCGTAAAAGCGGGTAACGGCTATGGTGATAGCGGCTTTTATTCTGCTGGTGTTTCACAATTGTATCTTGAAGGCGCTACTATAACAACGATTTCAAATGTGAACAAATCTGTCAGAATAATGTGGGGCGCTGTTAATGGTGCTGAGCATTATGCAGTCTATCGTCAAAAAACGGGCTCTGAAGAATGGGTGCTTTTAGAAAAAACAGCTTCTTCAAAACTTTATTATGAAGATGTAACGGTTGAAAGTAATAATCGTTATAATTATTGCGTTGTTACTGAAAATGGTGAAGTTTCTTCAGTTATAGGCGCCAAGAATAAATATCATAAGTTTTTAGGTGCACCAGTATTTATTGAGAGCAGAAATGCTGAAAATGGTGTAAAACTTTCCTGGGATAATGTTGCAGGTGCAACAAGTTATGAACTTTACAGAAAAAATGGTGCAGTTGATGAGTGGAGTCTTGTTACAACTGTGAGTGGTAACAGTTATGTAGATGAAAGTGCAATAAAAGGTTCTACGTATATTTATGCGCTTAAAACAGTCGGAACAGATACAAAGAGCAGTATGAATTCGGCGGTTACCGTGTCAAGAGTCACACCACCGAAAAGCATTGATTTCAAGAATAGCGAAAATGGGATAGTTGTAAGTTGGGAAAGTGTAAGTGAAGCAAAAGGCTACACAATTTACAGAAAAACGCAGGGAGAAAACGACTGGAAAAAAGTTGGCGAAACATCTTCTGCGGCTACAACTTATAACGATACAAGTGCCGAGGGTGGTTACTATACGTACGGCGTTACTGCAACCTTAGAAAGTTCTGAAAGCCTTATGACAACAAAAGATGGTGTAATTTATTATCTTGGTTCACCCAAAAATATTGTTGTTAAGAATGTCAATGAAGGTATAAAACTTTCTTGGGATACAGTAGCAAATGCTACCAAATATAAAATAATAAGAAAAAATACGTTAACAGGCGAAATTAAAACGATTGGTGAAACGAATGGCATAGAGTATCTTGATAAGAACACAGTAGCATTAACAAGCTATGCTTATTCTGTTGTAGCGGTTGATTCAGCTGGTATTGAAAGCAAGGGGAATGCTTTTACACTTGATTTTTGTCGCGTGGCACCACCTAAAGTATTAAGCGCCACTCCAGAAACTGGTGCAATAACTGTAAAATGGGAAGCGGTATCTGGTGTTGATGCATACAGAATTTACAGAACAACAGACAATAACTGGGTAAAAATCAGTGAAGTCAGTGCTTCACAAACAAGCTTTACAGATACTGGTGTAAATAGCGGTACTCAATATAAATACACAATTACTTCAGTGAAAAATAACAGTGAAAGTTATATTGCAGATGGTAATTATAAAAGTGCGACTTACGTTAGCAGACCATCAGATATAACTGCTTCATTGACAGTTGAGGGTGTTTCACTTTCGTGGGAAACGATTGATAAATATAGTAATTTTATTCTTTACAGAAGAGTGAAGGGCGAAGCTAACTGGGTTGAACTTACAAAAACCTCTGTAACAAATACAACTTATCACGATAAAGCAGTTTCAAGTGGTACAGTTTATGAGTATGCGTTGAAAGCAGTTTCAGCAGATGGTACGTTTGAAAGTGGTCTTTCAAGTATTAAAGAAGTAATTTTTCTTTCTAAAATAGAAACTATAAAAGTTTCAAGTTATGCGGGTGGAATAAAAATAACTTGGTCTGCTGTCAAAGGTGCAGAAGAATATGCTGTTTACAGAAGATTAAGTACAGGTAACTGGGAAGTAATTAAAACAGTTTCATCTTCTACTTTGAGTTATAAGGATACAAAGTTAGAAAGCGGCAAGGATTATTCTTATACTGTACGTGCATTGGCAAAAGGTTACAGAAGTGCATATCAGAAATATGATATTTATTACCTTGCAGCACCGAAAATTACAAAGTTTGATTCACAGGTCGGAAAAGGTATCACAGTTAAGTGGGGTGCAGTATCAGGCGCCGAAAAATATTACCTTTACAGAAAAACAAGTGGGTCAGAATGGAAGAAGATTGCTACTCTTGAAAATATCCGTTACGAAGATAAAGATGTGACGTTTGGTAAGACGTATTACTATATGTTGAAAGCGTATGGTAACGGCGTTACTTCAAAATATTACTCGGACGGTTGGAAGTGCAAGTATGCACCAGGTGTGCCGGAAATAACTAAAATAACAAACTCAGCAGATACAATAAAAATTAAGTGGAGTAGTGTTTCTGGAGCAGAGGGCTATAAATTATACAGAAAAGCAGAAAATGAAAGCAAGTATAAAGAAATAGCAAAAATAAAGGGGACTAGCTACACCGATAAAAATGTTAAAAAAAGTGTAAAATACACTTATACAGTTAAATCTTATAAGGGGAAAGTACCTTCCGATTGTAAGAAAAACGCTGATTTTACAGGAATAATACTTGCAACTCCAACGCCGACAGTAAAGAATAGCGTATCTGGATTAAAGGTGAGTTGGAAAGCAGTAAAAAGCGCAGAAAAATATAAAATTTATCGTGCATCCTATAATGAAAATACAAAAAAATGGTCATCATTCAATGAAATAAAGATTGTAGATGCAAAAAATTTGTCTTACACAGATACAGGCTTGACGAGTGGTGCAAAGTATAAGTATAAAGTGAGGGCGCTTTATAAAAAATGCAATAGTTCAGTAAAATCTACAAGTACGGCAATATACTTAGCAATAACAACTGCAACAGTCGAGCAAGTAGAGGATGGAATTAAAGTTAACTGGACTAAGGTGCAAGGCGCAGAAAAGTACAGAGTTTATCGTGTAGAATATAACGAAGCAACAGGTAAATGGGGTTCATTCAAAAAACTAAAAACAGTTTCCTCAAAGACCTTGTCGTTTACAGATAGAACAGCAAAAGAAGATTGTATCTATAAATACAAAGTTTGTGTTATAAAAGGAAAAACTTTATCAAGTTATAAATCTACTGCGGAAATAACTTATACAAAATAAATAAAAAGTCTTGATTGTAAAAATGAACAATCAAGACTTTTTATTTTAGAAAATATTAATCTTTTGAAGTGAATTCGCCGTTTAATTGTTTTTCTGCCATTTCTTCTATTTCTTCAGGAGTTGCAGTTTTCATAAACTCTGCAAGTTCTGTTCTTCTTGCTTTAAGGTCTGCGTACATTCTTTCACGCTTGTCAGCGGAAAGTGTATAGAAGAGTTTAGGAACAATTCCGAGACACGATGAAATGATAGGGATACCTGTACCAAGAGCGAAAATCCACCATTTTGTTTTATCTGTCTGAGTACCAATTTCTTTACCCTGAATGTAACCGATTTTATTCATTACAATGTTATTTACGCTACCCATAACAGCTCTTTGAAGCTTGGTTATAAGACTTCGTGAAACACCAATCATGGCTTCAGAACGATAGCCGTTCTTCCATTCACAATAGTCAAGTGCTTCGTTTTGAATTTCTGCAGGAATAACACGCCTTAATCCGTAAACGCACATTTCAAAAATTTCTTCTATAGCCATCAAAGGTAAAATAATGCCTTTTTTCTTGAAGTTCTTGTTTATTGAGCCAATGCCAAAGACTGTAAGCCATAACATATCTGTCCAGGCATCTTCTAAAATCCAGAGAGTTTTTGTTGCAAATCTTCTTCTTAAAGGTTCAACAAAACTGTAACTTATAAATTTAATCGGGAATGCAGGAATACCAACAATCGTTTTCCAGGTTATTGAGCCTATAACGTCTATATAGAAGTTTGTTCTGCTGAGTCCTACACTAAAGCCTGATAGAAAATCAGAAAGTACGTAAATGAGCATCGGCTTGTTGTTTATTACAGCCTTAAGACAATGCTTTACAGAAGGTTGTTTAATAGATTGAGAAACACGCTCACGTGAAGTTGTTGCAAAGAAAAGTGTGAACGATGCTGAAAGAACTGCACAAGCAATACCAAAGCTTGAAAATAGGTTCTGGAGTGGTATATTAATTTTCTTATTTGCTATAAGGTCAAAAATAATACCGAAAATTTGCTTTGGTAAGTCTTCAACTAAGTGCGAAGTAACATTTGCAAGAGCAATCAGCCTTGAACGCTCTAAGGGTTCGGGGGTTATTGTTGCAAGAAAACCTGTTTTTGCAATTGAAGTAAATGTTTCGGCGGTTTCTGTAACTATGCTCATAGCAAAATAGAAAAGCCACTTCGGGAGATGTGTTGCAGCGGTATTCGGGAATATAAATGGAATTAACCACATACAAAGACCTATAAGTGTAAGTGGTATTTCGCCAAAAAGAACGTAAGGCTTGAATTTACCGAAACGTGTTCTTGTTCTATCTACAGTAACACCAATAAATGTATCGTTTATTGTGTCCCAGATAGTGGCAATGACATTCTGGATAGCGAGATATCCGAAGTCGATTTTAACAACGTCGTAAATAAAACGTTCTTTAAAATCGTTGATGTTAAGACTCGCACCTATATCATTTAAAATATAAGCAAAGGTTTCACGTCTTCCTACATATCGCATAGGCTTATTAACATCGTAAGTTGTGGTTTCTGTGTTCATATTTTCACTCCTTTTAACAAGGGGATTTTAAAGCTTCAAAAATAGATTCAATAGTGTTTTCTTCAGCTTCTATATAATGTTCTTTCAATCTCATATGCTCTAAGTAATGAGCATCAGAACCTGAAAGGATTTTTAATTCATTTAAGTAAGGGTGTTGCTTTTTTAAGGTATCAATAGTATCGATATCAGCAACTTCAGCACAGTTGAAATTGAATGAACTGTCAATCGTACCTAAGTTTGAAATTATGCTGTAAGAGTTTCTGTCAATATGTGCGGGGTAACAAATTCCACCATAATCTTCAACAATACTTACGGCATCGTTTGCACTGATAGTTGATGCTGTAATAAGTAACGTGTGTTCAAAGCCTAAAACGTTATCATCTTTATCAAAAACTAACTGTTCGCCAAAAACAGTAGGCTTATTTCTTATAGGTGGTAAGGTTGAATACACGTATTCACAGAATTTGTTTGCCATTCTTATATTTGGAAAAAGGCATACTAAATGCACTTCTTCAGCAGTACAAAGCTCCATACCAGGAATAACAGTAAGACCTATTTCTTTACCGGCATCCATAACTGCCTGACAGTTTAAAGTAGAGTTATGGTCGGTTAAAGCTATGACATCCAAATCGTAAAGTTTTGCCATATTTACGATGTTGTTGGGAGTCATTTCGTTATCACCACAAGGACTAAGCCCCGAGTGAATGTGAAAGTCGTAATAGAGTTTCATTATAATTTAGAAAACTCCGCTGCAACTTCGTAAGAATTTTTATTTGTTGTGAGAACTATAACACCATTTTCATCTGCTTTTTGTTTAGCATTATCATCAAGTGGTGCATTTTCAGTAAGTACAATACAAGCAACGTCAGTAAGGACTGCAACGCCAATTGAATTTATGTTACCCATAACGGTGAGCCACACATTATTTTCTTCTGCTCGTGACATAACCCAACTTAAAAGGTCGCCACAATAACAACCATCTATTTCTCTGTTACTGGCATTTGCTTCGTTACAGAGGTACGTTAAATTTAATTTGTCGCTGAATTCTTTTACTGTCAAAATTATCTCACCTTTTTATTTTAGTTTTCATCAGGGGTTTCTCTGAATGGTGCCGGAATAAGACTTTCAAAATTGTCACTGTTTTCTAATTGTGCTAAATTTTGTTTCATTCTGAAAACACAGTCGTCTTCTTTAGCAAAACCACGCACAATGTCTTCTGCAAGACAACGGCAACCAGGGGTACCACAAGTACCACAATCAAGACCTGGGAATTCTTCTAAAAGTTCGTTCATACGCTTCATTCTGAGCATTGCTTCTGCAACATTATCGGCTAATTTCATAACGTCATCGCAAGGTTCTAAATTACCATCTATAAAGAAATAATCGGGGATTTCTTCTGATGGAAGCGTGTTACAGGAAACGGGAGCGTATTTTCTTAATTTTCTGAGTCTTGTTTTTGCTATATATGGGTTTTCAGAAGTAAGACAACCACCCACGCAACCGCCCTGACAAGCGTTGAGTTCAATAAAGTCAATTGAGTCGAGAGTGCCTGTTTCAACTTCTTCTAAAATCTTCATACAGTTTTCAATTCCGTCTGCGTGAAGTGTATTATCGTTAAGAATACCAGAAGTTTCGCCACCGCTTGATGCCCAACTCATACCTATAATACCAGAATTTTGTTCTGCATCAGGAACGGCGTATCTGTCACCTTTTTCCATAATCTTAACAAGGACAGGATAAATATCGTTAATACCAACTGCACCGTCAACGTTTGATTTTTCTACGCCTAAAGGATTTTTGAAAGACGTGATTTTTGCAGGGCAAGGTGAAATGAAGAAAACACCTATTTCTTGTGGTCTTAAACCTGTTTCTTTTACTGCTTTTTCACGAGCAAATTTTGCTGCTAATTCCACAGGGGAGTTAATTGGTAAAAGGTTTTCTAATAAATCAGGGAAGCGTACTCTTATAAGACGTACAACTGCAGGGCAGGCAGATGAAATAACAGGTAATTTTAACTTGTTTTCTTTCATCATAAACCTTGTTGCTTCAGAAACTAATTCGGCGGCAGCCGCAACTTCGAAAACAGCATCAAAACCTAAAAGTGGTAATGCTCTTAATATAGGTGTAGCATTCTCTAAATTGTTGAACTGTGCATAAAGTGCGGGGGCGGGGAGTGCTATTCTGTATTTATAATCTACTATTTGTGATAATGAATCACGACTTATATATTTTGCGTGATGTGGGCAAACTCTTACACATTCGCCACAGTCAATACAACGCTCGTTAATAATATGAGCTTTACCAGCACGAACTCTTATTGCCTGAGTAGGACAACGCTTTATGCAGTTTGTACAACCTTTGCATTTGTCTTTATCAAGTCGTACTGAATGGAAATATTCGTTCATAATAAAACTTTAACCTTCCGAATTTATTTTACAAAAACTTTTAAGTGGATTGTAGTGCCTACACCGACTTTTGTATCGATAACCATTTCATCAGTGTATTTTTTTATATTAGGAAGACCCATACCGGCACCAAAACCTAATTGTCTAACGTTTTCAGGTGCAGTAGAAAATCCTTCTTTCATAGCGAGTGAAACGTCTGGAATACCAGGGCCTTCGTCGATTAAATCGAGAGCGATGCATTCAGGGGTAATTTCTACGTCGATAACTCCACCGCCAGCGTGAATAACCATATTTATTTCACCTTCGTAAACGGCAATAGCAACGTTTCTTACAGTTTCGTTAGGGAAACCGAGTCCTTTTAACTCACGTTTGATTTTACCTGATGCTTCACCAGCACAAGTGAAATCGTTACCGCTTACGTCATAATGAAGTTTTATTGATTCCATCAGATGCCACTGCCTCCTTTAAGACCGTTCTTATAAAGGAGACCGCAAGACGTGAACATTTCAAGTTCAGTTCTTAAAAGTACAATATCTCTTTCAGTGGCAAGGTCAATCATATCTAAACCTGGTTTTTTGCCACGTACGAAAACGATGCATTTCATATCCATCATTTCAGCAGTTCTTATAACCTGTGGGTTAACAAGACCAGAAAGAAGAACGGCTTGTTCTTTAACGAATGCTAACACGTCGCTCATCATATCGCTACCGCAGGCAGTGAAAACTTCACTTTCCAATAAATCTGCTCCGCAAACGAGTTCGGCATTGAGTATGGTTTTAATTTCAGAAATCTTCATACAAATTTCTCCAGTTTATTAATATAAATATTATCCATTATATAATAGCATAAAAGGGAGTGTTAATCTATTGGAAAAACTTAATAAAAATTCTCTTAAAAGATGGGTATATCGTTTAAAGATACAAAAAATTACGAGCTATTTTTATGCAAAACAGAAAAATGTTAAAAAAATATCAATTTCACAAAAAAAGTCGTTTTTTTCTATGGACTTTTTTGTCGTAAATTGGTATAATTAATAGGTATGTATGTGGCGAAATGTCACTTAATATAGTTTCAATTTTTGAAATGGAGGAATTATTAATGCTTAAAAAAATCAGTAGCATACCTTTCAAAGGTACTCCTGAGCAAAAAGCAAAGCTTGATGCAGTAATTGCAGAATGCAAAGATGACAAAAGTCAGCTTATGCACGTAATGCAAGAAGCACAGGGCATCTATGGTTACTTACCAAGAGAAGTTCAGGTTATGATTGCTGAAGGTATGGACGTTCCACTTGAAAAAGTTTACGGCGTTGCAACTTTCTATGCACAGTTCTCACTTTCACCAAAGGGTGAGTATGACATTTCTGTTTGTCTTGGTACTGCTTGTTACGTTAAAGGTTCACAACAAATTCTTGATAAAATCAGCGAGGTTTTAGGAATTGGTGCAGGTGAATGTACAGAAGATGGTAAATTTTCACTTGAAGCTTGTCGTTGCATTGGTGCTTGCGGTCTTGCACCAGTTTTCACAATCAACGGTGAAGTTTATGGTAAGGTTACTGCAGATGATATTCCTGGTATCCTTGCAAAATATATGAACTGATGAGAGAACTCTCACTTAATATTCTTGATATTGCACAAAACTCAATATCTGCCGGTGCTTCACTTACCGAAATTGTCGTAAATGAAAACACAAAAGAAAACACTCTTTTAATCGGAATTTATGACAATGGTTGTGGAATGACCGAAGAACAGGTTAAAAGTGTTATAGACCCATTCTTTACAACAAGAACAACCCGCAAGGTTGGTATGGGAATTCCACTTTTTAAAATGTCTTGTGAGCAGACGGGTGGTAAGTTTACTATTGAGTCTAAAAAAGGTGTAGGTACAAAAATTAACGCTCTTTATAAAACGGATAGTGTTGATTTTACACCTTTGGGCGATATTGCTTCTACCATTGTGACAATAGTTTCAATGAACGATGACAAAGAATTTTTATACAGACGTGTTTTAGATGATAAAGAATTTATTTTCTCAACAGTCGAGATTAAAAAAATTCTTGATGGTGTGCCACTTTCAGAAAGCTCGGTAATGAATTGGATTGAAGAATATTTAAACGAACAATATAACGAATTATTGAAAGGATGACTTTTATGAAATCTCTTGAAGAGTTACTTGCTATAAAAGAAAAAGCTCAGGCTCAGCTTGCTGCTCGTGATGCTGACGGTAACGATGGTATCAGAGTTGTTGTTGGTATGGCTACTTGCGGTATTGCTGCGGGTGCACGTCCTGTTTTAAAAGCACTTGTTGACGAAGTTGCAAAAAGAAACGTTCAACACGTTTCTGTTACACAGACAGGTTGCATTGGTATGTGCCAGTATGAACCAATCGTAGAAATTTTTGAACCAGGTAAAGAAAAAGTTACTTATGTTCAGATGACTGCTGAAAAAGCACAAAAGGTAGTAGCTGAACATCTTGTAAACGGCAAACCTGTTATTGAATACACAGTTGGCGCTGTGACTAAATAAGAGAAGGAGAGAGATTTATGTATCGTTCACACGTTCTCGTTTGTGGTGGTACAGGTTGTACTTCAAGCCACAGTGGCGAACTTATAGATGCACTTAATGAAAACATTAAGGCTAAGGGTCTCGAAGACGAAATCCAGGTTGTAAGAACTGGTTGTTTCGGTCTTTGTGCATTAGGCCCAATTATGATTGTTTACCCAGAAGGATGCTTCTACAGCGAAGTTAAAGTTGAAGATATTCCAGAAATCGTTGAAGAACATCTTTTAAAAGGTCGTATTGTTAAAAGACTTCTTTACAGTGAGACTGTAACTGAAGAAGCAGTTAAACCTTTAAATGAAACAAACTTCTACAAAAAGCAACACAGAGTTGCACTTCGTAACTGCGGTGTTATTAACCCAGAAGATATTACAGAATATATCGCTTACGACGGTTACCGTGCACTTGCAAAAGCACTTACAGAAATGACTCCAGAAGACGTTATTCAGACAGTTATTGATTCAGGTCTCCGTGGCCGTGGTGGCGGTGGTTTCCCAACAGGTAGAAAATGGAGTTTTACAGCTGCTAATAAAGCAGACCAGAAATACGTTGTATGTAATGCCGACGAAGGTGACCCAGGTGCATTTATGGACCGTTCAGTTCTTGAAGGTGACCCACACTGTCTTGTTGAAGCTATGACAATCTGCGGTTATGCTACAGGTGCTACTGAAGGTTACGTTTACGTTCGTGCTGAATATCCAATCGCTGTTGAGAGACTCCAAAAAGCTATTGACGATGCTCGTGAATATGGCCTTTTAGGTAAAAATATTTTCGGTTCAGGTTTCGACTTTGATTTATTCATCCGTCTCGGTGCTGGTGCATTCGTTTGTGGTGAAGAAACTGCTCTTATGACTTCAATTGAAGGTAACCGTGGTGAACCACGTCCACGTCCTCCATACCCAGCAGTTAAAGGTCTCTTTGGGAAACCAACAACTGAAAACAACGTTGAAACGTTTGCTAACATTCCACAGATTATTCTCAACGGTGCAGAATTCTTTAATACTATGGGTACAGAAAACAGTAAGGGTACTAAAGTTTTCGCATTAGGTGGTAAAATCAACAACACAGGTCTTGTTGAAGTTCCAATGGGTACTACACTTCGTGAAATCGTTGAAGATATCGGTGGCGGTATTCCAAATGGTAAAAAATTCAAAGCTGCACAGACTGGTGGTCCTTCAGGCGGATGTCTTCCTGCAGACTTACTTGATATTGAAATCGACTATGACAACCTTGTTGCAAAAGGTGCAATGATGGGTTCAGGTGGTCTTATCGTTATGGACGAAGACGACTGTATGGTTGATATTGCAAAATTCTTCCTTGAATTCACAGTTGATGAATCTTGCGGTAAATGTACTCCTTGCCGTGTTGGTACAAGAAGACTTCTTGAAATTCTTGAAAAAATCACAAGTGGTAAAGGTACAATGGAAGACCTTGACAGAATGGAAAAACTTTGTAACTACATCAAAGAAAACTCACTCTGTGGTCTTGGTCAGACTGCTCCAAACCCTGTTCTTTCTACATATCAACGTTTCAGAGATGAATACATCGCTCACGTTGTTGACAAGAAATGCCCAGCAGGTGTTTGTAAAGACCTTGTTTCATTCTCAATTGATAAAGAAAAATGTATCGGTTGCGGTATCTGTGCTAAAAACTGCCCTGTTGAAGCAATTACAAGAACAGATTATATCGCTCCTGGTCATAAGTTGGCATCATTCACAATCGACACAGACAAGTGCGTAAAATGTGGCGTTTGTGTTGGTAACTGTAAGCCAAAGGCTATTAATAAATAAGGAGGAACTTACGATGGAAAATTTAGTTAATATTAAAATCAATGGCTTCGACTATCAAGTTCCTGCCGGAAGTACAATTCTCGAAGCAGCACACAGTGCAGGTATTGAAATTCCTACACTTTGCTATCTTAAAGATATTAATGCTATTGGTGCATGTCGTATTTGTGTAGTTGAAGTTAAAGGTGCAAGAAGCCTTGTAGCATCTTGTGTATTCCCAGTTAATGAGGGTATGGAAATCTTCACAAATACACCAAAAGTAATTGAATCAAGAAAAACAACTCTTGAACTTATCCTTTCAACACACAAAAAAGAATGTCTTTCTTGTGTAAGAAGCGGTAACTGTGAGCTTCAACAGCTTTGTAAAGATTACGGTATTGAAGACGCTAACAAATATGACGGTGCATTCATTAATTACGCTATTGATGATTCAGCAACTCATATGTACAGAGATAACGAAAAATGTATTCTCTGCCGTCGTTGTGTTGCAGCTTGCGACAAACTTCAGGGTATCTCTGTAATCGGTGCTAATGCACGTGGCTTTGATACACACATCGGTTCAGCATTTGAATACAACCTTAACGACGTTGCTTGTGTATCTTGCGGTCAATGTATTACAGCTTGCCCAACAGGCGCTCTTTCAGAAAGAGATGACACAGCTAAGGTATTTGATGCAATCAATGACCCAACAAAGCACGTTATTGTTCAGACTGCTCCTGCAGTTCGTGTTGCACTCGGTGAAGAATTCGGTAAAGAAATGGGCACAATCGTTACTGGTAAAATGGTTTCTGCTCTTAAAATGCTCGGCTTTGACAAAGTGTTTGACACTAACTTCACAGCTGACCTTACAATTATGGAAGAAGCAACAGAATTCCTTGAGAGATTTGAAAAGAAAGAAAATCTTCCTTTAATCACATCTTGCTCACCAGGTTGGATTAAATTCTGCGAACACTATTACCCAGAATTCATTCCTAATCTTTCATCTTGTAAATCACCACAAGGTATGTTCGGCTCAGTTGCTAAAACTTACTACGCTGAAAAAATGGGCATTGACCCTAAAGATATCTATGTTGTATCTGTTATGCCTTGTACTGCAAAGAAATTTGAAGCAGAAAGACTTGACCACACAGCAGTTAAGGGTCTTGCTGATATTGATGCTTCAATCACAGTAAGAGAACTTGCAAGAATGATTAAAAAAGCAGGTATTAACTTCAACAACATTCCTGATGCAGAATTTGATGCACCATTCGGACTTGGTTCTGGTGCTGGTACAATCTTCGGTGCAACAGGTGGCGTTATGGAAGCTGCTCTTCGTACTGCTTATGAAGTTGTTACAAATAAAGAACTCCCTGACTTTGATGCATTCAAAGATGTTCGTGGTGTTGAAGGCGTTAAAGAAGCAACATATAACCTTGATGGTGCTGAAATTAACGTTGCAGTTTGTTCTGGTCTTGCTAATGCAAAAACAGTTCTTGATATGGTTAAATCTGGCGAAAAGAAATATGACTTCATTGAAGTTATGGCTTGCCCAGGTGGTTGTGTAAACGGTGGTGGTCAACCAATCGTTCCAGCTTCTGTTAAGAACTTTACAGACGTTAGAGCTGCTCGTGCTGCTGGTCTTTACAATGACGATAAAAACCTTAAAATCAGAAAATCACACGAAAATCCTGATGTTAAGGCTGTTTATGACGAATATTTTGAAAAACCAGGTAGCCACAAGGCTCACGATATTCTTCATACAGGCTACGTTACAAGAGCTAAATATTAATTCGTAATGCGTAATTCGGAATTAGAATGAATTAAATTATCCTATCATTTCATTTTTTGAATGATAGGATTTTTTATGTTTTGAGTTGCAAGAATCTTTGATTTGTGGTATATAATATAAGTATTAAAAAATAAGGATATTACTTGAAATATGGAACTTTACGAAAACGAACAAAAACAAGAAACGGCGGTGCTCGTTTCAGTTGATACAGGCGAATTTGACGTTGAGTCATCACTTTTAGAATTAGCAGAACTTACAAAAACTGCAGGTGCAGAGGTAATCGGTGAAATAACTCAAAAGCGTGAGGCACCAGATTCTGCTACTTATATCGGTAAAGGTAAGTTAGAAGAACTTTCTGAATTCTGTGAAATGAATCAGCCAGATTTAGTTATTGTTGATGGTGAACTTTCACCATCTCAACAACGTAATATTGAAAATATAACTGACGTAAGAGTAATTGACAGAACTACTTTAATTCTCGATATTTTCGCTATGAGAGCGTTGAGTGGTGAAGGTAAATTACAAGTTGAATTAGCACAATTAAAATATACTTTGCCACGACTTTCTGGTAAAGGTCTCGCACTTTCACGTCTTGGTGGTGGTATTGGTACCCGTGGTCCTGGCGAAACAAAGCTTGAAACAGACCGTCGTCACATCAGAAGAAGAATTTCTGCTTTAGAAGCTAATTTAAAGGAACTTGACGAGAGAAGAAGTCGTTATAGAGCAAGACGAAAAAAAGAGGGTACTGTAACAGTCGCGCTTGTTGGTTACACAAATGCTGGTAAATCTACTCTTATGAATAAGTTAACAGATGCGGGTGTTCTTGCAGAAAATAAACTTTTTGCAACTCTTGACCCGACTGCAAGGGCTTTGACTTTGCCAGACGGCAATACGGTTCTTTTAATAGATACTGTTGGATTTATCCGTCGTTTGCCACATAAATTGGTTGAAGCGTTTAAATCAACTCTTGACGAAGCAGTTGATGCAGACGTTATTTTAAATATCTGCGATGCATCTTCTGAAGAATGTGCTGAACATTTCAGGGTTACAAACGAGCTTCTTTCTGAGCTTGGTTGTCAGGATAAGCCTATTATTACAGTTCTTAATAAAAGTGATATTGCTTCGCCCGATAATATTCCGCTTATTTCTAATGCAGTAAGAATTTCTGCTTTGAGTGGTAAAGGTACAGATGAATTGTTGGAACGAATTGCAAAGGCTCTGCCACCAACAAGAAAAAGAGTAAAAATGCTTTTGCCATTCAGCAAGGGTGGCGCTGCAGCAGAAATAAGAAAAACAGGCGTAATTCATAGTGAAGAATACGTTGCAGACGGTCTTCTTTTAGATGCTACTGTTGAAATGTATACTTTAGAAAAATATAAGGAATTTATTTTGGAAGAATAAAATGAATGTATTATTTGAGGATAATGAAATAATTGTTTTAGTAAAGCCAGTTGGTGTTCCGAGTGAAGATACCCCGAATGGTGAAAAGGGAATTATTGATTTATTGAAAAATCAACAAGGCTTAAAAGATGTTTATCTTTTACACCGTCTTGACAGAAATGTCGGCGGTGTAATGGTTTTCTCTAAAACTAAAAAAAGTGCCGCTCATATCTCAAAGCAGATACAAGAGAACACTTTTAAGAAAACGTACCTTGCAGTTGTAGATGGCATTATAGAAGAAAAGCAAGGTATTTATAAAGATTTACTTTTTAAAGATTCTTCTAAAAACCGTTCTTACGTTGTAAACAGAATGAGAAAAGGCGTTAAAGAAGCATCTTTAGAATATGTTGTTTTAAATGAATGTGAAAATAAAACATTTGTAAAGGTAACATTACATACAGGCAGAACTCACCAGATAAGAGTGCAGTTTTCATCACGAAAAACACCACTTACGGGCGATATTAAATATGGCAGTAAAGATAGAAATTGTGATATTGCATTGTTTTCACATTCAATTACTTTTAATCATCCTGTTACAAATGAACTATTGACATTTACTGCATTACCTAATAAAATAAATTATCCTTGGAAACTGTTTGAAAGCGTGATATAAATGGGTGAAATATTAACATCCTTCAGTGGTGTTATAGTTAATACAATTACTGTTCTTATCGGTAGTGGTGTCGGTCTTCTTTTGAAAAAAGGAATTCCAGAAAGACTTAACAAAGCGGTTATGACTGCTATTGGTCTTTGTACTATTGCTATAGGCGTTACTGGTATTATGAAAGGGCAAAATCAGCTCGTTATGATTCTCTCTATGGTTTTTGGTACAATTGTTGGTACTTTAATTGATATTGATAAACGACTCGAAAGTTTAGGTAATAAATTAGCAAAGAAAAGTAATGCACAAGAGAATACTTTTTCACAAGGCTTTGTTACAGCGTCACTTCTTTTCTGCGTTGGTGCTATGACTATTGTCGGCTCTATGAATGCAGGTATTTCGGGCGATAATCAGATGCTCTATACTAAATCTGTTCTTGATTTAATTTCGTCAAGTATGTTAGCGGCATCTTTAGGCTTTGGTGTAATGTGTGCTTCGGGTTTCGTTTTAGTTTTTCAGGGTGCATTGGTTGCACTTTCAATGGTGCTCGGCTCATTCTTAAGTGATTTTGCAGTTGCTGAGCTCATATGTGCAGGTTCAGTTATGATTACCGCTTTAGGTCTCAACCTTATTGGCGTTACAAAAATTAAAGTGGCAAATTTGTTGCCGGGACTTATATTTGTGCCAGTATTTTGCTTATTATTTGAGTTCATTGGATTTTAATTAAAATTAAAAAACCGAGTGTTTTATGAACTGCCCCAATTTGTGCGGACAGTACAAAAAACACCCCCTATGGTGTTAAATATTAAATTTTAAGCAACAAACTGATTTCGTTTTTCAAGCGGAGTCAGTTTTGTTTTTAATTGAATTCTTTCGTTATTGTAGAAAT
>JAZSIE010000010.1:0-49366 GCA_045533655.1 Acutalibacteraceae bacterium
CTCCGTTTGCAGTTGTTGTAGTTGTTGAAAATGGTGGTTGGGGTTCCACTACGGCGTTACCTATTGCTTCAAAAGTTGTAAACGAAGCAGTAAAAACAATTTCGTAGAATCTAGGGTGAAATGAGTTATCCGAACCTGCCTTAAAGCGAATCTTTTTAAGTCTTTTCGGCGTTTCGGTCTTGCAAGGCGTCAGCCTTTCTTCACCCTCAACACCAAAAATCCAATAAAAATCTTTCGCTTTAAGGTCGAAGATTTTTTATGGAACGGATTTTTGGTCAATCAAGGCAAAAACGGAGCGAATCCTTTACGGATTTGCGAGTATTTTAACGAAGAGTGAACGGAAATCCGTCTATAAAAAACACGGTTCGGATAATTCCTTTCACCCTAAGTATAATTATATACGAATTGTAAATTATTTTTTTATTCTCTTTTTTCATTGACTAAAATTGTTATTTATTGTAGAATATGCTGTAAATCTTTTTAAAATATACTTTTGTATTGAAAGGCTGAATTAAATGAGTTTTATTGAATTTGACTCTGTGTACAAGACCTATAAAATGGGTGAAGTTACAATTAATGCTGCGGACGGCGTTACCTTTAATATTGAGCAAGGCGAGTTTTGCATTATTTTAGGTGCTTCTGGTGCTGGTAAAACTACCATTCTTAATATTTTAGGTGGTATGGATAACTGCGACGATGGTAAAGTCCGTGTCGGCGGTGATTTAATAAATGAATATGATAATAAAAGTCTTATAGAATACAGGCGCTTTGATGTTGGTTTCGTGTTCCAGTTTTATAATCTCGTGCCAAACCTTACAGCGCTTGAAAACGTTGAACTTGCAACACAGATTGGTGAAAAAGCACTTAATCCGGTAAAGGTTCTTGAAAGAGTTGGTTTGGGTGAAAGACTTGATAACTTCCCGGCACAACTTTCTGGTGGTGAACAGCAACGTGTTTCTATTGCGAGAGCACTTGCTAAAAACCCTAAAATTCTTCTTTGCGACGAACCTACGGGTGCACTTGACTACAATACCGGTAAACAGATATTGAAACTTTTACAGGATACAAGCAGAGAATCAGGTATGACGATTGTTGTTATTACTCACAATGCGGCGTTAGCACCAATGGCAGACAGAATTATTACTGTTAAAAGTGGTCGTGTTGTAAAAAATGAAGTAAACGAAAATCCTGTTTCTGTTGAAGAAATAGATTGGTAATCTTAACGTTTAGTTTTGTTTAGAAAGGATTTTTGAGTAATGACAAGAGCGTATGCAACCGATACGATACGTTCCATTAAAAAGACTATAAGCCGTTTTATTTCAATAGTTGCAATAGTTGCTTTGGGTAGCGGTCTTTTTGTGGGTCTTAATTCCGTATCGACTGATATGAAGGAGTCCGCAGATACATATTACAAAGACCATAATCTTATGGATTTGAGATTACAGTCTTTTATAGGACTTTATGAAGAAGATTTAAATAAAGTACGCCTTATAGAAGGTGTCAAAGCCGTTCAGGGTATGAAATTTGTTGACGGTTTTGTGCAAGTGCCTACTGAAGATGGTGAAGATTTTGAAGGTATAGTAGATATCGATGGTTCAGAACTTACCGTGCGTGTATTCGGTATGGATATGAATCAGGTTTACGACTTTCAGATGAATGGTACTGATGATGAAAGTTACATAAACAGACTCAAGTTGGTTGAAGGTAAATACCCTGAAAACGCAAATGAGTGTGTTGTAACTTGTAGTGCACTTACTACACCAGACCAGTTTAAAATTGGTGAGAAAATCAAGGTCGTTGGCGATGATGAAGAAATTTCATATTATTTAAGAGCCAACGAATTCGAAATTGTTGGTATTGTGCTCTCACCTTACTGGGTTTCTTACGAGCGTGGTGCAACAACTGCTGGTAGTGGTAAATTAGGTGACTTCATTTACGTTTCAAATGAAGCGTTCCAACCGAGAATTGATTATTATAGCGAAGCATATATTACGCTTAATGATGCTGACAAATACATTGCATATACAGACGAATACAATGAATACGTTGAAGAAATGCAAAACACAATTCTTATGGCATCTGACACAATTGTGCGTGAAAGAGCGGCATCATTAGGCGTTGGTCTTCCACAAAAACTTATAAAAGCAAAAAATGAAATTGCTAAAGCAGAAACAGAAATCGATACTCAGTTGGCAGATGCGAGAAAGCAGATTGCAGACTTAAAAGAACTTGAAGTTTCCGGTGAAGAAAAAATTGCGGCTGCACAAAAAGAATTAGAAGAAAAATATGCAGCAGCACAGGCACAACTCGATTCTGGTAGTAGTCAGTATTTAGCGGCAGTTAATGAATATAACTCTAAAATTACTATTGTTGCAGATAAAAGAGCAGAGCATACTGCAAAAACAACAGAGTACAACAATAACAAAGCAAAGGCTGATAGTGCAAAGGACCAGCTTGATACTGCAAATAGCGAGCTTTTATCAGCAAAATTAAAAATTGAAGCAACAGAAGCGTTAATTGGCAGTACACAGTCAACACTTGATTCTATAAAAAATAATCAGAATGTTTCTCAGGAAAACCTTGATTTAGATAAAATAGCAGAGCGTCTTGAAGAAACAAACCCTGAACTTGCGAAAATTCTTTTTTCTGCATCTAACCTTACAGCTCAGGGTATGGCGGCAGACGTTATTGTAGAAACTGAAGCGTTACTTGAGCAATATAACACAGAGCTTGTTGTTGCTGAAGAAACTTATCAGAAAAGCAAAGCTGAGTATGATGAAAAATATGCTGAATGGTATGATGCAAACCAACAACTCAAAGCCGCAAAAACTCAACTTGATAATGCCGATGCTCAGTTAAAACAGGCTGAAACACAGTTATCTCAATTTAAAGACCAGATTCAGTCGAGTGGTTTTGACCTTCAGTTTGGTTCTTTAAAGGCACAGACTGAATATAACAATGCTCAGACTCAGTTGACTCAACAAACAATGTTACTTCAGAATATTCAGGAAACTCTCAAAAATGCTGAGAAAAAATTAGCAAAAGCTGAAGAAGAAGTAAACTCAAAAATCGGTGTTGTTAAAACAGAGTACAGTAAAGGTATTTCTTTACTTGAAACTATTAATAACGGTGCTTCGTGGTCTGTATATGACCGTGATGATTCTCCAGGTTATTCTGGTTACGGCGAAGCGGCAGAAAATATGCAGAAGTTAGCATATATCTTCCCAACGTTCTTCTTTATAGTGTCAACACTTGTTTGTCTTACAACTATGACAAGATTAGTTGAAGAACAAAGAACTCAGCTTGGTACAATGAAAGCATTGGGTTACGAGGATAAAACTATTGTAAGTAAATATCTTATTTATGCATTTTCAGCAAGTACAATTGGTAGTGTGATTGGTATTCTTGCAGGTTTCTCGGGGCTTCCGTTTGCAATAAATACAGCGTGGAGCATTATGTATGAAATACCGGATTTTACAGTTCAATTGTTGCCTGGATATATAATTTTAGGTCTTATAATTTCAGTAGGTTTAACTACTTTTGCGGCATATCTTTCTTGTCACAAAGAACTTAAAACACCTGCTTCAATTCTTATGCGACCAAAACCACCAAAAGATGGAAAACGTGTTTACCTTGAAAACTTTACTGGTATATGGTCAAAACTTAACTTTACTTCAAAGGTTACAGTAAGAAACCTTTTCAGAAACAAAAAACGTTTCGCAGTTACTGTTATAGGTATAGCAGGTTGTACTGCACTTATGTTGGCGGCATTTGGTCTTCAGAACGCTATTGGTACGGTTATTACAAACCAATATGGTGAAACCGGTGTTGCTCAATATGATTTACAAGTTGTTTTAAAAGATGGCAAAGAAGATTACACACCTAACAGTGATACTGTCAAAGAGATAACTTCTCTTCACGGAATTGAAAGTTCAATGCTTGGTTACTTAAAGGTTTGTGAAGGTTATTCTGACAGAACTGATAAAGTAATGGAAGTTGACGTTTTAGTTCCACAAGCACCTGAAATGCTTAAGAATTTCATAAATATGAAAGCTGGTCTTAAAGACGTTGCTTTTACAGATGACGGTGCAGTAATTACAAGGAAATTTGCAAATAAAACTAAAACCGAAATTGGCGATACAATTAAACTTTCGTGGACTGAAGGTTCTAAAAAAGTTGAGTATGAAGTAAATGTTACAGGTATTTCAGATAACTACACGTTCCATTACGTTTACGTTACCCCTGCAACGTATTACAGAATGACTAACACAGTGCCTGATTATAACTATCTCTTCTGTTCAATTACAGATGGAATGACAGTTGAAAATAAGGCGGCTCTTGAAAAACAGATTGGCGAAATAAATGGTGTTAATGGTACAGTTTATACAACTGTTGTTATTGATAACTTCAATAACATTATTGGCGTTCTTACAATAGTTACACTTATTCTTATTTTTGCTGCTATTACACTTGCGTTTGTTGTTCTTTATAACCTTAATAACATTAATATTAATGAGCGTATTAAAGAACTTGCAACTCTCAAAGTTTTAGGCTTCTATGATGATGAAGTTTCTGCTTATATTTACCGTGAAAATGTTATATTGACGTTCTTCGGTATTGTAATAGGTCTTTTTGCGGGTATCTTCCTCAATTTAGCAATAGTAAGCGTTGTTGATATTGATACTGTTACATTCAGTACAGACCTTAAGTGGTGGAGCTTCTTGCTTGCGTCTTTCTGCACAGTATTCTTTGCTGTGATAGTAAATGTCATGATGCACAAGAAACTCAAGAAAATTAGTATGGTAGAATCGCTTAAATCAGTAGAATAAAAATAAATGACTGTAAAACGGAGGTTTTACAGTCATTTTTAATATCTGGTTTTAATATTTTAGTTGTTTTCATCTGTGTCGAAAGACTTGAAATTCATTTTAGCACTGATGGAACCACTTATATACATATTCGCAATAAACTCTGCCATAACGTCAGGTGGGATAATCATACCTTCATCCATCCAGTCAACAACTGTACCAGTAAGAGCATTAAGAGCAAAATTTAAAACGAATCTTCTTGGGTCGTTTTGTGCATAAGTTTCTTTTGCAACTGGAACGTTTTTAGTAAGAAGTTTTTTGATTTTCTTTAAAACCTTATTGTTATTATATTCACGTGTTATAACAAAACGTGCAATAGTCGGGTTTTGTTTGCAGAATATAAGAATATCTTCAATATACCTTGCAAACGCTTCTATAGAATCAATATGTTCTTCTGTACCTATAAGAACTTCTTCAAATAATTCATAGGCTTCATTCTGAATTTGGTTTAACATATCCATAATGTCAGTGTAGTAGAAGTAGAAGGTTGCACGGTTTATATCAGCAATTTCTGTTAATTCTGTAACGGTTATTTCGTTTATTGATTTTTGTTGTAAAAGAGTGAACAAAGAATCTCTTAAAAGTTTTTTCGTACGTTTTACACGACGGTCGTTAGCATTAACCTTGGATAAACGTTCATCTATATTCGACATAATTTTATCTCCAGATAGTTATGTTTTTTTACATAATAACACAAAAGTGTTGGATATTCAAGCAAAATTTAACTTTTTGTCAAGAATCTTAAAAAATCTTAAGAAGTTTTTTATAATTCTTAAGATGTTTTTACATTGTTTGAAAATGCCTACATTGGGATTAATATACACTTGATTTTTGTATATATAATTGATATAATATATAATTGAAAAAAGTATCGCTTTTATTTGGAGCGTGTTAATTTTGAAGGAGTTGTAAAAATGAAGTACGATGTAGTTGTTATCGGTGCTGGTGTTGTAGGCTCACTTATAACAAGAGAACTTTCAAAATATAATATGAAAGTTGCGTTACTTGAAAGAACTAATGACTGTGCAATGGGTGCAACAAAAGCAAATAGTGCTATTGTTCACGCTGGGTTTGATGCAAAGCCAGGTTCATTAAAAGCAAAACTCAATGTTCGTGGCGTTGAACTTATGAAAACAACTTGTAAAGAACTTAACGTACCACTCAAAAATATTGGCGCTTTTGTTGTGGCTTTTTCAGAAGAAGAAATTCCGCACTTACAAGAATTACTTGAACGTGGTAAACAAAACGGAGTTCCAGGACTTGAAATAATTTACAGAGATGAACTTGTAAAAAGAGAACCTAATATCGGTGAAAATGCAGTTGCGGCATTATGGGCACCAACATCTTCAATTGTTTGCCCTTACGAATTAACTATTGCAGGTCTTGAAAATGCTGTTACAAACGGTGCAGAATTCTTGAGAAACTGTGAAGTTAAATCAATAACACAAAATGAAAATGGTTTCGTTTTAAATACTACACTCGGCGATATTGAAGCTGATTTTGTAATCAACGCCGCTGGTGTTCATTCTGGTAAAGTTGCAGAGATGATTGGTGATACTTCAATCGAAATTAAACCACGTCGTGGTGACTATTATCTTCTTGATAAATCACAAGGTGCATTAGCATTCAGTACAATTTTCCAATGCCCTACAAAAATGGGTAAAGGTGTTCTCGTTTCTCCTACTGTTGATGGTAACTTGATTGTTGGTCCGTCTGCTATTGAACACGATGATGGCGATAACGTTGAAACTACCGCTGAAGGTCTTAATAGAGTTTACAATTCTGCTATTAAGAGTATTCCAGCGGTTTCATTAAGAAATGCAATTACATCATTCAGCGGTAACCGTGCGCACTGCACAGCGGATGATTTTATCATCGGTTCATCTGAGAAAAATGAGAAATTTATAAACGTTGCAGGTATTGAGTCTCCTGGTCTTTCTTCTGCACCAGCTATTGCAGAAATGGTAAGTGAACTTTTAGTTTCACTTATGGGTAACGTAGAAAAAAAGAATTGTTTTAACCCAGAAAGACCTGCACCAGTTCGTTTCAGAGAAATGACTTCTTCACAAAGAGCGAAACTTGTTGAAAAGAATAAAGCTTATGGTAGAATTGTTTGCCGTTGCGAAACAATTACCGAAGGTGAAATTATAGATGCTATTCACGCTCCTGCCGGTGCAAGAGACGTTGACGGCGTTAAGAGAAGAACAAGAGCTGGAATGGGCAGATGTCAGGGTGGCTTCTGCGGTAGCAAGGTTGTTGAAATTTTAGCAAGAGAATTAAACGTTCCTGTTAATACAATAACCAAGTTCGGCGGTAATTCAAATATTATGTACGAAAAGACAAAGTAAGGAGGCAGGAATTATGTTAAATTATGATTTAGTTGTAGTTGGCGGCGGTCCTGCTGGTATGGCGGCAGCGCTTCAGGCTAAAGAAGAAGGCGTAGAAAAAATCGTCATTTTAGAAAGAGCTGAAACTCTCGGCGGTATTCTTGAACAGTGTATTCACACAGGTTTTGGTCTTCATTATTTTGGTGAAGAACTTTCAGGTCCTGAATATGCCGGCAGATTTATAGAAGAAGTTGAGAAAACAGACATTGACGTTTACACTGATACAATGGTTTTAGACGTTTCTAAAGATAACGTTGTTACAGCGGTTAACAATAAAGATGGTCTTGTTCAGTTTAAAGCGATTGCAGTAGTTTTAGCTATGGGTTGCCGTGAAAGACCACGCGGTGCATTATCAATTGCAGGTTCTCGTCCTGCAGGTGTTATGACTGCGGGTACTGCACAAAAGTACGTTAATATTGATGGATATATGCCAGGCAAAAAAGTTGTTATTTTAGGCTCTGGTGATATCGGTCTTATTATGGCAAGAAGAATGACTCTTGAAGGTGCAGAAGTTAAAGTTGTTTGTGAACTTATGCCATATTCAGGTGGTCTTAAAAGAAATATTGTTCAATGTCTTGACGACTTCGGTATTCCGTTAAGACTCAGTTGCACAGTTATTGCAACTCACGGTAAAGACAGACTTGAAGGCGTTACTATTGCTAACGTTGACGAAAAATTAAAACCAATTCCTGGTACAGAGCAATATATAGAATGTGATACACTTCTTCTTTCAGTTGGTCTTATTCCTGAAAACGAACTTTCAAACGGCGTAGGAATAGAACTCGACAGAGTTACAGGCGGTCCTGTTGTTGACGAATACAGAGAAACGTTACACAAAGGTATATTCGCTTGTGGTAACGTTTTACAGGTTCACGACCTTGTTGACTACGTTACAGAAGAAAGTAAAATTGCTGGTAAAGGTGCCGCAAATTACATCTTCGGTAAAAAGAATGAAGGCACGTATATCAACACAAAAGGTATCAACGGCGTTCGTTACATTGTTCCACAAAGAGTTGATATAAAAAATGAAGAAGGCGTAAAACTTTACTTCAGAGTCGGTCAGGTTTATAAAGGTGCAAAAGTCGTTGTTGAATGCGATGGCAATATTCTTTCTTCTAAAAAGAAAGTTATGTTAGCACCGGGTGAAATGGAAAACGTTGCTATTACACCAGAAATGCTTAAAAATATGAACGAAAACAGTGAAATCACTGTAAGAATAGAAGAATAAGGGGGTACTGAAAATGAAAAAGAATTTAATTTGTGTATCCTGCCCATTAGGTTGCCCTATTGAAGTGGAAATTGAAAATGGTGAAATTCTTTCTGTTACAGGTAATACTTGTAAACGTGGCGACAAATATGCAAGAGATGAACTTACAAATCCTGTAAGAAGTCTCACAACAACAGTGAAACTTGTAGATGGTAAATTACCAGTTGTACCTGTTAAATCATCAAAACCTGTTCCGAAGGACAAGATGTTCCAATGTATGAAACTCATAAACGAAGCATCTATTAAAGCACCAGTTAAAATTGGTGACGTTGTAATTAAAGATATTTTAGGCTCAGGTGCAGATATTGTTGTTACAAATAACGACAGTGGTAAATAATTAGTTTGACGTTGCAAGGTGGCGGTATTCGTCGCCTTGCAAAAGTTGTAAAAAAGGAAATTTACATATATGAAACCTTATGAAATAGCGGCAGAAATAAAGCCGTCAAAACGCCAGTTAGAATGGCAGAAAACTGAATTTTACGGCTTTATTAATATCGGTCTTCCAACAGTCGTAAACAGAGAATGGACCGATGGTAACGTAAAGGCTGAAAACTTCGTTCCCGAAAAATTCAATGCAGAAGAATGGGTAACGTTCTTTAAAAATGCAGGTTTTAACGGTATGGTGCTTAACGTTAAGCATCACGATGGTTTCTGCCTTTGGTATTCTTCTTTAACAGATTACACAGTTGAGAATTCTTTTAACTGGGAAGCAGAAGACAGAGATATGGTTAAAATGCTTTCAGAAGAATGTGAAAAGCAAGGTCTTAAATTCGGTATTGCTATTTCACCACTTGACAGACACGCTGAAAGTTATGGTACTGGTGAAGAATATAACGAATACTTCAAAAAACTTTTAAGAGAAGTTCTCACAAAATATGGCGATATTTTTTACGTTCGTTTTGATGGTGCCGCTGAAGAAAATAAAAATGGCTACGTTCAGGAATATGACTGGGAAGGTTATTATCAGGTAGTAAGAGAGTGTCAGCCAGATGCGGTAATTGCTCTTGTTGGTCCTGACGTTCGTTGGTATGGTAACGAATGGGGCGTAATAAGAAAAAATGAGTGGAGCGTTGTTCCGAAATATTACAGCATTGAAGAAGCAATAAAACGAAGTAAAGAACCACCATCAAGAAAAAATAAGAAACGTGAGAAGAAACACGAGATGGATTTAGGCTCAAGAAAAGCAATTAAAAAAGAGTCTGAATTTATCTGGTATCCTTGCGAAGTTTCAGTTTCAATGCGTGACAGATGGTATTACCATAAAGAAGATGAGTATTCTGCAAAAACGAAAGACAGACTACAAAAACTTTATTTGGACTCAGTTGGTGCAAACTGTGCTTTAATGTTAGGTGTGCCACCAATGAAAGACGGTAGTTTTGCAGAAATGGATTACCAGATTTTAATGGCGTTTGGTAAGAGTCATAAACAAAGTTACGCTTATAAGGTTTCAAGTATTGCAGAAATTACCGCAAGTAGTTCACTTTCACCAGAATATGACGTTAAAAATCTTATGAATTCAGATGAAGATAAAACATGGAAGCCTGCAAAAGATGATTCTGAACCAGAAATTATATTCACGTTTAAAGAAAAAGATATGTTTGACAGAGTGCTTATGATGGAGCACATTGTAAACGGTCAACACGTTGAAGAATACGAACTTTATCTTGATACTGGCGATGGTAAATTCAAAAGGGTAGATAAAGGCGGAATTGTAGGCTATAAGAGAATACACAAAATAACCCCTACAGAAGTACAGAGAGTGAAAATTAAAATCACATCATACAGAGGCGAGTTGGAGTTACAGGAAGTAACGCTTTATTAAAAATAGCAATTATAGTAAAGGAGTTGTTGAAATGAAGCAGAAATTAAAAAGAATTGCAATAGTTCTTGTTGCAGTTACGTTGCTTGCTGTTTCTATGATACCTATGGTTGCATTTGAGGTTAAACGTTATTACGGTGACGTTGATAACGATGGTCTTGTTACGGTTGACGATGCCAGAAATATTTTAAGAATGGCTATTGAAATTTCTGAAAACAATTTAAGCGAACACGACTTTGCGGCGGCAGATATTGATTGCGACAAAAAGTTGACTGTTACAGATGCAAGACGTACTTTAAGAATTGCGGCTCAACTTGAAGCGAAGAACTTTATGCCAGCGTACGAATTCAATAAATACGAGGAAGATTTTGTTGCACTAATAAATGCTTACAGAAAAGCCGAAAGTGATAACGAACTTAAAAATCTTATTCTTTCAGATGATCTTTCTAAAGCGGCAGACCAGGCGGCGTTTGAGTTTGTTACCCAGACGGGTAGTGCTTTAAGACGTGGTGATGGTTCTTATTACAATACGTTACTTGAGTCTTATGGTATAGAGTATAAATTTGCAGATAAAGTAATGTGTGTTTCAACTACAAGTTATGCACAGTGTTACGATAAAATGATTAAAGAAATGCAAAGCAATAAAGCGTTTATGAGTGAGAACTTCAGCGAGATTGGTATAGGTGCTTATTCTAAAGACGGCAGAACAGTTTATTGGTGCATTATTCTTGTTGGTTAATTATTATAGAATGTTTAGTTGCTCGAAAGGAGAATGAAAAATGAGCGATTATAAAATAGAAACAAAATGCGTGCAAGGTGGTTACACACCGGGTAATGGTGAACCAAGGCAGATTCCGATTTACCAGAGCACAACTTTCAAATACGATACAAGTGAAGATATGGGTAAACTTTTTGACCTTGAAGCAACTGGTTATTTTTACTCAAGACTTCAGAACCCTACTTGTGATTTAGTTGCGGCTAAAATTGCAGAACTTGAAGGCGGTACTGCGGCAATGCTTACTGGCTCTGGTCAGGCGGCTTCTTTCTATTCTATATTTAATTTAGCTTCAAACGGCGACCACGTTGTTTGTTCTTCTGCAATTTATGGCGGTACATATAATCTCTTTGCAGTTACAATGAAAAGAATGGGTATTGAATTTACATTCGTTGCACCAGATTGCTCTGACGAAGAACTCGAAGCAGCATTTAAACCCAATACAAAAGCAGTTTTTGGCGAAACAATTGCTAACCCTGCTTTAGTTGTTCTTGATATTGAAAGATTTGCAAATGCGGCTCACTCTCACGGTGTTCCACTTATTATAGATAATACTTTTGCAACGCCGGTTAACTGCCGTCCTATTGAATGGGGTGCAGATATTGTTACTCATTCAACAACAAAATATATTGATGGTCACGGTGCATCCGTTGGTGGTTGTATTGTTGATTCCGGTAAATTTGACTGGATGGCACATGCTGACAAATTCCCAGGTCTTTGTACACCAGACGACAGTTACCACGGTGTAACTTATGCTGAACGTTTCGGCAAAGAAGGTGCATTTATTACAAAGGCTACTGCACAACTTATGAGAGATTTAGGTTCAGTTCAATCTCCACAAAGTGCATTTTATATCAATTTAGGTCTCGAAAGTTTACACGTTCGTATGAAACGTCATTGTGAAAATGGTCTTGCAGTTGCAAAATTCCTTGAAGCAAGTGACAAAATTGAATGGGTTACTTACGCTGGTCTTGAAAGCGATAAATGTTACAGTTTAGCACAGAAATATCTCCCTAACGGCACTTGTGGTGTTGTTAGTTTCGGTGTTAAAGGTGGCAGAAAAGCCGCTGAAGAATTTATGAAGAAACTTAAAATTATCGCTATTGAAACTCACGTTGCAGATGCAAGAAGTTGTTGCTTACACCCGGCAAGTGCAACTCACCGTCAGATGAATGACGATGAACTTCGTGCGGCAGGCGTTTCACCGGATTTGGTTCGTCTTTCTTGCGGACTTGAAAATGCTGAAGACTTGATTAATGATATTAAGCAAGCGTTGGGAGAATAAAATGCAGAATGCAGAGTGTAGAGTGCAGAATTAAGGGGCTACGCCGTTATTATAAAATGAAAGGGGCAAGAGAGTTTGCCTATTAAAATTCCAAACGGACTTCCGGCAGTTGATATTTTAGCTGAAGAAAATATATTTGTTATGACGGATACAAGAGCAATAACGCAGGATATTCGTCCACTTAAAATATTACTTTTAAATTTAATGCCTAAAAAGATTGAAACTGAAACACAACTTTCAAGACTTTTAGGTAACTCACCGTTACAGGTTGAGTTTGAGTTTATTCACACTAAGTCACATACTTCAAAAAACACTTCCCAAGAGCATTTATTTGAGTTTTACAAGACTTTTGAAGACGTTAAGCACAGAAAATTCGACGGTCTTATTATTACTGGTGCACCGGTTGAAAAAATGGAGTTTGAAGAAGTTGAATATTGGGATGAACTCTGTGAAATAATGGAATGGAGTAAGACTCACGTTACAAGTACCTTTCACATCTGTTGGGGCGCTCAGGCTGGTCTTTACTACCATTATGGTATTAAAAAATACCCATTAAAAGAAAAACTTTCTGGTGTTTATAAACATACGGCAGATTACAAACGCTCAATTCTTTTAAGAGGATTTGATGATGAATTCTGGGTTCCACAGTCAAGAAATACAACGGTAAAACGTGAAGATATTGAAAAAGTTCCAGAACTTAAAATTATTGCTTCATCTGAAGATGCTGGTGTTTATATTGTAACAACAGAAAATGGTAAGCAGATTTTTGTTACAGGTCATTCGGAATATGATGCAGATACTCTTAAAAATGAATATTTAAGAGATTTGGCGGCTGGTATTAACCCCAATATTCCAGAGAATTATTTTCCAGACGATGATCCGGAGAAAGAGCCACCTGCAAAATGGCGTTCACACGCTACACTTCTTTATGCTAACTGGCTTAACTACTTTGTTTACCAGACAACACCTTATGATATTGAAGAGATAGAATGAAAAAAACTCTCATCTTTTGATGAGAGCTTTTTGTTGTTAGATGTTAGGTGTTAGATTTTAAATTCTACTGTTTTTGTTTCGTTTTCTTTGAATTCAATTTCTTTTATATTATCTGAAAGTCTACAAGAAACTGTTAACGTCTGTGATATTTCAGAATGGATTGTAGCAGTAACTGTTGATGTGTTCATATCCCATTTTAAAGAGTCAATTACACAACGGTTTCTTGTTCTTAAACCACAGATTTCACCAGTTTCAAAACTTTCAGGTAAAGCTGGTAAAAGTTCAATTTCGCTATTATAAGAATAAACAAGACTTTCGTTTATAATTCCTAAATAACCTATTGCAAAGTCGGTGCAGTAGCAACTGTTTCTGTCGTAGTCGTGGTTAGTTAATAATGAATCGTAATAAATTCCGTGATTCATAAGATTTACGAGAGAGTCTTCAACTGCAACGGAATCTTTAAGTCTTGCACCGATTAACGCTCTGTGAACTAAAGCGTGACTTGCCTGATTTTCACTTGCTCTGTTTAAAATTGCCTGGTCACACGCTTCTTTGAGTGCAATATCGTCTTGTGTTTCAAACATTGGCCAAGCACAGTAAAGGTGACTTAAATGTCTGTGAAGATTGTTTTCGGTGAATTCATTTGCCGCCCATTCTTTAAGAGCACCGGTTTCGTCATAGAGATATGGCGGAAGTTTCTCTAAAAGGTCTTCCCAGTAATTCGTGTCAGCGTTTTCATCAACGCTTTTCATAATTTCAATGAGCATTAAAAGATTACTTTTACAAGCCGAAATATCTATTGCCGCATTTGCAACAGATGGGCTTGGGTAGTTTTCAGGGTTGTTTTCTGGCGAATAACTCGGAAGAATTGCATAAGTTTCGTTTTCGAGTAATTCAGTTTTACCTTTTTCGTAATGCACTTCACCATTTTTGTCGGTGTAATATTCTGGTGTCATTATCTGGTCCCAGTAATTTGCAGATTTTATAAGCAAAGGTAAGAGAATTTCACTTCTTAAATCTAAATAACCTTTTTCTTCTAATGCTTTTATATCTTCGTCAGTTAAATCTTCTTCTGCTAAAGAGAGTACAGATTTCAAGTTGTTTAAATCAAATTCATCTGTAATTGGTATTTTTACGTCGCCGTAAGAAAGTAAAGTTTCATAAAGTGGGTTAAGCATCCACGAAGCACCCGCATTCCAGTAACGGAAAGGGTAAGGGTAACAAGTTTCGGTTATAACCGCTTTGTCACCGTCAGTGTTTACTGGTGCCTGAATTACATCGGTGAATCCGTGAGTTGCTTTTGCATTTTCTTCCCAGTCAGGCATTTGTCTTAAAAGAAACGTTGTGTAGCCTATGTAACTTGAAGTCATATTACTTGTGTTAAGTGAAGACGTCTGTAAATTTACGTTGGCATCCATAGTGTATTTACTGCCCCAGCCAGGCGCCCATTCGCCAGTCCACATACCACCAAGTCTTGAAGTAGAATAACCCGAGCAACAAAGATAAGCATATCTGCCGGAGTAATATGCTCTTTCGGCTAAATCGTTGTTAATCTTCTTTTTTGTAATCTGGTTAAAAATGAGTTTTTCATTTGAAAGAGTGCTATCACTCTCACCAAGATTAATTGTAACTTTGTTGTATTCGTCAGCAAAAATCTTTGAATGTTCTTTTATTGAGTTTTCATAACTGAATTTGCCGTCTTTACTGTATTTATTTTCGATTTCTTTCGCTTTTTCGGTAATATTATTTATTAATTCATAGTCAGTCGCTTTTATGAATTCTTCAACAGTACCAGCATTATAAGTTCTTTCAGAAATTGCAATAAGATAAACGTTGTCGGCATCTGTAATTTTTAATCCTTCGTTTTCGGTGCCACAGTATTGTGTATCTTCGACGTCTTTTAAAGTAACCTTTTCTTTTGTACCGCCTTCTGCTATTACGTAAACAACGGTAGCATAAGCGCCATTTTTAAGTTCACTTTCTTCGTATTCTGGGTAGTGTGCAATAAATGAAATTGTTTCAAGATTTTCTGAAACTATTTTTTTGTATTTTAAATCTACTTCAGAACCATTTTCAAAGTTTGCAAACGTAGAAATGTTATCAAACGAAAGTGTCAAATTAACTTTTTTACCATTTGAAGATTCAGAAATTTTTGTAATTGTTGCGTTATCTGTCTGTGATGTGAAAGAAACTCTTTCCCATGTCCCACCAAAGTTTGTGTATTTAACACCAACTTCAGCAGTTTCATAATTTGTGTATCTGTAATATTTAATGGTTGGTTGCCATGTTTGTTTAATTCTTAAAGCACCGCCCGGGTGGAAAGAATAAACGTCGTCGTAACTTGCATCGTCAACAATGTCTTTGCTCTCTGCAATATTCTGTTTTACGGTTTCTAATTCGTCTGACGTGTCAGGGCAATAACGCACTTTGTCATTCGGCATAATAAAATGTATATTCTGATAAATAAGTGAATCACTATAAGGTGCACCACTTGTAATAATACCCTGAAGTCCGTTGCCTGAAACCATACCGTTACGCCAGGAGTCAGTATTGTTTTCACGTGTTTCTGAAAGTTTGTAATATCGTTCTGAATAACACGCTTTGTCCGTACTGGTAAAAGACTCGCTTATATAGTCGAAACTGTCACCGGGTATAATAAATGAACCAACAAATTGAAATGCGGTCAAAATTAAACTTAATATCATTCTTACAACGCCCATAAATATTCTCCTTTATGAATTTACAGAATAATCTTTCTTGAAACCGTGAGCACCGAAAATCTGCCACTGTCCTACGCCGAGACGTTGCATAATTGCTTTTCGTTCTTCTGCACAGAGTTTCGGGTCTGTGTCAACAGATGTCATTAAAATTGGTGCATACTGATTATATTCTGCTTGTTGCGGTGTGAGACCGTGTGTGTTTATAAAAATATCGCCTGTAAAAGCAATATGGTGAGTGTAATCAATCAATACAATTTCGCCTGGTAAATGTCCGCCTTTACCTTCATATACTTCAAAATGTAATTCTCCGAACCCCAAAAATCCTATTTGTGTTAAAGGTTCCGTAAGTTTTTCAATATCATTCCACAACACGTTGATTTTTTCGGGATTAACAGGTTTGTATGAAGTGAGTGTTTTACAGATATTTATATATGGTTTGTGGAGTGGATTTTTTTCTCTGTAACCATCTTTACCGAGTGATTCGTTTTTAAGACAACGTGCAGTTTTATAACTTGCAATTATTTCGTCGAACATAGGTAACAAACCACAGTGGTCAACGTCAGCGTGAGTAACGAGAATAGTTTTTTTAATATTTTCAAAATCAGGAATGCATTTTTTGAAAACTTTTAGCATTTCTTCGCTATAACAAGCGTAACCACTGTCTATAAATAACACTTCGTTATTACTTTTTATAATTATTGTATTACTGCCACAAGGTGGTTCAATCAATGTTATTTCTGTGTTATCTGTTAGTTTATGGGTACTTATTCTTGGTGAAAAAGCGTTACCTTTTGAAATGCCTAAAAGTTCTGCAAATTTACTTATACTGTCAAAAGTTCTGTAAGGTGAGAGCCCTTGTTCGTCAAGCGTTTGCATAGCAAGGTTAACGTGAACCAACAACTCACGTTTTACGTCTTCAGAAAGTCCCATAGTCTGAGAAAGTCCTAAAACGTAAGTGTTGTAAAAAATACTGTTGTCATAAACTTTTTCTGAACTGTTGTAATCTATAACACGCACTTTACATAAGTTTTCTGCTTCTTTGAGAAATTCTGAAATTTTATTAGAATCTTCGACGTATAAGCCCATTTTGAATTGCTGGTAGTCTGTGCCGTTTTCTTGGGAACTTATATAAGAAATGTTGAAATTAAAGTCATTTATAAGTGTTAAGATATTTGTAACGCTTCCTGGTTTATCTTCTAAACAGAACTCAATCAATACAACACTTGTTTTATTCTGGTTGCTTTGTAAATAACCGATTTTTTTGAGTTCGGTATCAGCCTTTTTTAATTGTTCTTCTGTTCCTTCGGCATCAATGAATAACGTGTGTGAATCAACTGCTTTGTTGTAACTTACACGAGTGATGTTAATACCTAAAGCAGAGAAACATTTACTTGCTTTTAAAAAAGCGCCTATATGGTTAGGCATTGACGTTACGTAAGTTTTTTTCATATAATCACCTTGGTGTGTGTTTAGATTTATTATACGGAAAATCATAGCATAATTTCAGCTGTTCTTCAAGAGGGGGATGTTTTTTCTAATGAAATTAAAATAATTATAATTTTTCAAAAAAATGATTGACATTTTTAAATTGATGTGTTATTATATCACCCGTAATAATTGCAGAGGTACCGAAGTGGTTATAACGGAACGGTCTTGAAAACCGTCGTACGGCAACGTACCGTGGGTTCGAATCCCACCCTCTGCGCCAAAGCCTTTCTTAAAGAAAGGCTAATTTAATAATAACCAGATAGGTTACCAATGGAGAAGTACTCAAGTTGGTGACGAGGCGCCCCTGCTAAGGGCGTAGGTCGGGAAACCGGCGCGAGAGTTCGAGTCTCTCCTTCTCCGCCAAATAAACTCATACACCTTTAGGTGTGTGAGTTTATTTTTTGTGTAAAGCAATAAAGACTCGAACTCGAGCGACGAAGGCGCGGGCAAGGAACACGACCGCCGCCAGTGGCGGATTAAGGGAGTGTGAGTTGGCGTAGCGGTCAAAATTGTGCGAAGTGAATAACGAGCAAACAATTTTGGGTACCGCAAGAGGGTTGCTCTGCAAATTCGAGTCTCTCCTTCTCCGCCAAAATAAAAATCCGTTCACAAAGTGGATGGATTTTTATTTTGTATTATTCTCTATTCTTTATTCTCTAAAAGAAACTTTATTTTACTAAAAATAATATTACAAACTATAATTGCATTCCATTAGCTAATATGTTACAATCTAGAAAGACAATTTGTTTTTCTGGGGAGAAAACATTATGAAAAAGATATTAAAAATTGTTGTTCCAAGTATTCTAATGCTCATCTCAATATATTTGATGAGAGATGGAAAAGCGTTCCTTAATGGTTTATTCTTACTATTTCCGATTATGTATGTTATAACAGGAATAATATGCACAGACTTAAAAAAAGAATTGCTTTTCAGTTTGCTTTTAATCTCTGTTGTTTTTTTAATCCCTGTTAATCTTTACTTTGATATGGGTGCTTCTTGTATTGTTTGGGTGTTAATATATATTGCTTTAGGATGTCTCGTTTACTTTATTAAAAATTTAGTTAAGAAAATGAAAAATAATAATGGATTATGTAAAGGAGAATGATTATGGGTTTATTTGATAAATTTAAAAAGAAAGAAAATGTTAAAGCAGAAGAGGTAGTAGAAGCAGAGTCAGAACTTAATGCTCCTGGTTGGGATGCAATTGATGAAGAAACGAAAAGAGTGTATCCTGGTCAGGATAACCCAAAGCATTATGCATCATTAATTAAATGGGCGTTTGGTGGTCCAGACCCACTTGACGGTATAAGTATATATGATGGTGGGGATTGTTGGCATTTTGTAACTTACGGATTATCAGAGCTTTATGAAAAAGAAAGCGAGAATAAAGAGTATAGTGGTTATGGAATGGAATTCACATTCAGGTTGAAAAAAGATAACTATGAAGATGATGAACAGGAAATTAAGTGCATTTGTGGATTATTGCAACAAATTGCGCGTCTTACTTTTAAAAATGGTATGATTTTCAATTCGTTTGAATATCTTTATACAGGTCAAACAACAGGTATCGATTCAAAACAAGTTTCAAATATAACAGGCTTTATTACTGTACCAGATACAAAATTCCAACCTTTAGAAACTTCAAATGGTCGGGTTGATTTTGTTGAATTTGTTGGTGTTACAAATGATGAATTATTAGCACTTAAAAATAAAGAATTAGATGTAAGAATATTGTACAGCAAAATAGGTAGCGATATAACAGATTATAATAGAAACTCAGTTGTGTAAATTATAAAATTAAAATCCGTTCTCATAAGAGAGCGGGTTTTATTTATTGAAACTCTAATCTCTAATTTCTATTCCCTAGCCACTAGCCACTAGCACACTAGCATATAAACCAACCTATTACCATTTTTCCAAAAATTAACAAGTTATATTTATTTATGATATACATATAATATATTGACAATGTTATTACAAAGTGATATTATATTAGTGAAAGGGGTTGACAATATGTCTGTTACAAGTATTACGATGAGAATTGATGAAGATTTAAAATCTCAACTTCAGGAATTAGTTTCAAATCTCGGTATGGATATGACTACGTTCTTTACGCTTTCTGCAAAACAAGCTGTAAGAGAACAAGGCATTCCTTTTAACATTTCTTTGAATGTTCCTAATGCTGAAACTCTTGAAGCGATAGAAGAAGTTAAAGCAATGAAACAAAACCCTTCACATTACAAAACATATACAAATGTTGATGATATGATGAAGGAGTTGCTTGAATGATGTACTCCATCAGACCTACTACAAAATTTCAAAAAGACTTAAAACGAATTCAAAAAAGGGGTTATAATGTAAATCTTCTTACTGATATTATCAAAAAGTTGGCAAATGGTGAACCACTTCCCGAGAAGAACAAAGACCATAATTTGTCCGGCGAATTTTCAGGTTGTAGAGAATGTCATATAACACCTGACTGGCTTTTGATTTATGAAATTGATAATAATGAGTTGATTTTATATCTTACCCGAACAGGTACCCATAGCGATTTGTTTTGAATATAATTAATCCGTTCACAAAAGTGAGCGGATTTTTTGTTTATGTTCATGAACTACAAACCAACACCCAACACCTAACACCTAACACCTAACACCCAACATCTAAAAACGGGCGACCACAGGTCAGCCCCTACAACTGACCACCAGCCAACCAGCCAACTAGCCAACTAGCCAACTAGCCACACTAAATTAATCCTTGCATTTCTGCATAAAATAGTGTAAAATAAAACTATCTATTTTTTGGAGTGATACTATGAATTATAAACTTACGAAGAAACAAGCGAAAGAGATGCTTGAAAACAGACTTCTTCATTTCTTTGGCGTTTCTACTACTAATGCTACAAATGAGCAGTATTACAGAGCAATCGCAATGATTCTCAGAGATATGATGACAGAGGGCAGAGGCGAAACTGTTAAGAAATCTGACGAAAGCGGTAAAAAGAACGTTTACTATCTTTCAATGGAATTCCTTATGGGACGTTCTCTTAAAAATAACCTTTATAACCTTAATCTTACAGATACTTTTAAAAGTGTTCTTAAAGATTTAGGTATTAAATTAGATGACCTTTTCGAATGTGAACCAGATGCTGGTCTCGGTAACGGTGGCCTTGGCAGACTTGCTGCTTGTTATTTAGATGGTCTTGCAACACAAGGCTATTCAGCACGTGGTTACTCAATTCTTTATGAATATGGTATCTTCCGTCAGAAACTTATTGACGGTAAACAAACTGAACTTCCTGACAACTGGCTCCCTGGTGGCGACGTGTGGCTCGTTCCAAGAGAAAGCAGTTCGGTAGATATTACATTTGAAGGTACTGTTAAAGATACCTGGGATGACCAGTATCACCACGTAGAAATTGAAAATGGTACAGTTATAAAGGCTGTTCCTTACGATATGTTCGTTCCTGGTAAAGACGGTAAATGCGTTAGCATTCTTCGTCTCTGGACAGCAAAAGCACCTGAGTTCGATATGAAATTATTTAACGAAGGCGATTACATTCGTTCAATGGAACGTCAGGCTATGGCAGAAGTTATCAGTAAGGTTCTTTACCCATCAGATAACCACCCAGAAGGCAAGGCATTAAGACTCCGTCAACAATACTTCTTAGTATCTGCTTCTATTCAGGATATTGTCCGCCATCACTTAAGAGTTAGCGGTACACTCGACAATTTCTCTGACAGAGTTGCTATTCATATTAACGATACTCATCCTACAATGGCTATTCCTGAACTTATGAGAATTCTTCTTGATGAATGTGGCTATGGTTGGGATGATGCCTGGAGTATTGTTACAAAAACAATGGCTTACACTAACCACACAGTTATGAGTGAAGCACTTGAATGCTGGAGTGAAGAACTTGTTAAAAGACTTATTCCACGTGTTTACGAAATTATTAAAGAGATTGATAATCGTTTCAGAAGTTATATCTGGGAGTCAACTCACGATGCAGATTACGTAGAAAGAACTGCAATTATTTCTGGTGGCGTTGTTCGTATGGCAAACCTTTGTGTTGCTACTTGCCACAGTGTTAACGGTGTTTCTGGTCTTCACAGCCAGATTCTTAAAGATTCACTCTTTAATGATTTCTACCGCTTAATGCCAGACAAATTCACAAACGTTACAAATGGTATTGCTCACAGACGTTGGCTCTGTCAGGCAAACCCAAGACTTACTGCTTATTTAAAAGAACTTTTAGGTAACGATAAATTCGTTTACGATGCAGATAATCTTTCAAAACTTAACGATTACAAGAATGACAAAGAAGTTCTTAATAAGTTAGCAGAAATCAAAATGGAAAACAAAAAAGATTTTGCTGACTTTATTAAGAAAACAACCGGTCAGGAACTTGACGTTAACTCAATTTTTGACGTTCAGGTTAAACGTCTTCACGAGTACAAACGTCAACACCTTAATGCATTCAATATTGTTCTTGATTATCTTACAATCAAAGAAAATCCAGATGCAGATTTCACACCACACACATATATTTTCGGTGCAAAGGCTGCTCCTGGCTACCACGTAGCACAAAGAATTATTTCATTCATTTTAGCACTTGCCGATTTAATTAATAATGACCCTGACGTTAAAGGCAGACTTAAGGTTCTTTACGTTGAAGATTATAACGTAAGTAACGCTGAAAAACTTATGCCGGCGGCAGACGTTTCAGAGCAGATTTCTTTAGCCGGTAAAGAAGCAAGTGGTACTGGTAATATGAAACTTATGATGAACGGTGCTATTACTATTGGTACACTTGATGGTGCTAACGTAGAAATTCACGAATCTGTTGGCGATGACAATATGTTCTTATTTGGTATGAGAACTGAAGAAGTTAACTCTTTAAGAAGTCGTGGCTACGACCCAATGAGTTTCTATAACAATAACGAAGATATAAGAAAAGTTCTTGATTTTATTTCTCACGGAATCAACGGTCAGAATTTCTCAGATATCAGCGGTACTATTATGCACCACGACCCATTTATGGTTCTTGCAGATTTTGCTGATTACAGACGTGCTCAACTTAAAATGGTTGAAACGTTCAAAGATAAGAAAAAGTGGAATCAGATGATGCTTTCTAATATTGCAAATTCCGGCAGATTTGCTGCTGACAGAGCTATTAATGAGTATGCTAAAGATATATGGAATGCACAAAAAATCTGATTTTGTTTAGACTTTTTGACGATTTTTCAAAAAACTTTACAAATAGTTAATGAATTGTCGAAAAAATATTGACTTTTTTGCGATTTTAATGTATCTTTATTCTGTAATATAAAAAATTATATGGATTTTTTCCAGAATTTTCGAAAGGGGTATTTTTACCAATGAAAAGTTCAGATTTAAAAGTAGTTGCTATTATTCTCAGTATTGCTTTGTTCTTCACAATTATCACAAGTAATGCTGTTTCAATAGCTTCAGTTGTTATTCTTGCAAAAGGTGGCACAGGTGCTACTGTTTCTACTGATGTACCACAGGGTACAGTACAACAAGGTACATCTACAACACCAGGCGGTACAACTTCTACAACGCCAGACGCTGGTACACAAACAACACCAGATGCTGGCACTCAGACAACTCCAGATGCTGGTACACAAACAACACCACAGGGTGGTACAACTCAGACAACACCACAGGGTGGCACAACACAAACAACTCCACAGGGTGGCACACAGGCAACACCACAGGGTGGCAACAATGCAGATGCTAACGACCCAATCTTAAAAGACCCACTTGGTGCTTACCAGAAGGCTGCTAAAGAAATCAACCAAAAAGGTGCAGCAGGCTATAACAAGATTGGTTGGCAGAAAATTTTAAAAATTGAAGGTCTTGGTATTCTTGATGGTGCAATTACTTCAATTATCGGTGGCTTTATGACTACAGAGGATGAGGCTGAAGTAAAGCCTAATGCTAAAGGTTCAGACGATTCTAAAAACCGTATGCCTCCAAGCGATTGCTCAAAGAGCTACATTAAGAGTGCAACAGCTAAAAAAGAAGGCGAGCTTTACATTATTACAATCGTAATGAATGAACAGACTAATCCTTCTTACTCTGAGACAGATGGTCTTGTAAAAATGTCAAAAGAATTCCTTGACTATAACGATGTTCAGAAGGAAGCTGAAAATATTTCTATAGTTAGGAGCCTTGAGGGTGAAATCAAATATGTTGATTACACAATCACAGCAACATTAAACTCAAAAGGTCAGTTTGTTGATATTACTCATAAGGGTGTAGGTTATATTAAGGCTAATCTTAATGGCTCAATCAATGCTTCAGGTGAACTTGAGTTTAATGCTAAATATTACGACTTCCAATATTAATTTTTAAATTAATCTACATAAGACCAATTCGTGCAAACGAGTTGGTCTTTTTTGTAATATTTGACAATATGTTAAATATAGTATTGACATTTTCAGGATTTTAAGGTAATCTATTACTATTGATAAATATGCTTTCTAAAAGTGAGAGTATATATTGAAAGGGGTATAGTTCCAATGAAAAGTTCAGATTTAAAAGTAGTTGCTATTATTCTCAGTATTGCTTTGTTCTTCACAATTATTACAAGTAATGCTGTTTCAATAGCTTCAGTTGTAATTCTCGCAAAAGGTGGCACGGGCGCTGCTGTTCAACAAGGTACTGGCGATGCTACACAGCAAAACAATGCAGTAACAGATAACAATAACAATACCAATAATAGTTATGTTGATAACAGTGCTAATTCAAATACAAGTACTGATACAAATGCTAACACAAGCACAGATACTAACACAAACACAAATACCAACACAAATACTAATACCAACACAAATACAAATACAAATACAAACACCAACACAAACAACAATACAAATACACAGAAACCTGCTGATAATTCAGCTACAGCAGATAAAAATGCTTGGAGTAAAGAACAGGTATTTGACTTCTATAAGAAATCTGCGCACGAAATGGTAAATACAGGTAAAGCAGGTTATAATAAAATTGAATGGCAAGTACTTGAAAATCTTAAAGTTGGTTCAGTTGGTGGACTTCTTCAGCCGGTTATTGATAACTTTATGACAACAGAACAAGAGGCAGAAGTACAAGTTCAGGCTAAAGGTTCTGATGATGCAAAAAATCGATTCCCTGATTGTACACTTACAGATTTATCTAAAGTAGCAAGTGCTACAAAAAAAGATCTTCCTAATGGTAACTATGAAATCACCATAATTATGGTAGATGAAGATACACCTATGAACGAGGACTCAAGTTTCTTGGCAAAAGTTACAAGCTCTGTTCTTTTCTGGGAGGATATTGAAAGAACCATTAAGGAAGATGTAGCTATTGTCAGCGCAATCAATAGCCGTTCAGTAAACTATAAAGGCTACAAAATTACTGCAGAAATGACAAAAGATGGTAAGTTTGTTTCTCTTGCTCACTATGCTACAGTTGATATTAATGCAAATGCTAAAATTTCAGTGTTTACACTTGATATCGGTGGTACTTTATATAACAACTGTAAATACACAGATTTCAAATACTAAGAAAAATGAAAACCATCTCTTTTGAGATGGTTTTCTGAATTAGGTGATATATTATGAAATTAAAAGTATTATCAATTATTTTTGCAATTTTTTCTTGTGTTTCACTTTTTATAATTCCCGTGAGTGCAAGTGTAGAGTTACCAATTGACGTAGAAGAACGCTATACAGACATTACTTATCTTGATGAAACTAATGTTTATGGCGAAGTAGTTAACGCAGAAGAAGAACAGGAATTACAAACAAAGAAAACTGTTTATATAGCAGTCCTTTCAGTCCTTTTAGTCATTTCAATTATAGTTCTTATTGTGACACTTAAGAGAGCGAAGGAAGATAAACTTCTTTCAGAGAAAGAAGTTTAAGATAGTAGCTATTAGGTGTTAGGTATTAGTATAATGGATAAAAATGCATTCTATCATTTAAAGTTTATTGTAAACTAAATATGATAGAATGCATATATTTTTATCAATTAATCTCTAAAATCTAACACCTATAATCTAATATCTGAAATCAAAGAAGCTTACGCTTCTTTGATTTCTCCCGCTTTCTTAAGGCAGATTTTTGCAACTGCAGGACCTACTAATTCATAAACTAAAGTACCACAAAGAATTATAGTTCTTATTTCTTTTGCATATTCAGGTAAAACACTTGCGGCGGCAAGTGAAAGACCAATTGCAACACCAGCCTGTGGAGTAAGTGCTGGTCCTAAATATTTTTTAATATTTTTATCTGCTTTAGAAATAACCGCACCAAGCGTTGCACCAAGCATTTTACCAATTACCCTGAATACTATGTAAATTATACCTGCAACACCGACCGATGGAAGAACTGAAAGTTTTAAATCGGCACCACTTGCAACGAAGAAAAGCATAAAAATAGGTGGTGTAATTTTGTCGCAGAGTTTCATAATGTGACCTACGTCGTTTGACATATTAGCAATTACTGCACCCATAGCCATACAGAAAAGAAGTGACGAAAATCCACAAAGTTCTGAAATGCCGAGACCTGCAAAAATGAAACCTACAATAAGTGCCATTCTGTTGCTGTCTTTTTTGAAGTATTTTAATGGAATTAAGAATATAAAACCTAAAATAGCGCCGACAACTAATGCACCACCGATTTCAATAACTGGTGCTAATACCAATTCTTTCATAGAAGCACCACTGCCGGAAAGTGCAGTAGCAAGGGCAATTGAAAGCGAATACATTATAAGTGCCGTCGCATCATCAATAGCAACAACTGAAAGTAACGTTTCACTTACTGGACCTTTTGCTTTGTATTGCTTTATAACCATTATTGTAGCGGCTGGGGCAGTTGCCGCCGCAATAGAACCTAAAACGAGCGAGAACGTAGTTGAATGACCAGTAGCCATTAAAGCAATAACAACAACGAGAACTGCAAAAAATGACTCAAGACAAGCTATTACAATCGGAGTAGAGCCAACACGTTTGAAGTAACTTATTTTAAATTCATTACCAATTGAAAAGGCGATAAAGCCTAAAGCACAATCAGAAATTATTCCGATTCCTTCTACAAATTCATCTGATAAAAGTCCTAAAACACCAGGTCCGATTAAAAGACCTGCAACTAAATAACCTGTAACGTTAGGTAATTTTATGAGTTTCATAAGTCTGCCAACTGCCATACCAACGAAAATCATAATACCTAAATTTAAAAATGTATTAAGAGAGAGTGAAGATAACATTAGTGTGAAAGTCCCTCCAAGTAATCAATAGGTAAAGTGAAAAGAATACCTGTGTCGGGATTTTGGAGACCACCGGTTACGTCGTTTGTGATTTTAGAAATTTCTTTAACTCTTTCTTCTTTTGTAACCATAAGAATAGTTTTATTTTCAGTGTGTTCAGGGTTAAAAAGACTTCTTAAAGAGCCAATAAACTTAAATTCGTCGTGCTCATATAATTCCTGTAACATACCTTTACTGTCAATAATTGTAGCACCGGAAATATTATTCTCTGTGAATGCTTCTAAAAGTTCTTCGAGACATTCAGTTTTGTTTAAAATAATAACTAAAAGTTTCATATTGGGTACCCCTTTCAATATATCGTTTTTTTCGAGTAAATTTTATCACTCATAATGTTTTTTGACAATGGAATAAGTGTATAAACTTGGTGTTTTATGTTAGCGAAATTTATTCAAAATAACAATTTATAAAAAAACTCTTTACTTTAGCGTGCTAATGTGATAATATGATAGCACAACAGAAGACGCAGTCTTCAAATTGGAGGTAAATAAAATGAAAAAAGTATTAGCATTAGTTTTAAGTCTTGTACTCGTAGTTGGCGTTGTTGCTACTCTCGCTGCTTGCGGTGGTAATGAAGAAGCACAAAAAACAGATTTTGAGTATATTCAGGAAAAAGGCGAATTAGTAATTGGTATTACATATTTCGCACCAATGAACTATTTTGATGAAAACAACGAATTAGTTGGTTTTGAAACAGAATTTGCAACTGCAGTTTGCCAGAAACTTGGTGTTGAAGCTAAGTTCCAGGAAATCAGCTGGGCTGCAAAAGAAACAGAACTTGCTGGTAAGAGCATTGACTGTATCTGGAATGGTATGACAATCACTGCTGAAAGAGAAGAAGCAATGGATATTTCTACTCCTTACCTTGCTAACAAACAAGTTCTTGTTGTAAAGGCTGACAAATTAGCAGAAATTAAAGCTCTTGAAAGCGGTAAAGGTCTTAACGTAGTAGCAGAAAAAGAATCTGCTGGTGAAGAAGTTGCTACAACAGATGCTTACTTCGCAGAAGCAAATTACACAGCAGTTGATACTCAGTCAAAAGCATTCACAGAAGTAGCTTCTGGTATTGCTGACGCTTGTGTTGTTGACTACGTTTGCTCAATCGGTATGATTGGTGAAGGCACAGACTTCGAAGACCTTGTAGTTGTAGATACACTTAACTTTGCTGATGAACAATATGGTATTGCATTCAGAAAAGGTTCAGACGTTGACGACAAAGTTAACGCTGCTATTACAGAACTTGTAAATGACGGTACTCTTGCAACTATCGCTGCAAAATACAAATTAGAAGAACAAGTAATTGCAAAATAATTTTTAAGGTGTGAATTAGAATGACATTCGGTCAGGTTACCTTAGATTTATTAGAAGGCTTTTTAGCGAACTGTGAAATATTTGTGTTTACACTTATTTTCTCAATTCCGTTAGGTCTTATAATATCCTTTGGTTCAATGACTAAATTCAGACCGGTAAAATATTTAACTAAAACAATAGTTTGGATCATCAGGGGTACGCCCTTGATGCTCCAACTTTTTGTTGTTTTCTACGTTCCCGGTCTTGTTTTTGGTGTTCCGTTTAAATCACGTATGACTGCGGCTTTAATCGGTTTTATAATTAACTACGCTTGCTACTTTTCTGAAATTTTCAGGGGTGGTATCGAAAGTATTCCAAAAGGGCAATATGAAGCGGGTCAGGTTTTAGGCTTAACTAAATCGCAGACTTTCTTTAAAGTTGTTCTTTTTCAGGTGGTAAAAAGAATTGTGCCACCAATGAGTAACGAAATTATTACTCTTGTTAAAGATACTTCACTTGCAAGAATTATTGCCGTTTCAGAAATTCTTATGTCTGCAGAAAGATTTTCTGGTCGTGGACTTATATGGCCACTTTTCTATACAGGTGTATATTTCTTGTTATTTAACGGTGTTCTTACAGTCTTATTTAATAAGATTGAAAAGAAACTTGATTACTATAAGGTCTGAAAGGAGCTTTTATTATGTCTATACTTGAAGTAAAAGATTTAAAAAAGAGTTTTGGCAAGACCGAAGTTTTAAAAGGTGTTAGTTTTACTTTAGAAGAAGGTGAAGTGTTAAGCATCATTGGTTCTTCTGGTAGTGGTAAAACTACAATTCTCCGTTGTATTAATCAGCTTGAAACTGCAGACACTGGTTTTATCAAGGTTAATGGTAAGATTTTCTTTGATGACAGTAATCACTACAAAAAAGAGAAAGAAGATCCGAAAGAAAAGAGAAGAAAGCAACTTTTAGTTGGTCTTGTTTTTCAGAATTTTAATCTTTTTCCGCAATATAACGTATTAGAAAACGTTACTCTTGCCGCAAAACTTCAAGCGAAAGAATTGCCGGATTATAAAGAGAATAAAGCAAAAATCAACGAAGAAATTGACAGAAAAGCTAAAGATATCTTAGGTAAAGTTGGTCTTTTAGAAAAGTTAGAAAACTACCCTTGTGAACTTTCTGGCGGTCAACAACAACGTGTTTCAATTGCACGTGCTCTTGTTCTTGAACCTAAAGTTCTTTTCTTTGATGAACCAACGTCTGCACTTGACCCGGAGCTCACAGGCGAAATTTTAAAGGTTATTAAAAGCCTTGCAGAAGAAAAGGTTACAATGGTTATTGTTACTCACGAAATGTCTTTTGCAAAAGCAGTTTCTTCAAAAGTTATTTTTATGGATAACGGTGTTATTGAAGAAGAAGGCACACCAGAAGAAGTGTTTGATAACCCCAAATCACACAGAACTAAAGAATTTATTTCAAAGTTTGAAGATTAAAAACCAAACCCTGCCGGTTATTACCGACAGGGCTTTTTATATTAAGCAAAAATCGCTTGAGGTGGCTATTCTGTGGGTGAAGTTTAAAATTAAAAATCACCACCGCCCCTGATTATTGCGGATTTTTACTTAATATATCTTATGATAAAAATGAAAAACTGTGAGAAGTTTTCTCACAGTTTTTTCGTTTTATATGTTATTTAAAACTTTTAAGATTATATCTGAAAATGCAGTTAAATCATTATTTAATGAATTTGTATATTCATCAGTTGCAACGTCATCTGCGCTATCAGAAATTTTTCTTATACTTACAAATGGTACTTCGCCTAAAAGGTAACAAGCGGCAGCTAAAGCACCACTTTCCATATCAAAAGATTTTATATTAAAAATCTCTTTATATTTGTCACGTCTTTCTTTGTCAGTTAAGAAAAAGTCTCCTGTACCAAGATTGCCGTGTGTAAAGCCGTCAATAGCCTTTACTTTGTTCGCTAAATCTGAATTGCATTTATATATGTATTCATCCTGACCGGGTTTTTGCCCTGGAAGTCTGCCGATTGGTGTCAAGTCAAAGTCACATTCAACACAAGAGTCAGAAACAATAATTTCACCTTTTTTAACGCCTGAAACTGCACCACTCCAACCAGTATTGATTACGCCGTCGTATTCACCCATAGTAAGTGCTAAAGCGGCACCCATAGCGGCATTAACTTTACCAATACCAAAGCAAACTGAAGTAACTTCGTGGTTGTTGTAAGAAAAATCGAAAGCAGGCATGTGTTTGATTTTATATTCTTTCTTAACTAAATCGCCTAAAGAGTTTTTGCAAGGGGTAAATTCGTCAATATCAGCAATTAAAACAAGATATTTCATATTAAAATTCCTTTCTTTTATGAATTTAATGCTTCGTGTAAAGCGTGTGCTAACTGGTCGGGACACGAGGTTGATTTGAAACCGCAAGTAATACCGGAAACAGTCTTTATTACTTCTTCTGCAGGTCTGCCTTCAACGAGCGCAGAAATACCCTTTAAGTTGCCGTTGCAACCGCCTTCAAAGTTAACGTTTTTTACAATACCGTCTTCTAAGTCGAATGTAATTTTTCTTGAGCAAGTGCCTTTTGTTTTATAAGTGTAAGTCATTTTATTTTTCTCCTTCATTTTGCTTTTTCATAACTGTGAGAGCGTCGTTAATAGCATCAACAGGTGATTGTTTTGGTAAAACTTTTACCGAAATATATGGTTTAACACCCGCAGAGACCATTATTCTGCCACGCATATATTTACCTAAAAGTGAAACTTTCTGCATATCAATACTTTGAGAATAAAGCAGAATGTTGTCAGCTTTCTGACCAATTTCATAAATGCCCAAATCTGCCGCAGTATTTCTTAAAAGTGAGATTTTTATAAGACCTTCTACACTCTTTGGTGGGTCGCCAAAACGGTCTATAAGTTCATCTAATACGTCAGAAGCATCATCATCATTTCTTATATCTGCAATTCGCTTATATATTGCAAGTCTTTGTGGGAGACTCTCAATATATTTTTCTGGAATGTGAGCATCAATTCTTATATCAATAAGACATTCTTTAGAAAGTGCTTTTGGTGTTTCACCCTTTTCTTCACTTACGGCTTCTGAAAGTATTTTCATATACATATCGTAACCGACAGTTTCCATGTGCCCGTGTTGTTCAGCACCTAAAAGGTTACCAGCACCCCTTATTTCTAAATCTCGCATAGCAATTTTAAAACCAGAACCGAATTCGGTGTATTCTTTAATTGCTTCAAGTCTGCGTGTCGCAACTTCAGAGAGACTTTTATCTTTTCTGAACGTTAAAAATGCAAAGCCACGTCTTGAAGAACGACCAACACGACCACGAATCTGGTGAAGTTGGCTGAGTCCCATATTTTCTGCACTTTCAATAATAAGCGTGTTAGCATTAGGAACGTCGACACCGGTTTCTATTATAGTTGTGCAAACTAAAATGTCAATTTCACCTTCAAGAAGTAAACGCCATACGTCTGAAAGAGCGTCTTCTGACATTTTGCCGTGTGCTATGCCGATATTGGCATCTGGAATTAATTCTCTTATCATTATAGCGGTTCTTTCAATATCTTCAACCTTGTTGTGAAGATAATAAACCTGACCACCACGACGAAGTTCTTTTTTCATAGCTTCGGCGAGTATCCCCCAGTCGTGCTCTAAAACGTAAGTCTGCACAGGAAATCTGTCTTGTGGTGCTTCTTCTATAACCGACATATCGCGAATACCAGACATCGCCATATTCATAGTTCTTGGAATAGGTGTTGCAGAAAGTGTAAGGCAGTCAACTTGTGGATAAAGTTCTTTTAATTTTTCTTTCTGACCTACGCCGAAACGCTGTTCTTCGTCAACTATAATAAGACCTAAATCACGGAATTCAATATCTTTTGAAATAAGTCTGTGTGTACCGACGATAATATCTAAAGAACCACGTTTTAATTTCTTTATAATTTCAGTCTGTTGTTTCGGTGTTCTGAAACGTGAAAGCATATCGGCATTAATAGGGAAGCCTTCAAAACGTTTCATAATCGTATTGTAGTGCTGTAAAGCAAGAATTGTTGTAGGAACTAAAATTGCACATTGTTTACCGTCTGCAATACATTTGAATGCGGCACGCAGTGCAACTTCTGTTTTACCGAAACCAACGTCACCACAAAGAAGTCTGTCCATAGGGTGTGGCTTTTGCATATCGTTTTTGATTTCTCTTATTGTGCGAAGCTGGTCTTCGGTTTCTTCAAATTCAAATCGTCTTTCAAAGTCATTTTGCATATCAATATCTTCTGAAAATTGATAACCGGCAGTTTTTAAACGTTTTGAATAAAGTTGAATTAACTCTTTTGCCATATTTTTAGCAGAAGCCTTTACTCGTGCTTTTGCTTTTTCCCAATCCTGACCACCAAGACGGGAGAGTTTAAGAGTTTTCTGCTCATCTTTAGGACCAATATATTTTGAGATTAAATCAAGTTGAGTAACCGGCACGTAAAGTGTGTCGCCTTTAGCGTATTTGACTTTTATATAGTCTTTAATAAGTCCGCTGACTTCCATTTTTTGAATGCCTTCAAAAATACCAATGCCGTGTACCGAGTGAACAACGTAATCGCCACGGGTTAATTCTTCAAGACTTTGTATAACGTCGGCGGCTTTAAAAGATTTTCTTCTTTTCATATTGGTGGAGTTTGTAACTCTGCCGTATGTGAAAATCATAAATTTCTCAGTAGGATAAGTAAAACCACTTGAAATTCCACCAGTGGTTACACTGACTGTTTTTTGTGGAAATTCAGATGGAAGCGCACCTAAATAAATTGCTTTAATATCTTCTGCTTCAAGTGCTTCAACAAGACCTTTTGCCGCCTTTTCTGTACCAGCATTTACTATGCAAGTAACTCCTTTTTTGAGTGCAGGGCGTAAATCGTCAAGCAAAATTGAAAGCGTACCATTCCAGATTGGTAGTTGTTGTGAATTGAAAGTTGTAAGTGTTCTTACAGGGGTGTCGAAACTACCCCTTGGGAGACTGTCAAGGTAAATAGCTTTACAGGACTCGTAAAGTGCGAAAAACTCATGTATATCAAGGGTTATACGGTCTAAACCCTTTGTTAAAATACCGTTTTCGAACTGTGCTTTTACCTCTTCGAGCATCAATTTGTGGGTGTTCACTACACTCTCTTTTACACCAGCAGTTTCACAGATGTAAAGTAAATTACCTTTACAAAAATCGAAGATGGAAGCGGGTTTTTCGTATGCTAAATTAAGATATTTATCTAACGAAGCAATTCTTACACCGCTACTTAAAGCGTCAATATCTTTTAAAAGGTTTTGTTTTACTTTAACGCTACCTTTACCAGAAACTTTGTTATATAAATCTTCAATTTTTTCTTTTAAAACTTCATCGCTATCAAAAAGAATTTCGGTAGCGGGGGTAATTTCAGTGAATTCTAAAATATCAGTCCTTCTCTGTGTTGAAGCATCAAATTCTGAAATATTGTCAATAGAGTCGCCCCAGAGTTCAATTCTTACGGGAGTTTCAGCATTAACGGGGAAGAAGTCAACAATACCTCCACGGTGTGCAAATTGACCTGGACCTTCTACAATATCGGCACGTTTGAATCCTGCAGAAACTAAAATTGAAATTAGTTCTTCGGGTGAAATAGTTGTATTAAGGTCAATAAACTTTGTTCGCTTTTTTAATTCTTCGGGTGGGATTGTTAATTGAATTGCCGCTTCAGCAGAGCAGGCGATTACAGAATAATCTTCATTTATAATTTTACAAAGTGTTTTAATTCTTGCTTGTTCAAATTCTCTCGATTGACCTTCAGACGAGTTGAAAGAATAATCTCTCGCGGGGTAAAGGTATGCTTTTTTACCTATTCCGACAAATTCGTTTATATCATTTACAAGACGTGAAGCGGCGGCTTCATTAGGTAAAATGACAAGAACTCTGCGAGAAGTATCCTCGCAAAGCGAATGTATTAAATGAGCTTTTGGCGATGGGGGGAGCCCCGTAACGCCAGATGGCAATAAATCGGCATTAATTGCCTTTAAAAGCTCATTATATTCAGTTGAATTTTTTAAGAGCTTTGAGTAACAAGACATATTAACCTCAACTGTTATGTTTTGACATAGCGGCATCAATATCGCCACTTAACATAATCTTTATAGCATTATAAGCATTTTCACACGCTTCATCTACCGACTTTTTATCTTCCTTAGGGAATGAGCCTAAAACCCAGTCAACTAAATCATAATCAGGGTGAGGCTTTGCGCCTACACCGATTTTAACTCTCGGGAAGTTTTCGCTACTTAAATGTGAAATTATACTTTTAATTCCGTTATGACCACCGGCAGAACCTTTTCGTCTTATTCTTAATTTACCAGGTTCAAGTGAAATATCATCATAAATAACAATAATGTTTTCTACCGGTATTTTATAAAAGTCGGCACATTCTTTAATAGCCTGACCACTGTTATTCATCATTGTCTGTGGTTTCATAAGAATTACTTTGTGTGAGTCTATGTAACCATCGCCAATAAGAGCGTGGAATTTGACTTTTTTTACGTCAATACGCTCTTGGGCGGAAATTTTATCAATGCACATAAAACCTGCGTTGTGGCGTGTGGTTTCATATTTTTTACCAGGGTTACCAAGCCCCACAATTAAATATTCAACACTTCCTGTGTTTTTTTGCTTTGCAAATTTAAACATTGTTTATTTTAACTCCTGATGTTGTCTTTTATATGGCTTTTTAATGTTAACCCAATTTTCTTTGTTTAACTGTTTTGCTCTTGCAACAGAGAGAGCGTTATCGGGAACGTTTTCTGTAATTGTACTGCCTGCCGCAGTAAAAGCATTTTCACCGATTGTAACTGGTGCTACTAAGTTAGTGTTGCAACCTATAAATGCACCGTCTTTTACGGTGGTTCTTGATTTGTTTCTGCCATCGTAGTTAACAGTAACACAGCCACAACCGAAGTTTACATTTTTACCAACGTCAGAGTCACCAACGTAAAGTAAGTGTGGTAATTTACTGCCTTCATCAACGTTTGAATTTTTAACTTCAACAAAGTTACCAATGTGAACGTTATCTTTTATATTACAGTTTGGTCTTATATGAACGAACGGACCAGCTGTAACATCAGAGCCGACTATTGAATCGTAACATTGTGTATTGTTAAGGGTAGTATTACTACCGATTTTACTGTTTTTTATATATGAATTAGGACCGATTACGCTACCATTTTTAATTTCTGTTTCACCTAAAAGGATTGTGTTAGGCATAATTACAACGCCTTTTTCTAATTTAACTGCTTCTTCGATTATTACACCATCAAAACAAGGAATTTCTACACCATTTTCTAAATGTTTATTGATTATTGCAATTCTTTCTTCATTGTTAATCATATAAATACCTACTTTCCTGATAATCTAATATCTGACATCTAACACCTAACACCTAACACCTAACACCTAACACCTAACACCTAACACCTAATTCCTAATTCCTAATTCCTAATTCCTAATTCCTAATTCCTAATTCCTAATTCCTAATTCCTAATATCTATTATTTCAAACCTACCTTTAAATATAACATATTCAAAGCTTTTTTTCAATAAATTTTTATAGATTATCGGGAATGTTTCGAAAATGTTTCGGGAATATTTTTATTGATTTTATACGGAAAGTGTAGTATAATATAAAATAGGCGGTGAGTGTATGAAGAAAAATATGAGATTTAAAATTAAATTTACAAAAATAACCGTTTTTTTAATCAGTATTATACTTACTGCAATAGTTGCTTTCTGGCTTCCGATGTCTAACTATTTTATACCTAAGGCAGCCGACGCAATGAATTTAGGATTAGAAAAAGAAAACCCAATATATACAGTTTTTTCCGATAAGGCTACATATATAACAGATGATTGGGAGTTTTATTGGGAAGAGCTTATGGTGAGTGAGGGTCATAAATTATATATTCCTGATTTAACTGTTGATTTACCTTCTGCTTGGACAACCTATGAAATAAATGGCGAACGCCTTAATAGTGGCGGTTACGCAAGTTACAGAAAAGTTTTAAAAAATCTCAATTCAAGCGAGAATATGGTTATTACGCTACCTAATTTACCAGGTGCTTACAGAGTTTATGTTGATGGAGTTTTAGTTTCTACAAACTGTGGCACGGAAGGTGATATACGAAACACCAATCTTTCGAATACCCAAACGAAAAATTATCCTATGAGCTTTGATTATTCCAAAAATGGTGAATATGAAATTATAATCGAAGTTTCGTGTCAGTATTCAAGTGGTATAACTGTTTTACCAGTGCTGATTGAGTACGAACATTATATGAGTAATATGACGGCACTTCTTGTTTTCAGATTTTTCCTTGTCGGCATAGTTGCTATGTTTGTGATTTCTATGATAGCACTCAGTATAGTAGCTTTTAAAGATAGCCGTTTTTTCTGGCTCGTTCTGTTGTGCTTGACATTTATGTTCAGGGTTTTGATAAGTGGCAATGGCTATCTGGTTGCAAATTACTTCTTCTTTGGGTTAAGTTATGAAATAATTCTTTCGTTTATATATGCTACTACATATATAATGAAACTTGCGCTTCTTATGCACATATCAAGGTCTTTGAAGCTTAAAATTTCAGATAATTTTATGGTGTTTGTTTCAGGATTATTTTTAGTATGTGTATTTGTACCACAATTTGTAACTGAAATTATTTATGACTCTGCAAATTATATGTTCTTGCAGGCTGTATCTTACATAATAGATATTTATCTTATTTATAAAATCTCAGTTGAAGTTGCAAAGAAAAAACGTTTTTCAGTACCATTTTTAATTGCAACGTGTATTCTTATGGCAAGTCTTATTATAGATAATTATTTCATTAACGGATATATTTCAAAAAATGTTGAGTTCGTTTTCCCAGTTGCAGGAACGGTATTTATTCTTATAGTTCTTTTAGTGCAGATTGTAAGAATAGGCGAAGCTTATGTTGCTGAAATGCACGCAGCAGAGTTAAAGGAAGAGCTTGCAGATATAAATATGAGACTTATGTTAAGTCAGATTAAACCGCATTTCTTATATAATGCACTTAATACTATCAAATATCTTATAAAAAAAGACCCTAAAACTGCAGAACAGGTTGTTGTTAAGTTTTCAAAATATTTAAGAGCAAATATGGACTCTTTAACACAGAAAACACCATTACCTGTTGAAAAAGAATTAGAGCACGTTGCTAACTATACTGATATTGAACAACATCGCTTTGGCAACAGACTTAACGTAGTTTACGATATCGGTTGTAAAAATTTTGTTATTTTACCACTCACAATTCAGCCTATTGTTGAGAATGCTATTAAGCACGGCATAAACCAGAAGCCTGAGGGTGGTACGGTTACAATTAAAACGTATGACGATGAAGAGTTCTTCTACGTTGATATTACAGACGATGGTGTAGGTTTTGACGTAAACCAGAAGCCAGATGAAAATGATGAACGTTCTCATATTGGCGTGAGTAATATAAAAACAAGACTAAAAGAAATGCTGAAAGCTACTGTTGAGGTGGAAAGTACAGTGGGCGTAGGTACTAAGGTTCTTGTTAAAATTCCTAAAAATGATGAAACGAGGTTAGAAGAATGTTAATAATGGCAGTAGATGACGAATTTCTCGCATTGGAAGATTTTGAGGACACCTGTAGAGAAGTTGGTATTACAGATGATATTGTAAAATTTAACAATCCAATTGAAGCTTTGGGTTTTGTTGCTTGTAACAAGGTTGATATTGCATTTTTAGATATTGAAATGCCAGTTATTAAGGGAATTGAACTTGCAAGAAGAATTAAAGAAACCTCTAAAAATACAAGAATAATTTTTGCAACAGGATATTCTGAATATGCTCTTGAAGCGTTTAAAGCAGATGCAGTTGACTATGTTTTAAAACCTTATGAGCCTGAAAGAATAAGACAAGCTTATGACAAAGCATTACTCATAAAAGACGTTGAAGTAACAAGTCATATTTTTGTTAAAACATTCGGTTATTTTGATGTTTTTGTTGATGGCAAGTCTCTCACATTTTCAAGTGCAAAATCTAAAGAGCTTTTAGCGCTTCTTGTTGACAGAAATGGCGGTACAGTAAGTACAGAACAGGCTGTAAGCATTCTCTGGGAAGGCAGAGAATACAACGAAACCGTTCAGTCACTTTTCAGAAAGGTTTTAAAATCATTGAGAACTACTCTTGAAGAAGCTGGTATTTCAGAAATGCTTATTGATAGCCGTAACCAGCGAAGTGTTGATAAAACAACCTTCGTCTGCGATTACTATGACTTAGTGAATACAAAGGACGGCACAAAGTATTTTGGTAAATATATGGAGCAGTACGATTGGGCTAGAAGCACAGAGAAAGAAATAAATACTTTGCTCGGAAGATAAATATAATTCGGAATTGTCTTTTAATTAAAAATGAAAAATTAAGAATTAAAAATTTCGGGGCAAAGCCGATTATAATTATTAATCGATTAAATAAAATAAGTTCTATCATTTTTAGTTTACCAAAAACTTTAAATGATAGAACTTATCTTTTTGTCATTTATTATAATTGCTGACCGCAGGTCCCACAATTTTTAATTTTTAATTTTTCATTTTTAATTCTTAACTATAACGGCGTAAGCCCCTTCAATTCCGAATTAAAATAGCGTCGCAGACCCGCAACTCAGCACTTTGCACTCAGCACTTTTTGTGTATTTGTTTAATAATCAGATAGATTATTGAATAAACTATCATCCCCGAAACAATGCCCGCTAAATCTACCATCATATCCAGAAACTGACACGCTCTGCCGGGTACGAATATCTGGTGGATTTCATCTGTTATTGCATAGAAAAATGATAATGCACAAGCAAAAATTGGCTTTAACTTTTCTTTATATGAAACGAAAAGGTTATTCATGAAAAATGAAAGACACGCAAATTCAGAAAAATGTGCCATTGTTCTTACAAAATCTTCTGTAAGTTCAAACGGGAATATAAAGTTTAAAAGTGCAGTAAACCAACCACTTGTTTCAGTAGAGTCTTCGCCATTTTGGTGCGAAAGACAAAATATTAAAACAAGAAGTGCAATAACTATTATAAGAGAAACGTAAAAATATATTTTTTGAAAAGTTGTTTTAGTTTGCACTTTTTTTATCTCCTAAATTAAAGTAAACAGCATTTTTTGCGGTAGTGTTATAAATACCTGAAACACCGTCGTTTAAATAAATATCACTTGATGCTAAATAAAGCGGAACTACAACGCCACTTGAAACTATGTATTTTTCACACTCGTTAATAGCAGTTGCTTTTTGTTGCTCTTTTAATGAAATTTCGGCAGCTCTTAAAAGAGATTCGTAAGTGTTATCGGTAAAATTACAAGGTGCAGAGTGAATACTGCGTAAAACCGAAACTGCAGTCGATGACTCTGAAACAATAGGCAAAATGGCAAGGTGGTAATTGTTTTCTTCAATTACTGTTTCGTAGTCGTTAGGGTCAAACGTAACAATAGTTGTAGAAATATTTGAACCAAAAAGGTCTTGCCAACCATCGCATATTATTTTCATTGAATTTTCAAGTGAGTCTGGCACGTAAATTGTAAGGTCAATCGACTCTTTTATTTGTGTTGATGCTAAAACCATATATTCAGTTGCTTTGTCAACACTTGAGTCAAAGCCGACATTATCAACAGAATAAACATTGTAGTGTCTTGTTGTAACAAGGTAATCAGGTGCTACAACTCCTGTTGCCATAGCAGTAGCAAATCTTGGGGTAGAAATAACAGAATAATCAATAGAAGAAAGAAGTGCTTTTCTCAAATTCTCATTTTTCATTATTCCTTTTGAGCAGTTTGAAACAATACCCCACATAGTGTTTGTAACAGACGTAATTTTACCGTTAGGGTTTTCAATTCTGTTTGCACTGTCTGTTAAAAGAATATCGTAAGTGTTAGAAGCGTAGCTTGCAACAACGTTTTTTTGTGCTTTTTCAAGTTTGAAACTGATTTGTGCGTTTTTAGCTCTGCTTCTGCCCTTATATTTCGGGTTTCTTTTTAATACAAGTGTTTTACCTTTGTTGCATTCAGCAACGTAGTAAGGGCCATTACAAATGATTGTAGAAGCAGTTGTGCCGTAAACACCTTCAACGAGTGATATAAAGTTCTCGCTTGACGGTGCACCTGAACTCTCTGCTAACGTGCTTAAAATTTCAGAGTGTGGTTCTACTAAAATAATCTCTAATGTGAAATCGTCAAGGGCAGTAACTAAAATTGAATCTAAATCACCGACACCTTCGTAATATTCCTTTACACCCCTTATATAAGAGTAGTTTTCGTAACCTTTAAGTTTTTCTTTAATTACTTTTTTAATAGTGTAAACGTAGTCGTGTGCAGTAACTCTGTTGTCAAAATCAGCACCGTTTAAAATGCCTTCGTTAAGTTCTGCCACGTACCAAATTGCTTTTGGGTTGAGTGAAAATGTGTAGGTGAGACCGTCACCACTTATGGCATATTTTGTAGCACCCGAAAGGACAATTTCGCCATTCTGATTAAATTTTAAAAGTCCCTCAAAGCAGTTGGCAGCAGACATTGTTTCAGCATCGCCTGTGGCTTTTAGTGGGTCGAGTGACTCAATTTCGTCAATAAATCCTATATTGAACTCTGCATTCTTAAAAAGTGAGCAACCAGAAAAAAGTGTTACTAACATTATTAAAGAGAGCGAGAGTGCTATTAATCTTTTAATCATTTCTTATCCCTCTTATTATCTTTGTTGTGTTTGCAAATTTCACTTAATATACATTCATCACATTTTGGTCGTCGTGCTATACAAATCTTTCTGCCGTGTAAAACAATTCTGTGACAAAAATCGTTGCTTTCTTCGGGTGGAAGAATTTTTTTGAGTTGTAGCTCGACTTGTTTCGGGTCTTTACTGTCAGTGAGTCCTAAAAGATTTGTAATTCTTATAACGTGAGTGTCTGCAACAACGGCAGGTTTTTTGTAAACGTCACCAACAATTAAGTTAGCCGTTTTTCTGCCAACACCAGGGAGTAAAGTTAATTCTTCAATAGTGTCGGGCAAAATGCCATTGTATTTTGTTTTTATTAATTCTGCCATACCAACTAAATCTTTGGCTTTTGCTCTGTAAAATCCACAGGAATGAATTAAATTTTCAACATCTTTAATGTCTGCTTCTGACAGTTCGTTTTCTGTTGGGTATTTCTTGAAAAGTGCAGGAGTTACAAGATTTACTCTTGCATCAGTACACTGTGCAGAAAGACGTGTTGCAACGAGTAACTGAAAAGGCGTTTCGGCATTTAACTGACAAATTGCTTCAGGGTAATCTACTTTTAAAAGCTCACAAATTTCTACTGCTTTCTGCCTTTTAGTCATTTCGTCACCACCAATTTACAAAAAATATTATATACCTTATAAATATACTCTTTTTTTTATAAAAATACAATAGGAAAAAGCGTGTAAATATTGAATTTTGTTGAAATTTATTTAAGTTTGTGGTAATATGTAGAAGAAATAAGGTGAATCTACAGCGGTAGGCGGTTTGTCCTCTTATAAGAGGGCTCTTTCGTCCTCTTGAGAAAGGGGGCGGTGCAATGGTTACATATAGTGAGTTGTTTTTACTTCTCAATCTTATTGTTGCGATTATAGCACTTGTAGTTGATGTAATAATTCAATTAACAAAAAAGAAATAACCGCCCGTCTGCAAACTGTGCGGTTATTTCTTTAATCAAACTTTTTAAAGACAAGCCGTTTATCATTAGGTTTGCCTTATTTCATCTTTATTATAACACAAACTCTTAAAAAGTCAACCGTGTAGAGTGGAATTGCTCTGAAAGGTTGATATTTTATTTTAAAAAAACTTGTAATAAACCTTCGCTTTGTGTGTCTAATAGTTGAAAAAACAAAAAGGGGGTTGGGAGAATGTGAATTTAAAAACAAAAAACGAAAGGGGTGACGGCTTTGGATGACTTGGAAAAAATGTGTAATCTGCATTATAAATATGTAAAAAGTTACGCACTGTCTTTGTGTCTTAATGAAACTCTGGCAGAAGATATTACACAAGAAACATTTTATAATGCAATTAAAAAGATAGACACGTTTAAAAACGACTGCAAAATCGAAACGTGGCTTTGTAGTATTGCTAAAAATATTTTCTTAAATTTAAAACGGAAAAAGACTACAGAAAATATTTTAGATTACCCCAATTTAGTTGCAGATAGTAACATAGAAGAAAACGTCATTAAAGACGAAAACGTTAAAAGAATTTTAACCGAAGCCGTGAAATTAGACACACCCTATAAAGAAGTTTTTTATATGAAGTCTTTGGGGGATATGCCATACAGCACTATTGCAGACGTTTTCGGTAAAACAGAAAACTGGGCAAGAGTTACATATTTCAGAGCAAAAAAACAAATAGAAGAAAGGGTGAGTGAAGATGAGTAAAATAAATTGTTCTTTAATTAAAGATTTATTACCACTTTATATTGATGACCTTTGTAGCAAGGAAACAACAGAAATTGTAGGTAACCACCTTGAAATCTGCGAGGATTGTAACAAGGAATATGAAACACTTAAAACCGAACCGAAAGTAAAACCGCAACAGGATAATTCGCAAGAGTTAATAAAAAAAGTGAATAAAAAATTCGGTAAGGATAAAAAATTGGCAGTTATAAAAACTATTTCAATTTTTCTTGTTGTAATTATAGTTGTGGGTGGAGTTGCACTTTTAAAGTTGCCGTTATATATGGCAGAAAAACTTTTTGTGAACGAACCATATCATTATATGTCTTGTAATTATCAAAAGTGGGAAACCAATAATACTGAAAAGAGCAATTACGAAAATGATTTAATGAAATTATATATTGACGATAAATATGGTGAATATAAAGAGGAAAAACATGAAACGGTAACAGAGCTTATCTTTAGTGATGAAAAGAAAATTCAGATATGTGATTTTTCAACACCGCCAGAAAAATCCAGTTATAGTAAAGAAAGTATTTTTTATTTACCTGCAGAATATCCTATTTTAACATTTTGTGTTGAAAAAGGATTGGAAAACATGGGCTTTGATACGAGCGTATATCCAGGTTATGATATGAATGTTTATTACACATTAATTACCCGCGATGTTCCTTGGTTCGAATTTTTTTGTTCATTGGAAGAATATTATGATATGTGTGCTTATTATGCATTGTATTTGACAATAATGCCTTCCGGAAATAGTCAGGATTATTATATAGTTAGCGAAACAGAAGACTTAATTGCTTGGGGTAGTTCATTGACAGGTGAAGATAGAAATGTTTATGTTATGTATTTTCAAACCAAAGGTGAGTATGGAGAAGAAAGAGCGCTGATGGTTTCAGGCTTCACAAAAGAAGAAGCAAAAGAGATTTTTAAATATGCAGTAATTAAGTAAAAACAAGTGTCCCCTGAACATTTTCTAAAAATGTTCAGGGGACAACTTATTTTAGCCAATAAATTTAAGTGTAAGAATTTTCTTGCCTGTGATTTCAAAATCAACGAAACCATCATTTGACATTGTGAGTTCTTTGTCGTCAAGTTCTTCAAGTGTAACAAGTTTAACTTGTGACCATTTTTTGCCTGAATACTGTGGTAATTCGAACTCTGCTTTTTGTCTTTCTACTGGAGATTGAACTTCAGTAATTGGTGCAATACCACCGTTAAGACGAATTGAGTTTTTAACTGTTTTGTCAGATGGGTTAAAGAGACGAACAATGTAACCTTCGCCATCTTCACTCTTTTTAACTGCAGAAACGTTAAGATTTTCATCTTTAAGTTCAATGAATGAGTGAGTTGTAGCGTTTTTACCGTGTGCAGTAGGAGCAATCTGACCTGCCGCAAGGTAAAGGTTAAAGCGTTCACTTTCTTGCCAAACGTTGCCTTCTTCCCAGTTGCCTTTGTGTGGCATAAATGCATAACGGAATGTGTTTTTACCGATGCACTGTGAACCCTTATCCCAGTCGTTGTAGTTCTGCATATCTTTAGTAACGCAGATACGAAGTGGGTAAGCACGAAGAAGTGAAAGGAATACTGTGTTTTCTTCATCATCTGCTGCTTCATAAGCTTTAAGACCAGTGTTAAGAAGTGCAACACCATTTTTGCCATCTGTAATGCTTACAAATGAGTTCATTGGGTGCTCTGTCATTGGTGGCTCGTCATAAAGTGAATAGTCAGGAGCAGCAATTGGTCTACTAACAACGTCAAACTGACCTTGTGAATCAGCGTGAGTTGCTTTAATGCCTGTTGGGAAAGCAACCTGTAAGTAGTGGTCTTCGCAACGGTTGTTAATTGTTGTTTCAACTTCTAAATATCTTGAACCTTTTCTTAATGTAACAATTGACTCGATATCAACAGGAAGCTTGTGCTCGCTTCTTGTTTTTTCATCGTCTGCTTTCTTCTCAGGAAGAAGCCAACGCATTTTAATTCTGTAGCTTGTTTCAAATTCGCCTTCGTAAATGCGAGAAACAGTTGCCACTTCACCGAGAGTAGTAAATACTTCGTCAATTTCAGGAGCGATATGCTGCCAAGGGTTGCCGATTTCACCACTGTCTTTGAAGTAACCTAAGTTTTTATATTCTTTACCTGTTTCTTTATCAATTACATTGTAAGTACCGTTGTGGTTAAATGAAACCTTTAAGAACTCATTTTCCATAACGTTTGTTGTTTTAACAAGTGTTACAGGAGTTGTAGCACGAACATTGTAAAGTGGTTGAATTTTAAGAGTTTTGTAACCCATTGCTGGTACGCCACTTACTTCAACTGCAATATAATATTGCTCTGTGTGAAGTACGTTTGCAGTATCGTTAGGATTCTGAATGATTTGTGCATTTGCTTTGTTTGTAGAAATAACCTGGTATTTGAGAACGTTGTTTTCATCATCAAGAATCTGGAAAGAGTCTGCTTTCCATTCAGCAGGAATTTCAACTCTTAAGTTAACTGTTTCGTTACGTTTGAATGGTGCAGGGTTAAAGAGAACAACTGCAACGTCGTTTCTATCCCATTTAGAAAGGTCAATATCACCGGCAACGTCCATAAATGCTCTTTCATAAACGCACATTGAAAGTTCACGAGACTGTCTGTAACGTGACATAACATCTTCGTAAACAACGTCACGTCCACAAGCACCAATACTGTCGTGACCGTGGTTCTGAAGAAGGTAGTTATATGAAAGGTCAATAAAGTTCTGTTGATAAGGTGCACCACAAAGAGCAGAGAACACTGCAAGTGGTTCAGCGTAGTTTATAAGTCTTCTTTCTGTGTCAAAGTTTTCTTGTTTGATGTATGTTCTTGCAGAAAGAATCCAACCGCAAAGTTCACTTACGCTACCCTTTGTATATGGGTCACGCATTTCACCTTTTAATACAGGGCAGTCGTCTTTAAAGTTATCAATAATGCCTTGTTCCATTTCTTTTAATGTGCTGTGGAATACATTTGCGTCCGGAAGTGCATCATTAAGGTCTTTAACAAGTTGAACTTCTCTTTCGTCTGGGCAAGAGGAGTCGTGACCAATTGACCAGAAACGGTGATTTGTTGTCCAGTCGTTATCTTGTTCTTTCATAGCCTGTTCTGCACGAGCTTTAACATTTTCTTTGTGATATTCGTAGAATGGGTGAGCGTATTGATAGTCTAATTTCCAGTCACCGTCAATGAACTTGAATACACCGTTATTGTCATTCCAGAGCATATCTCTGTTATTTTCGTCAGACTGATTGAAATAAACAGGTCTCTGAACAACATACCAGATGTTATAACGTGGTCTTTTTGCAAGACGGGAAGCGTAAATACGAGTTCCGTCAGGGCTTTCCCAGAAGAATTCTGATTTAGGTGCTTTGTATTCATTTATACCACGGTAGAATGAAGCAAAGTTAATACCAAAGCCAGAGTAAATCTGTGGAAGTTGAGAAATCTGACCCCAGCCGAATGGTGAGTAACCAGTTTTGCTGATGCCACCCATTTCTTTACCGATTTTGTGACCTAAAAGTAAGTTTCTAATAAGAGCTTCGCTACCAACTGTAAATTCATCAGGAAGACAGAACCAAGGACCAACTGCAATTCTGCCTTCTTTTATGTATTTCTGAAGTTTTTCTTTTTTCTCTGGATATACTTCGAGGTAATCCTGAACAGGCATTGTCTGTGAGTCTAAGTGGAAATGCTTGTAGTCAGGGTTTTTGTCTAAAATATCAAGAAGCATATCGAGCATATAGCCGAGCATATACTGTGTTCTTCTTGCACTGAAGCGCCATTCTCTGTCCCAGTGGGTGTTAGATATAAAATGGCATTGTACCTGGTCGTTCTTTTTGTTATCCATAACTATCTCCTTATCCTTTAATAATTTTCATAATATCAGCGAATGTATCACAGAAGTGAGTACAAACTGCTTTAGTACCGCTTGATTCGATGTTACCACCAGCAATACCGATTGTGGTGTAACCAGCAAGTCTTACAGAGCAAGCACCAGCACCGCTGTCTTCAATGCCTATAACCTTGCTTCTGTCAGCGAATGCTTCGCCTAAACCTACAATAGATGTTTCAGAGTAAAGCCAAGGGTGTGGTTTTGGTGAAAGTTCACCTAACGTACCAACACTGCCTTTTCTTAAAGGGAAACCGGCAGAAATAATTGCATCGTAAAAATCTTTAGGGTCGCCCATACCAAGAGTTTTAAATGCAGAAAGAATTTCTGGCCAAGCCTTTTCATAAAGACCAGACGTTACAAGACCGATTTTTATACCCATATCTTTTAATTCGAGTAAGAAATCTTTAACGCCTTCTGTTGGAGTGAATGCGCCGTCTTTACCGCGTCCTTGCATAATTTCTTCCATTTCTCTGTGAGTGTGTTCAAAATAGAAGTTTCTTGCTTTTTCTAAAGATTCGCCAGGACAATATTTATCAATACAATATTGTAAATGTTCAGATACACTGTGACCTGAAACGAACGGAATATCGCTTTCTTCAAGCTGGAATTTTGGGTTGCCTAACATACTCGCAGTTGTCATTTCAATAATCCAAATCCAGAATTCTTCACTTCTTACTGTTGTACCGTCTAAATCCATTAAAACTGCATTTAACGGGTAGTCTGTTTTTACCGGGTAAACAGGGTAGTAAACAGGGTAAGCAATAGCAGATTTTACACAAGCTAAAGAGTGAGTGCCAAAAGACACAAATTCAACCTTCTGGTCACCAGTTGCAACAACAAATTCAACACCGTTTTTGCCAGCAACGAATTTGCCGTCTTCTGTCTTTTCGAGAAGATGAAAACCACTTGTTGCATCAACTTCACCAAGGTCTGGAATGTAAAGTTTTTTATCGAGTAACATAACAAAATTTTCCTTTCAACATAGATAGATTTATTGTATCATAACTATTAAAATATGTAAACTGAAATTTTGATTTTTTAAAAGTATTTTTTGTAATTATTTCTTAATTTTTATATTACGAATTGTAATTGACAAAATGTTGCGTATATAGTAAAATTTGTTACGTTATATAAAATAACAAAATTATTTTTGGAGGAATTAAAATGAAAAAAATCTTATCCGTGCTTATGGCAACGTTAATGTTTTTAACGTTACTTATGCCATTAAGCGTATTCGCAGAAAATGGTCCGTATCCTACCGATTGGGAAAATATGACCGAAGAAAACATAGACGATATTACTGCTATGGCAGCAATAGGTGTTATTGATTATGACACCTTTGATATGGGCTATGTTTACCCTGCTTTTATGGCTGAAATTATGCCTGTGCAGGAAGAGGGTACTATGACGTACGATGAAAAAACAAATACCCTCACTTTAAAGAATTTTAAAACAACTAAAATTCTTACAGTTACGTGTATGGGCGATGATTTTAAAATCAACGTGAGTGGCTACAACGAAATTGGTTGCATTGTATCATCAGCTATGAGTTGGGGTTGTTCAATTACTGTTACTGGTAATGGTGCACTTGTAGTTAATAAAAATAAAACTTATCCATCAGCAGTAGAAATGGATGTTTCAGACACTGGTTACGGTTTCTTCAAAACAGAAAAAACTGTTGCAACAAAGTTCTTTGGTAATGTTGAAACTGAAATAAGCGAGCCACTTCCTACAATTTCTGTTTATGGTACAAAAGAATCAGACCCATCTAAAGTAATTATGCTTGAAGGCGAACTTAAAGCAGATAAAGAACTTAAAGCTGAACCTTTTGAGGTTACAACTTACGAGCAGATTCAGGCTTATTGGGTTGATAAATACTGGGGACTCGGCGAATATTTTGTAAGTGATAAAGAAGGATTTAAAGGTAGACTTTTCATCGGGGAAACATACGACGATGTTGTTTATGATTTGTATGAAGTTGTTTACGATGAAGAATTAAAAAATTATGTAGTAGTTTATACAGAAGAATTTTGTGAAATAAAATTGGACGATTACGGCTTTAAACCAGCAACAGCACAAACAACAGTTCCTGCTGTGATTTTAGAAATCTGGCCGGAGCCAATGGATATGAACACTTGTATTGATGAAAATGACAAGTTGTGTGCTTTTGAAGAATATTATGACGATGAAGATAAACCATATTATGAAGTTTATGAAATTGTTGAACACTCTAAATATGGTAAATTAGTGCTTATAAATAACCCTAAAGATACTTATAAAAAGTTAAATGTTAAAGGTACAGAAACATATTACGCTTGTATGAACGAAAGTCAGGTTATTACAACAAATACAATTGTAGAAAAAGCACCTGGCAAAGTAAAATTAACAAAAGCAGTAAACTCGGTAAGTGGCGTTAAAGTTACTTGGGAAGCACAGAAAACTGCTGATACTTACATTATTTACAGAAAAGTAAGTGGTGCTAAGAGCTTCAAAAAAATCGGTACTTCTGAAACTAACTCTTACGTAGATAAAACTGCAAAGAGTGGCGTTAAATATGAATACACTGTAAAAGCAAAAAATATTGCCGGTACTGGTAGTTGTCAGAAACCGGGTGTAAGCGTAACTTATCTCGCAACACCCAAAGCAACAATTTCTAACACAAGTTCAGGTATCAAAATCAAGTGGAATAAAGTAGATACAGCT
>JAZSIE010000024.1:0-48263 GCA_045533655.1 Acutalibacteraceae bacterium
TGTGCTCAAAAAAATCTCAAGGGTTTTTCTTTATCGTTGTTTAATTTTCAAGGTTCGTTTCGCACCCTCCTGCGCTATCGCTCTCTCGAGTGCTTGCATATAATATCAAATCTAAACACTTTTGTCAACACTTTTTTTCAAGTTTTTTTTATTTTTTTATCGTTGTTCTCAACGGCACCGGGTGTGTCGGTATTTGTCAAAAAGTGAAACCCCTTGTATTTCAAGGGGTTTGGGCACTTTGTATATTTTAGCATACGTTTATATGTACATATTTACTAATCGCAATTTTTTCAAAAATCGACTTTTTTTACAGTTGTATCATCATCAAGTAAATCATAATAATGTCTTAAATCATACTTATTATATATTTTCATTTCAGGATATAAATCTTTTAAAGGAATTAAAACAAAATCTCTTTCAAACATTCTTGGATGTGGCAAAGTAAGTTCCGCACTTGTAGACTCCATTCCATCAAAAAGAAGTAAATCAAGGTCAATAACTCTTGGCCCGTTTTTAATTTCACGAATTCTACCGATACCCGCTTCAATACCAAGACATACCCCTAAAAGAGCTGCCGGCGAAAGATTGGTTTCAACTTCTAAAACCGCATTATAAAACTTCTCCTGATTAACATATCCCCAAGGTGCAGTTTCATAAATTGAAGATGTTCTGGAAACTTTTACCGAAGGAATGTGGTTAAGTGCCTCAATAGCAGTATCTATATACCCTTTTCTATCACCTATATTGCTACCAATGCCAATTAACGCTTTTCTCATTTTATTCTCCCCTTGTTTTTGTTATTTCAACAGCTACGTAATCAAAATCCGCATTTATTGGTGCTTCCGGTTTTTTAAGAAGCACTGTTACGCTTTCGACTGTTTTATACTTATTTAAAATAGCATCTGCTACCCTTTGGGCTGCGTGTTCTATTAAATTACACTTTTCGCACATAAACGCAGCACTTACTGTTCCTATCATTTCTGCATAGTTCACAGTATCATCTAAATTATCACTTTTTCTTGCTTTCGCTAAATCTGCCATTACAGTAATATCAAGGATAAACTGTTGCCCATTTTCTTTTTCTTCTGACAATACACCGTGATGCGCCTTGATTTTTAAATCTTTAATATAAATCTTATCCATTAACAAAACCACCTTTTTTTATAGCAGCAACCATATTTATTGAATCAACACACGCTTTTACATTGTGAGTTCTTATTACATCTGCACCTAAAAATACACTTACACTTTCTGCAGAAATAGTGCCAAATAATCTCTCATCGACTTCACGACCAGTAGCTTGTCCTACAACTCTTTTGTTAGAAACACCAACAAGTAATGGTTTGAATTCAGAAAACACGTCGGTATTTTTCAAGAGAGTCAAATCATCTTCTCTTGTTTTACCAAAACCGATTCCATAATCAAAACAAAGTTTGTTTTCGTCAATACCAAAATTTAACGCTTGTTCTTTCATCGATTTAAAAAATCCAAGAACATTCTCTACAACGCCGTTTTCATAAACAGCCACTTCAGATGAAGTTTTATTACCAGTATGCATAAAAATCCAGTTGGCGTTATACTCTTTAACGAGTGAAGCCATTTCTTCAGAAAAAACTCCGCTTTCATCATTTACAATAGCAACACCATTCTCTAATGCAAACTTTGCTATCTGCGGTCTGAACGTATCTATTGAAACAGGGATTTTTACAGTATTTGGTATAAGCGGTAAAACTGTTTTTAGACGTGAAAGTTCTTCTTCATAAGAAGCAAAAGTTTTACCTGGTGAAGTTGAACATCCACCGATATCTATAATATCGGCACCATCACTCTCAATCTGTAACGCACGATTGAACGCTGACTCTGCAAAGAAACTTTTACCTGCTTCAAAAAATGAATCGGGTGTTACGTTTAAAATCCCCATTACAAGTGGGCGTTGTTTTTCTATTATACTACTATATAGGGAAAACATCATCTGCCACCTGTAAGAAGTGACATTACTTCCGCACGAAGTTTCGCATCGTTTCTAACATAGCCTCTTAAAGCAGAAGTCTCTGTTTTAGCACCTGCAGCACGAGCACCGCGCATTGTCATACAAAGATGCTCTGCTTCAATAATAACCGCAACACTCTTTGCGCCTAATTTTATATATAAAAAATCTGCAACTTCAGCAGTAAGTCTTTCTTGCACCTGTAAACGTTTTGCATAAACACTAACAATTCTTGCAAGTTTAGAAAGACCTATAATTTTACCTTCATTTGGAATATAAGCAATATGTGCTTTGCCAACAAATGGTAACATATGATGTTCACACACAGAGTAAAGCGGAATATCTCTCACAATAACCATTTCGTCATTACCGGGCTCATTAAAAATTTTAAGGTGTTCTTCTGGAGATTGATTAATTCCTCCTAAAATTTCTTCGTACATATTAGCAACTCTTTTTGGCGTTTCTTTAAGACCTTCTCTGTCAGGGTCCTCACCTATTGCTTCTAAAATATCCCTTATAGCTCTTTCGATTTTTTCTTTATCCATTAAAAATCTCTTCTTTCTCAAAAATACATACAAATAGTATTAAGTTCTTCATTAACACTATAATAAACTTGAGCATTCGGCTCATCATTAAGAAGACCTGTAATCTGGTAACTTCTGTAAACTACACCATTTGTAAAAAATTCTTCTATTGCCCACGAAAGAGCTTCAGGAGAATCAAATTTAATTTCAGCACTATTATATCCCCTATATTTTGATTTAAGAATAATAGTTTCTAACGAATCTTTTAAAGCGTTTGCATTTGTTTTAGAAAGCACTGCACCTTCTTTATAAAAGAAGTTTGCTTCAGTATCATTACAAAATGGTATTGGTTGTTTTATGTTAGCGTGTCTTAAAAGAATCTGTTCCGTTGTAACATTAAAATATGTGTGTTGCAAAACACTGTTTTCACTACTCGGGTCATCCCACGTTACGTCAACAAAATACCCTTTTCCATCAATAACAACAAAATTCCACATATGACCGATATAAGTTATACCATCATCAGATGCTTCACCTGTTACTAATCGGTTATCAATATTCAACTGACTTAAAATATATTGAAATGCACGTGAATAACCTTCACAAGATGCGTAACCTTCAACAAGACAACCATACATATTATTAACGTTTGTATTCTGTGTATTACTATTGTAGGTACAATGATTTATTATATAATCGTGAACGTATAATTCCTGCTCATATTGAGTTGAATAAGCCATTGCCTGTTGTGCAATTGTATTCGCAATATTTTTTGCACTTGAGAGTTTCATTGAATACTCATCGTAACTCATAATATAATCCGGAACGAAATAAATCTTTTGACCTTCACGTTGTAACGTGCTTGTTAACCCCATACAAAACAAATCGGGATTATCATAAGAAATTGCCTCAAAGATTTTTAAAAGGTCACCATCTTCAAGTGGTGGCACTTCAATTCTTTCGGGCATTGTGTAAATGCTCTGCATAATTATGTTATAAATATTACGTTCATTCTGATTAAGTTCATTATAAGAATAACGATAATAGCCTGTGTTTTCACCACTTGGGATTTCAACGTATGAAAAATCCGCTGGTTTTAAAACGTTTGATAAAATACTGAGCAAACTTAAAGAAACTACGCCAGCTAAGATTACCACCGCAACTACAATAGCAATTAAACGAACTTTTTTATTTTTCATTAGTTGTACCACTTTCTGCGTACAAGTCACCACCCGTTACCGTTGCAGCGACGTACACTCTCAATTTTTCTTTGTTGGAGTCTGGTATAATAGAACCAGCCTTATCTTTTACGTTGATATAATCAACTATTGAAATATCCGTTTCACAATAATTTATAATTTTCGTAAAAATCGCTTCTGAATTTTCATTGTTTTCAAAGGTGTAAAATTCAGAAAAAGCCGCAACGATTATATCGGCATTTTTTTCAGATGCTTTTAAACCTGAATAAGTATTTGAAACATACTTCATATATTTATATGCTTTTTCAGGTGTAAGCGTATTTTTGCCTCGTTTTAGTTCCAAAAACATATCTTCAGAGTCATAAGCAACTTCTTCTTCAAGGAATACGTTTACGTCACCGAAAACATTAAAAATAGATTTATATGAAGTTTCAGTAAGAATTACGTAACGGTCAATTTCTGTATGCAAAACACTTTCTGCTTCGTTTATCAAAAATTCTCTGCTCTGCTTTATTACTGCATCAGCAAGAGTCATACTGCCATCAAGAAGTTGTTGATTAGCATTAACAGGAACAACTCTTATAGTTTTATCAAAAAGGTCAACAGAAATAAGATTTATAAATCTGACAACTGATTTATCATCTGACGTTACACCAAGAAAAAATACCGCTCTGCCTTCGTACACAGGTGCATCGGTTATTTCTTCATTCTGCGGAAGTGTACTCTGTTCTATTTCGCCACCAAATATATTGTTAAAATCATAATCTAACGAACGCCACAATAAAAGTGTTGAAGCTGTGCCAAGTAACAAACAAAAACACAAAAACAATATTATGAATACTCTTTTTCTTTTTGAATCAAATTTATTTTTACGCTCTAAATCGAGCCCATAACGAGCCATTTTCCACTCTCCGTTTTTACACATAAATAGACAGAATATATTATAGTATGTTTTCGGGAAAAATACAAGTGTTTTTTATATATAAAAGCCCACGACAGACTTCTCTGTCGTGGGCTATCAATTTATTTTTTTACCGAATTCGAAACAAGGTATGCACTTACTGCACTACCATTTTTTGCTTTTACGCAATATTTGTATTTTGTGCCACTCTTTGCAGTTGTATCTTTGTAGCTTGTTGTTGTAGCGTTGGTTGTCGTCTGCTTTTTAAAGCTTGACCATTTCTTCTTCTTTGCATCATAAGTTGAACGGTAAACAACGTATTCTGTCGCACCTGTACTTGCCTTCCAGTTTACGCTTATTCCGTCTGTTACTTTTGCCGCTGTTACTTCTGGTGCTGCAAGATAAAGGAATGATGCTGTTTCAGCGCTTGTTACACCCGTTGAGCTTTTTACTGCTTTTACTTTGTATTTATACTGAACACCGCTTACTACCTTTGTATCTGTATAGCTCTTAACACTACCTGTTGGTGTTGCTATTTCTGTAAATTTAGTCCAGGCACCATTCTGTAACTCTGAACGATACACTCTGTATTTTGTTGCACCTGTTACTGCAGTCCAGCTTACTTTAACACCTGTTTTTGCTTTTGTCGCTTTTACTGTTGTTTTTGTTAAGAAATATATTGAATTTGATTGTGCTTTAGCACACACTACTTTGCCATCTACTGATTTAAGGCAATATTTATATTTCTTACCGCTTGATACTTTTGTATCGGTCCACTCTGTTGTTGAGCCGTTTACTGTTGTCATTTTTTTGTATGAGTTATATTTCTTTTTGCTATCATTGTACTCTGCACGATAAATTATATAACTCTCTGCATTTACAACCACAGACCATTTTATTTTAAGACCATTTGACTTAATATATGCTTTTGGTGTTGGTGAGATTTTGAACGTTAATGCTGAAGATTCTGCCGAATTCTTTGTTACGTCACCATTTACCGCTTTGATTAAATACTTGTATTGTGTACCAAGTTTTACTGTGCCGTCAACATATTCTGTTGTTGTTAAGCCTGTTTTTACTGCTTTCCACTTACTATCCCACTTCTTTGTTGAAGCGTTGTAAGTCTTTCTGTAAACATTGTACTTTGCTGCACCCTCTACTGCACCCCAAGTGAGTTTTACGCCACTTGTTGTTACCTTTGCACTTGATATTACCGGTGCTTTAAGTTCTGGTAATTTATGTGTTATTTTTTTAGTATTATAGGAAGTTTCGCCGTTTACGTTATCTACCGCAGAAACACCATAAGTATAACTCTTACCAGTTTCAACAGATTTGTCTTCGTAACTTGTTACGTCACCACCAACTGTTGCAACAACTACCATTGTTGAACCATTATGTTTATAAATTTTATATTGTTTTGCACCAGTTACTGCTTTCCATGTTAATACTACTGAATTCATAGTTGAAGTTGCAGATGCAATTTCAGGAACAGATAACTGAGAAACGTTCTTGAACTCCTTAATAAGAGTTGTTGAATCTGTGTTACCAGCATAGAATTTGAAGCTTGGTGCAGAATTAGCATTTAATGATTTGAATGTAATTGTGAAAATTGATTTTGCAGTGCTACCAATTTTATAGCCACTCTCTTTACTTGTTGTGTAAGCAAAAGTATAGCAAGAATCATCATAATAAGAGATACCACTTGCGTGTAAACCATCAACAACATCAACTTTATTTCCGTCAGAGTCTGTTGTTGTAGCTGGTCCACCTGATTTAACTGACACCTGAGTTTTATCAAACTTAACACTGACCATAGCATCATAAATTGTCTGATTTGGTGCTAAAGAAATATTAAACGTAATTTCGCCGTTTTTAAATCCTGTTGATGTTACCTGATACTTTGATGCATCTTCTGCTGCACTTGCAGTAACTGTAAGAACAGAGAACACTGACATCATCATAATAACAGCAAGAACTGATGATAAAATTCTTTTCATATTTTTACCTTCCTTTCAAGATGGTATGCCAAAGCACACCACAATACATAGTAAATTATACTTCATTTCAACCTAATAGTCAATGGAAATAACAAAAAAACAGTATTCCATATTATAGAAATACTGTTTAAATATTTGGTTAAGATGACGGGAGTCAAAGTCCTTTATTTTAAACACTAATCTTCTCCCCTGTAAAAATTACTTTCATCATATTCGTCAAAATCATCGTCAATATCGTAATCATCCATCTCAAAGCTCTCTGCAAAATCGTAATCGAAATCTTCAACTAAATCAAAAGGATTAACTTTCTTTTTTCCTTTTTTAAAATTATCAAAATTAAATATAAAGCCCATAACAAACCACCTTTCTTTTTTAGTATTTTGTCATCTTATTATGATTTTATGTAACACTTTTTTAAAATTTTCATAAGATGAAGTGTAGAACAGAGAAAGGGGGATAAATATGGGCTGCTTCTTTGGCAATTCAAATTCTTGGATTATCATTCTTATAATCATCGTTCTTCTTTTCGGTACAAATAACGGTTGTGGTTGCGAAACTAATTGCAACAACACAGGTTGCGGTTGTGGCTGCTGCTAAGTAGTTAAAACAAAACGCTGTCAAGGTTAAAACCTTGACAGCGTTTCTTTTTTTAAAATATTACGTTAAAAACTACTGCAAATACGCCAAGACCCATAAGAACTGCGAGTCCTACACATACTGCTTTTATAAACTTCTTTGAAAAAAACATTATTCTATACCTAAAAGACCTTTCATTCCATCTGATACAACATCTAACGCTTTTTCTGCATTTTCTCTTGAATCAGATTTTACTGTAATATAAATCTTAATTTTTGGTTCTGTACCAGATGGTCTTACAATAGCGGTATTGCCATTTTCACATCTGTAAGAAAGAACGTTAGATTTTGGAAGCCCTGTTTCACTTTCTTCGCCTGTTACTAAATCTTTGATTTTACCAGTCTTGTAATCCGCTACCCAAACAACTTTACTACCAGAAATTTCTGCTGGAACGTTGTTTCTGGTATTTTCCATTATATCTGCCATTTTCTGCATACCAGAAGCACCTTCAAAAGCATAGTTATCAAGACGATTGAAGTAATAACCATATTTTTCATAAATCTCGTTCATATAATCCCAGAGAGTTATGCCTTTTAATTTACAAACCGCCGCTACTTCTGCTACAAGCATAGCCGCAACTACTGCATCTTTATCTCTTGCATAAGTACCACGAAGATAACCATAACTTTCTTCCATACCTATAACGTAACGGTCTTCTTCACCTTTATCTTCAAGTTCAGTAATGCATTCACCAATATATTTAAAGCCAGTTAAAAGGTCACGCATTTCTGCACCGTATTCTTTAGCAATTGCCGCAATAAGTGGAGTTGTAACAATAGTTTTAACGACAACCGGATTTTCCGGCAACTCACCTTTTGCTTTAAGTTCTGAAAGAAGATACTCACAGAATATAGCGCCAACTTCATTACCAGTCATAAGTTTATATTCGTCGCCTGTTCTTACAGCAATACCAACTCTGTCGCAGTCAGGGTCAGTAGCAATCATAAGGTCTGCCGGGAATTCTTTTGTTAAAGCAAGACCTTCTTCAAACACCTGACGAATTTCAGGGTTTGGGTAAGGACAAGTCGGGAAGTTACCGTCTGGTTTTTCCTGAGTTTTAACAACTTCTAATTCTTTAACACCTAATTTTTTAAGAATTCTTCTTACTGGTTTATTACCTGTACCATTAAGCGGTGCGTAAAGAACTTTTAAGCCGGATTTTTTAACTGCATCTTTATTAACAGATTGTGCTAAAACGTTTTCAATAAACTCGTCTTTTACCCAATCTTCAATAAAGTCAATCATATCTTCTGCTAAAGCGTCATCAAAATCCATACGTTTAACGCCTGTGAACATATCAACTTTTTTCATATATTCAAGAGTTTTAGCTGCTGCTTCGTCAGTCATCTGGTAACCCTTTGAATCGTAACATTTGTAACCATTATATTTTGCAGGGTTATGACTTGCAGTAAGCACAATACCAGAAGAACAATGAAGTCTTCTTACTGCAAATGAAAGCATTGGTGTTGGCATTAATTCTGGGTAAATATAAACTTTAATACCATTAGCCGCCAAAACACCTGCCGCCGCTTGTGCTAAAACGTCTGACTTGATTCTTGAGTCGTAAGCAATAGCAACTGATGGGTTTTCAAATGCTTCGTTTAAGTAATCAGCAAGACCTTGTGTAGCCTGACCTACTGTGTAAACGTTAATACGGTTAGTACCCGCACCGATAACGCCACGAAGACCACCAGTACCGAATTCTAAATCTTTATAAAAACGGTCAAGAATTGCTTCTTCATCGCCTTTAACAGAATTTAATTCTTCAATTAAATCTGCATCTAAAACCGCTTTTTCACACCATAAATCATAAAGTGCATGAATATCATTCATATTTGAGCACCCTTTCAAAAAAATCTTAACGTTTTGATTATACAACTTTTCTTAATCAAAATCAATAATCTATCTTATAAAATTAGTTCTAATTTTTGGTTCTGGAACTGGATGTTCTATTCCATTATTTTTACCGAGTTCAATACATTTTAAAAGCCACGCCATATTGTTACCAATGCCACGCATAATCTGGAGTCCTTCTTCGTCTTTTAAAACGTCTTCGGCACTTGAGCCGTGAACCATATTCCAGTAGCAAGATGAAACAACGGGCATATTGCTTATAGTAAAATATTTATTAAGACAATCAATAGAAGCAGTAGTACCAGAGCGACGGCAACTTACAACAGCCGCACCCGGTTTGAATTTAAAGTGACTGCCACCTGCGTAAAACACTCTGTCTAACACTGCACATAAAGCACCCGCAGGAGCGGCATAATGAACTGGTGAGCCAAAAACGAATGCATCAGAAGTCTTTGCTTTTTCGATAATTTCATTTACAACGTCGTCATCAAAAACACATTTGCCATCATTTTTGCCACAGCCACCACAACCTATGCAACCACGTACAGGATTGGTTCCTATATGAAAAATCTCTGCTTCAATGTTGTTATTTTCAAGCGTCTTTTTTATTTCACTTAATGCTGTAAATGTACAGCCCTTTTCGTGTGGACTACCATTAATAAGTAATACTTTCATTTTTAACACCTACTATTTTTAAAATTTCATTTACACTATCTATAATATATTCAGGGTTTTCATTTTCTAATACACTTCTGCTTCTGAACCCCCAAGAGCAAGCAATACATTTTATTTCTGCATTGTGAGCAGTTTTAACGTCAACGTCAGAATCGCCAACGTAAAAACAATTTTCTTTTTCTACGTTTAAACGCTTCACTACTTCATTTACCGAATCGGGACAAGGCTTTCTTTTTATACCTTCTCTTTCGCCCACTGCAACGTCTAACAAACCTTTAAAATATTTATCACACAGGGTTTGCACGGCAAAATCGGCTTTATTTGAAACTACTGCAAGTAAAAAGCCGTTATGCTTTAACACTTTTAACATATCAGTAATTCCGTCATATTCTTTCGTATTATCTTCAGAGTGAATTTTGTAATGAGTTTTAAAATCAGCAAAACAAAGTTGAAATTCATTTTCAGTAATATTCTGCGGTGCAGATTTTCTCATTAAATTTTCAATTCCGTTTCCGACAAAATCTCGCACTTCATCAATAGAGCGTTCTTTAAAACCATTTTTGAAAAGTGCAAAATTTACACTGTTTTTCAAATCTTCAAGAGTGTAAAGAAGTGTGCCGTCAAGGTCGAATATAACGCATTTTTTATTATTCATCATCTTTGCACTCCAGATTAACAAGTTTATATTCACGGTTTAAAGCGGGAAGGATTTTATTAATTAAATCTTCTGTTTTAAACTTTACAGTTGCGGTATTCACCATTGGGTGACAAGCAAAAAATTCTTCTTTCAAAACGTTTTCTTCTATTAAAAGATTAACTCGTTTTTCTTTATCTTTTAACAATGCCAAAACTGTGAGCGAACCTGGTGTTACGTCTAAAAGTGTTTCCATCTGCTCTGCATTTGCAAAAGAAAGCCTTGCGGAATTTATTTGTGCAGAAAGATACTTTGTTTTAAACACCATATCGCCTTTTATGAGCAACAAATAAAATACAGTTTGTTGTCGGTTTGTTAAAAGAAGATTTTTACAGATTTTCGCATCTATTATTTTTTCAACGTTTTCACAAAGTTCAATAGTTGCCGCTTCGTCGTGCTCGGCACGAATATACCCGACACCATTTTCTTCTAAAAACAAATATGCATCCATTTCTTTTTGAGTAGAAGTTGTTTCGGGATGAGAATTAAAAGTTGTTTCGTTTATGTACATTACATTAATTCCTTTTTAATTTCAATAAAACCTTTCATAATGGAAGAACCCACGTATTTACCTAAAGAAACAAGTTCGTGGTAATGTCTTCCGGGGTCGCCCATTGTAAAATCGTTATCGGGAACAATATAACCGATTTCGTCGTTGCTAAGACCGAAAGCAATTGTATCCTTACCAAAGATTTCTCTTACTGTCGGGTATGGGAATTCAGTTTTTGTAACTGCCCCTTCTGCTTTAAGTGAAGCGCCACCGGTTAAAAGGTCTGCGCAGAACTCACCAGGCACCATAGCGACCTTAATATCACTACCAATTTCAATATAACCGATTTCAGTAAACATACTGTAAGCGCCGTCTTTATCTTTAAGCATTTTGTAATTTGCAATATTTAACTTACCAACACCCACCATAAGCGTACTTGTAACCGGTACGTTTACTTCTCTTAATCTTATGTTGAAAATCGGTTCAACTTTTGTTTCCTTAACTGGCTCCCAGTTTTCACACCAGAGAGTGTATTCAGCATTATTGGCTTTTGATTTTTCAATATCTTTATTAATTTCTTCTTCGTTATAAAGAAGTGCATCATTTTTAATTTCGTCAAGAGTTTTAGTAAGCGCCAAAGTGATTTTACCAACTTCTACGCCATAGCGGATTGACTGCTCGTAGCGATGAGCGAATGTGTGACCATCAAGCGCTTTATTTCTGTTTGAATAAATAGCGCAGATTGCACCATTGAAAAACATAAAGTTAAAGCCCGCTTTGTTTATAGTTTCACCCATATAATAAACGTAGTCACCTGAAAGTTCTCTACCAGTACCGTTGCCATCTGAAGTAGGAAGTCCCGCAACGTCAGGGTGAGCCGGGAAGTTAACTATCAAAGTCTCTTTTCTTGTTTTATCGTCTGGCACAAATCTTAATCTTGTAACGTCTGTAACAATACCAGTTGCAGATGGTCTGTTAGTATTTCTGAAATAATCTTCGCCAATATCTTTTTGTGCAAAATAAAGTTCACCATCGCACATATTTTCAATCGCAGTAAAAAACGTATCTGAAACCGCTTTGCGAAGAAAGTTCATATATTCTTTATCAGTACCCTGCTCTAAATCAAAATTCTTTTTAAGATTCTTTTTTCTGTTTCTTAAAATTTTACCAGGGAAGTCAGTCCACAAACCTTCTGTATCTACACAACTGTGGGTATGAGTTGAGCAAACGTTTACAGAAGCAAGTTTTTTGTCGGGGTATCTCTTATTAAATTCTTCAGTGAAAATCGCTCTTATTTCACGGATATCGCCGTTTGTAATACCGATGCAATCAACTGTGCAAAAGAGTGAAATTCCACGCCCCGAATTATCTGAAACAGCAATTGCTCTGCCCTGCATTTTATCTACAACGTTTTCAATAAGATTTTTAAATTTATTATCGGGTGAAATGTAACCACCCATATAATAATTTTTTTCTTTATAATCTTTCGGGGTTAAATCAACGTTTGCATAACCCAACTGCCATTTTGCATTTTTCGCTGGTGTTTTCAAAAACTCTTCAGTGCCCCTAAAGAAATTTTCTGTTTCATAGTTTTCAAGCAAATCGAAATTAGGCCCATCGTTGAGTTTACCAAAAAGAGCGTTAACAACGCCGTTAATTGCACCTTCAACTATTTTAATTTGTGTTTCTTTTTTCATAAAAATACTCCTATATAATTAAAAGGGAGTATAATACTCCCTTTCAAAAATTATTTTACACGACTCATAATATCTTCTACTACTTCAACAATAACCTGATTTGTTAAATAGCCGAGAGAGTTAGTTTCGTGGTAGTGTCTTCTACCCTTAACGTCAGTACCCTGCTCAATATATGGTTGAGTTTCGTGAAGAATGTAGTCGTTAGGTACAACACAGTAGCCTGTCATATCGTTAGTAACGCAGAATACTACAAGGTCTTTGTCGCCTACAACGTCAACTAAAGCAGGTGGGTTAATTTCAGGACCCTTACCAGTTGCAGATTCTTCTGCACTTACTGCACCGCCATAAACAACTTCTGTAAATGGTTCGCCAGGGAGAAGTAAGATTTGTAAATCGTCAATTTTTATATATGTAATTTCTGTCTGAAGTGCAATACCTAAGTCACCACGGTCACAAGGGTAACGCTGAGCACTACAAGCACCAATAGTTACCATTAATGCTAAAAGACCGTTATCAACAGGTGCGTAGTATTTCTGACATAATACAGTCATTTCTGGTTTCAACTCTCTGTCATTAGTGATGCCTAATGCCGCTTTACCAAGAGTTTCACCCTGAATGCGAGTTCTTTCCGGCTTATCTTCACAGAAATCACCTGGGTCAACACCGCCGATAGCACTAACAGAGAACATAACGTTAGTTTTCTTTTCGTCGTTGATTGTTTTTCTTAACCAATATGGATAGTCTGCACTACAATCACGGTTGCTACCGCCCAAAGTATTAGGGTGAGCACCAAAGTTCATAAGCCAGGTTTCAGTTGAACCATCGTCCGGAACAAACTTGATTCTTGTTAAAGTGTCGTGAAGAATAACCGGTTCACGTTTATCGAGTTGAGCTTCTGGAACAGAAACTGAACCAACGTAGAGTTTACCTGTTTTTCTGTTTTCATAAGCTTCAATTGCAACTTCTTTAAGAGATTTTAAGAGTAAATCCATATACTCCTGGTCTTTACCGGTCTGGAGTTTCATAAGTTGACCCCAGTAACCAACAGTATCGAAACCAGCGTGAGTATGTGAGCAAGAAATATTAATGCTCTTGCAATTTGATTTTTCAGAGAATTCTTTTAAAGAATCTCTTACAATATTAACTTCAAAGTTTGTAAGACCGATAATATCTGCACAAATCTGAACAATACCACTTTCAGCAGTACCGAGCCACATAGCGCTGACTGTAATCGGGTCGTGAATACGGTCGATAGTGTTACCCATACCGTGACCTGCAATCCAGTATTTTTTCTCTGTTATACTTTTTGGCATTACTTCTTTAACTGCATAACCCGAAACGAAAGAATCACCTTTAATAATTGTAGGTTCTGTTTTTGGAAGCGGGTCTGCTTTAATGCCTTTTCTTCTCATTTTTTTACCAGCTGCAATACCAATTTTTTTAACTGCAACTGCTGCAATTTCATTTATGCCCATAAATATACTCCTTTTAATGTTGAGTTTATTTGCTTACCATTATATTTTAACAGTATTTTACTGTAAAGTCAATAAATTTACTGCACTTGAGTAGGAATTTTTGTATCTTTTTCTAAAACCTTCACTTCGTTAATAAAATCAACAGATTTTCTCATGCATTCTTCTGCATATTTATTTGACTTCAAGAAGAGATGATAGCAGTGATTATTAAGAATACCTTTTGCACTGTACGTACTAACGTTTTCAATATTTTTCTTGAGAGCGTCGGTCATTGCTTCGCCCTGACCTTTGCAGAAAATATCGTCTTCTGCCCAACTTATAAACACAGGGCACCAGTTACTGTTAACAAATTTACTCGGTGACATACAATCATAAAATTCGTATTCTGATAAGTTCGACAAATCGCTTTTTAATTTGAAGTTCAAAATCATTCCCGCAGTCTGTGGAATAACGCCAAAAAGTTTAATGTGTTTAACCAACGCTTCAACGTCATAAATACCAGACATTAACATTAAACCTTTAATATCAACCTTAACTTCTGGGCAACCGAGTTTCACTCTTAATTCATCGTCATATTTTATTGCCGCTAAAAATGTTGTCTGACAAGAGCCAGAAGAATCACCTGTAATGAATATATTATCTAAATCAATATTGTAGCTTTCTGAAAGCTTTTCAATATAGTTGAGTGCAGAAACACAGTCACTAATCTGCCCGAAAATATCCACTTCTGGTGGCAAACGATAATTTATGCTGAAAACAAAACAATCTTCATTCGCATAGTATTCGCTGACAGTAACTCTGTGTTTCTTGTCACCTTTGATAAATCCACCACCGTGAATATATAAAACAACCGACTTTTTTTCATCCGATTTATTAGCATCATTTTTAAAATAAAGGTCACCCTTTTGTAAATCCGCTTCACCATATGCAATATCTTTAATGCAAGTAATACCATCAAAACTTTTTGCATTCTGTGGTGCGTGACCTAAAACATCAATCGCCTTAAAAACTAATTCCGCCTTATTCATTTAACCCACTCCTGTTTATACACGTTTGTATAATGTAAATCATTTCCATTTTAGTATAAAAATAGAAAAAAATCAAGGACTATAAGTCCTTGATTTTTTCACGCTAATCCGCCGTAGTTTTTCAACAATTTTGTTGGTATTTGTTGAAGATTGTAAAATTGCTTGATTTGTTTTGCAAAATTTGATATATTGAAATCAAGAAAAAGGCACCGGACGGTGTAAGACACAGAACCGTCCCCTGTCTTATCCTAGATGAGCTAATTAGTGAAGGTGTAATAAAAATTTTAGGTGGGTAACAAATGACGAAAACTGAATTTCTTCAATATTTAAAAAGACAAAATATTAATGAAAATCTTTTTGTTCTTGATAATTCTACAAGAGATGGTTACTGCTTAAAAAAAAACTACAATCGTTGGGAAGCATGTTATAGGGAGAATGGTATTGAATTTGAATCGGTTGGATTCCCTTCGGAAAGTGATGCATTTTTATATTTATTAAAAAAAGCTGAGAGAATAAGCGAGAACCAGCAAAAATTAAATAAGACAGGGGACAGTTCAAAACCACTGAAAAAGTGAAGTTTTAAACCGATCGAAAAGCCCTGAAATTACTTTAATTTTGTTGAAATTGTAAAAATCTAAAATTTTTCACTAAAAACAAAAAAATCAACGAGTTTAGCGGTGTTTTCTCTACTGAAAGTGCCGCTATTCTTTTTAAATTAACCGCTATAGCAGTCAATTTCGCTTGAAAGGTTATGCTTCGCAGTCCCCAGCCACGAGCTCGGGACATTCCGATGTAAGACAGGGGACGGTTCTCTGTCTTACTGAAAAATCGAATAATTTTTAAAACAAAACTCAGTTAATTGATTTTAAAAAGTCAGTTAACTGAGTTGTTTTTCAACACTTTTTCTTGTTTGTGTTGAAGATTGTAAAATTGCTTGAATTATTTTGCAAAATTTGATATATTGAAATCAAGAAAAAGGCACCGGACGGCGTAAGACATAGAACCGTCCCCTGTCTTACACATGTAAACGCAGGAACAATTTTTTGTGGTTGTTTAGGATTGTAGGGGGTGCCCATGAAAAAATTTGTTTTTTTGATTTTGTCTTTAATATTGTGTTTAACATCTTGTTCCAATATTTCATCTAACGAGGATAAAATTTACAACCATGTAATTAGAGTGGATGGTATAGAGAATTTCAAATCGCCAGAAGGTTATTATGAATTGAATGCAAGTATTTTACCTTCACAAGACTTCCTCTCTCAATTCAAATATATAAATGCAGATTATCATTTTAGAGAACATTATGAATCTAAATGGGATTTTTGTGGGTATGAAAAAAGTATTATAATAATTGAGTATGATGCTTCTATTTATAAAAAAGCAAAACAATTTTGTTTAGAAAATATGCTTTTAAGCGTAAACTACTCTTTGTTTTATAATGGTTTTGTTTTTATTGAAAATCTTAGTTTGCCAATCGAAGCAAATTTATCGTATGGTTTTCCGCAATACTATAATATGTTTGCATATAATGATAATTTGAAATGTCTTGTGTTTATGGGATATTATAATCCTGACTACACAAACAAAGATGCTATGTCAATCATAAAAAATTGGGCAGAGTTTTTGGAAATGTATTTTGGAGATGTGTATAATTTCGACAATCAGGGGACGGTTCTATGATTGAGCCTAAAAAACCTTGATTGTCAACGGTTTTAGCGTTGTTTAAAGTTTAATTTTATAAAAAAATCAGGGGTTGGTTGATTGAAAAAACAATCCAATCACAGAACCGTCCCCTGATTTTATTCAGAAAACAGTTGTGATGCAATTGCCTGGGACTCAGCAATGTCATTAGCCCAATGTGTAGTAACAGGTGAAGATTTAGGTGCATTAGAAGGTATAACATCAGAACATCTTTATTTTAATGCTAGTGATACATACAATTCTAATATATCATGCAACGGTGGAAAGTTTTCATTTGGACCAGGAACCACACTTGTAACGCCTAAAGGAGTTGTGCAATATGGTGGAAACACATTCTTTTACTATTAGTAAAAATACTTCTATTGTTATTATTGCGTTAATGATAGTTGTGATATGTTTTGTAGGTTGCTCTAAACCAATTGATCATCATATAACAAATTATACAATAGTTGATAACAAAATTGAATATGTCGAAGAGTGGTTAGACTCCGTCTTAAAAAATGAATATTCTAATTATGTTGTTAGTCAGAAAACTACGGGTGTTTTTGATTACTGTTCTAAAAAAGAAGCATACAATGCTTATATTCTCGTGTTACCAATCGATAGCAAATCTGTTTGTCACGATGCCATATTAGCCGTAGAAACAGAGCATTATGTATACTTTGTACCGCAACCCGAAAATGTGCCAAGTTATGCAGATAGTATCTATGCTTGCGATGTAGATGGAGATCACACAGAAGAAATTATCTTGCAGCAAACTATTGGCATGACTGGTGGGGCAGGACAGTATTTGTCACGGGTGTATAAGATAAAAAATGGCGATGTAATTGAGATGCTTGCATCATCAACACTAAATGCTTTTGATACAGGATTTGAATACACCGCTAAGGATGACTACAAGGTCGAGGTGCAAAACCGATTTATAACTTTTGATAGGGTTTATGATATCAAAGGATTGAAGGGAATAGGTTTGGCATTATACAATGAAAATGGTAAACGAAATGAAACTACTGAATCTCCGTATGTTGACTCGTTTTTTTCGTTTAAGCCTTTTGACATTGATTCGGACGGCGTGTTTGAGCTTGAGTGTAAACAGTATGTAGCACTGTATGACCATTCAAACTATTTGGGTACCGCAGTGTCGGTAATAAAATACAATCACTCTACTGAAAAGTTCGAAGTTGTTCAAGCAGATTTTATCCTAAGCAATCATGACAATCAGAGGACGGTTCTGTGATTGACACCAAAAATCAATAATTAACTCAACGGAGACAATCAGGGGACGGTTCTATGATTGAGCCTAATCTATAAGACAGGGGACAGTTCTCTGTCTTACTGAAAAATCGAATGATTTTTAAAACAAAAAACTCAGTTAATTGATTTTCAAATAAGTCAGTTAACTGAGTTGTTTTTACGATATTTTTGCAAAAGCAAAAGCGATATAACTGCATAAATGCAGTTGCGATATATATTCACTCTGTTCGTATGCGATATGCCTTCAGCACTAACCCCCCAACACCTAACAGCTAACAACTAACACCTAACAACTAAGACAGGGGACGGTTCTCTGTCTTACTGAAAAATCGAATAATTTTTAAAACAAAAACTCAGTTAATTGATTTTTAGTCAATTAACTGAGTTGTTTTTCGACATATTCACTTTCAGCTTTATTCCGCAGTTATTTTTTCAATATCTCTTTTTAGTTGCGATATAATTCTCTTTTCGAGTCTTGAAATGTAGCTTTGTGAAATACCTAAAATATCTGCCACTTCTTTTTGTGTATGCTCTTTGTAACCGCAAAGACCGAACCGCATATTCATAATGAGTCTTTCACGTTCTTCGAGAGTTTCCATACAAAGATGAAGTATTCTTCGTTCATCTTCATCTTCAACTCCGTTGTTGACTTCATAGCCGTCGCTTCCGAGCACGTCTGAAAGTAATAATTCATTCCCTTCCCAGTCTGTGTTGAGTGGTTCGTCTAATGAAACGTCACCTTTTTGCTGATTTATTTTACGAAGATGCATAAGAATTTCATTTTCAATGCACCTTGAAGCGTACGTTGCAAGTTTTATATTTTTATCTGGACAAAAGGTATTTACAGATTTTATAAGACCTATTGTACCTATTGAAACTAAATCTTCAATATTAACGCCCGAACTTTCAAATTTTTTTGCTATGTAAACTACAAGTCTTAAATTATGAACTATTAAAGGTTCCCTTGCTTTTTCGTCACCGTTTGCAATTCGTTCAGTTAATTCTTGCTCTTCCGCCTTTTTTAATGGTGGTGGTAACATCTGTGGACTGTTTATATAGTAAACGTTTTCACAAAAATATTTTAATTTAATTTTCAACAAAAACTCTTTAACATCATTTAAAAACCTTATCTTCATTTATTTTCGTACCCCTTTCAAATATATCGGAATTAAGCAAACAATTATATTCACCCAAAGAAAGTGCATTATTAGTAACTGCAACTACAAAAAAATCGGTTTTGAATTTAAAAGTGTCACTTTCTATAATCATTTCTTCTGCAACGAATGCTTTAAGAAGCGAATTGCCGTTTATTGAAGAACAAGGAACTATTCTTACAATGCTTTTAAGTGTTTCTGGTACTTCGCTCACTATTGAATCACTTTTAAAATATTCTATTTCAGAGCGAGAAAAAAAGTCTTTTATAGAATTCAACTCTGTTACTACAACAGGCTTTCCTTCAATGCCATCTGTAAGGTGATTACCTGTATCATAAAGCGCATTTAACGTTACACTTTTATTACGAAAATATAAAGTAACTTTATAAAGTGTTTTTTCACTTGCACGTTTTTTTAGAAAGAAGTCAAACACCAACAAAAGACCGTAACTTATTAACGTCATTGAAACGAGAAACAACACGCTTATATCAAAATAAACTGTTCCGTTTACATAAAAAATATTAGATGGGTTAAAAGTCAGTTCTACAAAATACAGGAGCCCACCAAACAAAAAATTCACAAACAAAAATGCAAGAGTCGTTTTTAAAAACTGTTTTTTATTCTTAGGCAAAAATGCAGAAAAAGAAATTATAATTACACCAGCAATTTTAAATATAACAGATAAAATAAGTGGCATACTTTCCCAGAAAATTACAAGTGATGATATTCCCCCGAACAACGTCGCAAGGACTAACCCCCACTTATTATTGTCGCTTTTTACAACAACACGGGTGCAGACAAGCATTATATACGTAACAAGAATATTTACAGCAACTAAAACGTCAACGTAAACCACAGTTTTCATAAAACCACCATCTGAATTATAAAATATTTCTTTTTGTTTTTCTGTCGTATTAAGTCGCACAAAAAAATATTGACACCAATAAGAAATAAGAATAAAATAAAAGAAGTCTGAAAAAGGAGTAACTAAAAATGCTTGTTATAAAAAATGCAAACGTTATTTTTACTGATAAAATAAGAACCGCCACTGTCATTTGTGACAATGGCAAAATAGTTGATATTGTTGAAAGGTATTCTGAAAATGCAACCGACACAGTTTTAGATGCTAACGGCAATTACCTTTCACCAGGGTTTATTGATATTCACGTCCACGGCGGCGGTAACAAAAGTGCTATGAGCACAAATTACCGTGATATAATAGATATGGCAGAAGCACACCTAAAACACGGCACAACTTCTATTGTACCTACAACTCTCGCTTCGCCAATAGCACAGTTAAAAGACGTTACACTCTCTATTAAAGAAGCAAGTGAAAAATCAGAAAAAGCGAATATTTTAGGTCTTCACTACGAAGGTCCTTACATTTCACTTAAATATAAAGGTGCACAAAGCCCTGAAAACATTTTAAACCCTATTAAAAATCCACCAGACGAATTATTTGAACTTTGGGATAAAATTCTTATTATGGGTGCTGCCCCTGAAGAAGAAGGCTGTTTAGAATTAGGTGACAAATTAAGAAAAAGAAATATTGTTGCTTCTGTTGCACACTCCGCCGCAAGTTTTGAAATAGTAGAAGAAGCCGTAAAACACGGTTATAGTGATATTACTCATATTTATAACGCTTGTACGTCTTGTTTTAAAAACGGCATTTTCAGAGTTGCGGGTGTTGTAGAAGCAGGGCTTGTTTTAGACGAAATTACAACACAAGTTATTGGTGATTTAAGACATTTACCAAAAGGTCTTTTGCAATTGATTTACAAAGCAAAAGGCGTAGAAAAAATGTACTTAATAACAGATGGTCTTGAGTTCTCGGCAAGTGACATTAAAGAAAACACCGTTTACACTCAAGAAAATGGAATGGGTGTAATTTTTGAAGATGGCGCTATGAAACTCTCAGACCGCTCTGCTTTAGCCGGTTCTGTTGCAACTCTTAAAGACTGTGTGAGAAATATGTATAAAGAAGTTAAAATTCCACTATATGAAGCAGTGAGAATGGCATCTTTAACACCAGCAGAAGTTATAGGTTTTGGTAATAAAAAAGGTAAAATTGAAAAAGGTTACGATGCAGATTTACTCATTTTTGATGATGAAATAAACATAAAATCAGTTATAACAAATGGTAATTTAATATAGCAAAAAGCGATAAGTTCGTTTTGAACTTATCGCTTGTTTTTTATAATGCACTTATATCTTTAAGTAACTGACCACGAGTACCTGAACCAACAACTCCATCGACATCTAATTTTTTATCTGTCTGATATTTTTTAACTGCAGCAAGAGTTGTAGGACCAAAATCGCCGTCAATATCGCTACTTGTTAAATAACCGAGTTTATAAAGATGCCACTGAAGCCATTTAACGCTTTCGCCTGTGCTACCCTGTCTCAAGGTAGAAGTTGGTTCAGCGTATGGACACGCTTCTTTTCCACCTTCAGAACCTTCTACAACTATATAATCTTTGTGTGCGTAGCCGTTGTAAGTCACGCCGTTTACAGAAGCGGTGATTTTATACCAATCACCAGTTTCACCAGTTATATAAACTTTTGTGTTTGCTTTAAGTTGAACAATTATAGTAGCACTTGTACTTGCATCGGCTCTTACGTTGAGCACGTCACTCACGTTAACAGTACCGACTTTCTGCACTGCATCGCCCGTTGTTTTTACAGAAACCTCGTCAGTATATCCCGAATAGAAATACTGTGAATATTTAATGTAAGCACGAACCTTATATTTATAATCACTACCACTTAAAACTGTTGTATCTGTATATTTGGGTTCATTTGTAATCGCAATAGAAACATATTTACCATTTAAAACGTCATAACGATAAACTCTGTAACCCTGGCAATTATCCACTTTAGACCAGGACAACGCAACAGAATTATCACCGACTTTTCCTACGGTTAAATTAGTTGGAGCATTAGTTGCTGTTGTCGCTTCAAAATCTTTATATTTTGAAGTAATTGTAGAACCATTTTTATCTGTTGTATATGCTCTTACTCTGTAAACTGCTTTAGTTGCAGGTGTACCTATTGTATCTTTATAAGTAAGTGTTCCTGCTTTTACAGTTGCTATTTTTTCAGGTGTACCAGAAGCATTTATTTTATAAATCTGATACCCTTCTGCGTTCTTCACTTCTGTCCATGAAAGTGTTATAGACGTAGTATTACAAGAACTACACTTTACATCCGGAACACTCTCTTTGAAAACGTCGTCTCGGGTAGCATCTGCATTAGGCATATTTTTGAAAACCGGAATTACAAACGTTTTAGATGATTTTATAATTCCCGCATCAACGTAAGCTTCATAAGTATGTTTAGATTCACTTGCAGCTGCTCTTATATTAGCCATATATTCGTGGCTGTAAAGACTACCCGACTCTTTATTTACATTAAACTTCTGCAAATAACCAGTGTATTGATATTTAGAGAATGATGAGTAAATATACTGAGCACCATAATAAATAGATTTATATGGATTATCCCAAGGTCTGCCATAAGTAGTAGTCGGATTAACCGCTGTTTTAAGCACGTAACCCGTATAAGTAGTACCTGAAACAACTGCTTTTACTTTATAGTAATCGCCATCTTCACCCATATAATAGATTGAAGATGTGTTCTGTGGAATAGTTACAACAACTTCTGCACCTGATTTTGCTTCTTTTAAAAGTTTCGCTTCGCTTCGTTTGGTATTAAGATAACCATTAGCCCAGTTAAGTCCGTCGGCAGCACCTGTATAAGCACCTATATTGTAGTAATTGTAAATACCATTGTATGGTGAATTCTTACCACTTGAACCACCTGCATAAGAAGATTTTGAAGAGCCTACTTCCTGAACGATTTTAGAAGCAAGATAGTAAGCACTCATTTTACTGTCTTTAGCGGCAGTCATAATCGCGTTGGAATATTTAACCTTTTTACCCTTTTTATCAAGATACGTCTGTTCTTTACCTTCGGCATCAAAATAAGTAATGTAACTATCTTCCATCCAGGTACCATCAAGAATTGCCTCAATACCAGCAATTGTATGTGTATCTGAATAAGCGGTACTTTCAAACTGGAAAATATATTTTTCTGTAAGGAAGTTCCTTGGGTCAAGATAATACTCAACCGCAGCCTTTGAAGCACTCACCCATGATGATGCTTCCTGAATAACACCATCACATTTTTCACAATCGCACTTAAGGTAAGAATCAACGCTTTTTTCTATAAGTTGCTTATTGTGTGGAGTGTGTTCACCGTTAACTGCTTCTTCCCACGTAAGACCTGTTATAAATGGTATAAATTCCCATTCCGGATACTCTTTATGCAACTCAAGAAGCAACTCAACGTAAGAAGCCGGGAAACCTGCTTTGTAAAGATTTTCTTCAAAATCTTCGCCAACTGTCACAGCTTTGAGAATTGCCCTGACGTCTGCCATATCAACAACTGTACTTTCATCATAATCTGCAAGAGCAAGTTGTTCATTAGTCAATGGTGCTATTTTAGAAACGTATGATAAAAGTAAACGTGCATCTTCAATTGTAACTGCACCATCTTGATTAATATCACCAACAACGCTTTCTACTGCAGATGCAGTAATGGACATAGAAACATTTATTGAAAGAAGTGTTGCTGTAACCAACAACATAGTTATTATTCTATTTAATTTTCGCTTCATTATTTCACCTTGTTTCCACAAAAATTGCAATATATAGTTATAATAGCATATTTTATCGTTCAAGTCAAATTAACAAAGTATTAATTCAATATAGGGTGAAAGGAATTATCCGAACCATGTTTTTTATAGACGGGATTTCTGTTCACTCTACGTTAAAATACTCGCAAATCCGTAAAGGATTCGCTCCGTTTTTGCCTTGATTGACCAAAAATCTGTTCTATAAAAAATCTTCGACCTACAAAGCGAAAGATTTTTATTGGATTTTTGGTGTTGAGGGCGAAGGAAGGCTGGCGCCTTACAAGACCGAAACGCCGAAAAGACTTGAAAATACTCGCTTTTAGGCAGGTTCGGATAACTCATTTCACCCTAAAAGGACTGTTACCAAAGGCAACAGTCCTTTTGTTAATAACCATAATATTCAACTATACCTTCATAAATACCCTTGGCTATTGCTTTTCTGCCACTATCAGAATTTATAATTTTAAAATCATCTGCATTACTTATAAAACCACATTCTACAAGTACAGACGGACAATTTTCAATTCTTGTAACTAAGAACGGATAGAAATGAGCACCTCTGTCGTTCATAGCGTAACCGGTAGAAGACTTAATAGCTTTTGGTAATTTTTCTGCAATCGCATACGCTAACGGACCAGAATAATTTTTATAATAATACACCGATGAACCTTTCGTTGATTTCGAATCTGAAGAATCACAATGTATTGAAACAAACATATCCGGATTCAATTCATAGGCATTAAGTCTGCGCTCTTCAATCTCGGGAACCGACTTGCCATCATCACGGGTAAATAATACCGTTGCCCCTTGTTTTTCAAGCAACTTTTTGAGTTCAAGAGAAATTTTGTAAGTTACGTCACGCTCGTAGACACCTGTGCCAGAACCTGCACCCGGTTGATTACCACCATGACCAGGGTCTATCATAATAACTCTGTCACTTAAAGAATAAGACGGTTCTTTAATGCTGACTACAAGAAAGTTATTTTCATCATAGCAAACATTATAGCCCATAAAACTGCCTTCGTTTTTAAAATAAATCCTTAAGGTAACTGTACCTTTACTCTCATTTTTAACCCATTTCATACTTTTTATCATATCGCTCTCAGGGAAAGATATTTTTCCTTCGTAATTCCCGGTATAATAAAAAGTAATATCCATATATGTAGCGGTAAATTTGCCGTCTTTGAGATTATGCTCTCTGCTATTATATCCTTTTTCATATTCCTGCGGTTTTATTGTAACGTTAAAAGGTACACGCCAATCAAGTTTTAAATAAAACTGCGTATCCGACCCAATAGTTTCTATGTAATTCATAATTTCAATATTATTGAGTGGCATATCATACCCTGTAAACACTTTAACGGCATCACTGTAAACTCTTCTACCAGATTTCAACACGTAAAACTCGTGACCGCTACTTGAATCTTTAACGGGACCTTCTTTTATATAATCAAACGTACCCGCTAAAAGTGGTGAATATAACGGATTTGACTTGTTATCTACTGGAGTTGCGGCAAGAGTTTCTGAATAATCGTTTAAAACCATACAAAATTTTGATTTTGTTGTTATTCCAGCATTCGATTTTTTTGGTGTTAATTGTGTAAATTTTTCAATACCCACATATTCTGGCGGTAAATCAATAGAAGCACTTAAAATTTTTCTTGCATCTTCAAAAGTCAACGCACCATCGCCATCATAATCTGCTACACTTAATTTTTCTTGTGGTAAAATTTCAATCTGGGCAACGCTCCGCAATACCGCTCTCGCATCAGAAAGCGATATTTTACCATCACCGTTTACATCACCTTTTATTTCATTGTTTGCAAAAGCAGTTACCGAGAACAATTGAAATACAAGGCAAGTCAGAACCAATAAACTTAATACTTTTTTACCCTTCATTTTAAAATCCTTTTTTACACTTAAAATATCAGCATTAGTATAAAGCAAATACATAATGGTTGTCAACAATTATATATTACCATCATCTATAAAATCAATTCCAAAACCATCTTCTGTTTCGATATTATCTATTATCTCCGGTCGGGTTGGTTTTGGTTTTTCGTTTTCTTTCAATTCTTCCGCAATCTCTTTTTTCTGATAATGCTTATTTATACACACAAGCATAAGAATATTAACAATATATTGAAAAATGCAGAAAGCGTATTGTAAAGCCTGATAATTTATAAATTCGGTGTTACCAGCACCCATTTCAGTAAGTGGATATACTGCTATAAACTTATAAACTGAATAAACCAAAGAAATTACAACAGACAAAAGCGAAACAAGTTTAATTTTGCCTTCATTTTTATCTCTGTAAAAATACCAGCACGAAAGTATAAGCATAAAAAAGCTAAAAGACGTAACAACCAAAAATAAATTAAGTGCTACACCACTCAATAAATTCCCGATTAAACTTTTGAAAAATACAGAAACGAATATCACAATCAACAATACTTTTAATGCTTTTATAAACTTCTGACTTCTGATATCTTTAATTTTTCTGTGTGCTGCTTTTTCATCATTTAAAGCAAGGTATGAAAGGAAAGTAAATATGTAAATTGATAAATCGGGTAATTTGCTTAAAAAACCTATTTTATCTTCGAATGTCGGTATTAACAAACTAAACAGAAGTATAAGGTTACTCAATAACAATACGCCAGTTGAAACACTTAAAACTTTTGCAGAGTTTTTTAAAAATCTGTATTTTAACATAATATCACTCATTAAAAATAGCGACACAAAAGTGCCGCTATTTTATTAATTTTATAAATCTTGTTTTTGTGAACCTACGCTCATTTGCTCTTTGCTAAGTTCTTTGATTTCTTCTGTTGAAGCATCTTCAAGCTTCTTAGCCATTTCTTCACGACGAACAAGGAGTTCAGCGTACATACGCTCTCTCTTTTCACCGCTCAAATCGTAGAAGAGAATTGGAATAATACCTAAAAGACCTGTAAGGGTTGGTATAATTGTTGCAATAGCGAAAAGTCCGTGTTTGGTTTCGTCAGTCTGAGCCTGACCACGTGTATAAGAACTGATATCGTAACCGATTAACTTTTTAAGTTGTAATGAAACTGCAGAGTTCAATATACTTGCTAATTTCTTTGTAAGTTCTCTCGCAACTGAAGTCATAGCTTCTGTACGATAACCATTCTTCCATTCACAGTAGTCCATAGATTCATTGTACATTTCACTTGGAATAACACGACGAACGCCCCAGAATACCATATAAATCATTTCTTTAATTGCCATAACAAAGAACATCGGCAAAACTTTCTTGTAAAGACCGTTATGCTTACCACCTATCATACCAATGAGATAAACAGGAATATCAAGAAGTGGTTGAATCTTTGTTGAAACAAGATAAAGAGTTTTTGTTGAGAATCTTCTTCTGAACCAAGGTACGAAGTAGAATGAGAATGGGTTAATAATAGCACCAGGAATACCTGCAACCATTGTCATAGAAGCAAAGTTAAGAACGTCTATGTAATAGTCGTTTATACTACCACCAACACTGAAGTTTGAAAGTGTTTCTGAAAGTGTGAGTAACAAAATCGGTTTATTGTTAATAACGGATTTAATACCCTGCATAACGCTTGGTGTTTCAATAGACTGCATAACTCTTTCACGAGTCATAACGCAGAATGCAAGAGCAGCAAAACCACTGACAATAGAAGTAAAGTTACCCATAACCATAAACGTACTTGTATATGAAAGGTTAACAACCTTATTACCTATTAAGTCAAGAAGAACTGTAAGAATTTGCTGTGGCAACTTTTCACCCAACAGACCTGAAACGAACTCAGCAACGGTAATAAGCCTTGTTCTGTCAACAGGGTGAGGCGTAATTGTTGCAAGCATACCTGTTCTCGCAATAGCTCTGAACGTTCCAGCACCCTCACGCACAAGAGTAAGAATAAAATAAGTAAGGAACTTACTCATATCTCTGGCACCCTTGCCTTTGAATATCATAGGCATTAACCAGTAGAAACAAGTACCAATTGTACCAGGAATACCAAGAGCAACAAGATACGGTTTAAATTTACCCCAACGAGTACGGGTTCTTTCAACGATTGCCGCTGTAAAGATATCGTTAATAACGTCCCACACACCGTTTACTACGCGCACGATGGTTTGATAGTCAAGGTCAATCTGAAGAATGTTAGTAACAAAACGGTCACTAAATGAGTCAATATTGAAACTCTGGCACATATCATAAATAACATACCAAACAGTTTCTTTAAGACCTACGTAACGACGATTTTCGTAAACATATTCTCTGTTTAATTCACCTGTTGAATCAGTACCAACCGCAACGCCTTCTTGGACTTCTAAATTTTCGTTTTCCAAAAAAGACACCTCCACGGTTACATATATCGGTAATTATACCATAGCAAATTATAGTTTGCAAGGAAAAAAGTGCATTTTAAATGCACAAAAAACAACCTTGTAAAAAATGTCAAAAATCACTCTGCACACTTGTGCAAATTTACCACTATATATTTTCAGATTATCCCCTTGAATGAAGATAATAATCAGCAGAAACGTAACTTACTGACGGGTCGTAAATTATATCTCTCGCTTCTGTGTAAATAAGACCAGATATAACTAAATCGACTTCTCCGTCTTTGAGCATAGAAAAGCCTTCGTCAGTATCGAGAACCAATAGCTCAAGATTATAACCCAGATTATTTGCGATAATTGTTAATATATCAATATCAATTCCAACAATTGCACCATCATCAGTTAAATCGGTAAACGGAAAACCAACCACATCGGTAGCAACTGTAAGAAGTGGTGCGTTCTGTGGCAACTCTTTAAGAGTCGGATAAAAAGTATCACCCGTTTTATAAGACTCTTTTATTTTTTCAATAGTTCCATCTTCTGTAAGTGATAAAATCTCGCCGTTGAACTTATTAAGCAAGTCTTGATTCTGATAAAAATATGCACAGTAATCCATTGTAAAGTCCAAAACCTTTACAATTTCAATCTTGCGTTTATTTTCAATATATTCATTAGATTTGAATTCATCTAAAACTACAAAATCGGCTTCTTTTGACTCCACCATAGAAACGGCACCGTCTTCTGTTGATATTGTTTTAATTTCTTTAACTTCTTCTGCTATTGTCTTTGCCGCAAGATATGAATTACTATTAACTTCCGCAGCAACTATTTTCTCACTCATATCAGCAGTTTTTTCGCTATTACAAGCAGAAACAGAAAATACTAACATTACAGATAAAATAATTATGAAAACTTTTCTTATCAAAGTAAAACTCCTATAATAAATTAATAACCTATAACAAATTAATATAATACACTACACTTCGACAAATTTCAACAAAAAGAAAACAAAAAACACAGAATCAGGAAAGAAGCGAACGCAGTGTAAACTGCAAAACCTGATTCTGTGATTTTTTTAAGAATATTAATATGAATTATTAATATCCCTCCCCATTCGGTTTTATGAAAAACCTGCTAAGTGATTGGTGTGAGAATCACTTAACTGTCTAAATTGTAACACACATTATTAAAGAATGTAAGTACCTTTCATTAAATGATTAGTTTTTGACTAAAAATGACATTTTTTTGTACTTTTTTTATATTTTGTTAATCTTAAAGTGTATTTATTTTCTTATAGTTAAATTTTATTTATTAGCTAACACCCAACACCTAACACCTAACACCTATTCTTCTGTAATACTCATCGAAGCAACGGCATTAAGGTCCATACCCGCTCTTTTGCCACTTAAAAATTCGTAGTACCCCTGAGCACCAACCATAGCGGCGTTATCGCCACAGTATTTAAGTTCCGGCATAAAAAGAGAAAAACCATTTTTTTCACATTCTTCTGCCATTTTTTTACGGAGTCGTGAATTTGCTGAAACGCCACCCGCTAAAACAATCTGAGTTGCACCCAAATCTTTAGCCGCCGACATTGTATTTTTAGTTAAAATATCTGTTACAGTTTTTATAAATGATGCCCCTAAATCTTCTGCGCTTACTTCTTCACCTTTTTGTGAAGCGTTATGTACTAAATTAACTGCAAAAGTTTTAAGCCCTGAAAAACTGAAATCATATTTACCGGTAGAAAGATGTGGGGTCGGGAATTTATATTTATTCTCATCACCATTTTGTGAAATTTTATCTAAATTCACGCCACCCGGGTACGGGAGTCCCACAGTTCTTGCGGCTTTGTCCATCGCTTCACCAGCGGCATCGTCACGTGTTCTGCCTACAACTTCAAATTCTGTGTAACTTTTAACATTCACAATATGACTGTGACCACCAGAAACTACGAGTGCTAAAAACGGTGGTTTTAATTTTTCATTTGTCAAATAGTTAGCCGCAATATGTGAGCGTAAATGGTGAACCGGCACCAATGGTTTTCCCGTTGCAAACGAAAGACCTTTAGCGTAATTTACACCAACTAAAAGTGCACCGATTAACCCTGGTGCATAAGTCACTGCAATAGCATCAATATCATCTAAAGTGCAGTTTGCTTCAGAGAGAGCGTTTTTTACAACACCACTTATTGCTTCAACGTGTCTGCGTGAAGCAATCTCCGGTACAACGCCACCATAAATTTTATGTTCTTCAACCTGACTTGCAACAATATTTGAAAGAACTTTTCGTCCATCTTCAACTACTGCCGCCGCAGTTTCGTCACAACTGCTTTCTATACTTAAAATTTTCATTTGTTTTCACCTAAATATAAAGTATAAATAATTCCGTCCTCTTTTGGTTTTTCGTAAAAATTCTTTCTTACACCAACATTTTTAAAACCCATTTTTTCATAAAGGTTTCGTGCAGGGGTATTACTGACTCTTACTTCAAGCGTTATTAAATCGCATTTCTCATCTTTTGAAACGTTTATAAGATGTTTTAAAAGAAATGTGCCAATACCAAAGCCACGATAATTGTAAAAGACGGCTATATTATCAATATACACTTCGCCTAAAACGTTATTTGCACCAATGTAACCCGAAACTTCATCTTTTGTAATAGCAACAAAAAACCTTGAATTATCTTTTGTAAGCTCCGCTCTTAAAGCATCTTCACTCCATGGAACAGAAAAGCATTGTTTTTCAAGTAACGCTAAATCTTTTAAATGACTTTCGTTCATTGGTTCAATTTTTATATCATTAATCATTTTGCATCATACCAAGTTTTACCACAATTAACGTCCGCAATAAACGGAACGCTCATTTTCACGGCATTTTCCATTTCTTGTTTTAACAGAAGTGAAACTTCATCTTTCTTATTTTCAGGTGCTTCAATTATCAATTCGTCGTGCACCTGCATAATTAAATGCGCTTCTGGTACTTCGTTTTTAAGACGTTCCCACACTTTAATCATCGCTATTTTAATAATGTCTGCCGCAGTACCCTGAATTGGCATATTCATTGAAACTCTTTCGCCAAAATTACGAAGATTTGCATTTGATGACGTAAGTTCAGGTAAATATCTGCGTCTGCCAAAAACAGTCTCGGCGTAACCTTTACTTTTAGCATCACTTTTGCATTTTTCCATAAATGCCGCAACACCGGAGTAATTTGCAAGGTAGCCTTTAATATATCTGTCTGCTTCTGCGACTGTCGTACCAATATCATTTGAAAGACTGAATGCACCAATACCATAAACAATACCGAAGTTTACAGCTTTTGCTTTTCGTCTGTCATCGCTTGTAACTTCATCCATAGGAACCGAGAAAACCTGAGAAGCCGTTGCCGTGTGAATATCAAGATTTTCTATAAACGCTTTTTTCATCATTTCATCTTCCGCCATAGCGGCAAGAACACGAAGTTCAATTTGTGAGTAGTCGGCATCAACTAATATAAACCCGTCTTTTGCATTGAAAAATCTTCTTAACTCTCTGCCCAATTCAGTTCTTACAGGAATATTCTGTAAATTCGGCTCTGTTGACGAAATTCTGCCGGTTCTTGTTTCTGTCTGATTTAACGTAGAGTGAATTCTGCCGTCGTTATCAATAACCTTTAAAAGACCATCACAATAAGTTGATTTTAATTTGCTGAGAGTTCGGTATTCCAAAATCTCTGGAATTACAGGGTGCTTGTCTTTTAAAAATTCAAGCACTTCTGCATTTGTAGAATAACCACTCTTTGTTTTTTTCTGGTGTGGTAAATTAAGTTTATCTTCTGAAAAGAGCACTTCGCCCAATTGTTTTGGTGAATTAACGTTAAATTCACAACCCGCTAAAGCATAAATATTAGAAAGTTTAACTTCAATAATATTTGCTAACTTTTCACCGTAAGAAACAATGCCGTCTCTGTCAACGGAAAAACCTTCCCTTTCCATAGATGCCAACACTCTTGAAAGTGGAATTTCTATTTCATAAAGAAGCTTTTCCTGACTATTTTCTGTAATATCACTCATAAGCTTTAAAGATAAAGCTTTCATTACAGCCGCTTGTTTTATAAACTCTTTTTCTTCTTCATAAATTGAAAGCAAGTTTTCATCATCTGTTTTAACTTTTACTTTTTCAAGATTATACACTTCGCTTAAAGCCGAAACGCTGTAATCAGATGAATTAGGGTTAAGCAAGTAACCCGCAAGAGAAGTATCTAATTTAATATTTTCAGGGTCAATGCCGTTAATTTCACAAAAAGCAAATAAATACTTTGCATTGTCGGTGAATTTTGCAATTTTTTCGTTTTCTAAAAACTCTTTTGCAAAAGTCATAAACATAAAATCTGCATTTTGCACAACTTTGACGCCATCTTCCACGTTAAAGAAAAGACTTTCAATGCCACCATCATTGTACTTTGCTATAAAATACGCCTTACCTGTTTTTTGAAGTTCATCTGACAACTTCCCATAATCGTCAACTAAAAAAGCTGAAACTTCTTTAGATGGTGTCAAAGTTGATTCTGTATCTTCTTCATCAAGATTAAAGCGTTTAATATGTTTAAACATCTCTAATGAAGCAAAAAGGCGTTTTGCTAAATCTTTATCTGGTGATTTTATTTTATAATCTTCCAAATTTGTGCTTATTGGTGCTTCAAGGCAGATAGTACCTAAAGTCTTACTTAAAAATGCACTTTCTTTTGAAGTTTCAAGTTTAACTTTAGTACCCGCTTTAATATCTAATTTTTCTAAATTTTCATAAATGTTTTCAATGGAGTCAAATTGACTTATTAAATCAATAGCACCTTTAGGTCCAATACCCTGAACACCAGGAATGTTATCAGATGAGTCGCCCTGAATTGCTTTTATATCTATAAGTTGTTTTGGTGTAACTTTATATTCTTCCTTGATTTTTTCAACATCGTAAAGTGTTGAAACCGGTTGCCCCGCTTTAGTTGAAGCAAGAACAACGTTAACGTTTTCTTTTACTAACTGTAAAGAATCTCTGTCGCCCGTTGCAATATAGCAAAAATCATTTTCTTTACAAGAAGCCGAAAGTGTACCTAAAATATCGTCTGCTTCGTAACCTTCTTTTTCAACCACCGTGTAACCGAGTGCAGTAAGTAATTCTTTTAAAGGTGCAAACTGTTCAACTAATTCCCTTGGTGCCGGTTTTCTACCCGCTTTATATTCTGAATACATTTTGTGACGGAAAGTTGGTGCTTTTAAGTCAAAGGCAATAGCAACAGAGTCGGGTTCATAAGTCCCGAGTAATGAAAGGAAAATATTTAAAAAACCGTAAATACCATTTGTAAATCTGCCGTCTTTTGTAGAAAGCAATCTTACACCATAGTACGCTCTGTTTAATATTGAGTTGCCGTCAATAACTAATAATTTCATAGTGATTTAACTCCTAATGTCTCAAGTGTAACAAAATGATATCCGTTATTCTGAAGATATTTTTCTTCGGTTAAAGTTCTTAAAGCCCCTAAAGCAGAAATTTCTGTTTCTCTGCCCGGAGTTTTCACTTTAATTCCAGTTTGTTTTTCAATAAATTTATCGAGACCATACATACCCGCAACGCCACCACAAAGGAAAATGCCGTCGTCAGTAATATCTCTTACTAATTCTGGTGGAGTAACTTCTAACACTTCTGTTATAGCCTTAACAATTTCATCTATACATTCTCTTATAGCAAAATTAATTTCAGTTGCCGTAACCTCAAAAAACAACGGCATACCTTCACTCATATCTTTACCTTTTGAAATGGCAACGACGCTCTCGTCACGGATTTCTGCTCCACCTAAAACAATTTTTAATTCTTCTGCAGTTAATTTACCGACTGCCACACCACGATTATCTTTTAGATATGATTTGATTTTATCATCCATATCTGTACCGCCGATTTTTGCACTTTTTGCAACAGCAATACTACCCATAGTAACAACTGCTACGCTCGTTGTACCCGCACCGATATTCACAATCATAGTGCCGTAAGGTTTATCTAACATAACGCCGGTACCAAGTGCCGCCGCAAGTGGTTCTTCAATTAAAACTGCACGACCAGCACCAGCATTTAAAATACAAGAAAGAATATTTCGTTTTTCCAAGTTTGTAAGACCTGCCGGCATTGTAGCCGCAACAGTAGGTTTAAATATTTTATTTTTACAGATTCTTTCAATAAACGTTCTTAAAAGTAACTTGCTGTTTTCAAGGTCACTTATACCACCGGAAAGAAGTGGGCGAACTAATTTTATAGCATCGGGGCATCTGCCAGTCATTTCAAGAGCTTCTTTACCAGCCGCTAAAACGCGGTTGGTTTCTGCTTCAAGTGCTAAAACTGCTGGTTCAGAGAGTACAATCCCCTTGCCTTCAATAGCGGCAGTAACGCTACCCGTACCAATATCAAGACCAATTTTAAGACCTACCACAAGTTACACCACGCTTTCATTTGTGATTTCAAGACATATAACAATTATTATACACCTTTTACCTTAATTTGTAAATAAAAAAATACTGATTGAATTTACACTCAACCAGCATTTTGAATTTATAAAAATTATTCTACGTCACCTGTATTTTGTTTTGCTTCAGTTTGTTGTTGTGGCTCACTCGTACCTTTAGTTACAGTGTTTGTAACACCGCCAGAAACGTAACTTCTGCCACATTCAGGGCAAATGCTTGTATGTAACTGTACAGACTGACTTACGACTTCTCTGCCTTCTCTGTCTGCCTTAGCCTGTTCTCTTGTAACGTGCTCATACTCGTGGCTTCTAACTTTAGCAGCCGCTTGGTCCGGTGAGATATGCGCCGCAGTTTTAAATGAAACACCAGGGTCGTCTGAACCATCCTGATATTTTCTTTCAGCACAAGTTTTGCACTCGCCTTCTTCAAAAACTTCTTGTGGAGATTTTGCACTTTCAGGCTTTTTAAGTAAACCTAATTCATCTTCACTTAAATTTCTCATATTAAGCTGATTAGCAACGCCTACAACGTTACCTTCAAAGTGACTTGATTTACTAAAGCCACCATAATTCGCAGCAGTATTTTCAGCAGTATTAGTGGTGGCTTTTACAGGCACCTGTGCTTTGGCTACCGCTTTTGCTTCATTAACTGACTCAACGCCCCTTAACAAAGACTCATTGTTATTATAATAAGTTGAATAACCCATTACGCCATTTACCATAAAAACCATCCTTTCTGCCCTTTTTCTTTATTTTACCAATTTTAGTTGAATAAGTCAATTGTACATATTCTATAATTTATTGACTAAAATTTGTATTTTTGATATTATGAAATCAAACTTAATGTAGGAGAATAATTATGGCTGGTGTAAAGAATTCAAAACTCAAGTTACTTGTTCTTGCAGATATTTTAGAAAAACAAACTGACGAAGAACATACTCTCACTGCAAATGAACTTTGCGACAAATTGCAAAACGAAGGCATACCTGCCGAAAGAAAATCGATTTATAAAGATATTGACGTTTTAAGAGAGTTTGGTTACGACATTATAAAAAGCACTTCTAAAACAAACACCGGTTACTTTTTAGGTGAACGAAAATTTCAGGAAGCAGAAATTCGCCTTATTTCTGATGCAGTTCAGGCGGCAAATTTTATTTCACCAAACAAAACTGCAGAATTAGTTAATAAATTTGAAAGTTTTTTAAGTGAAAACAATGCAAAAGTTTTACACTCACAAGTTTACGTTGAAAAGAGACCGAAAACTGCAAACGAAAGAATTTATTACACCATAAGCGAATTAGACAAAGCTATTAATAACAATTTGAAAGTTTCTATTCTTTACCAGAAAAGAAAAATAACCGATGAATTCAAAACCGCCACAGAAGAAAAAACGCACAAGGTCAGCCCTTATGCACTTATATGGTCAAATGACAATTATTATTTAATTTGTAACAACGAAAAATACGACAACTTAATGCACGTAAGAATTGACAGAATTAAAACTGTAACTGTAACAAACGAAAAATCAAGACATTTTTCTGAAGTTTCAAACTACACAAATAAATTTGACTCAGCAGATTATGCTAACAAATCATTTAATATGTTCAGCGGTGAACCAAAACCGATTCAACTTATTTGTAACAACGATTTACTTGACGTTATGCTCGACAGATTCGGTAAATCGGTTAAAATTCAAAAGAACGACGAAAACTCATTCATTTTAAGAACAAACGCCGCAGTCAGCGAAGGTCTTATTGCCTGGATTTTACAATTCGGCGCAAGAGTTAAAGTTAAATCGCCGAATGATTTGATTTATGAAATTAAAAAGGCGGTTGATGAATTGGCGAAAATCTACGAAGTGCCCAGTTGTCAGTAAGTCAGTGGTCAGAAATTAGTTGTTAGGTGTTGGATGTTGGGTTTTAGGTGATTATTAAACTAAACTTTATTTATGGAGAGTATAATGATAAGAAAAGCAACTGCAAATGATGCAGAACAATTAGAGATTTTAAATAATGAATTTAACGGCAAGGGCGAGACATGTATTGAAAACATTAGAAACTCCCTTATAAATAATCAACAAGAAGTTGTTATTGTTGCCGATGAGGATAACGAGTTAGCTGGCTTTGTTTGTGTTCAGTTAAAAAAATCTTTTTGCAATGATGAGTATATGCCTGAAATCACAGAAGTATATGTTAAACCAGCATACAGAAAAAGAGGTATTGCAAGCGAGATGATTAATTTTGCAGAAAAATATTGCATTGAGAATTACCCTCTTCATAAATATGAACTTTTAACAGGAAAAAGTAATCTTATTGCTCAAGTTGTGTACGAAAAGTTAGGATATATAAACGATAATGAAGTCCATTTATCAAAACGAGTTAAGAAATGAATAATTATAATCAAAGCGAAGCCTTCCGAAATTCTGCATTTTGCATTCTGCATTCTGCATTAATAAAAGTTGTCGAGTGGATTTTGATGCAGATGTTGTTTTGGCACTCCGAAGTTGTATATAAAACTTGGAAAGAAAACGAACAGATTTTGATGTAGAAACCGTTTTTTTACTCCGAAGGCGTATATCGATACGCCGAGTGGGTAAAAAGGCGGTTAAAAAAGCACTCAGATAGAATTATTTGTCGAGTGGATTTTGATGCAGATGTTGTTTTGGCACTCCGAAGTTGTATATAGATACTACGAGCGGGTGCCAAAACAACAAAAAGCCCACATTCTTTCGAATGTGGGCTTTGCTCTGCGCAAAATACACCGACAAATTAGTCTGCTGTGTATGGGAGAAGAGCAATATGTCTTGCTCTCTTAATTGCTGTTGTGAGTTCTCTCTGGTGGTAAGCACATGTGCCTGTTACACGGCGAGGGAGAATCTTTGCTCTGTCAGATGTAAAACGACGGAGTTTTGCAGCATCTTTGTAATCGATTGTTTCTGCTTTTTCAACGCAGAATGCGCAAACTTTTTTTCTGCCTTTTTTGTTAGGACGGCCTGCGCCTCTTTCAGCTTTATCGTATGCCATTTTAGTTTCCTCCTTAATAGTTTTAGAATAGCACAACTACGTGTGCATCAAATCAAATTAATTAGAATGGTAATTCGTCATCATCAGCTGAAGCTGAGAAATCATCAACGTTACCATTTGAGAAAGATGGAGCTGAGTCAAAATCATTTCTTGGTGCTGTGTTACCGCTTTCGCTCTTAGAGCCACAGAAGCTAACATTATCAGCAACAATTTCAAAAGTTCTTCTTTTAATACCATCTTTTTCATAAGAGCCTGTCTGGATTGAGCCTTGCACTGCAATCATTGAGCCCTTCTGGAAATATTTGCCAACAAACTCTGCTGTTTGACGCCAAGCAAGAATATCAATAAAATCTGCTTGTCTTTGTTCGCCCTGCTTTACATAAGAACGGTCAACCGCTACTGTAAATCTGCAAACTGAAACACCTGATGGTGTCTGACGAACTTCAGGGTCAGCAACGAGTCTGCCCATAACTACTGCACAGTTAAGCATAATTTCTTGCTGTATGGCAAAAAGCCACACTTTCTCCTTAAATAACTTTTAAATTACTTTTTAATAATAAGTGAACGAAGAACGCCATCTGTAATACCAACAACACGGTCAAGTTCTTTTGGGAACTCAGCGTTGCACTCGTAGTTGTAGAGTACGTAGTAACCGTCGTTTTCGTCATTGATTGGGTAAGCAAGTCTTCTCTTGCCCCATTCATCAATGCTTTCAACAGTACCAGCGCCTTCAATCATAGTTTTAAATTTTTCTGCAACTTCTTTTGCAGCTTCTTCGCCTTTAGCTAAAGAATAAACAATGATTGTTTCGTATTTTACCATCGTTCGCACCTCCTTCTGGACATTTGACTCTCACAAATATTTGAGAGTAAGGATTTACCATAGATAACTACGGCGACAAAGATTATAACAACTTTAAACCGATAAGTCAAGCACTATTTTTACAATAAACGCCATTTCTTGCTCTTTCAATTTAGATATATTTAACCATAATACTTATAATTATTAATTTTTCTTGACTTTTAGGTGTTTAAAATATATACTAATTTCCGTATTTTAATGTAATAATATTTGTAAATTTTAAGGATGTGTAAAAAATGGAATGGACTGGCGTTAACGAATTACGCGAAATGTACTTAAAATTCTTTGAAAGCAAAGACCATTTAAGATTACCAAGTTTCCCTCTTGTACCACAGGGCGATAAGAGTATTCTTCTTATCAATGCTGGTATGACACCTATGAAAAAATACTTCACAGGTGAAGAAACTCCACCAAGAAAAAGAGTTACAACTTGTCAAAAATGTATAAGAACACCTGACATTGAAAGAGTTGGTATTACCGCTCGTCATGGTACCTACTTTGAAATGCTCGGTAACTTCTCTTTTGGCGATTACTTCAAAAAAGAAGTTATTCCGTGGGCTTGGGAATTCTGTACTGAAGTTGTTAAAATGGACCCGGACAGAATTTACTGCAGTGTTTACCTTGATGACGATGAAGCGTATGATATCTGGACTAAAGATATCGGTGTAAAGGAAGACCACATGGTTCGCTTCGGCAAAGAAGATAACTTCTGGGAGCACGGTCAAGGTCCTTGCGGTCCTTGTTCTGAACTTTACTACGACCGTGTACAAATATACGGTTGCGGTTCACCTGACTGTAAAGTTGGTTGTGATTGCGACAGATTCGTTGAATTCTGGAACCTTGTTTTCACACAATTTGAAAATGATGGTAACAACAACTACACACCACTCAAAAACCCTAACATTGATACTGGTATGGGTCTTGAAAGACTTGCAGTTATCTGTCAGGACGTTAACAACCTTTTTGAAGTTGACACTGTTCAGAATATTATGAAGCACATAATTTCTATTGCTGGTATTGAATATCACGCTAACGAAAAACACGACGTTTCTCTCCGTGTTATTACTGACCATATCCGTTCAACAACGTTTATGATTGGTGATGGCGTTATTCCATCAAACGTTGGTCGTGGTTACGTTTTAAGAAGACTTTTAAGAAGAGCTGCTCGTCACGGCAGACTTTTAGGAATTACAAGACCATTTTTAGCAGAAGTTTGCGAAACCGTTATTAAAGAAAACGAAAACGCATACCCTATGCTTCGTGAAAAGCAAGACTACATTACAAAAGTTATTGCTATGGAAGAAAACAGCTTCTATAAAACTATTGACAGCGGTCTTGAACTTCTTAATGAAATGATGAAAAATACTGAGGGTAAAGTTCTTTCTGGTGCAGATGCATTTAAGCTTCAGGATACTTATGGATTCCCAATTGACTTAACTCGTGAAATTTTAGAAGAAAACGGAATGAGCGTTAACAACGAAGAATTCGAAGACCTTTTAAAGAAAGCAAAGCAGATGGCTAAAGATGCCCGTAAAGTTGCTGGTACTGAAGGTTGGAAAGGTTCTGACATTTCATTTAAAGAAATCGGCGCTACTAAATTCCTTGGTTATACTGATTTTGATTGCGAAGCAACTGTAAAAGCTATTGCTGTAAACGGCGAAAAAGTTGACTTTATCGGTGCAGAGCAAGATGGTGTTATTGTACTTGACACAACCACACTTTATGGTGAAGGCGGTGGTCAGGTTGGTGACACTGGTGTTATTTCAATAAACGAAACTTCATTTGAAGTTACTAACACTACAAAAACTGCAGAAGGCGTATTCCTTCACCACGGCGCTTTAACTGACGGCGACACTATTAAAGTTGGCGATAAAGTTAAAGTAAGTGTTAACAAAGCTCGTAGAGAAGCAATTATGAAAAACCATACTGCCGCTCACCTTCTTCAAGCCGCATTAAGAGAAATTTTAGGCACACACGTTGAACAGGCTGGTCAGCTTGTTAACGAAAACGCAGTTCGTTTCGACTTCTCACACTTCTCTGCTCTTTCTAATGAAGAAATCACAAAGATTGAAAACAGAGTTAATGAAATTATTCTTTCTGCACTTCCTGTTACTATGGAAGAAATGGCAATTGAAGATGCAAAGAAAAAAGGTGCTATGGCACTCTTTGGTGAAAAATATGGCGACACAGTAAGAGTTGTTACTGCTGGTAACGGTTTCTCAACTGAACTTTGCGGTGGTACTCACGTTTCTAACTCTGGTAACATTGGTCTTTTCAGAATTATTTCAGAAAGTTCTGTTGCCGCTGGTGTAAGAAGAATTGAAGGTGTTACAGCTAAAGGTGTTCTTAATTACCTTGATTCACGTGAAAAACTCATTTCAGATGCCGCACAAAATATGAAACTTGCAAACGTTAACGACCTTGCAAACAAAGCACTCGCTCTTAACAATGACCTTAAAGCAAAAGAAAAAGAATTAGAAGAATTAAAAGCAGAAATTGCAAAACAAAAGGCTGGCAATCTCTTTGATAACGTTAAAGAAGTTGGTTCTTACAAACTCATTACCGCTTCTTTAGGTGAAGCAGATGCTAACGCGCTTCGTTCAATGCTCGATTCATCAAAAGATAAGGGCGACGATATTGTTGTAGTTCTCGCCGCAGAACAGAGTGCAAAAGGCACTTGCTCATTCGCTTGCTATTGTGGTAAAGGTGCTGTTGCAAATGGTGCTCACGCTGGTAACATTGTAAAAGCAGTAGCACAAGTTGCTGGTGGTTCTGGTGGCGGTAAGCCTGATTCTGCAATGGCCGGTGGTAAAGATATTTCTAAGATAAATGAAGCTTTAGCAAAAGCAGAAGAAATTTTAAAGGCATAAGGTGAAAAATATGGATTGTATTTTTTGTAAAATAGCAAATGGCGAAATTCCTGCTACAAAGGTTTATGAAGACGATTTGGTTGTTGCTTTTAATGACCTTGAGCCACAAGCACCAACACACATTCTCGTAATTCCTAAAGAGCATATTTCTTCTGCCAAAGAAATTACAGAAGAAAACAGCAAAGTTATTGCTCATATTTTTGAAGTAATTGCAAAACTTTCAAAAGAATTAAAAATGGATGATGGCTTCAGAGTTGTTAACAACTGTGGCGACTCTGCCGGTCAGACTGTAAAACACATTCATTTCCACTTGCTTTCAGGCAGAAACTTTACCTGGCCTGCCGGTTAAAATTCGACTTAAATTATGAAAAGACCGTCATTAGTATTTGGTTTAGCAATTTTCACATTAGCGTTACTGTTTCTCTTTGTGGGAAGCAGTACGCTTTTTGTGGTTTTACCAATTACTCTGGCGGTTATTTTGTTTTATTTTCTCTCTAAAAAAGAGTCAATAAAAAAACTACTTATTATCCCCGTAATCTCAATAACAATTCTCATTTCTTCAGTTTCTTTAATTCTCAACAACCATTTCGTTTATGAAAAATCAATTAAATATGCTGACACAACAAGCGATATTGTTGCAACCGTTGTTGACGTAACACCCGACTATTACATTCTTAAAACAAAACTTATAAATTCTGATGAAGTGAATATAAAAATATTGTTTGTTGGAAGTGAAACTGACTACAAAATATATGATAATATTTTCATTGATGATGCCGAAATAATTGAATCACCTTATGACAGTGATAAAAGTGAAAAGTGCATAGTCTCTGTTTACGGAGAATTACACAGCGAAAAAGTCGGTGAGAAAGAAAAAGATTTTTATTATTACATATTAAATTTAAAATTCACGTGCTTTAAAAAACTTTCAGAATACCTTTACAACGATTCACTCGGCGTTGCTACCGGTATGCTTTTCGGTGGCACTGATTATATAAGTAATGAAACAAAAACTGCATTCCGTTCAAGTGGTGTTGCTCATTTACTTGCAGTTTCGGGACTTCACACGTCGCTCTGGTGTGGTCTTTTCCTTAACGTTTTAAAACTTTTTAAAGTGAAAGAGCGATTTTCAAATATTGTTGCTATTTTCATTCTCTTGATTCTTTCTGTCATTTCGGGCTTTACGCCATCAGTCGTAAGGGCATCGTTTATGATGGGGCTTACTCTTATTGCACCAATTTTCAAAAAACATTCTGACAGTACAAATTCACTCGGTCTTTCGGCTGGAATTATAATTCTCGTTAACCCCTACTCACTTTATTCACCATCATTCTACCTTTCATTTTTAGCAACTCTCGGTGTAGTGTTAAGTTCAAAATACTTTTATGCACTCAACCCACTCTACAATAAATTCAACACACCAGAGATTTTAAAACGAAGTATAAACTTTATTTACACTTCTGTTTTAATAAGTGTTTTTGCAACGTTTTTTACTCTCCCGGCATCCGTTTACTACTTCGGTGTAATTTCAATTATTTCACCATTAACCAACCTTTTAACTGTAAATTTAGCATTTGTTACAATGATTGCGACACTTGTTTCACTCGTCGTGTCATTTATTCCGTTTGACGTATTAAGCATTGTAGCAGAATTCCTTTTTACAATTACAGACACTCTTTTAAAACTTTTAATATCAATAGTAAAAACTATTGGCAACTTTAAATTCTCAAGTATTACGGTAAACGAAAATTTTGTTTACATCGGTTTAGGTTTAAGTGTTATTTTGCTTATAATTTACTATATCGCTTTAAACAAACTAACTTTAAATAGAATTGCAAGAAAAATTTTCAGTGTTTCTTGTGTTTTGCCTGTAATAATTTCACTGATACTTTCAGTAATTCCCTTCCAACAAAACACAGAATTTATTGTATTCGGCAACACGAATACACCTAACGTGGTTATAAGAAGTGGTAGTCATTACGTTGTAATAAACCCGCCTTATAATCTTTCTTACGAAGATTACTTAAATTACCCAAAATCAAACAGTGATTCTTTAGATTTACTCGCAATTACTGCAAAAAGCAGTTTAGACGAAAATAAAATTGAATACATATATAACTCATATAACGTAAAGAAAACTGTGCTCACACCTTACGTTAATACTATTGTAAATACACTCGACACAAATGCTCTTAACTTAGCAGAAGTTTCAGGAGAATTTACATATTCTTTAAACAAAAAAATAAATATAAGAATTTTTGACACATACGGCAAAAATTGTGCTATAATAGAGTTTAACGAAAAATTAGTGGTACTTTCATTTTCTGAATACAACGATTTAGTTGAGTTAGAAAAGGAACTTGGTAAAATAGACGTGCTCATTTTACCAGAAAACGTGCCAGAGAATTTCGGGATTACAGTTGACACTTTAATTATTTGTTCAACGTATAATAACCCCATTGATAAAAATGATAAAATCGGAAGACTTCATTCAAAGAACTTTTACAGAACAAATAGTGAAAATATAACTATAACATTTTAGGAGGTGCACCGTGGCTACAATTTTTGAAGATGATTTAAAAAGACAGATTAAAGAACGCAACTTTAAAAGTCTTTATTTAATTTATGGTGACGAAAACTACTTAAAACAACATTACGTAAACTTAATAACCGATAAAACTGTAGATAAAGATTTTAAAGATTTCAACTTTCATAATCTTGACGGCAAAGACGTTACTTTAAATGATTTAGCCGACTGTGTTTCTACCTTTCCTATGATGGGTGAATACACCTGCACACTTGTAAAGGATTTCCCCTTTACACAATACTGGCATAAACAAGATAATGGTCGTTACAAATTCAGTGAAGATTTAGACGGCATTTTAAAAGATTTGCCAGAAACTACAATTCTCATATTCTGGTGTGACACTATTGAAGTTGATGAAAAAGAAAACAGATGGAAGAACACTATAAAATTAATCGACGAAATTGGCGTTGTTGCAAAAATTGAAAAGCGTTCAGTTCAGTCACTCACAAAATTACTTGTTGACTCTGCACCAAAGAAAAATTGCGAAATCTCAAGAGAAGATGCTATGTACTTAATAAATCAGGTTGGCACAGATTACAGTACGTTGAGAAACGAGTTTGACAAGGTTTGTGCCTTTACAGGCTCTGGCAAGATTACAAGAGAGCATATAGACAAAACCGTTATAGTTTCAACTGAAGCAAAAATCTTCTCACTCTCACGTGACATAGTTAACGGCGAAGCAGATAAAGCCTACGCTACACTTTCTAATCTTTTCAAACTCCGTGAAGAGCCGTTTATGATATCTGCTACACTTTCAAAAGCATACGTTGATATGTACAGAGCGTGTGCTATAAAAGAAAAAGGTGTTAAACCACAAGAATTAGCGGCAGTTTTCCCTTCTTCTTACAAAGGCAAGGAATTTATAATTACAAACGCCGCAAGAGACGGTGCACGTTATTCACTCGAACAATTCCACAAAGCATTTGAAGCACTTTCGGATGCTGACAGAAGAATAAAAAGCACAAGTCAGGATGACAAGCAAATTCTTGAAGAATTAGTTTTAAGGTTGTTGAGAATTTAATGATAAAAACAGACAGAGTTGTAATTGTCGAAGGTAAATATGATAAAATTAAACTTGCTTCAATTCTTGATGCAGTTATAATTGAAACAGATGGCTTCGCAATTTTTAACGATAAAGAAAAACAAAAACTCATTCGCCGTCTTGCAAAAACCAAGGGTTTACTTATTTTAACCGACAGCGATTCTGCGGGGTTTAAAATCCGTTCATTTATTGGTGGAATGGTACCAGAAGAACAAATTAAACACGCTTATATACCAGATATTTTCGGTAAGGAAAAGCGTAAAACCGAAGCTTCAAAAGAAGGTAAATTAGGCGTTGAAGGCGTACCAAAAGAAAAAATTATTGAAGCACTACAAAAAGCGGGTGTTACTGCGGAAGAAACGACAGAAACTGAAAGAAGATTAGTAACTAAAACCGATTTATATGAAGATGGTCTTTCAGGAAAGTGTGACAGTGCAATAAAAAGAAAAGCATTTTTAAAGTCACTCGATTTACCAGAACTTCTTTCTGCAAATAAACTTTTGCCTATAATAAATACATTTTTAACTTATGAAGAATATAAAAAGGCTGTAAATGATTTATGATTAAGAAAAATGACGATTTTGATTTAACAATAACAGGCTACACAAGTGAAGGTAGTGGCGTTGGTAAAAAAGACGGGATTGCGGTATTTGTTGAAAATACTGCTAAGAATGATGTTATAAAATGCCACATTATAAAAGCGAAAAAGACCTACGCTATCGGTAAGGCTATGAAGATAATTAAGCCTTCTAAAGATAGACAAGAGCCACTTTGTGAGCATTTTAAATATTGTGGTGGTTGCTCATTTTCACATTTAAAATATAAAGCCGAAGCAGAATTGAAGGCAGAAAAGGTTAAAGATGCATTTTTAAGAATTGCACATTTAGAGCCTGAGTTTGAAGATATAATTGTTTCACAAAACACAGAACGTTACAGAAACAAAGCACAGTACCCTGTAAGACGTGAAAATGGTATTTTAAAAATCGGTTTTTATGCTAAAAAAAGCCACCGCGTAATTGACGGTGACGACTGTCTTTTAGAGCCAATAGAGTTTGGTCAGATTATAGAAATTTTCAGAAATTTTATACACGACTACAATATCCCCGTTTATAGTGAAGAAATGCACGTTGGGTTAATCCGTCACATTTACTTAAGAAAAGCCTTTAACACAAACGAAATTATGGTGTGCGTTGTTATAAATGGCGACACGTTAAAACATAGTGACGTTCTTTTAGAAAATTTAAAGAATATAAATGGATTTAAAACACTCATTTTAAATAAAAACCAGGAAAAGACAAACGTTGTTTTAGGTGTTGAGTGCGAAACACTTTACGGTGAAGGATTTATTACAGATATTCTTTGTGGTGTAAAGGTTAAACTTTCTCCCCTTTCGTTTTATCAGATCAACCACAACACCGCCGAGTTGCTTTATAACAAAGCAAAAGAATACGCCGCACTCACTAAAGAGGACGACTTTTTAGACCTTTACTGTGGTACTGGTACAATTGGTCTTTCTATGGTAAACAATGCCAAATCTTTAATTGGTGTTGAGATTATTCCTGACGCTATTGAAGATGCGAAGCTCAATACAAAGTTAAATAATATAGACAATGCCGAATTCATTTGTGGTGATGCAAAAGATGCAATTAAAGAATTACAGCAACGAAACATCACGCCAAAGGTTGTAATTCTTGACCCACCACGAAAAGGTTGTAACGAAGAACTTTTAAAAACTGTTTCAGAAATGAACCCAGAAAGAATAGTCTACGTTTCCTGCGACCCAGCAACACTTGCACGAGATGCAGAGAGATTGTTGAAACTGGGGTATGAAACAAAGAAGGTTACGCCTGTTGATATGTTCCCGAGAACGAGTCATGTTGAAAGTGTGGCGTTGTTTCAACAGTGATATAAATTCATTCTGAATTTGCGATATATACTTTCGTATAAGATATACCTACGGTACGATATGTGCCTTACGGCACGTGAATAAAAGGAGCACCCCTTATGAAAATAATCGACTTATTAAAAAATGAAACATTATCTTTATCATTCGAGGTTTTTCCACCCAAAACTGAAACGAGCTTTGAGAGTGTGAAAACTGCAACAGAAGAGATTGCAAAATTAAACCCTGCATTTATGAGTGTTACATACGGTGCTGGTGGTGGCACAAGCAAATACACTTTAGAAATTGCAAAAAACATTAAGAAAATGTATAACGTGCCTACACTCGCTCACTTAACTTGTGTTTCTTCTACTAAAGAAACTGTTCGTGAAAGAATAGTTGATATTAAAAACGCTGGTATAGAAAACGTTATGGCACTTCGTGGTGATATTCCAGAAGAGCTTATTAATGCCGACAGAAGCAAGTGGGATTATAACTATGCAATAGACTTAATAAAAGAATTAAAAGAAATAAACCCTGACTTCTGCATTGGTGGTGCTTGTTACCCAGAAATCCACCCAGAGAGTGCTAATCAGAAAGAAGATATTAAAAGACTTAAAGAAAAGGTAGAAGCCGGTTGCGATTTTCTTACAACACAGATGTTTTTTGACAACAATCTTCTTTATAACTTCCTTTACAAAATCCGTGAAGCAGGAATTACCGTGCCAATTGTTCCTGGTATTATGCCAATTACTAATGCAAAACAAGTTGAAAGAGCAATCAAACTTTCAGGCTCATTTATGCCACAGCGTTTTAAAAGTTTAGTAGATAAATTTGGTTATAATCCCGATGCAATGAAACAAGCAGGTATTGCCTACGCTACCGATCAAATTATCGACCTATACGCAAACGGTATCTCAAACGTTCACGTTTACTCAATGAACAAACCCGACGTAGCGGCAAAAATTCAAGATAATTTATCTGATATAATAAAAAAATGAACGAAACTATTTTAACCAAAACATACTCGGCGCCGCCCATTAATGAAAAAGAAATATTGCGATATGCCGGCGGAATTGCTGACGATAATACAATCAAACTTTTAAACGAGTGTATAAACGAGGCACTGGACTGCATTACATACAAAATTTGCTACTGTGAATTACCTGTTAAAACGGATGGTGATTTATGCGACTTTGGAGTATTT
>JAZSIE010000005.1:0-79325 GCA_045533655.1 Acutalibacteraceae bacterium
GCTAAGACATTTGTCTTCCTAAGACCGCTTGGCCTCCGACTTCGATCACGCTACTGTTGATATTGCAGCAGCTAAGATCGTTGAGGCAGCTAAGAGAAGCGGTTCAAGAGTTTCAGGACCTATCCCGCTCCCTACTGACAAGGAAGTTGTTACAATTCTCCGTGCCGTTCATAAGTATAAGGACAGCCGTGAGCAGTTCGAAATGAGAACTCACAAGAGACTTGTAGACGTAATCCGTCCTACAGACAAGACAACAGCTGCTCTTGAAAAGCTTGAAATTCCCGCAGGCGTAGACGTTGTAATGGAAGTTAAGTAATCCATTTACGCTCTGAAAACACCGTTTGGGAAACGGAATGGCGGTAATCCGCCGGTCAAGTTGGTTTAATACCAACCAATAACCTAACAGGAGGAAATTGATATGCAGAAAGGCATTATCGGAAAGAAAATCGGTATGACACAGATTTTCGACGAAGCAGGAAAAGTTATTCCTGTAACAGTAGTAGAAGCCGGTCCGTGTGTCGTTGTACAGAAGAAAACTGTTGAAAACGACGGCTACGAAGCAGTTCAGGTTGGCTTTGCAGACATTAAAGAAAAAAATGTTAACAAACCTATGAAAGGCCACTTTGAAAAAGCAGGCGTTTCCGCAAAAAGATTTTTAAAAGAATTTAAATTAGAAGATGCTGCATCAATGAATGTAGGCGATGAAATTAAGGCTGATGTTTTCGCAGCAGGCGAAAAGGTTGACATCACAGGTACAAGCAAAGGTCACGGTTTTGCAGGTGCTATCAAACGTCATAACCAGCACAGACTTAAAGAAACTCATGGTACTGGTCCGGTTCATCGTCATGCAGGTTCAATGGGTGCATGCTCAGACCCATCAAGAGTATTCAAAGGTAAGAAATTACCAGGTCACATGGGTTGCGACACAGTTACAATTCAGAATCTTGATGTTGTTTGCGTTGATGTTGAAAAGAACTTACTTTTAGTTCGCGGTGCTATTCCGGGTCCTAAAGGTGGATTAGTAATAGTTAAGAGTGCTGTTAAAGCACAGTAATAGAGGAAGGAGGAGTTACACATGCCTAACGTGGCTTTATATAATATGGACGGTAAAGAAATCGGTACCGTTGAATTAAACGAAAAAGTTTTCGGTGTTGAAGCAAATCCTGCAGTTGTTCACGAAGTAGTTAAAAACTACCTTGCAAATCAGAGACAGGGTACACAGAGCACAAAAACAAGAGCAGAAGTTAGCGGCGGTGGCATTAAGCCATGGCGTCAGAAGGGCACAGGCAGAGCAAGACAGGGTTCTATCCGTTCACCACAGTGGATTCATGGTGGTATTGCTTTAGGTCCTAAGCCAAGAGATTACAGATACAGCATCAATAAGAAAATGAAACAGCTCGCACTTAAAGCAGTTTTATCTTCAAAAGTTGCTGAAGGAAAAATCGCAGTTATCGATAATCTCGATGTTGCAGAAATCAAAACAAAGACAGTTGCAAATCTCTTAAACGCTATCGAAGCTAAAAAAGCATTAATTGTAACTGTTGAACCTAACGAAAAGGTTTACAAATCAGCAAGAAATATCGAGGGTGTTGAAGCATCATTCACAGGTGCGTTAAACGTATATGAATTATTAAAGGCTGACAAACTCGTTATTGATCAGAATGCTGTTAAGAAATTAGAGGAGGTGTACGCATAATGATGTATCAGGACATTATTAAAAGACCTATCATCTCTGAAAATTCAATGGAAGACATAGCAAATAAAAGATATACTTTTGAAGTAGACCCAAAAGCTACTAAGATCGACATTAAAATCGCTGTTGAACAGTTATTTAAAGTTGAAGTTGCTAAGGTTAACACAATGAGATATATGGGTAAAACCAAGAGAATGGGCGTACATGTAGGTAAGAGAGCTGACTGGAAGAAAGCAATCGTAACATTAAAGCCTGATAGCAAAACTATTGAATTTTTTGATGGTATGGCTTAATTAAAGTGAAGGAGTTGAAAACAAATGGCTATAAAGAAGTATAATCCGACTTCTCCTGCAAGAAGAAATATGACCGTTTCAACATTCGAGGAAATCACTAAAAAGTCTCCTGAAAAAAGTTTGCTTGAAACAAAGAAAGAAAAAGCAGGTAGAAACTCATACGGAAGAATCACTGTTCGTCACAGAGGTGGCGGTAACAAAATCAAATACAGAATCATCGACTTTAAGAGAAAGAAAGACGGTATGAAAGCTACTGTTATCGGTATCGAATACGATCCAAACAGATCAGCTAACATCGCTCTTCTCCAGTACGAAGATGGTGAAAAAACATACATCATCGCTCCACTCGGTCTTAAAGACGGCGACGTTGTTGTATCAGGTGAAGGCGCAGATATCAAACCTGGTAACGCACTTAAAATCAAAGACATTCCTGTTGGTACATTAATTCACTGTATCGAATTAGTACCTGGCAAAGGTGCTCAGATGGTTAGAGCAGCTGGTAACTCAGCTCAGCTCATGGCTAAAGAAGGCAAATATGCTCAGGTAAGACTTCCATCCGGTGAAGTTAGAATGGTTAGCATTGAATGTAAAGCTACTATCGGTGAAGTTGGTAATTCAGATCATGAAAATATCAAAGTTGGTAAAGCCGGTAAAACAAGATATAAAGGTATCAGGCCTACAGTTCGTGGTGTCGCTATGAACCCATGTGATCACCCTCACGGTGGTGGTGAAGGTAAATCACCTATCGGTCGTCCAGGTCCTGTTACTCCTTGGGGTAAACCAGCTCTTGGTTATAAGACTCGTAAAAAGAAAAAACAATCAGATAAGCTTATTGTAAAGCGTATCAATGACAGATAAGCCGGAAAGGAGCATAATTTATGAGCAGAAGCGTTAAAAAAGGACCTTTCGTGCAACCTAAATTACTCGAAAGAGTTCAGAAAATGAATGAAAACGGCGAGAAAATCGTGCTCAAAACATGGAGCAGAAGCTCAACAATCTTCCCAGATTTCGTTGGTCATACTTTTGCTGTTCATGATGGTCGTAAGCATGTTCCGGTTTATGTAACTGAAGATATGGTTGGCCATAAGCTCGGTGAATTCGCACCAACAAGAACCTATAAAGGTCATGCAGGTTCAAAAACTACTAAAGGTAGATAATCGGTTGAAAGGAGTGTGTAACAATGGAGGCAAATGAAATGATGGTTGAAGCTACTGCGAAAGCAACTTATTTAAGAATTGCTCCTCGTAAAGTACAGATAGTTTTAGACCTTATTAGAAATAAGCCTACTGATGAAGCATTAGCAATTCTCAAGCACACACCGAAGGCCGCTTGTGAGCCGCTTGAGAAGCTTCTTAAATCTGCAGTAGCAAATGCAGAAAATAAAAATATGGATGTAACAAGACTTTATGTTGCAAAGTGCTGGGTTTGCCAGGGTCCTACTCTTAAGAGAATCAGACCACGTGCAAGAGGTAGCGCTAACCGCATAAACAAGAAAACATCTCACATTACCCTTGTTTTAAGGGAAGCAGAATAAGCGAGAGGAGGAAATTAAGATGGGACAGAAAATTAATCCTACCGGTTTAAGAATCGGTGTTATCAAAGATTGGGAATCTCGCTGGTATGCTAAGAAGGGTGAGTTCGGTAATAATCTTGTTGAAGACAACATGATTCGTGAATACCTTCTCGAAACACTTGCACCTGCAGGTGTTCCAAAAGTAGAAATCGAAAGAGACCCAAAAAGAATTCGTATCAACATCTTCTGTGCTAAACCAGGTATCGTAATTGGCCGTGGCGGTGCAGAAATCGATAAACTCAAAGAAACAGTTAAGAAAAAGCTTAACACTGAAAAAGATGTTTATATCAACATCACAGAAATTAAGCAACCAGACCTTAACGCTCAACTCGTAGCTGAAAATATTGCTCTTCAACTTGAAAAGCGTGTATCTTTCCGTCGTGCTCTTAAGCAATCAATCGGCAGAGCTATGAAATTAGGTGCAAAAGGTATCAAAACACAAGTTTCTGGTAGAGTTGGCGGTGCTGAAATTGCTCGTACAGAGAGCTATCATGAAGGTACTATTCCACTTCAGACAATCCGTGCTGACATCGACTATGGTTTTGCAGAAGCAAAAACAACTTATGGTCGTCTTGGTGTTAAAGTTTGGATTTACAATGGTGAAATTCTTCATGAATCCCGCAGAAACAAGAAGAGGGAAGGAGGAGCCAAGTAATGTTATTACCAAAAAGAGTTAAATACCGTCGCGTTCAGAGAGGTCGTCTTAAGGGCGTTGCTCACAGAGGTAACACAGTTAGCTACGGTGATTTCGGTCTTCAGGCTCTCGAACCCGCATGGATTACATCAAATCAAATCGAAGCTGCCCGTATCGCTATGACAAGATACATCAAACGTGGTGGTAAGGTTTGGATAAAAATCTTTCCTGATAAGCCGATTACAGAAAAACCGGCTGAAACTCGAATGGGTTCAGGTAAAGGTTCACCAGAATATTGGGTAGCAGTCGTTAAACCAGGCAGAATTATGTTTGAGATTGGCGGCGTTAGTGAAGAGCTTGCGAGAGAAGCTATGCGTCTCGCAGCCAACAAACTTCCAATTAAATGTAAGTTTGTTGTAAAGGCAGAACAGGATGGTGACAAGCAATGAAGGCAAGTGAATTAAGAAAACTCTCTCAAGCGGAGTTGGATGCTAAGCTCCTTGAACTTAAGAAAGAACTCTTTAATCTTCGTTTTCAACAAGCCATCAATCAGCTTGACAACCCTATGAGAATAAGCGCAGTTAAGAAAGACATCGCAAGAGTTATGACTCTTATTCGCGAAGCTCAACTTAACGGCCAGAATTCTTGATTACGGAGGGCAATTAAATGAGTGAAAGAAATTTAAGAAAGACCCGCGTTGGTATCGTTACAAGCGATAAAATGGATAAAACAGTAGTTGTATCTGTTAAAGACAGGGTTAAACATCCACTTTACGGCAAAATTGTCAACAACACACTCAAACTTAAAGCTCACGATGAGAACAATGAGTGCGGAATTGGCGACCGTGTTATGATTATGGAAACACGTCCACTTTCAAAAGATAAGAGATGGCGTGTAGCTGAAATTATTGAGAAGGCTAAATAATTTAGTCAATTAAAGGAGGCATTCACTGTGATACAACAGCAGAGTTACCTCAAGGTTGCCGACAACACGGGCGCAAAAGAAATTATGTGCATTCGTGTTTTAGGTGGCACAGGTAAGAGGTATGCCAATATCGGTGATGTTATCGTGGCAAGTGTCAAGAAAGCAGCACCAGGTGGCGTTGTTAAAAAAGGTGATGTGGTAAAAGCTGTAGTAGTTCGTACTAAGAGCGGTGTTCGTCGTAACGACGGTACTTACATCCGTTTTGATGAAAACGCAGCAGTTATCATTAAAGAAGATAAAAACCCAAAGGGTACCCGTATTTTCGGGCCTGTAGCAAGAGAGCTTCGTGAGAAAGAATATCTCAAGATTCTTTCACTTGCTCCGGAAGTACTTTAATTGGAGGTACACAAATGAGTAATAAAGTTCACGTTAAAACAGGCGATGAAGTAATCGTTATTCAGGGTAAAGACCGTGGCGTAAAAGGTAAGGTACTTCAGGTATCTCCTTCAGAAGGCAAGGTTATCGTTGAAGGCGTAAACATCGTTTCAAAACACGTTAAACCACGTAAGATGGGTGAAGCAGGCGGCATTATTAAGGCTGAAAGTGCTCTTTATGCTGATAAAGTTCAACTTATTTGCCCTAAATGCTCACAACCTACAAGAGTAGGTCACGCCATCGATGGTGATAAAAAAGTAAGAGTTTGCAAAAAATGCAACGCTCAATTCTAATTAGGGAGGGACATGACTAATGGCAGCAAGACTTAAAGAAATGTATAAAAACGAAGTAGCTCCACAGCTTATGAAGAAATTCAATTATAAGAGTGTCATGGAAATCCCAAAGCTTGATAAAATCGTTATCAACGTTACATCAGGCGAGATTAAGGATAACTCAAAAATTCTTGATTCTATTATAAGCGACTTAAAACAAATCACAGGTCAGACACCTGTAGTTTGTAAAGCAAAGAAATCTGTTGCTAACTTCAAACTTCGTGAAGGTATGGATATCGGTGCAAAAGTTACTCTTCGTGGTGACAGAATGTACGAATTCCTTGACAGATTCTTCAACTTAGCTCTTCCAAGAGTTCGTGACTTCAGAGGTATCAATCCGAACTCATTCGACGGTAGAGGTAACTATTCAGTGGGCGTTAAGGAACAACTTATCTTCCCTGAAATCGAATATGACAAAATCGACAAGGTTCGTGGTATGGATATCAGCTTTATCACAACCGCAAAAACAGACGAAGAAGGCCGCGAACTCTTAACACTTCTCGGCGCTCCGTTTGCTAAGTAAGGAGGGTTATCATGGCTAAGACATCTATGAAAGTTAAACAGGCTAGACCTGCTAAATATTCAACAAGAGCTTACAACAGATGCAAGATTTGTGGCAGACCACACGCATATCTCCGTAAGTACGGCGTATGTCGTATCTGCTTCAGAGAACTTGCTCATGCGGGCCAGATACCCGGCGTTAAAAAGGCAAGCTGGTAATAGAGCAGTTGCAAAAGGAGGAAATACGGCATGCAGATTACTGATTCAATTGCTGATATGCTTACAAGAATCCGTAATGCTAATTCAGCAAAGCACGACACAGTGCAAATTCCGGCATCTAACATCAAGAAGGCAATTGCTCAGATTCTTGTAGATGAAGGTTATATAAAGAGCTTTAAAGTAATCGAAGACGGTAAACAAGGCGTTATTGAGATTGCTCTCAAATACGGTCCTAACAAGTCTCAGGTTATTACAGGCCTTCGCAGAGTTTCTAAGCCCGGACTCCGCATTTATTCAAATTGTGAGGATATGCCAAAGGTTCAGAATGGTCTTGGTATCGTTATCCTTTCAACATCAAAGGGCATTATGACAGACAAGGACGCTCGTAAAGCTAATGTTGGCGGCGAGGTTCTCGCATACATCTGGTAAGGAGGTACAGTACTATGTCAAGAATAGGCAGAGCACCAATAGCTGTTCCAGCTGGTGTAGAAGTTAAGATTGACGGCAGCACTGTTACCGTAAAAGGTGCAAAAGGCACTCTTTCCAGAACAGTTAACAGCAACATGAACGTCACTCTTGAAAACGGTGTAATTACAGTTACCCGTCCAAACGATTCAAAAGAAAATCGTTCACTTCACGGCCTTACAAGAACACTTATCAACAATATGGTTGTTGGTGTTAGTGAAGGCTTCTCAAAGGAACTTGAAATCAATGGTATCGGTTACCGTGCTGCAAAACAAGGTAAAGACCTCGTTTTAAACATCGGTTACTCACATCAGGTTATTATGCCTGAAATCGACGGTATCACAATTGATGTTCCAGCTCCAAACAAAATTATCATTTCCGGTCCTGACAAGCAAAAGGTAGGTCAGTTTGCTGCTGAAGTTAGGGGCAAGAGACCTCCGGAACCTTACAAGGGTAAAGGAATCAAGTACATTGATGAAGTTATCCGTCGTAAGGAAGGTAAAGCAGGTAAGGGCAAATAATCCCCGAAATCATAAAGAGGTGAAGAAAAAATGGTACAAAGACCAAACACCAATAAAGCAAGGGTGCAGCGTCATAAGAGAGTACGTGGCAAGATTGTTGGTACAGCAGAATGCCCACGTCTCAATGTATTCCGTTCTCTTCAGCATATCTATGCTCAGTTGATTGACGACGTAGCAGGTGTAACACTTGTTTCAGCTTCAACTGTTGAGAAAGACTTCAAAGATTACGGCGGAAACAAAGACGCAGCCTTTACTGTAGGTAAGTTATTAGCAGAACGCGCAGCGGCTAAAAACATCAAAGACGTTGTTTTTGACCGTGGCGGATACATTTATCACGGCCGTGTTGAGAGCTTGGCCGAAGGCGCTCGTGAGGGCGGCCTCAACTTCTAAGAGAATGGGAGGAATAACTTTTGGCTAAATTCGAAACAGCTCAGAAAGAAAACGAACTTCAAGAAAGAGTTGTCGCTATTAACCGTGTTTCAAAAACAGTTAAGGGCGGTCGTATCTTCAAGTTTGCTGCTCTCGTAGTTGTTGGTGACGGCAACGGAACAGTAGGCTTCGGTCTCGGTAAATCTGGTGAAGTTCCAGACGCTATCCGTAAGGGTATTGAAGACGCTAAGAAAAATCTTGTTAAGGTTTCTCTTAAAGGTACAACAATTCCACATGAAGTTATTGGTAAATTCGGTGCAGGTGTAGTTCTTCTTAAACCTGCAGCACCAGGTACTGGTGTTATCGCTGGTGGTCCTGTTCGTGCAGTTGTTGAAACAGTTGGTATTAAGGATATTCGTGCGAAAGCTCTTCGTTCAAACAATCCTTGCAACGTTGTTCGTGCAACAATGGACGGTCTTAAACAACTTCGTAATGCAGAAGAAGTTGCTAACATCCGCGGTAAATCTGTAAAATATTTTAAAGATTAAGGAGGGTGGCTTAAATGGCTAACTTAAACGTTAAACTTGTTAAAAGCCTTATAGGTAGCAAGAAAGACCAAATTGCCACCGCTCATGCATTAGGTCTTCGCAAAATTGGGGATGTATCTTCTCAACCAGATAATCCTCAGACACAAGGCAAAATCAGAAAAATTGCCCATCTTATTAAGGTGACAGAAGAATAAGCAAGGAGGTGCTCAAAATGAAGCTTCACGAGCTTTCACCCGCAGCTGGCTCTAAAAAGTCAGTAAAACGTATCGGTAGAGGTCCTGCATCTGGTCAGGGTAAAACTGCTGGTAAGGGTCACAAAGGTCAAAAGGCGCGTGCAGGTCGCGGTATGCGTCCTGGATTTGAAGGCGGTCAAATGCCTTTACAATGACGCCTTCCAAAAAGAGGTTTTGTTAATATTTTCGGTAAAGAGTTCGCTATTGTTAATTTAGCTGCTCTTGAAAACAAGTTCGAAGATGGTGCTGTAATCGATATCGAAGCACTCAAAAATGCAGGACTTGTAAATAAGACACTTGACGGTGTTAAGGTACTCGCTCACGGCGATATCACAAAGAAATTCACTGTTAAGGTAAATGCTTATTCTGATGCAGCAAAGGCAAAAATTGAAGCTGCTGGAGGAAAGGCAGAGGTGATTTGACGTGTTTCAGACTCTTTCTAACGCATGGAAAATCCCTGATTTAAGAAAAAAACTTTTATTTACTGCATTCATCGTTATCTTATATAGAATAGGTTCAAACATTCCTGTTCCATTTATAGATATGCCTGCAACTGGTCTTCTTGACCCAACTGCTGGTACAACATTCTTAAACTACTTAAGTATGATGACAGGTGATGCATTTAACTACGGTACAATTTTCGCACTTTCGATTACACCTTACATCAACAGTTCAATTATTATTCAATTATTAACTGTTGCTATTCCTTACCTTGAAAGACTTTCAAAGGAAGGCGAAGAAGGTAGAAAGAAAATTGCCAAAATTACACGTTGGGGAACATTAATACTTGGTCTCCTTCAGAGTACAGCATACTTTATCTACCTCAATGCAAAGAACTACGTTCTTTACACAGGTGATAACAAATTTGTACAAGTATTCCAAGCAATCGTTATTATCTTTGTTCTTACCGCAGGTACAGCACTTGTTATGTGGCTCGGCGAACAAATCAATGACAAGGGTATCGGTAATGGTATTTCAATAATCCTTTTCGCAGGTATTATTTCAAGAATTCCTACCGAAGCTTCAATGCTTTTCAGTACAAATCCACAAGTAGGCAGTTACTTCTCAAGAGGTGGTGTGTACTACTTCCTTGCTCCATTCGTAGTTGTTTGCTACATCCTTATGATTGCTTACATCGTTTGGATGGACAATGCAGAAAGAAAAATTCCGGTTCAATACGCAAAAAGAGTTGTTGGTCGTAAAATGTATGGCGGTCAAAGCACACATATTCCGATTAAGGTTAATATGAGCGGTGTTATGCCAATCATTTTCGCAAGTTCAATTCTTTCATTGCCACCAACAATTGAACTTTTCGTTGCTAACAAGCTTTCAGACGATAGCTTCTGGCACACATTCTTCGGTTGGTTCAGCCCAACATCTGTTGTTTACGGAGTTCTCTATTTCTTAATGATTATATTCTTTGCTTACTTCTATGCAGCAATTCAATATAATCCGGTTGAAATGGCTAACAACATCCGTAAAAACAGCGGTATGATTCCTGGTATCCGTCCAGGTAAACCAACTTCCGATTATATCGGTAAAATTATTTCAAGAATTATACTTTTAGGAGCATTACTTCTCAGCGTAGTTGCATTGTTCCCAACTGTATTCTCACAATTAACATCATTGGTTGGTGCTGGTATGAACATCACACTCGGTGGTACTTCAATCATCATTATGGTTGGTGTTGCTCTCGAAACTGTTAAACAGCTTGAAAGCCAGATGATGCTCCGTCACTACAAGGGATTCCTTGATTAATTAAGAAAGGAATAAATGCTATGAAACTTATATTTCTCGGCGCACCCGGTGCTGGTAAAGGCACTCAGGCGGAAGTTATTTCAGAAAAATTAAGTATCCCGACCATTTCAACAGGCAACATTATTCGCGCTGCTCTTAAAAATGGTACTGAAATGGGACTTAAAGCTAAAGAATTTATCGAAGCTGGTAAATTAGTTCCTGATGATGTTGTTATCGGCATCATCAAAGAAAGATTAGCTGAAGATGATTGTAACAACGGATTCATCCTTGATGGTTTCCCACGTACAATCCCACAGGCTGAAGCTCTCGATAATATGGGAATCATTATTGACAAAGTTGTTGATATTGAAGTTCCTGATGAAGACGTTGTAAACAGAATGTCAGGCAGACGTACTTGTAAAGGTTGCGGTGCTTCTTACCACATCCAGAATAAACCTTCAAAGGTTGAAGGCGTTTGCGACAGCTGTGGCGGTGAGCTTACAATCCGTAAGGATGACGCTCCTGAAACAGTTCTTGACAGATTAAACGTTTACCACGAACAAACCGAACCATTAAAGGATTTCTATGAAAAATGCGGTAAACTTCGCATTGTTGAAGGTACAAAACCTATCACAGAAATTACTGCTGAAATCCTTAAGGTATTGGAGGATTAAGCATGATAGTGCTGAAGAATGAACGCGAAATCAAGCTTATGCTTGAGGCTTGCAGAATTTCTGCTGAAGCACTTAAGGTTGCAGGTAGTGCGGTTGAACCGGGAGTTTCTACTTTCGAAATAGACCGAATCGTTAAAAAGTTTATAGAAAGTAAGGGCGCATACCCGACTTTCTTAAACTACAACGGTTTTCCTGCTTCTGCATGCATTTCCATAAATGACGAGGTTATTCACGGAATTCCGAGTAAATCCCGCATTATAAAATCAGGCGATATAGTAAGTATCGACCTCGGAGCCTGTATCAATGGTTTTACCGGTGATACTGCCGCCACTTTCGGTGCAGGTGATATTTCACCTGAAGCGAAGCGGCTGATGGAAACTACTGAAGAAAGTCTCTACGTGGGCATTAAAAAAGCAGTTTCCGGCGGCAGATTAGGTGATGTAGGATATGCCATTCAGAGCTATTGCGAAGAACGTGGCTACGGAGTGGTTAGAGAATATACCGGTCACGGTATAGGCGCTAATCTCCACGAAGAACCTTCTGTACCAAACTACGGCACTGCCGGAAGAGGAATTCGTTTGGTACCCGGCATGACAATTGCCATTGAGCCCATGATAAATCAGGGCAAAGCATCTGTAAAAAATATGTCTGATGGTTGGACTGTTAAAACATCTGACGGCAAACTTTCCGCTCACTTTGAGCACACAATTGCTATTACAAGTGACGGTCCGTTAATTATGACGAGGCTTTAAGATGTTTAAACGAGGTAACGTAGTTCGTTCAATAAAAGGACGAGATAAGGACAAATTATCAGTTGTTCTGAGTTTCAACGATAACAAAGTTTATATTTCAGATGGCAAGGAACATAAATTAACTAAACCCAAGTTAAAAAATCCTAAACACCTTGAAAATTTAAACGTAAGTATTGATGAAAGTTTCTTAATAGGAAACGAAAGACTCAGAAAAGAACTGAACAGATTGAAAAACGAGATTTAATCAACGGAGGTATTTGTTATGTCTAAAGACGATATGATTGAAGTTGAAGGTAAAGTTTTAGAAGCATTACCTAACACTACGTTTCAAGTTGAACTTGAAAATGGTCATAAAATAATTGCTCACATTTCTGGAAAACTCAGAATGAATTACATTCGTATTCTTCCAGGTGATAAGGTTACAGTCGAAATGTCGCCATATGACCTTACTCGTGGGCGTATAACATGGCGTTCAAAATGATTTATAAAAGCGAAAGCTAAATTTTAGGAGGTATTCAAATGAAAGTCAGACCTTCTGTTAAGAAAATTTGCGAAAAATGCAAAGTAATTAAACGCAAGGGAAAAATCATGGTTATCTGTGAGAATCCTAAGCACAAACAGCGTCAAGGCTAATTGACGTAAACCATATTTGGAGGTGCAACTGACAAATGGCGCGTATTTCAGGTGTTGATTTACCAAGAGACAAAAGAATTGAAATCGGTCTTACTTATATCTATGGTATAGGTCCAAAGACTGCAAGCGACATTATTGCTGCTACAGGCATTAACCCTGACACAAGAGTTAAAGATCTTTCTGAAGATGATGTAGCAAAATTACGTGAATATATCGACCACAACGTTAAGGTTGAAGGTGACCTTCGTCGTGAAACAGCATTCGATATCAAAAGACTTGTTGAAATCGGTTGCTATCGTGGTGTCCGCCATCGTAAAGGTCTCCCTGTAAGAGGTCAGCGTTCAAAAACAAACGCTCGTACTCGTAAGGGTCCTAAGAAGACGATAGCTAACAAGAAGAAATAAGGCTGGGAGGTATTAGAATGGCTACAAAAGCAACTGGCAAAAAAGGTGCCGGAACACGCAAACGTCGTGAGCGTAAAAATATTGAACGTGGTGCGGCTCATATCCAATCTACATTCAATAATACAATAGTTACTATTACTGATACTCAAGGCAACGCAGTTTCTTGGGCAAGTGCTGGTGAAATGGGCTTCAGAGGTTCTCGTAAGTCTACTCCTTTCGCAGCACAAACAGCAGCAGAAACAGCAGCAAAAGTTGCTGTTGACCACGGTATGAAAACTATTGAAGTTTATGTAAAAGGCCCAGGTGCGGGTAGAGAGGCTGCAATCAGAGCATTACAAGTTGCAGGACTTGAAGTTACTCTTATTAAAGACGTTACTCCTATTCCTCACAATGGTTGCCGTCCACCAAAAAGAAGACGTGTATAACATATAGGAGGAACGAATTATGGCAAGATATACAGGTGCCGTATGTAAACTCTGCCGCCGTGAAGGTCAGAAACTCTTCTTAAAGGGTAGCAGATGTTATACAGGCAAATGCGCATTAGAGCGCCGTTCTTACGCTCCTGGTCAACATGGTCAGGCTCGTAAAAAGATTTCTGGTTACGGTCTTCAACTTCGTGAAAAACAAAAAGCAAGACGTTACTACGGAATCCTTGAAGGACAATTCCACAAATATTTCCTTATGGCTGAAAAGAAACCAGGTCAAGCAGGTGAAAACCTTCTTAGAATTTGTGAAAGCCGTTTAGATAACATTGTTTATCTTCTTGGTTGGGCAGATTCTCGTGCAGAAGCAAGACAACTTGTTACTCACGGTCACTTCTGTGTTAACGGCGGTAAGGTTGACATCCCATCTTACCTTTGTAAGCCAGGCGATGTTCTTTCAATAAAAGAAAAATCTGCTTCAACAGATTCTTTCAAAAACATTCTCGAAGCAAATGGTTCACGTCCTGTTCCAACATGGCTTGAGAGAAATAGTGATGCTAATACAGCAAAGGTTATCAACCTTCCTGATAGAGAGCAAATCGAAGCTCCTATCGAAGAGCACCTTATCGTTGAGTTCTACTCAAAATAATAAAGCTCTTTAGGCCAGAGCTTTTGCTCTGGCAAAGAACTACTAACTAACATAGTTAAACTGTGTAAAATTTAGGAGGGTTTGGTATGATCGGTATTGAGAAACCAAGAATTGAGTTCTCTGATTCAATGGAAGAAACAGCACATGGTGTGTTTGTAGTAGAACCACTTGAAAGAGGTTTTGGTACAACTTTAGGTAACAGCCTTCGTCGTGTACTTCTTTCTTCATTACCGGGTTATGCAATTACATCTGTAAAAATTGATGGTATTCTTCACGAATTCTCAACAATTCCAAACGTTAAAGAAGACGTTACAGAAATAGTTCTTAACCTTAAGGGCGTTATTCTTAAAATTCACGGAGACGGTCCTAAGATTATGTATATCGAAGCAAACGGCTCTGGTGAAATCACTGCTGGTGATATTAAAACAGATTCTGAAGTTGAAATTCTCAACCCAGACCACCATATAGCTACACTTGACAATGGCGCTCACGTTGCTATGGAACTTACTGCTGACAAAGGCAGAGGTTACGTTTCTTCAGATAGAAACAAGCAACTTTTAGCTCCAGAAATCGGTGTTATTGCTATTGACTCAATTTACTCACCAGTATTAAAAGTTAACTATACTGTTAACAATACTCGTGTTGGTCAAATCACTGACTACGACAAACTTTCAATTGAAGTTTGGACAGATGGTACAATTTCTGCAAAAGAAGCTGTTTCATTTGCTGCTAAAATTCTTACAGAGCACCTTAATCTCTTTGTTGACCTTTCTGATGAGGTTTCAAACACTGAAATTATGGTTGTTAAAGATGACAGTGCAAAAGAAAAAGTTCTTGAAATGACAATTGAAGAACTCGACCTTTCAGTTCGTTCATTCAACTGTCTCAAGAGAGCAGGAATCAACACTGTTGAAGATTTGATTAACAAAACAGAAGACGATATGATGAAAGTTAGAAACCTTGGTAGAAAATCTCTTGATGAGGTTGTAAACAAGTTAGCTTCTCTCGGATTTACTCTTCAAGACGAGGACGAATAAGTCCCTATTTTCGGCAAAGGAGTGTTATAGATGCCCGGAACAAGAAAACTTGGCAGAGCAACTGACCATAGAAATGCTATGCTTCGTAACATGGTTACATCACTTATCGAAAACGGTAAGATGACAACTACTGTTACTCGTGCTAAAGAAGTACGTGCAATGGCAGAAAAAATGATCACTATTGCTAAGGAAGATAATCTTCACAATAGAAGACAAGTAGCATCTTATATTACTAAGAGTGATGTAGTTAAAAAGCTCTTTAACGAAGTAGCTCCAAAATATAAAGATGTAAACGGCGGTTACTGCCGTATTATCAAGACTGAAGCTCGCCGCGGTGACGCTGCAGAGATGTGCATTCTTGAATTAATCTAATTTTAATTTTAAAATCCCGTTCGTTTTTTGCGAATGGGATTTTTTAAATTAGGGTGGACAATAAAATGAACAAAAAGAAAGTTAAAATTATTTCAATTCTTATTGCTATTGTAATTATAATTTTCGGTGGGGTATACGTAGCAGATTTATTTTTAGGCTATGAAGCACCAGAAATTAAAAAAATAAGCGATAGTAATTTAGAAAATATTGAAGATGTTAAACTCACAGCTCATCGTGGGTTTTCTGGTATTGCACCTGAGAATACATTAGTTGCATTTGAAAAAGCAGGTGAATATGGCTTTTACGCTACAGAATGTGACGTTCACTTAACGAAAGATGGCGTATGGGTGATTTATCACGATGATAATATATTCAGACTGACAAATGGTTATAAAAATATTGAAGAGGCAACATACGAAGAATTGCAGGAATATGTAATAGATAACGGCGTAAACGTTGACTATTACCCTAATCAGAAAATTCCAACCTTAGAAGAATATCTTATTATCTGTAAAGATATGAAAATAATTCCACAGATTGAAATTAAAAATGGTAGCAAAGAGAAGTTACAGGAAATTTTAGATTTATTAGAAAAGTATGATTTGAGAGAAAATGCAATAATTATTTCTTTCAAAAGCGAAATGATAAAAAAAGTAAGAGAACTTGATGAGAAAATAGAACTCTGGTATTTAGTAGAAGAAATTACAGAAGAAAATATAAACGAATGTAAAGACAATAACTATAAATTAGCGTTTAATCATAAAAAGAATGATGAAGAAATTATTAAAAAAGCAATTGGTCAAGGGCTTACACTTTGTGCGTGGACTGTTGACGATTTAACCGTGTTAGAAGAACTTTATAATCTTGGTGTAAAATACATTACAACCAATGCAATTACCCCACAATAATTTTACTTTTAAGAATAAAACTGGAAATTTTGTGTATTGATTACAAAAATCGACTCTAAATTTATAATAATTACTACTTTTATTCACTTAATTTACTCTTTTATTTTGCGCTTAAAAGTGTTATAATATTAAAAGTGACTTTGTGCGTTTTTGTGCAAATAAAAAAAGAATTTTACTTATTATTGATATATAAAAATAAATTGATTGGGGTGCCGCACGTGGAAAGATTTGTAATCCGTGGTGGTAATAAGCTTCACGGCGAAATTAAAATCAGCGGTGCAAAGAATGCAGTTTTAGGAATTATGCCGGCTGCAATTCTTGCTGATGGTCCTTGTAGAATTGAAAATATTCCTGATATCAGCGATGTCAGAATGATGATAAAAATTTTACGTCATATCGGTGCAGAAGTTGATACTTCTGAAGAAGGCGTAGTTGTAATTGACGGTAAAAACGTTAATGCAAACGAAAATATTCCAGATAAAATGACTCGTAAGTTAAGAGCATCTTACTACCTTTTAGGCGCTCTTTTAGGTAAATATGGCAAAGCGAGTGTTTCAATGCCTGGTGGTTGCTATTTTGGTGAAAGACCAATTGACCAGCATATTAAAGGTTTTGAATCATTAGGTGCTACTGTAAGCACAGAGAGTGCTGTTGTGAGCGCTACAGCAGATGATTTAATGGGTTCATCTGTTTATATGGACGTTGTTTCTGTTGGTGCTACAATTAACGTAATGTTAGCAGCAGTAAGAGCAAAAGGGCTTACTGTTATTGAGAATGCCGCAAGAGAACCACATATTGTTGACCTTGCAAACTTCCTTAACTCAATGGGTGCTGACGTTCGTGGTGCTGGTACTGACGTTATTAAAATCCGTGGTACACAAAATATGCACGGTTGCACTTATTCTATAATTCCTGACCAGATTGAAGCGGGTACTTATATGGTAGCGGCTGCTGCAGTTGGTGGCGACGTTACAATTCAGGATGTTATCCCTAAGCATCTTGAGTCAATCACAAGCAAGTTAGAGGAATGTGGTGTTACTGTTATTGAGGGCGACGAGAGTGTTCGTGTTATTTCAGATTTGCAGAGAGTAAATCCTTGCAGAGTTAAAACAAGACCACACCCAGGCTTCCCTACAGATATGCAACCACAAATAGCTGTTTTACTCACAACTTGTCAAGGTACAAGCTATGTTGTAGAAAGCGTTTGGGATAATCGTTTCAAATACACCCAGCAGTTAAAGAGAATGGGTGCAAATATAATTGTTGATGGTAAAACTGCAATTGTCACAGGTGTTGAAAATCTTAAAGGTGCACCTGTTGAAGCAGATGACTTAAGAGCGGGTGCAGCAATGGTTATTGCTGGTATGATGGCTAAAGGTACAACAACAGTTACCAACGTTAATTTAATTGACCGAGGTTACGAAAAAATTGTCGAAAAGCTCAAGGCTGTTGGCGTTGATATTGAGCGTGAAGTATTCGACGAGGAGTAATTTAATATGATAAGATTTTGTCCGCTATTTTCATCAAGTAGCGGCAATTCTGTTTACATAGGCGAAAGTAAGAGCGGGATTTTGATTGATGTAGGCAGAAGTGCCAAGCAAACGAGAGAAATGCTAAGTAAAATCGGCGTAGAAGAAAGTGCAGTTAAAGCAGTTTTTTTAACCCACGAACACGCTGACCACGTTGCAGGACTTTCAGTATTTTTAAAAAGAAATAATATACCAGTTTACGCTTCTGCGGGTACACTTTTAAGTTTAAGAAAAAAAGGTGTTTTAACAGATTGTCATACAGATTTTACTTTGAATGACGAAGGCGTAGAAATAAACGGAATGTTTATAAAGCCATTTAAAACTTCACACGACTGTGCAGATGGCAGAGGGTACACTGTAACTGGTAGTGACGGTAGCTCAAAGGTGGCTGTTGCGACAGATACAGGAATTGTAACACCAGAAATTATAAATTCAATTACAGGCTGTAATCTTGTTTATATTGAGTCAAATCACGATGTTAATATGCTCAAAAACGGCAGTTATCATTTTGAATTAAAAAAGAGAATTCTCTCAGATAAAGGGCATCTTTCAAATGATGCTTGTGCAGAAGTGTTGAGAGCGTTAGTAAATAAAGGAACAACACAATTTGTTCTTGCTCATTTAAGTGAAGAAAATAACACACCGCACTTGGCTTACGATACGTCAATAAATGCACTTTTAGAGATGGGGGCACTTGTTAACAGAGATTATCAGTTGAGAGTTGCCGAGCCAGAAAATCAAAATAAACCAATATTGGTATAGTAAAAAGCACTTTAATTGCAAATATGCAGTTAAAGTGCTTGACTTTTCATTCTACATATTGTAGAATGAAGTTAATCTACAAGTGTAGAATGGAGAGTGAGAAAAAATGAGCGACTATCAGATGGGCGTTGTTGAAGCAAAATTTGCAGATATTATATGGGAGAACGAGCCAATAGCTTCACCCGAACTTGCAAAGAAAAGTGAAGAAATTCTGAAGTGGAAAAAGTCAACCACCTACACAGTTTTAAAAAGACTTTGTGATAAAGGTCTTTTTCAGAACAATAAAGGTATAGTAACTTCTCTTGTTTCAAAAGATGAGTTTTATTCAGTTCAGAGTGAAAGGTTTATTGATGAAACTTTTTCTGGTTCTTTGCCTGCATTTTTGACGGCTTTTACATCGCGTAAAAAGCTGACAGAGAAAGAAGTTGAAAAACTTCGTCAGATAGTTGATTCTTATAAGGGGGAATAATAATGAATTTAGAAGAACAGTTAATTCTTATAATGGATTTAAGCTATGCTGCATCGTGGATTGTTTTAGCGGTAGTTATTTTAAGATGGTTAATGCAAAAAGCACCAAAATCACAACGTCTTTTTATGTGGTTATTTGTTGCTTTGAGATTAGTAACCTATTTTCATTTTCCGGTAAGTACATTTAGCGTGGTTCCCAATTTGGGTGTTATTCCCTATAATATTACAGAAAGTGAAGTTCCTGGTATAGATACTGGTTTACCAGTTGTTAATTCAGTAGTTAATCCGATAATAGAGAAGAATTTTTCTCCTGAACCCAATTCAATTGTAACACCAATGCAGAAATTTTTCGATGTTGCAATTGTTGTATGGCTTATTGGTGTAATTGCTATGTTTTTATATGCAATTATAAGTTTTATAATACTTCGTATAAAAATAAAAGAAGCAACACCGTTAAAGAATAATGTAATGATTTGTGACCACATTGACACAGCCTTTGTTTTAGGAATAATAAGACCTAAAATTTACATTCCATCAAATTTAAATGGTGGTGATTTGGAATGTGTAATAGCTCACGAAAAAGCTCATATAAAGCGTGGTGACCACATCTGGAAGTTGATTGGTTATTTATTATTAAGTATTTATTGGTTTAACCCTGTTATGTGGTTGGCGTTTAATCTTTTTTGTAAAGATATAGAATTAGCTTGCGATGCAAAGGTTCTAAAAAGAACTACTGATTTTTATAAAAAGTTTTATTCAAAGGCACTTATAAATTGTAGTAGTGCTAAAAAAAGAATTGTTACTTGCCCGCTTGCTTTCAGTGAAAATGCAGTAGAGAGTAGAATCAAATCTATTTTAAATTACCAAAAGCCAAAAGTGTTGTTTGCATTACTTGGGGTAGTTGTTTGTTTTTCTCTGTCAATGGTTTCTTTTTCTGTAAGCTCTGCTTATGTTGATTACCCGGAATATAAAGCAGAAATAACTGAGGAACAATATAAGTTTATTGAAAAAGAATTGTTAGAAAGAGCAAAATGCAGTAATGACAGAATTAATATTGATTATTATTGTACTGCTTTTACGGTTTTAGAAGTCAGAGAGAAAAACGATTTGACTACATTTTATATGGTTTCTCGTTCAAATGGATATGCTGTTAATAATGGCGTTGTAGAGTGCAATCACAGAAGTGTATATGGTGGTGTGAATGCAATTACTGCTAAAAATAATAATGGTGATTATGAATTAGTTGAGTTCTGGCAAGCTGATGAAGGGCATTATTACGCAAAGAGTATAATGGATAAATTTCCATTATATCTTTATAATTATCTTACGACTAACAGATTTAATTCTGGCAAATTGGAAACAGAATGCGAAATCAAAGCACAAGAGAAATTGTTGGGTAAAACAGCAAGTGAATGCTTTGTTGATAGTGAAGCGGAAGCTATAGAAATTGCCAAAAAACTTTGTACAGTTGAATATGATGAAATATCTGTTGAATATTTTGGTGAAGGATGGACTCCAAAAGAATATGAAGTCACATTCCTGAAAAATGGTGGCAGTGAATATGGCGAACAAAGTGTGTGGATTACGGAAAATGGCATCGTGGAGCACATAACCTATTGGGATTAAAATTAAAAATAAAAAACAAATTCTATCATTTTTAGTTTACGATAAACTTAAAATGATAGAATTTATTAATTGTAACCTAATTTCTATTGCCTAACACCCAACATCTAACATCTAACATCTAACATCTAACACCCAACACCAAACAACTATTTTATCTTCTCAAACTCAGCAGTTAATGCCTTTGCTATAAGATTGTGACCTGCAGGGGTAGGGTGAACGCCGTCAGCGAGCCAATATGTAGTTTCAGTATCATTTGTTGCTTCATTGAATTTATCTTGTAATGGAACAAAGCTCAAGCCATATTCAGCAGCAACCTCTTTAACAGATTGTGCTCTTAATTTTGTTTCACTGTAAAATTCATCCCAGTTTTCTTCTGTTGCAGGGCCTTTAAGTACAAATGGCTCGAGCATAATAATTTTAATATCAGGCAAGGCTTCCTTTACTTCTTCAATAAGCATTGAAAGAACCTTTTTAAATTTTTTATTATCAACGCCGTTCTGTGACTGTATTTCGTGCCACACGTCGTTTATACCAATTAAGATACTTAAATAGTCAGGCTTTAAGTTAATGAGGTCTATTTTAATTCTTGCATAAAGGTCAACAATTCTGTTTCCGCTTATGCCTTTGTTTATAAATGTATATTCATTATGATTTTCTTCAAGATATTTTGCAGCGACAATATTTGGGTATCCATATCCGTAATTAAAAATATTTTCACGCTGTCTGTCTGCATCTGTTATTGAATCGCCCTGAAAAAGAAAGGTTTTCATTTTTAAATCACTCCTAAAAGAATATAGGTTTATAATATCACGAAAGTTTATTATTTTAAAGTATTTTTTAAGAAAAAATAGTAATCTGTTGACATAGGTTTTTATTTGTGATAACATCTTGAAAAGTAATTTATTTGTGTGTGAAGGTGGTGGCAAAATTGTCAATAGCGTTAGCGGTTGTTTTGTTTGCAACAGGGCTTCTTTTAACAGTAAAGGGTAGCGACGTTTTTGTTGATAGTGCTACCCGTATTGCAACAAAAGCCAGAGTTCCCAAATTTATAATTGGTGCAACTCTCGTTAGCGTTGCAACTACGTTACCAGAAATATTTGTTTCAGTTATTGCTTCAATTCAACAAAAACCAGATATGGCTTTTGGTACTTCTGTTGGTAGCGTAACTGCGAACTTCTGTGTTATGATTGCTATTTCATTTATTTATATGCCAACACTCTTTAAAAGACTCGATTACCTTTTTGAAAGTGTATTAATGGTGTTGTCAATAGGTGTTTTAACCTATTGTGGAATAAACAGAAGAATTGATTTTATAAGTGCAATAATATTACTTATTATATTTGGTGCATTTATAATTCAGAATATAAAATCTGGTTATGAAAACCATGTTCCTGATGTTTTTAAATATAAATCTCAGGAAGATGAAGACGAAGAGGCAAGAATTTTAAAAAGAAGAAATCACGAAAAAGATGTTTTAAAATTTATTTTGAGTGCTGTATTTATGGTGTTAGGCTCACAACTTTTAGTACATACCGGTGGCGAGATTGCAAGAATTTTTGGCGTGAGCGAAAGGGTTATTTCAACAACCGTTATAGCTTTAGGCACTTCTTTACCAGAGTTTATAACTGCAATTTCAGCTTTTTCAAAGAAGCAGTATTCAGTTTCTTTTGGTAATATAGTTGGTGCTAATGTTATAAATCTTTCGTTGATTTTACCACTCTCAACGCTTATTTACGGTGGAGAACTTGCTTTAAGCTGGGAGCAGTCAGCTATAGATATTTCAATCTGCGTAGTTGTAACACTTTTAACACTCGTACCATCTTTTATTACAAGAAAATTTATGCGCTGGCAAGGAGCAATTCTTTTATGTATTTACCTTGCTTACTTCTGCATTACTTGCGGGCTTATTACGGTAACGCATTAAAATATAAAAAAGTGGAGATGAGTTTTGACTCGTCTCCACTTTTTACAGTCTTAATTTTCACTAAAAACAAAACTCTTATTTTATAAAATCTGTACATTGTAAAATCTTAGCAATAATGCTATTATAAAAGATGAGATAGAATAACTATCTGTTTTTTAGGAGATGATTTTATGAAAAAGACAATGTATTTAGCATTAGCGGTGTTGTTCTTGTGGGGCGTGTGGTTCAGCACACCTTTAACAGCATTAGCGGCTGAAGGTGAGCCAGCTATTACAGCTGTTGAGCTTACTGCGACAAAATCGCTTATTGAAAATGTTGATTGTCACGTGGAATATGACAACATTCAAAACTATGAACCGTTTAATTACTATTATCTTAATGAAACTGAACCAAATATCAAATTAACTTTTTCTGATGGTACTACAAAAGAATTTAAGTTTTTTGATGAAGATTGTGGTTATTTTGATTATTTCTCTGACCCGATTTGGTGCGAACAAGGTGCAGGTGATAAGGAATTAAAACCTGGTACTCATACTAAAACTGTATGTATGACTTGCAGTTATAACGCTAATTTAGGTTTAGATGAGTATATAGAAACAACTTATACTTTTACAATCGTTGAAAACCCTGTCGAAAGTATTTCTGTAGTTGCAAATAGTAGTCTCAGAGAAGGTATAGACGGTTATTATGATAATTTTTATAATGAAGAAACAGGCAAGACAGAACAAGAATTTTACGTTTATTTTTCTGAAGCAGATATTGAAGTAGTTGTCAATTATAAAGATGGTACTTCTAAGACTTATTCTTACAGAGGTTTAGAAAACGAGATTCTTGAAACAACAGGTTATGAAATGAATTTTTATCCATCTGTATTAAATATTGGTTCCAATACAGTAACTGCTGTGTATTTAGGTTTTGAAACTACTTTCAATGTAAATTTAGTTGAAAACCCATACAAGAGCATTTCTTTAGAAGCAACTGAAGATTTAATTTACAATTTCGGTGGAATGCAGCAAGATGGTTATTACGAGTACGACTTAGAAGATACTAATCCTAAAGTTACTGTTACTTATAATAATAACAACTATGATACATTCACTTACGAACAGTGTGCTGAGCGTTTTGGTAGTAGTCCTAAATTCAAATATAGCCAATCACCTTCAAATCAATTTGTAAAAGGTGAAAATACACAAACAGTATCATTTTTAGGTCACGAGTGCGAATTTACTTTTAACATTGTTGAAACACCGGTAAAAAGTATTATTGTTAATACTCCTCCTATGCAAGCGAGTGATTATGGCTACTCTTTAGATAATGATGAAACAAAAGTTACTATTAATTATAAAGATGAGAGCAAATCGGCTGAAACATATACGTTAGCACAACTTAATGATGAATATTGTGACGAGTTCTATTTATCCCTCAATCAAGGTGAAAATGAACTCACAGTTGGTAAACATCAGGGGACAGTTTCATTCTTGGGCTATGAAACAACGTTTGAATTTGAAATAGTTGCAAATCCAATTAAGTCAGTTACTGCAGTTGGTACAGTGAAACTTATTGAAAACGAAGATGGCAGCCAGAATGGTGAATATGATGGCGAACCATATTTCCATTACTATATTTATGATACTAATCCGAAAGTAACCGTTACTTTCTCGGATGGTACTGTGAAAACCTATAATTATTACGATTTAGAAGAATTAGGTTATGATTATGACCTCGACGTATTTCAAAATGCCGAGAATCCTTTAAAGGTTGGTAAAAACACTGGTTATATTGAGTTGAATGGTGTCAGAGGCGAATTTACATTTGAAATTATTGAAAATCCTATTAAGAGCATTTCACTTAAAGCAACCAAAGATTTAATTGAAAATCAGAATGGTTACTGGTGTCAGATATCAGAAGACGAAGAAGTTTTCTGGTATTATATAGATGAAACCTTACCGGAAGCAACCGTAAATTATACTGACGGTACAAGTAAAACTTATTCTTATGGGCAGTTTGTTAATGATTCAGGATACTGGATTTACTTTGATGTTGAACAAGGTGTTTCACCATTAAAAGTCGGCGAAAACACGATTAAGGTTTATATTGGCAATTTTGAATGTGAATATACTTTCAATATTGTAAAACCAGAAGTGGCAATTACCGGCATTACAGTAGTGCCGGAAGGTACACTTCTTGAAGGTAATAATTGCGACGTCGTTTATGACGAAGAAGGTAACGAAGGCTTTACTTACTATCCTGATGCCGTAAACTATACGCTTATTGTAAAATATGAAGATGGTACACAGAAGACGTATAAAAACGTTTCTGATATGCAGGCAGTCGACGGCTCTTATTTTACAGTAAATTTTGGCGGTTGGGAATACGAAGACAGATTTGTTGTAGGTAAAAATAAAGCGTACGCGGAATATAAAGGTGCAAGAACAACCTTTGATATTGAAGTTGTAAAAAATGATATTAAAAATATTGAAATCAGCGGTGAAAACGAATTTGTTTTGACAACTATTGCTACTGATGGTACAAAAACGAAATATACAGCAAAAGACTTTTATATCGGTGGTATGAGTGGCGAAAATATTTATGACGGCACGTTATATACAGATAAAGGTCAATTAATGGTTTCTGTCGCTCTTAACATTAATGAAGATGAAACCGCATATAAAGATATAGTTCTTTACTTTACTTTACCGGACGGTACAATTCTTGAAAGTAATAAACTTTCTTCAAACAGATGGTTCGATATACTTAACCATGCTTATAATCTTGACGAAGCATCAGTTTGGCTTTATGATGGTTATTCAGAGCAATACTTCGGTACTTCTTTCCACGAATTAGAAGGTTCTGTAATTAAAGGTTCAGCAGTAGATAAGGCACTTACTATCTGCACTGCTTTAGATTATATCGGTAATTACGAAAATACAGGTGAAGATGATAAAGGTAGATTTGCAATTCTTACATTAGCCGAAGCTGAAAAGTTAGCAAAAAATTATTTTGCTGAGGGTAAATTAGATATTGAATCATCACCACTTTACAACGCTCCTGCAAAAGAAATAAAGGTTTATTTCTTATTAGGTTGTGATGGTATTGGTGTAAGTCGTGAATTGAAATATGAAAATGGTAAATTCATATTGACAAGTATGTGTGAAAATCATTACACTTACGAAATAATTCCTGTAAAAATGATTCTTTTAGATACAGGCTATGTTGATTCAATTTACGTTTCTGAACATAGCTACACAAGTGAAATTATTAAGCAACCAACTGCAACAGAAAAGGGTATAAAAGAATACACCTGCTCTTGCGGTGACACATATCTTGCTGATATTGATAAGCTTGTAGCTTCAGTGCCTGTTAATAAAGATAATAGCTTCTCAGCAACAGTTACAGTGACAGAAACAGAAAATATTGTTTCAAAAATAGAAGTTACTAAAGAAGAACAAGTGTTAATCGATTCGGGTTTAAACCTTGAAATAGTTCTCAAAGTAGAAGAACTTGAAAATAAGGTTGACACTGAAGAAAAAGAGCAAATTGTAGAATTTTTACGTGATAAGGTAGCAGGCGAGCAAAAATTAGGTGCATTTATCGATATTCAACTTGTAAAACAAATTGGTGATTACGAAAAGAATATTGAGAAAACAAAAGGCGAATTCCAAATTACATTCCTTCTTCCTGAAGACCTTATCAATACTGATAAATCATTAGAACGTGTTTATAAGATTGCAAGATATCACGATGGCGATGAGAATAACGTAACACTTCTTGATGCGACTTATGACGAAAAAACAAAGTATTTAACATTCTCAACAGACCGTTTCTCAACTTATGCTATTGTTTATAGCGATGTTGAAGCTTCTAATGAGGGTGTTTCAGGCGGTGTTTCTGAAGGTGTACCAGTTATTCCAGACAGCGACAATGTAACAAACGACAATTCTAAAGACGAAGTTCCAAAAGCTGGTGTTATCAGCACAAGCGCCTTGTGGCTTGGTGCTATGGCAGTCAGTGGTTTAGGTGCATTAGCTCTTTCTAAAAAGAAAAAAGAAGATTAATTAAAAAACTGCTTGTGAGAAATCACAAGCAGTTTTTTGTAAAGTGTAGAAATACGCAAAATTTCCTAAAGTGAATATTGACGAGTGGATTGTGGTATGATATAATGATACGTGTAAAATGAGTAAATACGCAAAAAAACCTAAAGTGGTGGAGACGTTTTATGATTGAAAGAAAAAAATATCTCGAAAGTCTTATAAATAAAAAAGAAAACGGTTTAGTAAAAGTTATCACTGGTATAAGAAGATGTGGTAAATCTTATTTGTTGTTTAATATTTATAAAGATTATTTGAAATCAATCGGGGTAGATGATGAGTGCATTATTTGTCTTGCACTTGATGACGATGAAAATATAAGGTACAGAAATCCCCTTGAACTTGGAAAATACATTCGTAGTCTTACTACCGATGATAATAAAACTTATTATGTTTTTCTTGACGAAATTCAAAAAGTTGTTACTATTCAAAACCCTTATATTGAAGGTGTTGAAGATAAAATTGGTTTTGTAGATGTTGTGCTCGGTCTTATGAAACATGATAATATCGATATCTATGTAACTGGTAGCAACTCAAAAATGTTATCGTCAGATATTCTTACCGAGTTTCGTGGCAGAAGTGATGAAATTCGCGTGAATACGTTGTCGTTTGCAGAATTTTACAACGCTTTTGAAGGTGATAAGCGTGATGCCTGGCAAGAATATTACACTTATGGTGGTTTGCCACTTGTTCTTTTTAAAAAAAGTCACGCTGAAAAAGTAAAATACCTTCAGAGTTTGTTTGATAAAATTTATATTGGTGACATTATAGAACGTAACAAAATCCTTCACGATAAATCGGTGTTAGACGATATTTTAAATATAGTCTCATCTTCAGTCGGCTCGCTTACTAATGCAAGGAAAATTGCAAAAACGTTTATTAGTGAACGACAAGTTAAAATAAGCGATGATACTGTCAGTAAATATCTTGATTTTTTCATAGATGCTTTTATGCTTTATAAAGCAGAACGCTACGATGTTAAAGGAAGAAAGTATATAGGTTCACCCTTAAAATATTATTTTAGTGATGTCGGTCTTCGTAATGCACGGCTTAATTTTCGTCAGCAAGAAGAAAATCACATTATGGAGAACATTATTTATAACGAACTTTGTTGTCGTGATTTTAACGTTGACGTAGGTATTGTTGAATATTGTTATAAAGACGACGAAAAGAAGAGTAAGAGAGCTTATTTAGAAATAGATTTTGTTGCAAACAAAGGCAGCAAAAAATATTATATTCAATCAGCTCTTACTATTTCTGATGAAGAAAAACGTGAACAAGAAATACGCTCTTTAAAGCGTGTGGGTGACTCGTTTAAAAAAATCGTTGTTGTTAGGGAGAATATTATTCCTTGGCACGATGATGATGGAATATTATATATCGGTATTGAAAAGTTTTTGCTTGATGAAACCGCTATAGATATATAACTAAGGAGATAAGAATTGTAAATATGAAAAAACAACCGCTTTTTTACGTGCTGATTGCAATATTTGTTATTTCGTTAATTGGTTTTGGTGTTAATTTTTATAAAGAATATTCTGCCGATAAAGCCTTGGAAGAACAACAAGAAGCCCTGAAAAATCAAATGACAGAAACAGTAACAAAAGAACCTGTAAAAAATGAAATTTTACCAAAGTTTCAGACTCTTTATGGAGGTAATAACGATTTTATAGGTTGGCTTACTATTGAAAACACAAAAATCGATTACCCCGTAATGCAGTTAATAGATGATGAAAATTATTATATGAGTCACGACTACGAGAAAAATGAAAATATTAATGGTAGTCTTGTTTTAGATAGTGATTCTGTTGCTGGTGTCGGAACAAAAGAATTTGATTACGAAAACGGTAAAAAGCCTTCTACTAATCTTATTATTCACGGTCACACTATGAGGTCTGGCGAGATGTTCGGTGACCTTAGTGACTATGAAAAAGAAGATTATATGAAAGAACATAAAATTATTAAGTTCTCGTCTTTATATGAAGACAGAGAATACGAAGTTGTTTCAGTTTTTCGTTCTCAGGTTTTCAATAAATCAGATGAAGTGTTTAAGTTTTATAAATTCTTTGAAGCTACAACCCAAGAAGAGTTTGATTATTGGTATAGTAACATAAAAGAAATGTCCGTTTTTGATACAGGCGTTACTGCAGAATTCGGTGACGAATTTATAACACTCACGTGTTGTGCTTACCATGTAGAAGATGGCAGATTTGTTGTGGTAGCGAAAAGAATTAAATAAAAAACAAATAAAAAATGGTTTTGATAGCAAAAACTATCAAAACCGTTTTTTTTATTTGTTATATTCTTCTTCCTGAGATGGTACCCACGGGCACTCAATTTCTTTTGCTATAAAATTCGGGTTTGCCCAGTGTACTGCATTTGTGAGAATTTTCTGAACTTCTGGGATATGGTAAGTAGGGTTGCTTTCGTGACCTGGTTGGAAGTAGAAAACTCTGCCAAGACCTTTATTCCACGCACAACCAGAACGGAATACTTCACCACCAGAAAACCAGCCGATGAAAATAAGTTCATCTGGTGTTGGCACGTCAAAGCGTTCGCCATACATTTCTTCAACTGGTATTACAATCTGTTCAGGCACGTCTTTAGCAATTTCGTGAGATGGAAGCACACACCAGAGTCTTTCTCTGTCGCCGTCACGCCATTTTAATGAACAGGTTGAGCCCATAAGTCTTTTAAAAGGTTTTGAAAAATGTGCAGAGTGAAGGGCAATAAAGCCCATACCGCACATAACTCTGTTATAAATCTTCTCAACTAATTCGTCTGGCACTTCATCGTGGTGACAATGTCCCCACCAGATAAGCACGTCTGTTGAATTGAGAATGTCGTCTGAAAGACCACAGTTTTCTTCATCAAGAGTTGCGGTGCGAACGTCTAGTTCTTCGTCTTTCTTTAAAAAATCTTTAATGCAATTATGAATACCGGTAGGGTAAATTGCCTTAACTTCGTCATCTTCTCTTTCGTGGCGGAATTCATTCCATACAGTAACGTTAATCATAAAAATCAACCTTTCCAAAAATAGTACAATTAAATAATAACATTTTACAAGAATAAGTCAATATAATTGTTGTTTTTATTTTCTAAAAATGATAAAATAAATAATGGTGAGTTCGAAACCATCCTCACTTGAACTTTACGTTCTAAATCAAAACTATGGAGTGATAAAAATGAAAAATCAAAAGAAAATCCGCGGTATAGCGGTGGGTGCAGTTGTTGCTGCACTTTACGTTGTGTTAACCTATCTTGCTAATAGTTTAGGTCTTGCAAGTGGTGCAATTCAGGTAAGGCTTTCAGAAATTCTCACAGTAATGCCCGTTGTTACACCTTATGCAATTCCCGGTCTTTTTATAGGTTGTGTGTTAGCAAATATTCTTACGGGTTGTGCTTTGTGGGACGTTGTTTTCGGCAGTCTTGCAACGTTAATTGGTGCTATATTTACATACCTTTTAAGAAAACACAACTTGTTGGCAGTTATTCCACCGATTTTATCAAATGCAATAATAGTGCCGTTTGTACTTCTTTTTGTCTATTCTTTAGAAGGCACCTATTGGTATTTCTTTTTAACTGTCGGAATAGGTGAAGTAATTTCTTGTGGTGTTTTTGGAGCAATTTTGCTAAAAACTTTAAAGAAATACAGTGGATTTATGTGAAAATTTTGTAAAAGTGGTTTATTTTTATAAAAAAATGTAGTATAATAAATTGAATATATAAATTAAGAAGGTTTTCCTTATGAATATAGAACAAGCATTAGAAAATGCAAAAAGAATACACTTTATAGGAATCGGCGGTAGTGGTATGTGCCCACTTGCCGAAATTCTTCACGAAAAAGGTTATTATTTAACTGGTTCTGACAATAATGAAACAGATACTTTAAAAAGAATTCGTAATTTAGGTATTCCAGTGGTATTAGGTCAGAAAGCAGAAAACGTTGAAGGTGCCGATATGGTAGTCTTTACAGCGGCACTTCTTCCAGATAACCCCGAGTTAGTTGCGGCAAAAGTTAATGGAATTCCAACTTTTGAAAGAAGTAAACTTTTTGGTGCTATTACAAGAAAATACGGTAATTGTATTGGCGTTTGCGGTACTCACGGCAAAACAACAGTTACTTCTATGATTTCACAAATACTTATTGAGAACGACTTTGACCCGTCGTTAGTAATCGGTGGCAAATTACCGCTCACGGGTACTAACGGCAGAGTTGGTAAGAGTGAAACACTCGTTTGCGAAGCGTGTGAATATAAAGATACTTTCCTTGATTTATCACCAGACGTAAGCGTAATTCTTAATATAGATTGCGACCATATGGAGTATTTTAAAACGCTCGATAATTTAATTGCTTCATTTACAAAATTCGCTTCTATGTCAAAAGTTATAATTTTTAATGGTGATGATGATAATACTATAAAGAGTGTTCAGGGAATTACTGGTAAAGAAAAAATTACGTTTGGTAGCGATGCTACAAATACTTATTATTATAAAAATCTTGAGTGGGTGCACGGCGCATTTGCAAAATTCACCGTTTTTAAAGATGGTAACGAGTTAGGTGAAATAGAACTTAACGTACCGGGTGAACACAATATATTAAATGCACTTTGTGCAGTTGCTACCGGTATGTATTGTGGTGCAACGTTCCTGCAATGCAAACAAAGTCTTTACAATTTTAAAGGTGCAGGTAGGCGCTTTGAAATTTTAGGCGAATATAACGGTGCGGTTATAGTCGATGACTACGCACACCATCCAAAAGAATTAGAAGTAACTCTTTCGGCGGCTATGAAAATGGGTTACGAAAGAGTGTGGGCAGTGTTCCAGCCGTTTACTTTCAGCAGAACTAAAATGCTTTTAAAAGAATTCGGTGAAGCACTTTCTATTGCTGACAGAGTTGTAATGACTGAAATTATGGGTTCAAGAGAAATTAATACTTTTGGTATTAAAACACAAGATTTAGCCGATGAAATTGAAGGCTCTGTGTGGTTCCCAGAGTTCACTGAAGTTGCCGACTACTTAAAGCAGAATATCAAAAAAGGTGATTTGGTAATAACTTTAGGTTGCGGTGACGTATATAAAATTGCTAAAATGATATTGGGTATTGAGTAATATCCAATTGAAAATCAGAAATTGCGTGAGAAACAATTTTTGATTATAGAGAGTAGAGAATAGAAAATAGAGATTAAACTGATTTGATTTTAAAATAATAGAACGGAGAAAAACTTATGAAAATGAAACTTTCATTTCGCTGGTACGGCGAAGACGACCCGATTTCACTTCAGTACATTTCACAAATTCCTGGTATGCGTTCAATAGTTTCTGCTGTTTACGACGTAAAACCTGGTGAAGTGTGGAGTGAAGAAAGCATTAAAAAACTTAAAGACGATTGTGATAAAAATGGTCTTGTTTTTGATGTTGTTGAGTCAATCCCTGTTCACGAAGATATCAAATTAGGTCGTGGCGATGTAGATAAACTTTTAGACGTTTATTGCGAAAACATAAGACGTTGTGCAAAATACGGCGTTAAGTGTGTTACCTATAACTTTATGCCTGTTTTCGACTGGACACGCACTCAGCTTGACAAAGAAGCAAAAGACGGTTCGACGTCACTTGTTATGTATTGGGAACAGATGAAAGGTCTTGACCCATTAAAAGACGATATTCATTTACCTGGTTGGGATTCAAGTTACACACAAGAAGAAGTTCGTGAACTTATTACCGCTTATGGCGAAATAGGTGAAGAAGGTCTTTGGAGTAATTTAGAAAAATTTCTTAAAAAAGTTATTCCTGTTGCTGAAGAATGTGGCGTAAGAATGGCTATTCATCCAGATGACCCACCATATCCAATCTTTGGTCTTCCAAGAATTATTACTAACGAAGCAAATCTTGACAGATTCTTGAAACTCTACGATAGTCCTGCTAACAGCCTTTGCCTTTGCACTGGTAGTTTAGGTTGCGCAAAGAGTAACGATATCCCAAAAATGATTAGAAAATATGCAGAAATGGACAGAATTGCATTTATGCACATACGTAACGTTAAAATTATGGAAGATGGTTCATTTGAAGAAAGAGCACACCTTTCTGATTGTGGCTCACTTGATATGTACGATATAGTAAAAGCACTTGTTGAAAATAATTACGAAGGTTACGTTCGTCCTGACCACGGAAGAATGATTTGGGGCGAAACTGGTAAACCAGGTTACGGTCTTTTCGACAGAGCATTAGGTGCAACGTATATTAACGGATTGTTTGAAGCATTGGAAAAGGAGTATAAATAATATGAAACAGAATGTTTTAAATACAGATTTAACAGGCAAAGTTGCAGTTGTAACTGGTGCGGGTGGCGTTCTTTGTAGTTACTTTGCAAAAGTTTTAGCTCGTGCTGGTGCTAAAGTTGCTTTGCTCGATTTAAACGAAGAAGCGGCAAAAGGTTATGCAGACGAAATTATAGCAGAAGGTGGCGTTGCTAAAGCATACGCTTGTAACGTTTTAAATAAAGAAATCTGCTACAACGTTGCAGATGAAGTTTTAAAAGATTTTGGTCCTTGTGATATTTTAGTTAACGGTGCCGGTGGTAATAACCCAAAAGCTACAACAGATAAAGAATATTTTGAAATTGGCGATATTGATGCCGATACAAAATCATTCTTCGATTTAGAGGCAGACGGCGTAGGTTTTGTATTTAACTTAAACTTCTTGGGTACACTTATTCCTACTCAGGCATTTGCTCGTCAGATGGTTGGGCGTGACGGTTGTAACATTCTCAACATTTCTTCAATGAATGCTTACACACCACTCACAAAAATCCCTGCTTATTCAGGCGCTAAAGCGGCTATTTCAAACTTTACACAATGGCTTGCAGTTCACTTCTCAAAAGTTGGTATTCGTGTTAATGCTATTGCTCCTGGTTTCTTCTCAACAAAGCAGAATGCAAAGCTTTTATTTAACGATGATGGTACACCAACTGCAAGAACTGGCAAGATTTTGGCCGCAACACCAATGGGTCGTTTCGGCGAAAGTGAAGAATTAGAAGGTGGACTTTTATTCTTAGTAAATAACGAAGCCGCAGGTTTTATAACAGGCGTTGTTTTACCAATTGACGGTGGCTTCTCAGCATATTCAGGAGTGTGATTAAGATGGATAAATTCGTTCCGGTTGTTGTTATTAAAGAAATGTCTGAGACAGACAAAATTTTAACTGCTCTTCAGAACGTAGATATTAACTGTGCAGAGATTACTTTCCGTACAGCTTGTGCGGCAGAAGCAATTAAATATGCACGTGAAAAATACCCTACAATGAACGTTGGTGCTGGTACTGTTATTAATGCAGAACAATGTAAAACTGCACTCGAAGCAGGTGCACAGTTTATTGTGTCACCAGGTCTTTCAGTAGCAGTTGCTGAAATTTGTAAAGAAAAAAATATTCCTTACTATCCAGGTTGTGTTACACCAACTGAAATTATGCAGGCTTTAGAATTAGGTATTACAACAGTTAAATTCTTCCCTGCAAATATTTACGGTGGCTTAAAAGCATTAAAAGCTCTTTCCGGTCCATTCCCACAGGTTAAGTTTATTCCAACAGGTGGCGTTGACAGAAATAATATCGATGAATTCTTGGCATTTGATAAAGTTGAAGCAATCGGCGGTAGCTTTTTCGTAAAAGAAGCACTTGAAAAAATGGAGGGCTAATAAATGAAAAGAGTTGTTACATTCGGTGAATTAATGTTAAGACTTGCACCAAACGGTTATTACAGATTTTTCCAGAATGACCAGATGCAAGCTACCTTTGGCGGTGGCGAAGCAAACGTTGCAGTGTCACTTGCAAACTATGGTTTAGACAGTGTATTTGTTACAAAATTACCTGCTCACGCTATTGGTCAGGGTGCTGTTAACTCTTTAAGAGCATTCGGTGTAGATACAACAAAAATCGTTCGTGGTGGAGACAGAGTTGGTATTTACTTCCTTGAAAAAGGTGCTTCACAACGTGGTTCTGTTTGTATTTATGACAGAGCACACTCTGCAATTATGGAAGCAGATAAAAGTGATTTCGATTGGGATTCAATCTTCGAAGGTGCTGATTGGTTCCACTTTACTGGTATCACTCCAGCATTAGGCAAAAACGTTACAGAAATCTGCCTTGAAGCATGTAAAGCTGCAAAGGCTCGTGGCGTTAAAATTTCTTGCGACTTAAACTACCGTGGTAAACTCTGGACAAGAGACGAAGCAAGAAAAGCGATGACAGAACTTTGCCAATACGTTGACGTTTGTATTTCTAACGAAGAAGATGCAAAAGACGTATTTGGTATTGAAGCAGAAGATACAGATATTTACGGCGGTAAATTAAATCACGAAGGTTACAAATCTGTTGCTAAACAATTAGCAGATAAATTCGGATTTGAAAAGGTTGCAATTACTTTACGTTCATCAATTTCAGCATCAGATAACGACTGGGCTGGTATGCTCTATGATGGCGAAAATTATTGTTTCTCAAAATCTTATCATCTTCATATTACTGACCGTGTTGGCGGTGGCGACTCATTCGGTGGCGGTCTTATTTATGCATTACTTACAGGTAAATCAACACAGGATGCTATTGAATTCGCAGTTGCAGCATCTGCATTAAAACACTCAATCGAAGGCGACTACAACAGAGTTTCAGTTGCTGAAGTTGAGAAATTGGCAGGCGGTGACGCAAGCGGACGAGTACAAAGATAATTCGTAATGCGGAATCTGGAATTTTATAAAGGCTGCATTTTGATTGTAACTAAATATTAAATAACAAAACTACATTCTTTCTATAAGTGAGAGGATGTAGTTTTGTTATTTGATTGAATGAAAATTTTTTGTGTGATATGTAGAAATTTTATAGAAAATATTTACATATAAAAATATAAGTAGTAAAATGTAGGGTGGCGAATTTCCTAAAAATAATTTGGAGATGAAAGTATGAAACATACGACCAAACGCATTTTAAGTTTAGTGATTGTTTTATGTACTATGCTTACAATGTTTACATCTGTTTTAACAGGTTGTAAAAAGAATGAAACTGTTCCTCCGATTGACGAAACAGAAAACGTTCAGACCAACACTGACAAAATAGATGAAGAAGATGATAAGTCGGACAAAAATGATGAAAAGGATGATATTTCTGATGGCGATTTGTGGATTGAAAATATCTGGGGTTCAGATGACAAAAAACCTACGAATTCACCAATAAACAAACCATCATCAAATGGTGGCTCAAATGGTAACTCGAACAACGGTCCAGATAGTGATAATACCGATGTAAAAGTTTATCGCAAAGTCACTTTTGCTTACCCTGACAATATGTCAGAAGAGGACAAAAAGGTAACCATTCTTCCAGAAGCACAACTTGTTGATTCTGGTGAGTTGGTTTACTCAATGCCACTCCCTACACGAGATGGCTATGTTTTTGCTGGTTGGTATTATGACAGTGACCTTGCACTTCTTGCTGGTACTGATGATGTAGTTAAGAAAAATATTACACTTTATCCTAAAATGGTAAAGAGCACAGACCCTATAGCAGCAAAAGAGGGTAGTCTTAACTATGTTTCTGCTTTAGATGCAGAGACTTCACATAAAATCACTGTAAAAGCACCAAATTTGGAGTCAGTAAAAAATGGCGTTTTATTCACTTCAATTACAGATGGTAATATTACAGTTCCGTTTACTGTTGATGATAATGGTGATGGTACTTATACAGTTTTACCAGAAGGCGGATTAAAAGCGGGTAAAACATATCAACTTTCTGCTATAGACCGTGAAAAAGGTATAACTGCTGATGGAATAATTCCTGCAGATGATGATTACGTGTTATTTATTTATGATGGCGAAGTTCAGAAGAAAGAAATTCGTTTTTATAATATTTTTACAACACGCAAAGAAGAAAGTAATCTTAAAATAGACGATGATGTTAAATTCATAAAAACAGATGAAGTTTCTGGTTTTGATATGGAAGGAGCAACAGGTCTTTATACAATTTCACTTTCAAAATCAAATGGCAGCGTTGCTATGAAGGATAATTCTGCTACTGGTGTATTTACATATAGCGGTAATGATATTTCGGTAGGCGATGTAATTGCCATACACGACGGCAAAATCAATACCGAAGAAAACACTGTAGTCGACGGTGACGTTGCCTATGTTGAAATTACTTCAATTGAAGGTAATAAATATTTTTACAAATCTGCAAAAGCAGAAGATGTTGTTTTCTTACCTGATGTTTTACCTGTTCCAAAGCACGCCGATAAGGATAATAATGAAAATACCTTCACCTTAGACAACGACGTTCTTGATTTTACATATTTTGAAGATCAACAGGTTTTAAACGGCGATACAAAAGCTAACGTTGGTGATTTTATTGCACTTTACGAGGGTGTTCTCGGTGAAGCCGAAGCTGCTGATTACTATGAAATTACTGGTGTTAAAAAAGGTGTTGAAACTACAGTTGTTACAGTAAAACCTGTTACTGTAGATGAACTCAAAAATGCTCTTTCAACATACGAAACTAATGGTGTTGATATGGTTCTTCCTGAAAAAGAGGTAGAAAAATTAGAGGAGCAGATTATTGAGCAGGCAGAAGAAAGTGGTTTTGCTGAAAAATCTGCACAATATATTTTACAGAATAAACTTGGTGTCGATGAAAAAGTTGTTTTTGGTAAAAAATATCATTTAAGCGCTGACCAGATGCAACTCTTTGGTATGGATGTTGAAGCGGGTAATCTTTCTTATATGGTAAGACTTGACCCACCTGACATAAGAGCAGATATAACCACAAAGCTTAAAAAGGTAACCCAGATAAACAAGGGTACCGGCTTAAGAGTTGCTTTTGGCGTTACAATTCCTGTAGGTATTGATGTTGTTGAAAACGGCCTCAGAGTTGTAGAAAGCTTTTACCTTGACCTTTACGTTACTTTTGAGCAGGAGGTTAAGTTCAATACACGCTTCTCTGCCGATATTAAGTGGGGTAACTGTGCAAAAATTATTTGGTGGATTAAAGACGTTGTTGTAAATGCCGGCTTTGATATGGGCGTTTACACAGGTGTTGGTGCAGTTGCATCAGTTTATACAGAGAAATATCACCAGAAATCATATTTCTGGAATGAGCTTGTTGAAAAGAAGGATGGTACCTTCTCATCTGCAAGTAATATTGCAACCAAGCTTAATAATATGCTTAAAGACGGAAATGTTTCGTTCTTTAATGTTGATGAAGAAAATTCTCTTATAAATGAGTATTCCAAAATGCTCGAAAGAGAAATTGACTACGTAGATATTTTAGCAATACGCTTGTATCACAATAAAGGCTACGTTGACCCTAAAACACACATTGTTAACTACGTTTTAGACGTTGAACTTGTATTTGGTGCTAAACTCAATATAACAATGGGTGTTTCCTTCGAAGCATTAAGTGTAAAGGAATACAGCTTTACACTCAATATGTTCGATGCAAAGGGCTCTGCAAGCGTTGTAGATAAGCAAACCCCATATACTAATTTCAACTTCTTTATTATGGGTAACTTAGGACTTCGTGCAGGTATCAGAGTAACCTTCTCAATTGGTCTTATCAGCGTTAAGATTGATAACCTTGGTGCTATGATAGAGGTTGGTGTTTACTTAGACCTTTACGGCTTCTTCTATTTCCATTACGATTGGAATGGAGAGACCAATAAGCACAACGTTCAATCAGGCGGTGCCTTATATGCAGCAATAGGTCTTTACGTAGACTTAGACTTATTCGGCGGTGTTCTGCTTGATTTAGCTTCGTTCAGAGTTCACTTGTACGAGGGCGAGCTTGAGCTGTGGAATTCAGGTAATGCAGATAATATAGTGTCCGTGGTAGCTCCTGAGTTTTCACAAACTATTTACAATACAAAAACCGTTACCATATCTCCTTATAACCTCAGAATGCGCAAGGTGAACGTTCTTACGGGTAAAACAGAGGACGTTATTAAGGGATTGGAAAATTTTGCCGTTTCCTTGACTAACCCTAAATTCTCTTACGATAAAAGCACAGGCTCAATTACGGTAAATCCCGAGGATAGTGATATTGAGTTAAGCACACAGGCAAGATTTACTTATACGGGCAAAACTGCTTCGTTTACAAAAGAGCCTTTAACAGTTATTTTTAATTTAACCTGGAAAAAGACAGAGCCATCAATGCAGGTAGAATATTATGAACCGTTTACCATAATATACAAAGACGGTGAAAAATTCGGCTCTCCTGATGATAGCAGAACAAGATGGTTTATAGAGGGCTCAAAGCTTCCTGCACTTGAAAATTATGATGACCAAAAGCCGGGCTACGATTTCTTCGGTTGGCAAATAAGCTGTGCTGCTCTTCCTGAATATGACGGCAAAATGCTTCACGAGGTTAATTGCCTTGAGGGTGTAAAAATGCCGGATGTGCCAATCGGATTAACTCCGATATACGTTGAAAGAACAGACACACCTTTCACCATTACTCATTTAGTTGCGTCAGTAGATGACCCATCAGTTTATGAGGTTTATGAAGAGGTGAAGAAAACAGGTAAAACCGGTGACAGAATCGGACTTGAAGAGGTGTTGTCTAAGGAAGGCTTTACACACGATATTTCAAAATTCCCTGTTAACTTTACAGCAGAAATTGCTGATGGTATTATGTATACCGATTACGGCACTTATATTGCCGGTGACGGAAGCACAAATCTTTGCATTTATTACAACCGTGATGAATACAGAGTAACCTTCTATGCAAACAATCCTGATTATGAGTATTTCGGAGAAGACGAGATATCAGAAACCAAGCTGCTTAGATTCGGTCAGGAATTACAAGTGCCTGATTACGCAGAGGTTGAAATTCCGGGCTACACGTTTAAGGGCTGGTCTTTAACAAAGGATGGCTCCTCAGGCATTATAGAATTACCGGAGACTATTTCTGTATCTGAGAATAAGTCAGTAGAGTATTACGCAATCTGGGAAGCAGACGAGGTTGAATTTGAAGTTAATTACTTTATTCAGAATTCGGACGGAACGTTCAGTAAGGAGCCTTCATACACTGAAGTTCATACTGCTCCTGCAGGTACAAGAATTGACTACAGCATATTAGCGCCGCAGGATGAAAGCTTGTTTGAAAGCACGTGGTATTCACATTGCTCTGCTGCTGCAGTTGTAAATGATGAGCCTGTTAAATATGAAAAAACTCATATAGATGCATTGGATTATATAAGCCTTTCTGCATATTACAAACCTAATTACAAGCAGGTATGGTGGAATAATACCGAGCTCGATTATCACTATCAGGGTGAAGAATTTACAATTCCGGCTGAGTCAGATAGCGAGGAGTTCAAAAAAGCAGGTTACACGTTAATCGGCTGGAAATCTCTTGGCTACGGTGATGAAAAAGTTTATTTACCTGGTGAAAAATATACAATGGGTGAGTTTATGCTTTACTTCAGCGCAGTTTATGAAGCAAATGATGACACACCTTACGTTGTAAAGCATATCCGTGAGGACGTAGACGGCAGCTTTACTTCTGCCGAATGTGAAACAGAAACTGAAAAACTTACTGGTACTACTGATACAAAAGTAAAACCTGAAGTTAAAGCTTATGAAGGTTATACTTCACCTGAAAAATGTGACGTAACAATTTCAGGTGATGGTTCAACAGTTTTAAATTATCACTATTACAGAAACAAACACAATATTAAATTTGAATTAGATGGCGGTATTCTTCGTGGTACTTACACATCAAGCTATAAATATGGTGTTCCTTTCTATTTGTTTGAATATGAAGACAGTTTCTCGGCTACAAAGACAGGTTATGTTTTTAAAGGCTTCTACTTAAAAGGCGATGAAACAAAAACTTTAATAGATACCGAATACTATATTTCAGGTGATGAAATTTATTCGGATGAAGATATTGTTTTTGTTGCTCTCTGGGAAGCAGAGCCGTACAACTACAAAACAGAGTATTATCTTGAGCAATTAGATGGTACTTATGTACTTACTCAGACAGAAACTGACAAAGCACCATTTGGTTCAACAGTAAATGCTGATGAAATTACATTTACTGGCTTCACAGTCAATAAAAATGTAAGTGGTAGTGTAAGTAGCGGTGTAATTACTTCTGATGATAATCTTACATTGAAACTTTATTACACAAGAAATACTTACGATGCAAAATGGATGAGTTACGACGGCTCAACAGTTCTTGCTACTACAAAGGTAAAATTCGGTGATACAATTAAAGCACCAACTACCTTTAATCAGGATAATACCCGCTCTGGTTATGCTTTAACTGGTTGGCTCGATGTTGAATATGGCAAAATGTCAACTGCTGGTGCAACACTTTATGCAAAAACAAGTGGTATCTGGACTGCTGCAAATTACACAGTAGAATTTAACGGTAATGGTGCAACAAGCGGTACAATGCAGAGTCAGAACTTTGTATATGGCAATAGTACAACGCTTAAATCAAACGCTTTTGTAAAAACAGGCTATGTATTTAATGGTTGGAATACAAAAGCGGATGGTACTGGTGTTAACTACGCTGACCAGGAAGCTGTTTTAAATCTTGCTGTAAGTGGTACAGTAACACTTTATGCACAATGGGTTGCAGGTAACAGCACTGCTTACAAGGTAGAACACTATTTTGAAGATTTAACTGGTAACTTTGTTCTTGATAGTTCAAAAACACAGAACTTTACAGGTGTTACAAATTCAACTGTGAACGCTTCTGCAATAACAGTTGACGGATTTACATTTGACAGTAACAACACTCTTAATGTTAAGACGGCAACAGTAAATGCAAATGGTAACACTGTATTAAAGCTTTACTACACAAGAAATAGCTATGACCTTGTATTCGATTTCAATAACTCAACTATTAAAACTATGGTTGATATAAAAGAGATTGATGAGGAAACAGGCGAAGAACGTGTTGTAGGTAAAGAGGTTGGCAACTTCTCATTCCAGAGCGTTACTGTTTCTGTGAAATACGGTCAGACATTTGCCGACGCAGTCAAAAATGTAACGATTCCGGAAGCTGCTGGTTATACATTTGAAAATTGGACACTTGAAAATGCGTCATATAATGAATCAGTTACAATGCCAGTCGGCGGTTTAACTCTTTTTGCAAACTGGAAACCGATTGAAATTACCATTACGTTCTACTGTGGTAATAAGTATAGCGGCTATAGCGGTGCAACAGGTACTACTGTAACAAAGACTTATAATTACGGTGATGAAATAAGCTTGCCTGAGCTCGATTTTGCTTATGCAAATCGTGTAATAGCAGGTTGGGTATTTAATGACTGCTCAGGTGGCCCTGGTAACTATCCTATTCATTGTGAATGGCCGTTACAGTTAGTTTACGGTAGATATGGTGAGGGTGTCGTTGGCTTCTTTGATAAAAATAAAACTTCATTAGAAATGTCACCATACTGGAGCAAAGATTACACAGAAATTACCTTCAATGTTAATGGTGGTACAGGTTCAATGCAAAACCAGATTCATGACCGTTATGCAAGTGTTATGCGGTTATTTGAGAATAAGTTCACTCGTGACGGATACAGCTTTGTCGGCTGGAATACCGAAAAAGATGGTTCAGGTGTTGCATACAGTGATTGTGAATACTTTACGCCCGTTGAGGAAACCGGCAAGAGTGAAGTAATTCTTTACGCACAGTGGAAAGAAAATTCTACTAATTAAAACAATTTCATCCCATACAAGTTACTGACTTGTATGGGATGTTTTTTTAATAATGCAGCATTTTATAAAAGTAAGGGTAAGAATTAAAGAACTGATTTAAAGTTGTTCTTGTGTTAGAGCCTGGGTCGTTAATATAAAATGCAGATGTTGTTAAAGAGTTAGTTGCTTTAACACCAGTTACAACAACATAGTGCTGACCGCCATTAGATTTTTTTGCACCAACAATAACTGGTTTGCCTTGCTCTAAAAGATTATAAATTTTTGTAAGGTAACCGCTGGAAGTTGTGATTTGAGTGTAATTCGACGGCCAATAAACTGCACCGCCAGAAGTATATGAGAGCTTTTTAGCCATATTGTGTGGGTAAATTGTAGTGTTAGTTCTCTTGCTTTCAAGCATTGCAATTGCAGTTGTAGCACAACCAATTTTTGCAATACTCTGGCCTGAACTACCTAAGGTAACATTCGCCCAGCGGGAGTCAGTCTGTTTAAAATTCGGTACACCTGAAAGCGAAATTGCTTTGTAGGTTGTTGTCGTATTATTAGAAGTAGAAGTTACTAAATAAGAACTACTTACGTAACCTGTTTTATTACCATTGTAAAGAATTTTACTCCAGCCATTTGAAGTAGAAATAACAGGCACTTTTGTACCACTCGGAAGTCTTGTGAGAATTGTGCCACTCGTTGAAGCGCTACTTCTTACGTTTAGGTTACCACTTGTGGTTTTAACTATTTTAACGTCAGTAGAAGTTACTGTAATATAATCTGCACTACAATAACCATAGCCCGAAGCACTATATTTCACGTACCAGAAATTTCCATTTTTGCTTATAAGTGTAATAAGTGAATTTCGTTTTAACGTTGTAACAATACTTGATGAAGTAGAAGCACTTTTTCTTACGTTAAGTGAAGTGGATTGTGTTGTAACTTTACCGACACCATAAACTGTACTACTTGCACTTGCATTCATAGTGATACTGTTAATCAAAGTAATTGAAAGAATTAATGCTAAAATTAAACTACACGTTCGTTTCATAAAAATACACCTCGTATTTACTATTTTTTGCATTACCGAAAAAAGTAATGCCTTTACATAGTAACATACGGGGTGTTTAATTTCATTACACAAATATTGGTAATTAGTTGTTAGTTGTTAGTGATAATTCTATAAATTCACCAGCAATATTTTTTAAGTCGTCAAAAGATTCAATTGAACTCATTTTTGCTCTGTATTCAGCTGCGCCTCTGAGTCCTTTTGTGTACCAGGCGGCGTGTTTTCTTGCCTCTCTTATGCCGACTCTTTCGCCTTTATATTCGCAAAGTTTCTCTATATGTTTGAGCATTATTAACATTCTTTCAATTACCGGTGGTTCGGGTAAAATTCTTTCGTGCTCTAAATAAGCGTTGATTTGTTTAAATACCCAGGGTCTACCGAAAGCACCACGACCAACCATAACTAAATCGCAATTAGTTTCTTCAAGCATTTTTGCGGCAGTCTTGCCGTCAATAATATCGCCATTACCAATAACCGGTACGCTGACTGCTTTTTTTACTTCTCTTATAATATCAATATTAACAGGCGGGGAGTACATTTGCACCTTTGTTCTGCCGTGAACTGTAATTGCTTTAGCACCTGCATCTTCACACCTTTTTGCAAGTTCAACTGCATTTATTGTGTTACTGTCCCAACCGGCACGCATTTTTACGGTTACTGGAATATCTACTGCACCTACAACTGCCTTTACAATTCTTTCAGCAAGCAGAGGGCTTTTCATAAGTAAAGCACCGCCACCAGAAGCGGCAACCTTTGGCGCTGGACAACCCATATTTATATCTATAAACTGTGGCTCGAATTCCATTGTCTTAATAGCCGCTTTTGCCATAGTCTCGGGGTCATTACCAAAAATCTGGGCACCACAAGGGCGTTCAGTTTCTGTAATGCTCAATAACTCTTTACTTTTTTTATCATTGAGTGTGAGTCCTTTTGAACTCACCATTTCGGTAACACAATAGCAAGCGCCGTAACTCATACAAAGTTCACGGAATGCTCTGTCAGTAACGCCAGCCATTGGTGCTAACGCAACCTTGCCGTTTGTATTTAAAAAATCAAAATTCATATTTTCTCCTTGCTACGTTTACGGGTTACAAATTCCACAAGGAAAATATCCACCATAAATGAGCTCATTTTTATCACCTTTGAAAACTTCTTTGTTTTCTTCGGATATTTTATTGACAGCAGAACAAGCTGGGTAGTGAAACTTTTTCGTGTTGAGGTTTAAAATATAAGTTTTCCCAAGCTTTTCTTCTGTAGTTGTGTTTTCTTGTGTGACAGGACTGGTTGTAGGTGTTACAATTAAATAACTTTCACCAGTTTTATAATTAATTTTTATATATGGCTGAGCGTTGTAGCAGAACACGTTAAATGAAATTCCTTTACCGTCATCTTCAACTGAATAGGCTTCCATTTTAACGCCTTTACATAAAAGGTTTTCATTTTCAAAAACGGGCGTTACTCTGTACATAACGTGGTTACTTGTTTCGTCAATGTAATCGGCAACCATATTTTCAAATGGTAACATTCCGTCAACGTTTAAATATCTTGTACCAGTTATAAGATTTTTATCATTTGCATTTTCACCTGACAATTGGAATCCGATAAGGTGACAACGGTTATATAAATATTTACCGTCAACACAGTCATACTTTTTAAGGTGCCAACCAGTAGGTTTTATCATACCAATTTCGCCACGTTCTTCTGTGGGCATTGTTTCAATACCTAAACAAGCGAAGGCTACACCACATCTGCCTAAATAATCTAACTGAGAGTATTTTTCAAATGCTTTTGTAGTAATTTCACTTTCTGTGAACGTAGGTTTATTGTTGTTTAAAACAACGTAAGCAGAACCAGAATAGTCGGGGATTGTATTGTCAGAAACAATCGTTTCAGTAGTTGTTTCGGTTTTTTCAGTTGTAACAATTTCAGTCGGTACGCTCTGTGTGGTGGTTTCTGTGGGAAAAGTAGTAGTTGTTTCAGTAACAACGTTACTTGGATTCCCACCACAAGCAGAAAGAAGTGCTACAACTAATAAAAGACTGATTAATCTAAATTTTTTTATTAATTCTCTATGCATTATCTAACACCTAACCCCTAACACCTAAAAACTGTTATCTCGTATGCTTAAAATCCGTCTTATAAAGAGTGTAATTTAACGCTTTGAGTTCTCTCACAAGGTCTTCATTAGTCTTGATTTCATTCTCGAAAATAACACCGCCGTGTGCTAAATCTTCAATCTCGTGAAAATCTGAACCAGCTACAACAATATCTTTGTTGTGATATTTTGCCCAAGCCTCTGCAATAGGGTTTGAAGAATGGTGACGTGGATTTCCGTTGAATACTTCATATCCGTCAAGAATTTCCCAATCTTCAACAGTAAGCCAACGTCTGAAAGGGTGCGCTTGTAAAAATAAAAGACCATTCTTTTTTGCGAGAACAGAAAAATCTTCTGGCGAATATGCCATTAAATCGCCATTACTTCTTAAAAATTCTTCTGTTACGCCATAAACTAAATAATCGTTCTCGCTTTCATAAAAGTTGATTTCCATACCTAAAAGAACAACCATTTTGTTCTTTAATTCTTCTTTTAAAATGTTATAGCCTTCTAAAAAGTGTGTAACTTTTTCATCCCAACTTGCATTTTTATAAGGTTCTTTAGAAAAAGCAGAACTATTCATATGGTCTGTTACAACAATTCCGTTGTAATTTGTTGCAAGATATAATTCTGCAATTTGTTTAGCTGGAATTGAAGCACATCTGCTTACTTCGTCTGTATGAAGATGCATTTCAAATAAATAACTCATATTAATTTTCTCCTACAAAGAAATTTTTACATAATTATATTCTTTTTTTAGTTTATTGTCTATATAACTATTGAAAAATTTTCTTAAAAATGATACTATTATTTTGTATAAAAATTTCTTTTCGGGAGTGTTTTGTTATGGCAAAATTAAAAGCAGCGATTATCGGTACTGGTGGCATCAGTAACGAGCATATTATGGCATATCAGAAAAACGAAAATGTTGAGCTTTATGCTTTTTGTGATATTAACGAAAAACAACTTAACTTAATGGCAGAAAAGTATGGTGTTCCTAAAGAAAGATGCTTTTTAGATAAAGATGAAATGTTAAAAGCTTTACCTGAAATTGACATTGTAAGTGTCTGCACCTGGAATAGTGCTCACGCAGAATGTACAATTGCAGCGCTTAATGCCGGTAAAAATGTTCTTTGCGAAAAACCAATGGCTATGAATACAAAACAAGCAGAAGAAATGCTTGAAGCGGCAAAGAAAAATAACAAACTTCTTCAGATTGGTTTCGTAAGAAGATATGGTAACGATGCTGACGTAATGAAAGATTTTATTGATGCTGGTTACTTTGGCGATATTTATTACGCTAAAGCTACATATTTAAGAAGAAACGGTAACCCTGGTGGTTGGTTTGGTGATAAATCACGTTCAGGTGGTGGTCCACTTATAGATTTAGGTGTTCACGTTATAGATTTAGTTCGTTACCTTTGCGGTAATCCAAAGCCTGTTTCAGTTTATGGCGCTACTTTTCAGAAACTCTTTAATCGTCCTGATATAAAAGGTGGCAAGGGCTACAACTCAGTTTCAGCAGGCAAAAATGATATTTGTGATGTTGAAGATTTAGCAAGTGCTATGATTCGTTTTGATAATGGTCTTGTTCTTTCTGTTGAAGCATCATTTTCACTTAACATCAAAGAACCAAAAGGAGATATTGAATTCTTTGGTACAAAAGCAGGTGCAAAGCTTGACCCACGCGTTGAAATCTTTACAGATGAGCAAGGCTACCTTGTAAATATGTCTTTTGATAAAGATACATCGTTAAGCTTTGACGGTCTTTTCGCAGGTGAAATCAATCACTTTGTAGATTGCTCACTTAATAATGTACCTTGCAGAGCACCTGGTGAAGACGGCGTTCAGTTAATGAGAATTCTTGATGCTATTTACGAATCAGCAAGAACAGGTCACGAGGTTATATTAAAATAAATCTCTTTTGAACGGGAGGAAGAATTATGCATAAATGTGATAGTTGCGGTAAAGTAGTTGTAAATGAGCAGGACTATATGTGTCCACATTGTGGTGCGGTTTCAAACAAACATTGCGACCACTCAACACATTTGCCTGATGATAAATATTTCAGAGCTAATGATTACAGAACCGCTGCTGAAGAGCACAAAAGTAAAACTTATGATTATGAGAAAGCCCCAAAAACTGATGCAAGTCAGAAATTTGATATAAACGATTTAGCAAATATTAAAGGTGCAGAAGATGTAAAGAAAATTGCGAAAAAAGCATTTATCGAACAGGATAAAAACGGCAAGAAAAAGTTTAAGCCTGTTGCAATTGTTCTCATAGTTATTTTTGCAATAAATATTTTTGCAAATGTTTTAGACCTCGCATTCAGTGCAGTTGATGATGTCTTTGAAGGTATTGAGTCTGCTTTCAGTGAAGAAGTTACTGTGGGTGAAGATTTAATTATTCATAACTTCACACTTCGTACTTATGTTGATGGTGCAACATTTGACAAGGTTGACGATTGCCTTACTATAGATATTGCTGAGATGTATTTTGAATATTATGGTTCACATGATGAATATTATGATTCCAGTACTGATGAATGGCAGGATGATTTTAGCTTTCCAGGGAACTATATTTTGGATAATGAGATAGATTTCGCTTTAACACTTTATGATGAGAATGATGTTAAAATAGTGGATTTTGATGAGGATGCCTACAAGGATTCAATAGATTTGGCGGCGGAGCTTACGGAGAATGGCGAGCTTAAAATATATGGGCTTAATTCACATCTCCGTAATATGAATGGCAAGGATGTTTACTGCTATATAGGTACATCATTAATAGAGTTTGAAAACGATGCAACAAACGAAGAATTCGGTTGTGACTTCTATTTCCCATTCAATTATATTAAAATTTCATCAAATGGTACTGTCGGTTTCTACGACATTTATAAGGATTATGAAACAGAGGATAAGAATATTATCACTGAAGCAGACCTTTCGTCTCGTTATATTCCCGATGAATATGTAGAATGTATTGAATTTGGTGATGAAACTACAAATATATTTGAAAGTGTTCCTGCTTCTGCTACATATACCGAAACAGTTACTTTAGTTGACTGATATGAAAAAAACGAGATATACAACCATCAGCGGTATGGTTTCAGCGTTGTCGGTGGTTATAATGCTACTCACAAACATAATGCCGTCTATGATGTACGTAATTCCGATAGTAACTGGTGGAATTGTGTTTGCAGTTAACGAAATAATCGGCAAAAAATGGGCGCTTGGTGTGTTTTTTGTAACAAGTTTTATTTCGTTCATTCTTTTAACCGATAAAGAAACTGCCCTTAATTACACTTTGTTTTTCGGGTATTATCCATTATTAAAACCGGTTTTTGAAAAACTACCAAAAGCGCTTTCTTGGGTTGTTAAATTAGTTTCGTTCAATGTTGCGATTGTAATAATCGGGTTAATTGTAACGTTCGTTTTCAAATTACCGTTTTTAGATGAAGATTTTGGTAAGTTTACAATTCCTTTATTTGCAATTATGTTTAATTTGGTTTTTGTATTGTATGATGTTATGTTTACAATATTTAAAACACGCTTGACACCGCTCTTTAATAAATTAAAGCGTAAACTCTCTTGACTTTTTATACAGTAAAGTGTAAAATTAATTCATATTATTTTAGGAGGCAAAATTATGGATATTTTTGCAGGTTTTACCAGTTTCGATTGGTCTGTGTTCCAATTAGTTGAAAAACTCTGGAATCCTGTTCTCGATGCGATTATGGTATTTATTACTCACTTAGGTGATGACGGTATTTTCTGGATTGCTTTAGGTTTAATTCTTTGCATATTCAAGAAAACAAGAAAATTAGGTGTACTCGTTATTTTAGGTTTAGGTATTGCAAGTTGTATCAATAACCTTGTTCTTAAACAAATCTTTGAAAGACCAAGACCATTTAACTTTGATGGTTGGCCAGGCGAGTTTATTTACCCTAATTTAGTTGAAAGACCACACAGCTTCTCATTCCCATCTGGTCACACTTCATCTTCATTAGGTGCAGCAACACCACTTCTTATTAAAGCGAACAAAAAATTTGGTATTCCGATTTTCATTCTTGCTTTACTTGTTGGTTTCTCAAGAGTTTACATTCACGTTCACTACCCAACAGACGTTATCGTTGGTACAATAGTTGGTATTATCGGCGGTATCTTGGCAGTTGTAGCATTCAAATACGGTATGCCACTTGCTAAGAAAATTCTTGGTGAGAAGTTAATTACTAAAGTATTCGGTGAGATATAATTTTATATTGACCTATCGCATTTTATGTGATATACTCTAAACGATGAATTTAAAATAATAAACGATTGGAGTTTTTGAAAATGGAAAGAATTAAGACAATTGAAACAAGAGACCTTGTTAAGAGCACAGAAAATGGTGGCTGTGGCGAGTGCCAGACATCTTGTCAATCAGCTTGCAAAACATCTTGTGGTGTTGCTAACCAACAGTGCGAAAATTCTTGCAACGACTAATTTAAAATGTTTTTAAAATGTGGCTGCTGCAAATTTGCAGTAGCCACAATTATTATGGAGGAACAATGGTACACCAATATAAACTCAATGGCTACAATATTGTGCTTGATACTTGTAGCGGTTCAGTTCACGTAGTTGATGAAATTGCGTTTGATATAATTTCGCTTTATAAAGAAAAAAGTGAAAAAGAAATACTGGATATAATAATTTCTAAATACCCACAAGAGAATTTAACTAATGAAGATATTTCTCAATGTCTCGAAGATATTAAGTCATTAGAAGATAATAAAAAACTTTTTACACCAGATACTTATGAAGATATGGCGTTCGATTTTAAAAACAGAAATACTGTTTTAAAGGCTATGTGTCTTCACGTTGCTCATACTTGTAACCTTAACTGTGAATATTGTTTCGCAAGTCAGGGTAAATATCATGGTGAAAGAGCTTTAATGGATTTTGAAACAGGTAAAAGAGCACTCGATTTTCTTATTGCTAATTCGGGCACACGCCATAATTTAGAAGTTGACTTCTTCGGTGGCGAACCTTTAATGAACTGGGACGTTGTGAAAAAACTTGTAGAGTATGCAAGAGAGCAAGAAAAAATTCACAATAAAAATTTCCGTTTTACTCTTACGACAAACGGAATTTTAATTGATGACGACGTTATTGGATTTTCAAACAAAGAAATGAGCAACGTTGTTTTAAGTCTTGACGGCAGAAAAGAAGTTCACGACAGATTAAGAAAAGATTATAAAGGTAACGGCAGTTATGATATAATCGTCCCTAAATTTCAGGAGTTTGTACGTCGCAGGGGTAATAAAAATTATTATATGCGTGGTACGTTTACTCACGAAAATACAGATTTTACAAAAGATATACTTCATATGGCAGATTTAGGCTTTACAGAACTAAGTATGGAGCCGGTTGTTTGTGCACCTACTGATAAAAGTGCTTTAACAAAAGAAGATTTACCAGTTCTTTTTGAACAATATGAACTTCTCGCAAAAGAAATGATAAAACGAGAAAGAGCAGGTAAACCAATAACTTTTTATCATTATATGCTCGACTTAAAGCATGGACCTTGTATTTACAAGAGAATTTCAGGTTGTGGCTCTGGTACAGAATACGTTGCAGTCACACCGGGTGGCGATATTTACCCTTGTCACCAGTTCGTAGGTGATAAAAAATATCTTTTAGGTAATATTTATGATGGTATTACCAATACCGAAATACAAAACGAATTTAAACTTTGCAACGCTTATGCAAGACCTGATTGTAAAGATTGTTGGGCAAAACTTTATTGCTCAGGCGGTTGTGCCGCTAACTCATATCACGCAACAGGCAAAATAACAGGTATATATGAATACGGTTGCGAGCTTTTCAAAAAACGTATTGAATGTGCCGTTATGTTAAAAATTGCCGAAGCAGAATAGGAAATAAAAAATGGACACACCGATTATTGACTTTGTGAAAAATTATAATGAAGCAAAGACAACCCGCTTTCATATGCCGGGTCATAAAGGTGTGTCTTTTTTAGGTTTTGAAAACCTTGATATAACAGAAATCGGTGGGGCAGATGATTTATCATGCCCTGAAGGTATTATTAAAAAAAGTGAAGAAAATGCTTCGGAACTTTTTGGTACAAAACGTACTGTTTTTTCAACGGGTGGTTCAACTCAATCTATAAATGCTATGTTATATCTTGCATATTTAAATCGTAATGAAAACTCAAAACCATTTGTGTTGGCTGGCAGAAACGCCCATAAAGCGTTTATGTTTGCGGCGGCTAAAATTGGTTTCGGGGTTGAGTGGCTTTACCCTGAAAAAACTAACAGTTTGTGTAGTGCTATGATTACTGCAACTGATTTAGAAAATAAGTTGAAAAATTCAAATGAAAAACCATTCGCAGTTTATATAACTTCGCCCGATTATTTGGGTAACGTTTCTGATATAAAATCACTTTCTGTGGTGTGTAAAAAATATAATGTGCCGTTACTTGTAGATAATGCTCACGGTGCGTACTCGGCATTTTTAAAAGAACCGTTTCACCCGATTTTAAATGGTGCCGATATGTGTTGCGATTCTGCACACAAGACTTTACCTGCGCTTACAGGTTGTGGCTACCTTCATATAGCAAAAGATGATTGCTTTAATTTTATTGAAAACGTTCACAGTGCAATGGCAATATTCGGTACAAGTAGTCCGTCTTATTTGTTGTTGCAGTCGCTTGATTTATGTAATAAGTATATAAGTGAAAACATTGAAAACGATTTAAAATTGTGTGCGGAAAAAGTTACCGGAATTAACTCTTTATTAACTGAAAAGTCGGTTGAGAATATTTCAAAAGAGCCAATTAAAATAACGTTGGATTTTTCAGTTTTTGAAAAAAATAACTTTAACGTAGCAGAGCATTTTAGAAAATATAATATAGAATTTGAATATTGCGATGAAGATTATATTGTGCTTATGGTAACTGCACAAAATTCACCTGAAGATTTTGAAAGATTGAAAAAAGCAATAATCAATTTACCGGGATTTATAAAAAATGAAAAACGCAACGATTTTTCATTCGTTCAGAGTAATCAGAAAATAAGTATAAAAGATGCTATTTTCAGTAAATCAAAAGAAATCCCAGTTGAAGAAGCGTTGGGTAAGATATGTGCTACTCCAACAGTCTCGTGCCCACCCGCAATACCAATAGTTGTAAGTGGCGAAGAGATAACTAAAGAACATGTTGAGTTGTTGAAAAAGTATGGAAAAGAGAACATACGAGTGGTCACGGACCACTGATAACTGACCACAATAATGAAAGAAGCTCAGGCGGTTGCCTGAGTTTCTTTCATTATTGCTTTTCTTAAAATAAGTCTTGCATCTTCTGTGGTTACTTTACAGATAGCCTTGTTTTAGAAACTTTAGACGAAGATGTTGCAAATGTTGCTTATGAATTGACTTTCCTTGTTTGCGGTATTGCTTCATTTATTTACGTTAAATTTATTGAAAAGCAAAAATATTTGCCTAAAAAAGAGGGCACGAAATACGTTGGTGCAATATTTGAAACTGCTGGTCAGTTTGTTTATATTTATGCAATCGGTGACGAAGCTCACGTTGCAATGGCGACAGCAATTATTTCTGCTTATTGTGTAGCATCAGTTCTCTGGGGCAGAATTTTCTTGAAAGAAAAACTTTCGTGGAAACACAACGCAACAATCTTGATTGCAGTTGTCGGTATTGTAATTTTAGGACTTTATGATGCGTAATCGGGGGAGTTACTTAGCGTTTTCACTAAGAAAACAAAGTTAAGTATTTCTCTCAACCACTTTCGGAAATTATTCATTTTTTTCATCAATAACCGCTTTAAACATAACTAAAAACGTATCTAATTGCTCTTTGGTTGCTCTTTTAGACATATCAAAGAGCAATTTTCTTTTTTCAAAAAGCTCGTCTTTTGTATCGTCGACGCCGGCTATGTCAAAAAAGTCTAATGATACGTTAAAGTAATTCGCTATTTTGCTTAACGTCTGGGTAGAAAGTGTCTTTGTTCTGCCTTGTTTTAATTCTGAAAGTGTGCTTTTAGGAATATTAGCTTCTTTACAAAGATGAGCAAGTTTAATATTACGCTCATCACAGAGATATTGTACTTTTTCATACATTGTCACAGAAAAAGCCCCCTATGAATTGTTTATTTTTAACAAAATCGAACAAAAATTCGAAAATTGGGTTGAAAAGTACAGAACGCCGTACTATAATGCAGTTGTTGGTACGGAACTCCGAACTAATCACGGAAATAATATATATCAATTTTTGTTCGTTGTCAATACCATAACACAATATTTTAAATAAAAGGAGAGCAAAATGTCCAAATCAATCGAAGGCGCTATTGAGTGTCCATTTTATTTAGAAGAGGGGAAGAGTTTTATAAAATGCGAAGGTATTTTAAATGGTACTATTTGCACACACAGTTTTAATAACGATAAAGAAAAGCATAACTATGAAACGAGTGTTTGTAGTGTTTTTGGTGGCAGACGTTGTGCACACCACAGAGCCGTAGCAATACTTTACGATAAGGGTGTAAGGGTTTGAGCAAAACAAACAGTGTAGATTCAGGTTTAAAAAAAGTATCATCTGCAGTTGTGAATATGAGTGCTTTAATAGATGATATTGCAAAAAAAGCACGAAAGAATTTTTCTGAAAACGGCACTCCAGACGTAGATGCAAAATTCTTAAAAGAAAGTGTAAGTGCTTTGAGAGAACTTTTCGATTTATTAAGTGAACAAGATGGAAGTGTAACAAACGACGGAATTGCAATAGTTGTAGAAAAATCAATCGGAGAATGGAATAAATGAAGCAACTTGTAATTTCTGAACCTAATGAAAAACAAAAACTCTTTTTTGAGTGCCACAATCGGTTCATTGGTTACGGCGGTGCACGTGGTGGTGGTAAATCGTGGGCGTTAAGAACAAAATTTATTCTTTTGGCTTTCAATTATCCAAATCTTAAGTTATTGCTTTTAAGAAAAACACTACCTGAACTTCGTGAAAATCACCTTATTCCAATGCTTACACAATTAAACGGAATAGCACGTTACAAAAAGGACGAAAGAGCGTTTATATTCCCGAATGGTGCAAGAATAAGGCTTGGCTATTGTGATAGTGAAAATGATATTTATCAATATCAAGGGCAGGAGTACGATGTTATAGGTGTCGAAGAATGTACCCACTTCACTTTCAGTCAGATTCAGTTTCTTATGACGTGTAACCGAACGACGCGTAGTGATTTTAAACCGAGAATGTATTTCACAGGCAACCCTGGTGGTGTCGGGCATAACTGGTTTAAAAGACTTTTTGTAAAAGGAATTTACGAGAGTGGTGAAGATGAAAATGATTACACGTTTATTCCTGCAACCATAGATGATAATACGGTGTTAATGAATTCAAATCCAGAATATGTAAAAGTGTTAGAAGCGTTGCCGGAAAAACTAAAACAAGCTCATCGTTTTGGGAATTGGGATATTTTCGACGGGCAATTTTTCGAAGAATTCCGTGACGTAAAAGAGCATTATATTGATTGTAAAAATACTCATATTATTGAGCCGTTTGAAATTCCTTATGACTGGCAGATTTACAGGTCGTTTGACTTTGGTTACGCAAAGCCGTTTTCGTGTGGTTGGTGGGCAGTAGATTACGATGGCAGACTTTACAGAATTCTTGAACTTTATGGTTGCACCAAAACTGCTAACGAAGGTGTTAAGTGGCCACCTGAAAAAATTTTTTCTGAAATTGCAAGAATAGAAAAAGAACACAGATGGCTGAAAAATAAAAATATAATCGGTGTTGCTGACCCGTCTATATGGGACGCTTCACGCGGTGAAGCAATTATTGAATCTGCCGTGAGACACGGAGTGTATTTTAATCGCGGAGACAATAAACGTTTGCCGGGGTGGATGCAGGTGCATTATAGATTGAACTTCGATGAAAACGGTGTGCCGATGATGTATATCTTCAATACTTGTAAAGGATTTATAAGAACCATTCCGGAACTTAAATTCAGCAATACAAACCCCGAAGACCTTGATACAACTGGTGAAGACCATATTGCCGATGAAGTCAGATATATGTGTATGGCACGACCTATTGCACCAATTATAAAAAAGAAACAGGAAGAATTTGGCGACGACCCGCTTGATTTAAGAGTACAAAAAAGATACAGGAAATATTCATATTGAGGTGTTAAATGAAAAACAAGAAAGCAATTAATTATAATAAAGAAGTAGCAGAAACAGAAAAACTCGACCAGAGTATTAACACAATTACAAAAGAAGACATTGAAAAAGCTACTGAAGTTTTAAATAAATATAAGGAGGGAAAAGCGAATTTTGAAAAAAGAATTATCGAAAACGAGCAATGGTTTAAAATGCGTCACCTTGAATCACGAAAAACTGAAAACGATGAGTTTGCTTCAGCGTGGCTCTTTAATTCAATTGCTAATAAGCATGCTGACGCTATGGATAATTATCCGCGTGTCAACTGTTTACCGAGAGAACAAAGCGACAAAGAAGCGGCAGGAATTTTAACCGAAATTCTTTCAGTTGTATTTGAAAGAAATGATTTTGAAAAAATTTACAGCGATACCTGGTGGTATAAATTAAAGGCTGGTACTGGTGTTTATGGTATCTTCTGGAATCCTAAAAAGCAGAACGGACTCGGTGAAATCGAAATTAAGCAAGTCAATCTTCTTAATGTTTTCTGGGAACCGGGTATCAGGAATATTCAGAATAGTAAAAATTTCTTTTCGGTTGAACTTACAGATAATGATTTGCTCGTTTCTATGTATCCCGAACTCAACGGCAAACTTGGTGGTTCAACAGTAGAAATTTCAAAATATATTTATGATGATACCGTTGATACGTCACAAAAAAGTGCGGTTATTGACTGGTATTATAAAAAACTTATAAACGGCAGAGAAGTATTGCATTATTGCAAATTCTGTAATGGCGAAATTCTCTATGCTTCTGAAAATGATGCGGAATACTATGAAAGGGGATTTTATAGTCACGGACAATATCCGTTTGTATTTGATACATTATTTGTAGAAGAAGGCACACCCTGTGGTTTCGGTTACATAGACATAATGAAAGATGCACAAAAACAGATTGATATTCTCAATAACGCGTTAATTAAAAATGCAGTTATGGGTACAAACAAGCGTTATTTTATAAATTCGTCCGGTGCAGTTAACGAAGAAGAATTTGCAGACTGGAGTAACACTTTCGTTCATGTAAACGGTAGCAATTTAGGCGACGACAGTATCCGTGAAATTAAGTCCAACACAATACCCGAAATCTATCTTGGTATATTGAACAGTAAGATTGATGAATTAAAAGAAACAAGCGGTAATCGTGATTTTTCACAAGGTGGTGTTTCAAGCGGTGTTACTGCGGCATCTGCTATTGCGGCGCTTCAGGAAGCTGGTAGCAAGTTGACTCGAGATATGGTTAAAAGTGGCTTCAGAGCATTCTGTGAACTCAACAGATTAGCTATAGAATTAATAAGAGAGTTTTATGATGAACCACGCTTTTTCAGAATTGTTATGCCGAATGGAACAGAAGAATTTATAAGTTACGATAACAGTAATTTACTTTACGAAAAAGAGAGCGATTTATTTGGTGTTGTAATAGAAGGCAGAAAACCGATTTTTGATATTAAGGTTTCGAGTGAAAAATCGAGCCCGTTTACAAAGATAAGTCAGAATGAGTTAGCTTTACAACTTTATAACGCTGGTTTTTTCAACAGAGAATATCACGAACAAGCACTTCTTGCTCTTAATATGATGGATTTTGAAGGTAAAAGTGAGGTTATAAGTAGAGTGAGTAGTTTATGACAAAGGTGTTTTACAGAGAATATTATGACAAGTATTTATTGATTGTAGAAGGTCACGCTTCGTTTAGTGAAAAAGGCAAAGATATTGTCTGCTCAGCAGTTTCAATTTTAGTTTATACGCTTTTAAATATGTTGAAAGATGAAGAATGTGACAAAAGACTTGCTATAAGAAGAGAAATAGTGAGAGAGGGTTATTTCTGTATTGAAGTAGAGCCGTTTGATTTCTCAAAAAAACGTACAAAGGGAATTATTGATACAGTTGTTATGGGGTTAGCTTTGTTAAATCAGGAGTACCCAGATAACGTAAAATTAGAATAATAAATTAGTTATATATCTTGCAAGATTTTTATATATATGACACTTCGGAAAGACGATGGGAAAGGATTTTTATGAAAAAAGGAAACTATTTTAATTTGAATTTACAGCTTTTCAGCGAAAATGGTACTGAAATGGTAAATTCAGAAACGGACGACGATTTATCTGCTGACGTCGGGCAGGAAGAAACAGTGGGAACGGAAGATGAATTTCAAAATCTAATTGATGGTAAATTCAAAGACGAATTCCACAAAAGAACACAGAGCATAATCGACAACAGGTTTAAAGAAACAAAACTATTAGAAGAATTTAAAAGCAGAACTTCTCCTATTATTGAAAAGCTCAGCGAGATTTACAACGTTGAAAATGGTGATTTAGAAGCATTGTCAGAAAAAATCAACGCTTCAGAAAATGAATACAATAAAGACGAGAATTCATCACCTGAAAAAAACACAGAACTTTTAAAAGAAAAAGTTTACTCGTGGGTAAAAGAGGGCGAAGAGTTAAAAGAACTCTATGAAAATTTCGATTTCAGAAACGAACTGAAAAACAACTCTCTTTTCGGACAACTTTTATATAGTGGTATTCCTTTGAAAACTGCTTATGAAGTAGTGCATAAAGATGAAATTTTAAGTGGCGCTATGGCTTATACTGCACAAAAAGTTCGTGAACAGGTAGTAAAAGGAATAGAAGCAAAGGGTAGAAGACCTATTGAAAATGGAATTGCTTCTGAAAGTGGTATTGTTACTCTTACCGATGTCAATGCTCTTACGTCTAAAGATATTTTAAAAATATTAAAGAAAGTAGAAAATGGTGTCAGCATAAAATTCTGATGCTATCTAAAAAGGAGTAAATATGGCAAATTATAAATTAAATCTTCAGTTATTCGCAACAGGCGAAAACTTAAACACAACAACAGCGCTTTCAGCAGAAATGAAAACTTTCTATGACAAGACTCTTATTACACTTGCTTCACCTTATCTTGTTCACGATCAATTCGGTCAGAAACGTGATATTCCGAAAAATGGTGGTAAAATCATTGAATTCAGAAAGTTTTCTTCTCTTCCTAAAGCGCTTACCCCATTGACAGAAGGTGTAACACCAAGTGGTAAAAAACTTTCAGCATCAACAGTAACAGCAACAGTTGAGCAATATGGTGACTATATTGAGCAAAGTGACGTTCTCGAACTTACTGCTGTTGATAACACAATCGTTGAAGCAACAAAGCAATTAGCGGCGCAGGCAGGTCTTACAATGGATACTATCGTGCGTAATGAACTCGTTGGTGGTTATAACGTTATGTTTGCACCAAAGGTAGTAGATGGTGTTGTGACTACCGTTGCAATGCGTTCAAGTTTAAATAATACCGCTCTTTTGAGAGTAGAAGACATTTTTAAAGCAGCGGCAAGATTAAAAGCAATGAATGCACCTAAAATTGATGGTTATTACGTCGGAATTATCCACCCTTACGTTGCATTCGACCTTATGCAAAAAGCCGGTAATCAATGGATGGAAGTGCAGAAATACACAACTCCTGAAAATATGTTAACTGGCGAAATTGGTTGTCTTGGTGGCGTACGATTCGTTGAAACAACAGAAGCAAAAATCTGGGAAGAAGGCTATAATAACTGTGCTGTATTTGCAACTGTTATTTTGGGTGCCGATGCTTATGGTGTTACTTCTGTAACAGGTGGTGGTATTGAACATATCGTTAAACAAAAAGGTTATGGTGACGACCCACTCAATCAGCGTAGTTCAATCGGCTGGAAAGGTCTTAAAACGGCTAAAAGACTTGTTGAAGAATATATTATCAGAATCGAAAGTGGTTCTACGTTCAGTGGTACGGCTAAAGAAAATTAATGATAATAATACGATAAAAAAATCAAAAAACCGTGGCACAGTAAATCTGTGCTACGGGTGAAAGGAAATTTGAAATGGCAGAGAAAAAAGAAAAAATGGTTTCAGTATTTATTCCAAAGGAATCAAGAAATGATACGGAAAGATTTGTTTCTGTAAATGGTGAAAATATCTTGGTACAAACAGGTAAAACCGTAGAAGTACCAGAGCGTTTTGCTGATGTTATAAAGAACAGTGAGAAAATGGCGCGTATTTCTGCAGAGTATATTGATAATAATATCTCTATTTAAGGTGGTTATATGACAGCTTTAAAAGCATTAGAAATTTTCAATAACGAAACAGAAAATGATGTTTCAGATGAAATAAAAAAACAATGGCTTTCAGAGCTTGATAGAAAAATAGCAAGTGAAATTAATAATGGCAGAAAAGGGTTATCAAAAACATATTTTTTACCTGAAGATGCTCTTACTAAATCACTTTCGGGGATAGATGAATTTGCAGAAATTTATATTTCTTATCTTAGAATGAAAATGAATTATATGTTGGGTGAAATTGAACGCTACAATAATTCTGCTGCAATTTTCAATCGTTTATATTATGAGTTGTCAAGTTTTGTAAGTCGCAATTATCAATATGAAATAAAAAACTCAATAAAGGTCGAATTAAATAATGTATAAACCAAGTGCAGAAAATCTTAAAATAAATGAAGAAATTATAACCAAGTTTAAAGGTTTCAACAGAAACTTCAGAATAGCAGAAAACGAATTTTCGGACGAAACTAATATGACGGGTGATTATTCACCCGTTATTTCGCCACGAAACAAAAGAGCAGAGTTCAATATTTCTGGTGAAAGATTGCACGGACTTTTTGCTAAAAATTCAGTTGGTTATATAAATAATGGTACGCTATACTATGGTGGTTTTGCAGTTTCCAGTTTGACATTTCCTGATATTGAAAAAGAACGTCAATTTGTTTCTTTAGGGGCAAAACTTCTTGTTTTTCCAGATAAAGTTTATCTTAATACAAATGACTTAAATGATTACGGTTCACTCGAAGCAGAATTTTTAACGGCAGATGGTAGTGAAGTAACGTTTGGTTTATGTAAATCAGATGGTAGTTTTTATAATGATTATTATAGTGGTACTACTCCACCAGTATCACCAGAAGAAAACGATTTATGGGTAGATACTTCAGTTTCACCAAACGAACTTAAGCAATATTCAACATTTACTGATAGTTGGGTTTCACTCAGCACTACATATATCAGAATAGCTTATTCTGGTATAGGAACAAACTTTAATCAATACGATAGTGTTACAATTAGCGGATGTGAAAATAACGAGTTGAATAATACTTTTGTTATATGGGATAAATCAGATGACTATATTGTTATTACGGGGATTTTGAAAGGAAATTTTTCTCAGAACACACCACTAAAAATAGAAAGACGAGTTCCGGAGATGGATTTTTTCTGTGAAAATGGTAACAGAGTGTGGGGATGTTCTTCAGAAACAAATGAAATCTTTGCTTGTAAATTAGGTGACCCTACTAACTGGCAATCATATATGGGTATAGCTTCAGATAGCTACGCTGTGAGCGTCGGTAGTGATGGTGAATTTACTGGTGCTATAAGTTATAAGGGATATGTTCTGTTTTTTAAGGAGAATTGTGTTCATAAAATATACGGAAGCAACCCACCATACACGGTAAATACAAATTATATTCGTGGAGTTCAGAAAGGTAGCGAAAAATCATTAATTACTGTAAATGAAACTTTATATTATAAATCACCAAATGGAATTGTTATGTACGATGGTGGTTTACCAATTTCAATTTTTGATAATTTTTCTGATAATTATTATTTTAATGCGGTTGCAGGTAATTTTAAAAATAAATATTACGTTTGTATGACAAATAAAAATAATAAAAGATTTTTATTTACTTATGATGAACAAAAAAATATCTGGCATAAAGAAGATGAAATAAATATTAAAGAATTTATTTCTCATAATTCAAATTTGTATTTTATTTGTGAAAATAATGATAAAAATAAAAAATTATATTTGGTTGACAGCAAAAATAAATATGGTAATTTTTCAGGAGAATTAGCAGGATATAATATTGAAAATGATTTTTCGTGGAATTTTGAAACAGGTTTATGGGGATTGGATTTACCTGAAAAGAAATATTATTCCAATATTAATATAAGAGCGATAGTTGTTGAAAATACTACGCTTTCGGTTTTCTTTCAATATAATTCGAGTGGCGAATGGGTAAAAAAAGGTGAATTTAATTTTGAAAAAACAGGCTCAATAAATATTCCTTTTATTACACCAAGATGCGACCATTTAAAAATTAAAATTGAAGGTTTTGGTGATATTAAAATTTTAAGTATTTCACGAAAAATTGAAAAAGGAAGTGAGAAATAATTTACGATTTAAATTTAAGTGTACCGAATATTTCTGCTTCAAAATATTCTGACGATGAAAAATTTTATTTATTAAAAAATTATTTATATGAATTAAACGAGTGCTTGTCGTTTGCATTGAGTAATATTGATTATTCGAATTTAAAAGAAAATATAAAAAATAAAATCGAAGAAAAATCAGAAGAAAAAATATCATACGAAAATTTAATAAAAGAAAATAAAGAAAAATTCGAAAATTTAAAAAATAAAATAATAATTACTGCTAATGAAATTTTCGAAAATTGTAAAACTGAAATAAAAAATAGTGAAAATGAAATTTTTTCAAAAGCAGAAAAAGAATTTTTAGCAATTTCTGAATTCGGTGAGTATAAGAGCGAAACAGCAAGTGTTATCAAGGAAAACGCCGATGCAATAACACTTAATTCGAGTAATATTGAAACTGCAAATAATAATTTAGAAAATTATAAAAAAGAAAATAATTCTGAATTAAATTTAAGGGCAGAAGCAATTATTTCACAAATCGAAAATATTTTTTCGAAAAAATCAGAGTTCGATGAATTTACTGAAATTATTTCTTCACAAATAACACAGACTGCAAAAAATATAACAGAAAATTTTGCAACGTCTGTATTAAATGCAAAAGAAGATTTATCTACTTTAGGTGGTACTGTTTCAGAATTAATTTATTCACTTGACGCCTATATTAAAAGAGGCGAATTAGAACCAGGAATATTTGGTATTGAAATTGGTAGAAGTGACAGTAATATAAAAGCACGTTTTACAAACGAAAAATTATCATTTTTACAAGGAAAAACGGAAGTTGCATATATTTCTGGAAATAACCTTTATATACTAAGAGCAGAAATTATAGATTATATAAAAATCGGTGATTCAGAAAAGGGATATTTCGTATTTGATGTAACTGACAACGGACTGGAGGTTAAGTGGTCTTATGGCGATTAAATTTTACGGCTCCTGCAGTGGTAAAGCTGGTCCGAAATATAATATATGGTTAGAGGTTACTGAAAATTCACAGAGTATTGAAAATAACTCGAGTAACGTAACCCTTAAATTAAAATTAAAAAGAAATGACGGATATGCAGAGTCTGCATATAATTTAAACGAAACCGAGAATTTTGCTAAAATTACGATTGATGAAAATATTGTGATTAGCAAGAATCTTAAAATTGATACACGAAACAACGCGACGGTTACATTGCTTACATGGACTGGTGATGTTACTCATAATTCAGACGGAACTCTTATTATTGACGTATCGGGTGAATTTACAATGAGTGGTACTTCATTGGGTGGGGGAAGCGCAATCGGCAGTTTTCAATGCGTAACTATACCGAGAAGTTCGTCATTTAATCTTGGTAAAATGAGTGTTGTACCAGAGGAAGAAATTAAAGTTTCTATCAATTCAAAGTCTCCACTGTTTTCACACAAACTGATTTTGGAACTTGGCGATTATGTATCTAAAATTGCAATTCCCGAGAATGTTAGTGAATATTCATTTTCAATACCGGAAGAATGGGCAAGAGCATTACCTAAAAGTAAAATTGGTAATATAACTGCAACACTAAAAACATACAGTAACGGAAAGTCGATTGGTTCATTAAAAAAACAAATTGTTTTTGAAATTCCCGAAACAGAGAATTTTTTACCACAATATTTAGTAAATGTCATAGCAAATAAAAATGGTCTTGTTCCTGGTAACTGGAGTGCTGTATTGCAGAACAGGTCAACGTTAACTGTAAAAATTCATACCATTATTGCAAAACTTGGGGCTACTGTTAGTTCAAGTTATATAATCGTTGGTAATATTAAAAAGTATGGTACAGAAGCCGATTTCGAATTACCTGATTCAGGAACAATCAAAATAACTGCTCATATAAAAGATTCTCGTGGATTTGTTAAAGAAGAAACTTTTAATTACGAGGTGTGCGCTTATAATTCGCCAACAATAAACTGTAATTCTTTAATGCGTTGTGATTCGTCGGGGGTAGTTTCTGAAAATGGTGCAAGTGCATTGTTGAATTTCACTACATATTACAGTTCAGTTTATGGATTAAATTATGTTCGTTGTTATGCAAAGTATAAAAAGAATGGCGACTCAACATATTCAGAGCCAATACTTTTAACCCAGAATCCATTTATAATTAACGGCGATTTTTCACAAAACTCATCCTACGATTTCGTTATTTATATCAAAGATGCGGTATCATCTGAACAATTTGAAATAAAAAGAACACTCCCAAGTGGATATATAGCGTTTAATATCAGAAAGGGTGGTAAGGGTGCTGCCTTGGGGTGCTATTCAGAAAATGAAAACGAACTAACCGTGGGCTATAACCTTAACGTTAAAGGGCAAATTGTGAGCGAAAACCTTAATAATATAGCAAGTTCAGGAGCCGGTTTTTCCGTAAAATATTGTGATATAAAAAGTTTTCCGTGTTTACAGTTGACATTTATAAAAGCAGAACTTCTCACGCTTAACGATATTAATGCTGGTACGTGGGTAGATTTACTTGAACTTAGTAATATTTCAATAAATACCAAATTACCATTAAATGTTTGTTCAGAAAACTACAATATTGATAAAAATATTAAATGTTTTATAGATACAACAGGCGTTGCAAAGTTAATAAGTGAAGTAGTTATCCCGAAAGATACAAGAATTTATATAAATGGATTTTATTAAGAAGGGGGAATGTTATGGCAAAAAGAATGTTATCTTATGGCTCGAGTGGTGAAGATGTAAAAGAACTTCAGAAAGCATTGAATAATGCAGGTTATTCTTTAGATGTTGACGGTAAATTCGGTACAAAAACCCAAAGCGCAGTTAAATCGTATCAAAAAAGCAAAGGTCTTGCAGTCGATGGTATTGTTGGCGATAATACATGGACAAGTCTTTCAGGTAATGTAACAAGCAAAACTAATAATAAGACTCAAGCAATATCAACAACAAATTCGAGTACAATAAAACAACCGGTCGAGAAAAATCGACCGATATATCAGAAGAGCGAATCGGTACTTTCTGGCGAAAAAAATCTTGAAAACTGGGAGCAAAACAAACCCGAGTTATATAATAGTAAATATTCACAAGAAATTGAGAGTGTTTTAAATAGTATTCTTAATCGTGAAAAATTCAGTTACAATATTAATGCCGACCCATTGTATAACCAGTATCGTGAACAATACGTTAATAATGGTAAAAAAGCGATGTTGGATACAATAGCGAATGCAACGGCATTAACAGGCGGTTACGCCAATAGCTATGCGCTTTCAGCGGGTAATCAGTCATATAATAATTACCTTAATAATCTTAATGAAATTGCTCTTGATTTATACGATAGAGCATATTCAGTTTATCAGGATGAAGGGAAAATAAACTTAGAAAAATTAGGTGTTTTGACTGAACTTGAGCAATCAGATTATGCGAAATACAGTGATGCTTTGGATGATTATTATAAAAATGGCGAATACCTTTTGAAACGTGTTTCTGAAATGAGTGAAAGCGAATACGAAAGATTTTTAGATGAATTAGACTCTTTTGAAAATGACAGAGATTACAATTATCAAAAATATCTTGATGAAATAGAACAACAACAATTTTACGATGAGTTGAATTTTTCAAAAGATAAATTTAATCAGGAATTAGAATTTAAAAAAGCCGAAGCAGAGCGTGACCAGAAAAACAAAGACAGAAATTATAATTTATCTGTTTCAAAAAGTAATTCGCCTTCAAGTTCGGATAGCAAAGATAAAACCGACACAACCGGTACACAAGCACTGATTATACCAAAAACATATCAACAATTTGTTTACTTAACGGGTAATTCAGGTATTCTGACTGAACGAGAATTTTATGGTAAACCAAGTTCTAAAGAAAAATATGGTAGTTATGAGAATTACATAAAAGAAATGTATTACAAGTATAGTAATACAAGCAATAAGGAGTAATTAATAAGTATGAGTGATGAACTTCTTATAGCAATAATCAGTGGTTTTGTAGCAATAATCAGTGGTTTTATGTCGAGTTATATTGGTAGCACAAAAGCTATTGCATACGTTGAAAAGACTCAGGCTGTGCTTGATACGAAGCTCGAAGACCTTACAAGAGAAGTGCGTGAGCACAATAATTTTGCTAAACGAATGCCCGTAGTAGAAGAACAAGTTAAAATTATAAATCACAGAATTAATAATTTAGAAAAAAATAAATAAGGTGGCGATTATTATTAAAATTAACTGGAAAGCAAGATTTAAAAACAAAGCGTTTTTAATAAGTTTTATTGCGCTTGTTCTTTCGTTTGTTTATAAAACGTTAGAAATTTTCGAAATTATTCCTAAAATATCAGAGTCGGAATTATTCGACTCGCTTTGCGTGATAGTAAACTTCCTTGGTTTAATGGGTGTTGTCATTGACCCTACAACAAAAGGTTTAAGTGACAGTGAACTCGCACTTACATATTATAATAGTGAAAATATTTAAAAGGTGATAAAATGGCACAAAAAATTTATATTTCTCCAAGCAATCAGGAAGCAAACCTTTATGCAACTGGTGGAACTAATGAAAAAGAACAATGTCACAAAATTGCACGTGCGTGTTACAATTTTTTAAAGGCAAAAGGGTTTAACGTTAAATGCACTTACAACGATAATATGTACGAGCGTGTTAAAGAAAGTAATGCTTTCGGCGCAGATATTCATTTAGCGATTCACACCAACGCTACTGCAAAGCATAATGTAACCGGTGGTACGCAAATTTTACTTTATTCATTAACAGGTGAGCGAAAAAAGGTAGGTCAGGCGGTTTTTAACCGTTTAGCACCAATTACACCTGGTAAATCTGCCGAGAAATTGATAGAAAAATCGTCTTTTTATGAAGTGAACTCCGCAAAAGGTATTACTGTTTATTGTGAATGTGAGTTTCACGATACTAAAGAAGGTTCCGATTTTATTATAAAAAATACTAAATTAATTGGCGAAACTATTGCAAAAGGTATTTGTGATTATTATGGTGTAAGTACAGAAGATACAATAAAAAATGAAGAAAAAGAAAAAACACTCTACACAGTTCAGGTAGGTGCTTTCGAAAATAGAAAAAATGCAGAGAACTATCTAAAGAAAATTAAAGCAGCAGGTTTTGATGCAATAATAGTTGTTAGAGATTAGTTATTAGTTGTTGGATATAAAAAAGTTCTATCATTTTAGTTCGTAAACTTAAATGATAGAACCTTTAATTTTTCTGAAACCTAACCCCTAATACTTAACAAATGATTTATCTATTAAGAATTAATTTAGTAAGTTCAACTGGTTCAACGATTTTTCCGTCTTTGTAAACTCTCATATTACCAGAAGCAATTTCGTCAATGAGAATAACTTCGCCGTTATTGTAACCAAATTCAAATTTAATATCCCAAAGGTCAAGACCGATTGTTTTAAGGTCATCAGCAACAACTTTTGTGATTTTAAGTGTTTGTTCTTTCATAGATTTAAACATATCTTCAGACATAACACCAAGAGCAGCAAGACCTTCGCTTGTTACGAGTGGGTCACCTTTTTCGTCGTTTTTAAATGTGCATTCAACGTAGCCGCCTTCTAAAACAGTGCCGTCTTCCATATATTCGCCATATCTTCTGATAAAGCTACCGGTAGCAACAAGTCTGCAGATAACTTCAAGGCCGTGACCGAAAACAGTAGCAGGTAAAACTTCCATAGTAGCGTTTTCAATATCAGCGCTAACGTAGTGAGTTTTAACACCAGCTTTTTTGAGCATTTCAAAATAATAAACTGAAGTTTCTAAATTTGCTTTACCAATACCTTCAATTGTAAGACCAACAGCATTTTCACCTGGGTCAAATACGCCGTCTTTACCTGTGCAATCGTCTTTGAACTTTAACATAACATTACCGTTATCGAGTTCATAAACGTCTTTTGTTTTACCTGTATAGAGTTTTTTCATGAGTTACCTCTCCTTGTTTTTAAAATCAAGTTTAAAACTTACAAATAGAATTTTAAAACTGTTTAAGGCGAATGTCAAGTGAATATAAAAAATTTTTTATTACCATTTTAATGTTTTAAATATCTGTTATAAAAGTGAGTAAAATAAAAAACTTTTTTGTCTAAATATACAATCAATTAATCAACTTTTTGTTAACTATTAAATTGACTTTGTGTTGAAAAACTTTTTATAAAATGGTAAAATGTATAAAAAATATATGGAGGCGCTTTAATGGCAATATTAAAACTTGTTGTAGCATTCTTTGTATGCTTCGGTCAAATAATAAGCCCATTGTTCACTTACGTAACAAAAGGTGAAGAACAGTTTTTTGAAGATTGGAGCAAAGAAACTAAATTCACACAAGAAAGTTACATCGAAATCAAGAAAAATCCAGATAAAGATTTTGTAATTCTTAATCTTACCGACATTCAGTTAGGTGAAGAAAATGTTTTCGCAAAAGAAGGCGAATATACATTTGAGTTAATAAGAAAACTTGTTGATAGTGTGAAACCAGACCTTATTACATTAAGTGGTGACAATGCATGGGGTTATGTTTCTTACATTGAAACTATAAAACTTGTTGAATCATTTGGTATTCCGTGGGCACCAATTATGGGTAACCATGATGGCGAAGGCGCTGCAACAGAATTCTGGAATGCTTACACATTATCAAATGCACAAAATTGTCTTTTCAGATTTGGTCCTAAAGATATGGGCTATGGTAACTACATAATTAATATTACCGAAAACGGAAAAATAATCCACTCATTATTTATGATGGATACTCACAGTTATGGTGAATTTGAAGTTGATGGTGAAGTTGTTGAGGGTTACGACCATCTCTGGAGCAATCAGTTAGATTGGTACGAGTGGGGCGTAAATGGTATTAAAGAAATTAATGGTGGTAACGTAGTAGAAAGTACAGTGATTTTCCACATTCCTGTTCGTGAATATATTGATGGATGGAATGAAGTAAGTGTCAATAAAGTTGAAGGCGAAAACTTCGGCGAAGGCGACCTTAAAAATAATTCATTTTTATATGGTATAATTCACGAAGAATGGTGTCCTGCACCTGTAAATAATGGTTTCTTCGAACTTTGTAAGAGTTTAGGTAGTACCAAAACAATTATTGCTGGTCACGACCACAGAAACGATGCTGCTGTTATGTATGAAGGTATTTGCCTTGCATATTCTTTAAAATCAGGTTTCGGTAGTTATTGGTCACCAGATATGATTGGTGGTACAACAATTACAATCAATAAAGATGGTAATGCAAAACTTGAAAACCGTTATTATGATTTACAAGAAAACAATTGGGATATAACAGACGATTAATCTTTTATAAAAATAAAAACTGCGGGAACTCAGGTTCTCGCAGTTTATTTTTTAGTATTAAAATTATTTTGTGAATTCACCCGGTGTCATACCGAATTCATCTTTAAAGCATTTAATAAAATAACTTTCTGTGCTAAAACCGGTTTTCTCGGCAACTTCTGAAAGAGTAGCACCACGTGTGAGCATCTCTTTTGCAACGCCTAATCTCTGTGATTTTATATATTGTGGAATTGTTGTGTTAAATGATTTTTTGAAAAGTAATGATAAATGGTCTTTTGAAATACCAATTTCTTTTGCTAAATTATCAAGTTTCAAATCATCAAAGAGACGAGAAGATATAATTTTTAATGCTTCTCTTACTGCTTTAGGGTGAGTGTTACTCTGGATTTTATTAACAAGAGTTACGAGCTGAAGGCTCTTTTTAAATAAGAATTGTAAAATATCGCTTTCGGCAGTTAAACCATCAATCTGCATAATAGCATCATCTGTAAAAGCGTAACAAGCTTTTTCGTCTGCACCACCAGAGATTGCATTTCGCGCGGCAATAGCAATAGTGTTAATTGCCCAGTATTTAAGCGGGCGAGTGTCATCAGCAGAAAGTTTTGAAATAACTAAATCACTTTTTAAAAGTTTTTTAATCATTTCGTTAACGCCTTCAACGTCGCCACGGCTGATACAAGAGAAAAAAGCGTTTTCAATCTGGTATGTAGTAGCGTTTTCAGAGAGAACTGTTGTATTATTCATAAAATCACTCCTAAAATTTTATGAAATAATAATAACATACTTATAAAAATAAATCAATAGAATTTGTTAAAAAAAACGCGATTTTATTATATCAAATTTTAGGTGGTTGTGTTATAATGTTTTTTGGTGATATTTATGAAAGTGTTAAGTAATAAAGAATTAATTAAAATACTACCATCTATAACAAAAACACAGATAAATAAGACTGTGACGGGGCTTAAATTCATTGGTGGCGGTAGTTTCGGCAAAGTTTTTAAAGGTGTGTTGCCTGATGGAGAATATATTATTCTCAAAGTGTATCGAATAAAAGATATGAATAAAAATGAAGCAAAACAATTAAAAATATTAAGCCAAAGTACCACGGTAACAATGCCAGAAGTTTATTTTACATATAACGATAATCAGGTGGAAATGCTTGCGATGAGTTTTATCGAAGGTTCAAATGCATTAAATCCGTTGTTTCTGTTAAAAAACAGAGAACAAAAACAGAGATTTGCAGATTCTGTTATTTCTGGTATGATGGAACTTCATTCTGTAACTAATAATAAATTTGGTCCGATAGATAACCCTATTTATGATAGTTGGCTCCAGTATTACGATGAAAATATATTAACACCTAAATTAAATGGTTTGAAAGAATTATCTGAAAAAGGTAAATATAATAAGAAAAAATATAAAACACTCGTAAAAGCGGCTGAATTTTACAGAGAAAACGTAAAAGAACCCGAAGAAGCTGTTCTTATTCACGGTGACCTTAACATAATGAATATTATGGCGGATAAAAAGTCAATGAAATTACAAGGCTTTATAGACCCTTGCAATACATTATGGGCAGACAGAGAATATGATTTATTCCAACTTCTTAATATGTGGGGGAATAGTTTTTATCTTTATAAAACATATAAATCAAAAAACAAAATGTCGGAATTTTGCGACTTCAAGGTTTCGTTCTTTGGAGCGATAAATGAAGCGGGTTGTCTTCTGACAAGTGGTGTTCATATGCCGCTTTGGGAAATACTTTGCTTCAACAGATTAAAAAAAGAAATAAAAAAGTTAGGATTTAAAAATGGTTAAAGAAATAATTCACGATGAAAAATTTTTAGCACAAAAATCAGAACTTGCTACAAAGGAAGATTTGTATCTTGCAGATGATTTGAGAGACACTTTAGAAGCAAATAAAGAGCACTGTGTCGGTATGGCAGCAAATATGATTGGCGTAAATAAAAGAGTAATAATTTTTGAAGATAATAAAGAGTATTTTGTTATGTTTAACCCTGAAATAATAAAAATACAAGACGCTTTTGAAACAGAAGAGTCTTGTTTGTCACTTTTAGGTTATCCAAAGAAAACAAAACGTTACAAGTCCATTAAAGTCAAGTGGCTCAACGAAAGTTTTAGTGTAAGGGTAAAAACCTTTACAGGTTTTACGGCGCAAATTATACAACACGAAGTTGACCATTGTGACGGAATATTGATATAAATAAAGTGAATTTGTTGTGGTGGAAAAATCTGTGAAAAAAGATAATATAACGAGAATTGTGATTTTAAAAAATCAAGAAATAAAATACGAATTACACAGAAAAAATGTGAAAAATCTTAATTTGAGAATTAAACCTGACGGCACAATTTTTGTGTCTGCAAATAACGGAATTTCCGAAGAAAGAATAAATTTATTTTTGCAGGAACATAGCGATTTTATTTTTGATGCTTTAAAAAAGTACGAAGAAATTGAAAAAAATAAACCCAAAAAACCAGAATATAAAACTGGCGAAAAAATAAAAATTCTTGGTACCGAAAGAACAATAAAAGTTGAATGTGGAAAGAAGAATATTGTTACTTGTGATAAATACTTTTTTAATTTAACAGTCAAAGATATTGATGATTTTGAGTTGAAGAAAAAAACAATCGAAAAATGGGAAAAAGAACAGGCAACAAAATTAGTAACTGAAATCTGTGAAGTAATGTATCCATATTTTAAAAATTACGTTTCAGAGTTTCCGCAGATAAAATTCAGAAAAATGACTTCACGTTGGGGGAGTTGTCAACCTAAAAACAATATTTTAACGTTCAATACTCTTTTAATAGAAGCACCAGTAGAATGTATAGAATACGTTGTCGCTCACGAATTCACCCATTTTATAGAAGCAAATCACAGCAAGGCTTTTTACAATAGGTTAGAAAAAATAATGCCTGATTGGAAACAGCGAAAAAAATTATTGAATAATAAAAAATAAAGCAAACAAACGACCATCATTCACGATGGTCGTTTGTTTGCAAAAATCTATTAAGAACAGTAAATTCTCTCAAATAAAGACTTCGCCAGTCTTCTCGCATTTCTTCATATCTTCCAAAGATTTCTAATGCCTTATCTATCTCTACCCATTCAGCAGTAATGCCGTGGTCAATTTCAGTAGGTGTTAAGGCACTTTTGCCTGTGCCAGTAATTTCACAAGGGAAGTAGTGACTTATGTAAAGTGTCTCAAAGCAATATTCTTCTACTGTAATAAATTCATCGCTTGTAGTTTTTACAATAAAACCGGTTTCTTCTTCAACTTCACGCACACAACATTCACTCAAAGACTCATTTTCTTCGAGTCCACCACCGGGACTCATATAAATATTAGTATTAAGTTCGTGAGAAAGAAGAATTTTATTATCTTTAATTATAATCGCTCTGCCTGAGTGCCTTATTCTTTCAGGTGGGTCAGAGTGATGCTCACTTATAAGAGTAACAATCTTTTTTTCCATATAATCACCATTGTTTATTTTATCAATCAAATAAAGAAAAGTCAATTGATTATTTGGTTTGCTTATGGTAATATATAAAAAATAGTTGTTGGAGTGACACTATGCCATATTTATTTGTACATTTTAAAGAAAAACTTACTCCGGACGGTGAACAAGTCTATTTTGCGGTGAGTAAAGATGGTTGCCATTGGCAAGAGACTAATGATGGAAATCCAGTGTTATCAGCGCATCTCGGCGAGTGTGGTTGTAGAGACGTCGAAATAATACGACTTAAAGAAGGTGGGTTTGTTATACTCACAACTGACCTTTGTATTGCCAACAGATACGACGAAAACTATAATATCGACTGGAAAAAGGTCAACAGTTCCGGCAGTAAAAATTTAAGAATGTGGAAAACAGAAGATTTAGTAAATTTCAGCCAAGAAAAATTGATTTATTTTGGTCGTGATGATTTCGGTTGTCTTTGGGCACCAGAAATATTTTATGACGAAATTAACGATGAATATTTAATTCATTGGGGCTCAACCGTTGAAACAGATGGTTTTTCACATATGTCAATATACTGTTGCACCACAAAAAACTTCGAAAATTTTACAAAACCACAACTGTTTTTTACCAAAAACAACGAGATTTTAGATAGCCACATAACAAAAATACGAGATAAATATCACTTGTTTTATAAAAATGCACACAATCCCGGTGTGAATATGCATAGTGTTTCAAATAATCTTTATGGTCCATATACCCACGACGAAACGTTTTTAGATTATATGTTGAGTGAAGAAGCAACTATGGGAAAACCTGGTTCTTACGAAGGCCCGACAACCTTCGTTTTACCAGATGGTAAGTGGTGTTTATTACTCGATTTCTTTGGATGCGAAAAAGAAAAAATGGGTTACGTGCCATTCATTTCAGAAAGTGCAGGCGACTGCAATTTTAAACGTGCCGACAATTTATTTTCATTCCCTTACGGCTTTAAGCACGGTAAGGTTATTGAAATAACAAATGAAGAGTATGAAAGGTTAAAACAATTATGAAATTTGAAGTAATAAAAAATGAATTTATAAAAGACGGCAAACCAATTAAAATTATTTCTGGTGCGGTGCATTATTTCAGAAATATGCCTGAAACCTGGGAAGATATTTTATTAAAATTAAAGGCTTTGGGTTGTAATTGTGTTGAAACTTATTGTGCTTGGAATATGCACGAAAAAGTGCAGGGCGAATATGATTTTACAGGCATTTTAGATATTGCAAAATTCATTGAAACTGCAGGCAAATTAGATTTAATGGTTATTGTAAGACCTGGCCCATATATCTGTGCTGAGTGGGAATTCGGTGGTCTTCCCTGGTGGATTCAGACTGACGAAAATATCGAAATCCGTTGTATGAATAAAGAGTACATAACTCATTTCGATAATTATTTAGACAGACTTTGTGCAGAAATCAAACCATATCTTTTTACAAATGGCGGGCCTATAATTATGGTTCAATGTGAAAATGAATATGGTTATTATGGTGATGATAAAGAATATCTTACATATTTAAAAAATGGTTTTATAAATCGTGGTATTGACGTGCCACTCTTCACTTCTGATGGTACTTCAAAAGAAGATTTGCTTGACGGCACTATTGAAGGTTGTCTCTCTACTGTGAATTTTGGTAGCAGGGTAGAAGAAAACTTCAAAGCACACGATGAACTTTTCCCCGACTCTATTAAAATGTGTATGGAAATGTGGGATGGCTGGTTCGATGCCTGGGGTGATGAAGCACACCACACAACTTCAGCAGAAGATTATGCAAAAGTCGTTGACGATATGCTCTCACGTGGCTCACTTAATATGTATATGTTTATTGGTGGCACTAACTTCGGGTTTACTTCAGGTGCTAATCATTACGAAAAATTTGCCCCAGACGTAACAAGTTACGATTACGATGCGCTTCTTTCTGAAAATGGCGATATTACTCCAAAATATATGGCAGTCCGTGAAGTGATTAAAAAATACGTCGATTATGATTTGCCACAAATACCTGCTAATCGTGAAAGACGTGCTTACGGTAAATGTAAATTAACTGAAAGTGTCGGCATTTTTGAGAGTTTAGAAAAACTTTCTGTACCACTCTTTTCAAACGTTCCAAAATGTATGGAGCATTATGGCACTGGTTATGGCTTTATTGCTTACAAGACTACGCTTAATCGAAATTATGAAAATGCCGAACTTCTTTTAGAAAGTCTTGGCGACAGAGCGCAGATTTATATAAATGATAATCTCGTAGATATCCTTTATATAAATGATAAATTAAAAACAGAATTTTCTGCAAAGAAAGGCGATACACTCACAATTCTTTGCGAGAATATGGGCAGAGCAAATTTTGGCGCTAAAATGATGCGCAAAAAAGGTATTGCAGGCAGATGCCTTATAGATGAGAGAATTCATTTTAATTGGAACGTGTATCCACTTCCTATGAATAACCTTGAAAAATTAGAATTTACAAATAATAAATTCAATGAGAAATCTGCATTTTATAAAGGTAAATTCAACGTAGATAAACAGTGTGACACGTTCTTGAAACTTGATAATTTCACAAAAGGCTTTGTTACAATTAACGGCTTCAATATCGGCAGATATTGGGAAGTAGGTCCACAAAAAACACTCTACGTTCCACGTTCAATTTTAAAGACAGGCGAAAACGAAGTTATAGTTTTTGAAAGCGACGGCTTAAAAGGTGAGCCAATAGTTGAATTTGGTACAGAACATATAATAGGTTAAAAAGTCCACGGCAGAGAAATCTGCCGTGTTTTTTATTGGAAAAACATCCCGTTTCTTACAAAAAATGGGATGTTTTTGCAAAGTTATTTAAAAAATATTTTCTTAATGCTATAGTGGGGTTAAGCAGTTTTATACTGCAAATAAAAATTAAAGGGGCATAAAAAATGAAAAAATGTTTAAGTGCAATTTTAGCATTTGTTTTTATTATTGGAATATGTTTTTCAGCACCAATAACAATTACGGCAAATGCGGCAACAAACGAGTATTTACAATTTGAATTGAATGATGATGAAACCGGTTATTTTGTTTGGGTGAGGTATGAAGATGAAGAAAATATTAGCGGAGATATCATAATACCTGAAAAATATGATGGATTGCCTATAATTGGTATCGATGGTTATTGTTTTTCAGGTTGCAAAAATATTACTTCTATAACAATACCAGCAACTGTAAGCTATATAGGTGAGTGTGCATTTATTGATTGTTCAAGTCTTACAAAAATATCTGTAGATGTCAATAATCCTGATTATTGCGATATAAATGGTGTTGTTTTTAATAAAGATAAAAGCATTATTTTGTTTTTTCCAGGAGGATACAATGCTACTACATATGAAATTCCGGCAGGTGTAGTACAAATTGGACGTCAGGCATTTTATTCTTGTGAAAAAATAGTTGGAATAACAATACCAAATACTCTAACAGAGATTGGTTTTGAGGCTTTTAGTGGTTGCAAAAGTTTAAGAAATATTAATATTCCTGTTAGCGTAAAAGATATTGGTAAAAATTCTTTTTATGACACTGCTTTATATAACGAAGCAACAGAGTGTTTATATATTGATAATTGCTTGATTTCAGCAAAATACAATATACCTGAAAATTACGATGTAATTGATTCTACCAGATTAATTGCCAATTACGCTTTTGGTGGTCGTGTTAATTTAGTTTCGGTAGATATTCCGGGTTCTGTTGAAAAAATTGGATACGGTGCATTCAGTGATTGCGAGAACCTTTTTAGTGTTAATATGTCAGAAGGTATAAAAATAATAGATAATTACGCATTTGCAAGATGTGAAAATTTAGCAAATATGATGTATATTCCTGAAAGCATAATAAGAATTGGGGCTTATGTATTTGAAGATACCCCAGTTTTAGATGATTTGGAACGCGGTTGTACTTTGATAATGAATGATTGGGTAATTAGATCATCGATCTATGATTCTGTAGATATACCTGAAGGTGTTAAAGGAATTGCCGATGGAGCTTTTTATAGCAATTCGATAGAAAATGTAAAGATTCCGGATAGTGTAATGTACATAGGTTCGAACGCTTTTTATGGCTGCTTAAATTCAGTATTCATACCAGAAACTGTAGTAAGTATAGGTGAAGAAGCGTTTGGCTACAAGTATGGTTATACTGACAGCGAATCCAAAATAGATGGTTTTAGAATTTATGGAAAAACTGGTTCAACTGCTGAAAAATACGCAATAGAAAATGGTTTTTCATTTTTTGATATTTCGAATCCATTGAATTACTTGTTATTTGAATTGAATGAATCAGGTACAGGTTATATTGTGAAGTCTGCTGATGAATCGATAAGTTGGGATATTGTAATTCCTGATACATACGAGGGTTTGCCTGTAACTGAGATTGGTGACTATGCTTTTTGGGAATGTAATTTTCTAACAAGTGTAACAATTCCTAATAGTGTAACAACTATAGGCTTTGCAGCCTTTGAAAATTGTGATTCACTTACAAGTATAACAATACCAGATAGTGTAACTTTAATAAAGCAAAATGCGTTTTACGATTGTGATAATCTTAAGGAAATAACAATAGGTAAAGGTGTGACTACTCTTGCTAATAATGCATTTGAGGGTACTAAGTATTGGTATGATACAAATAATTATGAAAACGGAGCATTATATCTTGGTAATTGGTTGATTTCAGTTAATGATTTACCTATTGATAATGGTAATTTAGTAATTAAAGAAGGAACTGAATATGTTTGCGATTATACAATATTAGGCTATGAAATAAAAAAACTTACAATACCAAGTACGCTTATAGATATAGGCAAAAATAATATTAATATCGAAGATAACTGTATAAACGAAATAATTGTTGCAAATGATAATCCATATTATTCCAGTGAAGACGGGATTTTGTTTAATAAATTAAAAACCGAATTAATTGCTGTTCCACATATGAAAGAAGTTGAAACGTATGTAATTCCTGATACAGTTAATATTATTTCAGACGATGCATTTTTCTACTCAGGAATCTCAAATATTATATTCTCAGAAAGTATAACAAGTATAGGTGAAAGAGCTTTTGGCAATTGTGTAAACTTAACAAAAATAAAACTTCCAGACAGTTTAACACATTTAGGTACAGGTGCATTTTGGAATTGTAATAACCTGTCTGAAATAGTGCTTCCTGATAACTTGATTAGTATAGGTCAAAATCCATTTTATGCAACTGCTTATTACTATGACGAGAATAACTGGGAAAATGGAGCATTATATATAAATAATTATTTGATAAAGGTTGACACTGAATTTTTAGGACTCTTTAAAATAAAGGATGGTACTAAAACAATTGCCGAAAATGCTATGGTATCTTGCGATGATATTACAAGTTTGGAAATACCAGATAGTGTAACTAATATAGGTGCAAACAGTTTTGCATATTGTGGGTCACTTGAATCAGTACAACTTCCTGATGCTATATCAAGAATAGAAGATGGTACATTTTGTTTTTGCTATTCTCTTGTAGATATAGAAATACCGGATAGTGTAACTTATATTGGTGAGGATGCGTTCCTTTATTGTGCACTGAAAAGTGTCATAATACCTGATGGAGTAAAAGAAATTGGAAAGACCGCATTTGGTTATGAATATGATTTTGAAGACAATGTATGTGTCCCTGTCGAAAATTTCATAATTTACGGAGCAAAGAATTCAGCCGCAGAAAAATATGCAACAGATAATGGCTTTAAATTTGTAGAAAAAGCTGCTCACACCCATAGTTATACAAGTACAGTAACAAAACAACCAACTTGTATAGCAACTGGTGTAAAAACGTTTGCTTGCTCTTGTGGTAACAGTTACACCGAAACAATCCCGGCAACAGGTGCACATAACCAGAACACAAAAATTGCAGGTAAAGCAGCAACTTGTACTGCTACGGGTCTCACAGATGGTGCAAAGTGTTCAGTTTGCGGTAAGGTAACGGTTGAGCAAAAAGAAATTGCAAAGTTAGCACATAACTCAAACACTAAAGTTCCAGCAGTAGCGGCAACTTGTACTGCTACAGGTCTCACAGAAGGTGCAAAATGCTCAGTTTGTGGCACAGTAACTAAAGCACAACAAACAGTTCCGGCAACAGGTCACAAAACAACAGTTGTAAACAAGGTAGAAGCAACCTTTAAAGCAGATGGATACACAGGCGATACAAAATGTACAGTTTGTGGAACAGTAACCGAAAAAGGTACAACAATACCTAAATTAGTTCTTAATGCACCGGTAATATCAAATGCAAAGGTAACAACAAGTGGAGTAAAACTCACTTGGGGTGCAGTAGAAGGTGCAGCAGAATATAAGGTGTACAGAAAAACATATAACGCTTCAACAAAGAAGTGGGATAGCAAGTGGACAAATATCGGAAAAACAACTGC
>JAZSIE010000014.1:0-134310 GCA_045533655.1 Acutalibacteraceae bacterium
ATCGTTTATCGATTATTCGTTGATAGCGATAACAACGCCTGAACCAACTGTACGGCCGCCTTCACGGATAGCGAAACGAAGACCTACTTCGATAGCAATGGGAGTGATAAGTTCAACGTCCATATCAACGTTGTCACCGGGCATACACATTTCTGTTCCTTCGGGAAGAGAGATAACGCCTGTAACGTCAGTTGTTCTGAAGTAGAACTGAGGACGGTAGTTGTTGAAGAAAGGAGTATGTCTACCACCTTCACCCTTGTTAAGAACGTAAACCTGGCCCTTGAACTTTGTGTGGGGCTGGATTGAACCGGGCTTAGCAAGAACCTGGCCTCTTTCGATTTCTGTTCTCTGAACACCACGAAGAAGACAACCGATGTTATCGCCTGCTGCTGCATAGTCAAGGATCTTTCTGAACATTTCGATACCTGTGCAAACTACCTTTCTCTTTTCGTCAGTAAGACCAACGATTTCAACTTCTGCACCTGTATTGAGCTGACCTCTTTCAACTCTACCTGTAGCAACAGTACCACGACCTGTGATTGTGAATACGTCTTCAACGGGCATAAGGAAAGCAAGGTCTGCAGTTCTTTCGGGAGTGGGAATGTAGCTGTCAACAGCATCCATAAGCTCCACGATGCAAGCAACTTCGGGAGCGCTCATATCGGAACCTGCATACTCAAGAGCCTTAAGAGCAGAACCCTTGATGATGGGTGTGTCGTCGCCGGGGAATTCATACTCGGAAAGAGTTTCTCTGATTTCCATTTCAACGAGTTCGAGGAGTTCTTCGTCGTCAACCTGATCGCACTTGTTCATGAAAACAACGATGTAGGGAACGCCAACCTGACGAGCAAGAAGAAGATGTTCCTTAGTCTGAGCCATGGGGCCGTCAGTAGCAGGGATAACAAGGATAGCACCGTCCATCTGAGCAGCACCTGTGATCATGTTTTTGATATAGTCAGCATGGCCAGGGCAGTCAACGTGAGCGTAGTGACGAGCATCTGTTTCATATTCAACGTGAGCTGTGTTGATTGTGATACCACGTTCTCTTTCTTCTGGAGCCTTATCGATGTTTGCATAATCAGCAAATTCAGCATAACCTTTAAGAGAAAGAGTTTTTGTGATAGCAGCTGTAAGAGTTGTCTTACCGTGGTCAACGTGACCGATTGTACCAATGTTAATATGTGGCTTTGTTCTTTCGAATTTCTGTTTAGCCATTGTAATTTCCTCCTTTGTGTAACGCAATTTTTTGCACGTTACTATAATAACAAAAAATTATAAATAATTCAATAGTTTTTTGAAAGATTATTTTGAACGTTCGTCCATAATCTTTTCTGCAATATTTCTTGGAACTGCAGCGTAGTGGCTTGGTTCCATTACATATTGACCACGACCTTGTGTTTTTGAACGAAGGTCTGTAGCGTAACCGAACATTTCTGAAAGTGGAACGTGAGCAATAAGTTCTGCTGCACCGTTTCTGTCTTCCTGACCTTGTGGAAGGCCACGACGAGATGTGAGGTCACCAAGAACGTCACCGATGTATTCACTTGGAACAACAACTGTAACTTTCATAATTGGCTCCATAAGAACTGGAGATGCCTTTGCCATAGCTTCTTTGAAAGCCATAGAACCAGCAGTTTTGAAGGCCATTTCTGATGAGTCAACTTCGTGGTATGAACCATCATAAAGTGTAACCTTAACGTCAACAACGTTGTAACCAGCAAGAACACCAGAAAGCATTGCGCCTTTGATACCAGCTTCTGCAGGGCCGATGAATTCCTTAGGAATAGCACCACCAACGATGTTGTTGACAAACTCGTAACCTTTTTGTTCGTTAGGTTCGATTTTAATTTTAACGTGACCGTATTGACCGTGACCACCAGACTGACGAGCAAATTTAGTGTCAGCATTAGCTTCAGCAGTGATAGTTTCTCTGTAAGCAACCTGTGGTTTACCTACGTTAGCTTCAACTCTGAATTCACGAAGCAATCTGTCAACGATAATTTCAAGGTGAAGTTCACCCATACCAGCGATGATGGTTTGACCTGTTTCACCGTCAGTATAGCATTTGAATGTTGGGTCTTCTTCTGCAAGTTTTGCAAGTGCAATACCCATTTTTTCTTGACCAGCTTTAGTTTTTGGCTCAATAGCAACACGAATAACTGGTTCTGGGAATTCCATTGATTCAAGAATAACCGGGTGAGCCTTGTCGCAAAGTGTATCACCAGTAGTTGTTCTCTTAACACCAACAGCAGCAGCGATATCACCTGCATAGCAGCAGTCAATATCTTTTCTGTCGTGAGCGTGCATCTGAAGAATACGACTAATTCTTTCGTTGTCGTCTTTAACTGAGTTATAAACTGTTGAACCTGTTTCGATTTTACCTGAGTAAACTCTGAAGAAGCAAAGTTTACCAACAAATGGGTCAGTTGCAATCTTAAATGCAAGAGCAGAGAATGGCTCTGAATCTGAAGAGTGACGAACTTCTTCTGCTTCTGTGTCAGGGTTAATACCCTTAATAGCTTCAACGTCTGTTGGAGCTGGCATATAATCGATAACAGCGTCAAGTAATTTTTGAACACCTTTGTTCTTGTATGAAGTACCGCAAACAACAGGAACCATATTGTTAGCGATTGTTGCTTTACGGATGCATGTCTTAATTTCTTCTACTGTGAGTTCTTCACCAGCAAAGAATTTTTCCATTAAGTCATCATCTTGTTCAGCAACGTGCTCAATAAGTTCTTCACGATACTTCTGAGCAAGTTCTTTCATATCTTCAGGGATTTCTTCAATACGAATGTCTTTACCTAAATCGTCGTAATAAACAACAGCGTTCATTTCAACAAGGTCGATAATTCCCTTGAAGTCTGACTCAGAACCGATTGGAAGCTGAATCGGAACAGCGTTACATTTAAGACGGTCTTTCATCATCTGGAGTACGTTGTAGAAGTCAGCACCCATAATGTCCATCTTGTTAACATAAACCATTCTTGGAACTTTATATTTGTCAGCTTGTCTCCAAACAGTTTCAGACTGTGGTTCAACACCACCCTTAGCACAGAGAACTGTAACAGAACCGTCGAGAACTCTTAATGAACGCTCAACTTCAACTGTAAAGTCAACGTGGCCTGGGGTGTCAATGATATTGATTCTGTGTTTGTTCCAGAAGCAAGTAGTAGCAGCAGAAGTAATTGTAATACCTCTTTCTTGTTCTTGCTCCATCCAGTCCATTGTTGCGGAACCATCGTGAGTTTCACCTAACTTGTGATTAACACCAGTGTAGTAAAGGATACGCTCAGTTGTGGTTGTTTTACCCGCATCGATATGAGCCATAATACCGATATTTCTAGTTAATTCTAATGGTACTTGTCTTGGCATAATATCCTCCGAATAAATAGATGATTACCATCTGAAATGTGCAAAAGCCTTGTTTGCTTCTGCCATCTTATGTGTATCTTCTTTCTTCTTGAATGCAGAACCCTGTGAGTTAACTGCATCTAAAATTTCGTTAGCAAGTCTTTCTTTCATTGTCTTTTCTGAACGTTGACGTGAATAAAGAGTAATCCAACGAAGACCGAGTGTCTGACGTCTTTCTGGACGAACATCAATCGGAACTTGGTATGTTGCACCACCTATACGGCGAGCTTTTACCTCGAGAACTGGCATAACGTTCTCCATAGCTGATTCAAAAACCTCTAAAGGTTCTTTGCCTGTTTGTTCTGCGATGATATCAAATGCGTCGTAAACGATTTTTTGTGCGACACCTTTTTTACCATCATACATAACATTGTTAATAAGCCTTGTAACAAGCTTAGAGTTGTAAAGCGGATCTGGCAAAACATCACGTTTTGCTATCTGGCCTCTTCTTGGCACTTCGCTTCCCTCCTTCATAATTATAATGATATCATAGGTACTCGAGTGACGTTGCTTCCCGTGGCGCCAATGGAGATTTACAACTCTATAATAATAGGTTATATACTTACCATTGGTTGAATAAATTCAGCCTGCAAGAAGATTGTCCTTCAAATAATTCAAGCTACAAAATTATTTTGCTGCTTGCTTTGGACGCTTTGCACCGTATTTTGAACGAGATTGCATCCTGTTGGCAACACCTTGAGCATCAAGTGTACCTCTAATGATGTGGTAACGAACACCAGGAAGGTCCTTAACACGACCACCACGGATAAGTACCACGCTGTGCTCTTGTAAGTTGTGACCCACGCCTGGAATGTAAGCAGAAACTTCAATACCATTTGTGAGACGAACTCTGGCAAGTTTACGAAGCGCTGAGTTAGGCTTCTTAGGTGTGTCAGTCTTAACAACTGTGCAAACGCCTCTCTTCTGTGGAGAGTTGTTGTTTGTAAGCACGTTTTTCTTTGAGTTAAGACCTTTACCGAGTGCTGGAGCTTTTGACTTCTTTTCAAGAGTCTCTCTTCCGTTGCGTACGAGCTGATTAAATGTTGGCAAGTATTTCACCTCCGAAAATTAATTATATCTGCAGGGAGAAGGCGCACCTTCTCCCACACATGCAAGAATAAATTTACCATTTTAAAACGACTTTGTCAACACTTAACAAAGATTAATTTTCAAAATCGTTAAAATGCACAAGTTTTAATGATTTTTAATCACTCTGCTTGTTCTTCTGTTGCACTAACCGCTTCCATTATTTCAGTAAAGTTGCTATCTGCTAAAACTTCTTCTGAAATTTTTGGTTCTGTAGAAACGATATCAACTTCATTGTAGCACTTCATACCAGTACCTGATGGAAGAAGTTTACCAATGATAACGTTTTCTTTAAGACCAAGAAGTGGGTCAACCTTACCACGAATAGCCGCATCTGTAAGAACTTTAGTTGTTTCCTGGAATGATGCTGCTGAAAGGAATGACTCTGTAGCAAGAGAAGCTTTTGTAATACCGAGAAGAACTGGTGAATATGTTGCAGGAACAAATTCTTCACCTGTTGCTTCACATCTTGCTTTAGCAGCTCTGTTTGCTGCGTTAAGTTCTCTCTTTTCAACTGATGTGCCTTGAAGTAAATCTGTTGAGCCTGGCTCTTCAATTTTTACTTTACGCATCATTTGACGAACGATAACTTCGATATGCTTGTCGTTGATATCAACACCCTGCATACGGTAAGTCATCTGAACTTCTTTAATAAGATAATTGTGAACTGCATCTACACCGAGAACTGCAAGAACATCGTGTGGGTTAACAGCACCTTCTGTAAGATGTTGACCTTGTTTGATGTGAGCACCTTCAACAATTTCAGGGCAAAGTCTTGCATCGTAAGGAATAAGATATTTCTTAACGTCATCTTCACCAGTAACAACAACGTGCTTACTCTTTTTGATTTCTTCAAATGAAACTGTACCTGAAATTTCACTGAGCATAGCAAGTGTTTTTGGCTTTCTGCCTTCAAAGAGTTCTTCAACACGAGGAAGACCCTGTGTAATATCGGCAGAAGAAGCAACACCACCGGTGTGGAATGTTCTCATTGTAAGCTGTGTACCAGGTTCACCGATTGACTGAGCAGCGATAATACCAACTGCTTCACCAACTGTAACAGGACCTGCTGTTGCAAGGTTTCTACCATAGCACTTAATACATACACCGTGTTCAGATTCACAAGTGAGAAGTGAACGGATTTTGATTTTTCTGTCTTCAGCATTTTCTCTTGAGTTAACAACTTTTGCAACTTCAGCCGCTTTAGCATCCGTAAGCATTTCATCTTTACTTACTACTACGCCACCTTCGTTAAAGTCTTCAAGAAGATATCTGCCTGTAAGTCTTTCTTCCAATGGTTCGATGATATCGTTACCATCTTTGATATCGTAAACTTCGAGACCGTCGTGACAATGGCAATCTTCTTCACGAATAATACATTCCTGAGAAACGTCAACAAGACGTCTTGTAAGGTAACCAGAGTCAGCAGTACGAAGAGCAGTATCGGCAAGACCTTTACGAGCACCACGTGAAGAAATGAAATATTCAATGATATTAAGACCTTCACGGTAGTTAGCTCTGATTGGGATTTCGATAGTTTTACCTGCTGTGTTAGCAATAAGACCACGCATACCTGCTAACTGACGGAGCTGTGAGTCAGAACCACGGGCACCAGAGTCAAGCATCATAAAGATTGGGTTGTATGGGTCCATAGCATTACGAAGCTCTGCAGAAACGTTCTTTGTACATTCTTCCCAAGCTTTGATTATGCTACGAGAACGGTCTTGGTCACTAAGGAAACCGAATTCATAGTTTTCATTGATAGCATCAATTTTTGCTTCTGTTTCAGCAAGATACTGTGCTTTCTTTTCAGGGATTGTAGCATCACAAACAGCAACGGTAATACCGCTTCGTGTTGAATACTTATAACCCTGTGCTTTAACAGCATCAAGAACTTCAGCTGATTTTGCTGTACCGTGAACACGGATACAACGTTCAATAATCTTACCTAACTCTTTCTTATTAACGAGCTTGTCAATTTCAAGAGCAAAGAGATTATCTGGATTGCTTCTGTCAACAAAACCTAAATCCTGTGGGATTGGTTCGTTGAACATAACTCTACCAAGAGTTGTTTCAACAAGTTTTGTATGTGTAACACCGTCAACAGTTTTTGTCATACGGATTTTAATTGGAGCGTGAAGACCAACGTCGCCTTCATCATAAGCCATAATTGCTTCATCAAGGTTTCTGAATACCTTACCATTACCAATTTCGTCTGGTTTAACAATTGTAAGATAGTAGCAACCAAGAATCATATCCTGTGTAGGAACAACAACAGATTTACCATCTGAAGGTTTAAGAAGGTTGTTAGCAGCAAGCATTAAGAAACGAGCTTCTGCTTGTGCTTCTGCTGAAAGTGGTACGTGAACAGCCATCTGGTCACCGTCGAAGTCAGCGTTGAAAGCTGTACAAACGAGTGGGTGAAGTTTAATAGCTCTACCTTCAACAAGGATTGGCTCAAATGCCTGAATACCAAGTCTGTGAAGTGTAGGAGCACGGTTAAGCATAACCGGATGGTCTTTGATAACGATTTCAAGAGCATCCCAAACTTCCGGACGAGCTCTTTCTACCATTTTACGAGCAGATTTAATATTATTAGCAATACCGAGTTCCCAAAGACGTTTCATAACGAATGGTTTGAAGAGTTCAAGAGCCATTTCTTTAGGAAGACCGCACTGATAAAGTTTGAGTTCAGGACCAACAACGATAACTGAACGACCAGAATAGTCAACACGTTTACCTAAAAGGTTCTGACGGAAACGACCTTGCTTACCTTTGAGCATATCTGAAAGAGATTTTAACGCACGGTTGTTAGGACCAGTAACTGGTCTGCCACGTCTGCCGTTATCAATAAGAGCATCAACTGCTTCTTGTAACATTCTCTTTTCATTACGGATAATGATTTCAGGAGCACCAAGTTCAAGAAGTTTCTGGAGACGATTGTTTCTGTTGATAACACGTCTGTAAAGGTCATTTAAGTCAGATGTAGCAAATCTGCCACCATCTAATTGAACCATTGGACGAATATCTGGTGGAATAACTGGAATAGCATCGAGAATCATCCATTCTGGGCGGTTGCCTGATGAACGGAATGCTTCTGCTACTTCGAGTCTCTTAAGAAGTCTGATTTTTTTCTGACCGGCAGCATCTTCAAGTTCAGCCTTTAATGATTCGCACATTGCATCAACATCAATTTCTGAAAGAAGCGTCTGAATTGCTTCAGCACCCATACCAGCCTTGAAAGAATCAGCATCATATCTTAATACCATATCGTCGTATTCTTTATCACTTAAAATCTGGTATTTCTCAAGTGGAGTATCACCTGGGTCAATAACGATATATTTAGCGAAATAAAGAACTTTTTCAAGGTCACGGTGTGATATATCAAGCATAAGACCCATTCTTGAAGGTGTACCCTTGAAATACCAGATGTGAGAAACAGGTGCAGCAAGTTCAATGTGACCCATTCTTTCACGTCTAACCTTGTTTTTTGTAATTTCAACGCCGCAGCGTTCACAAACCTTACCTTTATAACGGATTCTCTTGTACTTTCCGCAGTGACATTCCCAGTCCTTTGTAGGTCCGAAAATCTTTTCGCAGAAAAGACCATCTCTTTCCGGTTTAAGGGTACGGTAGTTAATTGTTTCAGGTTTCTTAACTTCACCGTATGACCATTCTCTGATTTGCTCTGGTGAAGCAAGACCGATTTTTATTGATTCAAAATCTATGTTATTCTCTTCAATTGTTTCAACTTTTGAAGCGTATGCCATATATGAATTACCCTTCTTCCTAATTAATTTTACAGAACACTAATTATTCGTCCATATCGTCGGTGTAACCGAAGTCGTCACCGTCATCTTCGTAGCCGAATTCATCATCAAAGCCGAAGTCTTCATCATCTGTTTCAGGGATGTAGTCTTCGCCGTCTTCGTCTTTAATGCCGTAGCCTTCTGCGCCTTCGGCATCATTAACGTTACTGAATGCTTCATCGTCAACGTTTGGAAGATTGATTTCATCATCAAAGTTCTGTTTTAAATCAATTTCGTTATTGTCTTTGTCAAGTACACGAATATCAAGACCGAGAGACTGAAGTTCTTTGATGAGAACTTTGAATGACTCTGGAACACCTGATTTTGGAACGTTGAGACCTTTAACGATTGATTCATAAGTCTTAACACGACCAACAACGTCGTCAGACTTAACTGTGAGAATTTCCTGAAGAGTGTAAGCTGCACCGTAAGCTTCGAGTGCCCAAACTTCCATTTCACCGAAACGCTGACCACCGAACTGTGCTTTACCACCGAGTGGTTGTTGTGTAACGAGTGAGTAAGGACCTGTTGAACGAGCGTGAATTTTATCGTCAACAAGGTGGTGGAGCTTAAGGTAGTACATGACACCAACTGTAACAGGGTTATCGAACTGACGACCTGTTCTACCGTCTGTAAGCCATGTTTTACCGTCTGTTGAAAGTTCTGCTTCTGAAAGCAAGTCACGAATATCACTTTCGTGAGCACCGTCGAATACAGGTGTCATAACCTTAAAGCCGAGTGCACGTGCTGCATAACCTAAGTGAACTTCAAGAACCTGACCGATGTTCATACGAGAAGGAACACCGAGCGGGTTAAGAACGATATCAAGTGGAGTACCATCTGGTAAGAAAGGCATATCTTCTTGTGGAAGAATACGAGAAACAACACCCTTGTTACCGTGACGACCAGCCATCTTGTCACCAACGCTGATTTTACGTTTCTGAGCGATGTAGCAACGAACAACCTTGTTTACGCCAGGATTTAATTCATCGCTGTTTGCTCTTGTGAATACTTCAACTTGTACAACAACGCCGTATTCACCGTGTGGAACACGAAGAGATGAGTCACGAACTTCTCTTGCTTTTTCACCAAAGATTGCTCTTAAGAGTCTTTCTTCCGGTGTGAGTTCAGTTTCACCCTTTGGTGTAACTTTACCAACAAGAATATCGCCTGAGTGAACTTCAGCACCAACGCGGATAATACCTTCTTCGTCAAGGTTTGCAAGAGCATCTTCACCAACGTTTGGAATATCTCTTGTAATTTCTTCTGGTCCGAGTTTAGTATCTCTTGCTTCTACTTCATGTTCTTCAATATGAATAGATGTATAAACATCTTCACGAACAAGTCTTTCGTTAAGGAGAACGGCGTCTTCGTAGTTGTAACCTTCCCAGGTCATAAAGCCAACAAGAGCATTTTTACCAAGAGAGATTTCACCTTGTGAAGTTGCAGGACCGTCAGCAATAACTGTGCCCTCTTCAACTTTTTCGCCGATTTCAACAACTGGACGTTGGTTTACGCAGGTACCCTGGTTTGAACGCATAAACTTAATAAGGTCGTAAACGTCTACTTCACCTTTATCAGTTGTAACTTCAACAGTTTTTGCACTTACTGCTGAAACTGTACCAGCACGTTTAGCAAGAACAACAACACCACTGTCAACAGCAGCTTTGTATTCCATACCTGTACCAACGATTGGAGATTCTGTTTTAAGAAGTGGAACTGCCTGACGTTGCATGTTAGAACCCATGAGTGCACGGTTCGCGTCGTCGTTCTCAAGGAATGGAATCATTGCAGTAGCAACTGAGAATACCATCTTTGGAGAAACGTCCATATAATCAGCAACTGTAGGAGCAACTTCTCTGAACTCGTCACGATAACGAACTGTTACACGGTCATTGATGAAGTGACCATCACTATCAAGTGGTTCGTTAGCCTGTGCAACGCAGTAGTTGTCTTCTACGTCAGCAGTCATATATTCAACTTCGTCTAAAACCTTACCTGTTTTCTTATCGATTTTACGGAAAGGAGCTTCAATAAAGCCGTATTTGTTAATTCTTGCGAATGTTGCAAGATATGAGATAAGACCGATGTTAGGACCTTCAGGAGTTTCGATAGGACACATACGACCATAGTGGCTGTAGTGAACGTCACGAACTTCGAAACCTGCACGGTCACGTGAAAGACCGCCAGGACCGAGTGCTGAAAGTCTACGCTTATGAGTAAGTTCTGCAAGTGGGTTTGTCTGGTCCATAAATTGTGAAAGTGGAGATGAACCAAAGAACTCTTTGATTGCAGCAATAACTGGTCTGATATTAATAAGTGCGGAAGGAGTTGCTTTATCAGGTTCTTGTGCCTGAAGAGTCATTCTTTCACGGATAACTCTTTCCATTCTTGTGAAACCAATTCTGAACTGGTTCTGAAGGAGTTCACCAACAGAACGGATACGACGGTTACCAAGGTGGTCAATATCGTCGGTTGTGCCGAGCTCATTGCCAAGGCAGTTAAGATAGTTGATAGTAGCAAAAATATCATCAATTGTGATAGTTTTTGGAATAAGAGCGTCGCAGTTTTCTCTCATTTTTTCATAGAGTTCTTCACCGCTGTCACCATACTGATTAATAAGGTCAGAAAGTACGCTGAAACATACTTTTTCATTAATAGCAATTTCTTCAAGTTGCTCTACTGTGAAGCCCTTTACGAAATCCATTGGGTCAACCATACCGTTAGAAATAACTTTAACTACTCTGTCTTCAACAGTGAGGAGTACTTCTTTTACACCAGCTCTGTCGATTTTTTCAGCCATTTCTTTAGATATTTTTTCGCCTTCATCTAAAAGGAGTTCGCCTGTCATTGGGTCAAAAACAGGAGCAGCAAGAACACCACCTGCTATTCTTTCTTCAATAGCAAGTTTCTTGTTGTATTTATAACGACCAACTCTTGAAATATCATATCTGTGTGGGTCAAAGAAAAGACCATCAAGATGAGCCTGTGCAGTTTCGAGTGTTGGTGGCTCACCTGGACGAAGTTTTTTGTAAACTTCGAGTAATGCTTCTTCAGTATTCTGAGTTGTGTCTTTTTCGAGAGTTGCTTCGATTCTGTCGTCATCACCGAAGAACTCACGGATTTCAGCATTTGAACTAAGACCTAATGCTCTTATAAATGTAGTGATAGGAAGTTTTCTGTTCTTATCAATTCTTACATTGAAAACATCGTTCTGGTCTGTTTCATACTCAAGCCAAGCACCTCTGTTAGGAATAACAGTAGTTGTAAAAAGTTTTTTACCGTTCTTGTCAAATGTATTGCCGTAGTAAACACCTGGAGAACGAACGAGCTGTGAAATGATAACACGTTCAGCACCATTGATAACAAAAGTACCGCTGTCAGTCATAATTGGGAAGTCACCCATATAGACCTCGTTATCCTTAATCTCGCCTGTTTCCTTGTTGTAAAGTCTGACTGTAACTCTTAAAGGAGCCGCATATGTTGCATCTCTCTCCTTACATTCAGTCACACTGTACTTCGGCTTTTCGTCCATTCGGTAATCTACAAAGCTAAGTACAAGATTGCCCGAATAATCCGTGATTTCATCAATATCACGGAAAACCTCTTTAAGACCTGTGTCAAGAAACCACTTATAAGAATTCTTCTGAACCTCAATAAGATTTGGCATTTCCATAACCTCATTGATTTCAGCAAAACTCATACGGGTATTCTTACCAAGCTTTACGGGTTTCACATTCGCCATAAGTTATATCACTCCGTTCCTATTTTTAACTCTTTTTTCACTGTTTAAGCTGAAAAAAGAAATATTTAACAAATTTACCTTGGGAAAATTTTACACGTAAAAATTAAAACGTGTAAATTGTTACTTCTGCACAATAACAGAATAGCAAAATATGGATAGCGACACTATTCCATTATTATAGATTTTACAAGTATATCACAACGGTTTCAATTCGTCAAGAGAAAAATGAAAAAATCTGGATTTTTTCATTTTTCAGTGGTCAGTATGTCAGTGGTCAGTGGTCAGTAGGGGCAGACCTGTGGTCGCCCGTTTAGGTGTTGGGTGTTGGGTGTTAGGTGTTAGGTGTTAGGTGTTGGGTATCAGGGTAAAAAAATTCTATCATTTAAAGTTAATCATAACTTTAAATGATAGAAGTCATTTATATATTCACTTCAAAAAATTAGGATTATCAGTTCTATCAAGTAGATAATCAATACTCACATTATAATAGTCAGCTAACTTAATAAGCACTTCTGCTGTTAATGAAATTATGCCAGTCTCATATTGTGAATAAGTATTTTGTGAAACATTGAGTATTTCTGCTACTTCTTTTTGCTTTATATCTCTATCTTCTCTTATTGCCCGAAGATTTTTAAATTGCATAACGACCACCTCGTAGTTATTATGCGTTATCTGTAATCAAGATACTGACTTTTATCTGTAATACAGATATAATATGCTTATATCACTTTAATAATTCTTCAAAAGTAATATTAAAAACTTTTGTAAAACCTATTATCTCAATATCAGTAACAAATCTTTTGCCACACTCAATTCGCTGAATTGCATTTTTATCAATATCCAATCCTACTAATTGCAACTTATCTGCTAACTCTCGTTGCGATAATTTCATTTGATTACGATAAAAAGAAATATTCTTACCGCACACATTATTTAAACCATCAGAAGTTTTATTAATAAACATACAACTACCCTCTTTGACATTTAGTGCTTGTCAATAGTAAAATTATATGTTATTATTAGTTTATTATTGACATTTAGTGAATGTCAATTCAAGGTGAGTGAGATTATGCGATGTGAAAATAAATTCTGTATATATAACTTTAAAAATGCCTGTGTTTGTGGTGAAACAGAAATAGATTACAACGGTACATGCAAAAAATGTGAATATATTAATATAAACGATGAAGAACTAGAAAAAATAAAAGCTGAAAGTTTTAAAGAACAACAGAGCACAACCAACACAAAAAAATATATTACAACAAAATTTTATTTTGATTAGGATATAATGAATTATGAATTTGATTGAAACTCATTATTATTTAATTGCAAAAGCTTTCCATACAGATATGATTGGTGCAAAAGAAACCGTTTGCCAATACATAGAAGATTTAAAAGAACGAATTGATAATTCTAATGATGAAAATGCAAAAACTTTTTGGTATGATGAATTTAATGATAATTATCCTGACCCAGATGAATTCCTTACTTTACTTTTTATGACTGGTGAAAATCCTTTTTTGCCAAAAAACAAATAAACCCAACAAATCCTCTACTATATTTAAAGTATATCTAATTAAACTTTCAAACTATTACGACGTATCTATAGACTACATTTTAGAAACCTCAAACAATCCCAAAATATTAAAGTAAAAACCTACTGTAAATTTCTAAAAAATTCACAGTAGGTTTTATTTTTTATATATTCAATTTCCAATAACCGAAGCGCTTACCGCCTTCACGGGAGATAACACCTTTTTCTTCTAAGGAATTCATTATAGTTTTTACTGTTCTTTCTGATTTACCAATTTTTTCTGCAATCTGTTTTTGTGTTATTTTGGAATCCTTCTTTAATTCAGTTAAAACAGCATTTTCTTCCAAAGTGCAATCCAAAGTGCAATTTTTGCACTTTGGAGTTTCTAAAGTGCAATTTATGTGAAGATTTCTGTTTTTTAATTCATTATTTTCACCGAGTAATAAATTTCTCAAAAATAGTTCAAGATACTCTGTTGTTTCGTGAACACCTTTTTTAAGATTGGTATAATTTGCACGAACCAATGCATTTCTGAAATACCATGCATTTTCAGCAAAAATTTCATTAGTAACGTCAAAACCCAAAGTACGAAGATATTTAATAAAAAACACCGCTGTTGTTCTTGTGTTACCTTCACCGAATGCATGTATCTGCCATAATCTTGAAATAAATACTGCTAAATGCTTTATGATTTCATCCATTGAAAGTCCTTTATATGAAAAATCTTTTTCAACAGAAAAATCATAATCTAAGGTAGCTCTTAAATCCAGAGCACCACCATACATTACAGTATCTCCGTCGAGCACCCATTCATTTTTGGTTATATTATAATCTCTAATTTCACCAGCGTGTTTATATAAACCTTTAAACAACTGTGAGTGAATTGAAATATATTGTGCCGGAGAAAACACAAAAGATTGCTGAGATAAAATCTGTGCGATACGAACAGAAACCTTGTCTGCTTCTTCTGTTCTGTCATCATGTGAACGAGATGTATTTTCTTTATAATAACTGTGAATGAGTGAGTTAGCTTCATCAAAAGTAATATCGCCATCAATATTCTTTTTTGCTGTTTCAATTAAGTATTCACTTGTATTAAGTCCATCAACAGCCTGAAGACCAATAGCAGTTTGCCAAACATACCCTTTTTCTTTCTTCTCAGGTTCTTTTTCTCGCAAATACTCTTCAAAAATATCGTTCACAGTATCACCTCGTTTCATTTTTTAATTATACCATATATTTGATAAAATATCAACTTCCATACAAACAAAAAACTCGGTAGATTGCTCTACCGAGTGAATTTGTTTTATTAAACTTAAATTACTTAAGTTCAACTTTTGCGCCAGCTTCTTCGAGCTTAGCTTTTGCTGCTTCAGCATCTTCTTTAGAAGCTGCTTCTTTAAGAGTTGCAGGTGCACCGTCAACCTTAGCTTTTGCTTCAGCAAGGCCAAGACCTGTGATTTCACGAACAACTTTGATAACAGCAATTTTGTTTGCACCAACGTCTGTAAGAACGATGTCAAATTCTGTTTTTTCTTCAGCTGCTGCTGCGCCACCTTCAACTGGAGCTGCAACTGCAACTGCAGCTGCTGCAGATACGCCAAATTCTTCTTCTACAGCTTTTACGAGTTCTGAGAGTTCAAGAACTGAGAGAACTTTTAATTCTTCAACAATAGCAGTAATTTTTTCTGATGCCATTTTATTTTCCTCCTAAATTTGAGTCTTAAGACTCCATTAATAAATTTTAATTTTTGTTTTGTTGTTAACAGCAATTATTCGGCTGCTGCTTCACCTTTATCTACGATAGCCTGAACTGCACGAGCGAATGATGCGATTGGTGCATTAAATACGTTACATACAGTAGCAAGAAGAACTTCTCTTGATGGAAGTTTTGCAAGGCTGTCGATTTTGTCAAGGCTGATTACTTCGTTATCAAGGAAACCACTCTTAATTGTGAAGTTTTCGTGAGTTGAAGCAAATTTTGCAAGAACTCTTGCAGCAGCTACGTAGTCATCTTTAGATGTTGCAACTGCAGTAGTGCCTTTAAGACAATCTGTAAGACCTTCGAGTTCTGAACCCTTAACTGCGAGTTCAATCATAGTGTTTTTAGTAACTGTGTACTCAACACCTTCTTTACGAAGTTCTGCACGAAGAGCTGTATCATCAGCAACGTTGATACCTTTGTAATCTACGAGAACACCGGCACAAGCGTTTTGAAATCTCTCAGAGAGAGCAGCAACTTCAGCTTTTTTAGCTTCTAATACTTTTGCACTTGCCAAAAAAATTCACCTCCGCTATGAGCGAAATTTTATACAATGTAAAAACTAAAATGCCTTTCACGCACAACACGAGAAAGGCATTAAATGACATAAAAATGTTAATTAACGCAATTCCTCGGTAGGCGGTTTAATTTAAACCTTTAGGCATTTAGCACCTACTGTCTTTAGAACAGCATAGGGATTGTAGCACAAAAATTTGTGCTTGTCAACACTTTTTTTAATTATTCAGCAGATGGAGCCCCTGTAAGCTTTGCAGCGTTTACACGGATACCAGGGCCCATTGTTGTAGCAACAACACAAGAACGGATATAAGTACCTTTTGTTGCAGCTGGTTTTGCTTTAATAACAGCGTCAAGAAGAGCGTTAGCATTTTCTGTTAACTTCTCGCCACCGAATGAAGCTTTACCAATTGGGCAGTGAATAATATTTGTTTTGTCAAGACGGTACTCAATTTTGCCAGCTTTTGCTTCTTCAACAGCTTTAGCAGCATCTGGAGTAACAGTACCAGCTTTTGGTGAAGGCATAAGACCTCTTGGACCGAGAACTTTACCTAAACGACCTACGAGACCCATCATATCTGGTGTAGCGATACATACGTCGAAGTCCATCATACCGCCCTGAACCTGAGCGAGAAGGTCTTCTGCACCTACGATATCAGCACCTGCAGCTTCAGCAGCACTTGCAGCATCGCCTTTTGCAAATACAGCAACGCGAACTTTTTTACCAGTGCCGTTAGGAAGAACAACAGCGCCTCTAACTTGTTGGTCAGCGTGACGTGAGTCAACACCGAGACGAATGTGCATCTCAACAGTTTCATCAAATTTAGCACTTGCAGTTTTTGCTGCAAGGTCGAGAGCTTCTGCTACGTCGTAGAGTTTTGTGCTATCTACGAGTTTTGCGCTCTCTACATATTTTTTACCATGTTTCATAGTCTTCTATTTCCTCCCTATAGAGTGGTTAAATCGGAATTTCCTCCCACCCGGGAGCATCAATCAACAACAGTAACGCCCATGCTACGTGCAGTACCAGCAACCATTGAAATAGCTGCATCGATATCTGCTGCGTTTAAGTCAGGCATTTTCTGCTCTGCGATTTTTCTTACTTGCTCTCCGGTAATTGTTGCAACTTTTGTTTTGTTCGGTACACCTGAACCGCTTTCAATACCACATGCTTTCTTAATAAGAACAGCAGCAGGTGGTGTCTTTGTAATAAATGTGAAAGAACGGTCTGCATAAACTGTAATAACAACTGGGATAATAAGACCCATGTCGTTCTTTGTACGTTCATTGAATTCTTTTGTGAACGCCATAATGTTTACGCCGTGTTGACCTAATGCAGGACCAACAGGTGGTGCCGGAGTTGCTTTACCAGCGGGAATTTGCAATTTAATAAGACCTACAACTTTTTGAGCCATGTTTTGCACCTCCAAAATTCGTGGTATGGCGGAACAAGAAGCTCGCCTTGCTCCTCCCACACGCGACTTACGTCGCATATAACAGCGTTAATTAACGCTCGTTACCAAATTAATTTTTGCAGTTTATTCTACTGCATTCTGAACTTGATTGAGTTGGAACTCAACAAGTGTTTCTCTACCGAACATAGAAATAGTAACTCTTACCATATTCTTGTCAGTATCGAGTGCTTCAACTACACCTGAGAAGCCTTCGAATGGACCATCTGTAACAGTAACCATATCACCTACATCGTAAGTAACTTCAACCACTTTTGTTTCAATACCAAGTTTTTCAACTTCCGCTTCAGTAAGTGGAACTGGTTTACTTTCAGGACCTACAAAGCCTGTAACTCCACGAGTGTATCTGATAGCATGCCAGGTTTCATTTGGAACCTGAGGCTGGTTATCATCGTCATACTCAACCGCCAATTTAACAACAACATAACCTGGGAAAATCATTCTCTCTACTTCAACTGTTTTATCGTCTTTAACTTCAACAACTTTTTCAAGTGGAATGCATACACCAAGGATTTTATCGTGCATTTTACGGTTTTCGACAATTTTTTCGATGTTTCCGGCTACTTTATTTTCGTAGCCTGAATAGGTATGAATAACATACCATCTTGCGTCGACAGCCATAGTGCACCTCCGAAATAATAAAGATTATTCTGCAGTTGTTCCTTCTGTTGTATCTTCTTCCTCGTCTTCATGTTCATGGTCATGCTCATCTTCTGAAGAAGAATCCGTTACATTTTCTGTAACTTCAGTTTCTGCAGCATTCATAACTGCAGTAATAGCACCTGAAGTAGCAAAGTCTAATACCCAGACACCTGCGCCAAGAATAAGAACTGTTGCAAGTACAACGCCTGTACTCTTTACAACCATCTTAGCATTTGGCCAAACAATCTTTTTTGTTTCACCTCTGAGGTCTTTAAAGAAACGAACAATACCTTTACCGATATTTTTTGGGCTGAATTTAGAAGGAGCTTTTTTAGCCTTCTTATTGTCAGCTTTCTTCGCCTTTTTTTCGGCAACCTCGGCATCAGTTACTTTTTTCTCGTCTGCCATAAGTTTGCCTCCTTACTTTGTTTCCCTGTGGAGAGTGTGTTTCTTGCAGAATCTGCAGTACTTCTTCATCTCCAACCTATCCGGGTTGTTTTTCTTTTCCTTCATAGTGTTGTAATTGCGTTGTTTACATTCTGTGCAGGAAAGTGTAATTTTAACTCTCACGAACGGCACCTCCATTTTCTGATTAGCCTCCCTCTCTTAAATTAGGGCACAAAAAAAGAACCCTCTGAGAGGTGTAATGAGTATATCACAAGGATTTTTATTAGTCAAGCATTTTCTTAAAATATGTCATTTTGAATAAAACCAAGGCTTTTAAAGTGCCAAAAAATGCTTCAAAAGACAATTTATAATGTTTTTTACGCAAATTTCAGTAAAATTTCAAAATAACTATTGGATTTTTTCGGTTCTTATTATATAATGTATATGTATGTGTGTCGAAAACACAAATGTATTTTCAGGAGTGATAAGAATGGCAGGTAAATATACTGTTACTTTAGCAAAACTTATTCACGATAACGGATTAGAAATCGTCTATATGCCTGACAAACCGCAAGAAGAACTTCTTATTCGTTCACAGGACGTAAACAGACCTGGTCTTATGTTTGCAGGGTACAGCAAACACTTCGACCCCGAGAGACTTGAGTTCTTAGGTCTTGGTGAAATGGACTATTTAAAAGAATTAGACAAAGAAGTGGGCGAAGCACGTCTGCGTAATTTCTTTGAATTAACACCCCCCGCTGTTATAGTAACACGTGGAATTGAAATCCCAGAAAACTTTTTGAAGTTTGCAAAGCAATATGAAGTTCCACTTTTAAAAAGCAACGAAACAACATCTGAAATAATGTCAACTATTATTTCTTATTTAGGTGTTGAATTAGCAGAAAGAATTTCACGCCATGGTGTACTTGTAGAAGTTTATGGTGAAGGTATTTTAATCGTTGGTGACAGTGCAGTCGGTAAAAGTGAAACTGCCGTTGAACTTATTAAACGTGGTCATCGTCTTATTGCTGATGATGAAGTTGAAATCAAAAAAGTTTCTTCAAAATCACTCGTAGGTTCTGCGCCGGATAACAGCCGTCACTTTGTTGCTTTACGTGGTCCCGGCATTATTGATGCGAGAAATATTTTCGGTATGGGTGCTGTTAAGCAAACCGAAAAAATAGATTTGGTTATTAAACTTGAACAATGGGATACAACAAAAAGTTATGACACTTTAGGAACAGAAGACGTTTACGCTACAATTTTGGGTATAAAAGTTCCTGCAACAGTTGTCCCTGTTAAACCTGGTAGAAACCTTTCAATTATAATTGAAATCGCCGCTATGAATCACAGACAGAAAAAAATGGGGTACAATGCGGCAAAAGAGTTCTTACAAAGAGTTGGTATGGAGGACTTTGATATGCCACCAACAGAACTTGAACTCTGGTTTTAATATTGGTTTGTATCATATATAATAAAATGTAATAAAAACTTTTCGGAGGTATATAATTATGTATAGAATAGGTGTTGACCTTGGCGGTACAAATATCGCTACTGGTGTTCTCAATGAAAATAATGAAATTATTGGGCGTGGAAAGGTAAAAACCCGTGCTCCGAGACCAGCTCCAGAAATTTTCGATTCTATCAAAGAATCTGTTGAAATGGCGATAGCTGATGCAGGTATCTCTATTGACGAAGTTAAATCTATCGGTATTGGTACACCTGGCTCTGTAAACAAAGCAACTGGCGAAATTGAATTTTCAAACAACCTTCAATTCAATAACGTACCTGCAAAAGAAATGCTTGAAGCAAGACTTAAAAAACCTGTTTTCCTTGAAAATGATGCCAATTGCGCAGCTTTGGGCGAAGCAGTTGCAGGTTGTGGTAACGGTGTTAAAGATTTTGTTGCGGTTACTCTCGGCACAGGTGTTGGTAGCGGTATTATTATTGATGGTAAAATCATTCGTGGTTCTAACTACTGCGGTGGTGAAATGGGTCACATGGTTATAAACGTAGATGGCATTCAATGTAACTGTGGCAGAAAAGGTTGCTGGGAAAAATACGCTTCTGCTACTGCACTTGTTTCACAGGCAGTTGAAGCAATGCAAAACAATAAAACAAGCCTTCTTTGGAAAACTTGCGATGGTGACTTAAACAAAGTTGAAGGCAAAACAATTTTTGATGCTCTTGATTTAGGTGATGCAACTGCTAAAGAAGTTGTTGACAGATATCTTTATTATGTTTCTGTTGGTATTGCTAATATCATAAATGCACTTCAACCAGAAATAATCTGTGTTGGTGGTGGTATCAGTGGTCAAGGCGAAAAAATTCTTCGTCCTATAAGAGCATACATAACTCAAGAGCGATATAGCGTTCACTCTAACAAACAAACAATAATTCTCCCTGCACAATTAGGCAACGATGCAGGTATTATTGGTGCAGCACTTCTTGATGAATGATGGTGATTAACATTACAAATCTTAAAAACATAGCGAATGAATTCGGATGTAAACTTGTAGAAAATGCTTCTATGAAGGATTACACAACTTTTAAAACTGGTGGCAATTGTCCGCTTCTTATTGCTCCGAATTCAGTAACTTCGTTAAGTGAAATATTGAAAGAATGCAAAACTTCAAATATTCTTTACACCGTACTCGGTAACGGCAGTAACGTTCTTGTAAGTGACGATGGCATTAATGGTATTGTCATTCATATTGCAGATGATTTAAATAAAATCACATTACTTGATGAAACAACTATATTCTGTGAAGCGGGTGTAAAACTCGGCACACTTTGTAATTTTGCATTAGAAAATTCACTTACTGGTCTTGAGTTTGCTTTTGGTATTCCCGGCTCTGTCGGTGGAGCAGTATTTATGAATGCCGGTGCCTACGGCGGAGAAATGAAAGACGTTGTTACTAAAGTTTATCACGTAGATATCGATGGTAACACCGGTTGCATCATTGGTGATAATTTGGCATTCGGTTACCGCACGTCTGCTTATGAACGTAATGGTTATATAGTTACTGGTGTTGAATTAAAACTTAATAAAGGCGACAAAGATGAAATAAAAACAAAAATGTCTGACCTTTTAGGCAGAAGAAAAGACAAACAACCACTTGAATACCCGAGTGCCGGTAGCACCTTTAAAAGACCAGAAGGTTATTTTGCTGGTGCGCTTATTGAAGAATGTAACTTAAAAGGCAAACAAATCGGTGGTGCAAGAGTCAGCGAAAAACACGCTGGGTTTATAATCAACTATGATAACGCCACTTCAAGTGATATTTTAGAACTTATAGATTTCGTTAAAGAAACGGTTAAAAAAGAAAAAGGTGTTACTCTTACACCAGAAGTCAGAATTTTGAGGTAGTTTATGTCATTCTCTACGGATATTAAAGAAGAATTATGTGAATTGCAAATCGCCTCTGCCTGTTGTAAAAAGGCAGAGGCTTTAGGTATGCTCATTTTTAGCAGAAGTTTCTCTCTTTCTGAAATGACTTTTATGACAGAACTTAATTGTGTTGCTCTTCACTATTGCGATTTAATAAAAGAACTCACTGGCGTAACGCCGATTATTTCTTATTCAAAAGCAGGTAATCATAAAGTAAGAATTGACACTAAAGAAGACAGACAAAAAATTCTTGATTTTTTTGGTTATACCGGTAAAGAAATTTCACTTTCAATTAACTTTGCAAATTTTGAAAACACTGATGAAGAAGAAAACTGTTGTTATTCTGCATTTGTTCGTGGTGCATTTTTAATCTGCGGTAACATTACGAATCCCGAAAAGGAATATCACCTTGAATTCAATATTTCGAGAATAAAACTTGCTTCGGAATTTTTAACAGTTCTCAATGAGATAAATCTCAATATGAAAACTCTTACACGAAACAGTACGCAACTTATTTATTGCAAAGAGTCTGAAACAATTGAAGATTGTCTTGGTAAAATAGGTGCTACAAAATCTTTCTTTTTCCTTATGGAAACAAAAGCATTAAAGCAAGTGAAAAATAAAATAAATCGTCGCACAAATTTTGAAGCGGCAAATCTAAGCCGTACTATTGAAGCCGGTATGGCACAGATAGAATTAATTGAACACATTTTAAGTAAAATCAAGTTAACTGATATGACAGAAGATTTAGCAGAACTTTGCACGTTAAGGCTTGAAAATCCCGAAGCATCTATTGATGAACTCGGCAAAATGATGTCCACTCCCCTTTCACGTTCTGCCGTAAGTAGAAGACTCAAAAAATTAAAAGATATAAAAGAGGAAATTGACAAGCGATGAAAGAATTCACAATAAAAAAGAATGATGCGGGTCAAAGGCTCGATAAATATCTTACAAAATCATTCCCACTTTTACCACAGTCGCTTATGTATAAATACATAAGGAGCAAACGAATTAAAGTAAATGGTAAACGTGGCGAAATAAATTATAAATTGCAAGAAAATGACGTTATATCTCTTTATATAAACGACGAATTTTTCGGTTCTAAAGAACCGAAATACGACTTTTTAAGTGCTGGAAAATCGCTTAAAATCGTCTATGAAGACGAGAACATTTTACTTTGTGACAAACCACAAGGACTTCTTTCTCACCCGAACGAAGGCGAATATAATGACACCGCAATTTCAAGAATAAAGCGTTATCTTTACGAAAAGAAAGAGTATCTGCCAGATAGCGAAATGAGTTTCACCCCTGCTTTAGTTAACAGAATTGACAGAAATACGGCAGGAATTATAATTGCCGCAAAGAATGCAGAATCTTTAAGAATACTCAACGAAAAACTAAAACAACGTGAACTTCACAAGTTATATCTTTGTGTAGTTATTGGAACCCCAAAACAAAAAGAAGGTATTTTAAAAGATTATCTTCAGAAGAACGAAAAGCAAAACAAAGTTTATATTTCAGATAAAAAACAAGCGGACAGTAAAGAGATTGCAACTAAATATAAAGTTCTCTCTTCTAAAAACGGACTTTCGCTTATTGAAATTGAATTGCTCACAGGCAGAACACACCAGATAAGAGCACACATGAGTTCTTTAGGTCATCCGCTTTTAGGTGATGGTAAATACGGCACAAATGAGCAAAACAAAAAATTCGGTGGCTACAAAAAACAATTCTTGTGTTCATACAAGTTAGTTTTCGATTTCACCACCGATGCAGGTATATTAAATTACTTAAATCATAAAGAATTTCAAGTCGAAGACGTCTGGTTTAAACAGGCGTTTCTGAATGGTGAGTTATAAAACAAATGAACCCGATTGATAAACAAATTTATCAATCGGGTTCAATTTTTTATTCTTTTTCAGCCATCTCAGCCTTAATTATCTTAGCCTTCTCAAGAAGTTCTCTTTCAGCAATCTTTTCTTTGATTTCTTGTTCTTGTTTAACTTGTTTCTTCTGATATTTGAAATACCATACAACACAAATAACAACGAAGATTGCTGCAACAGCAATAATGAACACTGCTGAACTTTCTGTTACGTTGATAGTAACTAAATCATAATTAAAGTAGTAACAACCATCAAATGTGTTTTCTGGATACTCTGTAAGGTTACTGTTAACTATGAATTCACGAAGTTCATTACAAGAAGCGAATGCATAGTCGCCAACGTTTCTTGCACCTTCAGGAAGAGTTACAGAAATAATTGCATCGCAATCAAAGAAACTTTCAGTACCAATTCTTTCTATATTATTTGAGAAAGTAACTTCTGTAAGTTTATCACAGTTATAGAATGCTCTGTCAGCGATATTTTTGATATCTTCTGCTACTGCATAACTGCCTTGCTTACCTGCAGGATATAATGCAAGTGTATCGAAAACGTTATCTTCATTAGCAGAGATTACAACACCTTCAACAGATTTGAACTTAACGTTACCTTCTGCTACGTTGATTGCTTCGAGTAAATTACAACCATAGAAACTCATTGGGTCGAGTTCTGTAAGTGTGTTAGGAAGTTCAATAGCAACAAGTTTTTCACAACCCTTGAAAGCAAACTTACCAATTGTCTCTACTGCACCTAAACCAACTTTTTTGAGTGAAGTACAGTTAAGGAATGCATCAACAGGAATGTTTTTAAGTGTTGCTGGAATTGTTATTGAAGCAAGACTTGAGCAGTTTTTGAAAACTGCTTTACCCATTACTTCAAGATTTTTTGAAAGTGAAACTTTTTTAAGAGAAGTTACATTTTCAAATGCATTGTTACCGATTACTGTTACGCTTGCTGGAATAGTAATCTGAGCAATTGCTGAATTTTTGAATGCCTTATCGCCAATAACTTTAACAGAGTTTGGAATAGTTACTGCTTTAACTGTCTGGTTGCTAACGGCACCTTCTGAAATTGCTAAAGTACCATCTGCAATTTTAACTTCTGCCACGTCGCCAGTTACTTTGTAAAGAACTTTACCAGCGTAAATTGCGCCAGCTTTTTGTGCTTTATACCAAGCAGTAGTATCAAGAGCATAGTCTTTAATCGTTACAAGTGAATCCGGGAAAGTGATTGTTGCAATTTTAGTTGCTAAGTCAAATGCATTTGCATTAATAACTTCTGTACCATCAGCAATTTTTAACGTTGTGATTGTATTGTTTGCAACTGCTACAAGTGTCTTGCCATCTGCTGAATAAATAGCGCCAGCCTGAACTTTGTAATTTGTGTTGTCGTTTGAAAGAGCAATCTTTTTGAGTGCTTTACAACCTGTAAACGCTGTAATATCAAAACTATTAACTCTTGCAGGAAGATTAATCTTAGCAAGTGCTACACAGTTTGCAAAAGCACTTGTGCCGATTGTTTCGAGTTTTTCACCTAAAATTATTTCTTTAAGTGCACGGTTATCGCTGAATGCTTCTGAACCAATTCTTACAACACCGTTACCAACGTTAACTGTAACAAGTCCTGAGTTTTTGAATGCTGCAGTTGCAATATCACGAAGTGCATCCGGAAGACTGATTTCTGTTAAAGCTTTTGTGCCTTCAAATGCAGATTTAGAAATCTTTGTAACTGCTGAACCGATTTCTACTGATTTAAGGTTTGTTGCATTTTTGAAAGTTTCAGAATTAATTACCGTTACTGCTTCCGGAAGAGAAATACTTGTAATCATTGAACCTTCGAATGCATTATTTCCGATTGTATTAAGAGCAGATTCTGTTGGGATTGTAAAATCTTTAAGTGTAGCATTTTTAAATGCACCTTCTCTGATTTCACTTACACCTTCAGGAAGTGTGAATGCGCCTTGCTTTGCAGCAGGATACATAATAAGAGAAGAACCTTTTTTGTTATAAAGAACACCGTCAACAGTTGAATATTCTTTATTCTTTTCAACTACAACGATTGATTCTAAAACTTTGTTATTAAGGAACGCATCTTTACCAATTGAGTTAACGTTTTTACCAAACTCAATAGTTTTAATAGCAGTACCTTCAAATGAACGTTCACCTATATCACTGAGTGTTTCTTGTAAAAGTACGCTTTGAAGTGAAGTACAACCTGAGAAACTCTCGTAACCGATTGTAGAAATTGTACATTCAGAAAAGTCTGCTTCTTTAAGTGAAGAACAACCTTTGAAAGCACCTGCACGAATAATTGAAACCGCGGTATCGCAAGTCATTGTTTCAAGGTTAACACAATTCTGGAATGCATAAAGACCAATTTCTTCAACGTCTGGTCCGAACGTAACAGTTTTAATTTGTTCGCAACCTAAGAAAGCGTAAGGTTCAACAATTGAAACGCCTTCTGGAATTACAAGGTTTGTAATATCACCTTTATAGCCATAGCAAATTCTACCAAATGCTAAAGCACCGTCTGGTTGAGCATTCTCCCAACCTGAACCTTCTAAAGCATCAAGAGCAACACTCTTTAAGTTCTTGTGTGGTTCAAAATCAACAAGTGACGTACAACCATAGAAAGCACGTGCTGGAATATCTACTACTGTATCAGGAATAGTAATTTCTTCTAACGCTGTACAACCTTCAAAAATTGATTCTCCAAATGAAGTAACAGATTTAATTCCTTCAACTGATTTAAGAGCAGTACAATTCATAAAAGCTCTGTCACCGATTTTTGTAACGTTAGAATTCATTTTTACTTCAGTAACAACTGTGTTATCTAAAAAAGCCTCGTCTGCAATTTCAATAACTTTAAGATTATTAATTGAAGATGGAACCTTAACTTCCGGTTCTGTACCAACGTAACCAACTAAAATAGCGGCTGAACCGTCAGAAGTTCTCACATACTCAAAACCATCGTCGGTAGTTTTTTTGTTGAGCGAGATTTCTTCCTTTGTAAATTCAATTTCTTCGCCGTCTTCGGCAAAGGCAACAATAGGAGCGACTGACATTAAAGCGAATACTAAAACAAACGCTAAAATGACACTCAAAGGTTTTTTCAATGCTGTCATAAAACACGCATCCCTTCACTAAAAATTCTGCATAATACAAACTATAATTATATTAGTTTACATACCACATTATTATACAATAACCCCGTTCAGTTGTCAAGCAATCAGACTATAACTGAACGGGGTTTTAAGGCTTAAAATTAACCAAAATTTAGTGTCGTTTTATGTATAAGTTACACTATAAATTTTCTACTGCTATTACAGTGTTTTCAAGAAGCATTGTTATTGTCATTGGCCCTACACCACCCGGAACAGGTGTAATATAAGACGCTTTTTTCTCTACATTAATAAAATCTACGTCACCACAGAGTTTACCATCTTCATCTCTGTTCATACCAACGTCAATTACAACAGCACCTTCTTTAACCATATCTGCTGTAACAAATCTTGTTTTACCAACTGCCGCTACAAGAATATCTGCAGAAAGTGTTTCTTCTTTTAAATTCTCTGTTCTTGAATGACAAATTTCAACTGTACCATTTTCTTTTAAAAGAAGCATAGCCATTGGTTTTCCTACAATATTGCTTCTACCAATGACAACACACTTTTTGCCAGCAACAGAAATGTTGTAGAATTCAAGCATTTCCATAATCCCCGCCGGTGTGCAAGGTAAAAACGTGTAGTCACCAATCATAATGTGACCTACGTTCTGTGGATGGAAAGCGTCAACGTCTTTTTTGGGTGAAATTGTGTTTATTACTGCATCTTCATTAATATGTTTTGGCAAAGGTAACTGACATAAAATACCATTTACTCTGTCATCATTATTAAGTTTTAAAACAAGTTCTTTAAGTTCTTCTTCGGTTGTGCTTTCTGGTAAAGCATACTCAAATGATTCAATACCAACTTCTAAGCAACCTTTTTTCTTATTATTAACATACACACGTGAAGCAGGGTTTTCACCAACAATTATAACAGCAAGACCTACTGTTTTACCCTGTGATTTTAATTCTTCTACTCTTGATTTTATCTGTTCACGTTTTGCTTTAGCAACTTCTTTACCATCAATAATTATAGCCATTATTCTTCGTCCTTTTTATCTTCTTTTGCAAAATCTTTTGTTTCTTTTTCATCTACAACGGGTTTGTTTTTCTTTGATTTCTTTACCTGTTTTTCATCTGCCGGAAAATAATCAACACCTTCAATTAAAACAGGCTTTTTTCTTAAAGTTAAAAGTTTTACAACAAGTATAACGGCACAAACAACCACAATTGCAATTGATAAAACCTGTGAAACTCTCAAATCGGTATTATCTATATAAAGACTGTCAGTTCTGAGTCCTTCAACAACAGTTCTCTCAAGACCATACCATATACCATAGCAAAGGAAAGTCTGACCACTGAATTTCCTGAATTTACGCGTAATTATATAAAGAACTAAAACACCTAACATACACCATGCAAATTCATAGAAAAATGTAGGATGAACGTAAAGGTTATTTTCTTCAATATAACCAGCAACATCAAAAACGTTCTCAAGTCCATAAAGTTCAGGGTGCGCTTCTATGTACGAAATGACTTTATCGCTCATCATTCCGTAATTTCCATTTGTAAATACGCCAAACGCTTCTTGATTAGCATAGTTACCCCATCTGCCTATGCCCTGACCTATAAGAAGCGACATACCAGCACAGTCAAGGAGATTATAGAAATTAAGTTTTTCTAATTTACAAGTAATAAATGCGGCAATAATACCACCTATAATGCCACCATAAATAGCGAGTCCCCCACGCCAAATTTGGAAAATTTCATCGGGGTGAATACTGTAATAATCCCATTGGAATATTACGTAATATGCTCTCGCACACACTATTCCGCCGAACATACCATAAATTAAAACGTCGACCATTTTGCTTAAATCCATTTTCCACGTATAAGCAATTCTACCGCCGAAAAGTGCCGCTAAAACAAGTCCGAATGCAATAATTACACCGTACCATTTGATTGAATACAACTGACCATTTATTGTAAATTCACAAAAAACAGATGAAACATCAAAAACTTTTTCGATTCCACCAAATGAAACTCTCGAAAAATCTGCAAACCATTCTACCATTTATTATATCTCCTTAGGATTAACAACAGAAAGAACTGCTTTTTCTTTATCAAATGAATTCTTTAATAATTCATAGCAATAATCTGCTGTAATTTCTTGTAAAACTTTAAATTCCGAGAAAAGATTATCATTTTCAAAATGAGAAACAACAAGACCATTTGCAATAGTATCAACGTCTGTAAATGCTCTTACAGTTTTACCGTAATGTTTCTTTCTTACGATTTCAAATTCTTCACTGCTGAAACCTTTTTCTTTGAACTCTGCAATTTTTTCGTGAATACGTAAAGTAACTTTTTTAGGGTCCTGTGATTCGCCAGAAAACATTGGCACTGCATAACCGTGACCATTGAAATATTCTGTTGAGAAAGTGTCGTTTATAAGACCTTCGTCAAGAAGTTCTTTATATAAATCTGAACTCTGACCTGCAATTATATCTAAAAGAAGACTTTTACCTATTGTTTCTTTTATTGTTCTTTCTGGTGTAGCGTGATTTTCTTTATAGCCAAAACAGAAAACAGGAGTTATGAGTGCAAGTTTTTCTTCAATATATTGCTCTACTATTTCTGCTGGTTCTTCTTTGAACGCTCTTTCAACTGTAACAGACTCATCTTTTTCTAAAAGTCTGTCGGCAATTTCAATTACTTCTTCCACAGTTACGTTACCTGCAACTGCGAGTGCCATATTTGAAAGATTATAAAAAGTATTATAACAAGAGAAAAGCATCTGGGCAGTAATTTCTGAAATAGATTGTTTAGTTCCTGCAATATCAATTTTTACAGGGTGATTATGGAACATACCACCCAACATATTAAAAAGGCAAACCCAGTCAGGTAAATCTTTATACATATCTATTTCCTGACCGATAATACCCTGTTCTTTCTGAACAGTTTCTTCTGTGAAATAGGGGTGCCTTACAAAGTCAAGTAAAATTTCAAAATTCTCTTTGAAATGCCCTGTGCAAGTGAAAAGGTAACAAGTTCTGTCAAAACTTGTGTAAGCATTTGCCGATGCACCCGTTTTAGCATATCTCTGAAAAGCATCAAGTTCTTCACTTTCAAAAAGTTTGTGCTCAAGAAAATGAGCCGTTCCTTCTGGAATTTCTATAAAATCTTTTTTATCACTTCTTTTGAAGCGAGTATCAATAGAACCGTATTTTGTTCCAAAAACTGCATAAGTCTGTGCATAATCTTTTTTCGGATAAACGAATATTTTAAGACCTGATTTGTGATTTATTGAATAATAGCCTTCATCTAAAATTTCATTTTTAATATATTCCATTATTCATCTTCACCTTCTTCATCTTCAGTGCCTTCTAACATAAACACTGTATCAAGTGTTACGTCGTTAGCCGCTCTTATAACATCTTCTTTGGTAACGCCTTTAAACATATTTATATAATCTTCAGGATACAAATATTCACTATGCTCAATCTGTGTTGTAAACCAGGAGTCAAGTGCTTCAGGGCTATCGCTCACACTCTTGAATGCATCTTCAAGTGCCTTTTTTGAAGCATCTAAATCTTCTTCTGTAAAATTACCTTTTTTTATTTCTTCAAGTTGGTCTAAAATAGCCGTTTTTGCTTTTTCTTCATTAAAACTTTCAATACCACTTTGAACTAGCATAATACCTTTTGCTCTTAGCATTCTTGAAGAACAGTAATAACAAAGGCTCATTTCTTCCCTTACAACTTTAAAGAGTTTAGAGTTAGGGTTACCACCAAAAACGTCAGACATAATACGCTTTGCGGCGTAATCGTGGTTACGGTCTTTCATACCTAATCTGAATCCCATTACAAGTTTACCTTGTTTTACAGGTGCAGTTTCTTTAACGTAAGTAACGTCTTCTGCACTTTCTACGTAAAGAGTTTCATTTTTTACAGGAGTTCTTTCTGTATTTTCAGCGTACTCAAGGAATAACTTTTTAATTCCTTCTGTTTCAACGCTACCATTTGCACTGACTGACAAAAGCACCTTTGCTTCTTTTAAGAGTTTTTTGTAAGCAATTGTGAGTTCTTCATTTGTTATTGCATTGATGCCATCTATAGTACCTAATCTGTTGATACCATAAGCTTCATCTGCACACATTATTTCTTCAAGACGATTTTTAGCGTAAACTCTTTTATCACTGATTTCTGCACCTAACTGTTCAGCAAGAAGTCGCTTTTCACTTTCAACTTCATCTTCTAAAAATACACCATCAACAAATTTTGGTCTAAAAACAAGTTCAAATAAAACTTTGCAACACTCTTCAACAATTTTCTCATTATGGAGTGCAAAACGGTCGTCAATAGAGCATACTGAAAGTTTCAAAACCTGATTTTCACCGATTTTGGAAACATCAACACCTATTTCTGCACCGTAAAGAGTTGCCAACTTTTTTTCAAGATGGGTAAGCGTAGGGTACTTTTCAGATGAACGTGTAAGTATATTAGGAATCAAAGCAAAAAGTGATGCATCTTCTGTCAACGGAATCATAAAGCTTAAAGATGCACACGCAGTTTTAAAACCTTCTGCTTTAATAGTACAAAAGTCAATGCTTTCGCCTACTTCTTTAAAGTCAAATGTGTATTTCAAAGAATCACTCCCAGAATTAATTCTATTCATTTTACCACACTTAACTAAATTTTTCCATAGTTTTTTACTAATTCTCACACAAAAAATCCCCTTTCTATCAAATACGGCTTTATTATTACCAATTTTTGACTTAAATATACTCATCTTCAATTGACAAATAAGCATCTTTGTGATAATATATTGCAGTTCAAATAGATTATATATACTTTTCTAAAGGAGTTTTTATAAATGTCAGGACATTCAAAATGGAGTACAATTAAAAGAAAGAAAGAAAAAACAGACGGCGCAAGAGCAAAGGTTTTCACTAAAATCGGCAGAGAAATTGCCGTTGCAGTTCGTGAAGGCGGTCCGGACCCTGCTGGTAACTCAAAATTAAAAGACGTTATCGCAAAAGCAAAGGCTAACAACGTGCCTAACGAAAATATTGAAAGAATTATTAAAAAAGCTGCTGGTGATACATCAACAGAAAACTATGAAAACATCGTTTACGAAGGTTACGGCCCTGCTGGTATTGCAGTAGTTGTTGAAGCTCTTACAGATAACCGTAACCGTACTGCTGGTGACGTTCGTCACTACTTTGACAAATTCGGTGGCAATATGGGTACATCTGGTTGCGTTATGTTTATGTTTGACCGTTTCGGTGTTATCATTGTTGAAAAAGACGGCGTTGACGAAGAAAAACTTATGGAAGATGCTATTGAATGCGGTGCTACAGATTTTCTTACAGATGATGAAGAAATTTTTGAAATCCGTACAGAGCCTAACGATTTAGGTGCTGTAAGCGGCGACCTTGAAGCAAAGGGTTACAAATTTGTTTCTGCAGAAGTTGCTTACATTCCACAGACTTATACTCGTCTTGAAGACCAGGACCAGATGAAACAAATGAGCAGAATGTTAGAAATGTTTGAAGATAACGACGACATTCAGGCAGTTTGGCACAACTGGGAAAACGAAGACGAATACGAAGGCTAATTTTCGTACGATTTCTATTGATTTTTAAGTCAAAATAAGTTATAATACCTAAAGCACACTCAGCTCCGTCATGCGACGAGTGGGTCCTGTGCGACGGGGCACCGTGAACCATGTCAGGCGGGGAACCGAGCAGCATTAAGCGGATAGTTCTGTGCGCCACAGTCCGCCTATTCGTCGTATGACCGAGTTGAGTGTATTATTTTTATAAGGAGTGAGCAAAATGCATAAGGCACTTTACAGAAAATGGCGTCCACAAGTGTTCAGCGACGTTTCCGGGCAAAGCCACATAACAGAAACTTTAATGCACGAAGTTGAAGTGGGCAGACTTTCTCACGCCTACCTTTTTACAGGCTCACGTGGTACGGGTAAAACAACCTGTGCTAAAATCCTTTCTAAAGCAGTTAACTGTCTTAATCCGCAGAACGGCAACCCTTGTAATGAATGTGAAGTTTGCCGTGGTATAGACGACGGTTCAATTTTAGACGTTACTGAAATTGACGCTGCAAGTAACAACGGCGTTGACAATATCCGTGATTTACGTGAAGAAGCAAACTTCACCCCTGCAGTTGCAAAATACAGAGTTTACATCATAGACGAAGTTCATATGCTCTCAACGGGTGCTTTCAATGCACTTTTAAAAACTCTTGAAGAGCCACCAAGTCACGTACTCTTTATTCTTGCTACTACTGAAGTTCATATGCTTCCTGCTACAATTCTTTCGAGATGTCAACGTTTTGATTTCAGAAGAATTCCACCTGAAGCAATCAGTAAAAGGCTCTTACTCGTTGCAGAAAATGAAAACCTTAAATTAGCAGAAGATGCTTCAATGCTTATTGCAAGAATTGCAGACGGCGCTTTGAGAGATGCACTTTCAATTCTTGACCAATGCGCAAGTTTCAGTGAAGAAATAACTTTAAACGTTGTAAGTAAAGCTGCCGGTCTTTTAGGCAGAGATTATCTTTTTGAAATTTCTGATGCAGTTAAAAATCAGGACAGTCAGAGCGTTTTAAGTATAATTGACAGACTCCATGCTTCTTCTTGCGATATGGAAAGACTCGTAAACGAATTAGTTAATCATTTTAGAAACGTTATGATTACTAAAACAACGAAAAATCCAGAAGAATTTATTGTATGTACGCCAGATGAACTTAATCGCTATAAAGAATATTCTTCATCTGTAACGTACGGCACAATTCTCTATATAATGGAAACGCTCACAACTGAATCCGCACAGCTTAAATATAGTGCACACCAGAGAGCAAAGGTTGAAACAATGCTTATTAGACTTTGTTCACCTAAGCTTTCTACAGAAATTTCTGCGCTTGTATCAAGAATAGATGAACTTCAAGCACAGATTATGATGTTAAAAGCAGGAAATGCTTCTGCAATTCCTGTGGCACCACCACAACAACAAGTTGAAGTTGTAAAAGAAACTCCAGTTACTCAAGAACCACCTACTGTTACAGAAACAAAAGAAGTGGCAAGCGAAAAACCTTTACAGACTGAAAACACGCAGTACACAAGGGATGACGAACCCCCATTACCACCAGAACCACCTATTTTGGCACCTGTAACGGAAGAACCAGTTACCCCTAAAGCTCCGGTTGATATGTCACTCGTAACCGAGTCTGACAAGGCACAACCCTTTACAGCGTGGGCTAATTGTATTGACCAACTCGGCAAAATTAATAAGCCACTTCACCCTATGTTAATGGGGTCTGAAGCTTATAGAGCTGGTAACACAGTATTTATAAAAGCAAAAAACACTGCATTCCCTGCACTCTTTAAAATTAAAATGAATTTTGATGCAATTCAAGAAGCAATCGTCAGAGCAACAGGCGAAAAATTAAGACCCGCAATTTACACTGACGGTGAATCCCCTGTTGCAAACGAAGGTGCAGAACCAGTTGACGTTTTAATTTCAAAACTCAACAAAATGCAGATTGATTTTATAGTTGAAGAATAAATTCTTAAAAAGGACGGTACAATAAAATGAAAGCAAGAATTCCTAACCAAGGCGGTAACTCACAAGCAAATATGATGAAGAAAATTCAGGATATGCAAAACGAAATGGCTCGTGTTCAACAAGAAGTTGAAGAAAGCGAATTTGAAGCATGTTCTGGCGGTGGTGCTGTTGAAGTAAAGGTTAACGGCAAGCACGAAATTCTTTCAGTCAACATTAAACCAGAAGTCGTTGACCCTGATGACGTAGAAATTCTTTCAGATATGATTGTTGCTGCAACTAACGAAGCATTAAGAAAAGCATCTGAAACAATGGAACAAAAAATGGGTGGCGTAACAAGCGGTCTTGGCTTACCTGCTGGTTTCGGTTTTTAATTTATGGCAACTTATGACGTAGCGGCTCTCGAAAAATTAGTAGAGCAATTTCAAAAAATACCATCAATCGGCAGAAAAACTGCACAAAGAATGGCTTTTCACGTTCTTGATTTGCCGGAAAATGAAGCAAAAGAATTTGCCGATGCAATATTAGAAGCACACACCAAAATACATCATTGTAGTTTGTGTCACAATTTAACAGAAAATGAACTTTGCCCTATTTGTGAAAGTGTAACGCGTGACCATTCTCTTCTTTGCGTTGTTGAAGACCCGAGAGACGTCCCTGCACTCGAAAGAACAAGGGAATTTTCTGGTGTTTACCACGTTTTGCACGGCACAATTTCACCAATGAATGGTGTAGGACCGGAACAACTTACTATAAAATCACTTGTTGAACGTGTTTCAAAGGGCGATGTAAAAGAAGTTATTATGGCTACAAACCCCACTCTTGAAGGTGACACAACGGCGATGTATATAGGCAAACTCTTAAAACCATTTGAAGTCAAGGTTACAAGACTTGCTTATGGTATTCCAGTCGGAGCAGATATTGAATACGCCGATGACGTTACTTTACTTCGTGCCCTTGAAGGCAGAAGAGAATTGTAATTTTTTCACATTGATTATTTATATGAAAGGATGATATAATAATGCCAAAGGCAGAAAGCAAAACTGTTGCACAGAATAAAAAAGCATATCACGATTATTTCATCCTTGAAACTTATGAAGCAGGAATTGAACTTTGCGGTACAGAAGTTAAATCTTTAAGACTTGGTAAAGTTAACCTTAAAGATTCGTGGTGTAACGTTGTTGATGGCGAAATGCTTGCAAATGGCGTACACATTTCACCTTATGACCACGGCAATCGTTTTAACCGTGACCCGTTAAGACCAAAACGTCTTTTGATGCATAAAAAAGAAATTATGCGACTTATGGGTGAAGTTAAACAGCAAGGTTGCGCTTTAATTCCACTTTCAATATACTTTAATTCCCAAGGCAGAGCAAAAATGCAAGTAGGTCTTTGCAAAGGTAAGAAACTTTATGATAAACGTGAAGACGCTGCAAAGAAAGATGCTCAAAGAGCAATTGAACGCGAAAATCGTGCAAAAGGATAATTTGAGCGAAGCGATATATGGGGATGAAAGGATTTCGACGGGGATTTTGAACCCAGATAAGCGAGCAGTGGAGTGGCACCACTATAAAAGTCACAACTTAAAAATAACTGACAATAATAAAACAGTTTTAGCTGCTGCTTAATGGCGGCTCATCCTGACTGAAAATACCGCGATTCAGTTAAGGGTGTCATCTTAGCGGTGCACCGGCACAAGTGAGAGCCTTGTAGCTTGTACGGACTTAAAGGGCTACCCTTTGATTTAGCCTGTTTATCGGCGATTTTAAAGGGGAAACTTAAAAGATAAACTACGCTCGTAGAAAGTTTGGGGAATGGGTCTTCGGACGTGGGTTCGAATCCCACCATCTCCACCAAAAATCGACAGGTTTCAACCTGTCGATTTTTTATCCATTGCGAAAGCAATGGTATATCATCAGTCCATCAGGACTGTATCTCATCACGCTTTAGCGTGTATCAAAAAGTTTTCGCAATGATGATATACAAAACTTCGTTTTGATGATATGCAATTCCTGCGGAATTGATTATATGCACGGCTACGCCGTGATTTGTGTGAGAGTTTAAATTCAGCCACGAAACTGCCAAATATCTCTTATTTATTATCTAAAAAACACTCTAATATCACTCTTAAAGAAAAATGCAAGTCAAAATGCAAGTCAAAAACCACCCGCAATTTGCAGGCGGTTTTCACTTTACTTTTTTATTTTCTCCCATTCCTCAACCAAGCTTTCAACATTCCACATAGCATTCGCTGGTGAGGTTGAGGGCAGACACACGGCTTCTCTGCCAATTTTATTCTTTATATATCTATTGTAGTATTTTTCAGCAGTTTTACCATTGACAAAGATTTTTTTAATATTGGCAGTTTCTAAAATCTCAGTTAAATCGTTTGCAACAACGTTTTTAATGGAACTATCAGAACTGCCGGTAATTTCACACGAAGCTATAACATCCCACAATGCGATATTTGAAGAAAGCAAAAACTCTCGCTTTTCTTCAATCGTTGTGGGAATTTCTTTTTCTAAAACTTTCGCTACCACTTTCCAGAATCTGTTTTGTGGGTGACCATAAAAAAAGTTTTGTTCTCGTGATTTTACAGATGGAAAACTACCGAGTACAAGAATCTTTGAGTTTTTATCATATAGTGGCGGAAATGGGTGTTGTATCATAATTATTCTCCATTAAATACTTTCTCCATAATAACACTATCCCCATAATCTTCAATTACTTTAAAACCACAATTCTGATACATTGAATAGGCAATAGTATTGTGTTTAAATACATTCAAAACCATTTTTGAAAAATCTTTTTGTTGTGCATCGTCTTGTAATTTCAAAAATGCACTTTTACCATAACCTTTACCACGAAAATCTTCCTTAATAACATTTTCTGTAACAAAAGCTGCATTTTCTTCAAAAGGACTTTTCTCATATCCTATTACACCAATTTTTTCGTTGCTTTCATTCACTATGATATATAAATAATTATCCTTTGAATCAACACCATCAGGAAACACACTTTTAAATTCATTTTTTGCTGTTTTTATCGCTTTTAACTTGAATTTCTCGTCGCCTGATTTTATAAGATTTTCAGCATAGTTATTTACAGACCATTTTGCAAACACTTTAAATTCTTTATTATTGATTTTAATGAAGTCTACAACTGGATAAATTCCGCACTTATTATAAATCTCCTCAATACACGGTGACTTATAAGCAATATAATCATCTATACTATCAGGGAATAATTTTGCTCCCTCTTCTTTTACTTTGCTGTATTTCAGCACAGCTTCAGGATTGTTTCTCAAATACTCTCTGAAAGAAATATGCCTGTAAAGTTCCAAAGAAAATTCAGGGCAAACATATAAATGATGTTTTGGTAAATCTATATTGCCCTTATAATCAAATGCTTCTCTGTCTTTTATACCGAGATTTCCTTCGTGTATGTAACCGAGAGCAGCTAATTTTTCAACTACTGTATCAAATACTGAATAGTCCTTGATAACAATATCAATGTCAATAATCGGTTTCGCAGAAAGACCCTCAACAGAAGTGCTACCGATATGTTCAATGCTGATTATTATATCTTTTATTGCTGTCAAAAGATACTTTTTAATTGTCTCAAAATCTGTTTTCCATTGTTCGCTATACGGAACAACTACAACTCGTTTTGACATTTTTACACCTCATTTAATAAAGATACGATGTATTTGTCTAAGTCATCCGGTGGCGTTTTATTTATAAAATCTCTTGTTAATGACTTTACTAAATATTCCTCAAAGGCATTAAGTCTTCCGTTTTCACTATTGGAAAGGTAATATGAAGAATCTATACAATCAAAAACTTTCTTGTTCACTAAAATTATATTTTGATTTTTACACACATGCGGATGAACTATCCGATGCAAAAACTCATGTACCACAGATTCTAAACTAAATTGACCTGAACTAAAAATAAACTCGCCATTTACAAAGTGATAATCACTTGAATATGCACATTTAATGGGAGACAACACTATTTTAATGTTACTAATTTGTGCATTATATTTACTTATGCAAATTTTAATAATTTCTTGAAGTGTTACTAAATTTTCTGCATTCGTTTGGTTTTGTCGTTCTATCCAAGCATTTTCCCAAATCAAATATTTTTTAAAACATTCGTTATTTATAACTTTACTTAACTCAGTAGGAAAACAAGAAATCCAATCCCAGAAATTCTCATTTCTTTCTATGTCTTGCAAATTGCTTGCTGACACAACAAAATTCTTGTAAGCTTCAAAATCCGAAAATTGTTTCAAATCACCATCAAGATAAAACACAGCCGATTCTAACAAAGCCGCTCTCGGCCAATATGAATATGTTTCGCAGGTATTTTGTTTAGTTTGTGAGAAAAAATCACAACAAAACTCAGGGTTATAAAATGATTTTACAGTTTCAAGTTGTTCCTCTGTTCTTCCAAGAGAGTAGTAATCATACCCCGACTGTAACAATGCAAAATAAATTGCTGATATTGCAGGTAGGTTAGTTATTGATATATTTCTAATAGACTTATCTAACTTTGCCACTAACTACACCTCTTTACACATAGTAATCTCTGCTTTAGACTTACCAACAATACTAAATCCACATTTACTATAAAGTCCTATTGCTACTAAATTATCTTCTGTTGTATGTAATTTTACTTGTTTATAGCTACGTTGTTTCAGATATTGAATTGCAAATTCTACTACAAATTTTCCGACACCTTGATGTTTGAATTTATCCTGAACAACAAGCATTGAAATCCAAACAACATCTTTATTTTGCAATCCGTTCAACTTCAACCAAGCACACGGTATATCATTTTTACAAACGATAAAATTCTCTTCGTCAGAATCTTGTGGTTCTGCAAATGCTTTTTGCCATTCTTCCAATGAAATAATTTCTGTATGCAAAGCAGAAAGATTGTTTTCTTCAGACATAAGATTGTAAATGAAGTTAATATCGTTTTTAGCAAATGGTCGCATGATATATTGACTCTGCAAGTCAATTTCAAATCGCAATGAAGTTTTTCCATTATCATAGAACTTTTCTTTCAGTTTGCCACCATTATACAGTATCGTTTTAATTGCACCATGGTTATTTTCATAAGGAACGATTTCAATGTTTGTAAATCCTTTATCTCTGCAAATATCTAAAGCAAGGCGCAACATAATTGTTCCTAAACCTCTGCCTCTATGCCAAGGTGCGATACCTGCGTGAAGATGTCCTCTGTGAGTATTTGAACTATTTATAACTATAGCACCAAATATCTCTTTATTATCATCTACAAGAAAATACAGTGTACACGGAACTCCTGTGGAAAGCATTGAGCCTGTTATTCGGTCATCCTCACACCATTCCAACCATTTTGAATATGAAACATTTTCACCTAATGATTTACTATATCTTCTCAACAACTGAGGTTGAATATTATCTTCAATAGATCCCCATCTATCCATCATTTCTGTGTATTGCTTTTCATAAGTTTCGTCTGGTATAACAAGTTTATAATTCTTAATATCCATAATAGTTTTTCTCCTGTAAAAAAATCAAGGCACCTCCGAAATGGAGATGCCTTTTAAATCCACAGAAAGATATATTACATCAATCGCAAATGGACAAAATGGCATCTCTGTTTCGTAAATAAAAATTCATTGTCATTTCGTCCACCTACCTTTCATTTTTTATCATTGTAACAATATATTTCTTTTTTGTCAATATTATTCTACACCTTAATATCCTCTGTCAAAATCCACAACGTTTTTAAGAGTGCCACCACACAAGTAACTTTCAATATTTTCAAAGCAGATTTTCCATATTTTATCTTTCGTAGCTTCGTCACCAGCGAATGACGGACCAGCAATATGTGGGGTAATAATTACGTTTTTCATATCCCAGAGTTTTGAGTTTTCAGGGAGTGGTTCATTTTCAAAAACGTCTAAAACCACACCTTTGATTTTACCACTTTCCAATATTTCAATTAAATCGTTTGTAACAATAAGACTACCACGGCCAACGTTTATTAAAACAGAATTTTCTTTCATAAGTGAAAGCATTTCTTTATTTAACATGCCAATAGTCGCTTTTGTTTCTGGTAAACAGCAAACTACAATATCTGCTTTGGGTAACAAAGTTTCAAGCTCAACTATATCAAAAATCCCGTCGAAATTTTCTAAAAAATCTTCTTTCGATTTTCTTCTTATACCAAATATTTCTTTAACACCCAAAGCTTTAAGCTTTTTAGCAGTTGTTCTGCCTATATCGCCCGTGCCTAAGATAAGAACAGTTTTACCATTTATAGTTTCAACTGTCGCTCTCTTTTGCCAGATATGGTTTTGCTGATTTTTAATATAGAAATGAAAATCTCTGTAAAGGGCAAGTATTCCGCCGATTACATATTCAGAAATAACTTCGCCGAATGCCCCACTTGCCGTTGCAAGAGTCACATTCCCTGGGAAGTTTTTCATTTTCAAGAATTTATCGGCACCAGCCCAGGTAAGTTGTAACAACTTTAAATTTTTGCATTCTGACAATTCATCTTCAGTTGGTTCGCCAACAATTACAGTTGCAGTTTCAAGATGGCTTTCGTTTGTTTCATCATCGCAAAAAATAATCTCTGCTCTGTTACTGAAACATTCTCTGAATTCTTCTCGTATTTCTTTGTCGGGTTTAACTTTAACTAAAATCTTTTCCAAAATCATCACCATACTTATTTTATCATTTTAATTGGTTCAAATCAATACTTCTTTACTATACTTTAAAAATGTGATATAATTTTTACATATTATTCCAAAGAAAAAGAGTGTGAATGTGATGATAACTGAAAAAGAAATGTTAGAGATTGAAGAACTTATTAAAAGAGATATTGAAAGTGGCGAAATTGAATTAGTTCCACAAGATAAAATTTTTGATTTTCTTCCTAAAAAAGAAGATACAATCAGAATTATGTCTTTTAATATCCGTTGTGGTGACGTTGGTGTGCAGACGGCTGAATCCCGTTACACTCTTGTAAGTGACACTATTTTTAAAGGTGCACCCGATTCAGTTGGAATTCAAGAAGCAACTACCGAATGGATGGAATATTTAAAAGACGCTTTAAGCGATAAATATGATTACGTTGGCATTCCTCGTGAAGATGATGGCGAATATTCATCTATATTCTACCTTAAAGATAAATACACTGTAACAGAAAGTGGTAACTTCTGGCTTTCAGAAACGCCAGAAAAAGAGTCTAAAGGCTGGGATGCCGCTTGTTACAGAATTTGCACCTGGGCAGTTTTAGAGAATAAAGAAACCAAAGAAAAATACGTTCACGTTAATACACACCTTGACCACGTTGGTATTTTAGCACGTAGAAACGGCGTAGAACTTATGCTCCAACATCTTAAAAATTATAATGATATTCCAGCAGTATTCACTGCGGATATGAACATTTTAGAAGGTGAAGAAAACTACCTTCAATTTGTTAATTCGGGCTTTATGTATGATACAAAATACAAAGCAGAAAATACCGTGAATTACCTTACGTATCACGACACTCACCCATCAGAGCAACAAAAGTCTATTATTGACTACGTTATGATTAACAACAAGTTTTCTGCCGATACTTATAGAGTAGTTACAAAAGGCATTGACGGAAAGTATGTTTCTGACCACTTCCCGATTTATGCAGATTTAAAGGTGAATAAATGAATAAATATGGTTTAATTATGGAAGGCGGAGCGATGCGTGGAATGTTCACCGCCGGCGTAATGGACGTTTTAATGGAAAATAAAATCCGTTTTGATGGTGGCGTTGGCGTTTCGGCTGGTGCAGCATTTGGTTGTAATTATAAATCTAACCAGATTGGCAGAGTTATCCGTTACAATAAAAAATACTGCCGTGACCCAAGGTATTGCAGTATTCGTTCACTTATTAAAACTGGTGACTTATATGGTGCAGAGTTCTGCTACTCTACAATTTCATACGAGTTAGACGTTTTTGACAACAAAGCATATTTTGAGAATCCAATGGAATTTCACGTTGTATGCACTGACGTTGAAACAGGCAAACCCGTTTACAGAAACTGTGTTACAGGTCTCGATGAAGATTTAACGTGGATTAGAGCATCTGCATCAATGCCGATTGCTTCAAAAGTCGTAGAAGCAACTGATTACAAATTACTTGACGGTGGTATTTCCGACTCAATTCCGATCAAATATTTTGAAGATTTAGGCTACAACAAAAACGTTATTATTCTCACTCAACCAAAAGGTTACGTTAAAAAACCAACCAAAGCGTTGCCGTTTATTAAGGTATTTTTAAACGATTACCCGAATGTTTATAAAACAATGCAAAACAGACACAATGATTACAATGATACAATTAAAATAATTGAAGAAAAAGAAAAAAATGGTGACGTTTTAGTTATAAGACCACCTGAAAAACTCCCCGTTGGCAGAGTTGAGCACAACCCAGAAAAATTGCAACTCGCCTACGATATCGGCAGAGAAACTGCATTAAAGCAATTAGAAGAAATAAAGGAGTTCGTAAATAATGGAACTTAAAGAATTTTTAAAAATTGCGGCAAACGTCAAGCCTGACCACACCCAATTAGAAAGGCTCAGAGAAACGCCATTTTACGCATTCGTTCACTTCTCCCCTAATACATACACAAATTTAGAATGGGGCGACGGCACAGAAGACCCTGCGATTTTCAATCCGACAGAGCTTGACTGCGAACAATGGGTTAAGGCAATAAAATCCGCTGGTATGAAAGGTCTTATTCTCACTGCAAAACACCACGATGGTTTTTGCCTTTGGCAGACTAAATACACTGAACATTCTATTAAAAATTCACCATATAAAAATGGTAAGGGCGACATTGTAAAAGAATGCGCTGACGCATGTAGAAAGCACGGAATTAAATTTGGTTTTTACCTTTCACCATGGGATAGAAACTCTAATCTTTACGGTACAGACGATTATAACGACTATTATGTTAATCAACTTACCGAATTACTTACAAACTACGGCGAGATTTTCCACGTGTGGTTTGATAATGCTTGTGGCGAAGGTCCTAATGGTAAAAAGCAAGTTTACGATTTTGACCGTTACATAAAAACTATAAGAAAATATCAACCAAATGCCACTTTCTTTAACGATAAAGGCGGTATGCGTTGGTGTGGTAATGAATCGGGCAAAGCCGCTCACGCTCAATGGTGCGTTGTTCCTTACGAACTCTGCTCAATTTCAGAGCATAAAACAGAAGTTGAGCCTTTAATGGAAGGCAGTCTTGATGATATAAGAAACAGTGAAGCAATCTTAGGTTCAATCGCAAACATTATGTATTCAAAAGCACTCACCTTCTGCCCTGCCGAAACGGATATGTCCATAAGACCGGGTTGGTTTTACCACGAAAACGAAGAACCACATTCACTTGACAGACTTTTTGAAACTTATTTAAGAACAGTCGGTGGTAATACAACGTTTAACTTAAATATTCCACCAATGCCAAATGGTAAATTTAACGAAAAAGACGTAGCAAGACTTAAGGAATTAGGCGACAAAATTAACGCTGAATTTGGCACCAACTTAGCAGAAGATGCCGAAATTACAGAAAATAAAAAGCCAGACTCTTACCAGACAGAATTCATTATAAAACTCAAAAAGAAACAACCACTCAAATACATTGAACTTGCCGAAACAATTGCCGAAGGTCAAAAGGTAGAAGCATTTAAAATTCACTCTAAAACTGACGACGGTTTCTGGAACTTTGAAGAACACGGTACTACAATAGGCAGTAGAAAAATTGTAGTTTTAGAAGACGTCGAAACCAACGAACTCAAGGTTCAGATAACATCTGCGAGAGATGAGGTTAAACTCGATTGGGTGAGGGTTTATTAAATAGCACCTATTACATACAGGACAATTGATTTTTTTAACTTTATATGTTACTATAGATGTATATAACATATAGAAATTTTATATTAATTCTATGAACTTAAAGCGAGATGACGAAAATGAAAAAAGTTATTACATACGGCTCTTTTGACTTATTTCACGAGGGACATTACAAGCTTTTAGAGCGTGCAAAAGCTCTTGGTGATTACTTAATAGTCGGTGTAACAACTGAACACTATGACGAATCCCGCGGAAAAATGAACGTTGTCAATTCTATTATGGAACGAATTGAAAACGTTAAAAAGACGGGCTTTGCTGATGAAATAATAATAGAAGACCACGTGGGTCAGAAAGTTGAAGACATTATAAAATATGACATCGATATTTTTACTGTTGGTTCTGACTGGGTGGGTGCATTTGAATACTTAAAAGATTATTGTGAAGTGGTTTATCTCGAAAGAACAAAGGGAATTTCAAGTTCTGAGCTCCGTTCAAATTTCAACATTTTGAAATTAGGTGTAATTGGTACGGGTCGAATTGCAAACCGTTTTATACCAGAAGCAAAATATGTAAGTGGTGTAAATGTTGAGTGTGTGTACAACCCTCATAAAGAGAGTGCTGAAAAATTCGCAAAAAAACATCAATTAAACAAGTATTTTTGGAACATGAAAGATTTTCTGGATAATGTAGATGCAGTCTACATTGCCGCACCACACGAAACACATTACGAGTACATAAAAAAAGCTTTAGAGCACAGGAAACACGTGCTCTGTGAAAAACCTATGGTGTTATCAGGCAGTGAGGCAAAAGAATTATTTAAACTTGCAAAAGAAAATAACTGTGTTCTTATGGAAGCAATCAAAACAGCTTATTGTCCTGGATTCATTCAACTGATAAATACTATAAAAAGTGGCGTTATTGGTGAAGTAAAGGATGTAGAAGCGGCATTCACAAAACTCGAAAATCCTAAAAACAGAGAATTAACTGATACCAAATACGGAGGAAGCTTCACAGAGCTTGCAAGCTACACGCTTCTTCCTATTATAAAAATTTTAGGAATGAATTATAAAGGAATTCGTTTTGAAAGCTTTAAGAATGACCTCGGTATCGACATTTACACAAAAGCATATATAAAATACGATGATGCTATTTCCACATCAAAAACGGGTCTTGGTGTAAAGTCTGAAGGTGAACTTATTATTTCAGGTACAAAAGGATATTGTGTTGTTGAAGCACCTTGGTGGAAAACAAAATCCTTTGAGCTTCGTTTTGAAGATTCGGATTCAAACGAAAAGAATTTTTTCAAGTTTTTAGGCGACGGCTTGCGCTATGAATTAAGTGACTTTGTTGCACTTGTAAATGGGAATGGTGGTAAAGCGTATCGTTTAACAAGAGAAGAGTCTATTATTTTAGCAGAGCTTATGGAACAGTTTATCAGAACAAAAGACATTTAATCAACGATTTTTAAAAAATTCTAATTAAGCTTAATTGGTAAAAGGATTAAAAATGAATAAAAAAGAAGAACGTTATATCAACAAAAGAAAAGCAAAAGCTTTTGTATACGGTTTGGCATACAGACTTTGCAGTATTTTCCCAATCAAACACAAAAAAATTGTTTTTTGGGCATTTGAAGGAACACGTGGGTACTGTTGCTGTCCGAAATATGTAGCTGATGAACTTTTGCGAAGAACCAGCCAAAAGAGTGACAAATTTGAAATGGTTTGGCTTGTAAAAGATACAACTCACCAGTTTCCCGAAGGCATTAAAAAAATTAAGGATACTTGGTGGAACAGAGCTTATCATATGTCTACCGCTGCAATTTGGGTGGGAAACACAAGAACTTTTTTCGGTACCAAAAAAAGAAAAGGCCAAACCTATATACAAACATGGCATGGTACGGTCTGCATTAAACCTATCGGACGTTATAGGGGTGATTTATTCCCTAAAATTGCAGAGATTGTAAGCCAGGCAGATTCAGACTTAATTGATTATGTTATATCGAATTCAGATTGGTGTGATACACATTATCGTGATGGTTTACTCTATGATGGTAAAATTATTCGCACAGGGATGCCAAGATGTGATATTCTGATAAATGATAATAGCAAAGTTGTACAAGCAGTACGAAAAAAATTTGATATCCCGGAAGATGCAAAAATAATGATGTATGCACCAACATTCAGAGGCGGAAGTCAAGGAGTCAAACGCACACTCTCAAAACAGGAAACAACCATTGATTTTAATTCATTAATAGAAGCTCTGGAAGCGCGTTTTGGTGGAAATTGGTATATTTTGCTTCGCTTACATCCGCAAATGGCAGCACAAAATGCTAACTACAAAACAGACAGCACATCAGACCGCTTACGTGATGCAACACAGCATCTCGATATGAATGAGCTTATTGCCTCAGCAGATGGACTAATCACCGACTATTCCAGTTCTGTATTTGAAGCAATTCTTACAGGAATCCCCTGTTTTATTTATGCAGATGATTTAGATGATTATGTAAGAGATAGAGGAGATTTATTTTTTGACATGAAGCAATTGCCGTTCCCCTTGGCAACAAAAAACTCCGAACTGATAAAAAATGTACACGAATTTAATTTTCAAAAATATGAAACCGAAATTAAAAATCTTATCTCTGAACTGGGAATTGTTGAAGATGGGGCAGGAAGCGCACGAATCGCAGACTTAATTGAGGGTATAACAAAAGGAGCTGTTTAAATATGAAATCATTGATTTTAGCCGCAGGATTTGGTTCAAGATTAGCACCTCTGACTGATAACTATCCAAAATGTTTAGTTGAGGTAAATGACGTTCCAATTCTTATGAAGCAGATAAAAAACCTCATCGAAAACGGTGTTACCGATATTACTATAATATCAGGATACAAAGCAGACATCCTTGAAAAAAGGGTTAAAGAAGTGTACCCAGAAATTAAAATTATTTGTAGCGTGGATTATGCAACCACAAACAATATGTATTCTGCCTATATAGCCAGAGATGCTATGAATGACGAAGGCTTCCTTATGATGAATGCTGATGTTTTTTTTGATTCTTCAGTTATCAGCAAATTATTAGCTTTTGACGCACCAAATGCTATAGTGACAGATTTTGGAACTTATATGGAAGAATCTATGAAGGTTGTAGAGGAACATGGCAGACTTATAAGAATCTCAAAATCAATAACACCTGACGAAGCATTAGGTGCATCCATAGACGTTTACAAATTCTCAGCAGAAGGTGCAAAAGCCTTTTTTGACAAATGCCGCGAATATATTGAAGATAAAAACGAGGTAAAATTGTGGAGTGAAGTTGCCCTTAATGATATTTTACCAGAAGTTGAATTTAAAGCATGTCCATTAGAAGGACGGTGGTATGAAATTGATAACCACGATGATTTAGAGGCAGCAAAAGAACTTTTTAAATAATCAAATACATTATATCAGGAGAACAAGATGGATAAAATAAGCGTTATTATACCAATTTATAATGTAGAAAAATATTTAAAAAAATGTCTTGATAGTGTCATTAACCAAACATATAAAAACTTAGAAATAATCTGTGTTAACGACGGATCTCCTGACAACTGCCAAAAAATTCTTGAAGAATACAAAACCAAGGACAACAGAATTATAGTAATAGAACAAGAAAACAAAGGCGTTTCTAATGCCAGAAACAGAGCTCTCGAAATTGCTACAGGTGACTACATAACCTTTATTGACCCTGACGACTGGATTGAACCGGATTTTTATGAAGCTGCCATAAAAAACTTAAAAGAGTCAAGTGCCGATATTTTTTGCAGTGGTATTTATGATGAATTTGAAGACAGAACAGTAAAAAGAGAAAACAAATTACCCGTAAAAGAAGTTATAACCGATAAAAACGATTTATTTCTTTATGTTTTTAAACGTGATTATTATAGAAACTTTGGTGTATTTTTATGGAATAAAGTTTACAAATCAGAGTTATTTGAAAATGTGAGATTTGATGAAACTCTTTTTATTGGTGAAGATTTAGTTGTTTTTACTGAAGTAGCACTTAAATCCAATAAATTTATTTATACTAATACTGCTTATTACCATTATTTACAACGACAAAGTTCACTAACACATAACATAAATTTAGAAAAAGTAGCAACAAGACTCAAAGCTTACTCCATAGCAATAAATGCAATGGAAAATGAAAATATTCACCAAGATTGCATCATTTGGGCTAAACGATTCAGAACCTTTCACGCAAGCAATCTTGCAGAAATTACTATTGCGCAAAATGATGCAATAAGATTAGAAAAATATAAAGACGAAATAAAAAAATATTTACCAGAATATATAGAAACGAACAAAGAGTTCCCAGAAAGAATTGAAAGAATTGAAAAGATATTAAGTTATAAAATGTAAAATCCTTTTATAAAGGTGGTGTATTATGAAACCATTTATGTCTATAGTAATGGCTGTTTACAACAATGAAAAATATTTTCCAACTGCTGTAAACAGCATATTAAACCAGACCTACTCTGACTTTGAGCTCATTATTGTAGATGATGGCTCAACAGATAATACACCAAAAATTGCTGATGAGTTTGCAAAAAAAGATAATCGTGTAAAGGTAATTCACCAAAAAAACCAATGGATTTATGCAAGCTTTAATAATGGTATCGCCGCTTCTCAAGGGGAATACGTTATGATTGTAAACTCTGATGATACTATTAACCCCGATTCATTAAAAGAAATAAAAAAAGAAGTCGATGCCAATAACCCAGATTTAATTCTGTATAACATTGAAATATTCTTCTGCGACAAAAATCAAAACATATTAATCGAAAATATGTATAATAAAAAGAGTTTGATAAAATCAAGTTTTCACATTTCAACAAAAGAAGGAATTAAAAACAACTGGTCAATTTTTTTAAAAAACAAGTTATTAGATGCACAATATGTTTATAAAACAAGCATAGCAAAAAACAACCTTTTCAGAAATGATATCTATACTGGTGACCGTTTTTATAATTTACAAATTGCCGACCAGATATCTTCTGTCTCAGGTATTTCCTACATAGTTTACAACAATTTTATTTACAATACTTTTTCTAATGCATCTTCCGGGAAATTCTATGAGTACGAGCACTCTATGTTCAATGAGTTTTTTCTTGAATATAAAAAACTTTTTTCAAAATGGAAGCTTTCACCTGAAGACTTCAATAATTTGTATTCTGTACGTCTGCGAAATCTAACTTTTGAATTTCAAAACTTGAGTGCTGCAAATTGTCCCCTATCACATGAAGAAAAAGTTTCAAAAATCTTTTTTGATTCTGTCGATGATGTGGTGTATGAATGCGGAATTGAATCCGGTAAAAAGGAAGAATTAGAAGCACGAATACTTTCTGCCTTAAGAGAGTTTTTCTTAGAGTTTATTCCCGAAGAAAATACCGAATCTCGCTTAGTTTATGAAATGCTTGAATCCTTATTACGATATGAAAAAACCGAAAGTGATTTCGAAAGAATCAAAAAATGTGTTTATTATGAAAAAAACAAATATAATATCGGTGAAAGTTTTTTAAGAAAATTGGAGTTTTAATTATGAAGGTTTTATGGCTTTGTAATATTGTTTTACCTGAATTTTCAAATGAATTTGGTTTTAAAAACAACAACCTGGGTGGTTGGATTCGCGGAATGTGGAATGAATTGAACCACAAAAGTGAATTAGAGCTCGCAATTTGCTGTCCTATAAAAGATGACTTCAGAATGAAAGATGGAGTTTTAAACAGCAACAAATATTACTCCTTTAAATTTATAACTACCGCAGAATATTCACTTGAACAGGAAACAAGATTTATTGACATTATAAATGATTTCAAACCTGATTTAATTCACATCTGGGGTACAGAATATGTTCACACTCTGGCTATGGTAAACGCCGCAGAAAAATTAAAACTCTTAAACAAAGTAGTTATAAATATACAGGGCTTGGTCTCTGTTTGTTCAGAGCATTTTACAGAAGGTTTACCATATTCTGTTGCTGAAAGTGAAGATATAAAAGAACAGAAAAATGACTTTATAAGCCGTGGTAAATATGAAATTGAAGCATTAAAGAAAGCACACCATTGCATTGGCAGAACTGACTGGGATAAGGCTTGTGTAACACTAATAAATCCTGATATAAACTACCATTTCTGTAACGAAATTCTACGTGACGACTTCTATAAAAATGCTGGTAGTTGGTTCTATGAAAATTGTGAAAAGCATTCAATTTTTGTAAGTCAGGCAAACTACCCTATAAAAGGCTTTCACTACCTTATAAAAGCATTACCACTTGTTTTAAAAAAATTTCCTGACACAAAGGTTTATGTTGCAGGCGCTTTGCAAAAAGGCACTTATAGAGAATATATAAAAGAAGAAATTAAAAAGAACTCTCTCGATGACAATATTATTTTCACCGGTATGCTTACACCACAAGAGATGCAGGAGCATTATTTAAAAAGCAACGTTTTTGTTTCTGCATCTGAAATAGAAAACTCACCCAACTCCGTTTGCGAAGCACTAATGTCAGGTGTTCCCACTATTTCCTCCTTTGTAGGTGGAATGTCTAACTTAATTGAACACAACGAGACTGGTTTTTTATACCAAAAAACTGCTTACTATATGTTGGCACATTATATATATGTAGTTTTCAAAAATACAGATTTGGCAGTTTCTTTTTCAAAAAAAGCAACAACGAATATGTTAAAAGTGAATTCAAAACATGAGAATGCTGGTATTTGTCTAAATATTTATAAATCAATTATTTAGAATTAAGGAGAAAAAATGGAAAATTGGTTTCACCCCTACATAAAAGAAATTTTAGAAAAAAGAAACAACAGAGATATTGTCTTTTGGGGGAAATATTGGTTAAGTGAAAAAATCTCTGAACATCTAAAAACAGAATATAATATTCCTACAGCTTTTTGGGTTGATAAAAATCCAAAAAAGCAAGTTCTGAACAAAGTTTTCCCTACCGAGAAACTTAAAGAAAAATCCAATGATTTTTTTGTAGTTGTTTTTACAAGAAATTCAACAGAAATTCAAATGAATTTAAAATCATTTGGATATTCTGAAACAGATTATTTTCTCTTGCCACAAAATCACATAATAAAGGCAAACGATAATTATTATGAGGATGCTTACGGTAATATAATAATCGGTAAGCGTGGTGGTTTGATTTTCACTTTTTATGGTTTTAATTCAACAATTGATATTGGAGACAATATCAATTTTGAAAATATGAATATTAAAGTCTACAATAATGCAGAAATTCATATTGGTGATAATGATAGTCAAAACCTTTCACGATTTGAAGATATTGACATGATAGTTTATAATAATTCGTACTTTGTCATTAAAGATGCTTTTTTAATACGAAAAAGCGAAATATTTGTAGGAGATTATGCAAAAGTTTCAATCGGACATGGTTTTACATTAAGGCGTTCTATAATAGCTGCACAAGGCGGAACAACTTTAAATATTGGTGATGATTGTATGTTTTCACACCATATAAATATATACACAAATGATGGTCATTCCATATTTGATGTAAACACACAAAAAAACACAAGTAGTTCAAAAGAAATACTTAAAACAAGAAAGATTAATATTGGTAACCATGTCTGGTGTGGTATGTGTAGTACTATTTTATATAATACAAATATTGGTGATGGTAGTATAATTGGTGCTAACAGTTTAGTAAAAAATGAGTTCCCTAACAACGTCATGATTGCCGGTACTCCCGCTAAAATAATAAAAAAAGATATCGCTTGGAGTAGGAACTATATGTCAGATGACATATCCGATTGTGACATCTATGCAAATAAAACTATTGAGTAAAAGAGTGGTTCAATTGCTAAAAATAACTGATATTACTGTTAATGAGTTACAGAACCTTACCAAAAACAAAAGAATTTTTGTTTTTGGTGCAGGGGCAATCTGCTCTACTCTCTTTCAGCATTTACCTCTTCTTTTAGAAAAGGTTTTATTTCTTTCTGATAACGATAAAAACAAACAGAATAAATACTGTTACTATAAGCGTAAAATAAAAGTAATTTCACCTGAAGCACTTTCAAAAAAAATAACTCATGATGATATTTTAATTATTGCCAGTAAATATGAAACCGAAATATTAAAACAACTCTCAGGCTTAATAACGGGTGTAACATGTTATTCCGCTTCTCGTTTAAATCAGCAATTTGAAACAAAGCTTTTTGAACCTGAAATGCTAAAAAAATTACAAGCAACTGAATTGGAGATTTTAAAAGAGTTTTCACGTATTTGTAATAAACACAATTTAAAATATTACCTTGGTGGCGGCACACTTTTAGGTGCTGTAAGGCACGGCGGATTCATCCCATGGGATGATGACCTTGATGTTTTAATGCCACGAAGCGACTTTGAAAAATTTGCAAAGCTTTATTACAAAGAGCTTGATTCCAAATATTTTTTTCACTTTATAAATACTGATAAAACCTACTGGCTTCCATTTGCAAAAATAAGAAAAAATAACACCTTATTCAATGAAAAAAATATTGCTTCCATTTCTGCACATAAAGGAATATATATTGACATTTTCCCTTTGGATGATACGCCTGTGCAGGAATCAGCAAAAAACCAAAAAAGGAACAAGCTTTTAAATGATTTAAATAGCTCTATTCTTGCAAAAAGAAATATAGATGTACTGCTCCCCATTAATGTCTGGTTTTATTTACCACTTAGGTTAACAGTAAAAATAAGGCAGTATTTAATGAAAAACAGAAATTCTGATAAAAACCCATTTTACATAAATTGGGGCAGTAACTACAATTTTGTAATACAGACTATGCCCAAAAGTGTTTATGGTGAAGGTGTAAAAATTTCATTTTCGGATGAAGATTTTATAGTTCCCTCCGACTACGAATATGTATTAAAACGAATTTATGGTAATGATTTTATGACGCTACCGCCCAAAGAAAAGCGTATAACTCACAGTCCGTTAGAAATTAAGTTTAATGATTATTAAGAGGTAAAAACACAAATGAAAAAATATAAAATTGGTTACACAACAGGTGTTTTTGATTTATTTCATATAGGTCACCTTAATATTTTGAAACACTCAAAGGAGTATTGTGATTATCTTATTGTTGGAGTTTCTACCGATGAGGTCGTTGAGCAATATAAAGGCAGAAAGCCTGTTATCCCCTTTGAAGAACGACTTGAAATAGTCAACAGCATTAAATATGTTGACTTAGCTGTACCTCAGGAGAATATGAACAAAATTGAAGCCTTCAAAAAATATAATTTCGATGTAATGTTCCACGGTGATGACTGGAAAAACAACGAAATGTATATAGAGTATGAAAAGCAATTCAAGGAAAACAATGTTGATTTAGTTTATTTTCCTTACACAAAATGCACCTCATCCTCATTACTTACAAAGGTTATTAAAAAGATTGGAGAAATTGAAAAATGACTTACATAAACTGTAACTTTAAAAAGTTTTATGAAGAAAAAGAAAATAAGAATATAATAGTTTTCGGAGCTGGTGTTTACTCTAAAGAGCTTTTTAGATATTCCCATTTGCAAGACCGAATTTTGTTTTTTGTTGATAATGACACTAAAAAACAAAACACTACAATTGATTTGAACGGTTTTAACTTTGATATCTTTCCAGTAAGTAAATTAACAGAAGAAAAATATAATGATTCAGTTATTTTAATCGGCTCACCTTTTTATGATACGGAAATGCTAAATCAATTAAACGAAATTGGTTTAGAACATTACTATTATTTAATTAAAGATATTTTAGATGTAAGTTATAACACTATACGTTATATCATTCTTGATATAATGGAGGGAGATTATTCTGACAAAGGTAAAATTCAAAAAAATATAGAAGAAATTATTGGGTATAAAACAGATAAAATTCCACTTTGTGTACCAAGATTTAATTTCAGTGTAACAGAAAAATGCACTCTGAAATGTAAACATTGCAGAGCATTAATTCCATATATGGAAAACCCTGTAAATGTTCCTTTTGAAAAACTAAAAGATGAAATAGACGCTTTGATAAATAATGTAGATATCATAGGATCCTGCGAAGTAATTGGTGGTGAAACCTTTTTATATCCTCACCTTGCTGAAGCAATTAATTACCTTTCAGCCTTCGACAAAGTTAAATGTATAAGAATAACTACTAACTGCACTGTATTTCCTGACGAAAAACTTGTAACCGCCTTAAAAAATGGCAAGGTAATGCTGCAGCTTTCTGACTATGGCTTATTAGAAAAAATGGCTGCGTTAGTAAGAGTTTTGGAAAAGAATAATATCCCATTCAGAATAGAAAAATATGAAAACTGGGAAGATACCGGATTTGGTGAATTTTTGAACAAAACACCTGATGAAATGAAAAAAAAATTTGATGTTTGCAAATACAGAGGGCGTTGCAGTGTTACAAACGGTGTCTTTGTTGAAGGTGGTAAAATCTGGGCTTGTTCAAGAGCTTCTCGCTCTAACCGAATAGGAATAAATATAACTAAAGACTTTAGAGAAATTTCTGCAAATGATACCAAACAGGAAATACATGCAAAAATAGAAGATTTATTTGCAACAGAGTTTATTGAAGCTTGTAACTATTGCGGACAAGGTGAAAAAACAATAAAAAAAGTTAAACCGGCTATTCAATTAAAAAGTGGTGAATTAAATTCTTCTAAATATACAATTGTAAATCGCGAAGAATACAATGAGCTTTTAAGAAAAGCTAAATATTAAATTATAAGAAGGTTATTATGAGAAAGATTTTTAAAAATCAACTAATTGATTTAATCAGTTCTATTTATGAAGCACTGAAGCTTTGTAAAAGCACAAAAAATATAAATATACTTGCCGAGTGTCAGGATGCTGTTTCTGTAATAGGCTCCACCGTAGCAGAATCAGAAGGTGAAAACTCTCCTATTATAGACACTTTAGTCGATTTCAATGAGCTTCTTTTTAAAGCAAGTATTGCTATAGAAAATGACAAAGACTTTAATAAGTCACTGAATTTATGTAAAGATAAATTAAAACTTATAGAGCACGAAATAAAAAAACTTTCTCTTACCTACGAAGTTTTATTTATGCCTTATAAGGCTTCTATGTGGGATGCACTCAACAGTGTCTATCGCGAAGCAATAAAAGCAGAAAACTGTCACGTTACTGTAATGCCTGCACCATATTATAATATTAACCCACAAGGACAAAAACTCTCACTTGAATACGAGGGAGATGTTTTCCCTGAGGACATTGAAATTACTCACTATGATAACTACAATATTCCAAATATAAAACCGGATGTTATATTTATTCACAACCCTTATGACGAATATAACCTTGTAACAAGACTCCCTCAGTCTTTATATAGTACCGAGCTTATAAAACATACCGAAAAGTTAGTTTATATACCTTATTTTATTACTAATGGCACTTCTGTACGCGAAGGCTATTGTAATTTACCGGCACCTGTTTATTCTTGGCGCACTTTTGTACAATCCGAAGCGGTTCGTGAAGTTTATTGTAAATATTCCTCTAAAGAAAAAACAGTTGCACTCGGCTCACCAAAGCTTGATATGGTTGTAAAATATGATAAAGAAAAACCCGTTTTACCCGAAGAGTGGGAAAACGCTTTAAAAAATAAAAAAGTCTTTTTCTACAACACGCATTTAAGAAATATCATTGGTGAAGCAGAAAAGACTATTAAAAAACTCAACTGGGTGTTTTCACTTTTCGAGAATCGTGAAGATATTGCTCTTTTATGGCGTCCACACCCACTCAGCATACAAACCGCAAAATCTTTAAGTCCGCAAATACTTAACAGTTATATAGATTTAATAGATCGCTTTAAAAAACAAAAAATCGGAATTTATGATGATACCGACGATTTGCACAGAGCTATTGCAGTTTCTGATGCTTACATTGGTGATTTCAGCTCTGTCCTTCATTTGTATCGTTTAACAGGAAAACCCGTTTTCATTATGTCATGCCCTGATATATCTTCCGAAGACCCATTTGATTATCTTTTAGCTGATACCGGTGTTACTGTAGATGGATATATATATACATTTTCAAATGATTACAATGCATTATTCAAAATCAAAAACAATAACGTTGAATTTGTATGCAAACTTGAAGAAGAACCCAACTTTTACCGTGTTATGTTTGGTTCTGCATTAAAATATAATGATGATATTATATTTTTACCGGCACTTTCAAAATATATAGTACGCTACAACACTAAAACAAACACTACTAAATATTTTCAAATAAAATATGCAGATGGTTACTCTCGTTGTACTAACGGAGCGTATATCTGGAATGATTACCTTTATACACCATTAACGCAAAAAAATGATGTTTTAAAAATAAACCTTAAAGATAATACTGTAAAAAGCTTTGAAGCTATTCTGAAAAAGGATGAAAAATTATCAGATTGTTCTTTTTATGCCACAAAGCAAAAAGAAAATTTGCTTTTCATTGCTTGTAATAATAAAAACAAATTCATTATCTGGAATATGCTTGACGATACATATTCTGTAGTAAATGTTCCAATAGAAGCAACTGGTATTTACGATATAGCAATTGATGAAAATAATTGTTTCTATTTTTTAAGTCAGTCAAAAAAAGATGTTTTCAGATGGGATATAGAAAAAAATGAGATAAACTGTATTTTAAAACTTTCAAATGCTGAAAAAATACACGCTTATAAAAACAAACTTTTTTTAATACCTGGCAAGTCTGAAAAAATTTGTGTAATTGACTTAAAAACCTTAAGTCAAACTGAATTGGAATACCCTGAAAACTTCAGATTTTTAAATACATACAAAATTTCTGGTGCCAAATATAGCACTTATGAGCTCGAAAATAATGTTTTAAAGTTATTTCCAAGAAACGCAAATATGTATTTAGAAATTGATATGGATACCTGTAAAATAAATGGTTACACTTGGCACTTACCTGATGAGTTCAAAACAAGTGAATTCAAAGAAACTCACAGAGTTAATAATGATTACAATTATCTTGAAGGCAGAATTACATTAGAAGAATTTATAAATTACATTGATAAAGACCCATATAAAGAGCAGCGAAAACAGTTTTTTATGCAGAATAACAAAAACACCGACGGTACAGCAGGCAAAAAAATATGGGATTATATTTATAAGTTCTTATAAAACACAAAAAAGCGTTGTCAGATTTTACTCTGACAACGCTTAATATTACTGCACGAATTCTCGTTTATCTTTACTGTCTAAAACAGTGACTTTTGCATCTTTGATGCAAGAGAGTCCGTGGTTAGATGAAACTATGCCTACAACGTCGATCCAGGCGCCGTTTTCAGGGACTTCGCCCTCAAAAATAATCTCGGTTGAAACCTTATTTTCATCGCCCTCAACGTCGATATATTTTCTGTAAATGAGATATTGTTCTGTGTTGCCGAACGGCACAATTTCAAACACGCCCTGCATATGAATTGTGTTACCCTCAAAGCAACCCTCTTCGACCTCGTGCTCGTCGCCGTGGCTGACGTATGAGTGAAAAATTTCTTCACTCCAGTCAATGAAAGTTTCGTCGGTAACGTCAATATCAATAACACTTGGGTCACTATCGGTAACGAGTGCCGCTTGTTTTGCCGCTTCTACTTCAGCCGCAAAGCGCTCCGGGTAACTCTCGGTTTTAGCCCATGAGTACACCAAAAACGCAACCAAGCCTATTGTAAACGCAAGAAGAATACAACCGTTAATTATAGTAACTTTCTTTTTAAAAGCAGCGTCTGCGATATCTGACTTTTTGATTTCTTTTTGTTGTGGTTGTGGCTTTTTCTTTTTATTCTTTGCCATAATATTCTCCGATTAATCTTTAAAGAATTGTGGTAAAAATGCCTTGTGAGCTGCTTTCATTTCTTCATAGCAAGATTTTGCCTGAGCAAAGTCGCCACAAAGTGGGTGAAGCATAAGTGCATTAAGAGCATCTTCATCAGAGCCCTTCATAGCAGCATCAACAGTGTATTTCTCATAAGATTTAACTGTTCTCATAAGGCTTATGATGTGACGGTTGTTGAATTCTTCAATTTCAACTGGTTTTGCACCGTCTGCGCCGATAACTGCCGCAATTTCAACAATATCGTCATCATCCATAAATTTAAGAGTACCATTGTTTTTAATGTTAACAACGTGAACCTCTTGTTTATCATTTGCAATAGCATCAATTAAAGAAACTGCTGCAAGTGAATATTTGTAACCGCCGCGTTCTTCAAGAAGAGCTGGTTTAATAACGAGTTCGTTGTCGCTGTACAATTCAAGAAGTTGTTCTTCAATTTCCATACAAACCTGTGCTCTGCTCTTAGAACCAGCCTTTAAGTGCTGTAATTTTGCCTGACGGCTGTAGTAATATTGAAGGTACGATGATGGGAAGCCCTTACAAGCGTTAAGACATTCCATATCGAAACCATCGTCGTGAATATTTTTCATAACTGTTGGTGCGAAATCATCATCAAAGATTTTGTCGATATTTTCAACGCCGTTAACCTTAACTGAAGTAATCCAACTTAAGTGGTTAAGACCTAAATATGTAATTTTAGCATCTTCGCCAACTGCCGCTTTAACGTCGTCAATCATAGCGATTGGCACGTTGCAAAGACCCATTGTTTTAACGTTCGTGTGGTTAATAAGGAATTCAGAAATAATACCTGATGGGTTTGTGAAGTTAATAAGCCATGCATTTGGACATATTGCTTCAATTCTTTCAGCAATATGAGCCATAACTGGAATAGTTCTGAGAGCTTTAAAGAAACCGCCGATACCAGTTGTTTCCTGACCGATAAGGTCATGCTTTAATGGAATTGATTCGTCAATATGACGGCAAGGAAGTTTACCAACACGAATTTGTGTAACAACGAAATCTGCACCCTGTAAAGCTAAATCAAGGTCATCTGTCATAACAACTTCGCAGTCGATACCTGCACTCTTTAACATACGAACGCAAAGAGAACCAACGATTTCACGTTTTCTGTCGTCAATATCCATAAAAGCAACTCTTTTAAGTTTTAAAGAGTCTTTTGCTTCTATAAATCCGTAAATGAGTTCAGGGCAATACGTACTACCTGAACCGATAACTGTAACATTAATTTCTTTCATATTTTATCAGTCCTTTTTATTAATCTTCTAATAACCAGTTGATGCAACCTGTAACTGGTGCCGCTGTGAGTTTAATAAAATTAAACCTCTTATTTGTATTCTTATGTAAAAGCTCACTCATTCTGTTAATATAAATATCAGATGGGAGTTTGGTGTGCATTGAGCCTGAAAGAACAACGTTAACAGTTTCTTCATCAAACTGCATCTTTTTAATATGACCGCCGATGAAATCTGCACCACGCTGTGCCATTTCTTCAATAACTTCAAGTGCCGCTTCGTCACCGTTATTTGCAGCATCAAAGAAACTAACGATAAGAGCACGGATAAATGACTCGTTATTATCTTCATCTTCCATAACCTGAATTGAATCAAGCAAAGTTGCTCTATCTTTAATGCCAAGTTTTTCTGTAAGAGAAACTGTAATTTTGCTTTCTCTTTTACCTAAGCAAACATCATCGTAAACAATTCTGAATGCTTCGTACGCTACCCAATGGCCGTTGCCTTTGTCGCCTGAAAGGCGGTCGAAACCACCAATTTGGAGCATTTCACCACGGCTATCTATAGAGTTACAGCAAGTACCAGTACCGCAGTTGTAGCCGATGCCAGCGCCTGCTTTACCGCCCGCTTTAATAACAATAAAGCCGTCGTTATAAATTCTGAAATCTTTAAGACCACGTTTTGTTAATTCTTCGCACATAGCATCGTGCTGATATGGGTGGTCAATACCCGCAAGGCCCATAAGCATTGCTGTAATATCGTCACGTGATTTACCAGTTTTAGCAAGAAGTGCATCTACACCAGCAGTAATAATATCTGCCGCCTGTGGAAAGCTACCTTCCATATTTTCGTGGTTAGAAGCAGGACCTTCGTGAAGCTCTAACATATTTTTATTTTCATCGAAAAGTGCAAATGCGGTTTTGGTTCCGCCACCATCAACACCAATATAAAATTTCATAATTATTTCTCCTTATGCTCTTCGCTAACTTCACAAACTTCATTTAAGCAATATGTACCGGTTCTGTATGGTTCTCTGTCAATCCATTTACCATTTGTAAAGTCAGGGAATGCAACCGGTGCACCACCTAATGCAACAGATTGTTCTGAAAGGCAAGTAACTGCCATCCATGCTGCTGTATCATAAACGTCAATAGGTGAACTACCGTGATTTAAGCTATCAACATAAGCTGAAAGAACAAGGAAGTCCATACCACCATGACCAGCTTTAATACCATCATTCTCATAAGCCTGCCAGAGTGGGTGTTCATATTTTTCACGCCAAGGTTTAAAACTATCCCACTCGTGTTTCTTTTCAGACTGACCTTCAATATAAATTCTGCCGTAGCCGTCTGGTGCTTCTTCATAAATACCTTTTGTACCTTGTACCATATAATCTCTTGAATATGGTCTTGGTAAGCAACAGTCGTGATTTAATGTGATTGTTTCGCCGTTAGCACATTTAATAATTGTTGTAGTAACGTCACCGCAGTTAAAGTCCGTGCCATAAAGGTCGTAATCTTCGCCTTTATTTTCTTTAATCCACACGTTAAGACCTTTTGACTTGCTTGAAACTGAAGTGAGTGTCAAAAAACGGTTGCCACGATTAATGCCAAGAACTTTTGCAATAGGACCTAACTGGTGAGTAGGATAAAGCTCGCCGTTTCGCATCATAAAGTTAAAGAGTCTACCGTGGATATTTTCACGACCTAATGAAATTTCATCTCTTAAATCGTGACGATAGCCACCCTCGAGGTGAATGATTTCGCCTAAAAGACCTTTTCTTACCATATTGAAAACAGCCATTTCGTTTCTGTCATAACAGCAGTTTTCAAGAAGCATACAAATTTTGCCTGTTTCTTCACTTGTTCTGACTAACTGCCAGCATTCTTCAATAGAAGCTGCGCCGCCAACTTCCATTGCAACGTGAAGACCTGCTTTCATTGCATCAACTGCGATTCTTGAGTGAGTAATCCATGTTGTTGCAATTAAAACTGCATCAAGTTCTTCTTTTTCGAACATTTCTTTATAATCAAGGTAAGCAGTAACAGGGTATTCCTTATTATTTCTGTTTTCAACAATTTCAATACCTTTTTCTGCTCTTTCAACAACAAGGTCACAAACTGCTGGAACTACTACACCCTCAACCTGAAGAAGTAAATCGAGCATACTTGAACCTCTGCCGCTGATACCAATAAAACCAATTCTTTGTACTTTGTTTGCCATAAATATCACCTGTTAAAAATTAAATATACATACAGATTTATTGTAACATAGATTATTATATTTTTCAATGATTATTATTAATTTATTTAACAACTATTTTCATTTTATTGCATATAATAAAAACAACTCAGTTAACTGACTTATTTGAAAATCAATTAACTGAGTTTTTTGTTTTAAAAATTATTCAGTTTTTCGGTAAGACAGAGAACCGTCCCCTGTCATACATGTCAATTATTGACTTGTTGCTCTGATTGCTCCATTTTGCAGGCGATAAAATCAAATCAATCTTTGGAGTAGATGTTTTAAAGCCAAATGAATTATATTTGTTTTCGCCCCAAAATAATAGACCGGATGTTTTCGAGTAAGCACAAATAATATTATCGCTGACTGCAAATATTTCTACATTTTCAGCATCCATCTTAGTTTTCACACCATTGTTAGTATAATATTCTAGTTTATTATCTAATGTCAGGACAATTATGTTTTGTTTATATATTCCAATATCTTTTGCACTATCACAAACTTCTTCTAAAGGTGCATTCAAACCATATTTTTTATAAACTTTACCATCCTTGGATAATAAAACAAAATTATTTTGTTCTCCTTGTCCTCCAAATGAGAGTGAAGAATATGCAAAAGATTTTACATTGTCAGTTATCTTTGTACACTTAGACACCTCATTGTAATTGTTGATTTTTTCAGCATCCATTAACCATAAAGAACCATTTGCTTTTAATATTATATAAACACCGTTAGAATAATATTTACATCCAATTACATTTTCCAAACACAGTTGTGTCCAATTTTGATCAATAGATTTCAAAATCAACTCATTAGCATTATTTACGTATAAGCAACAATAACCTTTTTCTCCAAAATTAAAAGCATTCACTGGTTCTAAACAATTGTCTGCAATTAATATAGGTGTCTTAAATTTTGAGTGCTCTATCGTAAAAAGATACAATTTTGAATTTTGTGTAACAAATCCACCAAAACTTGTTAGAATAACATCATCAGCATAACCTTCAAAAATCATAACAGGTGTTTGCACTCTTTTATAAGCACATTCTTTGATACCACGCAAACCAACTGAGGTGTCTAAATCATGATAATAATCCCCTGTTATATAAACACCTTCATTAGTAACAAAAGAGGTCCTCGTACTAACAGTGCTTATACATTTGACAGGTGTCCCTGAATACACATTGAAATTTTTTGAGGCAAACAAAACAACAGTATTGTATAATAAATAAAGCGATAATGAAAATACAACACAAATAGTACAGAAAAACTTTAGTTTTTTTGTTAATTTCATTTTGTCAATACCGCCTTTACACCTCTATGCACCATTTTTGCCAAAGTTTCTTCGACATCTAAGTCTGCTAATTCAGAGTTTGTTACAAAATCACGTGTAGCTCTATGAGCAATATATTCCCATCTTATATGTGATTGACTCATTAAATTCACCGTACTTGTTGAAGTATCCTGTGTTAAATTAACTGTCTCGCTATAAACCATATTCGTCCATTCAGATAAATCATCGCCATACAAAACATTTTGAGAATTAGTAAGATCAATTTGCACATCGACGGTTGTATATTTCGTGCCATTCTTCGTAGTTCCTTCTCTTACTGAAAATTCGGTATTACTAAATGCCAAATCTGCAGGTTTGCATTTAGGGGATAAAGCTCTCATATAAGCAAATGAAACATCCTTATCGTCTTCTGTCTCATCTCTAAGCGAAGCAGAAACAATAGGTCTCGAACCAGAATCATCAGTGAAAAGGATAGGATTGCTTAAACAATACGCAAACATATTATAGCTTGTAACACCTTGACCTGTGGTGATGTATCCATCCGCATTCAAAAACCTACCAACATTCGCATTGTAATATCTGCTTTGAAGATAATACAATCCAGTCTCACTATCATAGTAATACCCACGATAACGAATCGGGTTAAGTTCACCAATAGTTTCACCAGAAACGTGTGTTGTTAAAGTACAATTACCAAAGGCGTCATATTCATAGCTTGCAACGAGCACGCCTGTTTTACTGTAAATGTTCTTGACATCGCCTTGAGCGTTTGTAAGAACAAAGTAAATTGAAGCGTTACCGTTAGCATCGTAATATCTAATAGCAGAAAGGCTTCCAGTTGCATCGTAGTAATAATAAAATCTCTGACTACCACGGGTTTCATAACGTAACTGACCACCAACGTAATGGTAAGTTGATTTAGTTCCGTTTACAGTCTTAGAACCTCTTAAACCATCAGCATCATAAGTATATGTAACCGCTAATGATTCATCCACAGAAGTATTAGTGTTATCAGCAACAGTGTAGCTCTTTAACTGTCTACCAAACCAACTAAGACTTGCACCTAAGTATGTGGTTGGGTTACCAATTGCATCATAGGTAATTGTTTCGTTGGTTTCGTAATTAGGTGTACCATCTGAATTAAAATCACCATCAAGATTAACACCAGTTAAAAGGCTATTCCAGCCGGTTTTACCATCGTTACCATAACGGTAGTTAATTGTTTTACTTACAGCACCACTCTGAACTTTTTTAGTAATGTTACCTAAGCTGTCGTAAGTAAACGCAGTTGTAACGTTATTTGAGTTATTAACCTCTTTTGTAAGCTGGTTTTTGTTGTCGTAGGTGTAAGTGCGGTAAGCAGCAGAATTCTTTGTAACACTTGTAACATTACCTACTTTATCATAATAATACTTATAAGCTACATTGTCAAGTTTTTCGGTGTCAATTTGTGTTGTAGTGTAGCCACTACCACGGTTCGAAGCGTAGTAGGTATATTCTGTATTCTTTGTTGTTGAGTCAAAAACAAAGCTCTTTTTAGTTAAACGGTTAAGTCCATCGTACTTGTAGTCAATATATCTTGTGCTTGAACCATTGATTTTATAACGTGAAACAAGGTTATCTTTTGTGTAGCTACTTGCATCAGCATTACCTGAGTCTGAGGAATACAAATAAACGTCACTTGCAGTGTAGCCACCAAATTCAGAGGCTATTTTTGTCACGTTGTTTCTTACGTCGTAAGCTATTTCAGTTGAACCAACGTGTGTGCCACTTGTTGACTGAATTTTCTGACGGCTTAAACGACCTAATGAGTCGTAGTCATACATATAAACAAGGCTGTTTTCTTTGTCGGTATGTGCTAAATGTGTTCCGTCGCTTCTGTATTTCCACTCATATTTTATAGTGTCATTATGCTTTATTGCTAAAACCAGACCAGTGTTTGTGTAGAGATATTGCTTTTTAGAGCCGTTGCCATATTCAGTCTCGGTTAAAACACCATTGTTTGAACCATAGTTGTTTTTCGAAAGTTCCTGATTACCAACTTTTGTGTTTAAAACATTGCCGTATCTGTCATAAGTAAAACTGTAGTTTTCGCTCTTGCCGTCAGTTCCACTGTAGGTTATACCACTTAAGCGGTCTTTTGTGTAGCTATAAGCAACACTTGTGTTGTCGGTTGTAACCTTTGTCTGCTTCATAAATTTGCTGTCATAGCTAAAATTTGTGGTTACATAACCCGTGTCAGAAACCTGAACTGCTGCAGAAGTTAAAGCACCGGTTTTATGGTCATAAGTATATTTTGTTTTATAACCGTGTTGGTCTCTGTCTTCTGTTACTTGTGCACCCGCTTTTAAAGTAAAACCATTTTGAGTTGTTTCTGCATTGTAACTATGACTTGTTCTTATAGCGAGTGATTCGTCACTCGTTTTAATTGCAGTTGCTTCTACGTTACCTTGTGCAGTATAAGCATTCTTTGTTAAAACACCTTTTGCAGATTTTGTTGAAACTAAATTATTTTTACTGTCATAGGTTGCAGTAGATTTATTTCCTGCAGTATCAGTGTATGAAGTAAGATTGCCGTTGTCGTCATACTCCATATTATGCTTCTGTTCGGCATTTGATGCTGATGAAATTAAGTTGCCGTCGTTGTCATAGTTGTAAGTCGAAGCAACGTCTTTTATAAGCTGAATGTGGTCAAAATATGCATAGTTTTCCTGATAGTTATACCTCGGAACAAGTGTAATGCTTATAGGGGTATATGTTTTGCCACTTGCCGGGTTTGTGTATTTTAACACAATTGGTGTAACTGCATATTGCCATTCTGAAATTGTTGTGTTAAATTTTGCTGGTGTTTTTACCTGTGTAACTGTTGTTGAGTTACCACTCGAATCAACACAAGTGTAGTTAACTCTTGCCGCAATTTCAAACGTTGTGTTGTTATGGTAGGTGTGGTTAACTGCATCTGCCTTTGCCCAGCCACTTAAAATATAAGTGTCACTGTCATTACTCTGAACCGGAATTGTTTGTGAAATACCACGGCTCTGACTTGCATTACCATCAAATTTTACTGAGTAACCACCATTTTTAAAGAACTCTGTGCTACAGCCCTCTGTAACTGTACCACTACTATTAGTGGTTGCTGTGAACGAGCCGGCTTTTGTCCAGTCTGTTGGCATATATGATGAGTGTTTTTCAAAGCTACTGTTTTCAACCATATTAAATGGGTTAGTTTCTGCACCTTCTTCTAACTGAACACCATCAAAATACACTTTACCAGTGCAATCTTTAAAGCATAAGTATGCTTTCAAATAAGATATATTCGGTGTTGGTTCTATTGTTACAGAAATTCTTCGCCAACCATTGTTTATATCAGTTGATGTAACAGCGGTTAAACGTTCAGAATAAGCTATTTTCAAAGCATTACCCGAGCTGTCATAAGCCTGAAGCTGAATAAATGCACCCGTTTTATTAGAACTGAATTCTTTTGTTATTGAACAAACTCTTACGTAAGCTGAAAGAGTATAGCTTTTATTTTCACTTAAATTAGATACATTCTGGTGAAAATAACTTGAAGCACTGCTTGTTATTGCACTATTACTTATGTATAGCGCATTTTTACCAAGGTAGCTATTAGAAGTAGTGCCATTTGTAGCTGTTATTCCACTTCCTATATATGTGCTCCAGCTTGTTGTACTCTCTGCATTACCATTCTTTAAAAGGTTTACAACATTTTTACCTAAAGAAGCACTTGAGTTTACTTTGTTTGCTGAACCAAGTGTAGAAGCGCCTGATGTGTAACCCACATTGCTTGCACCGATTTCTTCACCAGTGCTTGAACCCAGGCTTACTTGTTGAGAGGTAGGCTTGCCTTCGTTATCAAACTGAATTGTTGTTACAATATCATCCGCACCACAAGATGAAGTTGTTGCCTTGTTAATTCCGTCAATACCAGCACTTCTTATTACTGTTGTGTTATATTTACTTCGATTATATGCTACCAACTGACCAGCATAGTCTGTTGCATCATTGCCCCATTTACCATATTCCTGAACGCTTTTAACCTGACTTAATGAATTATATTTAAATTCTAATAATCCATTATTTGTGTTACGTACTCTTTTAAGAAAACCGTTATCATTTGTTCCCGTATAATATGAGGCATAGCACGCACTACCATTGGCATAACCAACTGTTGTTAAAAAGCCAGAGGAGTTTTGTGTAAATGTTGTTACTCTGCCTGCAGTGTCTGTAATAGAACTCACGTAACCTGTACTTGAATCATAAGCAAAAGTAAATTTATGACCAGCACCATCGGTTATATAGTCAATCGTCTGGTTACTTGCTGATTTATAATATATTCTTATTGCATTGTCATTGTTATCTTTAATACAGAAAATGTTACCCTGGTCGTTAAAATACCATCTATTTCCTACTTTATCTCTGAGACGGTATTTATAGCTTTCTGTACTGCTTGTAACTAATGTTAAGCCGAGACCATCTTCATCCTTATACACAGTTGAGCCATTTTCTGTGGTCTTTACAATATAGTGCTCGGTTCCATCTGCATCGGTGTAAACGTAAGGGTAATTTGTTGCAGCAGTACCTGTTAAATTATATTGTGATGATGGTAACACAGTTTGCTGAACGTTAAGCCTGTAACCTTTACCGATTGTTGTTTTTGCAGAGCTATCTTTTCCTGCTGAATATTTTGTGTTTGCACAATATGTATTAAACACACCAGTGAGTGTTAAAGGCATAATTTCGCTTACACTTAAAAGAATAGGCAATTCGTAAACAAGGTTACCTGTGTAGTTATCTACGTGTGCTACGCCACCTGTGTCATTTGAGTAGCTTGAATAACTCCAGTAATCCTCGAGACCTTTATTGTTTCTATAACGAATTGAAATCTGTGGATAAATATCAGCCGCAGTATTTTCAGCTGAATATAACTGAGCACGGTTAACTACACTTTCATTTGAAGAAACAAGTGCAAGTCCGTAATTGTTACTTTCACTTTCATACCACTCTTTTACGCTCTTTGTTATATCAAAATCATACTGGACTGAACCACTTACTATTTCGGCATAATCAATAACAGGAGCATTATTTTCATTAAAACTCGGTTGAGCATTCCATTTAACGGTGTAATCATTATTCCAGCTACTTGTTACTTTATATAAGTTCAAATATGTTTTTGTGCTACTTGTATCTGCACTTCTTTGTTTAAAGTGAATTGTAGCATTTTGAATAACAGCACACTTATCAGGGAGTGCTGGTAAATCAAATTTTATAAACGTTCTCGTTTTACCTAAGCTACTGTGACCAGCATAAAGATAATAGTCATACGGAAATGCTGTGCTTGGTTGACTGTTATCTACGTAGCAGTCATAAGTTTTAGCACGACCAACATCAAGCAAAATTGATGGGTCAATTACAACAGGATATTTTCTCTCTTTGTCATTTAACCAATTGTTATCGGCTTTAACTGTTAAAATATATATGCCTTTTTTATCTTTAACGTCAATTGTTACGTCATAAGAATATTCGCCGTTAGCATCATACATAAATGGTGTAGCAATTGAAGAAACTGGCTTTGTGAACTCTTTATCTTCATAAAGGGTAATTGAGCCGTCTGTTTCTTTTTTAGGGAAAAGTCCATCTGTATCAAGTGTGAATTCAAATTTATTTTTATCTTGCTTACTGTTTAGAACAATGCTTTCTTTAATCTTATTAGAAGAAATTTCATATTCTAAGTCAACATTTTTATAAACATCTTCGTAAGCAATAGCACTTTTTTGATTGCTGATTTTTAATTTCTCATCTATTTTTTTTGCACTTTCGTCAATTGGTGCTTCTTCTGTGAAATTTTCAATAATTTCATTTGATTTAAGCTTTTTGTGGTCTTTTACTTTTGCTTTTTTATTTATAAGCTTCTTTTCAACCACTGGTGAGAATTTTATATCATATTCTCTTGCTGAAACTTCAATTTGTGCATCATCTTCTGAAAATTCTTCCGGGAATGACATTTCACTATCTGAATTTTCAATAACAAATTTTTCTGTTTCATCAGCATTTTTATCTTCTGTAATGGAATAGTCATATTCTTTCCATTCACCATCTTCTTCGTAATGAATTGGCTGAGCATATTGTGCAGCCATATATGAGCCGTCTGACATTCTGAAATATTTGGTGTACTCTGTACGCATATCTTCAATTTCAGAAACAATCTCGGCTTCTTCGTTTACTTCTGTTTCAGTTTCTTCGCTTGAAACAGTAACGTCATTAACGTTTTCTGCATTTTCACTTGTAAGAGCAGTAACTTCTTCTGCAAAAACTGGTGTTGCCGCAGAAAATACGCTTAAAAGTGTTACAACAGATAATATTAATGACAATATCTTTGTCGATTCTTTCATTTTGAGTTTTTCTCTCCTTCGTTTTAAATACTTCCACCCCGAATTAAACTATATCTTTGTCCAATATCTCTCATGCCTGACATTTGCATAGTTCCACTCTAAACCTCCTTTTTCTTTTTTAGGGCTCACTTATATATGTCGAAAAATACGAAAAAACTACATAAAAATTTTCTCTTTTTTAAAATTTTGGAGAAATAAACAAAACCGCCACTGCAATTTTATGCAAATTGCAATAGCGGTTGATATACAAAAAAGAAAAGTCTGGACTTTTTCCAGACTTTTCTAATTATTTTTATATTGAAATTTCGTTTGCGATTTTGTAGAGTTCCGGGTCGATTGTCTTTTTCATATTGAGTGCTTCAATAATATCGTAGTCAACGATTTCAGCGTGGTCAATAGCAACGACTCTGTTACCGATATCTTGTTTAAGAAGTTGAACAGCGTGATAACCCATTTTAGAAGCGATAACTCTGTCACGAACTGATGGTGAACCACCACGTTGAACGTGACCTAAAACTGTTGCACGGCTTTCAACGCCTGTTTTTTCTTCAATATATTTTGCAAGTGAACCAACTTCAACACCTTTAACGCCTTCAGCAACAATAATAATGAAGTGGTGTTTACCAGTTGTCATTGTACGTTTCATTCTTTCAATTATGTAAGAATCAATATCGTAATCGATTTCAGGAACGAGAATGCAAGTAGCACCAACTGCAATACCAGCGTTAAGTGCAAGGAAACCAGCATTTCTGCCCATAACCTCAATTACAGAGCAACGGTCGTGAGATTCTGTTGTATCACGAACACGGTCAACCATATCCATAATTGTGTTAAGAGCAGTATCGTAACCGATTGTATGAGAAGTTGAAGCAATATCGTTATCAATAGTACCAGGAATACCAATGCAAGGAACACCTTTAAGTGTTAATGCTCTTGCACCCATAAATGTTCCGTCACCACCGATAGCAACAATACCATCGAGACCGAATTCTTTACAAACTTCAACAGCCTTGTCCTGAACTTCAGACTCTGCAAACTCAGGGCAACGTGCTGAATAAAGCATTGTACCGCCTCTGTGGATTATATCTGAAACAGAACGAAGATTCATTTCGAACATATCGCCTTCAATAAGACCTTTATAGCCACGGCGAATACCCATAACCTTCATACCTGATTCGCAACCTGTTCTAACTACTGCACGAATTGCAGCGTTCATTCCCGGCGCATCGCCGCCGCTTGTTAATACACCAATGGTTTTCATTTTACAAGAACCTCCAAAATTCTTCATAGACAATTAGGTAGTATAACACAAATTTTTCCAAGATACAATAGAAAAATGTCCGAAAAACGAAAATTTAACACATTAATTTTGTACAACTACGTTATCTTTACCTAAAATTTCAATTAATTCACGTTTTAATGGCTCATTTACCCAGATTAAATTATCTTTACCAAGAAACTCATATTCTTTTGTTTCTTCGTGATAAAAGTAAACCGGTAAATCGCCTTCAAAGATTGATAAAAGATTTTTTATTTTTTCTGTTTTAATTTCGTTTTCTTTTGAAATTTTAAGGAATAATCCCCTACGCTTTTTCTTACTTTGATTTTCATTTTTTGAATTTTCAGATAATTTTTGCAAAGACTCACTATCTGCAATTTCAATTGTGTCGGGAATAAGTTTAATCTCTGAATCTTTTGTGGAAATACGTCCTTTTACAAAAACAACTTTACCGACGGAAAGAATATCGATATATTGTTCTAACGTTTTAGGGAAAACTATCATTTCAAGACTGCCATATAAATCTTCTAACTCTACAAACGCCATAACGGCATCGCTTTTGGTTACTTTCTTTTTCATATAAGAAATAATACCAAGGAATTTAATTTGCATTGAGTCAATTTCTTTTTCTAAACCCGTTTCGAGTTTTTCGTAGAGTACGTTTGATTTTACACAGTTAAGATTTTCGCTTACAGTTCTGTATTCTTCTAACGGATGCCCTGAAAAATAAAGACCCGAAACTTCTTTTTCGTTACCTAATAAATCGCTCTTTTTAAATTCATCACAATGCTTGTAATCTGGCCCAGCCGAAAAGTCGCTTTCGCCGACTGCAGAGAACAAGTCAAGTTGTCCACCTGAATATAAATCACTTTCTTTTGAAGCACAAGCGAGCGTTACGTCCATATTAATAAGCATTTCACGGCGGTTAAGCCCTAAACCGTCTAACGCACCCGCTTTTATAAGACACTCTAATGCACGGCGGTTGAGTTCTGTGCCGTAAACACGTTTACAGAAATCCCAATAACTTATAAATTTGCCGTTTTCTTTTCGCTCTGATTCTATTTTACGAATTAGTGCACGTCCTAAATTTTTAATGCCTAAAAGTGAAAATACAACACTATTTTCGGAGACAGTATAATTTTCTGAACTTACGTTTACGTGTGGTGGAATTACTTTAATATCAAGGCGATTACACTCGTTAACGTAAATATTGGTTTTACCTTCATCACCTATTACGCTTGTGAGAATTGCCGCCATAAATTCTTTTGGATATTTCGCTTTTAAATATGCAGTTCTGTACGCTACGAGTCCGTAAGCGGCAGTGTGACTCTTATTGAAACCGTAAGATGCAAAAGAAGTCATATCCTGAAAAATATCGTTTGCAGTTTCTCTGGTTAATCCCCTTTTAACTGCACCTTCAATAATGGTATTGCCATTTTCATCTCTCAGACCATTTATAAATATCTCACGTTCATTTTCCATTACATCGTGCTTCTTTTTACTCATAGCACGTCTTACAATATCCGCTCTGCCGTATGAATACCCCGCAAGTGTTCTGAACACCTGCATTACTTGTTCCTGATAAACCATACAGCCGTTTGTTTCGTCAAGAATATCTTTTAAAAGTGGTGATTTATATTGCACCAAGTCGGGATTTTTTCTGTTTTTTAAATAATCATCTATAAAGAACATTGGACCAGGACGATATAACGCAATAGCAGTTGCAATATCTGAAAAGCGTTCTGGTTGCATTTTTTCTATTAAGTTTGTCATACCCGTGGATTCACATTGGAATACACCTATTGTGTTGCCTTTACACATTTCTTCGTAAACACAAGGTTCATCAAGTGGTATTTTTGAAACATCAAACTCAGGTGTAGTTTCTCTTACTAATTTTTCACAATCGCTTATAACTGTAAGGGTACGAAGTCCCAAAAAATCCATTTTGAGAAGTCCTAATTGCTCAATTTCAGTCATAGTGAACTGGGTTACGGTCTGGTCGCCATTTTTTGCGAGTGGCACGTAACTTGAAACGTCATCTTTTGTAATAACAACACCAGCGGCGTGAGTTGAAGCGTGACGAGGCATACCTTCAATTTTTAAAGCAGTATCTAAAAGAGTTTTTATATTTTCATCTGCTTCATACATTTTTTTAAGCTCGTTATTTTTTGCGAGTGCAGTTTTAATATCCGGAAAATCACGGGAAATCTGTTTTGCTACAACGTCGCCCGTGCTATAAGGGAGCCCCAGGGCACGTGCAACGTCTCTTATTGCCGCTTTTGCCTGTAACGTACCAAAGGTTACAATCTGTGCAACCTTGTTAACGCCGTATTTTTTGATTACGTAGTCAATAACTTCACCACGTCGCTCGTAGCAGAAGTCAATATCAATATCGGGCATACTTACTCTTTCGGGATTTAAAAATCTTTCAAAGAGAAGTTTGTTTTTTATAGGGTCAATACCAGTAATTCCTAAAGCAAATGCCGCAAGGCTACCAGCCGCAGAGCCACGACCTGGGCCTACAGGAATACCATTTTTAACTGCGAATGAAATAAAGTCAGCAACGATTAAAAAATAATCGTCAAAGCCCATTTCGTGAATAACTGAAAGTTCATATAAAAGGCGTTCTTCATAATCTTCTGGAATAGTGCCGAAAAGTCTTTTGAGACCGTCGAGACATTGATTTTTAAGATATAAAGCGTGGTCACTTTCAGGCACGTCGAAATGTGGCAATTTTGAAACACCGAATTCGAAGTCAAAATTACATTGGTCTGCTATTTTTTGTGTATTTTCTATTGCTTCTTCTGAAAAAGAGAATGCTTCTCGCATTTCTTCTTCGCTTTTTAAATAAAACTCATCGTTTTCAAACGATAAATCGTTATCTTCATTAACAGTTTTGTTTGTACCTATTGCAATTAAAACTTTCTGCACGTCGGAATCTTCTTTTTTGCAATAGTGAACGTCGTTAGTTGCAACAACTGGAATGTTTAATTTTCGGCTTAATTTTACAATGCCGTTAATTACTTCACGCTCTTCGACCATATCGTGATTTTGCATTTCTAAATAATAGTTGCCGTCACCAAACGTCTCTTTATACCATAGAGCAGTTTTTTCTGCATTTTCAAAATCTCTTGCTAAAATAGATTTTGCAACTTCACCAAAAAGGCAACCGGAAAGTGCAATTAAACCTTCGGAACATTCTGCTAAAATTTCGTGGTCAACACGTGGCTTTGTGTAAAAACCATCGGTCCAGGCGGTTGACACGAGTTTTATAAGATTTTTATAACCCGTTTCGTTTTTACAAAGTAAAATAAGGTGGCTACGTTCACTATCTAAAGCGTGATTTTTCTGAAAACGGGAACGGGGCGCGACGTAAACTTCGCACCCTATAATTGGTTTTATTCCTTTTTCTTTTGCTTTTTTGTAAAATTCTACTGCACCGAACATTACACCATGGTCAGTTATAGCAAGGCTTTTCATACCCTGCTCGCTTGCAAAATCTACTAAATCTTTAATTCTGCAAGCACCATCTAACAAACTGTATTCGGTGTGCACGTGAAGATGTGTAAACGTAGTAATTTCAACTCCTGTTTCCTAAACCCTGTTTTTTCTTATTTTATGCTAATTTCATAAACATCTCAAGAATTCTTCTTGTGCAAACTTCTAAGTCGGCACGTGTTAAGTCGCCCCTATCAAGTGCTTTTTTAAGGTCTTCCGGGTAACCACAGTGCATTTTGAGGTCATTACCTGCTTTAACTTCTTTAACCGGGTCATTTTTAACACCCCAGTCGGTAACTACCATACCATCAAAGCCCCATTCGTCTCTTAAAATACCCGTTAAAAGTTCATAACTTTCAGAAGTATGCTGACCATTAATAAGATTATAAGATGACATTACAGTCCAAGGTTTACCTTCTTTAACTGCAATCTCAAAACCTTTTAAGTAGATTTCACGTAACGCTCTTTCTGAAATGCGTGAGTCATTCTGGTAGCGGTTTGCTTCTTTATTGTTACAAGCAAAGTGTTTCATTGAAACTGCAGTTTTCTGTGACTGTACACCACGGATTGCCGCCGCACCACATTTACCTGAAACAACTGGGTCTTCTGAATAATATTCAAAGTTTCTGCCACAAAGTGGGTCACGGTGAATATTAAGTGCAGGAGCAAGCCACACACCTAAGTTATTTTCTCTTATTTCAGCACCACCAGCGGCACCTACTTCATAGATTAAATCTGTATCCCAAGAGCAAGCTAAAAGTGTAGCACAAGGCCAAGCAGTTGCAGGAATACCGATTGATTCCATAAGACGAAGACCAGCAGGGCCATCTGCAGTTGGTACGTAAGGAATACCGAGTCTTTCAACGCCACCGAATGAACCAGTATTGCACATACCAACCTGTTTCTGACCACCAACGATATACATAAGTTCATCAATAGTCATTTGTGCAATAAACTCATCCATTGTTATTTCTGTGCCAACCAAATCGAACTTCTTTAATTCTTCAGGAGCTTTTGCGGTTATAGGCTCGTTTTTGCCATAAAAATATTCTGGCTCGCCCATTGGTAAGTTTTCGTAACTACCATCAGCTAACATTCTTTTTTCAAGTTTAAACGGTTTACACCAGTTTTTGAGTTGTTCAACTACCCTGTCTTCTTCAACGAGATATGTAAAATCAAGTTTTTCGGCACTTCTTACGTCGGTGCCAAGACAGAAATTATATTCACCTTTTTCTAAAACGTAAGCGCTCTTTTGAATTTTACCTAAATCGTCAAAACTTGCCATTGAGTTAATATCAAATGATAAAACGAGCGTTTCACTTTCACCAGGGTTTAAAAGTTTAGTCTTTTTAAATGCACCTAATTCACGAGATGGTTTACCTAATTTACCTTGTGGTGCGCTATAATATAATTGAAGAATATCTTTACCAGCAACGTCGCCAGTATTTTTAACGTCAACAATAGCGAAGATTTTGCCATCTTTCTGGAGGCACACTTTACCAGTATGCGAAAAGCAAGTATAAGAAAGACCGAAACCGAATGGGTAACGAACCTTTTCTTTAGCACCTGGAATTGTTTCAAAATAGCGGTAACCAACGTAAATATCTTCATTATAATAAACGTAATCAAAACTTTCCCAGAATTCTTTTGTTTCAGGGTATGCATCGTAAGATTTTGCAATTGTGTCAACTAATTTACCAGATGGGTTAACGTCACCGAAGATAATATCGGCAATAGCACTACCGCCTTCAAGACCGCCCTGCCAACTCATAAGAATTGCACCAATGCCATTTGTTTCTGCTAAAAATTCGCAGTCTAATACACCACCGGAGTTTATAACAACAACTACCTTTTTAAAGCATTTTGTTACTTCGTTTAAAAGATTTTTTTCAATATCTGAAAGGTAATAGTCAGATGGAATTGGTCTACGGTCAACACCTTCTGCAGAGAAACGACTAAGAGTTACAATAGCAACGTCTGCAAACTCTGAAGCAGATTTTATCATACCGCTTTCAATAGCAGGTTCTTTAACGTGCATTGAAGCGAAAGTATCGTAAGTCATATCGTCACGAGTAGTGCAGAAATCCATATTATTAACAATATCCCAAGTTGCATTGATTTCTTCTTGTGATGGAATATTTACACTTTCTTTTTTTACGTAATCTTTGTAAAAATCAACAAGTGGCATATAGATATTCTGAGAAGTGATTTTTTCTTCTACACCTTCAAAAATATTGCGGATATATGGCACGTAAACGTCACCGCTACCGCCACCGCCTTTTATGTATTCAATAGTCGCTTTACCAAAAAGTGCAACTTTTGTGTCTTTCCTAAGTGGTAAAGTTTTATTATCATTCTTTAAAAGCACCATACCTTCGGTTGCCGCTTTACGTGACAACGTTGTATGCTTTTTAGAAGCAGTAATTCTTCTGCCATCTTCACCTAAAGGAAGACAAGGCATATATTTAAATCTTGCATATTTTTCCATAAATTGTCACTCCATACAAACAAAAATATTCACTTGATAATTTTATCATAATAAAAGATAAAGTCAATACAAGTGAATATTTTTGTTTGTAAATTTACGATATTTTCATTTTTAATCTTAATTTATCAGCAATCATTGCAATAAATTCCGAATTAGTTGGTTTACCACGTTCGCTCTGGATTGTGTAACCGAAATATGACGATAAAACGTCAACGTCGCCCCTATCCCAAGCAACTTCTATTGCGTGGCGGATTGCTCTTTCAACACGTGATGGTGTTGTTGAAAATGCTTTTGCTACTGTCGGGTATAAAATTTTTGTTACAGAATTAAGCATTTCGGGGTCATTTACAGAACGCTTTATTGCTTCACGTAAATACTGGTAACCCTTAATATGTGCCGGTACGCCAATCTGATGCATTATTTCAGATATTGTTACCTCTATGTTAGTTTCAGTGTTATGATTTACACCGACATTAGTGTTACCCATATCTTTCCAACTGTAAAGCTGTGGAATTCTTTCTGCTAAAAGCGATGGTTCAATAGGCTTTAAAAAATAATAATCTGCACCAGCTTTTAAAATTTCTAATTCAAAATGACTTTTATCAATGCTCGAAAAAACAATGACCAGCGGTCGTTTCATAAGATTTAACTTATTTAACCTTTGTAACACACCTAAAGCATCTATATGCATTAAAAATGCATCCATAATAATTACGTCTGGTGTTTTGTTTTCTACTAATTGAAGTAACGTTGCCCCACTCTTTTCACACACTTTTACATCCATCATATTCTTCTTAAGCTCTGACACAAGTGTAAGTGCCACTTCGCTTTTTTCGTCTGCTAAAAGCACAGACAGTTGTTTGTTCATTTACTGCACCTCCGTTAGTGAGTGAATTATAGCACCCCCAAAATTTTAGTGCAATAGACTTTTAAAACAATCGTGAATATAGACAAAACCTTGATTTTATTAAAGCGTGAAGAAAGTCTTAACTTTGAATTTCTTGACGAGTGACGTCGAATTCGCCGAAATTTTTTGGTTATATTTTTTCGACATATTTTGCATTTTTCTACAAAATGAGTGGAAATGTAAAAAAGTTCTATCAATTGTATCAGTAATCAGTAAGTTATTAAATACAAAAAACTACTCTTCATAGCAAAACAAATGCAATAAAGAGTAGTTTATTGATTAGAAAATGTTAATTAAACTCAATTATTTAATAGTAAACTTTTCTACCATCTGATTTAAAAGTTGTGCCTGAGCAGAAAGTTCCTCACTTGAAGCGGCAGTTTCTTGTGCAGTAGTACTGTTATTCTGTACAACATCTGAAATCTGATTGATACCTTCTGATACCTGAGCAATCGCTGTTGATTGTTCTTCGTAAGCAATAGACATCGCATTGATATCATTTGTTATAGATTTAATATTTTCTACTGTTTCAAGAAGACTCTTTGCAGTTTCATCTGCTATTTCACTACCCTGATGAGTTGCCTTAACAGATGCACTTATAAGTTTTGCAGTATTACCTGCTGCTTCCTGTGATTTAATTGCAAGATTTCTGACTTCATCTGCAACAACTGAGAAACCTTTACCAGCTTCACCTGCACGTGCCGCTTCAACCGCCGCATTCAATGCAAGAATATTAGTTTGGAATGCAATATCATCAATAATTTTAATAACCTTATCAATTTCAATAGAACGGTTATTGATTTCTGTCATAGAATCAATAAGTTCTCTCATTCTTTCGTTACTCTGAGCAACACTTGTTGCGGTTTCATTAACATTGTGGCTAACTGTTCTTGCAGTATCTGTATTTTTGTAAACTTGTTCTGCCAAAACAGAAATTGTAGCAGAAAGTTGCTCTACAGATGCCGCCTGTTGTGTCGCACCACTACTAAGAGTCTGTGCACCATCAGACAAATGATTAGATCCTGCTGAAACCTGTTGTGCGGCATTATCCATCTGCCAGATAGTATCGGTAAGTGAAGATGAAATATTTTCGAGTGCCAACTTAATTTTATTAAATTCACCTACATAATCGAGTGTGAGTTCAAATACAAGGTTACCTTCCGCAATTTCGTTGAGTATATTTGTAATTTCATTGATATATGCTGTGTAATTGTGAAGTTGTGATGCTGTTCTTCCGAAATTATCAGAAAGTGCACCAAACTCATCGTTCGAATGATAATCAACCATTGTATTAAGGTCACCATCAGCAATACTCTGTGCGGCTTTATCGAGTTTCTTGACTGGTTTAATAACTAATTTGTTTACAAGTGCAAAAACAAGTAAAGCAAGAATTAAACAAGAACATACTGCAATAATAACAAGTGTAGTTGTAAGTGAATTTGCCGCTGCAAGTATTTCAGACTCTGGAACATAGAATACTGACGCCCAGTTGCAACCCGGCACCCATTTAATGTAGTAATACATATTCTCGCCGTTTACTACAACTTGGTGGAGACCTTCTTCTTTAGTGTCTATCCACTCAACTGCGGCTGCATAAATAGGATTTTCTTGAAGTTCGTCAAAAGATTTTGCCATCATTGCTTCATCTGGTGCGCCTATAACTATACGAGCACCAGCATCTGTCATAAAAGCACCGCCAGTTTCTTCAATTTGAACTTCAGCCATCATTTTTGAGATTTCTTCTAACTGAACGTCACCCGCTGCAACGCCTCTGACACTTCCGTCTTTATTCTTTAAAACGCAAGTAGCAGAAGTTACAATTTTGTTTATAGTAAGGTCTAAATATGCATCACCAAACATAAATTCATCGTGTGTGAGACCTTCTTTATACCAACCCCTTGTTGTAGGGTCATAATCGCCTTCAGGAACTTCCCACGTTGCATAGACTTCTTTATTTTCTGTTGCTATGTAGATACCACCAGAACAACTACTACTTGGGTCAACAGTATGGTTTACATAAGCCTGTTGCTCCTGTGGAGTCATATCCATATATTCAAACACATCACGCTGTGCATCGAGTTTCCCGAGAATTTCATTCATCCACGCAGAAACATCGTTTACAGCGCTATTAGCACTGGTTTCAAGTAAAAACTCACTGTTTTCACGTAATATATTCTTAGTAGTAACTTGTACTATCACAAGAATACTTACAATTACAAGTACGATTACAGGAATAATTACCCCCATAAGTTTCGTTTGGATACTCATACGAGCACCATTAGTTTCAGATGTTTTAACAACTTTTTTCTGTTTCCCTTTCACCTTGGAACCTCCCTTTAAAATACAATATTAAAATGCACAAAACATTTGTTATATTTTACCATTATATTTTAGGTATGTCAATATATTTTAGCGAAAACACCTAATATGACCAAATAATTCTATAAGTTGTCAGTGAGTCAGTGGTCAGTGCCGACTTACAACTAAAACCAAGACAGAGAACCTCCTCTGTCATAACAATTCCCAAAAATTACAAAAAAACGCCCAAAAATTACATTTCAGTACATTTTGAAAATCAAATTGATATTATGTAGATGAAAAGAAAAAAGGAGTGTTCTGTTATGAAAAATAAATTGCTTGTAGTTTTAAAGAACATATTTATGTATACAACATTAATCTGGTCATCCGTTATGTTAATTTCATATCTCAGTATTATTTTTGAACTACCAGTATTTTTATTAATCAGTTATATACCTTTAGTAGGCGATTTTATTATTGAAGTATTAGAATTCTTGGTGTTATTTGGAATATGGGGCATACCTATTCTTTATATTATAACAATACCTTACATTTTAGTGGTTAAAGAAGATAATCCGAATAAACGAATAACTTTATCTACGATAATCGTACCTTTAGTTCTCATAGTTTTAATGTTAGCAACCAACTTTTTAGAAGTTTTAGCATAAAAGAACTCGTCAGGCTTAACGTCTGACGAGTTTTAAGACAAGAAAATCAGGGGACGGTTCTGTGATTGGGTTGTTTTTCCAATCAACCAACCCCTGATTTTCTGATTAAATTAAATTTTAAATAACGCTAAAACCGTTGATAATCAAGGCTTTTTAGGCTCAATCATAGAACCGTCCCCTGTCTTATTTTTTTGTCTTATTTTTAATCCAGTTATAAAAAGAAATATACCGAAAACAACTGAAATAAATATGTCGCCGTTTATTATGTTATCAGTCGTTGCATCAAACAAAGTTTGAGTATCTGAGCCATTAGTCCTTGATAGTTTTGAATACCCTAAAAAACTTTTCTCACAATAATACTCCCATTCCCCCTCTAAAAATTGATCTTTTCTCAATGAATCTACAAACCCAGAATTATAAACCTCATAATCTTCAGTTAAAAAATAACTTGTTTCTTGTTTTTTATAATCATAACAAATAACTTCTGAATACAAGTAGATGTTAACGAATGATTCTGTAATTTCAATAGCAACATCAGAAGAAGTTTCAAACGATATTTCTTTGAGAAAATTAGCATTCGAATCATAAATATCAATAAATTTTTTGTTAGTTTCTGAAAGAACTCCCTCAGACATTACACCATAAGTATAAATAGCAAACGAACCCTCTTCACAAGCTACTGCTTGTTGGAAAACATTGTGTTGAGAACATTTATCTTCGACCAAAAATTTTAAATTTTCTGGCAAAACACTTTCCCTTGCAGTATTATTTATGCCTGTGCTATTTATAGCTACACATGTTATTGAAAAAGAACAAAATACTATGGTGTAAATTAAAAATATTGCTACAATCCTTTTTTTAACCATATAAATTCTCCCTCAAATCAACTAATGGTTGGTAAAACTTTTCAGTTGTTGAGAAAATCAGGGGACGGTTCTGTGATTGGGTTGTTTTTCCAATCAACCAACCCCTGATTTTCTGATTAAATTAAATTTTAAATAACGCTAAAACCGTTGATAATCAAGGGTTTTCAGACTCAATCATAGAACCGTCCCCTGATTGTTAAAGTATGGGTAAAAACTCAAATTCAAGAAAATATATCTGTTGAAATAGAATCGAACAATAAAATACAACAGATAATAGACCTGTAAAAATAGAAATACTTTTTAATTTTTCCATTTTATAATCCCCCCCTGTCTTATTTCTTAAAAAATTTATTTTGTAATATTTTAGAAAAAATCATAATAATCCCAAAAATAAAACACAAAAAAACTATTTGATTAACTTCTAAATTGAATTTATTTAAAAGTTTTTCCCCAACGTTATAACCAAAAACTTCACAAAATCCAATAAACAAAACACAAAGTAATGTTAATGTTATCATGGCATAGTTTATAAATAAAACTATATGTTCAATTTTTTTCATTTTAATGTGTAACCCCTTTTTTCAGCACGTTGTTCACAATCATCTGAAAAAATAGAAATTGTTGTTTAGATCCATGCAAATGCAGCAAATCCATATGCAATAGCAATTCCTTTGGGTTTAGCAGAAGAACTCACAAATCGAGTGAAACTAGTGTTCAATACTTTATTATTAAGACAGAGAACCGTCGCCTGATTGTTTTGATTGTCTATATTTTTTGAAACTATAGAACAACATCAAAATGCCAGAAATAACGAAACAAATAATAAATACTAAATCCTTTGATATATTTGAGGTAAATGCTTTGGATAGTATGTATCCAATTGAAATACCACAAAAAAACATAAAAGGTATTATGGTTTTTTTCTCTCTAGATTTCCATAAAAGAATATAACTAAATATGATACAAAAAAACATAAAACCTGGTAAAATACTCACAACTAATTTTAGAAATTCCAATAAAAATCAACCCCAAATTCAGACAAGACAGGGTACGGTTCTGTGATTGGGTTGTTTTTCCAATCAACCAACCCCTGATTTTCTGATTAAATTAAATTTTAAATAACGCTAAAACCGTTGATAATCAAGGGTTTTCAGACTCATCATAGAACCGTCCCCTGATTGTTCTAAAAGCTAATCAATAGCGATTAAATTGAATTTTCGTTTGCGATTTTGTAGAGTTCAAAAATCAGCCGTCCCTAATTTTCTTGTTCTTGATAGTCATAACTATGCCAGATAAACACCTCATCAGAATTATCTTTGACATAATCTGCAACTTTCAAATACGACTCTTTTGCTTTTGAAGACATAGTTAAATTACCACCAGTCGTTTCGTTATAGACTCTTATTAAATAACTTTCTGTATTATAGGCTTTGTACTTACTTATAGGATTCTCACATTTTTCAGCAAGCTTTTCATAAGACTTCAAAACTATAGTAATTTCCTCTTCTGTTGGATTAAAATAATTTAGCAGTAACAGTTCAAATTCAGAGGATGTTTCTACCCATAATGTCAAATTTGTGTAATAATTTAAAAATATTGCTTCAAATTCAGTTGGTGTTTCTGAAAGAACCGAAGCAAGATAAATTGCTGTAATAATATCAACCACTTTATCTTCGCCTTCCGTTTTCCCACGAATATCTGGAACACTATCAAATGTGAGCACATCATTAATATAAAAGTTACTATCCTTGAATGTTTTTTTGTTAATACCAGTATCTAAAACAAATTTCGTTATTTTAATAAAATTTTTCGCATTAGTTCTATCGTAACCATTTTCAATAATTTCTTCTGTTAATGCATAACATTCATTTATCTTTTCAACCTCTGATATAGTACATTCATTTTGTTGATTTATAAAAAGCACGAACAATCCTACAAAAACCAAGAAAACACATACCAATACTGTAAACATCGTTTTTTTCTTTTTCACTATATCAAACCCTTTAAATCAAAAACTTGTTATAAGAGAAAATAAGACAGAGAACCGTCCCCTGTCTTACTAATTCCTATTTTCTAACTTTCCTAACAAGCATAACAATGCCTAAAACAATAAGTCTTAAAAGCTCACCTATTATTACTGCAAGGAGTGAGAATACGAACATCCAGAAGATGTTGCCGTAAACTCTTGGCTCGTAGTACATAAACATTGTTGGAACGACTAAAATCGTTGTAAATAGCGGGAATAAGAATTTAATTTTCTTATTTGAAATTGCAACACCGATTATACCGACAATAAGAGTAAGTGCCATAATAAGAATTATGTGAGCATCTTTGTTGCCCATTGGAATTAACGGGAATAAGAAAATTAACGCTAATTCAATACCAGCAATTATAAGTTCTTTTAAATACTTTTTCATTAATATTTATCCACACTTTCTACATTTATAGAGAATACAATTGCGCCACCTACTGCAACTTCTGCCGCTAAGTCACCTTCACGGAGTCCGCTACCGAGTGCCTGTGTTGATGGAGCAGTTTGTGTTCTTCTTTTACAATGTTCTTTAATTGTGTCTTTTGCTTTTTGTACTTTATCATCTTCGGCACCGATTAAAAACGTTGTGTTACCAACCATTAAAAATCCGCCTGTTGTTGAAAGTTTTGTTACAGAAAAACCTTCTTTTGTGAGTGCAGAAGAAACTACTGCACTATCTTCATTGTTTACGATTGCTATAAGAAGTTTCATAAGTTAAATTCATCCTTTCGTTATATCTTTGGTAAAATCATTTTAAGACTCTTTTTATCTAACTGTTTTACATCCGGTATTTCGTAGCGGTTGTCGTTAGCATCTTTAATAAGCACACGACCGTCATAAAGTGGTTTAACCGCTGTAATGTGGTTTCTAATTTCAAAGGTGTAAACACCTTTATCAGTTTCTGCAGTCCACATCCAGATTTTGAACTTTTCACTCATTTTTAAGAATTTTGTAATTCTCGGAATCATATAGTACTCTTCAAGCACTTTTTCTGCTACTTTTCTTGAGTCTTCCATAAGGTCGTTTAAATCTCTTATAATAGCAATTTGTTCGCCTTCGGAGTCAACAAGTGCAATATATTTTGTAAGACCTGTTATAGGGAACATTCTGCGAAGTTCTACACCAGTGAATTTTTCGCCTGTATAAAACTCAACGTCAACGAAAATAACGTCGTTTGGAGTCAATCTTATATCAGGACCTTCTACGTAACGTGGCATTATATTGCACCCCCTTATTCAAAATTCTCTTCAGCCTTGCGTTTTTGTAACTGCTCGCCCATAGACTGAATTTCAATAAGTTTATAATATTTACCTTTGAGTGCCATAAGTTCTTCTGGAGTACCACACTCAATAATTTCACCTTTATCAACAACAACGATTTTATTCGCTTTTCTGAGTGTTGAAAGACGGTGAGCAATCATAAGAGTAGTTCTGCCACTTATAAGACGTTCAATAGCACTCTGAATAAGACTTTCTGTTTCAGAGTCAACCGCCGCAGTTGCTTCGTCAAATATTAATATACTTGGGTTTTTAAGCACTGCACGTGCAATTGAAACACGTTGCTTTTCACCACCTGAAAGACCAACACCACGTTCACCGAGCATTGTGTCATAAGCATCCGGAAGTTTTGAAATAAAGCCGTGTGCGTTTGCAACTTCGGCAGCGTGAAGTACCTGCTCAACGTGAGAAACGTTACTGCCATAAGCAATATTGTTAAATATTGTATCACGGAACATAAGTGGTTCTTGCTGAACGAAACCTATGGAGTTTCTGTAATATTTCATATCAATATCACGAACATTTACGCCATCAACTAAAATTTCGCCATCGTACTCGTCGTAATATCTCATAAGAAGATTTATAAGAGTTGATTTACCACTACCGGTTGTACCTACAATGCCGACAATGTCGCCGGGTTCAATGGTAAGGTTGATATTTGAAAGAACTTTTTTAGAACGGTCAAATGCGAAGTTAACGTTTTTAAACTCGATTTTACCTTGCATTCTTTCTAATTCATTATCGTGACCGAAGTCGTGCTCTGGCTCTGCATCTAAAATATCAAGAATTTTTTCAGCAGATGCTAAAGTATTCTGGTAAGTATCACCGATATTTGCAAAGAAGTTAACAGGGTTATAGAACATACTTGCATAAGTTACAAATGAAACCAAAAGACCTAATGAAACGTCTTTGTCGCCACCTATAACGAGATTACCACCCAAGAACCATATTACGAGTGAACCACAAGTAACAAGGAACGTTATAATTGATGGGAATATTGCGGCCGGAATTGCAACTTTTCTGTCTTCTTTGAACCATTCGTCACAGAATTTGTTGAATTTATCAATAGTTTTTCTTTCGTTTGTAAACGCTTTAATGACTCTGACACCCGGGATTGAGTCTGCAAGCATTGTTGAGATTGCAGAGTGTCTTCGCCAGAGTCTCATATATTTAGGCCCCAAAACCTTGCTGAACATCTTACCGACTACAACGACTATAGGAACAGGAATTAATGAGAATAACGCAAGTTTCCAACTCATTGCAAACATTATAATTACAAGACCGACAAGTGTGAACGCCTGAACTACGGCTTCTTGTGAAATTTTCATTATAAATTGCTGAATTGTTCCAGCATCGGAGTTAACACGGTTAATAACAGAACCGGTTGAGATTTTATCGAAAAAACTCATTGGTAAATATTGTGCTTTTTCAAAAATATCTTTTTTTAAGTTTAAGGTTATTTTGTTGCCTGTAATTCTTAATTTATATGACCTTATACCGTTTACTATGTACTGGAGAACGTAAACAACCATAAGCCACACAAGAACAATAATGAGTTTTTGTGCATTCTTATTAGGAATAACGTCGTCAACCATTATTTTTGTAATATACGGTGGAACGAGCGACAAAACTGTTGCAACGACCGAAAGAAGCATACACACTACAAGTGACGTTTTTTCAGGAACAACGTATTTTGAAAATTTACCTATAATATGACTTTTGCTTGAGCAGTTAATACACTCGGCATCTGGCTTCGGTAATTTTCTGCCACATTTAGGACAGAAACTACGTTGTTTCATATAAACTGACCTTACAACTTCAACTTCTGCATCTGAAAAGCCGTTTTCATTAACGACGTTTATGAAGTTTGCGGCAGCGTCACCGACTTCTGCGGCAGCATAAGAAAATCTTAAAATATTTTTCTTTTTACTTTCGTCTTTTAATTTAACTTTAAAGAATGCGTTACCATACATTCTTTTAACTTCTGCTTCTTCAATATCTTTATAATCAATAGTAATAAAGGCATCAGAAAAACAAGAGTCAAAAGCGAACAACTTATCTTTTGTAAAAACTAACATTGATTCGCCATATTTACCCTTTAAATTCAAGTCACCAACAATAAGAAAAAGTGCCTCGTCTTTCGCCTTTTCTTCATAAAGTGACTTATAAATTTCAGGTATTGGTCTGTTAGTGGTTTCTTTCACAAAAAAGCCCCCTTTCTGTTAAAAAACAGAAATAATCACACAAATCAATATTAACAAACTTGGTATAGTTTGTAAATACCTAAAAAAAGATTTTTTGATTATAAATATGAACAATTTTTTATACTAAATATTATCATATAAATATATTGTCATAAAACGATTATTATGGTATAATCAAAAAATCAATTTTATAGAAAGTAGGGTTTATATGAAAGAAAAAACAGGCTACAAAGTGCCTAAAAAAGAACTTAATATGTTCGCTTTAGGTGCTATGGGTCAAGGTATGATTTACACAATGATGTCAAGTTACATTAGTGACTACTACGTTAACGTGTTGCAATTACCTTTGATTTTTATTCTTATGCTTATGTTAGGCGCAAGAGTGTGGGATGCTATTAACGACCCGTTAATGGGTATTTTGGCAGATAAACGCTCAGGTAAAACTGGTAAAATGCGTTCGTTTGTTATCTACTCGGCAGTGCCACTTGCAGTATTTACAATTTTAATGTATTTCTGCCCTGATTTAAACAAAAATGGTTTAATGGTTTATGCGGCAGTTATTTACATTCTCTGGGGTATGATTAACACTATGGCAGACGTTCCTATGTGGAGTCTTCCGAACGTTATGGCTCCCGGTGCAGAAGAACGTGGTCAGGTTATTTCATTTGCAAAGATTTTAAATGGTATTGGTACTGCAGTTCCTGAAGTATTATTTTTAGTTGCCGGTCTTGTTTTACCATTGGTACTTACAAATACAGATAATCCTATTGAATACAACAAATCAAAATATTTAATTATTGCGGTTGTTGTTTCACTTTTAGGTATGATACTCTTTGCTAACTCTTATTTCCACGTAAAAGAAAGAGTAAGAATTCCACAAAAAGAAAGAAAAGAAGGCGAACCTTCTACCCTTTCAAGAATTTTTAAATGTAAACCTTTAATGCTCGTTGTTGCTATGGGTGTTCTTTCAAGTGGCAGATATATGGTTCAGGCGGCGGCTGTTCACGTTGCAAGATATGCTTTTTACATTGGTCCGGATTTAACTGGTATGACGCAGGCTGAAAGAACTGCGGCAATTGACGCAAGTGTTTCTTCTGTAAAAACAATCTTCCAGGTATGTGCTATTGTTGGTATGTTTGGCGCTATGCTCTTTATGCCAAAACTTATGAAGAAATTTGACTACAAAAAAATAGTTATTACAACTTGTCTTGCTGGTTTTGTTGCAAGTATCTTTACAACAGTTATTGGTTGGTTCACTTTAAACCTTTACATTTGTATTCCTTTCATTCTCATTTCTTGCATTCCTTTAGGCGTTCTCAACGTTATTTCAAGTGCTATGATTTGCGACTGTCTTGACCTTATTGAATTAGAAACTGGTTTCAGAGATAATGGTCTTGGGGCTGCGTGTCAGGGATTTGTTAATAAACTTGGTAACGCTCTCGCAACAAGTGGTATTATTATTGCTTATATGTTAATTGGTTTAGAGCCTGAAAATATGTTAAGTTCTACTGCAATTGTTGCGGCAACTGACCTTACAAAAATGCAGAACTTCGGTATGTTCTCACTCGTTTCAATCGTGCCGGGTATCAGTATGTTACTCTGTGCAATTCCGATGTTCTTCTACAAAATTTCCGGTAAAGAAAAAGAAAGAATTGTTAAAGAACTCGCCCAAAAGAGAGAAAAAGAAGGCGTTGTTGTAGAATAATAAAATTAAACCTGTTATTTTTAGATTTGCTAAAAATAACAGGTTTTTCATTTTAAAACTTCTTCTCGCCACGCTCACGGATTACAAAGCGTACCGGTGTGCCTTCGAGTCCATAGACTTCTCTTATCTGATTTTCTAAATAACGCTGATAACTGTAATGGAAAAGTTCTTCGTTATTTACAAAGCAGACGAACGTTGGTGGTCTTGTTGAAGCCTGAGTCATATAATATATTTTAAGGCGTTTGCCTTTATCTGTTGGTGGTTGCACTCTTAAAGTTGCAGCCGCCAATATTTCATTTAACTGACCAGTTTTAATTCTCATAGCATTCTGGGTATCTACAAACTTAATGAGTTCATAGAGTCTGTCTAATCTCTGACCAGTTTTTGCAGAAATGAAAATTATTGGTGCAAATGACATAAATGAAAAATCATTCATAAGTTTTTTGCGGTAAGAGTCCATTGTTCTGCCGTCTTTTTCGTAAGCATCCCACTTATTAACGGCGATAATGCAACCTTTACCCTGTTCTAATGCTCTGCCTGCGACTTTACTATCTTGCTCGGTAAAGCCTTCTAAAGCATCAATCATAATAACGCAGACGTTGGCTCTTTCTACTGCCATATCTGTTCTTAAAACGCTGTAACGTTCAACTGCATCTTCAACTTTTGATTTTCTGCGAAGACCCGCAGTATCAATAAACATAAATTTGCCGTAGTCATTTTCAACAAAACTGTCAGTAGCATCTCGGGTTGTACCAGCGATATCTGAAACAATCATTCTGTCTTCGCCGATAATTTTATTAACGAGTGAAGATTTACCAACGTTTGGTTTACCAATAACTGCAACTTTAATATAGTCGTCTTCATCTTCGCTATCTCTTAAATATTCTTCGGGGAAATGCTTAATTACTTCGTCAAGCAAATCACCAGTACCGTGACCGTGAACAGATGACACCGGGAACGGGTCGCCTATACCCAAATTATAGAATTCATAAATATCTGCTGGTGGTTCACCGATTTTGTCGCATTTATTTACACAGAGAACTACCGGTTTACCACTTTTCTGGAGCATTGAAGCAACTTCGCTATCAGTCGCTACGACACCATCACGAACGTCTGTAACAAATATAATTACGTTTGCACTGTCAATTGCAAGTTGTGCCTGACGGCGCATCTGTGAAAGAATAATATCGTCTGAATATGGCTCGATACCACCTGTATCGACAAGCATCATTTTATGACCTAACCATTCACATTCACCGAAAATTCTATCTCTTGTAACGCCTGGTGTGTTATCTACAATAGCGAGTCTTTTACCTGTTAATTTATTGAAAAGCGTACTTTTACCAACGTTTGGTCTGCCAACTATTGCTACTACTGGTTGCGCCATTTTTAAGCACCTCCTATAATACTTTCTAACAATTTATACCCATCATTTATAACGGGAGTAACTTTTATTTTTAATTTTTCTGAAAGTTCTTCTAAAGTCATATCGTCAAGGAATTTATCGCCTTCGTTTCTTAACGAAACACGTGGAATTAAAAGTTCTTGACCTAAATTCTTGTTACTCAACTGCTCTTTTAAATCTTTACCCGTAAGAAGTCCTGCAACAGTAACTGTCGTTCCGAAAAACTCATTAGTTATTTTTACAACATTGACTTTTAAACCATTGAATTTTTCTTCTGTCTTTTCTTTTAATTCACATAAAAGCGAATAAGCAGACTCGCCTGTTGCTATGGTTATTTCACGATTAATAGTTTTTTCTTCCGTTTCTTCTAAAGCGGTTAAAAATTCACTTTTTAAAAGTGTGCACATTCCAACGCCGTTATCGAGTTGACTGTATTCACCATAATAATTTTCATCTGGAAAATCACGGTCTGCTAAAAGGTAAAATTCATCGGAAGCGTAAGCCAAGATTTTTCCGTTATTGAAGAATGAGTAATGAGCGTTAAAGTCATCTATTATATCAATAACTTCGTTTGCAGTTTTTTTATTGTAAATATCTAAATGCTCGAGTCCTTCACGATATTTAGTAATACCAACAGGCACTGCCGCTATACTGTTGATGTTGGGGCTGTATTTTGCGAGTTCGTTTAATGAATATCTTAATTCTTCACCGTCGTTTATACCAGGGCATAAAACAAGTTGAGTGTTCATTAAAATTCCAGCATCACTGAATTTCTTAATAAATTTAAGCGACTCTCCTGCATTCTTGTTTTTCATCATTTTAACACGAAGCGTGGGGTTCATAGTGTGAACTGATATATTTATAGGACTTATGTGCATTTCACAAATTCTGTCGGCTTCTTTTTCGGTAAGATTAGTAAGCGTAATATAGTTACCAAAAAGGAACGAAAGACGAGAGTCATCATCCTTAAAGTAAAGTGTATCTCGCATACCTTTTGGCATCTGGTCAACAAAGCAGAAAATACACTTGTTTCTACAAGAATGTTGCTTGTCCATAAGGTAGGTTTCGAACTCTAACCCAATGTCTGAAAACTCACTGCTTTTTCTTATATTAACCGTTAATTTTTCTAAACCACGTTTCAAAGAAATAGAGAGTTTTTTACTTTGAATTGCAAAGCGATAATCTAAAACGTCGGTAATTTCTCTGTCGTTGATTATTTCAATAACATCATTTTTTAAAATACCCGCTTTTTCACCATAAGAGTCGTTTAAGACAGAGGTTACTGTTACTGACAAGAAATCACCACCTAACAAAATAAAACTCCAATAGGGCGGAGAGATATTTCTCACCGCCCCTGAAAGCAAATCAACTTAAATTTTGCACAAAATAATTATTTTTCAACAACTACTACTTGTTTGCCGTTATAGTAACCACAAGCTGTGCAAAGTCTGTGAGCTCTCTTGTATTCGCCACATTGTGGGCATTTTACAAGTTGTGGAGCATCCATTTTCCATACGTTTGATCTTCTTTTGTCTCTTCTTGCTTTTGAAACTCTTCTCTTTGGTACTGCCATTTTAAGTTTCCTCCTTATGTTTTAACAATAAATGTTTTATTTACTAATTTAATTTATTCCAAAAACTGAAGCAAACCTTCAAGACGAGGGTCTATTGGCTTCTTACAGTCACATTGGCCTTTGTTAAGGTTTTTACCACACATTACACAAACGCCTTTGCAATCTTCTGAACAAAGGAATTTTGTTGGTAATTCTAAATTGACATCTTCTTCGATAAGTTCGTCTAAATCGAGTCGCATATCACTCACAACGAGAAAATCGTCATTATCTTCGTTGCTTAAAGATGCAATTAAATTATGTGAGAAATCATAATTATATGTTTTCTCGGTTGCTTCTGCACATCTGTCACAAAATGCTGAATAGATTAACTCTACATTAGCACTTAACGTAACAATGCCAGTATTGTTTTTCACCATACCTTTGACTTTTACCGGTGATTTAAGTGGATTCACACCAGAAACGCTGATATGTGAAAGCGAAAGTTCGTAATCAAATTCATAAGACGAACCATCATTATTAAATATAGATTCAAGTTCAATAATCATTTAACTACCTCTCAACACGCCTTGATATTATAGTAAAATAAAGTAGATTTGTCAATATATAATTTAAAAAACTATTATTTTTTTCAAAAAAATTCGCCTATCTCTTAAAGACAGGCGAACTTAATAGACAACTTAAGCTTTTTGAGCATATTCGAAGAGTCTTGCAGGAAGTTTATCTTCATCTTCTGAAACTGTGAATACAAAGTCTGTTTCTGAAAGTTTTGAAATATCACTAACCTTTTTAATAAGGTCTGCAAAAGCTTCATAATCTCTGCCTACGATTTTAAATGTAGCATCAACAAAAATTTCTGTGATGTCGTGGTCCTGAGCGATGATACCGCAAATCATACCATAGAAAGCATCTGTGCCTTCAACACCATATCTTTCTGTTTCAATGAGTCTTGCTCTGTGAGTTACCTCATAAGTAAGTAACGGTGATTTCTCAATACAAACGACTGTTCCGTTTGATTTGTCAACAGCCTCATTGATAAGAGAAATGAGTTTTTTTGTTTTGCCGGAACCTTTGTTGCCGATAATAAGTGAAACCATAGTATTTACCTCCGTTTATTTTTTTGCTGAATTGTCTTCAGCTTATTTACAATTAATTTTCAAGTCTTTTTTTGAGTTCTTCACTCAAAGACTCGTAACCTGATTTGCCCAAAAGAGCAAACATATTTTTCTTGTAACTTTCCACACCTGGTTGGTCGAATGGGTTTATTCCTAAAGTATAACCCGAAACTGCACAAGCTTTACAGAAGAAATATACAAGATAGCCAAAATTGAATTCATCCATTTTGTCAATTTCTAAAATCATATTTGGCACACCACCATCACAGTGAGCAAGTACAGTACCTAAAAATGCCTGTTCGTTAACGTAATCGACAGTTTTACCTGCCACAAAGTTGAATCCGTCTTTATTTTCGGCATCTTCTTTAATTACCATTTCACTCTTTGGTGATTTAAATTTAACAACTGTTTCAAACATCAATCTCTCGCCTTCCTGAACGTATTGACCGAGTGAATGAAGGTCAGTTGAAAAAACAGCAGATGATGGGAATATACCCTTATTTCCTTTACCTTCGCTTTCGCCGAAGAGTTGTTTGAACCATTCGTTCATCATTGTGAAATCCGGCTCGTAAGCAACCATCATTTCGACCTTTTTGCCTTTACGGTAAAGAATGTTGCGCATTGCAGCGTATTTGTAGCAATCGTTTGTGTAAACGTCGCCATCTTTAAAATCTTCACGTGCAGTTTTAGCACCTTGCATCATTTTATCGATATCAATACCTGCAACTGCAATAGGAAGAAGTCCGCAAGCGGTAAGTACGGAATATCTGCCACCGACGTCATCCGGAATAACGAACGTTTCGTAACCTTCAGAATCTGAAAGTTCTTTTAACGTTCCCCTTGCCTTATCGGTTGTAGCGTAAATTCTTTTAGCTGCTTCTTCTTTGCCGTATTTTTCTTCTAAAAGTTCTTTAAAAACTCTGAATGCTAAAGTTGGCTCAGTTGTTGTACCAGATTTTGAAATAACGTTAACTGAGAAATCTTTACCTTCGCAAAGTTTAATAGTTTCTGCTAAAGCACTTGAAGAAATTGTATTACCAGCAAAAAAGATTTGCGGTTTATTTAAGTAATTATAATTTTGTGATTTACAAAATTCAATAGCGGCACGAGCGCCTAAGTAACTGCCGCCAATACCAATAACGATTAAAACTTCACTATCGCTACGGATTTTTTGTGCGGCTTTTTTAATTCTTTCGAACTCTTCTTTATCGTAATTAACAGGTAAATCTACCCAACCTAAAAAGTCGTTACCTGCACCGGTACGATTATTAAGAAGTTCGACTGCCGAAGCAACCTCACCACTTATTGCATCAACATCTTCTTTAGCAACAAAGTTTTCGAGATACTTCGTATTGAGTTTAACTGCCAAACTTTCCATCTCCTAACTATAAAGGCACAAACCTTGGTGTAACCACCAAATTGATATTTGCAATATGCCTTTTATAAATTATACAATAAGTAGTCTTTTTTTTCAATAGGAATTTTACACTTTTTACAGTTTTTGTTACTTTTTTATATATTTTCTTTTGAATATTCTCTGTTATAACCTATTCTGTCACGCTCTACACCAGTAATATTGTAATCAACTTTAAACCCTGCTATGAAAGAACCAGCTACAAATGCTATGAGAATTATTATAATTATACTGATAACTGTAAAATTTCTTAAAAGTTTTGAAAATTCATCCATATTAAACAATCCTTTTATTTTACATATTTTCTTCAAGCAACTCTGCGAGTGAGTCACCTATTAATCTTCCTGAATAAACCGCTTCTTCCAAAGTATTTGCATCTGTTCCCATCTCTAAAAGAAGCGAACACGGAGTTACGTGCATATTATATTTTCGCTGACAAAAGAAAATCGGTCGCATAAGACCTTTATAATTCTCTTCTGTCTTTTCTTGCAAAGCAATGGCGAATGTAAGATTTTTGTTCCAATCGGGATAATCTTTGATATCCCCTTCTTCTGCGCCAGTTATTATCATAACTTGAGCCGCCTTTTTACCGTTGATTGTGGCAGTTGGTTTGCATTTTGTTCCGTTACTATACTCTATTGCATCACGATGAACGTCAAGTGTTATTACAATTGATGGGTTTTCTTTTAATATTTTTTCAACAGTTTTTAAAGAACGTGAATATGCACCATTGTAACTTGCATCGTAAATAGTTTTATCGTGAATAACTTTAAAACCTGCTTTTTCAAGACGGCTGACAATTTCTTCGCCAACTCTTACAACAGTTTTATCTAACTCTTTTGTTCTTGAAACGTAATCATCTGAATACCACCCTTTGTCTAAAAGTTCGTAACCTTCTGTTGTATGGGTATGATAAACAAGGATATATGGCTCGTCTTTTGTTATTTCACCAAACTCCGGCGTTTTTGAAAGTTCTTTTTTTATATCCACTTTCTTGGTTTCAGTTTTATTATTTACAATTACGTTCCCGTAACTTACTGTAGAAGACGTTGCTAAAAGTTGCGTTTCTTCTATTTTACCTGTTTTTTTGAATGATGCATAGGCAGAAACTGCTTCTTCCATAAGTTTTTCAATATCTTCAGGAGTTTTTGTATCTGCAGAGTCAGTATTTACCACAAAACTATTCCCGAATCCCGTAATATTACTTTGTGAAGTAATTTTTGAATTTTCTTTCTTGAAATTTTCCACACCCGAAAATACTGCTACCGCACCTAATGTAAAGTTACTTATAAAACCAACCAAATCCCCTGAAAAGAAAATTGTTGCAATTAAAACTGATAAAGAGAGTATAACACTCAAAATACATTCTAATCCTGTTTTTTTCTTATTCATATTGCACACGCCTTTCAATCAATAAAAATAGTAGTGCAATATATTTTATGCTGTACTTTTAAATTTTATAACAACGCTGTTAGTTCGTCCTGATTTAATGATTTTTGTAAACTGAGATTTATAGCCGTTGCTAAAAGCGAAGAAGAATTTTTAATTAACACATCAATATCTTTAGGCGTTACAATCATATCTACCTTTGTTTCAGGTTCTTCTGTTTTACCAAAAATACTCTCGGCAAGAGTCAGAGCATCAACAACGGTCGGCAAACCTATTGCAATTACGGGTACGCCTAAAAAACTCTCGTCAATTCTTTTTCGTTTATTATTAATTCCAGAGCCTGGCGCTATACCTGTGTCTGACATCTGAATAGTTGTTCCGAGTCTTTTTACACTACGAGAAGCCAAAGCATCAACAGTTATGACGCAACACGGTTTAATTTCATTCACAATACATTTTATATATTCGCTTGATTCGAGTCCCGTCTGACCTAAAACACCGGTAGAAATTGCTGAAACCGGTCTCAATAATTCTTTAAACCCGATACTTTTTTGCAATTCTTCTGAAAGATGTCTTGTAGAAAGTATTTTTGAAGCAACAAATGGTCCTAAAGCATCTGCAGTAACATCACTGTTACCCACCCCTGCTACTAACACAAGACCATTTTGTTGTGGTAATAGTAAATCGAGTGACTCTTTTACTGTTTCGACTATTTTGGGTAAATCACTTGAAAGAAACGTAAGTTCAGGAATTTCGATTGTTATATATCGTCCGACTGCTTTTCCTAATTTTTCTGCTGTTTCTTCATTCAAAATATCAATAATTGTTGTATTACTGAAATCGTTGTGGCGAAATTCTTTTTTTATGCCTTTCCCCTGTTCACTTGCAAGTTCTGCTCTCTCAAGAGTTAAATCAGTTCTAAAATCCAAAAAAATTCCTCCTATCAATAATAATATTGACACAGAGCTTTTTTGTATGCAAAAAATCATTGAAATACTTATAATAATGTGTTAGAATATATTGTAAATTTTTCAAATAGGAATGGTAATTAAAAATGAAACTTGGTATTGTTGGTTTGCCAAATGTTGGTAAAAGTACACTTTTTAATGCTCTTACAAACGCAGGTGCTCAGGCTGCGAACTATGCTTTCTGTACTATTGAGCCAAATATTGGTGTTGTATCTGTGCCAGACAAGAGACTTGATGCACTTTGCGAAATGTATAACCCAGCAAAAGTAACACCTGCAACAATTGAATTTGTTGACATAGCAGGTCTTGTTAAAGGCGCTTCACAGGGTGAAGGTCTTGGTAATAAATTCCTTTCTCACATAAGAGAAGTTGATGCTATAATTCACGTTGTTCGTTGTTTTGATAACGACGACATTATGCACGTTGAAGGTTCAATTGACCCACAGAGAGATATTGAAACAATTAACCTTGAGTTAATTCTTTCTGATGCTGAAATATTGGGCAGAAGAATTGACAGAAGCAAGAAAGCTATGAAGGGTGATAAATCACTCGGGGCAGAAGTAGCATTCTTTGAAAGAGTTAACGAAGCACTCAACAACGGCGCGTGTGCAAGAAGTGTTGAAATGACAGATGATGAAAAAGCGTTACTTGACACAGTAGATTTACTTACTTCAAAACCAGTTATTTACGCTTGTAATATGAGTGAAGATGATTTCACAAAGAATATTGAAACAAACGAAAGATTTAACGCAGTTAAAAAGATTGCAGCAGATGAAGGCAGTGAAGTGCTCCCTATTTGTGCAGAATTAGAATCGCAAATAGCAGAACTTGACAACGAAGAAAAGGAAATGTTCCTTTCTGAAATCGGTGTTTCTTCAGGTGGTCTTGACAGACTCATTGAAAGAAGTTACGACTTGTTAGGCTTAATGTCTTACCTTACTGCAGGTCAACCAGAAGTAAGAGCGTGGACAATTAAAAAAGGCACGAAAGCACCACAGGCTGCCGGTAAAATCCACACAGACTTTGAACGCGGTTTTATTCGTGCAGAGGTTGTTTCTTTTGACGTGCTTATGGAATGTGGCTCAATGCAAGCAGCAAAAGAAAAAGGTCTTGTACGCTCTGAAGGTAAAGAGTACGTTATGCAAGATGGAGATATTGTACTTTTCAGATTTAACGTTTAATAAAAAATGCTGAGTGCCGTAGCACTCAGCATTTTTATTTCAACTTATAACTTCTTGTATAAACTCCCACTGCTTTATCATAGTCTAAAACGTGTATTAATGAACCATCTTCCATTGGGTAAACGGTTACGCCTTCTGCTTCATTACCACATTTTGCAGGGATGTTTCTTTCACATAGTGTTTTAACTTCCCCTGTTTCAAGGTCAACTGTTAATATGTAATCGGTATTACCTTCTTTTGCATCGTAAGAAAGATAGAGTAAACCGTCATAAACTTCCCCACCCTGAATTCTTGTAATTTCTTCTGAAAGTTTAATTGAATGTGAATATTCTATTGTCTCAATGTCAAAAACGAAAATTTCGTTTACGTCACGGAATTGTGAGCAATATAAATAACCTTTTTCTGCATCTACTGCACACCAAGGGAAGCTACCTTCTAAAAGTTCCTGTGGCATTTCGTAAGCATTTATAAATTCAAGAGTTTCAGCATCATAAATCATAAGATGCGGATTAGCGTCTTCAGAATCTTCACCGGCTATGTAAAGTTTACCATCGTAGTAACTCATACCACCCAAGTGATTAAGATTAAGATTTTTTCTGTATTCTTTTGGCATAGCAGTGTAATCTGCAAGAACTACAAAACCGTCTTTATCCCATTTTGCAAGACCACTTGTCTTTATACCAGTTAAAGAACCTGATGTATAAAAATATTCACCATCAGTTGTAATACCCTGACCAGAAATCAACGCCTTTTCTAAAACTACACATTTTTCGTTTACTAATTCAACTTCTTCTGATGACGTAACTTCACCAGCATCTAAAAAGATTGTTACGAGAGTACCGATTAAAACAAGTACACTCCAGAGCATTTTGGGAAATCCCCATAAGAATTCAAGCATATTTTGCTACCTCCAATTTGTTTTCTTCATCTATTATATATCTTTTAAAATTCTATTGCAATAAAAATTTTTGAGTGTTATTATAATAGCAGAAAACAAATTGGAGTTTATTTAATGAAATACGAAATTCACAGTCACACAAAAGAAACGAGTCAATGTGCTAATATAAGTGCTAAAGAACTTGTAGAGAAATATAAAGAATTAGGTTACAGTGGAATTGTAATTACAAACCACTATTCTGATTTAACTTTTTCTTTAAAAGAAATGTTTAATAAAAAACTTCGCACCGAGCATTATTTAGCGGGTTATAGAGAAGCAAAAAAATATGAAACAGAAGATTTTTCGGTACTTTTAGGTATAGAACTTCGCTTTTTCTTGAATGGTAACGATTATTTAATTTATGGTGTTACTGAAGAACTTGTCCATAAAATGCCGTTTCTTTTACCTATGTATTTAAAAAGAACATCGAAGTTTTTTAAGAATAACGGTTGTATTATAATTCAGGCGCACCCATATAGACCTTACATTTACAGAGCAAACCCTAAATATCTTGACGGCGTTGAGATTGTAAATGGTAAATCTAATAAAGAAGATAATGAAAAAGCGTTAAAATGGGCTAATAAGAAAAATTTAAAAATAAGAACAGCTGGTAGTGATTGTCACAGAGTTACCGGGGCTGGTATTTCTGGTATTATTACAAACGAGCCAATTAAGACAAATGATGATTTATTAAGAATTCTGAAAAACGGAGAATTCTCAATAATTGAGAAAGATTATGAAAAATAAGAAAACTTTAACTATTGTTATTTCTTTTATAGTGTTATGTTTAACACTCGGAACACTTATTGTTTATGACAATTTTAAAATAGACATTACTGAATATAATCTTGAAAATGATAATTTACCTGAAAGTTTTAACGAATTAAAAATAATTCACCTTTCGGATTTACATAATACAGAATTCGGTAAAGATAATGAAAAACTATTAAGAATAATAAAAGAACAAGAACCTGATGCAGTTTTTGTTACTGGTGACACGATTGACGGATTTTACACCAACATTCAGATTCCAGTTAACTTATTTAAAGAAATTCTTAAAATAAGTGACGTTTATTTTATAGTTGGCAATCACGAGTCACGTGTAAATACTAACGTACACACTGAATTTATAGATGCACTTAGTGAAATTGGTGTTATTGTTTTAAAAGACAGCAGCACTTACATTGAAAAAGACGGAGAAAGAATTCAGGTTATTGGTCTTAAAGATGCTTCTGACTATAAAGCAGATTATAATAACGATTATAAAGTTAAGATTACAGAAACAATAAAAAATCTTGATGATGAAAACGCTTTTAGCATATTACTTTCTCATCACCCTGAATTATTCCCAGAATATAAGAATACAGATATTGACTTAGTATTTTCAGGTCACGCTCACGGTGGTCAGTTCAGATTACCATTTATTGGTGGTATTATTGCTCCTGAGCAAGGATTATTCCCCGAATATGATGCTGGTGTTTTTACTGAAAATAATACAACAATGGTTATAAGCCGAGGTCTTGGCAACAGCATTATTCCTGTGAGAATTAATAATTCACCTGAAGTGGTGGTTGTTACAATAAAAACGGTTGATTGAAAATTCAATCAACCGTTTTTTCAATGAATTTTTTATTGTGTTTTATAAGCAGTTAATCATTCCAAGGTGCTCTGTGTAAAGTCTTTCAACATCAGTATTTGTTTTGAGAAGGCCGCCCTGAAGTGACATATGGTCACCGTTATATGTAGGCATTATGTGCCATACACCAGGTACTACTGCTTCGTTTTTATCAAATTCCTTTGATGGAGCGCTTGAAGGGGCCTTTGCTGAAATTGTATTAACAAGCCCGTCATTTTCAAGCCAAGTTTCATCAATAACATGCCCAGCAGGAGTTGTCCACATATTTTTACCCATTTCGTTTGCACTGCTCTGGAACATTGATTCCATTAAATGAGTGTCAGCACTGTATGTACCATCATCATTTTTAACAGTTGCACTGCAAGGAATCGAGAAATAATATGTTAACTCACTTGTGTGAATTGTTTCATTAAGCACATAAGCGTTGTCAATGAACATATCATATGCCGCTGAATCAATATCGCTACTGCTTTCAGAATAAGCAGATGTGCCATTATGAGGAGCCGCAAGAGCTGTAAGAGAATAGATCCAATCTGCTTTGCCGCCTGTGAAGAATGGTGAAATATCACTTTCATCGGTTGCAGCAATTTCTTCTGCATTACCAACTGCCATCATTGATGCAAAAACTCGAATTGTTGCACCACCGAAAGAGTGACCGAGAAGATTAATTTTATTTTCAGAATTCCATTTTTTAATAAGTGCTCTGCCTGTATAGTCGGTTCCGTATCTGTCGTGACCACAAGCTTCGCTGTGAGCTTTGCCGTAATCTACAACTGTTCCTGTTAACTGCGCATATAATTCACAAGCTCTGTCCCAGGCACTACTTGTAGGAGCAACTGATGCTGCGTAGCAATCATAGCCTTTGTCATTGAGTTTGCTTAAAAGTTCACCATTAAACATACCCCAATATGGCATTAATTCATATTGAATATCATAACTACCCCAGCCCATAAGACCGTGAACAAAAACATAGGAATAATTTGTGTTCCAGTCAGTCTGGTCAACTTTGGATGAGAAATTTGGGAATATGAAAGAAAGTAAAAATGTGATGAGTGCTAATGGGAAAGATAATAGTCTTGCCATAACATAATCTCCAATATTTTCAATTTTTCTTTTATTATATCATAAACAATCTATATTATCAATACTTTCGGTGTAATAGACTGATGCAAAACAAAAACTCGATTGTATTTCTACAATCGAGTTTTTTATTATTGTTGATTGTTATCAACATTCTCAAATGGTACTTCTTGCGCATAGTAGCTTTGACTACCATAAGGAACGGTTGCTTCTGCGAGCTTATTAAGGTCATTTTGCATAAGACAATAGTCAACGATACTAAGACCGAAAATACCGAGAATGAGATAGAGAATTGAGTTATCATCGTGCGGAATGCCAAGAGCCTGACAGCCTTCTGTAAGTTTCTTTTCACAAAGGTAGAAGCCTACGAATGGCAAGAAGATAACAAGAAGAATTTCTAATAAAGCATCTTCTTTAGGGTTTTTAATTTTTACTGCATCACGTGCTAAATAAACTCCCCAGATAATGCCGTAAATACCACAAGTTACTATTGTAAGTAAAATGCATTTTACAATCTCCCGTTTTTCAAGTTGCATTATAATTCACTCCTTTAATATTTTTCTTGATTATAGCACACCCAAAATTATAGTGCAACATTTTTCGACAAAAAGTTTTTACCATTGAATATTCGTTTGTATTCTGTTATTATATACAGGGTGATTTATTTGGATAAAACTAAGAAAGAGCGTTTAAAAAAACTGGTGTTTTATACTACGCTTTCGTGTGCTATAGGGTTACTGCTATATCTTGCCTACGAGTTTACAGGCTTTGGTTTTAAATGCCCTGTTCATGCTTTAACCGGCTTTAAATGTGCAGGTTGTGGCAACACACATTTTGTTGGTAGTATTTTAAAGTTAAATTTTAGAGATGCGTTAGCTTTTAACTATATGTTCCCTCTTGAAGCGTTTTATATTTTGTGGGTATATTTTTTCTCAGCTAAAAGATATTTAAAAGAAGGTAAATTCAATTACATTTCACCATTCAAGGCGTTTGATATTGTTTGCCTTATTATAATAGCACTCTGGATACCATTGAGAAATGTTTTAGGTATATAAAAAGGGCTGTAAAAAAACTTAACGTTTTTTTACAGCCTCTTTATTTTTAAAATGTTTCTCTAAAGAAATTTAACATATTCTCAATCGCATCGTTACCCTCGTCTGAATAAGGATAAAGAACTGAAAATACGTGTGGAAGATGTTTGCCATCTACTTTACCATAATTGTAAAGCTCGGTTTTCACTCCTAAATCTTTGATTTTTTCGTACGTAGAAATTGTTTGTTTCTCTGCTAAAAAATCGCCCGAAGAAGTAATTAAAACTGTTGGTGGTAAATCGGCAAACTTTGCAATATCTTTAAAATTCATATAACGAGAAGTTGGGCTTGAAGCATAGTTTTTGCCCCACATACCCTTTGTGTATGCACTTATAGGAGATTTTGAATTCATATCCGGCACAGGTGAAACAAGACCGAGACAAGTGAATTTAATACCGCAATCTTTTACTGAAAAGACACCCCTTAAAACACTGCTTTTTGAAAGCACTGCAGAATAGAGTGCCAACTGTCCACCAGCGCTATCACCTGTGAGCATTATTTTTTTAGAGTCACAAGGATATGAAGAAAGATTGTTATTTATCCAACTTAACGCTTCTGCAATTTCTTTTAATTGCTCTGGCACGGTTGTTTCTGGCCACAAAGTGTAACTCATACTGAATACAGTAAAGCCTTTTGAAGCTAAAGTCATATTGTAATATTTATTTAGTTCCTTGTCGCCATACATCCAGCCACCACCGTGAATGTCTATAATAACAGGAAGTTTTTCGTTTTCCATATTTTCCGGGAAATAAACGTCAAGTTTATGTTGCCATTTATCGTCGTCGATATATGGAATATCACAAATTTCTGTTACGCCATCAGGTGCACTTTGTGTTGCGAGTCGTGCCTTATCGCCACGTTCGGTGTTTTTCCATACAAGTTTTAACACGGGTGTTGGTATAATACCCATCTTTCTCACTCCTTTAAAAAGAATTTTAAAGAATTGTTTTAAATTATTTTATAAGACTTTCTTCCCAAGAGTCGTAAGGCTCAATACCGAAAATAGTTGCAACTGTTGGTGCAACGTTTGCAAGACCGAAGCTGCCATCCTTTAATTCATATTTATTTTTGCTATAAACAATGAATGGAACTGGGTTAAGTGAGTGAGCAGTTCTTACCTGAACTTCACCTTTTTTGTTCTTTTCAAGCATTTCGTCAGCATTACCATGGTCTGCAGTAATAAGAACTGTTACGCCATATTCGTCTGCAACCTTTAAAACACGAGCGAGTGCAATATCTACTGCTTCAACAGAAATTATTGTTGCTTCAAGTGAACCAGTATGACCAACCATATCGCCGTTTGGATAATTACAACGAATAAAGTCATATTTTTCTGATTTGATTGCTTCGATAACTGCATCTGTAACTTCTGCAGATTTCATCCAAGGTCTTTCGTCAAATGAAACTTTATCTGACGGAATTTCAAGATACGTTTCAAGTTCTTCGCTGAACTTGTCACTCTTGTTACCATTCCAGAAGTACGTTACGTGACCATATTTCTGTGTTTCAGAAACTGCGTATTGATTTAAACCTTTTGAAACAAGTAACTCTGAAAGAGTATTTTTAATTTCTGGTGGGTTAACAAGGTAACGTGCAGGAAGTTTTAAGTCTCCGTCGTACTGTAACATACCAGCGTAAGTAACGTCTAATTTTTCGCCACGGTCAAACTTATTAAAATCATCGTAGTCGAATGCCATACTGAGTTCAAGAGCTCTATCACCACGGAAGTTGAAGAGAATTACACTATCTTTATTATTGATAGCGCCAACCGGTGCACCATTTTCTGAAATAACGAATGGTGGTAAATCCTGGTCGATTACGTCTGCATTTTCGCTTCTGTAAGTATTGATTGCTTCAGTAGCACTTGCAAACTGTCTGCCGATACCTTTAACGTGAGTATCCCAACCGAGTTTAACCATATTCCAGTCTGCTTCGTAACGGTCCATTGTGATTTTCATTCTACCGCCACCACTTGCGATTTTACCTGAGAATGTGCCGTCGTTAAGTTCAGCTAAAGCATTTTCAAGTTGTTCAACGTAAACTGGTGCAGAAGTTGCCGGAACGTCACGACCATCAAGAAGAATGTGAACACGAACTGATTTAATTCCATCTGCCTTTGCTTGTTTTAACATAGCAATAAGGTGAGAAATATTTGAATGAACGTTACCATCTGAAAGAAGACCGATAAAGTGAAGTGTACTGTTGTTATTAAGGCAATTATCTTTAATTTCACCCCAAGCAGTTGAAGTGTAGATTTTGCCTGACTCGATTGATTCGTTAACTAATTTTGCGCCTTGTGAATAAATCTGACCGCAACCTAAAGCGTTGTGACCAACTTCACTGTTACCCATATCGTCATCTGATGGAAGACCTACTGCATCACCATGTGCTTTAAGTCTTACGTTCGGGCATTCTTTTAAAAGTTTATCAAGAACAGGTGTGTTAGCAAGAGTTACTGCATCACCAATGCCTGTTTTTGAGTAACCGATACCATCCATTACTATAAGAAGTACTTTTTCTGACATTTTTAAATCCGCCTTTATATAAGTTTAAGGGCAGGCGTAAAAACCTGCCCATATTTATTATTTACTTGCAGCTTTAACAATAACTGCAAAATCTTCTGCTTTTAAAGATGCGCCACCGATAAGACCGCCGTCAACATCTTCTTGTGCAACAAGTTCTTCTGCGTTAGCAGCGTTCATTGAACCACCGTATTGAATTGTGAGAGCGTCTGCATCTGCTTTAGAATAAAGTTCTGCAACAACTTCACGGATAGCGTGGTTAACTTCATTTGCTTGTTCTGCAGTAGCAGTTTTACCTGTACCGATAGCCCAAACTGGCTCGTAAGCAATAATGATGTTTTTAAGTTCTTCAGCAGTAACACCCTGAAGAGCGATTTTAGTTTGTAAGCGAACAGTTTCTTCTGTAATGCCCTGTTCTCTTTCTTCTAAAAGTTCACCAACACAAAGAATTACTGTAAGACCAGAATTGAGTGCTGCACGAACCCTTTTGTTAACTGTAACGTCGGTTTCACCGAAATATTGTCTTCTTTCTGAGTGACCGATTATTACGTACTCAACACCGATTGATTTGAGCATTGGAGCAGAAACTTCTGCTGTGAAAGCACCGCTTTCTGCCCAGTGGCAGTTTTCAGCACCGATTTTGATATTAGAACCAGCAGCTGCTTCTTGTGCTGCGAAAATATCAATATAAGGAACACAAAGAACAACGTCACAAGTTGCATCTGCAACGAGTGGTTTCATAGCTGTGATGATTTCTTTTGTTTCTGCAGGTGTTTTGTTCATTTTCCAGTTACCTGCAATAACTGCTTTACGAAGTGATTTATTCATTTTTATAAACCTCAATTATCTTAATTTTCACACTACTATAAATTACACGTAACATAGATAAATAATAGATTGCATGCAGTTGGTAGTTTCTTTCACCCCGCCGCGTATAAAGATACGCAAGTTCGGGTGAAAAAACTGCCAAATGTACGTGATATATTATTTATCGTTAACTGCTTCAATGCCAGGGAGAGCTTTACCCTCAAGGAATTCAAGAGAAGCACCGCCACCTGTTGAGATGTGAGACATTTTGTCACCGAAGCCTAATGTGTTAACTGCTGCTGCAGAGTCGCCACCACCAATAATTGTTGTAGCATCTGTTTCAGCGAGTGATTTAGCAACTGCAATAGTACCTTTTGCAAGGATTGGGTTTTCAAATACACCCATAGGTCCGTTCCAAACAACTGTTTTAGCACTCTTTACTGCATCTGCATAAAGTTCTGCTGTCTTAGGACCGATATCAAGGCTCATCATATCTGCTGGGATTTTGTCAGCATCTGCAATCTGAACTTCGATTTCAGCATCGATTGGGTCTGGGAATGACTTTGTAATTGTAACGTCAACTGGAAGAAGGATTTTAACACCTTTTTCTTCTGCTTTTTTGAGCATATCTTTACAATAGTCAATTTTTGTTTCGTCGAGAAGTGATGTACCAACACCGTAGCCTTTTGCTGCTAAGAATGTGTAAGCCATACCACCACCGATGATAAGTGTATCTGCTTTATTAAGGAGATTTTCAATAACGTTTAATTTGTCAGCAACCTTTGCGCCACCGAGAATTGTAACGAATGGTCTAACCGGGCTTTCAACTGCATTACCAAGGTATTGAAGTTCTTTACCCATAAGGTAACCAACTGCTGCTTCTTCAACGAATGAAGCAACGCCAACTGTTTAACAGTGTGCTCTGCGAGCTGCACCGAATGCATCGTTAACGTAAATATCGCAAAGTGAAGCAAGTTCTTTTGAGAATGCTTCGCCATTTTTTGTTTCTTCTGGTCTGAAACGTGTATTCTGAAGAAGAACTACGTCGCCATCTTTCATAGCTGCAACTGCTTTTTTAGCATTTTCGCCAACAACAGTATCGTCTGCTGCGAAAACAACTTCTTTATTTAAGAGTTCCGCAAGTCTTTTTGCTACTGGTGCTAATGATTCTTTTTCATTAGGACCATTCTTAACTTTACCTAAGTGTGAGCAAAGAATAACTTGTGCGCCGTCAGCAATAAGTTTTTTTATTGTAGGAAGTGCTGCTGTGATACGGTTTTCGTCTGTGATAACGCCATCTTTAAGTGGAACGTTAAAGTCGCAACGAACGAGAACCTTTTTACCTTTTGCGTTGATATCATCAACTGTTTTCTTGTTTAAAAGACCCATTTTAATAGACTCCTTTACATACATTAAATTTTTATACGCCTACTATTTTATAACATTTTTCATTCTTTTTCAAGTATATTCTACACTTTTTGTTGCTTCCTAATATACATTATTACACCCGAAATTGTGAAATTTTTGTCACATTTGTCAAAGACTACTCAAACAACCATTTTTAGTCGCATTTCTTTTAATATAACTTTCTCTCGCCTTGAGACCTGAACTTGTGTCATTCCAAGTCTTTTAGCAACTACTGTCTGTGTTTCACCTTTAAAATAACGATACTCAATAATTGCTCTGTCTTTCTCAGAAAGTGATGAAAGACAAGCGTCAAGTGTTATTTTTTCTGCAATTTTTTCTTCTTCACTTTCTACGGCTATATCAATTTGTTTTTCTTCGTTTTCGTCATCTGAAGTGAGAGACATCGGTGGCAGTGAAACTAAAAGAAGTTCTGCTGTTTCTGCTACCGAAAGATTTGTAAACTCCGCTAATTCTTTAACGCTTGGTTCATAAAGATGTTCACTTATAAAGCGTTCTTTTTCCAATGCTACAAATCTTGCTTTTTCTTTTAGGGCTCTGCTGACTTTTACGGCGCCACCATCACGGAAAATTCTTTTAATTTCGCCTAAAATAGCGGGTACTGCGTAAGTTGAAAACTGAAAACCCAGGGTTTCATTAAAACCATCAACGGCTTTTATTAAACCTACACACCCCGCTTGAAATAAATCGTCGTATTCTATACCACGATTTTTAAAACGTTTAGCACAAGAATGAACAAGATTGAGATTTTCTTCAATTAATCTTTCTCTATCATTCATATTTTTTACCGCTTATTTTCTTTTCCATAGTAACAGTTGTGCCACTCCCTACTTTAGAACGAACTGAAAGCTTGTCCGAAAAACTTTCCATAACAGAAAAACCAAGACCGGAACGGTCACCACCGACACTTGTATAAAGGGGTTCACGTGCTTTTTTTATATCGGGAATACCACAACCACGGTCTCTTATAGAAACTCTTAAAACGCCTTCTTCAAACACCTGACATTTTATGTAAATTTTACCTATTTTTTCTTTATAAGCGTGAACAATACAATTGGTTACTGCTTCACTCACGATAGTTTTAATATCACCTAATTCTTCAATAGTCATATCTAACTGGGTTGCAAATGCAGACACCGCAACACGAGAAAAACTCTCGTTTATTGAGCAACTATCTAACACCAACTTCATTTCGTTAATCTTTTTCATTTTTGTTCACCATTTTCCTTTTTACTTATTTCTGCTATTTTTTCTATTCCTGACATCTGCATAATTTTGTAATTCCTATCATCAAGATTATCAACTCTCACCTTTTTATTAAGCGTAGTAGCGTAGCGGTAACGCCCCATTACGAGACCGACACCAGAACTATCCATAAAACTGACTTCGTTAAAATCGAGAACGAGTGTTTCACAAGACTCTGATGAAGATAATGCATCGTCTATCGCTTCTCTTATATCTGGTGCGGTGTGGTGGTCAATTTCACCTTTTAAAAAGGCATATAAAAACTGATTTTTTCGTTTTATAACTACCGGCATTTTTTCACGTCCTTTTGTTAATTTTACGGAATAATAATACAACAACCACAATGCGATTTTTGTCGCATTGTGGTTGTTTATTTACAAAACACTATTAAATCCCGAATATTTGTTGATTTTCTTTTACCTCGGTAAGTGAGCGGAAAATATAGTAATCTGACGGGGTTGTGATTTTTATATTTTCTGCAGGACCTAAAACTGTGTAAAGAGAGAAACCGTAATATGACATCATTGAAGCAGAATCAATAAAATCAAATTTATTTTCTGCTATTGCCTTTTGGTGCGAACCATAAATATCACCTATTTTAAAGCTTTGTGGTGCACGAGCAAGACGGCATTTATCTCTTGTAACAGTATCTGTAATTCTGTCACTACCATCAACAATCGCAATTGTTTCGATAGCAGGACTTACAGTAATTGCTACGCCATTCTTTTTAACACACTCAATATTATCACTTATAACGTCACCATTAATAAGCGGACGGACACCATCGTGAATAAGAACGATATCGTCATCATTTGTAGATGGGTCATCGTGAATTGCTTTAAGACCATTAAAAATTGATTCTTGACCTGAGTTACCACCAGGAACAATCCACTTGATTTTTTTAAGCCCGGCTTTTTCGATAAGACCTTTTAAATAATCGAGCCAGGATTCAATACAAACAACTGCTATACCATCTATCTCAGGATGATTTTCAAAGATTTCTAAAGTATGTATAATTATCGCTTTGCTATGTAATTCAAGAAACTGCTTTGGTTTTGCAGCACCACTCATACGAGTACCTGTACCACCAGCAAAAATTAATGCATAGTTCATTTTTCACATATCCTTTTTAAATTTGTTTGTGACATTATATCACCAAGAACGAAATATGTCAATTATTGTAAATTACTTGTTAAAGAAGTCGCTTTTTTATTTATTGCCACCATTAATTTTTTTGCTACCGGTGTAACAATAAGAGCATACGCAAAAGTACAAGCAAAGAAAATCATAATTGCAAAGTGAGGCTCCATAGAACGTGCACAGAATTTAGCAAACGATCTCATAATAGTCTGACAAAGATATAACGGCAGACTGAGAGAACCTAAATAATAAATTACCTTGTTGTTAAAATGTTTATTACCATAAGTTACATCACTGAATGAAAGACAGACTGCAAGGCACACGAAAATAAAGAACGTACCACCATAACTTCTTGGAAAATCGTAACAAATGAAGAAAACTATCATAAAATATGAAAAGCCTTCTAAAATAGTCAAGAATACTTTGTCTGCCTTGGAAAAATTGAGTTTTTTGAAATTACGGCAGAATTCAAAAACGAACACACCAGCACATATTTCCGCAACAGCACGAAGAAGAGTTTTGGCAAAAAGCACGGACCAAGCTGTACTGCCATTTAACCCCCCTGTTGTTTTTGTTAAATAACCAATAATAAGAACAGCCAAAACCGGTGCAATAGTTCTTGTGAAACGCTCATAATATTTTACACACAACGGATAAAGTATCAGCATTGCAATAAGCATATCTGAAATGTACCATTCAACACCTAAAACGTCTAAATTTTCAAGACCCGAACGTTGAATAAGAAAGAAATTGGGTATCGCTTCAATAAAAACTGCCCAAAAGCTTTTGAAACTCTTAGTTTTTACTATTAATAAAAATATATAATTAACAGTAAAAACAATTAAATGATACGGTAGAATTGACATTACCTTCTTGTATAAAAAATTATAAGTATCCTTACCAAGCCTTTGTGTTTTTTCTTGTTGTTTAAAAGCCGAAGATGCCATTAAGAAACCTGAAACAACAAAGAAAAACTCAACTCCGAACCAACCGAGACGAAAGAACGTTATGTTACCCCAGATTCTAAAATCATCAGGTAAAACATCAAAGCCGATGTGAAATAGCATAACTATAATCGCAAATACAAAACGAGCTAATTCGATTTTACCGTTTTTGGCTGTTTTAGTTTTCATTTTTAGTCACCTGATTTATTTCTTGAAAATTTTACGATAAATAACTTTTACATTTTTAGGTATTCTCTTTTTCAACAATCTTAAATTGCGTTCAAAAGTAGTCCCACCCAAAATATAAGCCATCTGTCTTTTTGTTTTCAAAATTGCTTTACCAATAATAGCTTCGTCAAAACCGGTTGCCATTGCCTCATCGAACTTATTTAAAATGGTTTCTGCATTTTGCAAATCATTTAAATCTGTAATATATCTGTCGCGACAACCTGTTAATTCAGCAAATCCCAACATTTTGTCATTCCATACCAACGCTACTGTCGGAACTCTTAAAGAAGTTGCTATAATATTTGCGTGGAATCTTGAAGCAATTATTCCCTTATAACCGGCGATTAATTTTACTAATTCTTCATTTTTGGCTGGGCAAGGTGCTAATAAATCGAGTGAACGTCCTGAATTTTCGAGTACGCTCTGTGCAAATTCGTAATCACGCATTGTTCCATTACAGAATAATTGCCATTTTTCACCACGTTCATCTAATTTACTGAGTAAATCAAGATACATTTGCATTACGTCATTCTCGTCGAGGTCTCTGCCATTCTCTTTAAAAATACCAGGTCTTATTAAACCAACGCCAATAACGTCTGATTTTTCATTTTTCTTTATGCCGTACGTATCTGAAGTAAATATTGCAGGGTCAAGAATAAATTGCACCGGAAAAATTTTTTTTGCTTCAACAAATTTCTTTGCAGTTTCAAAATCGCCTCTTGTAGTGATGTGGACAACGTTTTCTTTGTTAAAAAGTGACTTTATAGCTTTAACAACTGTTTCGTTATTAGTTTTGCTGACACCAGATGCATTAAAGAAAACTTCTACGTCATCATTACCTTCTAAAGCTTTCTTAGCAGCTGTGGTAAATTTAGCACTATTAACACCACCGCCTGGAAAAACAACTGCATCGTAATCTTTCACAACACGATTCACGTTATCAATATCTTTTGTAAAAAGATTAAGACAAGTAATTGAGATATTTTTCTTTTTCTCATCAGCAATTTTATGTAAAGCATAGGCACAGGTATCAACAATTATTGAGTCACCTAAATTTTTATCTTTAACTCTACCTAAAATTAAAATTTTTCTTTTTTCCATATTTCAATACCTTTATTTCAATTTTGACGTTTTCATACTTTCAACAAGTCGCTGGAACATTTCCTTAATACCAACAGTTGCCTTCCAGCCTAAAGCCTCGAGTCTTGAAGAATCGAGTCTTATTACCATTTCTGGATTATAGCCGAATGAAGCAACGTTTTCTGGGATATCAATTACAACTTTAATATCTGCCTCTTTAAACGTATCGCAGACAAGTTGTGCCATTTCTTTGATTGAGCAAGCAGTATCCGGATTTGTTACGTTATATGCAGTACCCGTTTCGCCAAAAAGAGCAATATAAATAAGAGCTGAAATTGCATCGGTTGTATAGCAATATGTTCTTACTGTGTTACCTTGTGTATGAAGGACTATATCTCTTTTTTCAATAGCACATCTTGCAAATTCAGCAAAAACTCTGCCATCGTTATATTCAACACCTGCACCAAACGTCTGTGAAAGACGTGCGATTTTTACAGGAACACCATATTCAATAGCATAAGAACAACAAAGGCATTCAACCATTCGTTTACCTTCACTGTAACTTGAACGCACGTTGAGTTGGTCTATATAACCATAATCGTTTTCTGCGATTTTTTCTTTAGTACCATCTGGTGTGCCATATACTTCTAAAGAAGAAAGGTAAACGAAACTCTCTACGTTCTTTTCTTTTGCAAATTCAAGAATATTTTTTGTACCATCTATTGCGGTGTAGATTGTTTCAACGGGATGCTCAACAAAATATTTTGAACTTGTTGCAGAAGCACCGTGAATAATATAATCAACGTTGCCACTATATTCAATTTTGCTATTGATATCACCGACAAGAAGTTCGATGTTTGGTATTTCGCCAAAAACTTTTTTTGCTTTTTCTTCACTTCTTACAAAAGCAACCACTTTAATATTTGTGTTATTAACCCGATTATAACACGCAATAGATTTTATAAACTGAGAGCCTATAAGACCCGTAGCACCTGTTACTAAAACTGTTTTGCCGTCTAATTTACTAAACGGAGTGTTACTTTTTGCAAGACTATCAAAATCGTTTTGTAATACTTTGTTTTCTACACTTTCTAACATATTCTTTTTACCTTTCAATCAAAATATTCGGTAGTGTCTTCATTCAATTCAGGTTCAAAATCTAAAAGTGCTGTTTTTTGAGCATCTTTAAATTTATCGTCTATAGATTTTCTGAATTCTTTTGGCATATCACCTAATATAAGCCAATCAATAACACGGTCAGAAGCATTTGAATCAATGTAATCAAAATGCTCGTCTATATATTCCTGAACTTTTTCATATTCAAAATCACTATTTTCAATAGCGGTTAAAAGTTCACTGAAAGTGTGAACGATTTTACCAGGTGTCGACTCTTTATAATCACGATGGAAACCGCGTGAGAATGAATACTGAATTTCATCATAAGCGAAGAAAAGCATCGGCTTTTTCATAAGAGAATACTCAAAAATGTTTGATGAATAGTCAGTTATAAGAAGGTCTGTAAAATAGAATAAATCGTTTATATTAGGATAAGTACCCACGTCTACAAATTTATCTTTGTACTTTTCTTCGATAGGCACAGGCATTTGTACCCACGGATGCATTTTAAAAAGAACAACGTATTCTTCTTTACAGAGATTGTATAAACCTTCAAAATCTATAAGTTCATAAGGATAATGTGCTTCTAACTTATTTCTACCACGATAAGTAGGTGCAAAAAGAATAACCTTTTTTCCTTTACACATAGGGTAAAGTTCATATAATTTTTCAGTAGTTTCTTTTCTGTAATTTTTATCTAAAAACTCATCCATACGAGGCATACCGGTAGGTAAAACCTGCTCGGTGTTTATACCCCACACTTCTGAAAAGAAATGAGCTATTCTTTTAGAGCCTGCGATACCGTAACTGTACTGTCTGTGACAAGAAAACGGGCTTGGGCAACCACTGTTACCCCAACGGCTATAACCAGATGATTTAAAGCCTGCACCAGCGTGCCAGAGTTGAATAACCTTTGTTTTTTTATTGAGCATTAACCAGTCTAATACGGGAGCGTGGTCATCAAGCACAATAACGTTGCTCTTTGCCATCTTTTTCAAAAGATTAAGCCAACTTTTAAAACTCTGTGGCTCTGCAGCGGCGGGACGGAAAGAAGTGAATATCGTCCACTCTTTATCAAGACCACGTGCAACCATTCTGTCATAAACTGCTTTCTGGTTAGCGGTAATCGTCGGGTTTTGCTCTGACATAAATAGAATTGTTTTACCATCATTTTTTAAGTTTTTTGAAAGCAATTTATAAATTAATTTAAATCTTCTTCTGTGAGCACCTTCACCAGAAATATATTTTTTGAAAACGTTTGTTATTTTTTTTGAAAATCTTTCAAAAACACGTGCAACAAAAGTTTTATTTGCAACCAACTTTTCTTTTGGAGAAAGACTCATTGGATTAAGATTGCCGATACTTGTTGCCTTTGAAGCCATTGTGTACATAACGAATGGTAAAGCGTTATCATCATCATCTGAAACATAGAAAACAACACTATAAACACTGCCACGGTTACCATATAAAAACGAGCGTGAAAAATCGTTCATTTTTGTAACGATGCTTTCATCAGTAACACATCTGCCGTAATCATTTTCGCCACAACAAACGTGAATATTGTAAGTTCCCCTTGCAAGACAACGATTGTAACCAGGGTTAGTTATATTAAGATATAATCTGTAAACGCCATTTTCATTTGAGATAACCTCAAAATGAGCCTTTGAATAATACAAACCGTTTACTAAATAGAAATCCAATTTTTCTGTTTCATACGTTTTGTCAAAAACTTCAACTTTAACGTCAACGTAAAGGTTAATTCTTTCCCAATAAATATTAATTACGGTTGCTTTTAAAATATTTTTATCACCAAGTAAATTCAACGTTATTTCCCTTTCACATTATAAATAAATATACACTCAAATTTTACCACAAATACAGTGTATTTGCAAGTGTTAGTTATGCTACTGTCTGTTGAAATAATCAATATCAGACAAATAAAAACTTCTTATATAACCTTTAGGTGAAAGAAATACTATTCCACCCGTTTTTTTATTAAAATAAATTTTATCGCCATCTTCTTTTTCTTTCTTTTTTAAAGACTTTTTGCTTTTAATTATTTTATTGGCGGTTTTCAAATATTTCTTTGGTGTTTTCGAGTTAGTTTCTCTTCCGTGTTTTATAAAATGCTCTTTCAATTCTTCGTTATTCTTGAATGAATATGTAAAGGTGTTCTGTACTTTTGTTAAATTATTTTCATTTGTTACAAGTCTTTCGAATAATCTTACACCTAATCTCTTGTTAGAACGATTTTCTATTGTCTTTCTTTTCGCTCTGCATTCTTCACAACGTTTTGGAAGGTTTAGTTTTTTATTTTTATAAAAATCAATTTCGCTTTCACTCAAAACAAATTGACTGCCACACGAAACACAAGTTATTTTTTTCAAATATTACCACTCTTTTTTTAATTTTTCTATTGCAAAATGTAAATTTATTTTATATAATATCTTCACTTGCTGGAATAGCTCAGTTGGTAGAGCAGCTCATTCGTAATGAGCAGGTCGCGTGTTCGAGTCACGTTTCCAGCTCCATTAAAAAACAAAAGGCAATCTCTTATGGGATTGCCTTTTATTATTTTTTAATTATATCTTCTGCCATTTTCTTAGCACAATCGGTTGTATTTTCAATATATTTATTTATGTAACTTTTAAGATAATCGTAATCATAAGGTTTACTGAGACTTTCAACAAGTGCTTTTGCCGATTGCTCTTTGAAGCCCGGTAAATCGTTATAATTTATTGTGAGACTTCTTACGTCCTCATAAGTTGACATATCATAGTTATAAAAATAAAGCGGAATGTTTTTAACACCGGCTTCATAAACAACACAAGAATAGTCACTTATGAATTTATCGGCAACAGAAATCATCTGAAACGTTGAAAATTCCGTATCAAAAACAACGCGACTATCATCGACGGTTACTTTTGAAAGTGGATGAAGTTTCACTATAAGATTATATTTACTAAAATCAAACTCATTGACAAGTTCGTTAAAATACTTCTGGAATTCACTTTCATCTTTTCTGAAGGTTGGTGCATAAACTACGTTTTGTTTTTCTTTTAAAACGGGATATTTTTTGCAAATTTTCTCTTTAATTTCGCTTTGGTATTTTTCGTTAAAGAGCAAATCTATTCTTGGTAAAGTACACACGTGAAATTTTGAGGGTGACATATTGAAGCCTTCTGCTAAAACTTCTTTATATGCTTCACCCGCACAGTACACAACGTCATAGTTTTCGTGCATTTTCATTGTTTTTGCAATTTCGGGGTTACTACCTTCTGCACGTTCTAAAATTTGCCAACCAAATTGTTTTAACGTACCAATTGAGTGCCATATTTGTGCAACTTTCAAACTTTTTTTATGTTTTAATATGCTGACAACAAGGCAATATGTATCTAAAACACAAATTCTGGAAGTTGCTAAATAATACATTTGCGTAAACATATGAAAACCGTAGCCGATTTTTGTAAATAACGTTGAATTCACGCCACCATCAAGAGTTCTGCAAAGGTATTTTACTTCATAGCCTTTTTTCTCTAACTCTGCACCAAGTAAAAGAAAATCGTCATTGATTTCGTTTGATTGACGACTTATCATAACCACTCTTTTTTTCGTTTTTAAAAGTTTGAATGGTAAATAAACAATATTCATTACAAAAATGAAAAGTTTTAAGATTAATACTTTCAAAATATCACCCTAGAGTGAGTGCGTTCGAACCAAATATGCCTTAAATGTCCGATTTCACGCACCTTTTGTATTTTTTTGTCTTGATATACTTAATATTTCTTCTGCAATTTTTTTGCAACAATCGGTTTTTTGTTCTCTTAAATTTAAAAATCTTGAATTTATATCAATATCTTTAATTTCCTGTAAAACGTTTAATAGTTCTTCTGAAGTTTTTACTTCGTATTGTTTTTCTGTAAAAGCATCAAGTGTATGAACTGGTCTTTCGTACTCATAAAGCTCCTTGTCATATCTAAAAAATATAAGTGGTCGATTGAAAAATGAAAATTCATAAGCACAAGAAGAATAGTCGGTTATCATAATATCGGCAATATAAATAAGTTCATTTATATCGTAATCATAATAATCAAAAATAACCATTTTATATTCCGTAGGAATTTCATATTTTTCTTTGATAAACGGATGCATTTTTATAAGAAAAACGAAATTGTTTTCTTTACAGAATTTATAAATCGCATCAAAATCAAGTTTACTATAATCATAAGTTGCCTTTGAAGCACCTATGCCACGATACGTCGGTGAAAAAAGAATAACCTTTTTATTTCTTAAGAGTTCGTTATCATTAAAAAGTTTTTCGGTAGTTGTTGAAATTTTATCTTTCGACAAATAGCCATCTAAACGAGGCATTCCGTAAGCTTTGAAAATCTCGCCACTTGTAGCAAACACTTCTTTATAAATATCAATAAGTCTTTCATCATCAACAATTGCAGTTGTGTATTTTCTGTGACTTGATTTGAATGGGTGCGGACTGCCTGTTTCACCAAAACGGGCATAGCCTACTGATTTAAAACCAACACCAGCGTGCCAGAGTTGCACTATACGTTGGTCTTTTGAAATATTTAACGTGTTAATCAAAGGCACGTAGTTATCTACAACAATTACGTCACTAAGTGCAATAGACACAACTGACTTTACGAGTACAGGAATTGATTTTTTCTTGAATTTATTGTAAAACATTCCTTTTGTTTTACCCAGATTATTTTCGATGAAATAATCGTAAAGTGCTTTTAAGTTGCCACGTGGCTCATCATCATTTTCAGACAAAAAGAGAATTTTATCTGTTGATTCTGGTTTTAAAATTCTTAAACAAGAATAAAAAATATTAATAAAAAACGGAAAAAGAATTTTTATCAAGACTTTGATTTTTCCTTTTAAACCCTTGCCCTCTTTAAGCATAAAATTCTTTTTGTAATTTTTATTTTTCATCATATATGAAGCGGTAATAAAGAAGTTGAATTCTTCTGTGATACCCAATTCAACAATAAGTGCATAAAACTCTGCACGATATTTAAAAACTTTTGAAAGAGAATCAATATTTTTTAATAAATCAGTTTCAAGAGTTGCATTTTCACCATCTATAAAAAGATAATATTTACCGTCTTCAATCATTTCACCCTTTGAAAGATTTGAAATATTGATTGTTACAACGTTACCTTTTATTGGTAAAATGTACTGTTTTTCATTTTCATCGAGTAAATACGCTTCATTTACAGTTGATTTTTCAACAGTGAGGTAAAGATTGACTCTATCCCAAGTTGCATTTGTAATTTTTATCATAACTTTACCTCCTTTGGATATTCGGGAGAGCAAAGCTCATCCCCTACTTTTCGGGAGAGCAAAGCTCGTCCCATACAAGTTTATTTTTTGAACATTTGCTTCATTCTTTGCTCTTTTGAAAGAATACGTTTTCTAAGGCGGATACTTTCTGGTGTGATTTCAACTAATTCGTCATCGCCGATAAATTCCATTGATTGCTCAAGGCTTAAAGTTGTGTGCGGCACTAAACGGAGTGCATCATCACTACCGGAAGCACGTGTGTTTGTCATTTGCTTTTTCTTACAAACGTTACAAACAATATCTTCATTCTTTGCACATTCGCCGACAATCATACCTTCATAAACCGGTACGCCAGGTCCAATGAAAAGACGTCCACGGTCTTGTGTATTGAAAAGACCGTAACCAGTGCTTTCACCAGTTTCGTGAACAACTATAGAGCCACGTTCACGCATCTGAATATCGCCTTTATATGGTTCATAACCTAAGAAAAGGTTATTCATAATGCCGTTACCATTTGTATCGGTCATAAATTCTGAACGATAGCCGATAAGTCCACGTGCCGGGATTTTAAACTCGATATGAGTTGAACCACCGTCACGAACGTCCATATTTTCAAGTTCGCCTTTACGTGAACCGATTTTTTCCATAACTGCGCCAACGTAACTTTCAGGAACTTCTACAATAAGTAATTCCATTGGTTCTAAAACGTTGCCATTTTCATCTTTTTTATAAATAACCTGTGGACGAGAAACCTGGAACTCGTAACCCTGACGGCGCATTGTTTCAATAAGAATTGAAAGATGCAATTCACCACGGCCAGAAACTTTGAATGAGTCTGTGCTTTCAGTTTCTTCAACTCTCATACTTACGTTTGTTTCAACTTCTTTAAAGAGTCTTGCACGGATATTTCTTGAAGTAACGAACTTGCCTTCTTTACCAGCAAATGGGCTGTCGTTAACCATAAAATTCATTGAAATTGTTGGTTCATCAATTTTAACGAATGGAAGTGGGTCAAGGTGTTCTGGGTCACATGCAGTTTCACCAATGTTAAGTTCTGCTATACCAGAAACTGCAATAAGGTCGCCCATTTTTGCACTTTCAACTTCTACCCTTTTGAGTCCGTCAAACTGATAGAGTTTAACAATTTTAACGTTCTGATGTGTGCCGTCTTGCTTACAGATAGAAACTGTCTGCCCTGCTTTAACACTACCACGTTCAACACGACCAACACCGATTCTACCTAAATAATCGTCATAATCAAGGCTTGAGAAAAGAATTTGTAAAGGACCGTCAACGTCGCCTTGTGGTGCATCAATGTGTTCTAAAATCGCATCTAAAAGCGGTCTCATATCACCTTCTCTTGCAGACATATCAAGTGAAGCGTAGCCATCACGACCAGATGCAAATACAACCGGAAATTCAATTTGTTCTTCGTTTGCACCTAAATCTATAAATAAATCTAAAACTTCGTCAATAACTTCTTCCGGTCTTGCACCAGGGCGGTCAATTTTATTAATAACAACAATTGCCTTTTTACCTAATGCAAGTGCCTTTTTAAGAACGAAACGTGTTTGTGGCATACAACCTTCAAATGCATCTACAAGCAACAAAACTCCGTCAACCATCATCATAATACGCTCAACTTCGCCACCGAAATCGGCATGACCCGGAGTGTCAACAATGTTGATTTTTACGTCTTTATAATGAATACCGGTATTCTTTGAAAGAATAGTAATTCCACGTTCTTTTTCTAAATCGTTTGAGTCCATAACACGCTCGTCAACCTGTTCATTTGAACGAAAAATACCACTCTGGTGTAAAAGTTGGTCAACTAAAGTTGTTTTACCGTGGTCAACGTGGGCAATTATTGCAACGTTTCTTATATCTTCTCTGCTTTTCAAAATCTTTCACCTTAATTATAATAAATTTACATTCTTTTCTGCACAAGTTTTTATCATTTCATCGGACCACAATGAAGCCTGAACTTCACCGATATGTAACTTACCGAGTAAGAGCATACAAACTCTTGACTGACCGATACCGCCACCAATAGTAAGTGGAAGTGTGCCGTTTAAAATCTGTTTGTGATAATCGAATTCTCTGCGCTCGTTTTTATTAGCAAGATTGAGTTGGTTATCAAGCGATTTTTCATCTACTCTTACACCCATTGAAGAAATTTCGATAACGTCTTCTAAAACGTCACTGTAAACTAAAATATCACCATTTAAAGACCAATCGTCATAGTCGGGTGCTCTGCCGTCGTGTGGTTTACCACTCTTTAAGTTACCACCAATCTGCATAAGGAAAACAATCTGTTTTTCTTTTGTGATTGCTTTTTCACGCTCTTTTGCAGTTAAATCGGGGTACATATCTTCTAACTCTTGTGTTGTTATAAAGAAAACGTCACGAGTAAATTCTGTTTTTACTTGTGGAAATTTTTCTTTTACTAAGTCAAGTGTATCAACTAAAGCGTTAATTATGCTCTTAACTGTATTTTTCAAGTAGTCGATATTTCTGTCTTCTCTGTTAATAACTTTTTCCCAGTCCCACTGGTCAACGTATATAGAGTGAAGGTTATCCATATCTTCATCACGACGGATAGCGTTCATATCGGTATAAAAGCCTTCGCCACTTAAGAAGCCATATTTTTTGAGAGCCAATCTTTTCCACTTTGCAAGTGAGTGAACTATAACAACATCACCCGCTTCTGGCATTTCTTTAACGTCGAAAGAAACTGCTCTTTCTACACCGTTAAGGTCGTCGTTAATACCGCTTTTTCTTGTAACGAAAAGTGGTGCAGAAATTCTTTCTAAATTAAGCCTTAAAGCTAAATTATCTTCAAAAGTATCACGGACAATTTTAATAGCTTTCTGAGTATCTCTCATAGAAAGAGTTGGCTTGTAATCATCTTTTAAAACGAGCATAATAAATCCTCCAAATAAAATACCGTAAAATTATATCACTTTTTCAGAGTAATATCAAGATTTTTCACTTCTTTTTTGATAGAAAATAACTAAAAACTATTGAAAAGTATTATACATTTTGCTAAAATTCAGTTGGTGATTACTATGAAATTCAAAAATGTTCTATTAGCAAGTGATTTTGACGGCACACTTAAGAATGATGATGGGATTATCACACCAGACGTAATTGAAAAAATCAAATATTTTATAAGTGAAGGTGGATTTTTTACTGTTTGCACTGGTAGAATTCACCAAGGATTTCACCTTTATGACCCTGAATATATAAACGCTCCGGTGCTTTTAGGCAACGGCGCTATGGCTTACGATTACGTTAAAGGTAAAATTATTTTTAACGATGCTATTGGTGATGAAGGAATTAAACCTTTTGAAGCTGTCTTAGAAAAATTCCCCAACGTTGCATTTGAATTTTATAATTTTAACAAGGTCTGTTCAATTAATATAAACGAAAAATCTGAAAGACATTTTACAAGCCAGAACATACCATTCACACAAGTAAAAAAAGTTAATGAAGCACCAAGACCGTGGACTAAAGTTATGATTTTAGCTACCGAGCAATCAAAAGAAGTACAGAATTTTCTTGAAAATTACCCGGAAGTAAACTTTTTAAGAAATGACGGCGATTACATTGAAATAATGCGAAAAGGCATTGACAAAGGCGTTGGACTTTTAAGACTTGCTGAAAGTCTTGGTTGCAGTAAAAAAGACACTTATGCCGCTGGTGACGGCTACAACGACGTTGAAATGCTTGTTGCCGCAAACGCAGGGTTTGTACCGGAAAACGGTTCAAAAGAAGCGTTGGCAGTAGCAAAATACGTAACACGCTCTAACAATAACGGGTGTATTGCAAATGCGATTGAGATACTTGATAAAATATATTAAAACAAAAAATCTACCATTCTTCTAAAATGGTAGATTTTTCATTTATTTTTCTATTTCAACTTCAAGAATAATTGGACAATGGTCACTTGTGTAAACACCATCACGCATACCTGAAAGAACGTTGTAACTTTCTACTTTGAAACCTGTTTTTGAAACCATAAAGTAATCTATTCTCTTGAAACTTTCAGAGTCGCCCCAATTCTGATACGTGTGTGATGCTATTGATTTCAATGCAACTTTCTGAGCATCAAGGAAGTTTTCTGTAACACTGTTATAAGTTTCAGAGCCTTCCAACGCATTGAAGTCACCCATAATAACAGACGGATAACCGCCGAATTCTTCAATTTTATCGAGCACGACTTTTATGCCGTTTATTCTCGCTTCATCGCTGACGTGACTTAAATGAGTATTGAACACAACAAAGTTTTCGTTTGTTGTTTTGTCAGTTAAAATTGCATAACTGCAAACACGATTATATTGTGCTCCCCACGATTTACTCATAACATCGGGTGTTTCTGAAAGCCAGAACGAGCCTTTATCTACTAAAGTGTAAAGTTCTGTATTATAAAAAATAGGACAACCTTCTGAATTGAGTGCTTCGTCACGATAAGTGATAATTGAATCATAACCTTTAAGGCAATCTACAAGGTATGAATAATGCCATTTTGTTGCTTCCTGAAAACCTATTATACCTGGTTTTTGTTCTTCAATATCGTCAATCACTAAATTTGCTCTGTAAAACCACGCTTTTTTACCAAAGTCAGTAGGGCTTATGCAACGAAGATTATAGCTCATCATTTTGATTTTGCTTGTATCTTCTATTTTTATATTTGCTTCTTGCTTATTTTCTTTATAGTGTGGGTAATAAAAGAATGTGTTACCTACTAAAGCAATAGCGACTACTATAACCAAAGATAAAATAATGCTTGTTATAATGAGAATAATCTTTTTCATAAAATCTGCTCCCTGATAGTTATTGTCTAACAACTACTTATTCTTTTTCTTCTTATAAATCGAAACATATTTTTCTATAGCTTCGTTGATTTCGCCATCAAATTTTAATTTACCCTTTTTAAGCACAATACCACGTTTACAGAATTCTTCGGCAACAGACTTCTGGTGAGTAACGAAAAGGAGTGTAACGTTTTCGTTATTTATAATCTCGTTAACCTTTTCTTTACACTTGTTTTTAAAATCTGCATCACCAACGCTTAATGCTTCGTCAACTATAAGAATTTCTGGTCTTATATTAACATTTATAGCAAAGCCTAAGCGAGATTTCATACCACTTGAATATGTTCTCACCGGTTGGTCTATATATTCTTCAAGCTCTGAAAACTCGATAATTTCTTCTTCTAAAGCGGAAATCTCACTATCTTTAAGCCCTAAAATATGACCTTTTAAATAAATATTTTCTCTACCAGAAAACTCCTGGTCGAAGCCACTTGTAAGCTCTAAAAGTGCACTTACCCTGCCATTAACCTTGATTTCACCTGTTGTAGGATAAGTAACACCTGTAATCATCTTTAAAATTGTTGATTTACCCGCACCATTCTTACCAAAAAGTGCAACAGATTCGCCACGTTTCACAGTAAAACTTACGTCATTAACCGCAAGTTTCTTTTTATATGGTACCTTTTTGAAGAAAATGCCAAGAAGTCTTGTACGGTTACTTGAGTAAAGTTTGTATTCTTTTGAAACATTTTGAAAACTGATTACTACGTCGTTATTCATATATAAAGCCTTTCTTATAATACATCTGGTATTTCTTTTCTTAATTTCTTATATGCCCAGAGTGACACAAATCCTAAAACCAAGTAAAGAACTATAATGCAACACAAACTTTCAATATCTTCAAAAAACCATTTTTTGTAAATCAAACAATTTCTGAAGCCGTAGCAGAAATATGTAACAGGATTCATCATAAAAAACACTTTGAAAAACATACTTTTTTCTGCTAATTTATCTACGTCCCACAACACACCTGAAAGCCAGAAAACTGCTGTTACAAATGATTTTACAAGGTTTGAAAAATCTTTACCTATTGCAGATACCATACCAGCAAAAAGACTCCACGCATTAAAGAACAAGAACATCAAAAACATATAAACAGGAAGTTGGAGAAGATAAACTGATGGTGGATAACCTAAAACCCAGAATATTACTACCACTACAACTACTAAAATTGCATTTACCAAAAATTTTGAAATATTGGTAAACGTAGGAATTGTCATTATAGGGTATTTCATTTTTGTAACTAAGTAACTGTATTTTCTTATACACTCAGTACCACCGGTTATAAGCTCATTCATATAGAACCACGGCACCATACCCGCAATAAGCCAGAGAATAAAAGGATAATCCCCAACATCTCCACCTTTACGAAGTCCTATTTCAATAGCAAACCAATAAACAAATATTGAAACTACTGGTTTTACTATTGCCCAGAACCAACCAAGTGCTGCACCGTGGTAGGTCTTTTTTAAATCTGCAATAGATAGTCTTAAAATTTGAACATAATTATCTTTATGTTCTTTTAAATTTTCTTTTAAAAGATTAATATAACTCATAAATTCAATTCCTTATTTATGTTGTACTATTGTCACTCTCTTCTGGAACTGACAAATAATTTCGTAATTTATTGTGCCTGTCATTTCGGCTAATTCTTCTGCTGTAATTTTTTGGTTACCATCTTCACCTAAAATCACAACTTCATCACCTACGTTAACGTTTTCAAGGTCTGTTACGTCAACCATAAGTTGGTCCATACAAACTCTACCGATTACGTTTGCAAATTTACCATTTATAAGCACTTTACCTTTATTTGAAAACTGCCTTGAATAACCATCGGCATAACCTATACAAATAGTGGCAATTTTAGTTGGTCTTTCCGAATGATAAGTATGACCGTAACTTACACCACTACCCGCTGGTACTTCTTTTACGTGAATTACGTGACTTACAATTTTCATTGCCGGTTTTAAATTCACAGTACCATCATTCACACAAGGGTCTGGATAAAGACCATACATAACAAGCCCTAAACGAACCATATCAAACTGTTCGTCTAAACTGAGTGAACCAGCACTGTTGCAGATATGCTTAATAGGAATTTTCATTCCACGATTTAATAATTTCTCGTTAAACTCTTTAAAGAGCTTTGTTTGTTTTTCGGTAGTTGATTTATCAGGACAATCGGCACAAGCGTAGTGACTGAAAATACCTTCAATGTAAATATTGGGTAAATCGTTTATTCGTTTAACGACTTCAATGCTTTCGTCATTACAGAAGAAACCTATTCTCGACATACCAGTATCTATTGCAATATGAACTCTTGCTATTTTATTAAGTTTTACTGCAGCAGATGAAAGTGCTACCGCATCATCGTAATTGAAAATAGTCTGAGTAAGCTCATTTTCAATAAGAGTTTCGTATTGATACGGCGAAGTATATGAGAGCACTAAAATAGGTTTAGTAACCCCTGCTTCACGGAGTTCGACTGCCTCACCGAGTTCTGCAATACCAAAATAATCAACCATATTCTGAATATGAAGAGCCACACCTTTAGCCCCGTGACCATAAGCATCTGCTTTTACAGTTGCAAGAGTCAGAACGCCGTTATTAAGTTTTTTCTTGAGTTCTGCTATGTTATTTTCGATAGCAGATAAATCAATGGAAGCATAAGTCCTATAATATTTCTGAATTTTCAACTAATTTAACATCTCACAAACAAAAATTTATCAGTTTATTTTAACACATTTTAACAAAATAAACAATAGTTTACACAAATTTAATAAAACTTACCCTTTTTAATCTTGTTTATAGAAAAAGTTTATGATATAATTTACTTTGATATATTTTGTAATGTGGTGATTAAATGAATAATCCTATTTACAATTTAATAAGTGCTTTAGGTGCATTTGTTACAAGTCTTGTAACAGGTGTTATTCGTTTTTACAAAAGATATATTTTATTCACACTTAAAAATCTTTCGATTTACTTTATTAATTACAATAAAAAGTCTTTTTCTTCTGTTAAGACTTTTTTAGTAAGGGCTATTGTCTTTATTCTTATTGCATCTGTAATTTCGGGTGTAGCAATAATTGTAAACACAAGAAGTACAAAAGTAGAAGCTACTAAAGTTATTTTAAACGGTGATATTGTTGGTTACATAAAATCTGAAGAAAGTGCAGAAAAAATCGAGAAATCAACTTTAAAGAAGCTTAACACTCAAAAGGATTATGAACTCGAATTTAAAACTGCAAAAACTGAACCTTATAACATTTTATCTGATGAGGCTCTCAGTGATTTACTTGTTCAGAAAATCGCACCAGATTATATAAAGGTTTGCGAAGTTTACATTGATGACAGATTAATTTGTGCTGTTGAAGAACAATTAACCGCTCATAGTGTTATAAATGAATTGCTCGAAGCAGAAAAGAAGAAAAACAAAAAGGCTTCTGTTTCCTTTGCTGAAACAATTTCTTATAAATACGCTTATTATAAAAGTAGCGACGAAAACATTTGGAATAAAGAACGTTTAAATCTTGCTTTAAAAACATTTGAACTTTTAACTCCACAACACGTTGAATGTGAAACAAAGATTGCTTCTGTACCATTTGACACTGTTGACATTGAAACAAACACACTTTTCGTTGGTGACTCAAGAGTCAGAAGAAAAGGTAAAAAAGGTTCTGAATACGTTATAGACCTTGTTACTTATATAGATAATAAAAAGGTTCTTTCACAAAACCTTACAAGTATTCAGATTAAAGCCCCTACTTCTCAGGTTATTGAAAAAGGTATGAGAGCTGAGAGTATTTCAATGGGCGGTTACACGGTTACACAGACGAGTGGCTATTTCTGTTGGCCTGTTGTAGGGCTTCACACAGTTACATCACCTTTCGGTTGGCGTAGTCTTGGTTACCACAGAGGTATTGATATTTCTGGTGCCAACGCTTCTGGTTCACTCGTTGTTGCAGGTGCTTCGGGCGTTGTTACTGAAGCTGGCTGGAGTACGGGTGGCTATGGTAACTACGTTATGATTGACCACGGCAACGGCGTTGAAACGCTTTACGCTCATATGCTCGACGATTCACTTATGGTAAGCGTTGGCGACCATGTTACAAAAGGTTACGCTATAGGTAGAGTTGGTAACACTGGTTACTCATTTGGTGCTCACCTTCACTTTGAAGTAAGAATCAACGGTACAAGAGTTAACCCAGCGTGGTATATAGGATTGGAATAATATGAATATTACAGTAATTTGTTTAGGGAAATTAAAAGAAAAATATTTAAGTGATGCGGTAAAAGAATATTCAAAAAGAATTTCACCTTACGGCAAGTTAGATATTATTGAATTAACCCCCGTTAAACTTTCTGAAAATCCTTCGGAAACAGAAATTAAAACTGCGCTCGAAAAAGAAGCGGTTGAAATTATAAAAAAGACTCCACAGAATGCTTTTATTATACCTTTATGTGTTGAAGGAGAACTGCTTTCAAGCGAAGGTCTTGCAAATAAATTCAACAAAATTTCACTTTCCGGTAAAAGTAACATTGTTTTTATAATAGGCAGTTCTTTTGGACTTGCAGATATTATTAAAGAACAGGCTCATTTAAGACTTTCGTTTTCTAAAATGACCTTCCCCCACCAGCTTATGAGAGTTATGCTTTTAGAACAGATTTACAGAGCATTCCAGATTAATAATAATGGGAAGTATCATAAGTAGTTGTTAGGTGTTAGTAGTTAGTTTTTAGTAAAGGGATTGTAAAATATGATTTGTGATATGTGTCAGAACTATTGCTATGACGAAGAATTTGATGAATATTATTGTGATATAAACCTTGATGAAGATGAATATTTAAGATTTTTAAGTACGGTAACTGAAACGAAATGCCCGTATTTTAAGAATGGCGATGAATATTCTATTGTAAGGAAGCAGAACTGATTATTTTAACCTGCACAAATAAATCACTTTCTTAAAACGCTTGATTTTATAGTAATAATTTGTTATATTGTATAGGTAACTTCGACAAAAAGTTACTTATATTTTTTTAAAAGGAGATTTAATTATGTTTTGTCCAAACTGTGGCAAAGAGCTCCAACCAAATGAAGCTTTTTGTTCTAATTGTGGTAATGCGATAAGCAACAACGCTACACAACAACCACAAACCAATATTAACCAGCAGGCGTATTCTGCACCAAATCCTCAATACACACAACCTGCAAACAATCAGTACAACCCTCAATACGGTGCACCATACGCACCGCAACCAAACTTCCAAAACAATAATATTCAACTTATGAAATATGCAGATAAAGCTAAAAACATTAAAACTCTTGGTATTGTAGCAACTATTTTAATGTTTGGTATCGGTTTTATTTTATCAATCGTAATCTGGATTATGTCAAGCGGCTTAAACGAACCAGTTGTTAACCCTCAAAATCCTGCAGATATGGAAGTTCTTCAAAAAGCGAAGAAAGACCTCAATTTGGGTAAAAAATTAGCCTTTGTACCATTTATTGCTTTAGCCTTAAGTTTTTTATTTGGTGTTTTTCTTGGTGCAGCTGGGCTCGCCTGATATATAACACGAGTATAATTACACAAAAAACAGACAACCTATCATTTAAAGTCAGATACTTTTAAATGATAGGTTGTTTAATTTGATAATTTTTGTTTATTCATCATTACTCTGCTGTTAAAACATCTATAATCTGCGAATAAATCCGTGATGGATTATTTAAAAAATTCTCTTTTAAATGCTCGGCTTGTAAAATATCAGCAGCATATAAAGATACAGTTAAAAGATTTTCACCGAGTCCATCTATTTTAAAAGTTACGTTATAGCCAGTTTCGGTTTTCTCTATTTCTACGTTTGTTTCTCTTTCTGCCTTTGCTCTTGAAAGCATTTTTAAAGCAGATTTTACGGAGCGTTCTCTTAACGTATTAGTAAGTGTTGTTTCAAGAGTTTCTGCGTTACTTCTACCCGCTTCTGTTACGGTTATGCAAGTTTCATTAAGATACTCTTCTTCCTGTAACATTTTTTGCTTGAGTAAATCGTCAATCGCTTCGTTTAAATCGAAGAAATTAACAAGACCTTCTTCCTGAAGGCAGTCACAGAGTTGTTTTCTTGTCATTGGCTCTTTTACACGTGAGAGCATATAACAAACGAGTATTTTAATTTCTAACATACTACGCAGACCGCCGAGTGCAATATCCCCTGCGAAAGCATCAAACTCAACCACAAAAACGCTCCTTTCTTAAAAAATCTATTTTGTATTTTAACACAAATAAGTTGCTCAGTCAAACATTTTTAAAAGTTTATTTCTTACTTCGCCCGCTAAATAAAGTGAGCCGACTACAAATAACATATCATTCTCTGTAATCCCAGGTTTTATTAAATCAAGCGAAGAATTTGCATTGTCACATAAAGTCACGTTGTGGCAGTATTTTTTTGCTATTTCACCCAAAATTCCGGCTTTCATAGCCCTTGGGTTTTCAGGTGTTACTGCAACGAACGTATCTGCTTTTGAAATTAATGGTTTTAATGAGTCTTCGACTGCTTTGTCGTTCATCATACCGGCAATAACAAAAAGTTTTTTGTTGCTGTCAAAACATTCTTTTACTGCATTGTAAAACGCTTTTGCACCGTCTTCATTATGACCGCCATCAAGAATTACCAATGGCTTTTTGCTTATTACTTCTACCCTTGCAGGTAAAATTGTTTTCTTAATTCCGTCTTTGATATTCTGTTCTGTAATATTATAACCTTTAGTTTTCAAAACATTTACAGCTTCAATAACGGTAGTCATATTCTGCACCTGATGTGTGCCAGACATCGAAATATGGTACTCTTGTTTGTTATAAATAAAGTTAGTACCGAAGATATCTTGACTTTTTATTGATACGGAAGATTTGTCGGGTACAATAACAGAATTACATTTTTCGTCACAGATAGTATTGATAACATTCATAGCACTCTCTGGCTGATTGTAAGAGCAAACAAGAGTACCGTTCTGTTTTATTGTACCACACTTTTCAAATGCAATTTGTTCTATTGTGTCGCCCAAGACACCTGTATGGTCTAAAGAAAGTGATGTAATCACGTTTACAAGTGGTGTAGGAATTACGTTTGTAGCATCAAGCCTACCACCTAACCCTACTTCTAAAACGAGCACGTCAACGTTGAGTTTTGAAAAGCATAAAAACGCAGTAGCCGTAAGTGCTTCAAATTCAGTAATTTGTGCCCCGTCTTCTGACATTTTTTCAATTTCTGGTTTTATAATTTCAACACATTGTGAAAATAATTCTTTATCAATCGGTTTGCCGTTATATTGCACTCTTTCAAGAAAATCGGTAACGTAAGGCGAAGTGTAAAGACCGACGTTATACCCTGCTTCAATTAACACGTTTGAAATCGCAGTAGACGTTGAGCCTTTACCATTAGTTCCCGCTACGTGCACACATTTTATATTTTTGTGTGGATTACCTAAAATTTGCAACAAGGTATCCACCCTGGAAAGACCTGGATGGATACCAAATTTTAGTAAAGAATGAATATAATCTAACGCTTCACAAAACGTCATTGAAGTTTTGCAAGACTTTCTTGAAGCATAGCGATTTTTGCTTTATATTTTTCCTGAGATTCACGTTGTGCTGCAACAACTTTTTCAGGTGCTTTTGCCATAAAGCCAGGGTTATTGAGTTTATTTTCAACAAACTCTAAATCCTTTTTAACTGCTTCTAATTCTTTGTTAAGACGTGCCTTTTCTGCTTCAAAGTCAACAAGTTCATTAAGTGGAATGTAAATTCTTGCTGCTTCTGTAATAACTGAAACTGCACCTTCAATTTCGTTTTCGTATTTTTCTTCAACTTCTACTTCTGATGCTGAAGCAAGTCTTGTAAAGAATGCAGAACCATTTTTGAAGTCATCAGAATATTTAGTTTCAATGTAAAGTTTTGCTTTCTTTGATGGCGGAACGTTCATTTCTGCACGACGGTTACGAATAGCCTTAATTGCAGTCATAATTCTTTCCATAGCTTCAACTTCTACTGTGAAGTTGAGTGCTTCATCATATTTACACCACTCAGAAAGCATAATTGTTTCGCATTCGTGTGGAAGTGCCTGCCAGATTTCTTCTGTAATAAACGGCATAAATGGGTGAAGTAATTTAAGTGTATTTGACATTACGTAAACAAGAACTGCTTTTACAGTCTTTTTAGCTTCTTTGTCTTCACCATTAAGACGGATTTTTGCAATTTCAATATACCAGTCGCAGAATACGTCCCATATAAAGTCATAGAGATTTTGTACTGCAATACCTAACTCAAAGTTATTGAGTGAGTTTGTAACTGTTTTAACAAGATTATTGAACGTGCTTAAAATCCATTTATCTTCTATTGCAAGATTTTCCGGAATATATGGTGCCGGTTCGTCTTCATCAAGATTCATAAGAATGAAACGGTTAGCATTCCAGAGTTTATTAGCAAAGTTACGGCTTGCTTCAATCTTTTCATCTGAGAAGCGCATATCGTTACCAGGACTGTTACCTGTTGCGAGTGCAAATCTTAAAGCGTCTGCGCCGTAAGTATCAATAATCTCAAGTGGGTCAATACCATTACCTAATGATTTTGACATTTTTCTACCCTGAGCATCACGAACAAGACCATGAATAAGAACAGTATCGAAAGGTGCTTTGCCTGTATATTCTAATGCAGAGAAAATCATACGGCTAACCCAGAAACCGATAATATCGTAACCAGTAACGAGTGTATTTGTTGGGTAATAATGCTTTAAATCTGCTGTTTCTTCAGGCCAGCCAAGTGTTGAGAATGGCCAGAGAGCAGAGCTAAACCATGTATCAAGTGTATCTTCATCCTGTTTAAGATTTGTGCTACCACACTTTGAACATTTTTCTACTGCTTCTCTTGAAACATCCATATTGCCACAATCTTCACAGTACCAAGCAGGAATTCTGTGACCCCACCACAACTGACGAGAGATACACCAGTCACGAGTACCACGCATCCAGTTAAGGTAGTTTTTAGTAAATCTTTCAGGAACGAAGGTGATTTCACCTTTTTCAACAGATTCAATTGCTGGCTCTGCAAGTGGAACCATACGAACGAACCATTGTTTTGAAACCATTGGTTCAATTGTTGAGTGACAACGGTAACAAGTACCAACTTCGTGCTTTAATGGTTCAATCTCTTTGATATAGCCGCCAGCCTTCAAATCTTCAAGAATAGCTTTACGTGCTTCAAGAGTTGTCATACCGGCGTATTTACCGCAATCAAGAACTTCTGGTTCATCTGCTGCGGCTTTGCCACTGTTTATGAGTTCGTCTGCAATACGTTTATCTTCTGCACCGGTAAGGTGACCATCGTATGTAAAAGTACGAACTACCGGCAAGTTGTTACGCTTACCAACTTCAAAGTCGTTAGGGTCGTGAGCAGGAGTAATTTTAACTACACCTGTACCCTTTGTCATATCTGCGTGTTCGTCGCAAACAATTGGAATTTCTTTATTTAACAATGGAAGAATTACGTGACAACCGTGAAGGTGTTTATAACGTTCATCTTCTGCATTTATTGCAACGGCAGTATCACCAAGCATTGTTTCAGGACGGGTTGTAGCAAGTTCTAACTTTTCGCCTGTTTCTTTAACTGTATATAAAAGATGCCAGAAACTACCATCTTTTTCTTCGTACTCAACTTCTGCATCAGAAATTGAAGTATTACAGCAAGGGCACCAGTTAACCATACGGTTACCACGATAAATAAGGTCTTTTTCATAAAGACGGCAGAAAACTTCGTTAACCGCTTTGTTACAACCTTCGTCAAGAGTGAAGCGTTCTCTGTCCCAGTCGCAAGAAGAACCCATTTTCTTTAACTGTTCAACAATTCTGCCACCATATTGTGCTTTCCAGTCCCAAGCTCTTTCAAGGAACTTTTCGCGACCTAAATCTTCTTTTGTAACGCCTTCTTTACGCATTGCTTCAACAATTTTTGCTTCTGTTGCGATTGAAGCGTGGTCAGTACCGGGAAGCCATAAAGTATCGTAGCCAGACATTCTTTTCCAACGGATAAGAATATCTTGCAAAGTGTTATCGAGAGCATGTCCCATATGAAGTTGACCTGTGATGTTTGGTGGTGGAATAACTATTGTATAAGTTTCTTTCCCTTCTTCACGTTTAGCGTGGAAATATTTACCATCAAGCCAGGATTTATAAATACGGTCCTCAACGTTTTTAGGGTCGTATTGCTTTGCGAGTTCTTTTTTCAAAAGAAACTCCTCCTTATAAGTATAATAAATTAAATTCTCTTAATTATCCCACATAAGTAAGAAATTGTCAATAAAAAAAGAAATTTAAAATATATAAATATCTACAAATAAATTGTAATTCACCTTGATTTTTTTGAAACAATGATATATAATAATCTTTAGTTACAAATACTGGTAAAAAAGGGGTTTTATTATGGACGCAAGAATTCCTAAAAAAAGTGCTTTTAAGTTCTTTTTATTATCAATTATAACTCTCGGCATTTATGCTATTGTTTTTTGGCATAAGTTAGGTAAAAACGTTAACGCTCTTTGTGAAGGCGACGGCAAGAAAACTATGAAATATGGTTTTGCTTTCTTCCTTAGTGTAATTACTGTTGGTATTTACGGCATTATATGGAAAGTTAAACTTGCTGAAAGACTTAAAGTTAACGCTGAACGTTATGAACTTATGATTCCAGAAGGTGGAACTGAAGTTGCTCTTTTCAGCACGTTAGGTATTATTGCTCTCGGTGCTGGTATTCCGATTTCAAGTTTTATTATTATTAAAAACTACAATATGATAGCAGATGCTTATAACGCATATAACGAACTCCCTGAACCTGAAGATGAATACATAGATATTTTCGGTGAAAATGAAATTTTAGATTTAGACGGAACTGAAGAAGTTGAAGAATAAAAAATGAACTCCCGATTTTTTGAACAAGTCCAGTAAAAACGGACAATAGAAAAAAAACAACCCCCTATGGTAAAATAAAGTACCATAGGGGGAATTTCTATGCCAAGAAGTTACAGACACATTAAGGAATCCGAGAAAGACATTTTGCAGTTAAAAGAACAAGGGTTAACTAAAAAGGAAATAGGACAAAAATTAGGATTGAGCTTTGAGCAGATACACAACTTTATCAGTAGGCACAATGAAAAACAAAGAAAGCTTGAAGGTGGAATAGCTTTGAAGAAGAAAGGCAGACCTCCAAAAGATTATGTTGTGAGAGAAGAAGACAAAGT